>JAHENC010000011.1 GCA_024643365.1 Crocinitomicaceae bacterium | reverse complement strand
GTTGCACCATTCTGCTGTAAATGTGAAGGATCGTAAAAGTAGTTTGAGTCTGAGTATGCCTTTTGTTCTTGATTGTACACGAAAATGTTTGCTGACTTAGGCGTCACTTCTTGTACACGTTTGAGAAATGCGGGATTCAAGGGACGGTAATTCGGCGGAAGCACCACGAATACTTCAATACCGAGTTTGGCACATTTTTCAATAATTCGATGATACGCATCCATGTACCACGTGTTTTCTGTGGATGAATCGTAGCAAATTGCCGTCGTGTCAGGCGGACCAAAGGTGATATTTTTGTTTTTAAAAGGAATGGGCATTGAACCACATTTCCAAAGAATATCGGTATCCTCTAATTCCGGCGGACCAAAATCTAAATGAATTTTTCGCAAACGTGCGATATTGAAATAACGAGATAATGGATGATTTTCCATTTGTCCAATTAATTCCTCGTTGATGTAATCGTACTTGGTTAATGCATACAATGCATTGTTTCTAAAACTCAACCACGGACTTTCTTTAAAGGCAAAATCATCATCGATGGAAAGAACGACCGTTTTGGGTTTGTGATTGAATTTCAAAAAAGTATTCAGTACAAATTCGTGGAAAATCAAATTGGATCCGGGATAACAAAAGTTAAAACAAGATTGTCCAGTGCTTTTTGTAATATTCGATGCAATGATTCCTCGAGCGCCGCGTGAGGATCCGACAATCAGGATATCCGCCTCCACATTTCCTTCCATGGCCTTTTCCATTCGCCAATCGAAATTCGCTTCAATTTTTCGGTCAATTAGGAAAATCAATAGCCGATCAACCACGAAACAAATGACCAGGAGGAGTGCGATTTTCTGAAGGAATTTAACTTGACTCATCACTAAAATTGAAAATAAATAAAGGCCACATCCCGGTTTGAGAAAAGAAAGATGAAAAAGATCATAAGCACATACATCACCCAACGTAAAATCAATAGACGCGGAAAGCGAACTACACGCTCATTTCGACGATTGATCCAATCATAGACGACAAATGGAATAATCCAAAAGATACCTGCATCCACTTTTGGCCATGTTTTGAATTGCTCGGGATTCTCAAACGCATTCACGGCTATGCGCTTCACGTAATCGATGGCCAATTGGCTATCTGTTTGACGAAAGAAAATCCAAGCTAGCGTTACCAAAGAAAAAGTAAAGAGCACTTGAACAATTTCTTTAACACTTGGGATGTTCCGATTTTCGGCAATCGTTTCGGTTGTATATTTTCGATTTTGACGCAATAATAACAGTGGTAAAAAGAAACAAGCGTGAATAAATCCCCAAATGATAAAATTCCAGCTTGCTCCATGCCAAAATCCACTCACAAGAAAAATGATCAATGTATTTCTAAGAGCTTTTGACGTTCCTAATTTTGAACCTCCCAATGGAATGTATAAATAATCTCTAAACCAACTGGATAATGAAACATGCCATCTCCTCCAAAATTCAGCGATGTTCCTAGAAAAATAAGGGAATTTAAAGTTGGATAACAACTCAAATCCGAGCAATTTCGCAGAACCAATAGCGATATCTGAGTAACCACTAAAATCTCCGTAAATCTGGAAACTGAAGGCAATCGCTCCAAGAATTAACATGAAGGAACTTTGATTCCCGAAATCACTAAAAACTTGATTGGCTATGACTGCCAAGCTATCTGCAATGACCACTTTTTTGAAAAGTCCCCAAAGGATTAAGCGTGCACCTTCAATCCACTGAAGATCTGAAAAACTTCGTTTCTTTTGAACTTGAGGAAGTAGGTGATTTGCCCGTTCAATTGGACCTGCAACAAGCAATGGGAAGAAGCTCACAAACACTGCATAATCGATGAAGTTTTTCGTGGGCTTTTGCTGTCCACGGTAAATATCAAAGACATAGGACATCCCATGAAAGGTGTAGAAGGAAATTCCGATGGGAAGAGCTACATTCAGAAGGACTGGATGACATTCCCATCCAATTTTTGCAAAGCCCGTTTGAATCTGCTCCGCGAAGAAATTGTAGTATTTAAAAAGCGCTAATAATCCTAAATTATTGACAATACTCAGGATTAAAAAGAGTTTCGCCTTCTTTCGATCCGGAGAAGCCACTAAGAATCCAAAGGAAAAATCAATTAGCGTACTCAAAAACAATAATCCCGTAAATTCCCAACTCCACCAGCCGAAAAAACATAACTAGCGATTAAAATAAAGGAATTTTGTATTAGTAGGTTTCGTTGAAACACAAACCAATACAGTAAAAATACCGTAGGGAAGAAAAGTAAGTAATCGAATGAATTGAAAAACACCGGTTGAAATTGTCGATTAAAAATACAATAATTTATCCATAAGATTTCTTTTAGGTTTGATTAAGAACTAGTTCTAGTTTTTAATTAATCCTAAAAATTCAGCTGGTTTGAAATACGGATAGAGTGGAAGGGTTTCAATTAATGCTTGAACGGCAGCTTCATCCATTTCAGGAAACATGATTACAGCGCCCTTTCTACCTTGACGCAAGTAGATGTCGTGGATAATTCCTTGTTCTTTCCAAACTTTTACTGTTTCTTGTTCGTGTTTCAATACTTCTCCTAATTGAGCTAAATCGACTCCGTCTTTTATCGTTAATATAACCGCTGTAATGTTCATCTTTTTTAGTCAAAGCTAAAAACATTATTCATGAACTTGTTTAATTTTGAGGGATATAAATTAGTTAATTACAAAACATGTCATTTCAAGCATACTTAGACAACATCGAAGCAAAAACCGGACTCAATCCAAAAGCATTTGTACAAAAAGCCGAAGAAAAGGGGTTTTTAACGAACGGAGGATTAACTACGGGAGTCAAAGCGACCGAAATTACCAATTGGTTAAAAGAAGAATACGAATTGGGGCATGGACACGCGATGGCGATGTACGCTTATTTCAAAGGGAAAAGAGATTGATTTTTTCAATCGTTCGTTAGTTGAATGCCCAATCGAATGGCCTCTTCTAGAACAGCCAGGTTCAAATCAGAAAGTTGCTTGAATTTAATGCAATAGCCACTTACCTTCGCTTTGCCGAGTTTTAGACCAAATTGTTGTGCAAGGTCTAATTTATTTCGAATGCCAATTAAGTAAATCGAAATTCCACTTGTGTTTGCGCTGATTCCAATTTGGAACATCTCGCGGGATTTTCCCTTGGCCAATAACATGATTTGCTGTCCATAGCCAATCGTTGGATTCGTCACCACTTTTCCTTCTTCATTTTTACCGTCTTCCATCCATAATTTTCCGGCAGGAAGGATGCTTCGCATGAGCTCATGCAAGGCGACCAAATCTTGTTGCTTGGCAATCTCTTGCTGCATAATGAATTGTTGAATTTGTCCTTCGGTTTCCATTGCACGAAATTAAGCGAAAAATGAACGTGTTTTCGATATTTGTAAAACCCACTTTTTTTCAGTTATTTTATCAAAAAAACAGTCAACATGAAATTTTTCATTTTTATTTTATTCCTAGGTGTAGCAGGAATTAGTCAAGCACAAAAAGCAAAAATTAAAATCGATGGAGATATCGTACTTGTGAATGGTGAACCTGCTTTTATTTTAGAAAGCCCATTTTTATCGGCTTCTTATAACCTGTATAACATTGATCACCAACCATTAGCTTACTTTAGCCAATCAACGGGCACGAAAAAAATACACACTTCTGAAGGCACTAAATATCAAAACTTTACTTACCTGTCGGTAACTTTTAACAATGAAGAACAGTCAAAGTGTGAAACAGGTACCTTTCCAGTAAAGAAACTAATGGCCATAATGATTGTGAAGAATGGACTTGTAGAAAACGGACAACTGAATAACAACCATGTCGTTCGTTTTTGTGAAGAACGTGGATTTTATTATTCATCACGTCGTTGAGAAAATAAATAGTTAAGTCTACACGAACAAACTTAGCGTTATAAGCGGATTGTTTCTCCCGGTCCAACGAAATGCATGACCTTATTGTAACGAAAGAAAACCATTAATGAACTTGGATTAAACACCATCGTGTTATTCATCGAAAAGCGTAGGTTTTTATAGGCTTGAATGTAGTCAACTAAATCGATTTGTTTGCAATAATAGACATCGGAATGAGCCGATAAATACTTGAAAAAACGCTCTGTTTCAGCCCATTTCTTTGAATCACCGCCCATTTCCCAAGAATGCCCCCATATATCGAGAACGGCCAGGTTCTTCGTTTGTAAAAACGAATCAATGGTCTTGTAAAACAAGGTCATTTCGATGGAATCCTGAATAGGATCATTGGGTTTCCAATACGCTTTTGAAAATTGATGCATGGTTGGATGCCATTTTAAAAAGTTTTCAGGAATTTCGAATCCGTAGGTGTCGTTTACTGTTCGCGCGTATTGAATGCCTAATTTCGAAATAACATCAACCACAGTATCGTTATGATCACCAAATGGATAGGCCATTCCACGAACAGGATAAGCGACTAATCGTTCCAATTCTTCGCGGTCCTCTACGATTTCAAATTGAATTTCTTCGACGGATAAACGCGTTAATCCGGGATGATTAAAGGTATGTACAGAAACTTCATGTCCTTTGAATAGTTTCTTGATTTCATCCTTTACCAAATAATTTGCTGTCCCAAGTTTATTGGCATTTAAATGAAAGGTGCCGATTAAGTCGTATTTATTCATCAACTTAACTAGCTGTCGATCTTGCACACATCCATCATCATAACTTAAAATCAATGCTTTGGACTTTCCTTTTGGAAAAAGCATTTCAATGTTCTCAGTCGTTTGACTTCGTCCAGCGATACTGAAAATCAAAATGTACATCAAAGCCAATAATTGTTTCATTCCTCTTTATTTTAAATTTGGAGCGTTCTTTCCTAAAACTGAACTTTGTAAACAATATTAGGGAAAAATCCCAATTGGTAAGTACTTCGAATGGTTTTTGATTGACCATCATAGCTTTCCGAGAAAATGTTTTTATGATTGGTAACATTCTGTAAATCCAAGGAAAGGGTTTGTGCAATTTTACGACTGGCGCTATTTAGAGTAAATCCAGCTTTTACATCCAAGCGGTAATAGATGGCGTAATTTCCTGAATTGACATCCGTTGATAATACTTCGTGTCCAGTTGCGATGGAAGCAGTCAAATCAATCGGTGTGTAGGCTCTACCGCCAGCATTGGTAAATTTCACATCGACTGAAAAACGATTTCGTTTATCCTGGCCAATTTTCCATTCCTTTCCTCCAAGTACATTAACGACGTATTTCCCATTGAACGATGTTTTGCGTTCAACACCATCACTCGCAACATACGTTGAATTATAAAGAGAAGAGGTAAACAATCCGTAATAGCCCTTACTAAAGAACTTCTCAAGTGTTAGTTCAATTCCATAATTGGTTCCTGTTCCGTTATTTACCAAACTATCCGTTAAATCTGTTTTGAAGGTCGCACCGGTATTCAACATGGAGTAAGCACTTGAATACGCGTTAATCGGAACGTTGAAGAGTGCTTGATAATAAACTTCTGACTTTATCCTCCAATCATTTGCTGGCTGAAAATTGTAAGCCAAAACAAAGTGATGACTTTTAGTGAAATCCAAGTTTTTATTTTTGTAATTGATATTTCCGCTCAGGTCTATTTTCTGCAAGAAATATACATTGATTGGTTGCATTTGGGCATGTAGCCCATAACCTAAATTGATGGAGCTTTTAGCATTCAAGGAATAGATCATTCCTAAGCGTGGCTCCAAGGATTTTGATCCATTCAAAAAGAAATATTGGGAATGGATTCCCGTATTGATCGTTAATTTTTCCGTCACTTGGTACTTCAAATGCGCAAATGCTTGTGCTAAATTCGTTCCACTGTTGTAATCCCAAATGATTTTCTCTGGTTCAAAGACATTGTTTTTAGTTTGGTAGTACAGATCCAATCCAATGATTTCATCTTGTAGGCCCAATTTAAAAAACAAGCGCGAATTGATTTTCAACTGATAACTACTGCTCAAGAAATACGTTTTCTTAGCTGTATTGCTGATTTCCCGAACAAAGCTACTGTCGTTCATGTGATCCACATCATAAGCCGTTTGCTTACTTTCAGAATAATTGATACCCAAAGTTGATGTGATGTTTGATTTTGCATTGATCTGCTTAAAATGATTGATTCCACCAAGTCCAATCTTGCTAGAAAAATCTACTTTATTGCCATTTCCATATAACGTATTCGCAGAACCACCTCCAATGTTTATGGTACTTGAAGCAAGGATTCCAAATGCGGAAAACTTCCCGAATTTCGTTGTTCCACTTGATAATTTAAAGGACAAATCCTGATAGGAGGGAGTGGCCGTTGTGCCAATATTCACACCCATCGCTTGGGCAATTCCTGCAAGGGAATAACGGTAACCAACCAAATAGGACGCCGAACTTTTCTTACTGAATGGTCCTTCCGTAGTAAGCTCTAGTCCTGTGATGACTCCTGCCTGAATAGTTGTTTCTCGTTTTTTTGTGTTTCCATTTCGAAGTCCAAGATCGAAGACACCTGCGGTGGCATTACCATATTCAGCCGGAAAAGCTGACGTGAAAAAGTCAGAAGTCTTCAGCAAGTTCGTATTTAAAGCACTCACAGATCCACCTGTTGTACCCACAGATGCAAAGTGATTCGGATTCGTAACATTCATTCCGTCTATTCGCCAAAGAACTCCTACAGGGGAATTTCCGCGAATGACAATGTCGTTACGACTATCGTCTGGGGCACTGACACCTGCGAAATTCGCGGCTAAACGCGCTGGATCGTTTCTTCCACCTGCATAGCGATTGACTTCCTCCATCGAAAAAGTGCGTACGCTAACACTAGCCAATTTATTATTGGCACCACTTTTATTCACAACTTTCACGTTGACATCCTTCATTTGTTGAAATTTCTCTTCTAACGAAATATCCACAATTACTTCTTTTCCTGAAGTCACAATTACGTTCGGTATCGAAGTCGATTTGTATGCTTCCGCAGAGACTTTTAACTCATAGCGGTCTGGTTTAAGACCTTCGAACGCGTAATTCCCTAAAGAATCGGAATAAACGGTTAATTCCAAAGTTGAAATCTGAATCATCACTGATGGAATAGGGGACTGCGTCCATTTATCAGTGATATTCCCGCGAATGACCTGGGTGTTGTTTTGAGCGAATAGAAGAACTGGACAAAGTAGAATAATCAAGAAAAAACGGGTCATATCTGAAGATAAATTTGATGAGCAAAGTCGCTCTGTTTTATCTTAGATAATAAAATGTAAGTTTTCTTGCGGGTCGAACAAAAACATCCATGTTTTTCTCTCATAAAAAAGCCGATCATTACTGATCGGCTGTTCTGATTTTTATTTTAGGAATTCAATCTTGTTTACTTATCATTCAACCCGACTGTGAGACCAAAAAGACCTGCTACAACAGCCAAATGAAGGTACAAAACGAACTTTTGCCATGTCGGACGCTCATTCCATTTTTGTTGTTGATCGAAAGGATCAAATGCGAGTCCGATTCCAAAGGAAGCTACAGCTTGCATATAATCTTTGTTCATTAGTGCTTGGTAAGAACCAAGAAGGATAAAACCGATATAGAGGTATATATTGAATGGTGTTTTCATCTGACAATCTTTTAAAACTCAGTCTTGTTTAGTTAAAATTCTTGTTCTTAATTCAGGGAAGCGATAAACTGCGACCAACCATAAGACTGCTTGGATTACACAAGGGGCAATTACGGATTGTCCATGTTCCAAATGCGTAGCAATTGCTCCACCCATATACGCTGCAAGGAGTAAGGTACCAATAATACCGGTTCTAGGGATGATGAAAAGAATGACAGAAAGCAGTTCGATCAATCCGATCGTTAAATACATCGATGAGTTTAATCCAAATTCTTCCCCCATCTTTAGTGCTTCTGCATTTGCAGTCAATTTCCCAATAGCACTAGCTATAAAAACGAAAGATACCAATCCTGTTAGTACCCAATAAGTGATTTTTTTTGTGTTCATTGTTATTTTAATTTATGTGTTAAAAATATAAAAAAGTTTAAAATCAGATCTCTTGTTAGCTTTTAAATGGATTAAAACGAAGGTTATCGACCCGGGCTCCTCGATGAAAAAGCTATCCAAAAATTGCTTTTCCTAGTCTAACGTTGGATAATCAATGTATCCTTGGTCTTGTCCACCGTACATCGTTGCTCTATCAGGTTCGTTCAATGAAGCATTGACTTCAAAACGTTTTGGCAGGTCTGGATTGGAGATAAACAAAGATCCGTAAGAAATCATCGATGCACTTCCTTTTTCTAATTCAGCTTCTCCGGATTTACGTGTATATCCACCATTGGCAATGATTGTATGTTTTGATGCTGGACTAAAAACACCCATAACATCCCTAGGATATTGTGGAAGGTTATCCGTTGGGAACATGGCATTCATTAACTGAACGTAGGCTAAAGGTAATTTGTCTAATTCACCTAGTAAATGTTTGTACAACGAAGTTGGATCACTATCAATGATGCTGTTGTAGGGAATACTTGGTGAAAGTTTGATTCCAACTTTATCCGCACCAAGCGCTTCTACCATTGCTTCCATTACTTCTAGGACAAATCGACTTCTATTTTCGATGGAACCACCGTATTCATCTGTACGTTGATTTGAACTTTCAACCAAGAATTGATTCGGCAAATAGCCAAACGCGGCGTGAAGTTCAACCCCGTCAAATCCAGCTTCCATCGCGTTAATCGCTGCTTGTTTGTACTCCTGAATAATGGACTTCACTTCATCCGTACTTAATTCACGCGGAGTTTCATAATCCTTCATTCCTTCCATCGTAAAATGCTGTTGTCCTTCAATGGCAATAGGGGAGGGAGCAACCGGCAATTCGCCATTCTTCACGAGTGAATGTCCAACACGACCCGTATGCCAAAGCTGTGCGTAAATCGCTCCACCTTCTTGATGTACTGAATCCGTTACTTTTTCCCATGCGGCAATTTGCTCTTCCGTGTAAATACCAGGTGTCATTGGACTTCCCGTTGCTTGCTTGGAAATGTTTATCGCCTCGGAGATAATGAGTCCTGCGCTGGATCTTTGTTTGTAGTAAAGAACGGTTGATGGACCAACAACGCCATTAAAATCAGCACGAGAACGCGTCATCGGCGCCATGGCCAAGCTGTTCTTCAATG
>JAHENC010000024.1 GCA_024643365.1 Crocinitomicaceae bacterium | reverse complement strand
AACGTGTACAAGAAGTGACGCCTAAGTCAGCAAACATTTTCGTGTACAATCAAGAACAAAAGGCATACTCAGACTCAAACTACTTTTACGATCCTTCACATTTACAGCAGAATGGTGCAACGTTATTTACGAAGGAACTTTCCGATTACCTGAAAAAATGAAAATAAACAAAAGTGCTACAGTGGGTGTTAGTTAAAAAAACACTTCATGAAAACACTCACACTCCCCTTTCTCATTTTATTGATTCAATCTACTTCATCGCTTTATTCACAAAACATACACTTCACCTTTCATAATGGATCCTTGAAGTCGATTCCTTTGGTGATTCCGAGTGTTATGAATCCAAACTTGAATCCGCTTTCGAACAGCGGTGTTTCGTTAAACGTTGGACAAAAAGTGTATTTTTATCCAAATGGAACATCTAAAAAACGGGAGTTACTCTTTACTGTAGATGAGTCATTTCAACAGGATCAAGTGTTAGAAATTGATGCTATGATTGAAAAACGTAAAAAGGAATTGAAAAATAATTAGTTACCTTCGTCTCATGTACGTTTCACTCACAGCCCTAAAACCAAAGAATTTCTTAAGCTACTTGAAGTTCTGGACACTTGCCATTCCTTCATTTGCTCAAGCACAAGCATCTAAAGGAAAATTACATGTTTCGGCGAAACGAGTGAAAGGATACCAATGTACCATTACCGCTTGGGAAAATCGTGAAGTCATGTTGGATTTCATGCGTTCCGGTGCGCACATGAAAGCAATGAAACAATTCCACAACATTGCTACAGGAAGAACTTTCGGATACGAATCTGATGTCATTCCTACATTCCAAGAAGCTTTTGAGCTTTTGCAGGAAAAAGGAAAGAACTATTAGTTTATGCGCAATTCCATTAACAAATCCGTTTGTTCGTCCTCTCCTAGGAAAAACGAGTGCTTTCCGAAAAAGTGAAACCCATTCTTTTCGTAAAACTTAATCGCTTTTAGGTTGTGTTCCCAAACGCCTAACCAAATTAATTTCAGTTGTTTGTCCTTGGTTATTTGAATTGATTTGTCAAGTAAAAACTGACCCACTCCCCTGTTTTGAAATTCTTTGCGGACATAAATTCGTTCGATCTCCATTGAGGGGACGTCTCGTTTTTCTGTTTGCGCTTCCGCCTCGTTTAATTTTAAATAAGCCAAGATTTCGTTGTTGCTTTTCGCGAAATAGAAGGATGTGGATGGATTACTAAGCTCTTTTGTGAGTTGCTCCAAGGATAAATTCATATTTAGGTATTGATTCATATCCTCGTTGGTGTTCACCTCCGAAAACGCGTCGAAAAAGGTTTGGCGACTGATATCCTGTAATTCCAGTAAATCGGCTTTTTGTACGTGGTAAAATTCCATTTCATGCATAGATCAAAAGTACATAATCACTTTAAATTCATGGCAATGAGTCCCATCTTGAAAATGTATAAGTTTTATTGATGCGACTATAAATAATATCAATGAATTCTATGGTTTCTTCGCGGTAAATTTGACAGTAACTAAATTCAATAAAGTAACGATGAAAAAGCAACTATTGACTATGAGTCTGTTCATTACCGGAATGGTAGTTGGACAAAAAGCTGCAGAAAAAAGCGAAGGACAATGTCCTATGGGCTTTGGGAAATCCAGCGCAAAAACGGAATCCACTTCTGCTGCGCCTGTAGAATATCAAACTTCAACAGCGCCGAATACAAACCGAGAATGGTTTCCAAATCAATTAGATTTATCGATTCTACATCAAAATTCGTCACTTTCGAATCCGATGGATCCGAATTTTAATTACCGTCAAGCTTTTTTAACTGTTGATTACATTGCTTTAAAAAAAGACATTGAAAAAGTGTTAACAGAATCACAGGATTGGTGGCCGGCAGATTTCGGTAACTACGGACCATTATTTATTCGCATGGCTTGGCACAGTGCCGGAACGTATCGTACGGGTGACGGTCGTGGTGGTTCTTCAGCGGGACAACAACGTTTTGCACCATTAAACAGTTGGCCAGATAATGGAAACTTAGACAAGGCTCGTCGCTTGCTTTGGCCAATCAAACAAAAATATGGGGAGAAAATATCTTGGGCAGATTTAATGGTATTGGCAGGAAATGTCGCGTTGGAAAACATGGGATTCAAAACATTTGGATTCTCCGGTGGACGTGTAGATGTTTGGGAACCAGAGAAAGATGTGTATTGGGGAATGGAAAAGAAATGGTTAGCTGATCAGCGCTATTCCGGTAATCGTCAATTGGAAAATCCATTAGCTGCTGTTCAAATGGGTTTGATCTATGTTAATCCAGAAGGACCAAATGGTAATCCAGACCCACTTTTAGCGGCGAAGGACATTCGTGAGACATTTGGACGCATGGGAATGAACGACGAAGAAACCGTAGCGTTAATCGCTGGTGGTCACACTTTCGGAAAAACACATGGTGCAGGACCTGCATCACATGTAGGGGCAAATCCAGAAGATGCAAGTATCGAAGAACAAGGATTTGGTTGGAAAAGCACCTACAAATCTGGAAAAGGAAAAGATGCCATTACTTCAGGTTTAGAAGTAACTTGGACATCTACTCCTGCTCAATGGGGACATTCTTACTTCAAAATACTTTACGGTTACGAATGGGAATTAACGAAAAGTCCAGCTGGAGCAAAGCAATGGGTTGCAAAAACAACGGATGCTATCATTCCTGACGCTTTTGATCCAAACAAAAAACAATTACCTACGATGTTAACTACGGATTTATCCATGCGCTTTGATCCTGCTTACAACTTAGTTTCACAACGATTCATGGAGCATCCAGAGCAATTTGAAGATGCGTTTGCGCGTGCTTGGTTCAAATTGACTCACCGCGATATGGGGCCAAACTCCCTTTATTTAGGTCCGGAAGCACCGAAAGAAAACTTGATATGGCAAGATCCAATTCCAGTTTTAAATCACGAAATCGTGAATGCACAAGATATCGCTCAATTGAAAACAAGCATTCTTGCTTCTGGAATTCCAGCAAATGAATTCATTGAAACAGCTTGGGCATCGGCAAGTACATACAGAGGTTCAGACAAACGAGGTGGTGCAAACGGGGCGCGTATTCAATTGGAGCCGCAACGTAATTGGGAAGTAAATAATCCAGCTCAGTTAGATCGTGTATTGAAAGCCTTGAGAAAAATCCAAGGAGAATTCAATGCGAAAAATACGACGAAGAAAATATCCATGGCGGATTTAATTGTTTTAGCTGGAAGTATATCCGTTGAAGAAGCAGCAAAAAAAGCAGGTTATTCAATGACTGTTCCTTTTACGCCAGGAAGAATGGATGCAACACAAGAACAAACCGATGTGAAATCATTCGCAGTTCTTGAGCCTATGGCAGATGGATTTAGGAATTACACTAAAACGCAATACACATTGTCTACGGAAGAGTTATTAGTGGATAAAGCACAATTGTTAACCTTAACAGCTCCAGAAATGACTGTTCTTGTTGGAGGGATGCGTTCTTTAAATGCGAATTACAATAATGAAAACAATGGGATTTTAACAAATCGTCCTGGAACATTGTCAAACGATTTCTTTGTGAATCTTTTAGATATGTCTACCGAGTGGAAAGCAACGTCAGATACAAAAGAAGTTTTCGTTGGACGTGACCGTAAAACGGGAGATGTGAAATGGACAGCAACACGTGCGGACTTAATTTTTGGATCAAATTCAGAATTACGTGCCTTAGCTGAAGTATATGCAAGTGCGGATGCAAAAGAGAAATTCGTGAAAGATTTCATTGCCGCTTGGACAAAAGTGATGAACCTTGATCGTTTTGATGTGAAGTAGTTCATTTCAATCAATATTAAAAAAGTCCTGGCATTACTGTCAGGACTTTTTTTATGGGGTTCAGTGTAAATGAAATTTATTTATTTTTACTGAATAATACCAACTCATGAAAAACGTCATCAAATTAGAATCGGCAGGGATTTTCTTGGTTCTTCTATTTGCATACCATCTTCAATTCCCAAAGGAATGGGGAGTCTTTTTCTTGTGGTTTTTCGCGCCTGACTTATCCTTTTTGGCATATGTAATTTCGAGGAAAAGTGCAGGTGTATTTTATAACATCGCCCATCATCAAGGAATCATTGCTATTTTCATGGGCATCTCTTTTTTCTTTGATTGGATGGTTGCCTATCAAATTGGTTTCATCTTTTTAGCCCATTCTATTTTTGACCGAATGATGGGGTATGGATTAAAGTATTTGGATCATTTTGATCACACTCATCTCGGATGGATTGGGAAAAGCAAGCACTTAAATAATCCGAGCGAACAATAACTAATCATTCTTTAAATTTTTATCATGTCAAAACATTCCCTTTTATTTTCACTAAGTATCTTATTCACACTGACTTCATTTTTCATGGAGAAAACGAATACATTAAATCCAACCGGCACATATGAATATGACAATGGAAATGATGGGGATGGGACAGTGAAAGTGAAGCAAATCAGTGCGGATAAAATCAAGGTAAGTGTTTTTGTTATTGGTGGTCCACCCAGCCATAACATGGGTGAATTTATGAAGGAGTTGAAAATCAAAAATGGTGTTGCAGTTTACAAATCAGGTGATTGTACTATTAAATTTACCTTTAATTCAACAGCTGTTAAGGTGACGCAAACAGGTTTCGAATGTGGATTTGGAAATGGTGTTTCTGCGAATGGCTACTATAAAAAGACTTCAAGCAAAGTTCCAAAAATGGAAGATTCGTATTAATGAAGTTACAAATAGGTTTTCTTTCCTTTTTCCTATGTGGGATTTTGACTCTTCACACTCAGTCGCGTTTGAATTTGATGTCCTACAATATTCGCTATGATATTACGACTTCCAATGCGAGTCCATGGAACGAACGACACAAAGCTATTTCAAGTCAAATCAATCGTTTCGATGTGGACATCGTCGGCATGCAAGAAGTTTTAGTGCATCAAAAGGAACAAATGTTATTAGATCTTCCTGGATATGAATCTATCGGTGTTGGACGTGATGACGGAAAAAACGCAGGTGAATTCTCTCCTATTTTCTACAAAGAAGAACGTTTTCGAGTCCTAAAGTCTGGGACTTTCTGGCTCTCACCTACTCCGGATATTCCTTCGAAAGGTTGGGATGCCGCATTGAATCGCATTTGTACGTATGCACAATTTTTCCATCTTGAATCCAAACAATCGTTTTGGGTATTTAATACCCATTTTGATCATGTAGGAGAAGAGGCGCGTATGAAAAGTTCCGTTTTAATTCTTCAGAAAATTCAAGAAGTGACCAAGGGAAAGCGTGAAATCGTGATTTTTTGTGGGGACTTGAATTTAAACGACGATCATCCAACGATTTCTTTTTTACAAGCACAAATGAAAGATGCTTTACTTGGTTCCAAACAAGTTAAATCCAACATGAATAATACGTTCAATAATTTTGATTTGAAAAATGAAGCTTCTAATCGAATCGACTACATTTTCACTAATAAAAAAGTCGAAATTTTAACTTTCGAAACGATTGTTGAACCATTTGGTATTAGCTACCCATCAGATCATTTTCCGATTCTAACTACCTTGAAACTTAAAAAGTAATTAGCGAAGTTTTCCCGCGTCGTGAATGGACTTAGTCCACGCTTGTGTTTTCTCAATGGCAGGAAGTACTTCTTCAGGTGTTTGAACGATTTGATATAAATCACCTAGGTCATCAGACATAAATTTTTCTGAGACTGCTTGTTGCATCATCAATTGAAAGGCATCAAAGTAATTTCGTGTGTTGAGGATAATAATCGGTTTCGTGAATTGCGCCAATTTTTTCAAGGTAATTGCTTCAAACAATTCTTCGAAGGTTCCTGGTCCGCCGGGAAGTGCGACCAATGCATCTGTTCCTTCCAGAAACTTCGCTTTACGCTCGTGCATGGTTTCTGTGTAGACAAAATCCGATACACCGCGATGTCCCCACTCTACCTCGTTCATAAATTGAGGCATGATTCCTTTGATTTGTCCACCAGCGGCTAGGACGCCATCTGCTAGTTGACCCATAAGTCCGGAGGATCCGCCACCAAAAACAACTTGAACCTGATTTTTAGCGAATAAATGAGCAAGCGTTTCCGTTGCTTTGAAATATTCTGGATGGATTTGCGCGCTTGACGCACAGTAGACACATATTTGCATGTGGTAAAGTTGCGAAAAGAATTTTGAATATTTCGAATGATTAATAACCTTGCCGTAATTTTCATTGTGATGTGATTATTCAAAGAGATTATTACTTTTGACGAATCAATCAACAACAAAATGAAACCAGAAAGTTTAATGATGAGTCATGGTTATAAACCTGAACTCAGTCAAGGAGCAGTAAAATGCCCCGTATTTTTAACATCTACATTTGTTTTTCAAACAGCTGAAGAAGGAAAAGATTTTTTTGAAGTAGCATATGGACACCGTCAATCAAGACCCAATGAGGAATTAGGCTTGATTTACAGTAGGATTAATAATCCGAATTTAGAGATTTTAGAAGATCGTTTATCGCTTTGGGATAAAGCTGATGGGGCTGCAGTTTTTGAATCAGGAATGAGTGCGATTTCTACAGTTTTATTGGAGTTTTTAAAGCCTGGTTCATTGTTATTGTATAGCGCACCCGTTTATGGTGGAACGCACCATTTTATACATCACGTGTTGACTAAATTCGGAATTGATAGTGTAGAATTTGTCGTAAATGATTCGAAAGAAGTCATCCTTGAAAAAATTAAGGCTAGCGGCAAAGAAAAGGATTTAGCGATGATTTATATCGAAACACCAGCAAATCCGACGAACGATTTATTCGATATAACAGATTCCATCGATTTAGCAAAACAATTTTCAACAGAAACAAACAAAGTATATGTGGCCGTTGATAACACGTATTTAGGTCCAATTTGGCAAAAGCCATTGGAACTCGGTGCAGATATCGTCATGTATTCAGCCACAAAATACTTGGGTGGACATTCCGATTTAATTGCAGGGGCTGTTCTGGGGAATTCAGAGGTAATCACTCGAGTAAAGACCTTAAGAACCTTCCTAGGTAATATGATTTCTCCACATACTGCTTGGATGTTATTGAGGAGCTTGGAGACCTTGCATATCCGTATGGAAAGACAGCAAGCTAATGCGCGAGTAGTTGCGGATTACTTAAAGAATCATCCAAAAATTGAAAAGGTTTATTACCTAGGATTAGAAGATGACTTGTCGCCTCGGACAAGAGAAATATTCAAAAAGCAATGTTTAGGTCCAGGTGCAATGATCAGTTTTGATGTTAAAGGCGGCGAAAAAGAGGCGTTTGAGATATTGAACCGATTAAAATTAATCAAATTGGCCGTAAGTTTGGGGTCAACAGAAAGTTTGGCTGAGCATCCTGCAACGATGACACACGTGGACATTCCAGAAGAAGGAAAAAAACTCATGAATATTACAGAGAAAATGATTCGGGTGAGTATTGGTGTAGAGGATCCACAGGATCTAATAAATGATTTTAAACAAGCATTAACAGAAAATTAAGATGAATAAAGAGCAAAAGCCCAAAAAATGGAAAATCATGTTGGTATCATGGTTGTTTGTTTACCCACTCATAAACGTGATGTTTGCACTCGTTTTTCCACTCGTGAAAGAGCAACACCAATTGATCAAGACACTTGTCTTTACCTTGATCCTCGTTCCAATCATGGGGATATTTTTACCAATGATCCACAAGCGTTTTTGGAATTGGATTTGTAAATAAGGTATTGAAAGAAACCTAAGTTACAGTTGAATCCTAGAATCCGCTGCATCTTTGCATTATGGAAAAGAGCCTAAAAGAACATTGGGAAACGGTTTACGCAACTAAAACGCCCCAAGAAGTATCATGGACACAAGAAAAACCAGCTATTTCGTTGGATTTCATTGCATCCTTTCAGTTGGATAAGTCCGCTTCCATCATTGATATTGGCGGTGGTGACAGCTTGTTGGTCGATCACCTACTCGACCTTGGTTATACAAATATAAGTGTGTTGGATATTTCTGCACACGCCATCGAACGTGCGAAATTGCGCTTAGGTGAACGTGCATTATTGGTTCATTGGATTGTTTCTGATATCAACGAATTTCAACCCGAGAATACCTATGATTTATGGCATGATCGAGCTGCGTTTCACTTTTTGACAGCGTCAATAGACATTAGTCGTTATGCGAGTTTGGTGGCGAATCAAGCTGACAATCTAGTTGTAGGAACCTTTTCAACGAATGGTCCCCTGAAATGCAGTGGATTGGAAATTACCCAGTACGACGAAACCAGTTTGAGTGAATTATTTGAAGCGGAAGGATTTAAACGCATCGAAACCAAACGAGAAGACCATCAAACACCATTTGGTACGAGTCAAAACTTTGTGTTTGCGTCCTTTCGAAAATAAGTAACTTACAAACTTGCCCTCAAAATAATGTTGGATGGATTTGCAATGCGTGATTTCTTGCCGTTCATGACCATTTTTGCCATCGTTTTTCCCATGGCATGAAAGTCCGTGGATATCGTAGTAATGCCATTTTCAATAACTTTTTTCAAAGGAATTTCATTGTAGGAAATGATACCAATGTGTTTTCCAATGGCTAGTTCTTTCGATTTGGCTAATTCAATAACTTCTACCAATTGATCATCGTTCGGTGTAATAAAAACAACTCCTTTTTGAATGTGCTTTTCTTCAACGAAATGAATCACTTCATGAGGAAACTTTATTCCTTCACAATAGGACTGAAATCCTTCCACCATTCCAATCGGTTCCTTCGCTCCCGGGAAAATGAGTATCAATTTTCGGTAGTATTTTAAGCGTGGGTGTGCTACCTTTAGTCCCATTTTCATGTCTTTGGAGAAATCTTGATAAACTGATGGATATTCGGCTAAAGATTCATTTGTTTGATCCAACAAGTAGACTGCTTCCTTAGGTAATTGGGCAATGATTTCTGCTGTCCCTACTAAATTAGATGGCATAATGATGTAATTCGAATACCTACCTGCATTTTCAGTGATTAACTTATTGAACATGGGTAAATTGAAGTGATGAAAGAAAATATCAACTTCAGCACGCTTATTTATCTCTTCGTAAAATCCATTGTATATCAACTCTTTAAATGAGTTTAATTCATCAAACAATAGAAATAGGTTTTGCTCGTGTTGAAACCCCAAACTTTTAATGAAATAACCTTTTCCAATAATGGAATAAACAACTCCTCGCTTCTTCAATTCATCATACGCTTGCAGCACTGTATCGCGTGAAAGTCCATTGGCTAGAGCGATTTTATTGATGGACGGAAGTTTGTCGTTCAACTTTAATCGTTTATCCGCCAAAGCACGTTCAATACACATGATGATTTGCTTGTACTTTGTTTGTGATGAATTCGGATCAATTTTAATTAAAGGCATATTCGAATAAACTGGTAGCTAAAATACAACTAAACCGGTAGGTACTGGTATGCTTTAAAAAACTTTATTTTGTACTTTTCAATTCGAATCTAATGGAAACGTTAAAATGAAACCGGTTGAAATAAAAGAATTTGGACAATTGCCTGATGGTCAAATGGTTTATTCCTATTTATTGAAGAATAAGCATGGCATGATGGTTGAGTTTATTTCTTACGGTGCCGTTATGCGTTCGTGTGTTTTGCCAGGAAATCAGGGTTTGGATGTCGTTCTTGGCTTCGATCGTTTGGAAGATTACCTCGCATCGATGAATATGGAAAACCCACCTTACTTCGGTAGTATAGTTGGTCCTTTCGCTGGTCGAATTCAGCAAGGTGTTTTCTCTCTGAATAACAAAGTCTATCAACTTAGTCAAAATCATGGATCACATCATTTACATGGTGGAATCGATTCTTTTAGTCGTGCACTTTGGATAGCGAAACCTCAAACAGCTGAACAATCGATTACCTTGAAGTATGTGAGTACTGTAGGAACGGATGGCTATCCAGGAGAAATAACGAGTACACTCACCTATTCCTTGACAGATGACAATGAGCTGAAAATGAACTACAAAGCTGAATCAACAGAGGATACCATCATCAATGTCACTCAACATCATTATTGGAATTTAGGTGGACACGATCAATCCGTCGAAAATCAATCCATTCAGTTAAATGCCACACATTTTTTAGATAAGAACACGGACAATATTCCAACTGGAAATTTCGAGCAATTTTGCGAAAAACCATTTAATGATTTAACTACTGGGTTACGTTCAGGTTTAGATCATACCTTCGTTATTTCCGATCAATCAGAAATACAGGCATCTTTATCGCATCCAACAAACGGATGGAAAATGTTGGTGAAGTCCAATCAACCGGCAGCACATTTGTTCATCGGTTGTGGATTGCCAGAAAACTTAAACGGAAAACAAGGTGTTAGCTATCATGCGACTAGTGGAGTTTGTTTTGAAATGCAAAACTTCCCAGATGCGCCCAATCATGAACATTTTCCTTCCTGTGTACTTCGAAAAGACGAAGTCTATGAAAATAATACGATCTTTCACTTTGTAAATAACGACCATGTATAAACAACTGTTAAGTATTATATTACTTTCTTTCCTTGGGATTTCCGCTTCCTGTAAGGATAAAAACAAACCAAAACCTCCTGGTCCTCCTGTTTCAACTGATTATTTGGCTAAAGGTGGCGATGTTAGCTGGTTGCCTCAAATGGAAGCGACTGGATTCAAGTTCTTCGAATCCGATGGAACTGAAACTGATTGTTTGGTCATCTTGAAAAACAGAGGGATGAATACTGTTCGCCTACGTGTTTTTGTGAATCCGTCGAATAATCCACAAAGCGGACATTGTTCGAAAGAGGAAACTGTTGCCATGGCTGTTCGTGCGAAGGAATTGGGCATGCGCGTTATGATTGATTTTCATTATTCAGATACATGGGCGGATCCAGCGAATCAAACAAAACCGGCTGCTTGGGTGAATTGTACTTTTTCCGCATTGAAAGATTCTGTTTATCAGCATACGTATGATGTGTTGAATGCCCTTAAAACCGCTGGAGTCACTCCGGAATGGGTTCAGATCGGAAATGAAATTCCAAGTGGCATGCTTTGGCCGGAAGGATCGTATACGAATTTTGGACAATTGTCGGCGCTTGTGAATAAAGGATACGACGCAACGAAAGACATCGATTCAAACATCAAAGTGATTGTTCACATCGACAAAGGAAATGATAATAGCCGTTTTCGTTGGTTCTTTGATTTAGCCGTCGCAAATGGAATGAAGTTCGATGTGATTGGTGCTTCTTATTATCCATATTGGTTAGGAAGTGATTACACGGCAACAATTAACGATCTTGAAACAAATTTGAATGACATGGTCACGCGTTATGACAAAGACGTCATGGTAGTAGAAGTTGGTGGCGATTATACCTTAGTTCAAAACACACAGGACATGTTAAATCAAGTGATTTCCATCGTTCGTGGCATTCCAGGAAAGCGTGGACTTGGAGTCATCTACTGGGAACCGGAAGGTGCGAAATCTTGGAGCAATTATCAACTTAATTGCTGGCAAAATAATGGAAAGCCCTCCATGGCTTTGGATGCATTCTTAAATTAAAGCGATGATTCAAAAAATTTGCAGCATAGTTGTTTTACTGTTGACTTCTACAATGAACCTTTATGGACAACGTTCAGAACAGTCATTTAACTCTGATTGGGAGTTTTTACGTGCAGATGTTAAGGGTAGCCCAATTTTCCAAGCTTGGGAAAAAGTGACACTTCCGCACACAGCTCGATTGGAGTCCAAAGTGGTGGTTTCTCAATTTCAAGGTGATTGCGTTTATCGAAAATCGTTTGCATGCCATTTAAAGAAAAATGAAAAAGCATTTTTGTATTTCGAAGGCGTCATGATGACCGCTTCCGTTTACTTGAATGGAACATGGATGACAACACATGAAGGCGGATATCTTCCTTTTACTGTTGATTTGACATCAGTATTAAAAAGTGGAAAAAACGTCATTGAAATACGTGTTAATAATGAAGACAATTATCAAATTCCACCAGGGAAACCATTGAAGGAACTTGATTTTAATTATTACGGAGGAATCTACCGCAATGTCACTTTAATCAAGACAAATGCCATTCACATCACTGATGCCGTGCATGAAAACATTCCGGCTTCAGGTGGTGTTTTTGTGAATTTTAATTCCTTTCACGCCTCCACTGCGAAGGCAAAAGTCCTAGTTCATGTAAAAAATGAATCGAAAAATCCTGCTAACATTCGAGTCGAAACAACGATTACGGATGGAAAAGGATTTTCGAATCGAAGCATTTCTACTACACAAGAATTACTAGGACATTCAAGTCAACAAATCGAATCAAATGTGAGTGTTGCTCATGCAGAACTATGGAGTCCGAGTCATCCGTTTTTGTACGATATGATTGTTCGTGTGTACAAAGACAATAATCTGGTGGACGAACAACACCAAAGAGTTGGCATCCGTTTCTTTGAATTGAAAGAAGATGGATTTTACCTGAATGGATCAAAATACGCGCTTTCTGGAACGAATCGACACCAAGAATATCCCTATATCGGATATGCGCTTTCGGATAATGCGAATTGGCGCGATGCTGTTCTGATTAAAAATGCAGGATTCAATTTTGTGCGACTTTCCCATTATCCACAGTCAGAGTCCTTTTTGGATGCCTGCGATGAACTTGGATTGATTGTCATGGACTGTCTTCCCGGATGGCAATTTATGGGAGATTCTACGTTTCAAGTAAATGTCAAGCAGAATCTACGCGATATGGTTCGACGCGACCGTAATCGTGCCTGTGTCCTGTTTTGGGAGAATTCCTTGAATGAAACGTGGATGGAACCTCCATTTACAAAAGAATTGAATGCCATTCTGGATAAAGAAATGCCGTTTTATTCCATTAGCTGCAGTTGGATTGATGATCCATCTTACGATTTGTTTATTCCTGCACGTCAACATGCCAAAGCTCCCGCTTATTGGAATTCCTATCAAAATGGAACGAAACACATCCTCGTAGCAGAATACGGTGATTGGGAATACTATGCGCAAAATGCCGGATTCCAACAAAGTACTTTTTCGGATTTGAAGGAAGAAGAGCGTACTTCACGCCAGTTGCGATCTGCCGGCGAGAAACGTTTATTGCAACAAGCATTCAACTTTCAAGAAGCAAGCAATTCAAATCACCAAGGGAAACAAATAATTGGTGAAGCAAATTGGTTGATGTTCGATTACAACCGAGGTTACAGTCCGGATTTAGAGTCTTCTGGAATAGCTGATATTTTTCGCATCCCGAAATTCTCTTACGAGTTTTACAAAAGTCAAGTCTCACCTTTGGATTCTTTGCGTGACCCGCGCTTAGAATCAGGTTATTGTCTTAGCATTGCTAATTACTGGACATCGGAATCACCGCTTGACGTCACCATATTTAGCAACGCTGAAGAAGTGGAATTGTATTTAAACGATTCCTTAATTGGACGCCAAAAGCCGACGATAAACTCCTTTAGTGATCACTTAAATCATCCTCCGTTTCATTTTCAAGTTTCGAAGTTTGTCCCCGGAACACTAAAGGCGGTTGGATATGCAAATAATAAAGAAGTGGCATTCCATCAAGTTTTTACACCCGGAATTCCAAATGGCATGAACATGGATATCGTAACAGAAGGCATTCCAATTGCTAAAGATCAAATGGACATGGTGTTTGTGCGGGCATTCGTTTCATCAAATGAAACACTCGTTCCTACCGCTGAAGAGGAATTCACTTTCAAAATCATCAAAGGTAAAAATGCCACTTTAATTGGTGAGAATCCAGTAAAGTCCGAAGCAGGAATCGCATCGATTCTCTTAAAGACAGAAGGATTTCATGATGAAATTCAAATTGAAGCAAGTTCTCCCAAATTAGGGACACACATATTCATTTTAGCTCCAGAAAAATGATTGATATTCCAAATGCACTCATCCGGGAATTAAGTTTGAACTTCAAGGCACAATTTGGAAAGAGCCCTGCCCTACTCGTTTTTGCTCCAGGACGTATTAACTTAATTGGAGAGCACATCGATTACAACGATGGCTTTGTTTGTCCAGCGGCCATTGACAAATATGTTGGCTTCGCACTTGGACCATCTACCACGGAGAAATCCATTGTACTTGCATTGGACCTTGAAGAAGAGTTTCATTTCGATGCACAAGAAGATTTTCAGGCGGATCAACATCATTGGACCAATTACATCAAAGGGGTCTTGCATCAATTTTCTGGAAGTAAAATCCCACCGTTTCAATTGATTTTTCGAAGCAGCATTCCAATTGGTGCCGGACTTTCCTCCTCTGCAGCATTGAGTTGTGGATTTGCTTATGCATTAAATGAATGGGCTAAGGTTGGAAAAACGAAAAAGGAATTAGCACTCATCGGACAACGAACAGAACATGAGTTTGTCGGAGTAAACTGTGGACTTATGGATCAATTTGCCAGTGTTTTTGGTCAAAAGGATTCCTTTATCCTGATGGATTGTCAAGATTTGTCGTTGAATTTCGTCCATGCAGAATTGGAAAACAGTACCTTCTTGCTTATCGATTCTTGCGTTAAACATGATTTAGCGGAATCAGCTTACAACCAACGCCGCTCCGAATGTGAGCATGCGCTTGATATCGTCAAACAGTCTTTTCCGGAAATCACTTCTTTTCGACAGTGTGAAATGCGCCATTTAGAAGCTTTACGTGGGCAAATGGGAGAAATCCCTTTCCGACGAGCTTCGTATGTCATTGAAGAAATTGAACGTGTGCATTTAGCGATGTCTGCCTTAGAAAACAAGGACGAAAAATTGCTCGGAAGCTTGTTAAATCAAACCCACGAAGGGCTTTCCATTCAATATGATGTGAGCTGCAAGGAACTGGATTTTTTACAACAAAGTGCCATAAGTCACAAAGATGTAATTGGTGCACGCATGATGGGCGGTGGATTTGGAGGCTGCTTACTTGTTCTATTAAAAAAGGATTGTCAACAGTCCGTGATTCAGGTGCTTACTCGCGAATATTTAGCAAAATTTGGAATTGAAGCAAAAGCTTATCCAATCAACATAAGTCAAGGAATTCAACATTTTACATGGCATGAACAAGTTTAATCAAAACGTCCATCCTCACCGACGTTATAATCCACTATTGGACGAATGGATTCTCGTTTCACCGCAGCGCGCATTGCGTCCGTGGCAAGGTCAAACGGAAGAGTTAAACGAGGAACAGCGTCCAACTCACGACGAAAACTGTTATTTGTGTCCAGGAAATGAGCGTTCCAATGGAATACAAAATGAAGCATACGCATCAACCTTCGTGTTTGAAAATGATTTTTCTGCATTGATGAAGGATCCCGTTGATCAAATAGATTTCGATTCAGATTTCTTCCAAAGCAAAGCAGAGCGAGGCATCAATAAAGTGGTGTGTTTTTCACCCAATCACGCTTTGACCTTAGCGGAAATGTCCGTTCAAGAATTGCATGTCATCATCGAAACTTGGACGAATGAATACAAATCCTTGGGTACTTTGGATTATATCAATCATGTACAGATTTTTGAAAATAAGGGAAGTGTGATGGGATGTAGCAATCCACATCCACATGGACAAATCTGGGCGCAAGAATCAATTCCAACACAAGTAGCGAAAACGCAACATCAATTGTTGAATTATGACAAAAAGCACGGAAGTCCATTGCTTTTGGATTATGTTCAAGAAGAAATAAAGAAACAAGAGCGAATCGTTGCAGAGAATGAACACTTTGTGGTGTTGGTTCCTTTCTGGGCGACTTGGCCTTTTGAAACAATGATTGTTGCTAAATTTCCTTGTGAGCATCTGTTGCAATTATCGAGTGCTCAACAGTTGAGTTTTGCGCAAATGATTCAATGTTTGACCGTCAAATACGATAACCTTTTTCAGTGTTCATTCCCCTATTCTGCAGGTATTCATCAAGCGCCAACTGATGGAAAAGCGCATCCAGAGTGGACCTTGCACATGCATTTTTATCCGCCACTTTTACGTAGCGCAAGTGTGAAGAAATTCCAAGTGGGCTACGAAATGTTAGGGGAAGCACAACGAGACATTACACCGGAACAAAGCGCAGAAAGACTTCACTCTCTTTCTACCATTCATTACAAAACAACCTAGACCATGCATACCTTATCTACTACCGATATTCTTGTCTTTTTCGTTTATTTCGTCATCATTGTCGGTTACGGTTTTTGGATTTATAAGCGCAAGCAAAAAGAATCCTTGAACAGTCAAGATTACTTTTTAGCAGAAGGATCCTTGACTTGGTGGGCAATTGGTGCCTCCTTGATTGCAAGTAATATCAGTGCCGAACAATTTATCGGAATGAGCGGAAGTGGATTCAAAATGGGACTCGCCATCGCTACCTATGAATGGATGTCCGCCGCGGTCTTAATCCTTGTTGCTGTGTTCTTTATGCCTGTTTACTTGAAGAACAAAATCTCAACGATGCCGCAGTATTTGAAGAAGCGCTACAATGGACAAGTGGCCATGATTATGGCGGTTTTTTGGTTGATGTTGTACGTGTTTGTTAATTTAACAGCAATCTTGTATTTGGGCGCTTTGGCTATTAGCAGTATTTCTGGATTGAACTTGTTCTTCTGCATGGCATTTTTAGCGATTTTCGCAGTGATTATTACCCTCGGAGGAATGAAAGTCATTGGATTTACGGATGTCATTCAAGTATTCTTTTTAATCCTTGGCGGACTCGTTACGACGTATTTGGCGGTAGATCTAGTTGCAAAAGAGTTTGGTGGGTCCGGCGTTTGGGATGGCTTGTCGTATTTAAAAAGTCAAGCAGGTGATCATTTCCACATGATTTTCGATAAATCCAATTCCAACTACATGGACCTACCTGGTCTCTCTGTTTTGATTGGAGGAATGCTCATCATCAACTTAAATTACTGGGGATGCAATCAGTACATCACGCAACGGGCATTAGGTGCAGATTTAAAAACAGCGCGTGGTGGAATCTTGTTTGCCGCATTTTTAAAATTATTGATGCCGGTAATTGTTGTCCTGCCTGGAATCGCAGCTTATGTGCTGTATCAAAACGGACATTTTCAAACCGAGATGTTACAGGGAGGAGAATTAAATCCAGACCGCGCATATCCGGTTCTATTGAATTTATTACCTTCTGGATTAAAAGGATTGTCCTTTGCCGCATTGACAGCAGCGATTGTTGCTTCATTAGCGGGAAAAGCGAATAGCATTGCGACCATTTTCACCTTGGATATTTATCAAACGAAAATCAAACCAGAAGCATCGGAGAAAACCTTGGTGAACGTAGGTAAAATTTCGATTGTTGTTGCGATGATTATTGCGATGGCTGTTTCGCCGTTTTTAGGGATCGATAAAAAAGGAGGATTCCAATACATTCAAGAATATACGGGTTTCGTTAGTCCTGGAATTTTTGCCATGTTTATCTTTGGATTCTTCTGGAAAAAGACAACGTCTAACGCGGCACTTTTTGCCACCATTGGGGGCTTTTTGTTTTCGATTTTGTTGAAGTTTCTTCCGCTCTTTGTTTCCTTGCAATGGTTGAATCCACTAGGATTCGCGGTAAAAAATGCAAATGGTATTTATGAAATTCCATTCATTGACCGCATGGGGTTTGTATTCGTCCTATGTGCCATTGGAATGGTTATAATCAGTTTAAGGGAAACGAAACGTGGCGTTGTTCCAAATGCCATGGAAATTGACCGAAGTATGTTTCGTTTATCCAATGGATTCATTGTTGGAATGCTCGTGATTCTGTCTTTACTCGTGGCGCTTTATACCATATTCTGGTAAATCAGATAATCTCAACAAGCAATCGACGTTGCAAGCCAATTTCTACCAATTTGAAAAAAGTGGAGAATTGAATGTCGCTCATCCCGCGCTCGATGCGCGAGATGTAGCTTTTCTTGGTACCGGTTCTTTCGGCTAATTGTTCTTGTGATAGCTTCGCTTCTTTTCGCGCTGCTTTGAGTTGTTCGCCAAGGCGAAAGGCGATGGACTCACGATCGAATTGATCGCGTTTCTCGGACCCTTTGGAACCGTATTTGGCTTGTAATAATTCTTCGAATGTGCTAATCTTTTCCATGGCTGTAGTCTTTTTTTAATTTTTCTGCTAAACGAATTTCTTTTATTGGCGTTTTTTGCGACTTCTTCACAAAACAATTCGTGAGGACAATCAATTCTTCTTTTTCTTTGAAACAAAGAATGCGAATACTCTTTTCCGACGTTAACACGCGAACTTCATAGATGCCATTGCTTGAAACTAGTTTCTTGAAGAATTTCTTTGGTACTTCTCGTTCAAAACGTATGTAATCTAAGATGTAATCGATTTTTGTTTGAACTTTGGGCGATTGCTCAAAGTAGAAGCTTAAAAACCGCTCTTTATAAAATCTAAATTCTCTAATCTTTTCCAAAGTTAACTATTTAGTTTACATTTTAACAAATTCCCCGTCATTTTTTAAAAAAAAAATTCTTTGGAACTGGTTAACGTGATTTTATTGAACTTATTTTATTGCTGCTTTCGTAGGTGAAGTCGTATGTCGTTTGTATTGTGTGTATATTTGACACTTAGCAATACTTATGAAATACTTTCTGAACGTTTTTTTAATGCTGGTAGTTTTAACTTCGTGCAAGAAGGATAAAGTTCCCACGCCTACTCCACCGATTCCAACAGATCCTTCTGGTTACCATCAATATGGTACACCATTTGCATCAATGCCGGCAACGGAAGACGCAGTGATCTACGAAGTGAACATACGTGCGTTTAGTTCAACAGGAGATTTACAGGGAGTGATCAATCGTTTGAATGAAATCAAAGCACTTGGAGTAAATACTATCTGGTTGATGCCGATTTATGAAGAAGGAATTGTAAACTCCGTTCATTCACCTTATTGCGTAAAGGATTACAAAAAAGTAAGCACGGAATATGGTTCCTTAGCCGATTTAAGAGCTCTAACAACACAAGCGCATCAATTGGGAATGTCTGTTATTTTGGATTGGGTGGCAAATCATACTTCTTGGGATAATAATTGGATCACAGATCATCCAGATTGGTATTCGCAAAATGCAGCAGGAAATATCATCATTCCTCCGGGAACGAATTGGAACGATGTTGCGGACTTGAATTTCAACAATTCTGACATGAAATTAGCGATGATCGACGCTATGAAATATTGGGTACTTGAAGCAAATGTCGATGGATTCCGTTGCGATTATGCCGATGGAGTTCCATTCGCGTTTTGGCAAGAAGCCATCATTTCATTGAACTCTATTGCTAACCGTAATTTGTTGTTTTTAGCGGAAGGAACACGGGCGGATCATTATACCGCTGGATTTCATTTAACTTACGGATGGAATTTCTATACGGCTTGTAAAAATGTTTGGAACGGGACAACTTCTGCTTTTTTGTACAATACACATTTGTCAGAATACACGAATATGCCTACTGGAAATCACAAAATACGATTTACAACCAATCATGATGAGTCCGCGTGGGATGCTTCGCCTTGGTCGCTATTCAATGGGAAAGCTGGAGCTTTAGCAGCTTCGGTTTCTGCAATATTTATGGGCGGTGTTCCTTTGATCTATTCCGGACAAGAAGTTGGACGAAGTACTACTACTCCATTCTTTACCAATTCACCCATCAATTGGACCATCAATCAGGACATGCTTCAAGCATACAAAGACATGCTAGCTTTCCACAATGAATCTGCAGCAGCGCGCAAAGGAGCGATTTCGAATTTTGTGAATTCTGCTAATGTGCTTTGTATGAAGAAAGTGCTTGGTTCCGAAAGTGTGGTGATCATTGTCAACGTACGTAATTCAACACAATCCTATGCTGTCCCTAGTCCATTGACAGGTAGCTGGACCAATGCTCTCACAAATGCAAGTTTTACTTTAGGAAGCACTATAAGTTTAGCACCTTATCAGTACCTCATTCTGAAAAACTAAAACGCGCCTGATTTGATTTCATCAACAATTGATGGATCCAATAAAGTGCTTGTATCTCCTAGATTTGAGGTGTCACCTTCTGCTATTTTACGTAAAATGCGACGCATGATTTTTCCACTTCGTGTTTTTGGAAGTCCAGAAACAAATTGGATTTTATCCGGCTTTGCAATCGCACCAATCACTCTAGAAACTGTTTGAAGGATATCTTGTTTCGTCAACGCAGCATCTCCGTGTTGATTTTCAATGATTACGTAGGCATAAATTCCTTGTCCCTTGATGTCGTGCGGATATCCAACAACAGCGCTTTCAATCACACCTGTGTGCATATTGATGGCGTTTTCCACTTCTGCTGTTCCGATTCGATGTCCACTGACGTTTAAGACATCGTCCACGCGTCCTGTTATTCGGTACATGCCATCTTCGTCACGTAAGCATCCGTCACCTGTGAAATAGTAATTCTCATAAACGGAGAAATACGTTTGACGACAGCGCTCGTGGTCATTGTAGGTTGTGCGAATGATTCCCGGCCATGGAAATTTAATGCATAGATTTCCATTGACACCATTTCCTTCAATTTCATTTCCGGCATCATCCACTAAACATGGCTGAACGCCCGGTAATGGCAATGTTGCGTAGGATGGCTTGCTTGGTGTTACTCCAGCCAAGTTTGAGATGAGGACTCCAGCTGTTTCTGTTTGCCACCAAGTATCGACAATCGGACACCTATTTTTGCCAATGTGTTGATTGTACCATTGCCACGCTTCTTCGTTGATTGGCTCTCCAACGGATCCAAGGACTTTCAATGAACTCAAATCTTTGTTCACCACATGTTCTAATCCGAAGCCTATTAAGCTGCGAATTGCGGTTGGTGCAGTATAAAGAATGTCAACTTTAAATTTGTCGACTATGTCCCAGAACCTACCAGCATCCGGATATGTTGGAATTCCTTCAAACATCAGTGAAGTTGCTCCGGCACTCAATGGACCATAAATGATGTAACTATGTCCTGTAATCCAGCCAATATCCGCTGTACAAAAATGAATTTGTTCCGGTTGGTATTGAAAGACGTTGACAAACGTGTAATTTGTCCAAATCATATATCCCGCCGTTGTGTGAACCACTCCTTTTGGTTTTCCAGTCGAGCCGGAAGTATATAGAATAAAGAGGATATCCTCTGCATCCATTTCCGCCGCTGGAAAAAATGGATTGCCTGCCTCCTCCACTTTCTGGATTTCATCGCTCCACCAAACATCGCGTCCTTTCAACATGGAAACTGGTACGCGTGTGCGCTCAAATACAACAACGCGTTCAATGGTTTTATTTCCAACTAACGCATTATCGATCACTGATTTTAATGGGATGTCCTTTGCGCCACGAAAAGCTCCATCACACGTAACGATAAAACGAGCTTGGGCATCATCTAATCGATCGGCGATTGCTTGTGCGGAGAATCCGCCAAAGATAATCGAGTGAATTGCTCCGATACGCGCGCAAGCAAGTGTTGCAATTGTCAATTCAGGAATCATTCCCATATAGATGCACACACGGTCACCTTTTTGTACGCCATTGTTTTGAAGAACATGGGCAAACTGCATGACTTTTGCATGCAATTCTGTGTAGGTGTAGGTGACAGAAGCTTCACTTGGATTGTTCGATTCCCATATCAACGCAGCTTGATTACCTTTATCCGCCAAGTGTCGGTCCAGGCAATTCTCGGTAATATTCAATGTTCCTCCTTGAAACCATTTGACAGAAGGTTCCGTGAAATTCCATTCCAGGACTTTATCCCATTTCTTTTTCCAAACGAAGTTTTCAGCGATTTCAGCCCAAAACTCTTCTGGTTGCTCAATACTTTTTTGATATGCTTGATGGTATGCATCAAGGCTTTTGATTTGATATGGATACATGGTTATAGCTTTGCTTGTCGAAAATACTTCTTCTTCACGAGGAAAATTAGCAATAATCAATCAGATGTTAGCATAAAACCAACTTGGAAATCAGGGTATGATCTCCACCGCAACTTCGTTTCGACGGTTGATGATGTCCCATGGAGCATTGTAGCCCATGTACATGAATCCACCAGTCGCTTTTAAGTTGTGTTTTTGAATAATGTTTTTCAGGACTGCAATATGACTATTGATGCGTTCATCGCTGGAGTATCCACCATAGCGAACTACCAATAGTACTTTGGAAACTTCTTCTTGAATACTTACGTTTTTGTTCGAAGGATTTGGTAATTCATCTTTTTTGTATTGACTTGGCATCACAAAGTACATGGTTGCAGAATCATTCAATTCCATAACAACTGGAGAAGTCATTGCAATTTTTTGTGCTTTTTCATTCCCTCCAAAAATATACCCTGCTATGCTTCGGAAACCATCACTTCCAGAATTTTCAAAGGATTTGTCCTTTACATTCGTTTTAGCCACAATCATATTTGGATACTGACGAAGTTCAATATTCTTTTCGTAGGACTTTAGAACGGTGTATTTCGGCATTTCAATGTTCGAATAACGAAAGGACATAAAGATGACGATTAGAATGAGAACGCTAAAAATACCAATAAGAATATACATCATTTTTTTCATGAGTTTTCTTTTAGAACAAAACAAACAAGGAATGGTTTAGTTCATTATTCTTAATCTGTGATTTATATAAAAATGAAGCAGGAACAATGAAATTCAACTTTTTCACTTCATTTTTTTCAGAAAAAACTCAACGTTTATTGAAAATTGTATATCTTTGCACTCAGAATTGGCCTTGTGGCGCAACTGAATAGCGCATCTGATTACGGCTCAGAAGGTTTCAGGTTTGAATCCTGACAAGGTCACAAGCAAAAACCCAGCACGCAAGTGCCGGGTTTTTTGTTTTTAAAGCGTTCAACATTCATGTTGATAAGCGCATAAAAACAAAAATACCCGCAAATTGCGCATCAATTTTGGGTTTTAGCTTGATATGAACTCCCCACTAGGAATACGCGCCAGCGTAATCCTGACCTTCCTTTCAAAATTTATTTTGATAAGCACATAAAAACATAAAAATCCCTCAACTAAATTCTAGCCGAGGGATTTTATTTTTATCCACGAAAGTGATTATTCCTGAATGAATATTTTCTCCTTCGAACCATCGCTGTAAGTGTATATCAATAGTTGATTTGATTGAACACTTGTTTCTCTTCCCATTAGATCTGATACCCTAATGAGTTGTTTCGTATGACCTGAATGTTCTTCGATTCCAGAGAAAGCTACATTTATCGAAGAAGACATCAGGATTGAATGGATGTTTGTGTTTTTCTGAAAACAATATAAAATAAATTCTAATTCGTTACACCCCATCCCTAATCCTGGGTAAAAAACCGGATAAATCTGCATTGTCATTCCCGTTGAATCAATTACAGACCAGACAACCATTAAACTATCCATTGGATTTGTCGGGAAAGTCATAAAACTGATAAATGCCGTATCAACTGAACTGAAGTCCAAGAAACAATCCTCTAACATAGCGGTTGATGTACCTATACTTGGTGAACAACCTGAACCACCATTGATGATTAGTGTGTCACCCGTTAATTGGGATGCATCTAATACATCTACCCATGCCTCATCCTGACAACCGTTTGCGTCTGTTACTTCACAAGAATAAGTTCCAGGACATAGGTTCGTAGCTGTGTTTGTTGTGAGTGTGCCAATATTTGACCACACATACGAATAAGGCGCTAAGCCGTTTGCGGTTATCGTTGCTGTACCATTACAGATTGTTGAGTTTGTTGAATTGCTTGCTGTACTTGTTAGCGTATAGCCTTGACATGGAGTATATACTATTGTGACTAATTCCGCCAAAGGAATAGTGTTTGCAGTGTACGTTAGAAGGTAATTTCCAGGACATAAATTTGTCCAACTGAAAACACCTTCTGTGGATATTCCCGTGTCGTAGGGCATCCAAGAAATTGAAGTAATCCCCATGTTTGTGCTGTCAAGTGATGCTGTTCCATCACACGTATTAGGTCCAGAAGTGTTTGTGATGGAAACTTGTGCTTGTGAGAACACATTTAAAGAAATAACGCTGAAAAGTGTTAAGAATAATCGTTTTAGTTTTTTCATAGTATGTTGTTTTTGTCGTTTCACTAATTCACTATTTTCTAGAACGTAAACTTTCCTCGAATGAGGTGTGCGCATTTGAATGCGTTGCTTCCATATGAGAAAAAGGAACGGAGTTTAAGAAAACTCCAAGAAGTTCTTTTAAATAAGCTTATTTTTGCACCCAAATTCACAAATCACAGTATAGCATGGCATTCGAACGAAAATTGGAAGTATTAAAATCAATTGAGCCAGATGTTCATGCGTTTATTGCCGATAAAATGAATCTTCCGGAGGAATGTTGGCAGCCTACTGATTTTATTCCAAATGCAGCTGATGCTGATTTTATGGATCAAGTACGTGCTCTTCAAGAAAGTATTGCACAAGTTCCAGATACAGTAATGGTTTCATTGGTTGGAAACATGATTACCGAAGAAGCACTTCCGAGTTATCAAACCTTTTTCAATTTATTGGAAGGTGTTAATGTGGAGCGCAATGTGGCAAGTACCGGTGCATGGGCACGTTGGTCTCGCTTGTGGACAGCCGAAGAAAACCGTCACGGTGATTTATTGAACAAATACTTGTACCTCAGTGGACGCGTTGACATGCGTGAAGTAGAGACAACCATTCAACGTTTGATTCACAACGGAATCGATTTACAAACTGCCGCAGATCCTTACAATGGACTAATATACACGTCATTTCAAGAGCGTGCAACAAAAATATCTCACGTAAATACTGGGAAAATCGCGTTTAAATCTGGAGATAAATTGCTAGCGAAAATATGCAATACCATCGCAGGTGAAGAAGCATTGCACGAGAAAGCATATAAGTTTTTCATGAGCAAAGTTTTTGAAGCCGATCCCAATGGTGGACTTGCCGCTTTCGTTCAAATGATGAAAAAGAAAATTGTCATGCCCGCTTCTTTAATGGACTTTGGGACAGAAAAAAATCAATACCTTAACTACGCATCTATCACGCAAAAAATTGGTGTTTACACAAGTCATGACTACGCGAATATCATCGATCACTTGGTGAAATTCTGGTCAATCGACAAATTGAAAGGACTCAGTGACGAAGGAAACAAAGCTCAGGATTTTTTATCATCTCTATCTGAACGCTACTTCAAATTAGCCGAACGACTTCAAGAAACAACGGAAGTTCAATTGATTTGGTTGAATAAAGGGAAGTTGGCGCTTTAAAAGCGATATACAAACGCGTTTATGTTCATTCCTGCTCCTACTGATGCCATCATTACGCAATCACCTGGTTGAATTACGTGACCTTCTAATTTCCCTTGTAAAATCAAATCCAATAAGGTTGGAACGGTTGCAACTGAACTATTACCAAGCAGATGAATACTCATCGGCATGATGTCTAACGGTGTTTCTTGTTCGTAAAGCCCATAAAATCGTTGAATAATGGCTTCATCCATTTTTTCATTTGCTTGATGCAGCAGTACTTTTTTGAGATCTTTCAATGCAACACCACTTTTTTCTAGTGCCATCTTCATTGCAACTGGAACATGGTTTAAAGCAAATTCATAAATTTTTCTCCCTTGCATTTTAATAAAGCGATCTTGTTCATTTTCTTGTTGTCCGAATGATTTGGCATTGTAAAGAAAATCGGCCTCTTCGAAGGAAAAAGTTTGGGACGCAAATCCAAGAACCCCTTTCGATTCTGTAGAATTGCCACTTAATACACATGCGCCTGCCCCATCTGCAAAAATCATTGAGTCGCGATCTGCTGGATCAACTACTCTGGAGAGCGTTTCGGAACCAATAACTAAACAATTCTTTGCTTGACCACTTTGAATATAAATCGTTGATTGAATCATGGCTTCTACCCAACCTGGACAACCGAAAACGATGTCATAAGCAACACAATTGTTATTTCTAATGCCTAAACGGTGTTTGACACGTGTCGCTAGACTGGGCATGAAATCAGATCGATTGGAACCGTATTCGACATTTCCATAATTATGGGCGACAATAACGTAGTCAAGTTGCTCCTTATCAATGGTTGATTGTTCCAACGCGCGTTCCGCAGCGATTAGTGCAATATCATCGTTGTTTAATGCTTCACTCACATAACGTCGCTCAGAAATCCCTGTGATTTTTTCAAACTTTCGGATGATCGACCTTGAATCTTCGGTGATGATTTTCTGATAATCGGAGTGGAATTGATGTTTTAAAAAGTCTTCGTTCTTTACGGTGATTTCAGGTATGTAACTCCCAACTCCATTGATGATTGCGCGCATATGGACTTATTTGTGGCCGTAACATCACGTCCACTCTTAGGTCAAAGTTAACAAAATTTTTATACTTAGTGTTAAAATGACATTTAGTCTGATGTTCATGTGCTTACATGTACAAAGCTCGTAGAAAACCCTAAATATTCGTATTTTGCTTCTCAGCTCGACTTTTACTAAAGTACTGTCCAATGTACATGCCAGTGATTGCACAAATTCCGGTGAAAAGCGCTTGTCCAATGGGTAAACCAAGGGCGATTAACACACCAAATCCGACTAAAAAAGGGAATACGATACGTAGGATAATCTTTTTCATGCGACTTATTTTTTAGTAAATATATACAATTATTCTATCTCCAAACTCACATCAAAGGATAAATGTCCAGTTTGTGAAGCCTTGTAATTCGTGTGCCAATAATTGTTTAACACATACAAATACAGTGGGTTAACCGCGGCGTTTTCTCTTGTCCAAACTTTTGCTCCATTCACTTTTTCTTCTTGAATGATGGAACCGACTTCAAACAAACTAAATGCAGGTGCTTTAAGGATGAGCTTGTGTTTATCATCGCTTAACTCGACTTGCTTACTCACGCAAATAAACTCTTTGTTGGAGCCTGGAAGTTGATCTCTTGGATAACTTAAGTTGTGGTTTTCTGCTCCATAGTTTAATTTCCAGTTGGATTCCTTAAATGGAAAAGCAATGTGTAAGGATTCCTTGTCGAATTCTTCGCTTTTATCTGCTTCGACATGAACAACAATGCGATTGGTGTTTTTCTTCCAGCTATAGCTAACTTGGACATGCTTAAATCCGAGCAAATCGAAACTGAGATGAACGTACTTTTCTTTTTCGTCTTCACGATCCTCCAGTACGGAGATATTAGTCGGGCCAAAAAACTGCATAGGAGAAATTCCTTTGGCGTAAATGAATTCCATGAAATCATACGGAGCACGTTCAGAAATGAGGTTCTCATGATCAACGATGATCTTCGTGATGCCTCCTGTACTTAGATCGACATCAAAGCTGGTGATTTTACCTTTTTTAACACTTCCAACAGTTGTTGACTCAGGATATTGATAACCTAGTTTTGTACTTAAGCGTGTGTATTGTTGTTCTGCTGAATCCAAGAAGGACTTCTTAATGCGCCATTGTTCCGTTGTGAAAAAGATCGCTGGATCAGAAATGCTGCACCAAGATCCCCAGGTATGTTCGTGGAAAAGAATGATATTTCGGTGCAATTGATAAAATTCAGTTTCATGCGTGGAGTACCTGTTTTTACTTCGTGCAAATTCATCCAAAGCAATCGTTTGCAAGGCTAATTTTCGATTGGCCATCTCTTCGACAGCAGTTGAATAGGCTCCATCTTCCCAATACGGACTGATCTCTCCCGTGCGAACCGGAATCTCTGAACCATAACGCTTTTCGAAGTTTTGATAAAGTGAATCGATATTTCCGATGACTAACTTCGGTGAATCATAGCGTTCGTTCCAGGAATGAACAAAGGAACATAAGCTCGTGTCCACAGGACCATTGTCTGCGTTTTTAGTGTAGCGTAATTGAACCAAATCATATGGATAATTGCTGCTTTGCAATTGGTGTACATACGCTGAAATACGTGACTCCCATTTGCTTTCTTTTTCACCGTCTTGGATGTTGTGAAAATACGAATAACCTTTTCCTGCGGTCCAAACCATAAGTTTTTCGCTCGAATTTAAACTTGGTTTCCAGTAAAACACGTGATCTCCCGTTTCTTTGATCACTCCTCCTACTCGATCGCCGTGATCAGGTAAATTCTCCACGTAATTGGGACCTAAAGATAAATAGGGAATGTGATTTCGAGTGTAATTGTTTAATCCATCGTAGGTGATTCCAGGAATGTCCGTAATCATCGCGTTGGAAATACGAATCCCATAGATTTTCTCTAATTGTTGCCCGTATTCAACTAGCCAATTGAGTTCCTCTGCTTGAGAAAGTCCTGTCAGAACATTCGCGTAATTGGCAGAAAGCACAATATTCCCAGAACGAACATACTGAATAAACACTGCTTTTTCCATCGAACTAGCTTCTTTCATGAAGTTCTCCACGGCCCAAAGGGATTCAACGTGCCAAACTGGTTTTTCGGGAGTATTTGCGGACTGTTGAATCCATGCAATCGCAGATCGAATATTTCGGTTTTGAATTTGTTCCACTTCCGTTTGAAGGTGCGAATAACCAATGTCATTGTGAGAATGGTGAATGATGTGAAAGGTGTAGTTTTTCGTTTCTTGAACGGTTACTATCTGATGAAAGACCTGCTTTCCAATGAAAATGTGAATACTGTCCGTTCCAACAAAATCCTTCGGATAACTTGGGAAACGCAGGGAATTGTAGCCCGGAGTAGTTGTTTCCTTCAAGTCAAAGTATTTAGATTTGATTCGGATTTCTTGTGTTTTTTCCGTGTATGGGTGATCCACTCGGACAATTAATTCCCGACTCAAGGCATTCTTAAGAATTAAATTACTCGCTTCCAACTGAAATTTCCAGTCACTACGGTGCATGAAAACCATCAGCCAATCACGACTTTGCTCATCTTTTCCCGTGAACGAAAATTCAGCTTTCTCTTTCACCCATTCCGTTGGAACTTTTATGGTTAAATAACCAAAGACATCCTTATTAATGTCGTATTCTATGCATTGAAGTTCATATCCGACATCGTTTGAAATCCATGAATCTTCGAAAAAGAGTCCGCTGCGCTTTGCTTTTGTTTCCAATAAAAACAGTTCTTTGCCATTTAAATTGATTTGAAAATGACGATCTGCTGCACTTGTACCTGAGGAATGACCAATTAAAAAACGAAATTGTGTGAATGCTACATTCCCTGTTGGTAATTCTGCACGCATCTTGATGACAGAATTTCCATTGCAACGCGTTAAGAGTGAGCTATCTGCAAATTCGTGCAAAGGAGAAAAGTACTTCAGTACCTCCCCGTTTACTTTCGAGAAAAAGCCATCGACTTGATTCGTTTTTTGAGCGAATAAAACGGATGAGTAGCAGAAAAATAGAATCCAAGTTACTTTTTTCATGAGCAGAAACAGATTTTATCAAATATACAATTTCCGAGTGTCTCGCTCCTATTCGAATTCCCTTATCTTTGTCAAAAAACACCATTATGCGCTTTAATTTATCTGAAATCAACGAACTCATTAAAAGTCGACGAACGATTTATCCCGAGCAATTTTCCACCCGAAAAGTTCAAAAAGATCAAATTGAATTGCTTTTAACGAATGCGCAATGGGCTCCAACACACGGAAATACTCAACCTTGGCGTTTTCATGTGTTTACGGATGGTGGACTACAGAAATTAAGTACCTTCTTGGGAGAAACGTATTTGAAATTGACACCGAAAGAACAACAAAACGACGCGAAATTGGCAAAGATGTTGCGTCGTCCCATGATTTCTTCGGTGGTGATTGCGGTTAGTATGAAGCGACAAGAAGAGGAGAAAATACCTGAAATTGAAGAGATTGAAGCAGTTGCTTGCGCGATTCAAAACTTACATTTGAGTTGCACAGCGTATGGATTAGGTGGATTCTGGGCCACACCTAAAGTAATATATAGTGAAGAAATGACTTCATTCTTAGGTTTAAGTAATCGCGATAAGTGTCTAGGGATCTTTTATGTAGGATATCCTGATGTTGAGTGGCCGCAAGCGCATCGACGTCCAATTGAATACAATACTACTTGGATTTCAGAATAAATGAAAGAATTAACTATACAAGTTTCTTTATTTTTACGTTCTGTCCATATGCGTAGATTTATCCTCATCCTTTTTATTCTCCCTCTTTCCTTGTTCGCACAGAAAGAAAATAAGTTTGGTGTACCAAATTATTTTGGATTTCAAACACGAATGATTATTCCGTCGGATGCTATTGGGCCAAATGCATTGACCTTAACGAAAGACAACTTCACAACAACGATTGAACAGAAAGTTGGCTATACGTTTGGTGGCGTTGTTCGACTTGGACTAAGTGAGTTAATTTCCATCGAGACGGGACTAAATTACGTTCAACGCCATTTTGGCATAACGATGAATGAAACAGATTCCGCCATTACGGCATATGATAACATGAATTTCATTCAATACGATATTCCTGTTTCAGCGCTCATCAACGTAAAATTAACAAAGGAGCTATTTGCGAATGCATCCCTTGGATTCGCATTGCAAAACAAACCTTCTAGTGTTGGAATTATTACCAATCCACAAGGAAAGCACGAGTTCCTGCATCAAGGTGTAGTGGATATTCACAAAAAGATGTCCTTTGATTTAATCTCTAGTGTTGGATTTGAATTACGAACAAAGAAAAGCGGAGTGTTCTATCTAGGTGGATCCGCTCGTGTGGCAATGTCTCCCGTTTTTTTATTAGTAGCAAAGCACCGTTATGTCAATGATTCACAAGTGGTGTTTGGAAATGTCAATGGATCCTATTTGTCTGTAGATTTTAAATACTTCCTTCCATACAAACGCGCTAGAAACCTCATTTTTAAACCAGGCCCCATCGAATAAGTGGATCAATGGAATTAATTGAGTACATTCATACTGAGAATACAGAAAAACAAAACACATGATTAATTTAAAAAGCATTCAAACAGAAATTGACGCTAGTTTTCTTTACGCTTTACTCGCGGAACACGAAGAAGATGAAAATGTGGCAAAAGTATTTGTACAGATGAGTGCCATTGAATTAAGTCACGCCGAAGCATTTGCGCACAGTAATGCATTACCACTTGATCAACTGCCTGGTCCATCTTGGAGAGCGAAAACATTAGCTCGCATTGGAAAAATACTCGGTTACGATTATGTCCTCGGAGTGTTATTGGATACTGAAAAAAGCATTTCATCTGCAGTCGTAAATGCACGTAAAACAACGAATACAGCATCGTCGATTTCAGATACAGCACATGTAACGATTCTTCGCAATATCTTGAATCATAACAAAAACGTATCTGGGACAAATTTAGCACGCTTCGAAAAGAGACATCGTTCCGTTGGAGGAAATGCACTTCGTGCTGCCGTATTAGGTGGAAACGATGGATTGGTTTCCAACTTTAGTTTAGTGATGGGAATCGCTGGAGCATCAAGCGGACAACAAGAAGTATTGTTAACCGGAATCGCTGGATTGTTGGCTGGAGCATTGTCCATGGCCTTAGGTGAGTGGATTTCCGTCAAAAGTTCACAAGAATTGTTTGAGAATCAAATGGAACTCGAAATGGAAGAATTGGAACACAATCCAGAAGGAGAAGAAAAGGAATTGGCTTTGATTTACATCTCCAAAGGAATTCCAGAGGAACAAGCGATGTCCATGGCGAAGGAAATCATGACCAATAAAGACCATGCCCATCAGATTTTGGTGAAAGAAGAATTAGGAATCAATCCTGACGACTTAAAAGGTTCCGCGATGGAAGCTGCCCTGGCCTCTTTCGTGTTTTTTGCTATCGGTGCAGTCTTACCAGTGATTCCGTTTTTCTTTATCGGTGGAATGAAAGCGATTTTGTTTAGCTCTTTATTGAGTGCAATTGGACTCTTTTTAATCGGCGGATCAATTACACTTTTCACAGGAAAAAGCCTCCTCTTCTCTGGGATGCGTCAAGTTGTTTTTGGACTTGCGGCAGCAGGGATTACTTTTGGTATCGGGCATTTAATAGGAGTTTCAATAACTGGATAATATCACTAAAATTATGACTGCATTTCTAAATGTTTTAAAACGATCGATCGTTATTTTACTTTCCATTTTTATCGGTGCACAAGTAAATGGTGCTGTTCTAACGCTTGGCACTAATCTCATTCCACCACCAGAAGGCTTTAATTTGAATTCCATGGAAGGATTAAAAGCTGCAGTACCTTTTTTGGAAGCTAAGCACTATTTATTTCCATTTTTAGCACATGCAATTGGAACGCTTATTTCCGCAGTATTGATATCACGCTTCTTGAAATCCCAACAATTTGTATTTTCGATGATGGCAGGAATTCTTTTCCTCATGGCTGGAGTTGCCATGGTTATCATGTTAACCGGAACACCGATTTGGTTTATCCTAGTAGATTTAATTGTGGCTTACATTCCAATGGCTTATTTGGGATACAAACTAGTGAAGAAGCCAAAATAACAAGTCTAACACAGCCAATTTCTTAATCACTTATTTAGAATCATTCTAAAATACCTCAAAAGTGGTATTGACGCCACCGCATGATGCAGCTAACTTTGCACAAAAATTCAAAGCAAATGATGCGTTACACTTTTCTCCTCGTTCTAGTATTCCTTTCTACTCAACTATTTTCCCAAGACAGTACACTAAAAATTAGTACGCAAAGTGATGTGGTGGTGAGAACATACCAGATTGCTAAGCAACTACCTGATTCGATTTACTTGATGAAAATTGTTTCCGGTAAAAAGATGGAAAGCATCTCTTTGAATGCGCAACAATTGGACTTAAGTACGAATAATTACCGTCAACTGTTCAAACGAACACCTGGACTTTATGTAAGTGAGCATGATGCTTCCGGACTTCAAACGAGTATTTCGACACGTGGATTGAGTGCAAATCGTTCGTGGGAATTCAACATGCGTCAAAATGGCTACGATATTGCAGCGGATCCATCTGGATATCCAGAATCGTACTACTCCCCTACGCTTGATGCAGTTGCCAAAGTGGATGTCTATCGTGGATCGTCTGCTCTGCAATATGGAACACAGTTCGGTGGAATGATCAATTATCAATTCAAAGATAAGTTAAACGATCAAGTATTTTCGATTGAAAATTCACAGACAATTGGGTCATTTGGACTATTCAATAGTTTTACGGCTGTTGGTGGATCGAAAAAGAATTGGAGTTACTATGGCTTTGTACATCACCGAAATGCAGATGGATACCGTCAAAACAGTCAATACAACACTGCGAATTATTTTGGAAAAGTGAGCTATCAACTTAAAAAAGGAAAAGTTTCTGCGGAATATTCCAATAGTGGGTATGTGAGTCAGCAAGCAGGTGGGATTTTCGACACTTTATTGCAATCCAATCCAGATACTTCTTTCCGCGCCAGAAATTGGTTTCAAGTGAAATGGAACACACTGTCACTTCAAGGAGAATACAATTTTAATGATCACTCGAGACTACAGTTTTATACTGCTTTCACCTATTCCGATCGAAACAGCGTAGGATTCACGAAAGCACTTTCGATTATGGATACCTTTAACACATCGTTAGGATCGTATAATCCACGTCAGGTAGACATTGATCATTATGTGACTCAGTCAAGTGAAGTGCGCTATTTGAAGCAATACAAACTGGGGCAACAACTACAAACATGGACCATTGGAGCGCGTTTGTGCAACAGTGAAATCCACCGTTTGCAACAGGGAATTGGAAGTACTTCAAGTGGCTTAGATTTAACTGTTTTTCCAGATAATTCAGGGAATTTGTTTCAAAAGGATTTGTTGTTAGGGACTCAAAATGCAGCTTTGTTTAGCGAACATCTTTTCAAAGTAGGCAAAAAACTTTCCATTACTCCAGGATTTAGATCGGAGTATTTGATCAATCAACTTTCAGGACGCTCCAACAACTTCGCAAGTGGAATTATGGAAATCCAAGAAAAAAACCGTTTTATCCTACTAGGTGGACTAAGTAGCAATTTTCAATTGTATGCAAAACAACGAATGAAATGGAGTCTGTATGCGAACGCAACACAAAACTACCGTCCAGTAATGTATTCCGAATTGTTGCCTTCTTCCACAACGGAAGTTGTTGATCAAGCAATGAAAGATGTAACTGGATTTACGTCCGAAATTGGCACTAAAGGAGTATTCATGGACAGAAAAGGTCCAATTACCTTTGATGTAAACGCGTTTTATTTGAGATACAATGGTAAAATTGGCGCTTACAACGTAAACAACGCACCTTTCAAAACGAACATCGGTGATGTGGTCAGTAAAGGAATTGAAGCGTATGTCGAATGGTCATTCTTTAATCCCTTCTTCAAAAATTCTGCAACAAGTGAATTGCTTTCTGTCTATGTAAGCGGAACCATTCAGGATGCAACGTACGTCACATGGAACAACCCACAAATTGCACAAGATCCCTCGCATTCTATTCAAGGAAAAAAAGTGGAATATGCTCCTTCTCAGATCTTTCGCGCAGGTATAAATTACGATTACAAAGGATTTTCCTTCAACTATCAATATTCCTACACGGGATCCGTTTTCACAGACGCTGCAAACACAGTTCTAGCGAATGCGACGGCCACCGTTGGACAACTGAGCGCATACGACATTCACGATGTATCCGTGAGTTACAAATTCAATAAAAACTACCAGGTGAAAATTGGCGCAAACAACCTATTCAATGAAATCTATGCAACACGCAGAAGTGGTGGATATCCAGGTCCAGGATTGTTGCCTTCGCAAGGAAAATCGTTGTATGGAACGATGATTATTAAATTGTAAGTAATTGAATTGAGTTGTTACACTTGCTCCTCTTCTGAAACTTCATTCGTTTTCGTGTATCCTTTTAGAGTCCATGAAATCAACAAGAAAGCTAACAGGGCGATGAAAGCTGCAACTAAAAAGGGTGTACCGAGTCCAATATTGGAATGTGGCACACTTGATTTAAAGTTGTAGTAAAACCACATGAATAATGGTGGGCCAATAATCTCAGCCAAACTCATCAAGCTTGTGAATATCCCTTGAAGTTCTCCTTGCTCATTACTTTTAACTTGTCCGGAAATAATGGAACGAATGGATGGATCTACAATCCCAGTAAATGCATAGGGAAGAATGATGGCATACATCATCCATCCTTGGTAGATCAGTCCCATTCCGATTAATACGAAAATCGAAAGAAACAAGCCAAGTTTCGCTGCATTTCTTTGTCCCAATTTAGCGACGATTTTTCCCGTAAGAGCTCCTTGAACAACGCCAAAACAAACTCCGACAACTGCTAAGGAAATTCCTACTTCTTTGGTCGTCCAACCGAATTTTTCCATTGAATAGAAATTCCATGTAGAATGGACGCACATTGTTGTAAGAATCGTCAAGAAAGAAACCAAGAATAAATACTTCAATTTTTCAAAGCGTTTGATTTGTTTCAAAGCACCAAAGGGATTTGATCGTTTCCATTCGAAGGCGCGTCTATTTTCAACGGGTAAAGATTCTTTTAAAACGATAAATCCGTAGATGAAATTCGCCATGGAAAAGAATGCTGCAACTAGAAACGGCGTGCGTGCGCCAAAGTCTGAAAGGAGCCCGCCAATCGCAGGTCCGATGACGAAACCAATTCCAAACGCCGCACCAATCATCCCGAAATTCTGTGCACGTTTATCCGGTGCTGAAATATCTGCAATGTACGCTGAGGCTGAAGTAAAGCTCGCGCCAAAGATTCCAGAAACTGCACGTCCGATCACCAACCACCATAAATCAGGAGCGAAATACATCACCAGGTAATCCAAACTCATTCCAAGGACAGAAATCAACAAAATTGGGCGTCGACCAAAGCGGTCACTCAAATTTCCAATGAGTGGAGAAAAAATGAATTGCATGAAAGCGTAAGCCCCCATCACCCATCCAAAATATTGAGAAGCTTGTCCTAACGGCACATGCGCAGTCTCTGAAATTAAGGTTGGGAAAGACGGGATAATGATACCGAGACCAATGGAATCAAGGCAGATAGTTACTAAAATAAAAATTAAAGCCGATTTCGGATTGATGACATTCATGGAGAGTGGGTTCTTTGTTTAGTGTGGCAAAGGTAAGGAACTCCGTGAGATTGGTAGATTAAGAAGTTATGAAATCTAGTTAAAGGTATTTATATGGCTCCCCTTGCTCAATTAACTGTTCGATGTTTTTCAACACCTGTTTCATGTATTTCCTCCAAAATAGTTTGGTGAACAACCAATTGAGAGGATAATATAAAATTCCATGTGCATACATAGTATAGGAATAGTCAATCTGTATGGTATTTGCTTCGATTTCCGTTGTTTTCCATTCACCAACAAATTGATAGAATCCGAGCATCCATGATTGAAAATCATCCACTTTAATTTTCCAATAATCATTTTCCCTTCGTTCCAACACATGATCCATGGAAACGTAGCCTCCTTTTTGTGTCCAAGACTTCGCCGAAAACACCTTTTTCGTGGAATTTACTTGTCCCCAGTTTTCATCATCGGTACAATGAGTTACTTTCGGCATGACACCAAATCCAGTGTGCACTTTGGAAACATCACATAACATGGGCATTTTAAAGGCCTGTTCTAAGGAACAATGATAGATGGTTTGGATGCTGGTATGGAATTTCACACGTCAAAGGTAAATATTTCCTGCCATTAGTCCACAAATGAGCCCATTATCCAATTAGCACTCCTCCGCGGCGGAAGCACATTAAAACGTTTTTCCGATACTTAAACCAATCCAAGGCATTACTGGACGGTCAAAAAAGCTTGCTGAACCAAAATTTGTGTAATGAATTCCCGAATATTCGTTTCTCACAAATCCAGGTAATAAAGGAGTAAACGTTGCTTTGAACAACAAGCCACTGCGGTAACTGTGGTAGCAATAGCCAATACGTAAACTTGGATATAGGTATTGTTCCTTTCGGTTTGGTATAATATCAAATTGTGATATTCCTAAGGCTGTAATCCCAAAGCCAAGTTCCAATTTACTCGGTGAATTTTTTGTTCGATTAAAATCAAAATAAGCGTTGTAAGCAATAGGGATAGAAACAACACCTAAATAATCCCAAGGAATGCGGTTTAATCGCATAAAACCTAGGGAGACTGCATGTTGAATCCTTGTTGATTCTACGTTTAAAATGCGTTCATAAACGAGGGACCCATAAGTGCTTTGACCAAAAATATCTAGGTAAAGTGCGCTTTTTGAAGGAGCACTTGGTACTTTTTTCCGCTCATGATTGATTTGATAACTCAATCCGAGTCCAGCGTTGAAGCCTGAAAAATCTGCCGTTATTGGATACTGACCTAAAACAATCCAATCTGCCGCATCCGTTCTAAGCTGCTTGGTTTTCGCATATTGATATCCTAATGTAAGCCCCAGGCGCAACTGAGATGCTTTTCCTCTTATAATTGGGTAGCTGATTTTTACTTGTGTATTCCAACCAATACTGGGTTGAAAGTAGCGGTATTCATGGTTGTACACACTCGAATTTGTGGATAAATTGACATACATCGTATTCAAGGTAGCACCTGCCATGAGATGTAGTTGCCAATCCTTCATGACGGGACTTTTACTGTAATGATCGATTAATTTCCCGCAATCCATTCGCGCAAAAATTCCAAAGGAATTATTTCTTACGGTCAATTGATTGTTGGAAAATATGGTATCCGTGATGTTTCCAAGTTCATCCATAAAATAGATTGGACTATCGTGCTGAATGGATTGTTCATTCGTTTTTAGGGAGAAGCCAAATCCAATACCATTATTAAATCGGTAGCTAAGTTCCATGTTTCGATACATGGAGTGCCGTATGTTCTGCGAGAAAAGATTGTTGGGAATCGCAAATGTATCCAAGTAATAACGGTTGATGTCCCCCATGCGCAAATGCTGATAACCAATAGAATAACTAGTGGAGAACCGGGAAATCTTCGTTTTTTCGTTAGTTGCTTGAGCGTTTAGGATTTGAATCGAGAAAAGAAGGAAAAGAAAGGTAGTAATCTTTAGCATGCGTATGTTTTGAGTATAAGACAAATGAAGAACGCAGAAAGTTACATGCGAGGGTAACGCGAGCTAAATTTGATGTTAGAATTTTAAAAGGATGTATTCCTGATTTCTGGAAATGACAAACTTATTGTATCATAATTTTCTTCACACAGCCATTTACATCAAACAGATATGTTCCGGGTAGAAATGAATGAATATCGAGCGTATTTGATCCAGTGTTTAGGGAATATTGACCGACAACGCGACCTGAAAGATCACGAACGATACATGTGCTATTTGCTGTTTCCACTTCAATATGAATTTCTCCGCTTGCTGGATTTGGCGATACATTTACGAGTGTAGAAACAATAGCTTCTAAGGCAGAAAGATCTCCAATGCCACATTGAAACGAAAGACTAGCAGTCGCAGAACCAAGTCCTAGTTGGCCTTGGTAATTAGCGCCAGAGGCACATAGAGAGTAAGTGTCGGCATTAATTCCAATGACATGTTCGCCATACAAAGTTGAACCCGAAGCATCTGTTGCACCAACTGACAAAGCTAAAGTGGAAAATCCATTGGACTCAGGTGCGAAAAAATGAGCGACAGTACTAGGTGATGTTTGTTGCTGTTGCGTTCCAATCCCCAATTCTCCTTGTCCATTATATCCCCAAGACCATGTTTGATTGTCTAAAGTAACTCCATACGAAAAGCCTGAACCAGCTAAAACACGATCCCATGTATCTCCATTACCGATTTGCGTCGGAAGCGATCTAGGTTGAACATCACCCAGTCCTAATTGACCGTTTCCATTAAAGCCCCAACTCCATGCCGTTCCATTGGTTTGTACGCCGCAACTGAAAAGGTAACCAGCACTCACATTTTTCCATGTAGCACTGCCGATTTGCATTGGTGTGGTAGTATCAACTTGCGTATTATTCCCGAGCTGACCAGCAAAATTAAATCCCCAAGCAAATAATTGTCCATTTGTTTTCAGCGCCAAAGTATGCGCACCACCTAATGAAGCACTCTTCCAGTCGATGTCCGTTCCCACTTGCGTTGGGACATTTGTATTTGTAGTAGTCCCATTACCTAGTTGACCGTAGGCATTGTAACCCCACATCCAAAGTGTTCCATTGCTTTTGATGGCTGCGCTGTGTGCGAGTCCTGCATTAATGGAAACCCAATCTTGATCTGATCCAATTTGAACCGGAATATCGACTTGATTCACTTGATTATTTGAAATTTGTCCAACTGAATTTAAACCCCAACCCCACAAAGTTCCATCTGACTTAATCGCAAGTGTGTGAAAAGCACCACATGCCACTTTGATCCAATTGTGCTCTGTTCCAAGTTGAACGGGGGTATCAGTTCCAGGATTCCCTGTTCCTAATTGTCCATTTCCGTTAAAACCCCAACACCAAAGTGTGCTATCTGAACGAAGGGCGAATCCATATTCTGTCCCAGCACTTACCATTTTCCATGTGGTTTGGCTCTTTACTGAAAATGCTAATGTCAAAATGAAACCTAAAGCAAATATTGTTCTCATGTAGAATTGTTTCAAATAAAATTACGGAATTAAAGTGGATTACTTTATCCTCAAACCAATATATTTATTATTGATTTCGGGTTGTTTATTTATTGTAGTTCGCATTTTTAAGAAACAATTTCTTTGCTATAGAGGTGTTTAGTGTTTTTTACTTGAAAACGCCATTCTCGGGTTAGAAAAAAGAGGATGTCAATGGAATTCGTAAGAATACACACATTCCTTATTGCTTATATCGAACCAAAACGGCCTGAATCATTTCCGTGTTTAAGCGAAAGGATTCATCTAATATGAATCCATTTTTTAAATAAAAACGCAATGGGGACTTATAGTTGCTTCCATCCGAAAGCAGATCTAAATCGTGATCGATTACCCATCCTGAAAAATCCATTCCTTTGTTTTTCATTTCATTGAGTAGCACAGAACCTAGTCCTTGTTTTTGATGTTTTCTGGATACAAGAATGGAAAATCGTAAATCCTGTTCTTTTTCGAATAACACCGACCATGCAATGATTTGTTCGAATTCATCCAATAAATAAAAGTGGATTGTTTTCGTATTGCCTTCCAGAAGTAAAGCGAGTCGGTCCTTTAATTGAATTGGGTATTCCGCATTCCAAAGTGCAGCAATTTCACTAAACTGTTGGGTAGATAGAAATTCCGTTTGATGAATAATCATTTCACTTCTTTTGCAGTACCATTACCGTATGTTTCCCTGTACAGATAAGGCGGTCAGTATTTTTTTCACGGACTTCAATGGACCATAAATGAGTGGTTTTTCCACCATGAACGAGTGTTGCTTTTGCCAATACTTCACCTGTTTGGATTCCACCAACGTGATTCGCACTGACTTCAAGTCCAACTGCATAGTGTGTTTCATGGTTGATCAAAAGCATCGAACCTAAAGATCCAACCGTTTCTACCAAAGCTGCACTTGCGCCACCATGTAAAAGTCCCATGGGTTGTTTCGTTCTATGATCAACTGGCATGGATGCCACAACAAAATTGTCTCCAATTTCAACGTATTGAATACCAAGTTTTTCCATGAGTGTATCCTTGTTCATGGCATTCAATTCCTCGAGTGGTACTAGCTTTAATTTCATGAGGCAAAGGTAATCAATCCAAAATATTTTTCGAATTATTTTGTTTTAACGCTTGTCAATTCTGAAAGTTTATGTACTTTTGGCGCGGAGAGTTGGCAGAGTGGTCGATTGCGGCAGTCTTGAAAACTGTTGAACCGCGAGGTTCCGGGGGTTCGAATCCCTCACTCTCCGC
>JAHENC010000003.1 GCA_024643365.1 Crocinitomicaceae bacterium | reverse complement strand
GGTTCAAGTCCCGCCTCGAGTACAAAACCCTGACTTCAACGTCAGGGTTTTTTGTTTTTGAAAACCTTGTGAATGGGCTTCCACCTTTCACGAGAAAGTTAAATCCCAGATGACTTCGGTTGTTTGGGATTTTTCGGTTATACCCTATATCACCCGTCGAAACGTCAAATTAATTCGTGGTTCTTTTACAGTTTTTTGTTGTGGAATTTGATGCAGCCAGTTTTCTTGCGTGGAACCGCACATGATTAATAGCGAACCTGCAGGAAGTTCCAAGCGTTTTTTAAGTGACTTTAATCGCTTGTGTTTTAAATCGAAAAACCTTGTGGCTCCGAGACTAAGTGACGCAATGAGAGGGTTCTTTCCTAGTTCTTTTTCGTTGTCAGAATGCCAACCCATTTTATCATTTCCGTCTCGGTATTGATTTAAAAGCACACTATTAAAACTAGCGCCGGGAATGAGTGCTTCAATATTGGTTTTTAATTGGAGTAATGCTTCTGTCCATGGCTTGGGATGATTGGTTTTACCGGCATAACTATAAATGCATTCTTCGTCTCCATACCAAGCCGTTTTTCTTGGCTCCTTGTATTTTTTACCAAAAACGTAGACCTCCTCTTGTTTCCATTCAATGGTGTTCAGTAACAATGACTCGTGTTGAATTACCTGATCCTCGCTTAAGAAGTTAGGCATAAACCAATATTCACCATCTTGTATAAAATGCTTTTCAAAAAGCATCGGTCTTTCCGTTATATGACTAAATAGGTTTTTGCTCACTTGATTATCTTTCACATTTAGATATGACTATAACACTTTTGCACTGCTTTAGTTTGCCGTTTAGTGTCATTTAGACACAAGCAACTAATGGTTTTCTCCGTTTCTCCTAAATATTTCTTAACTTCACCCCTTGATTTTTATAGAAACTATCTATGTGGGGTAAATTTGCAAGCATCATATTAAGGAACCGACTGTATATCTTAGCGATTATTGCTTTGTTGACTGTTTTCTTTGGTTACTTTGCCTTTACTTCGCTTAAGGTTGATAACCGAGTGGGAAATACTCTTCCAAAGGATAGTCCGGTTCAAATGGACTTCGAAAAATTCAAACTTGAATTTGGTGAAGATGGATCAACAATTGTTGTTGCCATTCAAACGGATTCTCTTTACACGAAACGCAACTTCACCAAATGGAGAGAGTTATCCTACAAAATTCTAAAGTACGACGGCGTTGAGAACGTCATTTCTGAAGCTACTCTTTGGGGATTAAAAAACAACCTGAAAGAACAAAAATTTGATCCTTATCAGATTTTCGGAGATCCCAAAACAGCATTTCAAGAAAAAAGCATCGACTCGCTGAAAAAAGAGATTAGACATAATCCTATTTACAGAGGTATGCTTTATAATGATTCAACAAACGTTTCGTTGTTGCTCATTAGCATGAATGAAAAATGTCTTTCCAATCCAAAGAAATCAAAAGTTGTCTTTGAAATTGAAAAGTTAGCTGAATCATACTCGCCCTATTTTGGAAAAACATACTTCGCCGGACTCCCACACATTCGTGTGGTAATGGGTAAACGAATTGTCAGCGAAATGTATATTTTCCTTGCCCTTTCAGTTATTGCATCGTCCTTGCTACTCTATTTATTCTTCCGCTCTGTTCGGGTGGTTATTCAGTGTAATATCGTGGTATTCGTTTCCGTAATATGGGCACTTGGGAGCATTGCGTTATTTGGATTTAAATTATCCATAATGATGGCACTTATTCCACCGTTGTTGATTGTCATTGGTGTGCCAAACTGTGTATTCCTCATCACAAGATACCATCAAGAATATGTTCGCACGAACATGAAGACAAAGGCTTTGTACATCATGATTCGTCGTATTGGATCTGTTACGTTCCTTACAAACTTAACAACTGCTGTTGGATTCGTCACCTTTACGAGTTCAGAGAAGTTGGCACAATTCGGAATTATTTCCAGTATCAATATCATGGTAGTTTTCATTCTATCCTTGTGTATTATTCCAATCATTGCTTCTTATTCGAAACCGCCAAAACCTAGACATTTACAACACTTATACCGTGTTTATTCAAAAGGATTCTTGGAATACATCATTATTATCGTTAGTAAATACCGAACATGGGTATATGTTGCATCAGTAGGATTGGTCGTGATCGGCCTTTACGGAATGACCAAAATCATTGCGACGGGTAACATAACTGGTGACATTCCAAATGACGATCAAATTCTCATCGATTTAAAATTTATTGAGAAAAACTTTGGTGGATCCATTCCATTCGAAGTTACGGTTGATTACAAACAAAAGGCACGTTTGTTTTCTCAAAAAACCTTAGAAAAGGTTGAAGAGATACAACAAACGTTCAGTCAAGACACATTGTTCTCGAAAAGCCTCTCCTATGTAGACTTCTTGAAGTCTATCAACATGAGTTACCATGGAAACAACCCGGAATTTTACCGTTTAATATCCAACAGAGATAAATTGCGATTGAAACGTTATTTCGATAAATTCGATGTGAGTAGTTTGAATGGTGGAAATATTTCCCTAAAAAACCTCATCGATACAAGCAACACCACATTGCGCATTCGCATGCAGATGCGCGAACTAGGATCGTACAAAGTATCGGACAAGGTAGATATGCTGAGACTGAAAGTAGACAGTATCTTGAATCCAGAGAAAAAAGATTTTGAACGTTTGTACACGAAATACATCAAAGGGAATAAAAGCGCAGCTGATTCACTGGTATACAACTATTCAAGTATTTATAACAATGTTACTGCACTGCTATCTAAAGGAAATAACAATGTTCAGATGTCTTTCGATCTAGACCCTGAAAACCTTCGTCCATACTTGAGTAAACCTAACTTTAAAAAGGTGCTCCGCACAGCAATTGACCAAGAATATTATGTTTCAACGTTTACAGGAACTGCAGTGGTTGTTTCTGAAGGGACAAAATACTTGTTTGTAAACCTACTTCAAAGCTTGGTGTTTGCTATCATTTCCATCGCTATATTGATGGCCTTTTTATTCCGTTCTTTCAAGATTATTGTGGTTTCAATGATTCCAAATATAATTCCGTTATTATTTACCGCCGGAATTATGGGTTATTTCAAAATCCCATTGAAACCATCAACTATTTTAGTCTTTGGTATTGCTTTGGGGATCACAGTAGATAACGCTATCTTATTCTTGGCCAAATACCGACAAGAATTAAGGGCACATTCTTGGGATGTGAAACATGCCATATTGCATTCTTTACGAGAAACCGGACTCGGTATTTTCTACACCTCTGTGATTTTATTCTTCGGATTTATCATGTTTGTCTTCTCCCAATTTGGAGGAACAAAAGGACTTGGTTTATTGGTTTCCATTACGATTTTAGTTGGAATGGTCACTAACTTAATCATCCTTCCTTCGCTTTTATTGACCTTTGAACGAAAGTCATTTGTCAAGTCATTTGAAGAGCCTTACTTCGATATCTACGATGAGGAAACGGACTACGACACGGATAAATTAGAAGTTGAAATCGAAGGAATCCGAAAAGAAATTGAAGGATAATAAAGTTAATCCCATAAAAAAAGACAGCCGTAAAGCTGTCTTTTTTGTTTTCTATAAATACGTGTTAATTATCGTTTAACTTTTTAACCATCGTGAGGATTGTTGCCAAAGCAACTGTTTCTCCGGTTTCATCATAGACATCTACCAAGAACTTAACAATTCCTTTTGGAATGTCGTCGTCACTTCGTTTTTCTTGATCAACTTTTTCTTTCACTGTAAAGCGCACGCCAATTGTCGCACCAGGATAAACAGGTTTTGTAAAACGTGCATCTTCTAATCCATAATTTAAAAGTACAGGTCCTTTTTTAGGATCTACAAACAATCCAGCTGCTTTGGAAAGGATGAAATATCCGTGAGCAACACGTCGTTCGAAAATCGTTCCGTCTAAAGATGTTGCATCCATATGTGCATAGAAATTGTCTCCAGAAACATTAGCAAAATTGACAATGTCTGCATCACTCACCGTATGCTTATGTGTAAATACAGTTTCTCCTATCACTAGTTCCTCAAAGTGCTTTCTAAACACATGCGGATTTGCTTCGGGCATCTCTGCTCCTACTTGGAATTGTTCTGTGATCGCTGTTATGGTTGTAGGGTGACCTTGAATGGCTGTGCGTTGTAGATAATGGAGAACACCTCGTTTTCCACCCATTTCTTCTCCGCCTCCTGCACGACCAGGTCCACCATGTGTTAACAACGGCATCGGCGAACCATGTCCAGTACTTTCCTTTGCACATTGTTCGTTTAATACAAGAATTCGTCCGTGCATACTTGCAGCGCCTACCACATAATCTCGAGCTTCTTGATTATCAGGAGTTACGATGGAAGAGACTAAAGACCCTTTACCCATTTTCGCTAATTCGATGGCATCATCCAAATCTTTATATGGCATAATGGTCGCAACTGGACCAAACGCCTCAATATCGTGACAAGCTGTTTTAACAAAGGGATCATCATTTCTAAACAAGATCGGAGAGAAAAACGCCTCTCTTTTTGCTGTTGATCCGATGATATCAAAATGGTCTAAATCACCAAAGACAATGCGTTGCGATTTGCTTAATTCTTCGACAGATGCTCGAACACGCTCCGCTTGTAATGTTGTGGCCAAAGGTCCCATTCGAACACCTTCCTCCGCTGGATTTCCGATTTTCGTGGAAGCTAAACGTGCAGATATTGCCGATTGAACCTCATCGATTAACTCTTCTGGCACGATAATTCTTCGAACAGCGGTACATTTTTGTCCAGCTTTTATCGTGATTTCCTTAACCGTTTCTTTGATAAATAGATCGAATTCTACTGTTCCTGGTGTGGCCTTCTTACCTAAAACGGTTGCGTTTAATGAATCGGCTTCCAAGTTAAAAGAAACACTTTCTTGAGAAATGCGTGGTAATCCTTTTAAGATTTTTCCTGTTGCTGCACTACCGGTAAAAGTGACAATGTCTCTAGAATCTACATGGTCTAAAATTCCTCGTCCCAATCCACAAATCAATTGTAGGGATCCTTCTGGTAGAATTTTCGACGCGATAATATCACGGACAACAACTTCCGTTAAATAACAAGTGTATTCTGATGGTTTAACCAAAGCTGGAACACCCGCCATTAGATTCACTGCTATTTTTTCCAACATTCCCCAAATCGGGAAATTAAAGGCATTGATGTGAATGGCTACTCCTTCTTTCGGTACCATAATGTGATGTCCAATAAAGGTTCCGTTTTTGGAAAGTGGTGCAGCCGTACCATCTACATAATAAGGTAGATCTGGAAATTGTTTTCTCAAAGATGCATTTGCAAATAGATTTCCGATTCCACCTTCGATATCGATCCAAGAATCTACTTTCGTTGCTCCTGTCCAAGAACTGACCTCATAATAACGGTCTTTACGTTCCATTAAAAATAGTGCAAGTGCTTTTAACATTCGACCCCTTTCTTGAAAGGTCATTTTACGTAAAGCTCGTCCACCTGTTCTTCGTCCATAATCTAGGACTTGCTCGTAATCAATTCCTGCACTAGAAACAGATCCGATTTCTGCGTTCGTTACCGCATGAAAAAGTTGTGTTTCTACTCCATCACCTGTCATCCAATTTCCAAGGATGTAATTTTGAAAAGTACTCATAAACGATAATTTACAAAGAAGTTATCCAACGGATGAGGTCATTCCCATTGGCATATACCATTAAGGTTAATAATAAGACGATTCCAACCATTTGAGCATATTCCAACACCTTTTGAGGTGCTTCTTTCCCTGTGATGATTTCATATAACAAGAAAACTACGTGTCCACCATCTAGTGCCGGAATTGGTAGGATATTCATAAAGGCTAAGATGATTGATAATAGCGCTGTAGATAACCAGAAAGACTCCCAATCCCATACTGGTGGGAACATATTTCCAATTGATGCAAATCCACCGATTGAAGTGGCTCCTTTTTTTGTAAAGACAAATTTAAACTGAGAAATATAATCTGAAAGCGTGTTTTTACCATAACTCATTCCAATCGCAATGCTTTGACCTAAGCCATAGTATTTTGTTTGAATAGCATTGGAATCAATGAGGATTTTTCCACTTGTTTGAAATCCTATTGTTCCATCTTGTTTTACCTTCGTTTTTAATTCAAGCGTATCTTTTCCACGTAATACCGTTAGGTTTGTGTGCTTCCCTTTTGCGTCGTAAAGTCCTTTGGAAAGTTCATCGAAATAAGTCACTTGTTGATTTCCAACGCTGAGTATAATGTCGTCTTTTTTCAATCCTGCAGCTTTCGCTGGTGAATTTTTTACTACTTCTCCAACGCTATGTGCACTTGATCTTAATCCAAAAGCTGGCAAAGCCCCCACTTGAAATAATGTTCGATCAATTTCTTTGGGTAAGCGAATCGCCTCTTTTGATCCGTCTGGATGAAGCACGATCAAATTTCTTACTCCACGGAACATAATGCCTTTATTCAATTCATCTAAATTCAAAACTTCTTTTCCCTCAATGGTCAAAACTTTATCGCCTGAACTTATGTGGTATTTTTCTAAATATGGATGAACGCTTAATCCATGTTCTAAATTCACTGGTTTCAATTCCATTTGACCCCAAGTAAATACAACCCCTATGTAAATAATGAATCCAAGGATGAGGTTAACGACAACTCCACCTACCATGATGATTAATCGTTGCCAAGCTTTCTTCGAACGGAATTCCCACTCTTGTGCAGGTTGTTTTAGTTGCTCTGTGTCCATGGACTCATCAATCATCCCAGCGATTTTCACGTATCCACCAAGTGGAAGCCAACCAAATCCCCATTCAGTAGTGTCTGGATCTTCCTTCCATTCCTTTGGAGAATCCTTTGTAAACCAGGATGTTTTCGTTACTCCATTTACTTTTTTTCTTCTGAAAACAGAGAAGAATGGATTAAAAAACAAGTAAAACTTTTCAATACGTGTTTTAAATAGTCTTGCAGGTATGAAATGACCGAATTCATGTAAAGTCACTAAAATCGCTAGTGACAAAAATAACTGTGCTGCTTTAATCAAAAAATCCATCTTTCTTTTTTATGAATAACAAATATACGCTTAATAATACACCTAGTTTTTACTAGGATTCATAGAGTTTAATGAGCTTCTAGCCAATTTTGTGCGATCTTCCATTCTACCTCCATTGGTACCACCAATTTTATAGCGTTTTCCATCGCCTCTTTCACTAATTTTTGCATACGTTCTTCTTCGGAGACGTGGACATCAAAAACTAGTTCATCGTGCACTTGTAAAATCATTTTTGATTGTACGCATTCCTTTTTCATGGCATGATCAACTGCTATCATGGCCATTTTAATAATATCTGCTGCAGATCCTTGAATGGGCGCATTAACGGCATTTCTTTCTGCATAACCACGAACAACCGCATTCGCTGAATTAATATCTGGTAAATACCTTCTGCGTTTCATAATTGTTTCCACATAGCCCAACTCTCTCGCTTGAGAAATTACCTGATCCATGTACTTTTTAATGGTATTATACTCTTCAAAGTACGCATCAATAATTCCTTTTGCTTCCGTTCGAGAAATGGACAAGTTCTGCGCTAATCCAAATGCTGACTGTCCGTAAATAATGCCGAAATTGACTGCTTTTGCTGCGCTTCGTTGATCACGTGTCACCTCATCTATTGGCGTATGAAATACTTTTGCCGCTGTAGCAGCGTGAATATCTTGCCCTTTTTGAAAGGCCTCGATCATATTCGGGTCCTCACTTAAGGCTGCAATGATTCTCAATTCAATCTGAGAATAATCCACGGCCATTAACTTAAATTCTGAGCTTCTAGGAACAAATGCACGACGTATTTCACGTCCCTTCGCGGAACGAATCGGAATGTTCTGCAAATTCGGATTATTTGAACTTAATCGTCCAGTAGCCGTAACCGTTTGCATAAAATTGGTATGGATGCGTCCATCTACTTTGTCACACATCGTCGGAAGAGGATCAACATACGTACTTTTTAATTTTCGCAATTGTCGGTACTCCAATATCATTGGAATAATTGGATGATCATGTTCGTGTTTTTGAAGGATATCCTCCGACGTTGCGTATTGTCCTGTTTTGGTTTTTTTCGCTTTACTAGAAATTTTTAGTTTTTCAAAAAGCACTTCGCCTAATTGTTTCGGTGAGTCGATGTTGAAATCTTCACCAGCAGCAGCTTTGATTTCTTCGTCCAAACGAATTAATGTATGATCTAATTCTTTCGAATAATCAATTAAAGCAGGAACATCTATGGAAATTCCTTCAAACTCCATGTCCTTCAAAACTTTTACTAAAGGCATTTCCATTTTGTAAAACAGCTCCGAAAGGTGTGGCTTCTGAATTTCAGGCTCGAACAAGGTTTTCAATTGAAGCGTTATGTCCGCATCTTCACACGCATAATCACAGATTTCTTCTGGCTTTAAATCACGCATATTTCCTTGGCCCTTTCCTTTATTACCAATTAACGTTTCGATTGAAACGGGTTGATAATTCAGATAAAAAGTTGACAAGAAATCCATGCTTTGTTTTGCCTCTGGATTAATCAAATAATGCGCAATCATCGTATCAAAAATAGGCTCTGCTACCTTGATACCATAACGTTGCAATACTTTCAGATCATACTTAATATTGTGTGCAATCTTCTCAATCGAGGGATCTTCAAAAAACGGTTTAAACTCTTCAACTATTTTCTTGGCAGCATCAAAATCTGGTGGAACAGAAACATAAAATGCTTCCCTTGCTTTGTAGGAAAAGGAAAATCCAACAAGATCAGCATGCAATGCATCAATGTCCGTAGTTTCTGTATCAAAGCAAACCTGTGAATGTTTTAATAGAATTTCTAATAATTCTTTACGCTCTTCCGCTGTAGAAATCAAATGATAACTAGGACGTTCAGTAGCGATGGTTTTGTAATTTGCAGTTGGTGTTGATTCCTGTGGTTCAATCATGCTTTGAACCCCAAATAAATCGAGTTGTGAAGCATCTTTTGGTTCTTTTGGACTTACCCCACTCGCTGCGGTTGTAATGACAATTTCTTCACCGATAACACGTTTAGCCAAGGTTCTAAACTCCAATTCCGTGAATATCTGTAGGACTTTTTCAGCATCTACATCACACATCTCCAATTCGGACTCGTTAAACTCCACATCAACATCACAAATAATCGTTGCCAACATTTTTGAAATCCTTCCTTGATCCGCAAAATTGATCACGTTTTCTTGCTGTTTTCCCTTCAATTCATGTGCATGGTCAATCAAATTCTCCACAGAACCATATTTTGCAATCAAGGTTTTCGCGGTTTTTTCTCCGATTCCAGGAATCCCCGGGATGTTATCAGAAGCATCCCCCCAAAGTCCTAAAATATCAATGACTTGTTCAGGGCGCTCCACCTCAAACTTTTCACACACTTCTTTCACACCTAAAATCTCTGGTGGATTTCCGCCTCTTCCAGGTTTGAACATAAAAATATTCTCGCTTACAAGTTGTGCATAATCTTTATCTGGCGTCATCATATACGTGGTGAAACCATGTTTTTCCGCCACCTTTGCAACTGTGCCAACCACATCGTCTGCCTCAAAACCCGGAACTTCTAAAATGGGTACGTTAAAAGCCTCCACAATTTGTTTAATGGGATGAATCATTGAGCGAATATCCTCAGGCATTTCTTCTCGTTGTGCTTTATACGCAGCAAATTCTTCTTGACGATGTGCTGATCCACCTGGTGGATCAAAAACAACCGCTAAATGTGTCGGTTTTTCGTTTTTGATAACATCAATAAGCACATTTGTAAATCCAAATGCAGCTGACGTGTTTTGACCTTTTGAATTCACGCGGGGATTCTTCGAAAAAGCAAAATACGCGCGGTATATTAGCGCATATGCATCAAGTAAAAATAATTTTTTAGGGTGGTCAGCAGAAAGCATTATGGTTTGTCTAGATTAAGATTGAGGTTTTTTGGTGAAATCGTTTTTGTGTAATTCACCGGTATTTTAATGGGGATAAACAAAAGTCCTGTTTTGACTTTTCCCTTCAGTTGGAGTTGTGCACTTTCTTTAAAACGGTAGACCATTAACTTGGTCATGATTCCATCTTCAAATGTGAGGTGAGACATCGTATTCAATTCGTTGTCCTTTTTTGACTTTAAACGAATTTTTTCATCCAAATATAGGTCCCCCCATTTTTTACCATCTACGTACACTTCCAATGTAGACGGTTTGATTTTAATGGGTAGCCATGTATTATTATGAATCGTACTTTGAACACGAAAAGCCGCTTCATCCATGTTTAGCTTTTCCAAATTTGAACCGTCATAGCTGATGAATTCAATCGGGTCTTCAAACGAAGCACATGAAGTCACGAGCAGAAGAAGAAATAGAAAACTAAGCGTTTTCATTCAACTTCAATTTAGTATAGTTTGCAAAGAAATATGGAATTGTTTCTATTCCACGATAGTAATTAAACAATCCAAAATGTTCATTCGGCGAGTGAATTGCATCGCTATCAAGACCAAATCCCATCATCATGGTTTTCAATCCTAGTTCTTGTTCAAACATCGCAATGATTGGAATACTTCCTCCACTTCTCACTGGAATCGGTTTTTTGCCAAATGTCGTTTCGTAAGATAAACTAGCTGCTTTGTAAGCAATCGAATCCGTCGGTGTCACAACTGGCTCTCCACCATGATGTGGGTGTACTTTCACACGTACGCTTTTTGGTGCTATTGACTCGAAGTGTTTCACGAATAATTCTGTGATTTCCTCTGATGTTTGATGAGGAACCAAGCGCATGGAAATTTTTGCTTGTGCTTTCGATGCGATGACTGTTTTTGCGCCTTCTCCTATATATCCACCCCAAATTCCGTTTACATCCAATGTCGGACGTATAGACCCTCGTTCCATTGTAGAGTATGTCGCTTCACCATGTGTCTCTTCAATATTCAACGCTTTGCAATAAGCCTCGTTAGAAAATGGTGCTTTCGCCATCTCACTGCGTTCCTCAATAGATAATTCCTCTACTGTATCATAAAAACCAGGAATGGTAATTCTTCCATTTTCATCGTGCAAAGAGGCAATCATTTCTGTTAAAATATTGATGGGATTCGCCACACAACCACCGTATAGTCCAGAATGTAAATCTCGATTTGGACCAACGACCTCCACTTCTACATAACTCAATCCGCGTAGTCCAGTTGTAATCGATGGCACATCATTTGCCAGCATTCCTGTATCGGAAACCAAAATGATGTCTGCCGCTAGTTTTGCTTTATTTTCTTTGACATAAATTGCCAAATTCGGACTACCTACTTCTTCCTCACCTTCAATCATAAATTTCACGTTACACGGAAGTTCATTTGTCGCTATCATCGCTTCAAATGCCTTTACATGCATAAACATTTGTCCTTTGTCGTCACAAGCACCACGCGCAAAAATAGCTCCCATAGGATGAATCGGTGTTTCTTTAATTACAGGTTCAAATGGTGGAGATGTCCATAATTCGATTGGATCTGCTGGTTGAACATCATAGTGGCCATAAACCAAAACAGTTGGCAATGTGGAATCAATGATTTTTTCAGCGTAAACAATTGGGTGTCCGTTCGTTGGGCAAATTTCTACAGCGTCTAAACCAATTTCACTCATGTGTTTTGCCAATTCCTCAGCACAATGTGCCACGTCTTTCGTGTAAAAAGGGTCTGCCGAAATTGATGGAATACGCAATAATTCCATTAATTCTTTAAGGAATTTTTCTTTATTTCCCTGTATGTAATCTTGTGTGTTTTTCATGCCATTTTTTTGAGACTCAAAGTTGCGAAAATTCATTGATTTTTAGTTATTCAAACATTATATTAATTTTGTGATGCAACCATTATTATAAACAAATGGTCTTAGTGTCAATTCAATAGATTATGATGAACTCTTTACGCGCAATTTTTTTAGGAGTATTTACATTAGTAAACACCCTTTCTTTCGCTCAACCAATTACCGTATCAACCGTACAGACACCTCAACAACTTGTTGACAATGTGTTACTTGGATTTGGTGTGACCGCATTAAATGTTACGATCAATGGAAATCCCCTATTGGCAAATGTTCCCCAAGGAAATGTTGGGTTCTTTACAAGTACAAATCCAGCATTCCCGATTGATAGTGGATTAATATTGACGACTGGAAATGCGATAGGTGCCATTGGACCAAATGCTCAAAGTTCCTTTACGAATAATAATCCGCCAACACCTATGGTGACATCGGATCCACACTTAAATGATATTGCTGCTGGTAGTGTAACAAATGGAGTAGTATTAGAATTCGATTTTATTCCTCAAGGAGATTCTGTTATATTTAATTACATGTTCGGATCAGACGAATATCCCGAATTTTCGCCATCCACCTTTAATGATGCCTTCGGGTTATTTCTTTGGGGACCCGGAATTACTGGTACTTATGTCCAAGCGGGTTATCCAAATGGAGGGGTTAACATTGCGACGATTCCGGGTGGTACACCTGTAACCATCAATAATGTAGGTGATGCTTCCAATACCAATTATTATGTATTCAATGAGAATGCATCGACATTAACTTATGGAGATGCAATTCAATATGACGGTACTACAGTGAAATTAACTGCCGCCGCTGCCGTTCAATGTAACCAACTTTATCACATAAAACTGGCTATTTCGAATGTTGGTGATCAGTCTTATGATTCAGGTGTATTCTTAGAAGCAGGAAGTTTCAGTTCAGCAGCAGTAGACGTGGCCGTTGCAACCGTTTCTGGAGATACAACGATTATCGAGGGATGTACCTTTGCTGATTTCATTTTTACGCGTCCTGCAGGACAAACAAATGACACATTAATCATTAACTATACAATTGGTGGAGTTGCACAAGAAGGAGTTGATTACAACAACTTAATCAATCCAATTACGTTTTTACCTGGAGAAGATACGGTGATCATTAACCTCACGCCGATTCAAGATAACGTTTCAGAAGGATTTGAATCTGTAGTGATTTCTGTAGAAATTATAAATCCATGTGGTGATACGATTATTTCTTCCGGAACTATCTACATTGGCGAAGGTCCTATTATCAATATCGCGGAAACCGATTTAACCATTTTCTGTGCAAATGATAGTGTTCCACTCAGTGCATCTGCATTCGGTGGATATGCTCCATACCAATATGAGTGGACAAATATATCCGGTGTACCAATAAGCACGAATGATACCATTATCGGTTCGATAAGTCAAAATGGTACCATTCAATATTTAGTGACCGCTACAGACAACTGTAACTTTTCACAAACAGATACAGTCAGTCTAATCTTGAATCAAACCATAGCGATTGACACGATTTTTACTGGATTAGCAACGTGTCAGCCAACGGGATTTGTTTCTGTGATGGCGAGTGGATTAAATGGTGTTCCAACATATACTTGGACAGGTCCAGGTCCAAATGGATTTATTGATGCATCCGTTTGGCAAAACATTCCATCGGGTTGGTATTACATTACTGTAGAAGATAACGTGTGTTCAATCTCCGATAGTGCTTTTGTTGGAATTCAAAATGCACCGGATGCTGAATTTACCGGGACACCTATTCAAGGCTGCGCTCCATTCGATGTCGTTTTCCAAAACAACAGTTTGAATGCAAACAACTATTCTTGGGATTTCGGTGATGCACAAACAGCAACAAGCGCGAATCAAAACAACGTAACACATACATATACAGGCCCTTATGGAATGTACACGGTTAGACTCGTTGCTTTCCAAAGCGCACAATGTTCAGACACGGCATACTACCTCATCCAAGTGGATGTTTGCGGTTGTATGGATCCGGTTGCTTTGAACTACAATGCGAATGCAAACGTGGATAATGGATCATGTATTTACCAAACAGGTTGTACCGATCCAAATGCTTTGAACTACGATGCATCTGCAATTGTTGATGATGGAAGTTGTTTTTATCCAATTCCTGTTGTAGAAGCACCAAATGTATTTACTCCTGGAATTGATGGTAACAATGACACCTACTTTTTAAAATCACAAAATGTAGTGAAATTAGAACTTACCATAGTTAACCGTTGGGGAAATGTGATATTTGAAAAAAGCAGCGACGACTTAGTGAATAATAATCCAACTTGGGATGGAAAAATCAACGGGGTCATTGCAAACGAAGGGGTCTATTTCTATAAGTATACTGGCTACAACATTTCAGGACAAGAAGTTACAGGACATGGGTTTTTACACCTTGTTGCCGAATAAGCAGTAAGTTTATCCTCATTGGGATGTAAACGTAGATAATGAAACGAACCATTGAACGCGCTAAAATTCCACTTGTATTTGCAGCGATTGTAATTGTCTTCCTAACGATATTTATTTATGGAGGAAATGATTCGAACTCCCCAGCAAAAGGAGATCGCTTTTACGGTGGGGTGTTTTCTTATTCGCTTCCAGAGTCATTAATTAGTTTGTTTCCGCTGGAAACAAACTCGCTCTCCGAATTAAGAATTATCAGTCAATTATTTGATCCACTTGTAAAACAATCAGACTCAAAGGGAACCATTCAAAATTATTTAGCGAAAGATATCCGTATCAGTAATAACGGGAAACTAGTTAAGATCAAACTCAAGCAAGGTGTGCTTTTCCATGAGGATGATTGTTTTACGACAAGTTCCTCTCGCGAATTAACAGCAGAGGATGTTGCTTTCACATTCAGTTTTGCTTGCTCAAATAATCCCCTTAATCAATCAGGCTCCCTATTAATGGGAAAGATTCAGGGTTCTGAATCGTTTTTCAAGGAAGGATTACTTCCAGAAAAATCCATCGTTTCTGGAATACGAATTGTCAATGATTATGAGTTAGAAATACACTTGACGCAACCCTACAATAACTTCAAACAACTTTTAACTCACCCAAGTTTAGGGATTTTATCAAAAAGTTCTTGGGTTTATTATGGTAAAGAATTACGTGATCACCCTGTGGGATCTGGTCCATTTTATCTCCAGTCAAACTCTTCCTCTGAAATTGAATTAGTAAAAAACAAAGACTATTGGATGCACGATAAATTTGGCAACCAATTACCTTATTTAGATGAAGTTCACGTATTGACCAACACAAAATTAACCCAAGAATATCCTCTTTTTTCCAAAGAAAAAGTTGACCTGTTATTTGACTTGCCTGCAAATGAGTTGGAAGAAGTATTTGGCACCTTGACAGACGCAAAAAAGGGGAAAAACCTACTCCATAGAGTACATATTCAAAAAGCATCAAAAATGCATTACCTAGCTTGGAACCTAAAATCCAAGCCTTTCGATAATCCACAAGTGCGCAAAGCGTTCCAATTTGCCTTAGATAAAAACCATATTTGCAACGATATTTTAAGTGGTGATGGACAAGCGATTAACCGTGGATTCATTCCTTCTTGTGCATACTATTCCAATCCAAACCTTGGGATTACTGAACAAGATTTAAAACTAGCTAGGGCGTATTTGAAAGAAGCTGACTATGATGAGAATCATCCTTTTCCGCCAATTTCATTTTTGGTGAATGCTCAAAAAGGAAGTAATGCAGACCTTTGGTGCAAGGAAGTTTGTAGACAATTAAGATCTGAACTAGGCATTCCAATTCAAATAGAATACGTAAGTACGAAAGAGCGCGATAAGCAAATTAAAAACGGAAAAGCACAAATATGGAAAGCAGGATGGGTTGGTGATTATCCCGATGCAGAATCCTATCTGCGTTTATTTTTTCAAGGAGCCGGAAAAAACACATTTGGAAACAACTTCTACAATGTTCGTTATAATCGTTTGTATTTGAATTCCATTTTAACCACAGACTTATCGAAGAAAATCCGCTATCAGCAAGCATGTGAAGAAATCATCACGAACGAAAATGCCATTCTACCCATATTTTCCGAAGACTTCTTTGTTTTAATCAATTTGCGCGTGCGGGGATTTGAAATGAATCCTTCGGGAATCATCGATTTCTCTAAGATATACTTGAAAACTGTTGTAAATTGAGGCTTACTTATTCAAAGAAGCTTCCACCCAAGATTTCCCCCAGTTTTCGTGTTGTTCTGTCGTCCATAAACTTGGGTAAAAAATTCTCTTTTGAAAACGTGGAGGTAAATACTTCTGCCAATTCGTTCCGCCAGTAGCGGCAATATCACTAGCGTCACGTGCTAAATACCTTACGGCAGATTTGTAATGAGCTAAAGGCCAATTCACATTCACATTGGTGTCGTTTTCTCTCAAAACATTTTTTACTTCTTCATCTTCTTGATCCTCCGAACTTAACCTTAAGTAGGATTGCCATAAGTTTGTCGTTCTGCATTGTTCACCTTGTGCAATAAATGCGGAACGGTATTTTTCCTCGAATTGGATTAATGTCAATGTTTTTTTTCCAGTTGCCGCTTCCGTTGCTCCCTCTTTCCAATAAATATGCTCAAACATTTCCACAATTTCAGAGGACATGGTAAATTGTGCGCGTCGATCTTTAGCAACTAACTGAATGAAATCAGTACTATAAATTTCTATTTGTCTGTATTGAGCAGATTGAAAACCACTTGCGGGAAGTAAGGCCATGCGGAATTGTAAAAACTCTTCCCGATCCATCCCTTCAATCATAATTTCAAAGCTTTTTATGAGCGCATCAAAATAGCGGTTAATGCGAGTTACGCGTGATACAAAAAACGCTTTTGTCAACTCTTTCTTTTCACCAATTTGCTCAAATTCTCGAAGGGCTAACTTAAAATACAATTCAGTAATTTGATGATACATGATGAATATGGTCTCATCAGGAAAATTGGTTTTTGGTTTTTGTAAAGTAAGAAGCGTGTCTAACTGAATATAATCCCAATAAGTTGTTACATCCGTGTGAAGAAGTCCTTCAAGGTAAGACGATACATTTTCACCTAATGCCGCATATTTTTGATTGAGCTTTTCTAATAATTCTTTTGTAATTTCCATATGCGAATAAATTTGATTTTCGAAATTACATTTTTTTTCTTTAACCACTTTCTTTTTAGCTTTGCGCTCTAATGAATTACTATGATTAACTACAATCCAAAAAATTGGCTTTCCTTTATTTTCTCGTTTCACAAAAGTGATACAGTTACAATTCTATGGAAAGAGCTCATATATATTGGACTATTAACTGCTCTAATTACATTTTTAGAAATTCATTTCTTTCCAAACGCGACGTATTTAAAAAATCTGACTACGGTCTATTCATTACTTGGATTTGTTATTTCCCTTTTGCTCGTATTTCGAACAAATACCGCTTATGATAGATGGTGGGAAGGAAGAAAAATGTGGGGGGCGATGGTCAACGATTCACGCAATTTTATTTCCAAATTGTCCGTGTTGGATTTAACTTCAGAAGAAAGAGATTATTTTGAATACCACTATCCTCTTTTTCCTGTTTGTGCGAAAGAACATTTAAGAGGTGAACGTTTAGTTGCTCCTGGTTTTCTGAATCCGGTGGATTTTCAATCGTTTGAAAAATCATCACATCAAGCACTTTGGGTCATTTTTACTTTACGGGAAAAACTACAAGTCTTGAGAGAACGCGGTGCAATGGATAGCATTGAATTAAGTATGCTTAATCAAAACCTAGATAGATTAGTGGACAGCCTTGGAGCATGTGAACGCATTAAAAACACACCCATTCCATTTTCATATAGTTTATTTATTAAAAAATTCATCTTCATCTACGTCATTACAATGCCGCTGGCATTTGTGGAGTTATTTGGGTATTATTCTGCTTTTATCTCTACGTTTGTTTTCTATGCACTTGTAAGCATGGAGGTGTTGGCCGAGGAAATTGAAGATCCATTTGGAAAAGATGAAAATGATCTACCAACAGACGCACTCAGCGAAACGATTCAACGAAATACAATAGAACTTCTTCAAAACAAAAAAAGCGCCTAAAGGCGCTTTTTTTTGAATGTATGTTAAATTATTTTTCTTCTTTCTCTTCGAAGATACGTTTCGGACGTAATTGCTCGAACAAACCAAGCGTTAACCAATAAGGAAGGATGAATCCTAATAAGAATAAAAGCATCCAAAATGCCATCCCACCAATTAAAAGAAACAATACAATGCCGAAAGTGCTCATCTTCTATTATTTTTGTGTTTTAATACGGATCAAAATTAAACAATTTAATTTACAATACACTAAAAAATGGAATTTAGGATCGAAAAAGACACGATGGGCGAGGTTAACGTACCTGCTAATCGTTATTGGGGAGCACAAACAGAACGTTCTAGAAACAACTTTAAAATTGGACCTGAAGGCTCCATGCCAACGGAAGTCATTCACGCATTCGCTTATTTAAAAAAGGCAGCTGCACATGCGAATCATGACCTTGGGGTACTTTCAGTTGAAAAAAGAGACCTCATCTCAAAAGTTTGCGACGAAATATTGACTGGACAATTCGACTCAGAATTTCCATTGGTAATTTGGCAAACAGGTTCTGGTACACAGTCCAATATGAACTGTAATGAAGTCATTGCGAACCGAGGACATGTGCTTCAAGGAGGTAATTTATTAGACGAGGAAAAAGTTCTTAATCCGAATGATGATGTGAATAAATCACAATCATCCAATGATACCTATCCGACTGCGATGCATATTGCCGCGTATAAAATGACCGTGGAAACAACTTTGCCAGGTCTTTTACATTTGAGAAATGCCCTTCAAACCAAAGTAGAAGCTTTCAAAGACATCGTGAAAACCGGTAGAACACACTTCATGGATGCAACACCATTAACTCTTGGACAAGAGTTCAGTGGTTATGTGGCACAAATTGATTATTCCATTCGTGCAATTAACAATGCACTCGTGGTGGTCGGTGAATTAGCTCTGGGTGGAACAGCTGTTGGAACAGGATTAAATACACCGAAAGGATACGATGTACTTGTAGCTAAAAAAATTGCTGAGTTTACAGGACTTCCATTCGTTACTGCAAAAAATAAATTTGAGGCACTAGCGGCACATGATGCAATGGTTGAATTATCTGGGGCATTGAAAAGATCAGCTGTTTCTTTGATGAAAATTGCTAATGATATTCGTATGTTATCATCTGGTCCTCGTTGTGGAATTGGTGAAATCATCATTCCAGACAACGAACCGGGATCATCCATCATGCCTGGAAAAGTTAATCCAACTCAACCGGAAGCCTTAACAATGGTTTGCGCGCAAGTGATGGGTAACGATGTTACGGTTTCGATCGCTGGGTCAAACGGTCACTTTGAATTAAACGTTTTCAAACCTGTTATTGCCGCAAATGTCCTGCAGTCTGCACGATTAATTGGCGATGCCTGCGTTTCTTTTACAGATAATTGTGCTGCTGGAATTGAAGCAAATTTACCGGTAGTGAAAAAACACCTAGACAATTCTTTGATGTTGGTGACCGCTCTTAACACGAAAATTGGCTATTACAAAGCGGCTGAAATTGCTAAATATGCTCATAAAAACGGGACAACTTTGAAAGAAGCGGCGGTTGGACTTGGTCACGTGACAGCGGAAGAATACGATTTATATGTTGATCCTTCTAAAATGATTGGTTCATTAGATTAATCATCTGAAAAATAAATGGAAAGCGGTGAGATTTCACCGCTTTTTTTTTGATAAAATAGTACTTTTGATTTCCTAATTATTTCAGTGATGCATAGAACAAAAAACGATTGGATAGCGCTCATATCTTTCCTTTTAGCCCTTTGGTTTTCCTTGGCTGGAATCGTTTGGGTTTATGGGGCGGCATTATTTATCGCTTATCCATTTGGAATCATCAGTTTTATATTGTGGCGATTTTTTCTCGAGGGTGATCATAAAGAAAGTAAACTCATCCCAACCATTTTATCATTAGGATTCGCCTTGTCAATTTTAGTGCTTTTCGTTACTTGGTTCTTTGATTAAGAAAATCCCTGTTCAATTAGACCAGTGTTTTTGAAGGATATTTGATTTCTTTTAAGCGCATGGTTTCATCCCATTTATTCACTCCGATAATTCACAAAAAATTACGTAATTTTGTGCTGTAAAAATGTACTTATGTCAAAAATTAAAGTTGCCAATCCAGTAGTAGAGTTAGATGGGGATGAAATGACCCGCATCATTTGGAAATTCATCAAAGACAAATTGATTCTTCCTTATTTAGATCTTGATATCAAATATTACGATTTAGGAATCGAAAAACGTGATGAAACCAATGATCAAATTACCATTGATGCTGCGGAAGCAATTAAAGAATATAAAGTAGGAATTAAATGTGCTACCATTACACCTGATGAAGCACGTGTAAAAGAATTCAACTTGAAATCCATGTGGAAATCTCCAAATGGAACCATTCGTAACATCCTTGATGGAACCGTTTTTAGAGAGCCTATCGTGATGCAAAACGTTCCTCGTTTGGTGACAAACTGGACCGCTCCTATTATCGTTGGTCGTCACGCTTTTGGTGATCAGTACCGTGCTACAGATGCAGTCTTCAAAGGAAAAGGAAAATTAACCATGACTTTCACACCGGAAGATGGTGGTGAAGTACAAAACTTCGAAGTGTATAACTTCAAAGGTGATGGAGTTGGAATGGCCATGTACAACACAGATGAGTCAATTCGCGGTTTTGCACAAAGCTGTTTCAATATGGCATTGACTAAAAAATGGCCGCTTTATTTGTCTACGAAAAACACCATTCTAAAAAAATACGATGGCCGCTTTAAAGACATCTTCGAAGAAATTTACCAAAACGAATTTAAAGCTAAATACGAAGCTGCTGGAATCGTTTACGAGCACCGTTTAATTGATGATATGGTTGCTTCCGCTTTAAAATGGAATGGAAATTTCGTTTGGGCTTGTAAAAACTACGATGGTGACGTTCAATCTGATACTGTTGCACAAGGATTTGGATCATTAGGTTTGATGACTTCTGTATTAATTACACCAGACGGTGAAATTATGGAGGCTGAGGCAGCACACGGAACAGTAACTCGTCATTACAGAGATTACCAAGCTGGAAAACAAACATCAACAAATCCAATTGCATCAATTTTTGCTTGGACAAGAGGTTTGGCATTCAGAGGGAAACTAGATAATAACCAAGATCTAATTGATTTCTGTCTTTCATTAGAGCGTGTTTGTATTGAAACCGTTGAATCTGGTATCATGACAAAAGACCTTGCTGTTTGTATTCATGGAAACAAAGTTTCTCATGGTGATCATTACGTCTACACCGAAGAATTTTTGGATGCCTTGGATAAGGGCTTAAAAGCAAAAATGAACTAATTATTTCTAGGGGACTTCGGTCCCCTTTTTTGTGTCTTTTGTTTTGAACAAACAAAAGATTTATACCTTCGTTTCGTGAAATCACCCATCATGAAATACATCCTATTTTTACTCCCTCTTTTAAGTTGGTCTTGTAAATCCATCGATATTCCCGAACCTATAGTGGAACTGACGGACCCTCCTATGCCTGTTCTTTCGGTTTCTCAAATAAATGTGCCCATTGAAATTGACTTACAAAGTCAACTGAAGGAAGTAGAAAAGTCATTACCCAAAAGTTTTGAAGGAAAACAAGAACAATGTGAAGGGGTTAGCTTTTCATATAAGTTCGTGCGTGATCCTATTGATTTTCAACTAAAGAAAACCAGTTTATACTATGAGGTTGATGGCAAGTTTGAATTGAAATTGAATTATTGTCCAAAATGCCACAGTTTATGGGATGAGAAAGGATCATGTAGTGTTCCAAGAATCTATGCTAGTTGTGGTGTAGGAGAGCCAATGCGAAGAGTAAAGGTTGGATATAACACAAGTGTCTCTATAACGGATTCTTATATGTTTAATACCGAAACCAAGCTTCAATTGTTTGATGTATTGGACCCATGTGAAATTACCGTCTTTAAGTACGACGCAACATCTCAAGTCGAAAAACAAGTGAAGGGTCAATTAAAATCATTAGAAAAAGACATTGATCGACAAATAGAATCCGTTGATATTCGTTCTTCTATAAAAGATGTTTGGCGCCAGTTAGAAGAACCGATGGGCCTAAGTGGATATGGCCTTCTATATTTGAAACCCAAAAGTATGGCCTTGAGTCCTGTCACCTTCGATGCTGCAAATAAACGCGCAGAATTGACTGCGGAATTAACTGCGGAACCGTTCATCACCACCAATAAAGAAGAAGCGGTCTATAGTGATTTGCCAAAACAAGCGAAATACACAAAGGGACAGGGATATGCACTAAACATCCTAGTTAAAGCCTCCTACGATTCGATTAATAAAATTATGAATAAGGATTTAATGGGGTATAAAATTCCATTTAATGGAAAAGAAATTGTGGTGGATTCACTTCATGTTTTGGGTAATCAAGAACAGAAACTCATAATTCAGGTACATTTTTCCGGATCTAAAAAAGGTGTGTTTTTTCTTGTGGGTACACCCATCATTACAGATGATCAATTTTTTGTGTTAACAGACTTAGCCTATGATCTCAATTCAAAGAGTGTGCTACTGAAAACAGCTAAATGGATGTTTGATAAACGTATTTTAGAAGAATTAAATAAGTCCGCAAAATATGACTTAAATACCCTCTTGAATGAAACAAAAAATACAATTACACAACAATTAAACACAAAACTTGACGACGGTGTTTTTCTTTCAGGAACGGTAGACCGTCTAGCTGTTTCGTCCATTCAATTGGGTTCGTCTGGATTTTTCCTGACGACAGAAGTTTCTGGCAACTTGAAACTAAAGATGAAATGATGCGTTAAACGGACAGTGCGAAGTACTCTTTTCTTCCTTTTTCTTCCTTTTTTTTCCTTTACACAACAAAAGGACTATTCAACCTGTGAACATGCCCTCGATGTTAATCCGAAAGGATCAATCACTTTATCATTCGTTGGGAAAAAAGGAGTCATTCCTTCCGAAGGGGTTTTTCAACACCTTATCGCTCCCAGTAAAAACCAAATTTGGCTACACTTCACTTGTGCAGAAAAAGGAAACTTAAAGCTATCCTTCAAGCAAGTTTCATCTCCTATTCACGTATTGATATTAAAAGAAAAGGAAGGTGAATTGTGTGCGTCTTTAAAAGAACAAAACCATCAAGTATTACTAGAGAAATCCATTGACTCATTGTGGACTTTAGAAACAGAAATACCTATAGAATTAAACGATCAGTACTACCTGGTTTTTTTAGCAAAAGAGAAATCCAAACAAGAAATACATTGTACACTATCCTTCGAACCAGAACAGGTTGATGTTTCCAAAACCTGGCCTTTAAACTTGGTATACAACGACGGATTACCTGTTTATTCTTTAGCTATAAGGGATGAATCCACTCGAAAACCTATTGAAGCAAGAATTGTATTACAAGGATCCACAGAAATTAATGGTATTTATCGTGCCAGTGATTTAGAAATGAACTTACTTAAAAAAGTTAAAACTGGAACAATTCGAGTCGATGCTGAAGGATTTTTATCATCAGACCTAGAAAATACTTCGATACCAATCACGACAAATTTTAAAGATACCATATGGTTAAAACCAATTCAAGAAGGTATGATGGCTGAATTGGATGATGTTTACTTTGTTGCTGGTCTGTCAACTGTATTAGAGGAATCATATCCTAAATTAAAACGCCTACGGGATTTCCTCATTTTAAACCCAACGATTAATATTGAAGTTCACGGACATGTGAACGAAGACAGTGACAAAGATTTAGTATCAATGAAACTTTCTAAAAAACGCGCACAAAAAGTGGTCGACTATTTAGTGGACGGCGGTGTGGATTCAAATAGATTAAAAGCCATCGGTTTTGGGAACACCAAACCTATTTTCAAAGACCCCCAAACCGAGGAAGAAAAAGAAGCAAATCGACGCGTAGAAATACTTATTAGTACAAACTAACAAGGAATTTTATTAATTCTATTTTGGTGTCTTCCCCCTTCGAATTCCGTCTCTAAAAATGCATCTACCATTTCTAGTGCTAATTCTTCAGATACAAAACGTGCAGGAATCGCGATAATATTCGCATTATTATGTGAACGAGCCAATTTAGCAATTTCGGTTTCCCAACATAATGCACTTCGAATACCTTCGTGTTTATTAGCGGTCATATTGATTCCATTACCAGAACCACACAAAAGAATTCCAATCATTCCAGGGTTTTCTTCGACCATTTGAGCAACAGGGTGCGCATAATCAGGATAATCAATGCTATCCTCTGAATAACAACCATAATCCTTTACTTCTAATCCTTTACTAGTAAGGTGTTTAATGATAAGTTCTTTCGTTTTAAATCCTGCGTGATCGCAACCTATTGGAATAATCATCTATATATATTTTAGATTACAAAGGTAAACACTATTCACAAATAGCTCGAGTTATTAACTATTTAGATATGATGATGAATGGAAAGCCCTTGTTTTACTCAAATGTAAAAAGCTACTTGTACACGGTATACGTGATTAAATTGTGAATAACGGTGTATAATTACTTAAAAGTTTATCTTGCTTTATTGAAAGAATAATCGAATTGCATCTTTTTTTGAATTATACACTAAAAGTTTGCTCAAGTTACCCTTTGATATCACTATGGTTATAAACGAATTTATACAAGAGAAATATCTTTTATTATAAACAATCAATGAAATTATGATTTTGTTTATAAAGGTATAACTTATTGATTTTCTATTAAATACATTCATGTAACTTGTGTGTTATGTACTACTAATTGTTAAAAACGGTAAATCAAAATTTTGAGTTGAAACTTTTACACATATGAACATCCTTAATAAGAGTAATAAATTCTTTAAATAATTTTAAAAAAGAAATATATTATATATAACTAAGTTGAGACTCTAAAATTTGTCCTGTATCAAAATCTTGAATACTTTTATCTCATGAAAAATAGCTTCGATACTCTCATTGGTCAAATAGATGCTTTTATACGAAAGTACTATAAGAATCAAATGATTCGTGGACTTTTGCTGTTTTTTGTGATTTTTTTATTTTCCTTTTTATTTGCGACCACATTCGAGTATTTTGGAAGGTTTAATTCACTCGTTCGAGCAATCTTATTTTTCGGTTTTATTGGTTTAAATGCTTTCGTTTGTTTTCGATTTATTTTGATTCCAGTTTCGAAATTGATTTCATTTGGAAATCAAATTAGTAGAATTCAAGCAGCAGAAATCATTGGTTCCTTTTTTCCTACCATTTCAGATCGATTAAAAAATACCCTTCAGTTGCAAAATGATTTAATTCATCAGGAAGGGAATATTGAATTATTGAGAGCAAGCGTCAACCAACGATCTTCAGAATTGAGTGTTATTCCCTTTAAAAATGCCGTACGAATTGAGGAAAATAGGAAGTATTTTAAGTACTTAATTCCGTTGTTTGTTTGTTTCATTGGAATAGCCATTTTTATTCCATCCATTATTACACAAGGTACGGAACATGTAGTTTACTATAACAAGATCTTTAAGGAGAAAGCCCCCTTTCAGTTTGTATTGAAACAAAGGAACTTAACGGTAGAAGAAGGTGTTGATTTTCCAATTGAATTAGATATTATTCCGATTGAATCTCCATCTGGGAAAAAGGAATTACCTAATCAAGTGTTTGTAGTAAGTGACCAAGGTAAATTTTTATTACTTCGTAAAACAAAGAATAAATTTATTGGAAGTATAAATAAACCTAAGAAAAACGCTACTTTTTATTTTACTACCAATGAATTTGACAGTGATAAATACAAATTAAATGTAATTGGTAAATCCTTAATTGGAAGCATTCAAGCTTTTTGTACCTACCCATCCTACCTTGGAAAAGAAAATGAAGTTATTGAAAACGTAGGTGATTTAACACTACCAGAAGGTAGTCAAGTGGAGTGGAGAATTCGAACAAAGAATACCTTAAAAACGAGTGTTTTATGGAATCAAATCCGATCTGTTTTTAAAGATGAATCCTTTAAATATAAACAACTCTGTAAAGATGATAAGGTATTGAAATTTGTATTAGAGAATCGTTTTAATCATGATAATGATACTATTCAGTACAAAGTAAATGTAATTAAAGATGCTTTTCCATCAATTGAGGTTGCTGAACAAACAGATTCGATATCCGAAGGATTGAAGTATTTTAAAGGAATTGCATCAGATGATTATGGACTGAAGTCATTGCAATTTGTTTATAAAATCATCCGTGAGAATGGACAAAATAAAGAAGTGAGGATGCCTGTTCAACAGGTAGTTGGATCACAAATGAATTTTACGTTTGCTGTTGATTTTAAAAGAGAAGATGTTCAATTAAATGATAAAATTGAGTATTATTTTGTCGTTTATGATAATGATGGGGTGAATGGTAGTAAAGCTGCTAAAAGTCAGTTATTTACATATGAATTACCATCCTTGAAGGAGTTAAATGATTCTAGACAGGAGGATCAAAATAGAACGAAAGAAGATCTAGATCAATTATTAAAAAAGACTCAGGAGTTTCAAAAGAATATCACTCAATTGAAAAAAGAGACGATGAATACAAAATCTTCTGATTGGAATAAATTGAATAAAGTTCAACAACTCAAAGAAGAACAATCAACACTTTTGGAATCGTTAGAAAAAATCCATAACGAAATGGATAAAAGTCTGGAGGAAAAAAATCAGCTTTCTCCTATGGATAAAGAATTACTTGAAAAACAAGAGATGATTGAAAAGCTTTTGGATGAATTAATGGATGATGAACTAAAGAAACTATTAGAGGATCTGGAAAAATTACTTCAACAGAATGATAAAGAACAGGTAAAAGAAAAAATGGAAGAGCTTAATCAGTCCAGTGAGGATATGAAAAAGCAATTGGATAGAAGCCTTGAGATGTTGAAAAAAATGCAGCTAAACGAACGTATTGATGATGTAGAGAAAGAATTGAAAGACTTAGCTAAGGAACAAGATGAGCTTCGTGATCAGAAAAACGAGGAACTAACCAAAGAAGAATTAGCGAAAAAGCAAGAAGAATTAAATAGGAAATTTGATGAACTTAAAAAGGACCTTCAAAAATTAGACGAACTAAACAAGGAATTAGAGAAACCCATGGATTTAGGTAATCTGGATCAAATGGAAGAGCAGGTAAGTGAGGATTTAAATGATGCGAAGGAATCTTTAGAACAGGGTAAAGATAAAAAGGCGGGAGAAAAACAAAAATCTGCATCAGAAGGTATGAATTCAATGGCAAATCAATTAAATGCCAAACAGCAACAATCAAATAAAAAGGAACAGGAAGAAGATATGAAATCTCTTCGAAATATTTTAGAAAGTTTAATGACCTTAAGTTTCGATGAAGAAGCTTTAATGAATAAATTTTCAAAAGTAACCACATTAGATCCGCTCTACCGTAAACTAGGAAGACGTCAACAGCGAATTATTGACGAAACGAAAATTGTGAAGGATAGTTTATTGGCATTAGCGAAACGTCAACCAAAAATAGCTTCTTTTATTGATAGAGAATTGAATGCAATTGAGTCAAACCAACGTCTTTCTGTAGAAGATATTGATGACCACAGAAAAAAGGATTTGAATAAGCATCAACAATTGGTAATGACTTCTTATAATAATTTAGCTCTGTTATTAAATGAAGCCCTACAAAGTATGCAAAGTCAAATGCAAAGTGAAATGTCAGGATCTGGAAGTTGTAATAATCCCGGAAAAGGTCGTCCAAAACCTGGACAATCAATGTCAACCGGCGATATGAAAGAAATGTTAAAAAAGCAATTGGAACAAATGCAAAAAGGACCTAATCCTGGTGGTAATAAGCCCGGGGATAAACAGGGAAACAAACCAGGTAGTCAGCCAGGATCAACTCCTGGAAGTTCTGGTCAAAACATGCCTGGATTAGGTAATAAAGAAATGGCTAAAATGGCCGCTGAACAAACAGCTATTCGTCAACGTTTGGAACAGTTAAGAAACGAAATGAATAAGGATGGTAAAGGATTGGGAAATCAATTAAATCCATTAATAAAAGAGTTGGAAGAGCAAGAGAAAAGTATAATCAATAGAAACATCGATAAGGATATCATAAACCGCCAAAAGGAAATACTTACAAGGTTGTTGGAAAGTGAAAAAGCGATGATGGAAAGAGGTTATGAGGAGAAAAGAGAATCTAAATCAGGAAAAGATATAGATTCTAGTAACAAAATCCGATTTGATGAGTATAACAAAACGAAATTAAAGGAAATAGAATTATTGAAGAGCGCTGATCCATCCCTTAGAATGTATTATAAGGAAAGGGCAAATCAATATTTCAATCTAAACTAATGACTTTTTCCTGTAATACTTGATATGAAAGAAGGATTTAATATAATTGAGGAAATAACATTGCCAGCTGATTTTCAATCATTAGTTGATGTAGAGAATTTAGTGGATAAAGTTTGTCAAACTGTTGGTGTTCAGGAAGATGCGTTTGGAAATGTATTGATTGCAGTAACTGAAGCTGTAAATAATGCAATTAGTCACGGTAATGAACAGAATGGTAGTCTAAGTATAGATGTTGCTGTTGGAGATGCAATTGATTCCTTCTGTTTTAAAATAAAGGATCAAGGAGAAGGTTTTGATTATAATAATTTACCAGATCCTACTGCTCCAGAAAATATATTGAAGGAGAATGGAAGGGGTATTTTTCTAATGAGAAATTTGTCCGATGAGGTTGCTTTCAATGAAGCAGGTAATGAGGTAATAATTTATTTCAGTAAATGATTTCGTTAAACAGTGTCGATGCTATTAAACCTAAGTTTGTAAAATCTCGACAATTAAAGGCTTTTCTAAATTCACTTATTTCCACTGAGGGATTTGCTACCGGGGATATCGCAATTGTATTTTGTTCGGATGAGTATCTTTTAAAAGTAAATCAGGATTTTCTGGATCATGATTACTATACTGATATCATCACTTTTGATTATTGTGAAAACGGTAAAATAAGCGGAGATCTACTTATTTCATTAGATAGAGTGCTAGATAATAGCTCAAAGGAAAAAACCGCGTTTAGTGAAGAGTTATATCGTGTGATTTTTCATGGTGTTCTTCACCTTTGTGGTTTTAAAGATAAATCAAAAAAAGATATAGAAATGATGAGGTTTAAAGAAGCTCATTATTTGAACCTATATGTTCCACGTGAAACAATGGGTGATTCAATAAAATAATGTTCCACGTGAAACAATCGACATGTTAGATAAATATGATGTTATAGTTGTAGGTGCAGGTCACGCTGGATGTGAAGCAGCCAACGCTGCGGCAAAAATGGGAAGTAAAGTTTTATTGCTAACAATGAACATGAATACCATTGCGCAAATGAGTTGTAATCCTGCAATGGGAGGTGTTGCAAAAGGTCAAATTGTGCGAGAAATTGATGCTTTGGGTGGTGGCTCAGGTATTGTTAGTGATAAAAGCGCTATACAGTTTCGAATGCTGAATTTATCAAAAGGCCCAGCAATGTGGTCTCCGCGCACTCAAAACGACCGCATGATGTTTTCTTGGGAATGGAGAATGTTGCTTGAGCAGAATCCCAATGTGGATTTTTGGCAGGACATGTGCGTTGGTGTTTTAGTGGAAGAAGGTAAAATCATAGGTGTAAAAACATCGCTCGATATTGATATTTTTGCTGATGCTGTGGTATTAACAAACGGTACGTTTTTAAATGGACTCATTCACCTTGGAGAAAAACAGTTTGGAGGAGGAAGAGCTGCAGAAAAAGCATCAACTGGAATCACTGAGAATTTAATTCAATTGGGTTTTGAAGCCGGACGTATGAAAACCGGAACACCGCCGAGAGTTGATGGTAGATCACTGGATTATTCTAAAATGGAAATACAAGATGGTGACCAACATCCCTCAAAGTTTAGTTATTCCAATAATCGTGCTTTAACAAAACAGGTTCCGTGTTACATAACGTATACCAATACTGAAACCCACGAGATGTTAAAAACAGGTTTCGATAGGTCCCCAATGTTTAATGGCTCAATAAAAAGTACTGGACCGAGATATTGTCCAAGCATTGAAGATAAAATTAATCGTTTTGCCGACCGTGATCGACACCAAATCTTTGTGGAGCCTGAAGGTTGGGATACCGTGGAAATTTATGTGAATGGATTCAGTACTTCGCTTCCAGAAGATGTACAGTTAGCTGCACTAAAAACGATTCCTGGATTTGAAAATGTCAAGATGTTTCGACCGGGCTATGCAATCGAATATGATTACTTCCCCCCTACCCAACTCAAACACACGCTGGAAACAAAATTAATTGAGGGTTTATATTTTGCTGGACAAATAAACGGTACAACGGGATACGAAGAAGCAGCTTGTCAAGGATTGATGGCGGGAATAAACGCCCATTTGAAATTGAATAATAAAGAACCATTTATTCTTTCTCGAAGTGATGCGTATATTGGAGTGTTGATTGATGATTTAATTACAAAAGGAACGAATGAGCCATATCGGATGTTTACCAGTCGAGCTGAGTTTCGAATACTTTTACGACAGGACAATGCTGATGAACGCCTAACACCTTTGGGCCATGCTTTGGGTCTAGCGGATGATGAACGATTAGAAAATGTGTATCAGAAAATTCAACAAACAAATTGGTTGAAGAAAGAATTGAGAAAAATTGGAATTACGCCAGAACAAGCAAATCCACTGTTATCTGAAAAGGAATCAACACTCATTAATCAACAGGTGAAAATTACTAGTTTGTTGACTCGTCCGCACATTAGTTTGGCAGATCTATTAAAGGTGTGTCCTGAAGCAAATGATGCTGCAATGATTGCCTCTCAAAATGATTCGGATGTTTTGGTTCAAACAGAAATTCAATTGAAGTACGAAGGTTACATTGAACGAGAAAAAGAACAAGCTAATAAATTAGCTCGTTTAGAGGATCTCGTTATTCCTGATTCGGTGAATTATGCTGAAATGAAAAGTATTTCTTCAGAAGCAAAAGAAAAGTTGAAAAAAATAAAACCAAGGACGATAGGGCAAGCTTCCCGCGTTTCAGGTGTTTCACCAAGTGATATTTCTGTTTTATTGATCCATTTAGGTCGCTAAAAGTTATTTTAAGCTGTTTTAATGGGTTTTAATGGGTTTCAAGCTGAAAAGTATAATGCAACATTGAGATGTGTTGTTAGAATTAAAATATGAGGGTCGTTTTTTAGGCTTTATTTTCGAAAAACACTTGCTTTAAGAATTTTGGAGATTTTGAATTGTTTGAAAACCTCCTACCTTGATGACAATATTGTTTACATTTGAAAAAACACCTGGTCAGTATGAAGGGAAAAGTTTATTTTATTGATACAGTACATCCAATTTTGGAGGAACGCTTAACCATGTGCGGATATCAATGTATTGATTTAACAAAAACCCCAGTCGTTGAACTACCTTCTAAAATTCAAGACGCTTGTGGTTTGGTAATTCGATCTAGAATTACTCTTTCAAAAGAAATAATGAGTCAATGCCCTGATTTACAATTTATTGCAAGATCTGGGTCGGGTTTAGAAAACATAGACGTATCCTTCTGTAACGAACACAATATTCAATTATTTAATTCTCCGGAAGGGAACAAGAATGCCGTAGCTGAGCATGCATTGGGGATGTTACTCTCCTTATTAAACAAGATCGTGAAGTCTAATCAAGAAATTCGATTGGGTATTTGGGATCGTGAGGGAAATAGAGGGGAAGAGTTAGATGGTAAAACAATCGGTATTATTGGTTATGGAAATAATGGTGCTGCATTTGCTAAAAAACTTCGCGGTTTTGATGTGAAAGTTATGGCCTATGACAAGTATAAAAACGGATTTGGTGATCACTTTGTTCAAGAATGTACCCTTCAAGCGATTCAAGAACAAGCGGATGTAATTAGTTTTCACATTCCTCAAAATAAGGAGACGGTTCATTTTTTTAACGACGAATTTCTCCATAACTGCCATAAAAATCATTTCCTTTTAAACCTATCAAGGGGTAAGATTGTGGATACAAGTGCGCTTGTTCAAGGTTTAAGATCGAACAAAATAAAAGGAGCTTGCTTGGATGTTTTGGAGTATGAAAAGTCGAGTTTTGAGTCGTTTTTCGATCAAGAACATTCAGACGACTTTAGGTATTTACTGGAATCAGAAAGGGTTTTATTAAGTCCACATATAGCCGGCTGGACAGTTGAAAGTTATTTTAAGTTGAGTAATGTATTGGCGGATAAAATTATTTCCTGTTTCTCTGCTTAATTTTCTTCATCCCAGTCATCCATGAATTTATCTAATTCTCGTCTGTCCTTTTTAGTTGGCTTGCCATCGGTCTCACGGTAGGCTTTTTGTGCCAGTTGGTATTGTTTGAACTTAAGAATTTCTTCTTCTGTAGTCTGGTCTTCAATATACGTTGAAATGAGTGCCGCTCCAAGCCTTTTATCAAGCAAAACAAGTACTTTGTAGTTGAACGTGGCGCTGTGCTTTTGAACGCCAATAATATCATTGACTTTTATTTCTTTGGATGACTTTACATCTTGTCCGTTAAGCCTTATTTTTCCCTTTGAAATGAGTTCACTAGCTTGAGATCGTGTTTTTGCTAGTCGAACACACCAAACGAATTTATCAAATCGGATTTTCATTCCTTACTTTTTTTGGTAAACTGGCGTAAACGAGTTCATAGGAATGGTCAATTAACTCCACCAATAATTGATCTGAGACATCTTCATTCAAATACACAGAGTTCCAATGTGTTTTATTCATATGATAACCCGGTTGAACACCGTGAAATGATTCTCTTAATTCTATTGATTTTTCTGGTGCACATTTGAGGTTAATGGCATCAAAATCATCCACATCTACCAATGCAAACATTTTACCAAAAACTTTAAAAACAAGTGTTTTTTGATCAAAAGGAAATCCTTCAGTGACACCTATTTTACCAATGCAATGATTTCTTAAATCATCCAAAAACATGGCTTAATGAATGGCAGGAGCTTGGTCGTAGTGCCCGAGGTTGTATAACATCTTTGTGTGATCAGCTAATGCACCGTAAAATGTTTTGTAAGAGTGGTAAGGGAGATTAAACTCTTCCGCTGTAGCCTTTACAATTTCAGCTAGTTTACTATAGTGAACGTGACAAATGTTTGGAAATAAATGGTGTTCTACTTGAAAGTTTAACCCACCGACATACCAAGAAAAAATCTTTGCTTTAGGTGCGAAATCTGCAGTATTGTACAGTTGATTTACCGCCCAATCTGCTTCAATATTTCCTGATTCATCTGGCATCGGGTAGTTTGATGTCGGAACGACATGTGCAGGTTGAAATATAATCGAGAGAATGAATCCAGCGATAAAGTGCATCACGATAAATCCGAATAGGGTAAGTGACCAAGAAGCAGGACTAAATAAGAAAGGGCAAACGATAAACAATCCAACGTAAATTATTTTAAATAAAATAATAAACGTCATATGACGTGCGTAAGTTGTTCCTTGTGTTTTTATTAAGTCTTTGTCTTTGTAACGTTTTGCTTGTTTAAAGTCTTTTGTTGAGAACCACATCATAGTCATCATTCCGTAGAAAAACCAAGCGTACAAGTGTTGAAATTTGTGTTGAGCATAACGCTTTTTGTGCGGTGTAAATCTAAGTAGTTTTGCTGGTGGATCGATGTCTTCGTCCAAGTGTGTAACGTTTGTAAAGGTGTGGTGCAAAACGTTGTGTTGAATTTTCCAGTTTACTGCGCTTCCACCAAGTAAAATTAATACGTTTCCGATTGCTTTGTTGATGGTTTCATTTCGTGAATAAGCACCGTGATTAGCATCGTGCATGATCGAAAGACCACATCCTGCCATTCCTATTCCCATTCCAATCCAACAAAGAAAATAAACCCAAGAACTCAATCCAGCAACAAATAAAAATCCGAAGGGAACGAGGTAAATCGCCAACATCGCAATTGTTTTTATGACCATTGTGGCGTTTGCGTGACGGGTAATGTTATTTTCTTTAAAGTAATTGTTTACTCTAGATCTTAGTGTTTTGTAGAATTCTACGTTTGTTTCTTTAGAAAAAGATACGGTTTGGTGATTCATACTTTTAGTTTAGATGTCAAATTTAGTGATAAAGTGTCTACTTTACACTTAATTAACATTGGATTTAAATTAAACCTTGAAGTGAACAAAATTTATAATAGTGAGATTTTGCCGAAAGCAACTCCTCATGACTTCCTTTTTCTACGATTTCTCCTTTAGATAAGACAACGATTTCGTCCGCATTTTTTATGGTACTTAAACGATGTGCAATCACAAACGAAGTTCTTCCTTGCATTAATGTTTCCAAGGCATCTTGAACAAGTTTTTCAGACTCCGTGTCTAGTGCAGAGGTCGCTTCATCTAAAATGAGTATCGCGGGATCTTTATAAACTGCTCTCGCAATATTTAATCGTTGTTTTTGTCCTCCAGAAAGTTTGTTTCCTCGTTCGCCAATAACGGTATCATAACCATTTTCTAATTCTGATATAAACGAGTGTGCGTTTGCAACTTGAGCAGCGTGAAAGACTTTTTCCATGTTTGGATGTTCATCACCGAAGGCAATATTCTCTGTTACACTTACATTGAACAAAATAGATTCCTGTGAAACAATTCCTGTCAGGTCTCTTAAATCATGTATTTTGAGGTCACGAATATCGTGTCCATCAATCCGAATACTTCCTTCAGAAACATCGTAAAAACGTGATAATAAGTCCATCAGTGTAGATTTTCCACTTCCGGATTCTCCAACAATAGCCACGGCAGACCCCTTTTTAACTTCCCAGTTAACATTCTTTAGAACTGGATCTTGTTGGTATTTGAATCCAACTTGATCAAAAATAATTGATTCATTAAACTGTTGAAGTGCTTCCGCGTTTTCTTTCTCGGTAATTTTTTCGTCACTATGTAAAATTTCATTGATCCGGTCGAGCGATACCTTTCCTTTATTAATGACAGCAATCCCACTTGATACAGCTTGAATCGGTCGCAATAATTGGGAAAAGACAACGATAAATGTAATGAACAGTTCTCCTGTTAATGCATGCCCATCTTGGTTTCCATCAAGAATTTGTTTCCCTCCGAACCATACCAAACACATCATAACACCAGCTCCAATTGTTTCGTTTAACAGTGAGGAGACGTCTTTTTTTCTGATCGTTTTAGTCGTTAATTTTTGGTGACGAAGATTCAATGCTTGAAATACTCCGGACATAAAATTCAGTGCGTTAAACGATTTAATAATTCTCACTCCACTTAAACTCTCATCAAAAGAGGAGGTTAATAAACCGAGTTGTTCCTGTCCTTGCTTTGCAGTGCGCTTTAAACTTTTTCCAACAGTGGATATCACAAAAGCAGATATCGGCAACAAGAAAAATGAAACAACGGTCAATTCAGCACTGATAAATAACAACGTTCCAACATGAATAAGAATCGAAATAGGATCTCTAAAAACGAGCTCTAAGGTACAAACAACCGCATTTTCCACTTCTCCAACATCATGACCCATTCTGGTTAACAAGTCTCCTTTTCGTTCATTCGCGTGAAAACCAAGAGGAAGTCTAATAGCCTTTTCGTAAAGTAGGTTACGTATATCCCTAACCACCCTTGCTCGTAATTCGGACTGAAACCAAACGGCAAAATAACGGGATAGATTTTTAAAGAAAAAAGCACCAAAAACCATCAAGCAAACCGTAATTAATGCGCGTTTTGGATCTGAAACGACCATTTGATGCATTTCATAATTATATAGATCAACCCAATAAGACGGGAGTTTTCCAAGGTCTCCAGAATAATGCGGTGGAACAACTGTCGTTTTTAATTCTTTCGAGCTAAAAATAAGTTGTAAAAATGGAATAAATAAAACCAGAGAAAGAAGGTTAAACAGGGTAAACAATAAATTTCCAATGATCGTCAATAATGCGAGCATGCGGTATTTAAAGGCAAAATGAAAAATTTCCCAAAAGGTTCTCATGGAGCAAAGATACGCAATCCTTTTTCTCCACACCTACCACAATATTGCACCGTGATTATTTATGTACTTTTGCTTATCCAGTTTTATTTAACCAGTTCATGAAATTCAGTGTTTCGATTGTTATTCCGAATTACAATGGCCAACAGCTTTTGTTTGACACGATTAAATGTGCACAAGAAGCACTTGTATCAAGTGCCATTAGTGATTTTGAAATTATTGTTTCAGATGATGCTTCAACGGACAATTCAGTGAATCTTATTTTACATGATTTTCCAGATGTCATTCTTGTTAAAAGCGAAGTAAATACTGGGTTTTCAGGAAACATGAATAGAGGAATTAAGCGGGCAAGTAAGGATTTGATTTGTTTTTTAAACTCTGATGTTCATTTAAGCAGCTCCTATTTCACTCCCCAATTGTCCTTGTTTGAAAACGAGCAAACTTTCGGTGTGATGGGTGCTATTTATGACCAAGAAACAAACGAGCCACAAGACGGAGCAAAAAACCCACGTATTGGATTCTTGCGAATTGAGAGTAATAAAAACACCTTTTCAAGTACTGATCTATTGCCAACGATGTTTTTATCAGGGGCCAATGCATTAGTTCGAAGAGAATACCTTAATCAATTAGGTGGGTTTTGCGAATTGTTTAATCCATATTATTCAGAAGATGTCGATTTAGGACTACAAGCTTGGCGCCGCGGATGGAAACTTTATTTTCAACCACTAGCCATTTGTCACCACGCACAATCCTCAACGATAAAAAAACTACCCAATAAACATGTAAGGATGATTGCAAAGCGAAACAAACATTTCTTGCATTTCTTGAACCTTCCCTCAGGAGTAAATGGACTGTATCTCTTAAGTGTTCTTTTCAATTCTCTTGTACAAATAGTGGTTGGAAACACGCTTCACATGAACGCTGTTATCTCTGTCTTTAAAAACTTAAAAAAGCTACAAAAGGAGCGAAAACAGAGACGCGAAAAAGCAAAAGGTAAAACCATATTGAGTGTTTTTCAAGTGAAACAAGTGATCTTGGACATGACTCAAATTAAATCATAGGATGCAAATCCTGCTTAATTTTATAACTTTGACGCATGAGTTCAATACGACAAAATAAAATCGAAGCTGTTATTCAAGCAGAATTATCTACTTTTTTTCAACGCAATGCAGGTGAAATATGCTTGGGTTCAATGGTGACTGTTACTGTGGTAAGAGTCACATCGGACTTATCTTTAGCTCGTTGCTTTTTAAGTGTTTTTGCTGGTCCAGATAAAAACGAGGTTTTGGAAAACATTCGTGCCAATCAAGGGAAAATTAGACGTGAAGTTGGAAATCGCTTGAAAAACCTTCGTAAAATTCCAGATTTGGTTTTTCACATTGATGATTCGTTGGATTATGCCATGAAAATTGATGAGTTACTGAAAAAGAAGTGATTAACACCCCATTATACATAGCAAAAAGGTATTTGTGGTCGAGGGGAAAGCGAAACATCGTTACGCTCATCAGTCGAATTTCTCTTTTTGGTGTAATGATCATCACTGCGGCATTAGTAGTATTGCTCTCCGCGTTTAACGGAATTGAAAAGATGATTGAACAACTATACAGTGAGTTCGATCCACCTATAACTATTCAACACACGCAACGAAAAACGTTTTTCGAAAACGAAATTGATTTTAGAAAAATCAAGTCTATACCCGGAATCAAGAATGTCTCTAAACAAATTGAGGAAATCATCGTGCTTAGAAATGAGCAAAAGTGGATGAATGCAAAACTCTACGGAGTAGAAAAATCGTTTCTTTCGGATTGCCATATACACAATCATTTACTAGGCGGAATAGGACAGAATACTTATTCTGATGGTCGATTTGCTTTTGTTGGGGCAGAATTAATGCAAAATTTAAAAGTGAGTATTGGTTCTGTTCATTCGGATGAAATACTGATTTATGCCCCGAAAAGAAATGTAAAAATCCGTCTAGGAAAAGCACCTTTTCATTCAGCCCGTTTATCTGTTGACGGAGCTGTTAATTTCAATCAGGAAGTTAACGCAAGTGCACTAATGTGGGATTTTCAATCCGCCTCAGAATTACTTGGTTATGACCAGGAAATAAGTAAACTATACATTTCAATAAAGCAAGGTTACGATCCACAAGAAGTGAAAGAACAAATAGAAAAAACCATTCAAAATCCGTCATTTCAGGTTCGAACCAATTTGGAGAAAAACGAATTGATTTTTCGAACAAGCAAATCGGAAAGACTGGTTGTTTTTATCATCTTATTATTCGTTTTTGTTCTAGCAGCATTTAATCTCATTGCATCCTTAACAATGCTTTATGTAGAGAAAAAGGAAAGTGTACAGTTGTTAAGCGCTATTGGGATGAGCAAGAACGATGTGTTTAAGGTCTTTTTCTACGAGGGATTATTAATCTCTGGTTGGGGCGTTTTTCTTGGATTAATTTTAGGCTATGCTGTTTGCATTCTTCAGATGACTAGCGAAATTTTAATCATTCCCGGGGCAAATATTCCTTTTCCAATCGTGTTCACTTTGGTAGATTTCGGCTTAATCCTAGGCTCGGTTTCCATCCTTAGTTTTGTCTTTTCTTACTTCCCAGTTAGATTAATTGTAAAAAGTGCATAAAACAATCTTAGATTTTATTCTAGTAAATTCAAATAAAATCGTGTATATTTGCGCCCGAATTCAAAAAGGCTTATAATGTCATCAGTAAAAGGAAAAATCTCACAAGTTATCGGTCCAGTAGTGGACGTTAGATTTGAGCGTGGAACAGTGTTGCCAAACATTTATGATGCACTTGAAGTGCGCAAGTCAGATGGTACTCGCGTTGTTTTAGAAGTTCAATCACATGTTGGTGAAAACGCTATTCGTGCGATTTCCATGGACTCAACCGATGGTTTTACACGAGGAATGGAAGTAATTGCGACAGGTGTTCCAATTAAAGTTCCAACCGGAGATAAAATCAAAGGACGTTTGTTTAACGTTGTTGGTGAAGCAATCGATGGTATCAATGTGGTGGATAACTCTGATGGATTACCAATTCACCGTGAGGCACCGAAATTTGACCAATTGTCAACAGCAACAGAAATCCTATTTACAGGAATCAAAGTAATCGACTTGATTGAGCCTTACGCAAAAGGAGGAAAAATCGGATTGTTTGGTGGAGCTGGAGTAGGTAAAACTGTATTGATTCAGGAATTAATTAATAACATCGCGAAAGGACACGGAGGTTTATCTGTATTCGCGGGTGTTGGTGAGCGTACTCGTGAAGGGAACGACTTACTTCGTGAAATGTTAGAGTCAGGAATCATCAAGTACGGTGATGACTTCATGCATTCCATGGAAGAAGGTGGATGGGATTTAACGAAAATCGACCTAGAAGAAATGAAAGAATCCAAAGCGACATTCGTATTTGGACAAATGAATGAGCCTCCAGGAGCAAGAGCACGTGTTGCCTTGTCTGGATTGACCATTGCAGAATATTTTAGAGATGGTGATGGCGAAGGACAAGGAAAAGATATCCTTTTCTTCGTTGATAACATCTTCCGTTTTACACAAGCAGGATCTGAGGTATCTGCATTACTTGGACGTATGCCATCAGCGGTAGGTTACCAACCAACATTGGCAACTGAGATGGGTGCGATGCAAGAGCGTATTACTTCTACTAAAAACGGGTCTATTACTTCCGTTCAAGCTGTTTACGTACCTGCGGATGACCTTACCGATCCAGCGCCAGCAAATACATTTGCCCATTTGGATGCTACAACGGTATTGTCACGTAAAATTTCTGAGTTAGGTATCTATCCAGCAGTAGATCCATTAGATTCTACATCACGAATTTTGACAGCAGAAATCGTTGGTGATGAGCATTACAATTGTGCGGAGCGTGTAAAAATTACTTTACAGCGTTACAAAGAATTACAAGACATTATCGCAATCTTAGGTATGGACGAGTTGTCTGAGGAAGATAAATTAATCGTTCACAGAGCGCGTCGTGTACAACGTTTCTTGTCTCAACCGTTCCACGTTGCTGAGCAATTTACAGGAATCCCAGGTTGTTTGGTTGATATCCAAGATACAATCAAGGCATTTAATGATATCTTAGATGGTAAATTTGACCAATATCCAGAAGCAGCATTTAACTTAAAAGGTGGCATCGAAGATGTTATCGCTGCAGGAGAAAAAATGTTGGCTGAAGCTTAATACCTTTACACATGAAATTAGAAATTATCACTCCAGAAGCAAGTCTTTTTAAAGGAGAGGCAACAAGTGTTACTCTTCCAGGATTAGACGGCGTGTTTCAAGTGTTGAATAACCACGCACCGATCATCGCCTCATTGAAAAGTGGAGAAGTGATTTTTGAATTAAGTGGGAACGAAGCAGATGCGGAAATGAGCGGTTTATTAGTTCGTTCTGGGTCGAAAGTTCACGCTTCAATTAAAGGTGGAGTAGCAGAATTAAATAATAATCGCCTCATTATTTTAGCTGAATAATAGGCGTTAATCTGATTAAAAAAGGGATTTGGTTAACCAGTCCCTTTTTTTTTGAGAAATAGTTTATGCGTTTTTGCATACAGAACACAAGATTCTTTGATTACCTTCGTTAAGAACATGGAAATGACGAATTTATTGACCCAGTTAGAACAAACAAATATTCCAAAGCACGTTGCTTTTATTATGGATGGTAATGGTCGTTGGGCAAAAAGTCAAGGACAACATCGTTTGTTTGGACACGCAGAAGGTGTCTTATCTGTTAAGGAAATCATTAAAACAGCGAGAGAAATTGGTATACAGTATTTAACAATGTATGCTTTTTCTACCGAAAACTGGAACCGTCCTGCCGAGGAAGTGGCCGGACTAATGGATTTACTTGTTCAAGCAATTACGAATGAGACGGATGAAATGCATGAAAATGGCGTTCGTTTGATGACAATTGGTGATATAACAGCGCTTCCGGAGTCTTGTGTGGTGTCTTTGAACGAAGCAACTCACAAAACTCGTGAAAACACGAATCTTACTTTGGTTTTGGCGTTGAATTACAGTGCTCGTTCAGAAATAACTAGCGCATGCCGGAAATTAGCCGAGGAAGTACAAAACGGTGAGATTTCTGTTGACCAAATTACGGAGGATTCGATTAATGAAAAATTGAATACATCGGGAATTCCTGATCCGGAATTATTGATTCGCACAAGTGGAGAATGCCGAATTAGTAACTTTTTGCTTTGGCAATTGTCTTATACAGAGCTGTACTTTACTCCCGTGCATTGGCCGGATTTTCGAAAGGATGAATTTTTAAAAGCAATTATTGCTTATCAACAAAGAGAAAGAAGATTTGGAAAGACTTCAGAGCAATTAAATGATACTAAATGAGATACTTAGTTATATTCATATTATTTTCTTTTGTGACATATAGTCAAACTGGACCAACCACATTAGGAGGATTGGATTTTGATTACGCGTCACCTAAGGAATATGAAATTGGACCCGTTCGTGTTGTTGGTGCAGATAATTACGATCATCAAGGAATTAAAATGATTGCTGGATTGCGTCAGGGACAAATGATCACCTTGCCAAGTCAACAAATCAACAAGGCTATTCAAAATTTATGGAGTGAAGGACTTTTTTCCAACATATCCATCTATGCAGAAAAAGAAGTTGCGGGTGTGATTTATCTTGTTATTGAACTTGTGCCTAGACCTAAGCTTTCTAAGTTTAAGTTTGATGGAATCACCAAAAGAGAAGCAGATAAAGTTCGTGAGGAAATTTCCCTTTACGCAGGTAAAACCATTACAGAGAATTTAATTTTTCAAACGAAAAGTAAAATCAGGGGTTATTTCCGTGAAAAAGGATTTTATCATGCTAATGTAAACATCACCCGAACGAAAGATACCCTTATTAATGATTCTGAAATTTTCGCAATCACCATTGATAAAGGACCAAAAATCGGCATCAAGGAAATAGAAATCATTGGAAGCACTGAAGTTCCTTTATGGAAGTTGAAAATGGCCATGAAAGACACCAAACAAAAAGGTGTGTTACGTGTGTTCAAACGTTCCAAGTTTACAGAGTCTAGTTATCAAACGGACAAAACAGCCTTAATGGCGAAGTTCAACAAGGTTGGATTACGTGATGCACAAATCATACATGATACCGTTTATCTATTGGATGAAAAGAATTTAAAAATTCAGATTCAGATCAATGAAGGTGAAAAGTACTATTTTGGAGATGTTGAATGGATTGGGAACACAAAGTACCGTTCTAGTTTCTTAGACACTGTTTTGGGAATCAATAAGGGTGATTTATATAACAAAGACCTCTTCACACAACGTTTATTTGGCGGTCCGGATGGCAGAGATATTTCTGCGTTGTATATGAACAAAGGGTATTTGTTCTTCCAGGTAATTCCTGTTGAAACGAATGTGACGAACAACCACATCAATCATCAAATCCGCATTATTGAAGGAAAAATCGCCACAAATGGTACGATTACCATTCGTGGAAACACCAAGACAAATGACCACGTTATCTTGCGAGAAGTAAGAACTAAGCCCGGGGATGTGTTTAATAAAGAAGACATCATGAGGACTCAACGTGAATTATCTCAATTGGGCTTTTTCAATGACCAAGGATTCCAAGTGAATCCGATGCCGAATCCAGCGAAAGGAACAGTAGACATTGAATACGTCGTTGAGGAGAAGTCAAGCGATCAAATTGAGTTGTCCGGTGGATACGGTGGGGCAGGTCCTTCTACACCAGGACGAATTATTGGTACGGTTGGATTGTCATTTAATAACTTTTCGACAAAAAATTTCTTCAAGAAAGAAGCATGGTCACCCCTGCCAGGTGGTGATGGTCAACGTTTGTCCATTCGTGCTCAATCTAATGGACGTTATTACCAAGGGTATAACTTTTCTTTCACAGAACCTTGGTTAGGTGGAAAGAAACCAAACTCTCTTTCCTTTTGGGTAAACAGAACGGCTTTATCGACAACAGGTTTCTTAAGATCAGACCCGAATTACACTGGACTTTCGATTACGGGTACAGGAGTTGGTCTCGGACGCCGAAAAAGATGGCCGGATGATTATTTTACTGCGTACTATGAATTAAGTTACCAGTACTATGATGTCATGAAAGACACTCGTTTCCCACTCTTTAATGAGGGTTATGCGAACGACATTGCGCTGAAATATGTGCTTCAAAGAAGTTCCGTGAGTGCCCCAATTTATCCGCAGAGTGGATCTAATTTCACATTGACTGCGAAAGCTACGCTTCCGTATTCTTATTTCGGGGAAGATGTGGACTATACATCAATGACGGATCGTGAACGTTACCTGTTATTGGAGTATTACCGTTTCAAATTCACCGGAGAATGGTTTCTACCATTAACTGCAGATAAAAAACTGATCCTAATGCCACGATTTGGCTTTGGTTACATCGGTATGTACAACAAGTCAAAAGGATTAACTCCATTTGATCGTTATTCAATGGGTGGTAGTGGTTTGTCCGGCGTGAATCAATTAGGTGGACGTGAAATCATTGCACTTAGAGGATATGATGACCAAAGTATTTCTGCAAATGGTGGCGATCCAATTATTGCGAAATATACCTTGGAGTTACGCTATCCGATTTCATTAAATCCGCAGGCAACATTTTATGCGCTGACGTTCTTAGAGGCTGGAAACACCTATCCAACGTTTGATAAATTTAATCCATTTAATGTGAAACGTTCGGCCGGAGTTGGTATCCGTGTATTCTTGCCGATGTTCGGTATGTTAGGCTTGGATTACGGATTTGGCTTCGATAAATTAGATAGTTGGGCAACTGGGGCGGGTTCAACCTCTGGTTCTGATGCTTCTATTATGAGCAAAGGCTTTTACCCCAAATTGAGTTTCACTATAGGAATGAACCTTGGGGAATTATAGAATATTACAATAAATGTTTAACTTCGTCGTTCTTTAGAAACAATTTTTTATATGTCAAAGTATTGTTTTCTTTTCATCTTGTTTTTTGGCATGCGATTTGCCAATGCACAGTCGTACGCGTTTATTGATTCTGATTACATCTTGAAAAATGTGCCAGAGTATGTAGAGGCAAAAGAACGACTCGATAAAATGGCCGATCGTTGGACCAAAGAAATTGAAGAGCGTTACGAGGTGATAAAAACGAAAAAGTCAAGTTTTGACCGTGAAGAAGTACTTCTTCCAAAAGAGGAAAAGGAAAAGCGTAAGAGTGAAATTGAAAAATTGGAGAAAGACGTCATCGAATTGCAAACACAGCATTTTGGTTCTAACGGCGATTATTTCCAAAAGCGCCAGGAATTAGTGAAGCCTATCCAAGATAGAGTTTTCACTGCAATGAAAAAAGTAGCAAAGAGAGAAGGATATTCCTTCGTTTTTGATAAAGCAAATCAAAGTAATTTGGTTTATGCAGAGAAGGAGTTCGACATGAGCGATTCTGTTCTCGAAGAAATGGGTATAACAAAGTAACACAGATAAAGAATGAAAAATTTACTATTAGGATTGGTTTTATTTATTGGATTTGGAGCAGCAGCTCAATCGAAAGTAGCACACGTGGACTCACAAAAATTATTGGACACGATGCCTTCTCGCAAAGCAGCGATTTCTCAATTAGACCAGATTCAAAAATCAGGAGTGGCGGAATTAGAAGAAATGCAAAAAGCATTTGAAGCAGCGTATAAAATTTTCATGGAAAAAGGAAATGATATGCCTCCAATGATTAAAGAGAATGAGCAAAACAAATTAATGCGCATGCAACAAAACTTGGAAACACGCCAAGGTGAATTGGAGCAGGAATTAAAAACGTACAGCGAACAATTAAATCAACCTATTTTGGAGCGTGTTCAAAAAGCGATTGAAATCGTTTCAGAGCGCAAAAAATTGAATTACGTATTAGATCAATCTTCCATGACTATGTATTACAAAGGCGGAATGGATATTACAAACGAAGTTATTACCGAGTTGTTGATCTTAGATGCGGCAGCAACGAAAAAGTAATTTGAAGAAATATTAAAACGAAAGGCAATCCATGTGATTGCCTTTTTTGTTTAGTTTTGAATCATGAATAAAAGAGCTCCCATCGGTATTTTTGACTCAGGTTACGGTGGATTAACCGTTTTCGATGAAGTGCAAAAAGCGCTGCCAGATTATGATTATATCTATTTTGGCGATAATGCGAGAGCTCCTTATGGAAACAGATCCTTCGATGTTGTATATGAATACACATTGGAAGCTGTTCAGTTTTTATTTGATAAAGGCTGTCCATTAGTAGTTCTTGCATGCAATACAGCTTCCGCAAAAGCACTTCGAACGATTCAACAACAAGATTTACCCAAAATCGCTCCAGATAAACGTGTACTAGGTGTCATTCGTCCAAGTACGGAGGAAATCGGTTTTCTAAGCAAATCTCGTCACGTTGGAATCCTAGGTACAACAGGGACCGTTCAAAGTGAATCTTATTTGATCGAATTGAAAAAATTTGCACCGGACGTTTTGGTCTCTCAACATGCGTGTCCTATGTGGGTACCATTGATAGAAAATGAAAAACACCAACATCCGGCTGGAATCCATTTTATTGAGGAAGATGTTCAAGCATTATTAATGAATGACCCCCTCATAGACACGATCGTTCTTGCGTGTACACATTACCCGGTAATAGAAGAGAAAATACGGCAAATCGCAGGAAAACACATCAATGTAGTGTCTCAGGGCCCGATTGTCGCAAAGAAATTAACAGAATACCTGCTTGCTCATCCGGAAGTGGATCAAAAATTATCGAAAAGTGGCCAACGGGAATTTTTCAGTTCTGAATCTGCTGCTGTATTTAATGAGAAAGCGGAACGTTTTTTAGGTTATCCTGTTCGTGCTGAGCACCACAGTTTCTAAGGTATTTGACGACTTAACCGATCCATTATAGATGTATTCAGTGCTTTGAACTTTTCAGGCTGACTTGCATAGAACACATAACTATCTCTGAATTGTTTCTTTGTTACGTGGTGTTTTTTAAAAATCTCACTCAGCGATTCGTCCAATGCATCTTTATAAATACCTGGCACACCATTTTTACTTTGGTAATGACTTTCCATGAGTAAGACTTGTTCTAAAACAAGGCTCATCTTTTCCTCATCCATTAGATGTAAGGGTTTTTTCGTTGTTGTTTGTTGACAAGCCACAACGAAACAAAAGAAACATAAAGTGGCTACCAATTTCGTCATGAAACAGCAAATAAGAGCCTAGAACCTGATTTTCCTTCAAAAATCTCTCCTTTTGAATAAGCTAGACGACCATTGATAAATGTGCTGTCAATGGCATGTGTAAATGTGTGTCCCTCAAAAGGTGACCATGCACATTTGGACAGACAATTTTCTTTGTGAACGGATGTGTGTCTGTTTGGATCAACGATTACAATATCGGCATGGTATCCTTCGCGAATGTACCCGCGTTCTTGAATTCTGAATAATGTTGCTGGGGCATGTGCCATTTTTTCCACAACTCGTTCAATACTGATGCGACCTTCTTCAACTTTCTCTAACATTGCAATTAAAGCGTGTTGAACAAGAGGTCCGCCGGATGGAGCGCCCATATATGTGTTTGATTTCTCTTCAAGGGTATGAGGAGCATGATCTGTCGCAATAACGTCAATACGGTTGTCCAGAACAGCTTTCCAGATTCCTTCTCGGTCGGCTGCCGTTTTAACAGCTGGATTCCATTTGATGAAGTTTCCTTTTTCTGCATAATCTTGATCTGAAAACCAAAGGTGGTGAATACATGCTTCTGCAGTAATGTGTTTTTTCTCTAATGGCAGCGTATTATCAAATAAATGCGTTTCTCTTTCTGTGGAAATGTGTAAAATATGTAACCTCGATTGGTGTTTTTTAGCTAAGGAAACAGCTAGTGAAGACGAAAGAAAACAGGCTTCTTCACTGCGAATTAATGGGTGTGCCTCAATGGGAATTTCTTCGCCATATTGCTCTTTAAAACGAGCCATGTTCGTTCTAACTGTTAATTCATCTTCACAATGCGTAGCAATCAGCATCGAAACACGTGAAAAGAGGCTTTCTAATACGGCTTCTTTGTCCACCAACATGTTTCCCGTTGAAGAACCCATAAATATCTTTATACCGCAAATATTTTGGTGGTTTGTTTTTAATACTTCCTCTAGGTTATCATTGGAAGCCCCCATAAAAAAGGAGTAATTCGCCAAGGATGTTTGCGCGGCAATTTGGTATTTGTCTTCAAGTAATTCTTGTGTCAATGCATTTGGAACAGTATTGGGCATTTCCATAAAGGAAGTAATGCCCCCAGCAACAGCAGCTCTGGACTCCGTGAAAATAGTTCCTTTGTGTGTGAGTCCTGGTTCTCTAAAATGAACTTGGTCATCTATGCATCCAGGCAGGACATATTTTCCTTCCGCATTGATTTCAGTAACGCCATTAGGCAAGTCGATACTTGTAGCAATTTTTTCGATGCGGCCGTTTAGTATCAATACATCACCAACGAATTGTTTTCCTTCATTGACAATGGTACCAGCTTTGATTAAGTAATTATTCATAAATCCATTTTTCGCATTTTCCACACTCCAAAGAAGGCTTCTTTAAATATTCCAGTGGACATTTTTGATTCTCCTACAATACGATCTATGAATGTAATAGGAATTTCTTTCACCTTAAAACCGTGTTTCAACGCGGCATACTTCATGCAAATTTGAAATGCATATCCTTTAAAGGTAACATGGTCCAGTTTAATTGTATTTAGTACCTCTGATCGATAACATTTGAATCCAGCGGTGGTGTCTTTTATTCCGATGAGTAAAATGATGCGCACGTATACACTGGCAAAATAACTCATCAAAATACGTTTCAATGGCCAGTTCTTCACATGGCCGCCTCGACAATATCGAGATCCAATGGAGACATCAACCCCGGATTCACAACTTTCTAACAGTCGAATTAAATCATTTGGATTATGAGAAAAATCACAGTCCATCTCGAAAACATAATCATAATGGTGTTTTAGTGCCCACTTAAAACCGTGAATATACGCTGTCCCGAGACCAAGTTTTCCACTTCGTTTTTCTAAGTAAATACGCTCAGGGTAAGATGCTTGTAATTCTTCAATTTTTTGAGCTGTCCCATCTGGTGATTGATCATCAATGAAGAGTATATCAAAACTTCTTTCCAGTGCCATTATTGCGCGGACCATTGGCCCGACATTGTCGAGCTCGTTGTAGGTGGGAATAATAACAATAGATTTAGTTGCCATATGAATGGAACGAAATTAAGGAACAATTATCAATTCGAAAACGATGTCACAGATTATCTTGTGAAATGGGCAAAAAAAAACCGCCACAAGGGCGGTTTAGTAAGTCTTGGGATGAATGAACATCACCAATGAATTTATGCTTCTTCTTCCTCGTCGTCAGCATCAGCACCTTTAACAGCACCACGAGCCATTTTAACGGAAACAACAACTGCATTTGCAGGGTCTAATAAAGTAACACCTGGAATTTCAATGCTGTTTACACGGATAGATTGACCAATACGCAATTTAGAAATATCTAAAGTAATTGCATCTGGAAGATCTTTTGCTAATCCAATACATTGCAATGTACGGAATACGGTCATTAATTTACCACCGGCCATTACACCACGAGAAGATCCTGTTAATCTAACTGGAAGTTTAACGCGAACTGCTTTGGTATCGCTTAACTCCAAAAAGTCAACGTGTTGAATCGTGTCTTTTGTTGGGTGTTGTTGCAATTCACGAATGATTCCCATTGCTTTTTTCCCATCGATATCCAAGGCAACTTGGTAAACTTCTGGTGAATAAACAATTTTGTCCATTTCAGTTCGCTTTACTGAGAAGTGAGTTTGCTCACCTTGGCCGTAAAGCACACAAGGAACTAGACCAGCATTTCTTAGGCTGGCAGCATCCTTTTTCCCTACGTTCGTTCTAAGCGAACCGCTCAAATGTGCTGTTTTCATGTATATATTAATTAAGAGATTACAAAATGAGAACTAATTGACTCGTTGTTTATAAGACGTTTGATAACATCTCCAAACAATTCTGCTACCGTGATTACACGTATTTTGTCGCTGTGTTTGGACATAGGAATCGTGTCGGTAACGATTAGTTCGGTTAATTGAGAATTTTCGATACGTTCATAAGCTGGACCACTTAAAACAGCGTGAGTACAGAAAGCGCGAACACTTTTTGCTCCTTTTTCTATTAAAAGGTCTGCTGCCGTTGTTAATGTACCTGCGGTATCACACATATCATCAATGATAATTACATCTTTTCCGTTTACGTCTCCGATGACAGTCATTTCAGCAATTTCATTTGGTTTTTTTCTGTGCTTGTGGCACAACGCTAAACCACAATTTAAACTCTTTGCGTATGAATTCGCTCGTTTTGCTCCACCAGCATCTGGTGCTGCAACAACTAAATTTGACGTGTCAAGTTTTTCGATTTCTGCTAAAAACAAAGTAGAAGCATACAAATGATCAACCGGTACTTCAAAAAATCCTTGAATTTGATCGGCATGTAAATCCATGGTCATTACACGGTCAACTCCAGCAGCCATCAACATATTAGCGACTAACTTTGCTCCAATCGCAACACGAGGCTTGTCTTTTCTGTCTTGACGTGCAAATCCAAAATAAGGAATTACGGTAATGATTTTTCGAGCAGAAGCACGGCGTGCAGCATCGACTAACAGAAGTAACTCGAATAAATTTTCAGTGGGCGGCATCGTTGATTGAACAATAAATACGTCTTGTCCACGAACGGTTTCCTCAAATGAAGGTTGAAATTCTCCATCACTGAAAACACTTACTTTTACGTCTCCAAGTTCAACGCCAAAACTTTCCGCTACTTTAGCAGCAAGGGCTTCTGATGATCTACCGGCAAATATTTTTACTCCCACGTCTTCGAAAATTGAACGCAAAGGTAGCTAAAATAAAAGTTTCTACAAAATCCTAGGCGGAACCGTTATAAGCAAGGCTAAATACAAGGCATTTATTGGTGAATTGCGTTAATTTTGTGAACCTAGTATGAATTCAAATCAACCACAGAAAAAAAAGTTGTTTAAACGCTTGTTGTTTTTTGCGAAACCTTATCGCAAATACTTACTGCTTGCATTAACTTCTGTTCTGTTGCTTTCCATTCCGGGTCCATTGAGACCCTTGTTAATTGGACGAATGGTGGACAAATATATTGTCCAAACACAGAATCCATCTATGTTACTTTGGTGGTCACTGCTCCTGTTAAGTGTCATGGTGTTAGAAGGATTTCTTCAACTCATTTCTTCTTATTTCTCCAACTTGTTAGCACAGTCGGTCATCCGTGATTTGAGAAAAAAAATTATTGAACATTTTCTCCGTTTACGCATGTCTTATTTTGATAAAAATCCGGTTGGTGCAATGGTAACGCGCGTTGTTTCTGACATGGAGGCAATTACAGAGGTTTTCTCCTCTGGAATTATGGAGATTATATCGGATTGTTTTTCCTTGATATTTATTCTGGTACTCATGTTTATGAATAATTGGGAATTAGCCTGGATGACGCTCATACCGATTCCCTTTTTATTATTGGCAACAAGAATTTTCGCAAAGTCAATGAAGGATTCTTTTCAAAAAGAACGTTTGGCAGTAACGAAATTAAACACGTTTGTCCAGGAACGATTAAGTGGAATGAGCGTGGTTCAATTGTTTAATAGAGAAAGGGAAGAGTATAAGCGATTTGAAAAGATTAATGAGGGACACAAACAAGCGCACATTCAAGCTGTATGGGCTAACTCCATTTTTTTCCCGGTTGTTGAAATTCTGAGCTCTTTGTCCGTTGCCTTTTTGTTGGTTTGGGGAGCGCTACAGGTGTCCGGAAAAACATCCGTTGAAATTCGCTCTATGTACGGAGAGGTCTTTGCTTTCACTTTGTGGATTAATCAATTATATCGTCCTATTAGACAACTTGCGGATAAATTCAACATCTTGCAGCGCGGTACTGTTCGTGCGGAAAGGGTATTTGATGTACTGGATGAACATGCAGATTTACAAGATAGTGGGACATTAACCAACATAGATTTTGCACAGCCTGTTCGCTTTGAAAATGTTTATTTTTCTTATGTGGAAGGAAGACCGGTGTTGAAAAATGTGAACTTGACTATTCATCATGGTGAAACCGTTGCTTTTGTTGGAGCAACCGGAGCAGGAAAAACATCCATTGTTAATTTACTCGGTCGGTTTTATGAACACGATTCGGGAACCATCAGCATTGGAAGTGTTCCGATCCAAGAGATAAAATTGTCGGAGTTAAGAAAAAACATTGCGATAGTATTGCAAGATGTCTTCCTTTTTTCTGGAACAATTTTTTCGAATATTACTCTTGGGGATACACAGTTTACTCAGGCGGATGTCGAAGCTGCAGCAAAAGCGGTTGGTGCGCATGATTTTATCATGAAATTACCGGGAAATTATCAGCACGAAATTGGCGAAAGAGGAGGGATGCTTTCAGTTGGACAAAGGCAATTAATCGCATTTATTCGTGCCTATATTTACGCTCCTCAAATTTTAATATTGGATGAAGCAACTTCGAATGTAGATAGCGAAAGTGAACAGTTGATTCAACGGGCCACCGAGAAAATTACTTCAGGAAGGACATCTATCGTCATAGCACATCGACTATCAACGATTCAAAAAGCGGACCGAATTGTAGTGATGGAAAAAGGTGAATTGGTTGAAATAGGAAATCATCAGGAGTTGCTGCAACTAGAAAACGGTTATTATAAACGATTATACGACAGGCAATTTTTTAATCAAAAGGAGTTATGAAGCGATTTAAAATAGGCGGAGTGCCGGAACATTTTAATCTTCCTTGGCGTAATGCCATCGAAGAGGGTGCGTTTCAATCTTTAGGTCTTGAATTGCATTGGTCTGATATGACGGGTGGAACGGGTCAAATGATTAAAGGACTTCAAGCAGGATCCATAGATATTGCCGTTCTATTGACCGAAGGAATAACTCGTGCGATATTACAAGGACTTGATGCAAAAATTTTGAACGTTTACGTCGCAAGTCCATTGTGTTGGGGACTTCACGTTCCAGTGGACCAATCAATAAAAGAAGTGAGTGATTTAGACGGAAAAACGTTTGCGATATCACGAGAAGGATCAGGTTCTCACCTCATGGCTTATGTGAAAGCACGCCAGGAAAAATGGAACTTAGATGAATTAAAGTTTAATGTTGTGGGGGATGTTTATGGAGGGATTTGGGCCTTAAACAATGGAGAGGCTCAAGGATTTCTTTGGGAAAAATTCACCACTTCCCCTTTTGTGAATCAAGGTAAATGTCGCTTATTAGATGAGGTCCTAACACCTTGGCCATGTTTTGTGGTGGCGGTAAGAAGTGAGTTGGTTCATTCGGATGAAGTGTTGTTACGTGAAATGCTTTCTATTGTTCAAAAAGAAGCATATCGCCTCAAAAATGAAGTAAATTCTGCCGAACAATTTGCTTGGAGGTACGCTCTTCCTCAGGAAGAGGTGGAAAAATGGTTGGACCAAACGGACTGGAATTATGGAAATGAATTATCTTCTCAAGATTTCATCAATGTAGTTGCCGAATTGGTAGATTTGGGATTGTTAACGGAAAATCAAGCAGCAAATTGGGAAGAAAAATTGTTTTAGTCCTATTGTTTTGTTGTCCTTTCTTGGGCTTATTTGCACAAATTGGTTGCACGGACCCTCAAGCGGACAATTTTGATGCATCTGCGGTCAATAATGATGGTTCATGCGTTTATCCTGTAACCAATTATCCACCAGTACTCATTCAAAATTTACCGAGTTTATTACTTGAGAATTCGGGGTTGATTTTTTGGAATCAGCACCTTTGGATGGTCAATGATGGAGGTTCTTCCCCCTGTATGTATAAGTTAGATCAAAGTGGAAATGTTTTGGATACGATTTACATCACGAATGCTACCAACGTAGATTGGGAAGGACTGACCCAAAGCAGCACTCATTTTTATATTGGTGATTTCGGAAACAATGCCGGAAACAGAACAAACCTTTGTATTTATGAAGTAAATAAATCTGATATATTAAGCGGTAACAATCAGATTCTTGCGCAGAAACGTACATTTAAATATGGTGATCAAACTAGTTTTAACTATCCGGCCAATGGACATTCGTTTGACTGTGAATCCTTTTATTTTGAAAATGATTCCTTGGTGCTACTCTCAAAAGGCTGGGCTAATTTTTATACGAAGCGTTACCGATTTGAATCAGTATGGAACGATACGCTAACGGTTTTTCCACAAGATTCAATGTTTGTAGATGGTTTACTTACCGATGTGAGTATAGATTCAGCTTCGAAAAGAGTGATAGCATTAGGCTATAAGAATAATGGCTCGAATTTCTATACAAGTTTTGTTTACTTGCTTTTCGATTATCCTGGGGCTGCGATTTTTAACGGCAACAAACGAAGGATTGAACTTGGAAATATGCTTACACTTTCACAAACGGAAGGGATTGCGCTCAAGGATTCTGTATCAGGTTTTATGAGTGCGGAACAAATATCCTCGGTTATTACCATACCGCCCAAATTATTTTCTTTGGATTTCACCACTTTTTTTTCTGGTGATTCGGGAATAAACACTTTTTCGTTGGAGCCATATCCTGTTCTTTACCCAAATCCATCTAATCACTTAATAAATGTTCCTTCTGCGTGGATAGGAAAAAGAGTACTCATTCAACGTGTGACGGGTCAAATTATCGGTGAAATGGATGTCGATTCATCCTTATTGTTGGATCTTAGCAATTTGCCTTTTGGTGGATATTATGTCACCGTTGACGGGAAACATTACCGATTTACTGTAGCCTTTTGATTCTAAAAATCAAGCTATTATCGCTGACATGGCATCTTTGATAATTGTATTCTCGTAAATGTTCATTTTCAAGGAGTTGTATGCGATTTAGGACTAATTTTCATAAAAAATGCCATGAGTATACTTTTACCTTTAGCAATAGGAAGCACTTTTTGGGTAGCTGTTTTTACCGTCTTAGGAATGGTAGGTATTTTTATTATTTTGTTCCTTTCAGAGCGAAAAAAATAAATTACCTCAACGAAAACAAGAAATTGCTTTCATGAGTTCTTTATCAAATGGATTCAGGACTCTGTAGTATCCTTCTTCTGTCCAGTTTTGACTTGCAATTTCTGCTTTCAGCATTCGTTTAATCACTTCCTTACTGACTGCTAATCCAAGTGGATCTTTTTGAACGTGAAAGTCCTTTTGCGCAAAGGAAATAAAGCGTTTTAATAAATCCTCACTTACTTCAAACTCTTTAACAAAGTCTTTAGCCGTGGACCATTTTGTTCTGTTCGCTTGCATAAAATCGAAGGCAAAAGCTCTTCCTGCACCGCTCCATTGTAGTTCCGTCAAGTAAAAAGAACTTCCTGAAGTGTCTCCTGGTACAAAAACATCGGGCATAATCCCTCCACCGCCATAGACAGTTCGACCATGCTTTGTTTTGAATTTCAGTGAATCAACAAAAATGGAACTATCAGGTTTGAAGTATTCGTTTCTTGTGATGCGTTCTTCGTCTCTCATGTAATTATCATAGCCACCTTTATATGAGCGCTGAATACAGCGTCCAGAAGGCGTGTAATAACGTGCAATGGTTAATCGAAGGTTACTTCCGTCTCTCAACACTTCATCCTTCTGAATCAATCCTTTTCCATAAGAGCGTCGTCCAACAATTATTCCCCGGTCATTATCTTGAATAGCTCCGGCTAAGATTTCACTTGCCGAAGCGGAATGTGCATTAATGAGCACCACTAGTTTCGTTTTTTCAAGGTGTCCGCCAGAAGTAGAATAATACGTGCGCTCTCCTTCATTTTTCCCTTTTGATTTTAAAATCATGTTGTTTTTTGCCAAGAAAGCATCAGCTATGTCAATTGCTGAAGCCATAACACCACCGGGATTGTTTCGTAAATCCAAGACCATTTTTGTCATTCCTTGCCCCAGTAATTTTGTGCTTTCTAGATAAAACTCTTCTGAGGTTACTTGTGAAAATTCACTGATTAAGATATAACCTGTTTGTTTGTCGATCATGTACGCACATGGAATGGAAGAAATAGGAATGATCCCACGAACTAAGTTTGCGGTTATTTTCTTTTTGCCGCGAACAAAGGTTACGCTAAGGTTGGTTCCTGGTTTTCCTTTTAAAGTTGCAAGTACTTTATCGTTTGTAATTCCCTTGCCACAGATTTTCTTTCCATTGACGCTGACAATTTTATCACCTGCTTTCATTCCCGCTTGCTGGGAAGGAGACTGGTCGATAATGTTGGTCACACAAATGGTATCTCGTAACAGCAAAAAGCGTATCCCAACACCCCCGAATTTTCCTTCGATGGATTCGTTTACGGATTTCATATCCTTGGCAGAAATGTAATTGCTATGTGGATCGAGTTTGTGAAGCATGTCTGATATTGTTGCTTCAAAAATGGCATCCTTGTCTACTTTATCCACGTAGTTTTTATCAAGTAGAGTAAGTACATCTTCCAATTTTTGGATGTCTCGAGAAGATGTTTTGTCCACATCTTTAATCAGCATCCCACCAAGTAGTCCACTCGCAAGCACGAGTGATAAGATTATGGGAAGAAAATAGTTGCTTTTAACTTGTTCAGACATCGTCACAGTTTTCTAATTGTACCACTTCTAATCCTGCGTTTTTAAGAAAATCTATTCCAGAAGTATCTTTGTACGCTTCTTGATAAACAAGGCGTGTGATACCAGATTGCAGAACGAGTTTACTGCAGTCTTTACAGGGTGAATGTGTTAAATATAGCGTGGCATCTTTGCAGTTATTAGAGGACCTAGCAACTTTCAAAATGGCATTTGCCTCTGCGTGTAAAACGTACCAATGCGTATTTCCTTCTTCATTTTCACAACAATTATCGAAACCTGCAGGTGTCCCATTGTATCCGTCAGAAATAATGATGGAATCTTTAACGATGATTGCCCCCACTTTTTTTCGAGCGCAATGCGAAAGCTGTGCCCAACTTAATGCAAGTCTTAGGTAGGCTTTGTCGTAGCGATTTTGTTTATCAGAAGAAATCATGAAAGAAGGTAATTAAATATCAGTTGCATGCATAATTTGCCCGCCTAAATAACCGGTCCATGCAAATACAGCAAAGCTAATAAGGCTAATAAGTAGGATAATCCACGAGATTTTTTTCTCGGATAATAGATTCTTTTTACCTGCGTACAATCCAACAACAGAAGCAATGAATAGTAAAATAATGAACCAAAGTGCTTTTTCTGCAAATTCTTCGTGCTGTTCGATTACGTATTCACTGATTCCTTTGATGTGTTCAACGGTTTCCTCTGCTTCATGTCCAGTTTTGAAGGTGATGTAACCACCTATACTAGAAATGAGCATTAAAATGAAGGCAGCGATACGGGTTTGAATAGTGTTTGAGATTAATCCGATGAGAAGAACTATTCCAGCGAATAATGTTCCAATGATGGCAAGATGATTGGTGATGAGGTGTAAATGTGTTTGGTCCATTTTGTAAAATTTAAAGTTTGAACTGAAAGTTACACTTTTTTTACTGAGTTTAATTACACGTAGTAAGGAGAAATCATCCAATAAACCACCACACCTGTTACGGCTACATACAACCAAATAGGAAAGGCAAATCGCGTATATTTTTTATGTTTCGCATAATTTCCTTCTAAAGCGAATAGGTAAGTAAACAACACTACTGGAATTACTGCAACGCTAAGCAGAATGTGTGATATTAAAATGAAATAATAGACTGCTTTGTATGATCCTTCATATACTGTGCTGTCTGATGTCATGTGGTAAGCTACATAACACAGTAAAAACAACAAACTAATCGCAAGACACGCTTGAATAGTACGCTGGTGAAGCTTCATGTTGCCCTTTTTAATGAAGACTAAGGCAAGAACCAGCAATACGGCTGTAATTCCATTCAACGTCGCATAAAAGGGCGGTAAAAACGATAAATCGACACCCTCTACTTTAATTCCGAACAATGCTGCAACAGCTATAGGAATAATGATGGATACAGCAACAACAAGTTTTCTGTATTTAGATGATGGAAGGTTGTTATTCGACATGGTATTCATATTTCAAAAGGTTAATTAAGTCAGTTTTCAGTCGTTTGTATTCTTTTGCATTTACGCTTAAATCCATATTCGTAACGGCATAAACCCCGCGTACATGTCCGGATTTATCGACAAGGGTAAATGAACCAGAGTGTGCATAGCCACCTTCGGCCTCGTCATCTCTTCCCGCGAAGGTTAAAAAGTTTTCGATACCCAATCGGTGTGTTTCTGCTTCATTTCCTGTGAGAAAATCCCAGTTATTCGCTGTGATTCCATGATCGCGTTTGTATTTGGTTAAAACGGATGGAAGATCATTCTTTGGATTAATACTAAACGATAGAAATTGTATGTGTTTTTGATACTTCTTCGTTTCCTGATTTAATTTGTTGAATTGCACATTCATTATTGGGCAAATAGTAGGGCATGTGGCAAAGAAAAACTCTACTACCCAAATGCGGTTTTTGTAGGTTTTGTTGGAAACCGGAAGACTATCCTGATTTAAAAAATTAAAAGCAGGAATTGTTGGATAAATAGTATCTGACATTTCTTTCCCATCGACTGTTTTGTACAGAATGTCCGCATTACCCAATATTGGAAGTTTCGGAGGAGTCTCGTTACTGCAAGAATAGAGTAACGCAAAAAGCACAAAAAGAAAAGATAGTTTAGCCATTTTTTGCCCGTTCTTTATCATATTGCTTTTGAAGCAGGGCAAGGTGTTCTTTCATTCGGCGAATCATTCCCTCTTCATCACCTTTTAAAACCATTCTGAGGTGATTTTGTTTATCGAGTAAAAGCATAAGTGAGGAATAACTTACACCACCAAAGTATTCTTTCCCTCTTCTGTACAAACGTTGGTTGTTGTGTTTGATGTCGTACACTTTCGCAGGGTCACCTTTCGCAATAATCCAAAGTGATGGATCGTAGTCCTCCACATCGTCTTCAAGCATCTCTCTTATCGTTTGGATTTGTTTGTCGTTTGCAGGACGTCCGAACTCATCTGTGGCAAAAGAAATAAGTCGAACTTGTTTTAGTTTTTTACGCTTGTTTTTGCGAATGTGCTGAAATAGTATTTGATTGAAGTGCCAAAGTGAGATACCGCATTCTTTTGGACAAGTCGTTTGAATGGTGGAAATAACTACTAAATCACCCTTGTAATCACTTAATGTTTTTGACGTGTATTGACCGTTTTCAAAGACTTCGAAAGCCGGAGCTTTTACCAAGCCGTAGTCATCAAGTTGTTTGAACTTATGTTCACAACGACGTGTAGAAATGAGAATTAGGAAAAGTGCTGGACCAAAGACCAACAGCAAAGCTAGAATCGATTTAGCACGACTTCTTGGTTGCTGTGTTTGTGGCATGTATTAGAATCCGAAAGATTTCCATGCTGCAGCAACTTCAGTAGCTTCCCATAATCCAATAAAGATTAAGTAAGCGATGAAGATTGCGTATGGAATCAAAATAACGTTTCTGAGCGTTTTTTTCTCATCTCCTAAGTGCATGAACACCATCACGATGTAAGCTGCTTTTACAAGTGTCATGATGATAAAAGACCATTTTACAAATGCCCAAGCATCGCTACTTTGTTTTATAAGAGCACCTAAAAATACTTCAACAGTTGTAATAACAGTAAGTAATAAAGTAACTTGAAGGATTTTTTTACGAATAGACTTTCCTTTCGCCTCGTCGTGGTGATTGTGTAATGAATATTCAATTAAATCATCTCTTTCCATGAGAATATATTTTAGTGTGATTAAATCAGATCAAGTAGAAGAATGTAAATACAAACACCCAAACTAAATCGACAAAGTGCCAGTAAAGTCCAGTTTTCTCAACCATTTCATAGTGACCACGTTTGTGGTATGTACCGGCAAGAACTCCTAATAAAATGATAATGTTGATGACTACTCCTGAAAATACGTGGAAACCGTGGAAACCAGTAATAAAGAAGAAGAATTGAGCGTATTGTTGTGGTCCGTATTCGTTTTGTTTCATGTTTGCACCGTAAACAACGCGATTTGCATCACCGCTGTATAGTGCTTCATAATACATTTTTTCAGCCGCAGCTCCTGTAATTGCTTTATCGCCAATTTCATTTTTAGAACCCGATTTTTTGATGATTAATTTCATCTCGTGGTCTTTTGCCTTATTGATTTTGGCAACAGTTCCGTCTGCGAAGTGAATATTTCCACCTTCTAGGTGTCCTTTTTCTGCTGCATGTTGAAATTTATGCATGAGATCTTCTTTCATAACTTCGCCTACCTTGTGGTGTTTACCAGCTTCGATAACCGTGAAGTTTTTGATTTCACCGAAATGCCCTTTCACAATCGCTTGTGATCCATCAGCTAGTTCAATTTTACCAAATTCAGATCCGTGAATAAAGTGAGACCATTCCCAAGCTTGTGAACCAACAAAGAAGAATCCACCAATGATGGTAGCAATCATCCAGTTTGTAACACCTTTTCTGTCCATTCTGTGTCCTGCCTCAACAGCTAGTACCATCGTGACAGAAGAAACGATTAGAATAAACGTCATTAAAGCCACATAGAGTAGGGGATAACCGTGTCCTAAGAATGGCATGGAATTAAAGGTTTCTTCACCAATTGGCCATGCATCTTGCGCATCGTGACGCGTAAATCCATAAGCAATAAGTAATCCACTAAATGTCAGTGCATCTGACACAAGGAAAAACCACATCATTAATTTACCATAGCTTGTTTGAAAAGGTGATTCTTTTCCACCCCAAAGGGTCTTGGCATCTAGTTGTGTTGTATGTCCAGCCATTTAACTAATTTTTTGCAAGTTTAGTGAATAAATATGAAAAACAAGAGTAAAGCTAACCATAAAACGCCTAAAAAGTGCCAGAATAATGCGCTTAATCGCAAGGATAAATGGTTCTCTGAATTGAAACGACCTCTAAATGAAGCTGTTGAAACTTTAAGTAAATAGATTAATGCAACAAGAACATGAAGTAAGTGAACGAAAGTAATCAGGTATAAATATTGTGAAGCTGAGTCGGCTGATTCCATAGCTTTCACTTGTAAATGTGGTTTAATCGTTTTGCCTTTGTACCACAATTTTCTGTCTTTATAATCTAGTTTTTGCTTTTTGTAGAAAATCGTAAAGTCTTTTCCATACTCACCTCTAGCAAAAAAATCGCCGCGCTTATCTTTGATGTTTACGGCTAATTGACTCAGGCGAATTTCATCTGTGAATTGTAGTTGCGTGGAGTCATTTGCATACAAAAGACCTTTTTTGATCACAAGTGGCTGGTGATTGAAGTATAATTCAAAACGCCCATCTGCTTTTGTTAAACGAAGTGCTTCGTTTTGTTTGACCGAGATAAATTGTCCCATGAAGTTTTGAAATGCTTTGAAATCATTGTCATTCATCTCTTTACCTTCATAAACAAATTTGTTTCCATCTACATCAATAAATTTATCGTTGTATTTGACTTCGAAATAATCACCATAACGTCCGTCGGTAACGACTAAATTATTGACTGCATGAAATCCATTTCGAACCAATTCTCCGTAACCTTTAAATTGACAGTAAATGAATCCAGCCCCAAAAATAAGCGTTGCAGCCATCCACATTTTTATCTGTCCTTGCTGATTTTTCTTTGCACTGCGAATCGCAAGTACAAACGCTAAACTACTCAAGGCAATGCTGGCAGTACTTAGCCAAAAGAATGTTGGCATTGGGTATTTTAACCAAAAGGAATCTCCCATCGATACGTAATATCCTGATGTAAACCCGGCAAATAACATAATCACACTGAAAATCCCAACGTAAACAAGGTTTTTCTTCATTTTCTCCTTCACTTCCGGACTAATTTCGTTGGAGAAATCTCTTTTTTTAGTCATTTTTTCTTCGTTTTCGTTGCTCATGGCGTGTTCGATTTAAGGAATGAATGTACGATTTAGGCGCGATCAAATACGTAAACAAATTGTATGATCGGTAGATAAACAAATGAGGCGAACATAAGTTTACGCGCATCTAAAACTTCTAAACTATGATAAAGTTTGTAGGCATAGAGAAAGAAACCAATTCCCAATACACTCGCAATAATTAATGAATAAATTCCTGTCCAACCTAAAAGCCAAGGAACTAAACTAAAGGGTATCAGAGCTAGTGCATATAGCATGATTTGAAAAGCGGAATGTTTGGATCTACCTGTTCGTGAAGGCAAAAGAGAAAACCCTGCTTTTTTGTAATCGTCGTACAAGACCCATGCAATCGCCCAAAAGTGAGGGAATTGCCATGTGAATTGGACAAAAAAGAGAACTCCTGGCTCGAATCCAAAAGCATTTGTGTGAGCAATAGCACCTAATAGCGGTGGTATGGCACCCGGAAAGGCACCTACGAAAACGGCCCAAGGTGTTTTTTGCTTAAGAGGAGTATAAATGAAGACGTAACTGATAAAAGCAAGCACACCTAGAATGGCACTTTTCCAATTGATTAACGCTAATAATACCGTTCCGCTGATCAATGAGAATGTGCAAATAATGTAGGCTTCACGCAAGGACATTTGTCCGGTAGGTAAGGGACGGCGATTGGTCCGATTCATAAATTTATCTAAATCGCGTTCCCATATTTGATTTGCTCCGTTTGATGCTGCGGTTACAAGTGTACCACCAAGCATTAAATAGAAAATGACTAACCCATCCTTTCCACCAGCGAATAAATATCCGGAAAGTGCGGATAAAATCACTAGAAATGACAATCGAAATTTTGTGAAAACCAAATAGGTTTTAAAAGTGGATGGAGCTTGAGTAGTCTCTGGAGTCATGGTGCAAAATTACGAATTAAGCTTGTTCTTCTACAACATTTTTATAAGGTCTTTTCTTGAGGAAGATTATTCTGTTTCATCAGGTGTATAGTAGTCATTTTGAGTGAAGTAGTCAATCATTGCCTCTTTCATCAAATGCTGTTCTTCTTGATGTCCTAGAGCTGGAATCAATTGGTTCAGCTTAAAATGTGGCCATTGGTCTTTATCTCTACCTTCAAATTCATAATAGCCGTATGGTTCAAGTAATGTACAAATGGCAACGTGCATTAATTCAGTCTTCTCTTGTTTGCTAAAATCTTTATAGCCAATACCAAGTTCATTTACGCCAATAAGAAATAGCAAAGAGGGAACATCTAATCCTGGCCCAAAGTCTTTTTCCAGGCTTTTTTTAACTTTTTGAAATTTCAATTCGATGTCGTGATCCATGTCACAAAAGTACGGAAAGAACAAGCATATAATACCTTGTCTCTAATTTTTTGGACAAAAAAAAGAGGGGACTAGCCCCTCTTCCTTTCATTCAATTATTTGTGTGTATTATTCAACGATAACACGTGATGTAGAAGTTCCGTTTTCAGAACGAACGATCACTGTGTACATTCCTTGAACAAGATCAGCAACATTTACTTGAGTTGTACCAGCTACTTTGCGAACTGATTTTCCGCTTAAGTCAACTAATTCAATTTCTGTGATTTTTTCAGAAGAAACGATATTGAAAGATGTTTGAGCTGGATTCGGCATTAATGTAAATGTAGCAGCTAAATTTTCATTCAATCCACCAACACAAGCAACACAGCTTTCGTAACATACAACACCTAGGTCAGCAGCACCAGCAACTGTGTAAACACGGTTAGTGAAACCACCTGTTGTGATTGTACATGTTTCACCTCCAGCAAATTGCTCAGAAGCATTCCATCCGTCTAATGTGAATTTGTATTCGATTGTTCCGTTAGGTAATGGTAAAGTAACCTCCCAAATCCCTTGTCCTGCACCAATTTCAGTCATTGGATTAGAAGTTCCGTTCCATCCGTTGAATGTACCGTTGATGAATACACCAGTAAACGCTGCTCCAGCGTAGTTATTCATATCTACTTTGAATGTAACATTCGCTGTACATACTGAACAACTTTCGTAACATACTGCACCTAAGTTAGCATCACCTGCAACTGTGTAAGAACGATTAGTGAAACCACCGTTTGTTACTGTACATGTTTCACCACCAGCAAACTGCTCAGAGTTAGTCCAGTTGTCTAAAGAGAATTTGTATTCGATTGCTCCTGGGTTGATTGGTAAAGTAACTTCCCAAATTCCGTCTGCATTTGCATCTGTCATTGGATTTGCGTTACCGCTCCAGTTGTTAAATGTACCACTTACATAAACTGTGTTAAAAGCTGCTCCAGTGTAGTTATTCATGTTCACTTGGAACGTGATTAAAGGTGTCGCTGCTTGAACAATTTGTGTTTTTTGGTAAGTAAACTGCCAGTAACCTGGACCAAAGTTAAGTCCAACAGTCATGGTATTTCCACCATTTGAGAAAGCAACATTGTAGGTAATTGAAGATACCGCGTTAGCTGGACTAGTCAATTCTCCTGTGTTTGTTACTTTAGCCAAACCAAGATGAGCTCCAAGACCAGTTACTGTTAATGTTCCTGCTGTAGCATCGTAGTTGTAAGTTGCTTGACCACCATTGTGTGGAGCTACTGGAGTACCACAACCATCTGGAGCAGCACCTTGCCATCCTTCTAACCAAGTGTTACCATCCATGTAATGTGTCATAGTTCCACCTGCAGCAAATGTTACTGAATCATCGAATAAACAAGCTCTTGTAGCAACGTCTCCAGAAGAGTTTGACCACCACGTTAAGTTTGTAGCATCAGGTCCAACAGCCAAAGCTCCCGCTTGTGGTGCCAGTTTCCATGTACTTTCAATTTGGGCATTTAGTCCAAAGAAAGGAAGTAGGAATAAAATGTAAAGTTTTTTCATGTTTTTTAATTAATAAAAGGTTTATACTTCAAAAATAGTTGATTTCCATGTGAAAACCGAAACTAATATAGTAAAAAATACAATAAGGATAAAAAACCTCACATATTTTTGTGTTTAAACAAGTCGAGTTGAAAAATGTTCAACCTTCATTATTTCTTTTTATAACTTACTTTTTTTGTCAGATTACCTACTCGAATGGTAAACTCTCCTTCTTCTACAATGAATTCACCTGAATTTCCAACAAATTGAAAATCTTTTAAGTTCAAATAGAATGTTTTACTTACTTCTGATTGAGCAGGAACATCGATTTTTAAGAATCGTTTTAATGATTTACCTGTCGGAATCAAACTTGCATAGTCATCGCTCACATAAAGTTGAATTACTTCTTTCCCAGCTATGGAGCTGTTGTTTTTTAGGGTGACCGTCACAGCGATGCTGTCGTTATCTGAAAAGATGGTTTGATTCAAGGATAAAGCAGTGTATTCAAATCTTGAATAGTTTAGCCCATAACCAAAGTCCCATTCAGGATTGTACGCACTGAAATCACCTGATTTGGATCGGTCAACACTTTTCGGATGGTCGTAAAATTCAATGACACCATCGAATTTTGGATAAGTGTATGGAAGTTTTCCGCTAAAGTTCTTTTCTCCGAGCATTAAGGATACCAAAGCCTCTGCACCATAATTCCCAGGTAAATACGCTTGAATGATTCCTGAAGCTCCAGAAACGATGTCATGAATGATACGCGGCCTTCCTTCTAGGAGAACTAAGATGACTTTTTTGTTTTGCTCGTAAGCCATTTTCGCTAGTTCACGTTGTTCGGAATCTAGATTCAAAGACAAGATATCTCCTGGCTTTTCTGTTGCTGGAAGTTCACCAAGACATAAAACAACGACATCAGCCAACTTTAATTTCTCTTTGTAATCTGTTAAATTCACAAAGCGAGTTTTTTCAAATGCATTTTCGGTATATAGTTCTGCTCCTTGAGAATACAAGCAGTTTTCCTTCCCTAATTTCTTCTCAAAAGCCGCGCGAACGGTTAGGCATCCACTCGTGTTGAAAGCTGTATCTACTCCTTGCCATGTATGTGTCCAAGCGCCATTCAAGTAAACGAGGTTGTTAGATGTTGGTCCAGCAATCAACACTTTTTGATTTTTTGATAATGGTAAAATTCCATTTTCGTTTTTCAAGAGTGTAATGGACTCCAATGCTGTATTGAGGGACGCTTGTTGGAATTCAGCGCAGCCAAATTTAGGGTAGTTTTCAAATGTCGGTACTGGCCTTTCAAACAATCCCAATCTTGATTTTACGCGTAAAATTCTGCGAACGGCGTCATCCAATCGGTCCATGGAAATTTTTCCTGATTTCACGGCATTCACCATGATTGTGCAGTATTCTTTGTATTGTGGACTCAGTGGAACCATGCTCATATCAACTCCTGCATTGAAGGCTTGTACATATGCATCTGCAAGACTTGGTGAAGTAGAATGTACAGTATGCAACATAATAAAATCTTCCCAATCGGAAACGGCAAATCCCTCGAATCCCCATTCTTCTTTTAAGGTTTCTGTAATCAAATGATGATTAATATGTCCAGGAACACCGTTTACTGCTCCACTGTTAATCATCACAGTCAGTGCGCCATGTTCTACTGCTGCCCTGAAAGATGGCAAGTATAGTTCCTTCATGTATTTTTCTGGAATCCATGCTGGAGTTCTATCTCGTCCACTATTCGTTCCGCTATATCCAACAAAATGTTTCATACATGAAGCAACATGAAATTCGTCAGGTGTGGTACTTCCTTGATAACCATCGATTATGGCAGTTCCCATTTGTGAAATGAGATAGGGATCCTCACCAAGTGTTTCAAAGGTACGAGACCACAATGGTTGTCGGCCTAAATCAAGAACTGGAGAAAAATTCCAAGGAATTCCGGATGCTCTTGTTTCATAAGCGGTAATTTCCCCGAATTTTTTAGCTAATGTTGTATTCCAGGTTGCGGCTAAACCAATTTCTTGTGGAAATAATGTTGCTCCCACGGTGTAGTTCACTCCATGAATAGCATCAATTCCATAAATCACCGGAATGTTGGTTTTTCCGGTCGTGTAGGAACGTTGAACGGCAGGAATAATCCCCTTCCATTCTTCCAAACTTAGTGTGTGCCAACCAACATTTAAAACGGATCCAACGTGGTACTTAAGGATTGCTTCGTTTAATTTTGCGGTATCAATCGTTGCTGGAGTAAGTGTTACTCCTTTTGCATCTGTTTGCGTGATGACGTCCAACGTAATTTGACACGTTTGTCCAACTTTTTCCTCAATAGACATTTGTGAAATGCGAACATTTAACGACTTATCTTCGGTTGAAGTATTAGAGGTGGTGATGGATTGTGCGCTCTTACATGAAAACAATAGCAAAAGCATGCCACCGAAGTAGTAAAGTAAATTTTTCATAGGTGTTTTATTTTATGAAATGTTTATTGAAAAACGCGAACGTAATCAACATACATGGTCTGAGGGAAAACAGTAGTAGCATCTGGATTTCCTGGCCAGTTACCACCTACGGCAACATTGAAAATCAGGAAAAATTTCTCCTTAAATTCACTTAGGTTCGCTGGAGTAATGTTGAGCGTATTATACGCAACGTCATCCCGTAACCAAGTAATGCTGTTCTGATTCCATACAATAGAGAACACATGAAATTCATCTGCGTATTTACCGGATGGCAATGTGGTACTGTTTCCATATTGTGCATGAGCACCATTGTCGCTCCAGTGTGCGGTTCCATGTACGGTGCGGTCGTTAGCACCTGCACCACCTATTAATTCCATGATGTCGATTTCTCCGCAAGATGGCCATCCTACGGTGGAAATATTGTCTCCCAACATCCAAAGTGCTGGCCAAATACCTTGTCCGTAAGGAATAGCAGCACGAATATCGATACGACCGTATTTCCATGATTTAATTCCTTGCGTTTTCATACGCGTGGAAGTATACAACTGTGAATTAAATGGTTGGTTCTTAGCGGTAATTTCTAGGAATCCTCCGTTTAGCGAATAATTTTGGTTGGTGTAATATTGTAATTCATTGTTACCCCATCCACCGCTTCCGGTTCCGATATCAAAGGTCCAATCACTGGAAAGACTTGATCCGTTAAATTCGTCGCTCCAAACCAAAGAATAATTGGCATAGGAGTTAGGAGTGCTATAACCAGTTGTTGGTGCGCCAGAAGTACTACCACCTGTAACTGTTACAGTTACATTTTCCACTTTTTGTATATAGTCTGCATATGTGGTGTGAGCACATGTTTTAACCGAATAGGTCCCTGTTGCTGAATACGTATGAGCAGCATGTCCATCTGTTGTTTCAACTACTGTTGAATCGTTGTTGTGATAAAAGGTAACGGTATAGAAATTTGCGTGTTCCGCAGTAGCTTGTACGTCTACCAAACCACCTGTCGTTGTGATGGATGTCACCAAATTTGTTGGCAAGGTAACAACTGGTGGTTTATTTTTATCGCATCCTGCGAGTCCAGCAAAAACGAAAACAATAAGGTGATGAATGCTCATAATCATGATGTTATTCACTTTTCAGACGTAAATACCAATTGAAACCGCCTGCGTGATGTTTATATTGTAAAGATAGTGTAGAGTCAGTGATATCCAATATTCTGTAGGTATGAACTCCTGTATAGAATCCCATAAACGCATTGTTGGAAATGGTGATCGTTGTATCTGCATTTTCGAGTAATGTCCAAGACTCGTTCATTTGGTCAGCATATGGAGCTGTGAAATCACCAAGGTTTTGAAACGATCCAGGAAAATTAGCTGAAAGTGAATTGTGCACATACACATCACCATGATTGATCATGTCGAATTTGAAACCGTTTAAATGGAATACATATTGATCTCCGTATAGTCCTGCACCTGATTTGTCTAAGCCACCTGCTGACCACCATTCTGGGATATCTCCTAATGGACTAATTGGATCTGGACCAACGCCCATGTGTCCGTCCGCTGTGGAATCGATTACCCAAGTTTTATATCCTGGACCATTTATTCCGCCTGTTAACATGATGAAAATAGGGTTGTTTAGAAGTCCTAGGTTATCCTGAGCGATTGTAACTTCTTGAGAAGAACTTTTGCTTCCACCGGAGGAAAATACAGTTAATTTCACTGTGTACGTTCCGGCGTATGGATATGGAGAACTTACTGTTGCTCCTTTCGCTTTGGTTCCATTTCCAAAGTCCCAAAGACATTGAAGATCTGGATTATTTGCGGTAAACTCAATGATGTTCGCGTTACTTGCAGATGCGGTATAGGTAAATTCAGCATCTGCAGCTGTAGGTGCAGGACCTAATTGCGGATTATCTTTTTTACAAGCAAAAAGTAATGCTAAAATGCTTGCTGAAAATAGTAGTTTCATTTTCATAACTCTAAATTTTAATAACCTGGGTTTTGTGACCAATTTCCTCCTGTTAAGTCAATTTCAACTTGAGGAATTGGGAATAATTCATGTTTACCTGTGACGAAACCGTCAATATAGGTTGCTGCTTGTCCTGTTCGTACTAAGTCGAAGAAACGTAATCCTTCTCCAGATAATTCGAAGCGACGTTCTTTATAGATCACCTCAATTGAATTAACAGGAATTCCTGGTACACCCGCACGACCTCTAACTTGATTAACAAGTTGCTGAGCTGTTGATGTTTGTCCAAGTTGGTAATGAGCCTCTGCAGCCATTAAAAGCACATCAGAATAGCGCATCACTCGGTAATTTACTGGACTTGTTAAATCGTTGTCAGGAAGTCCAATTTCACCTTGACGTTTGATGTATTTATTGTTGTAGAATCCAGTGTGTCCACCAGCCCCAACTGCATAGGTAATAGAAGCTGGATTCGGTTGTGTTGCGATAAACGCATCGATGTCTAAAATAGTAGCAGCGCGACGTCCATCGATTGAACTGAATGCATCATACAATTCTTGCGTTGGCAAGTTATAGCTGTTTCCATCTCCGTAAACCGGTCCATTGTACTGACGAATTCCTTGGAATCCAACTGCTGCATTACCTTCAAGACAGATTAAACAACCGTAACTTCCACCTTCTAAGCCAGTGTATTGTACATCGAATACTGTTTCGCTGTTGTTTTCATTGGCAACAGAAAATAGGTCAACGTAACTTGGCGTTAAGCTGTAACTTCCAGAGGCGATAACTTCATCCAACGTAGCAGCTGCTTCTGTAAATTTGTTTTGGTATAAGTATACTTTTCCAAGGAAAGACAAGGCTGCACCTTTTGTTGCTCTTCCTTTTTGACTTGCAACAGGATTTAATACTTCTGAAGCATCTTTCAAATCTTTTTCGATTTGAGCATATACTTCTGCTTTTGGTGAACGAGCAATTTGAAGTGCTTCTTCAATACCAATGCGTTTGTCGATGATTAATGGAACATCTCCAAAGTATTTCACTAACTCAAAGTAATAGTAAGCACGTAAGAACTTCGCTTCTGCGATGATATGTGCTTTACCTGGAAAGTCGATGTTGTCTTTGTTTTCAAGGATGTAGTTTGCACGTGTTAATCCCGTGTAATTCCAACGAAAAACATTTCTAAGTTCCACATTAACACCACCGTGTGTCATGTTGTCGATTTGGTGTAGTCCGGGTGAATCGTTCACACTTTCCCCACCTGCGATGGCATTGTCAGAAGCAATTTCTCCAATCCACATGGTTAAGAATGATGCCTGCAACATGTCATATGCACCAGTTAAAGCGCGGTCAAAATCTTCCGGTGTTTGAAAGAAGTTCTCCACATCTTGTGTGTATGGAGGATCAACAGAAAGGAACTTGTCACAAGCTGTTTGTGATAGAGATAGGATAATTAATCCTGTAAGTATCAGTGATTTTTGAAATAGTCTCATCGTTTAGAATTTTAATTGAACACCACCCATGAATGTTTTTGCTTGCGGATAGAATCCGTAATCAACTCCTGCAGAAAGCGCACCTGAAGAACCAAGATCAGGGTCGAATCCTTGGTAACGTGTCAGTGTAAATAGGTTATTTGCAGATAAATAGATTCGGAATGAATCCACTTTGATTTTCTTTAATTTAGCTGCAGAGAAGCTGTAACCAAGTTGAACGTTTTTCAAACGAGCAAATGATCCATCTTCAACGTAGTACGATGAGAATAAATTGTTGCGTGTGGATTCTGTTGTCACACGTGGATTCTCGTTTGTAGATCCTTCTCCTGTCCAACGGTCAACCATATATCCTAATTGATTAGCGTATGGTTGTTGGCGCTCGTAGTTACGAATGATTTCTTGTCCGATTGCTGAATAAAGCATCCCTGAAAGGTCAAATGCCTTGTAGCGAACGTTGAAAGAGAATCCAAATGTAAAGTCTGGAATAGCTGATCCTAAGTACGTTTTATCAGAATCATTGTTAAAGTTAATGACACCGTCACCGTTTTGATCGACAAAGATTAAATCTCCTGGTTTTGCTCCATCTTGTACGACCCCTGAAGCATCAATTTCGGCTTGAGTTTGGTAAATTCCTGCTGTTTCATATCCAAAGAAATACCCAATTTCGTATCCTTCTTGGAAACGTGTCGCGATATCTCCTCCAACACTAAATCCTGCACCTGGGATGTAATCAACTCCGTCTGGTACTTTCGTTACCTTATTTGTAATGGTTGTAACATTGAAATTCAAGTCTGTTGAGAAATCTTTTTTCTTGCGTAAATGGTAAGCAAATTCTAATTCAACACCTTTGTTAGAAACATTTCCAGCGTTGATTACCGGTGGATATCCACCAGGACCATATGAACCAATGATTGCTGTTACGTCTGGTTGGAAAAGTAAATCAAACGTATTCTTGATAAAATAATTGGTTGTAAAGTCTAGTTTTTTCCAGAAAGTGAAATCCGCACCGATGTTCAATTGACGTGTCGTTTCCCATTTCAAATCTGGGTTTGATGGACGTCCAATGGCTACACCTTGTGTGATTAAATCATCGAAAACATATACTCCTTCTCCGTTTAGTAATCCACGGTAAGCGAAGTTAGGAATCTGGTCATTTCCAGATACACCGTAGCTAATGCGAAGTTTCGCGTAGTCGATGAACTTTACTTTAAAGAAAGATTCTTCAGACAGCAACCAACCTGCAGATGCAGTTGGGAAGATACCGTAGCGACTATTTGCTCCAAATTTGCTTGATCCGTCACGTCTAACGATTCCGGAGAACATGTATTTTTCTTTGAAGCTGTATTCAGCACGTAAGAATGAGGAAACAAGACGTTCTGTAAATTCCCATGAACCAACATTGTTTAAGTATCCACCTTGTGCTGTGTTTGCTGAAATGTCAGCATAAGCTACAGAGTTGTTCGGTATCCCGAAAGCCGTTCCGTTAAGGGAGCTTCCTTCTCTTTGGAAGATAGAAACACCAGCAGTTCCTTTAATCTTATGGTTTTCAGCGAATGTTTTCTCGTAGTTTAAGAAGCTTTCGTAGGTTAAATCAACGAATGTTGAACGCTCTTCATAAACAGCTGCTCCACGGTTGATTTCAACACCTGGTGCAAGTTCTACAGTTGGTGATTCAAGGTCATCGTTGATTGCGGTATTCGCATATTTACCATCTCCGTACCAAACGAGTGGTGAGAATACTTTCCCATCAACGAAAGCGACATTGTAGTTAACGCGATTTGTGAAGGACAAATGGTCATTGAATTCGTATATAAACTCTTCTTTTCCAACAATTTTGTTCGCTGTGTTCCAATTGTATTGGTTCTGCATTTGAGCAATTGGATTAATGATGTCACTCACTTCTTCCATGTAGGAGAATTGTCCATTCGGTTTGCGAATCGGAACGTTCGGGAATGCGTTAATCGTGTTGTATAACACAGATCCGATACCATTTTCAGGCAATGTACTGCGTGCATCGTTAGAATAAAGTAATACTGAGTTTAATTTCAGTTTTGAGGACATATCTGTGCTGAAGTTCAAACGCGCATTGTAACGAGAGAAATTCGATTTAGGTCCACCAACGATACCATCTTGATTAAAGTAACCAAGAGCGATAGAATAGCGTGTATTCATCGTTCCACCACTGATACTTAAGTTGTGGCTTTGAATTGGTGCTGTTTGGAAGACAGAATCTTGCCAAGGCGTTCCAATACCTAAATTCGTATTGTTGAATGGCATGTCTTGTCCGCCCATTGCAAACATTTCATTTTTGATCACAGCATATTCCTGTGCGCTTAACAAATCTAGTTTTCTAGATGTTTGTTGTTGTCCCCAATAAGCGTTGTATTCTACTTGAGGTTTGCTATTGATGTTTCCTTTTTTCGTTTCAACGATGATCACACCGTTCGCTGCACGAACACCGTAAATACCTGCTGTAGCGTCTTTTAGAACGTTTATCGACTTGATATCAGATGGATTCAAGGCATTCAATCCTTCGGAATCATATACTACACCATCCACTAAGATTAATGGATCATTATCGCCAAATGTCGATAGACCACGAATACGGATGTTGGAAGATCCACCTGGGGAACCTGAGTTCGTTGCGATGTTTACACCGGCAACTTGTCCTTGTAAGGCTTGATCGACACGAGCAACGCTCATTTTTTCGATATTTTCACCGTTAACTTTGGAAGTTGCTCCAGTTACTTCTTTGCTTTTAGCCGTTCCGTACCCAACGATTACTTCTTGTTGGTTATTTACAAGTTCCACAAGAATGATATCAAGGGTGCTTCGTCCATTTAGCTTTACTTCCTGTTTTTCATAGCCAGTAAGTGAAAACAATAGTGTTGAATTGGCTGCATCGCTCACTTTTAAGCGGTAAAAACCAGTTCCATCGGTAGTGACACCGGTTGTAACACCTTTGACTTGAACCTTGACAAATGGTAATCCCACGTTTTGTTCGCTTTTTACGAAACCGGTGACGGACATTTCTTGTGAAAATGCGAAGCCACTAATTCCAATAAACAGCAGTTGAATGAATAGTTTTTTTATCATTTTAGCTTAGTTAGTTTCGTAAATATAAAAAGATTATCAATTATTGTAAAAAGAACAATAACATTTTTTAATTCTTTCCTTCATAAAAAAAGAGGCCGGAGCCTCTTTTACTAAGTATTTAACCATTGACTATGCAAAATTTTCGCTAGTACAGGGTAAATATATAAATAATTGTACATTATACAATAAGTATCTATTTTTATTTTTTTACATTTTGAAGGTGTATCGATTTTGTTCGATTCCTTCGTTGTATGCAATTTTATCAAAGGAGAAAAGTTTTGCTGGACGATGTTTAACATTCTGTTGTTTTTCGTCATGTGCAATAAGGGGAATGTATTTTATTTTCTTCCTGAAGTTTGCTTTGTCAAATGCTTGATCAAAGGCAAATTCATATAATTGTTGAAATTCATTCAGTGTAAAACGCTCCGGAAGTAAATCAAAACAAATAGGTTCGTTTTGTAGTTTCAGTTTGAGCATTTCATACGTACTTGATAGTATGTGGTTATGATCAAATGCTAAATCTGGCATGTTTTTCAATGAAACCCACTGGACATCTCCGGCCCAAGAAGACGCTTTGACTTCAAAATCTTCGATGCGTAACAAAGCAAAATAAGAGATGGTGATGACACGTCCCTGCGGATGTCTATTGGGTTTGCCAAAGGTTTGAGATTGGTGCATTGCGATGTTATTGAGTCCTGTTAACTCGAATAAAACGCGTTCAGCTGCTTGTTCCAAATCCTCATCTGGATATATCAAATCACCTGGAATTGCCCAAAGATTCTCGAATGGTTGCATGGCTCTTTTGATCAAAAGGGCTTTAATCTCTCCTTCTGAATACCCAAAGAGTATGCAATCCACGGAAAATGCCGAGGTGAAAAAATCATTAAAATCAATGCGATACATGCTCACAACAACAAAAAATATTAATGTCCAGAAACTTTTTCAGTGGAGAAAATATCAACACCTCTTCTTTGAAGGATTTTACTGACAGTCCAAGCAAAGAAAACAAGATAAACAAAGCAAACAACTCCTAACCAATAGGACTGTTGAATTCCTAGTACGTTGTCGTCAGCTAATGCGCCTTGAAGGACAGAAATGAATCCACCACCCATAATCATCATGATAAGTAGACTGGATGCCGTGTTGGTGTTTTCACCCATTCCTGCAATGGACAAGGTAAAGATACATGGCCACAAGGTGCTACAAAATATCCCAACTGAAATAAATGCAAAAACACTAATCATTCCCGAACTAAGTATTCCGATTGCAAGTGCAATGGCCCCTAAACTAGAGTAGATCATAATTTGTTTTACTGGATTTCCTGCACTTGCATAATCAGCAACAATTAAAAGTACAACAATACCCAAATAAGGATATAATTCATTGATGTCGTTTCCACCAATGATGTTTGCTCCGGCGAATATTCCAAACGCTACAAACGGAAGGATAATTCCTAAAACGGTTTTCATGGATTTGCTCAAGTCGAAAACTCCTGCGGCGGAAGTCCAACGTCCGATCATTAAACTTGCCCAATACAAGGAAACAAAAGGAGCCACAGCGCCTTCGGCTGTCCCAAGTTTTTGTTTCATAAATTCAGGTAAATTACTCACTGTAGCTACTTCAACACCTACATAAAGAAAGATGGCAAGCATCCCCAATAATACTTGAGGATGACGAAGTGTTTCCATGATTTTTCCAGCACCTTCTGAAGAGGAACCTTCGATGCGATCTGGAACGGAAGAAAACTTAAAGAAGATGGCAGCCACAACAAATGCTATTCCCAAACAGATATATGGTGTTTGTACTGCGGCTAAATTCAGTGTTGTTTCTCCGGAAGAAACCCCACCGAAAATTGCAAAGGAAACAATCACAGGTCCAATAGTGGTTCCAACGTTGTTAATTCCTCCAGCCATGCTCAAACGGATATTTCCTTTCGAAGGATCACCCATTTGTATTGCAAGAGGATTTGCAGCAATTTGTTGTAGTGCAAATCCAAGTCCAACGATGAATAATCCAGAAATCAACATGATAAATGAAGCATTATTCGATGCAGGGATAAACAACAAGGTACCAACTGCTGAAATAATTAATCCAAGCGCAAGTCCGTTACGATAACCGATTTTATTCAAGATATCTTTTTTCAGTAGTGCGGATATGGCAAAATAGAGGATAGATCCGACAGTATACGCTACATAAAAGGCAAATGAAATCAATTGAGATTCAAATTGACTCAGGTTTAAGGCTTTTTTGAAAACGGGAATTAGAATGTCGTTACTCGCGGCAACAAATCCCCAGAAAAAGAAAATAGTGATGAGTGTGCCGAAAGCACCAAAGTTCGTTTTTTTCACAGAAGCTGATTTAAATTATGGTCCAAATTACAATAATTAGAAAAACAGACTCCGTTTTTCCAATTATTTTCGAACGAAAATATAAATTAAATGTGAAAATTGTCTGGAATAAGTCTTGAAATGTGAATTAGCTTACTTTTTGATTGGAAGCCGATTTGTTTTCGTATTTGACAATATTCTTGACTGCTTTTACAATTGCTGGGGTATCAAAACCACAATCAGCCCACAATTCTTCCTGTGTTCCGTGGTGCACGTATTCATCTGGAATACCTAGTCGAACAACTTCTGCTTGGTATTTTTGATCCACCATAAATTCAATGACAGCAGATCCGAATCCACCCATTAAACAACCGTCTTCGATGGTTACGATATGTTTGAACTTCGAGAAAACCTCATGTAACATGACTTCATCAATTGGTTTGACAAAACGCATGTCATAATGTGCCACAGAAATTCCACTGTCTTTTAACTCTTGAATGGCTTCTTGTGCAAAATTTCCAGGATGTCCGATGGTTAAAATAGCGACATCATCACCGATGCTTACTTTTCGTCCTTCACCGATGCGTATTTCTTTTAATGGAGTTTTCCAATCAGTCATCACACCGTTTCCGCGTGGATAACGAATGGAGAATGGACCTTGATCCTTTAATTGAGCAGTATACATTAAATTACGAAGCTCTTCTTCATTCATCGGTGCTGATACGACCATGTTAGGAATGCAACGCATATATGCTAAATCGTAAGCTCCATGGTGAGTTGCACCATCTGCTCCAACAAGTCCGCCGCGATCCAAACAGAATACCACGTTTAAGTTTTGCAAAGCGACATCGTGCAAAACTTGGTCGAATGCACGTTGCATGAATGAGGAATAGATGTTACAAAACGGAACCAAACCTTGTGTTGCTAATCCTGCGCTAAATGTCACGGCATGTTGCTCTGCAATACCTACGTCGAAACTGCGTTCAGGCATTGCGGCCATCATAATATTCAAGGAACATCCTGAAGGCATCGCAGGGGTAACACCCATGATTTTATCGTTTTTCTCTGCTAACTCAACGATTGTATGTCCAAAAACATCTTGGTACTTAGGTGGCTGAGGAGATTTAGGGATAATTTTAACAATTTCTCCGGTCTCTTTGTTGAATACACCTGGAGCATGCCATTTAGTTGGATTTCCTTCTTCAGAAAACTTGTATCCTGCACCTTTACGGGTAATGCAATGTAAAATCTTTGGACCAGGAATGTCTTTTAAATCAGCCATTACTTTTGCCAATCCAACAACATCGTGACCATCAACAGGACCAAAATACCTGAAGTTTAATGATTCGAATAGGTTACTTTGATTCAACAATGTTCCTTTCAAGGCATGTGAAACTTTGGAAGCGATGGTTTGAGCATCTGGACCGAATTTGGAGATTTTCCCCAATAATTTCCAGACTTCTTCCTTTACCTTATTATAGGTATGTGAAGTCGTAATATCCGTTAAATATTCTTTGAGTGCGCCGACATTGGGGTCAATGGACATGCAGTTGTCATTTAAGACAACCAATAAATTCGCATCTTTTTCGAATCCTGCGTGGTTCATTCCTTCGAATGCCAAACCAGCAGTCATGGCACCATCGCCAATAATCGCAACATGTTGACGTTGTGTTTCTCCTTTGTATCGGTTGGCTACCGCCATTCCTAATGCAGCAGAAATCGATGTGGATGAATGTCCAACACCAAAGGTATCATACTTGCTTTCTGATCTTTTAGGAAAACCAGAAATTCCTCCTTTTAATCGGTTTGTGTGAAATTGATCTCGTCTTCCGGTAAGGATTTTGTGTCCGTAGGCTTGGTGTCCAACGTCCCATACCAATTGATCTTCAGGAGTATTAAATACGTAATGAAGTGCTACCGAAAGTTCAACAACACCTAAACTTGCTCCGAAATGACTATTTCCAATTTCAGAGATGACATCAACGATGTACTGACGCAATTCGTCAGCTACTTGTGGAAGTTGTTCCTCCGTGAATTTTTCACGCAAGTCATTTGGAGTATTGATTTGCTCCAAAAATGGACCTGCTTGGTAAGAATGTGATGCCATTTAACAAATTTAAGCTGATTCGGTGATTATAGAACAAACTTTCGAATAAAAAGTTTTGAGTACGCTCAGATTACACGCGAAGCTTGTTAGAAAAGGAATGTCGTTCCATTTTGAAAACAAAGAGTACGTATCCTAGCAACAATGTATTTTGAAGGATGAACTGTGCAAAATAACGCTCGAAATGAATTCTGGAACCGATGGCATAAATGAAAAGTGCCAATCCTAAATACAAGAAGAATTTCTTAAGATTGTATGGAATAGGGTAGTGTTTTTGCCCCAGAAAATAGGAAATAACCATCTGAACAGCGTAAACAATGAACGTCGCCCAAGCACTCGCCATGTACCCGTATTTGGGAATGAAAATAATGTTGATACCGATCGTTAATGAGGCGCCAATTAATGCAATATATGCTCCATATTGGGTTTTCCCACTTAATTTATACCATATACTTTGATTATAGTAAATCCCAAGAAAGACATTTGCCAAAAGAAGAATAGGAACTACGGGTAATCCTGCCCAATAGCTTTTGTTTTGAATGAAGTGCTTAAATAAGTCGATGTTCAGACTTACAAATAAGAAGACAAGACAAACCGTCGCCACGAAGAGATTCATAACTTTCACATAAATCACATTACGGTCTTCGTTCTTCATTTGATTGAAAAAGAAAGGTTCGGCCGCATAGCGATAGGCTTGAAGTAAAATCGTTACCAGCATCGCCAATTTGTAACAAGCGCTGTAAATTCCCACTTCTGCTTCAGCGCTATGTAGGGTGCTGATATCTGAGGGATTATAAATGATTTGTTTCAGAAGAATTCGATCAATGGTCTCATTGATGATTCCAGCAAAACTACCAATGACAAGGGGAAAGGAATAAAACACCATCAACTTGATTTCTGTCCAGTTGATTTTTATTCCCGATAAATTAAACGAATCATACAGCATCAATGGTTTGACAAGTGAAGCACATAGATTTGCGAGGAGAATAAAAAGAACCCCTTCTTCTGGTCGCTCTGGATCGAAAAGATAGAGCATGAGGAATAGATTCAATCCTACGTTGACGAGAATAGACGTAATTTGTATACTGACAAATCGCAAGGATTTCTCTTCTACCCGCAATTTTGCTAAAGGAATTGCGGAAATCGCATCAATACAGACAATAATTCCGAGTAAAATGATGTATTCGTTGTGTCCTTCATAGAGCATAAAGGAGGCAAGGTCATTATTGAAGAATAGTAAAATGGCAAAGAAGAATACATTGAGTCCAAGGACGGTTGCGAGTGAATTCAAATATGTCTGTTGCTTATTTTCGCTCGTTTGAATGAAGCGAAAAAAGGCGGTTTCCATTCCAAAGGTTAAAATGACAATCAGAAAGGCAACCCACGCGTATAATTCAGAGACCACTCCGTAATGTGCTGGATCTGTAAAAACACTCGTATATAATGGAACCAGTAAATAGTTCAACAAACGTCCGACAATGGAGGAAAGTCCATAGACAGCAGTCTGACTAATTAATTTACGAATGGGATTACTCATTTAGCCTCTGAAATTCGCTTTGCGTTTTTCTAAAAAGGCAGTTGTACCCTCCACGAATTCCTTCGTTCCGAAACATTGAGCAAAGGATTCGATTTCAGTTTCGTATCCATTTACACCATCTTGGAATCCAGCATTTACTGAGCGAATTGCTGCGGCAATAGCCATTGGGGAATTTGCCAATATTTTTTGTGCGATTTCCTCACATTTAGTCATTAATTCGGATTGTTCAACAACATGGTTAACCAATCCCCACTGTAAGGCTTCATCTGCTTTCAGCATTCCTGCTGTGAAGATGATTTCATTCGCTTTTCCTTTTCCGATGAGTTGTGGTAGCCTTTGAGTTCCACCATATCCTGGAATTACACCCAAAGAAACTTCCGGTAATCCCATACGTGCGTTGCTTGATGCTACACGAATATGTGCCGCCATTGCCAGTTCCAGTCCACCACCAAGGGCAAAGCCATTTACAGCAGCGATGACTGGTGTACTGAGGTTTTCAATAAAATCAAACAAGGTGGTTTGACCCGTTACAGCCAATTCACCTCCTTGAGAAATTGAAAAATCAGCAAATTCTTTGATGTCTGCCCCGGCTACAAATGCTTTTTCTCCTGAACCCGTTAAAATGATTGCTCCAACAGATGCATCTTGATTGAATGAATCTAAGGCAGTATGCAATTCTGCAATGGTGTCTTTATTCAAGGCGTTTAACTGGTTTGGACGATTAATCGTGATGTAACCAATGTGGTTTTTTACTTCGGCAAGGATGAGTTGATACATAAATTGAATTTGTTTGCTAAAATAGCGAGAAATTTTCGTTCGGTTTCTAGTGCGGAATGCTGATTCTAAAAGTTGTTCCTTTATCAAGTTCTGATGCAACGACAAACACCCTTCCTTTGTGGTATTCTTCAACGATGCGTTTCACTAAGGTGAGCCCAAGTCCCCAGCCACGTTTTTTGGTGGAATATCCAGGCTGAAAAATGGATTTAATTTGTTTAGCTGTTAATCCTTTTCCGGTATCAGTGATGTCCACATGTACCCATTCAGCTACTTCTTTGATGTGAACGTTTAATTTACCAACTCCACCCATGGCATCAACAGCATTTTTACAAATGTTTTCTACCACCCATTCCATTAAAGAACGGTTATGGAGAACAATCATTGGACGCTGTCCTTCTACCGTGAATGCGATGTCTATTTTATCGGAAAGCCTCGCTTTTAAATAATTTAAGTTGTTTTCAATGGTAAAGACAAAGTCTTCTTCCACCAATTTTGCACCGGATCCAATTTTGGAGAAACGATCAGTGATTTTTTCTAAACGCTGCAAGTCTTTTTGCATTTCTCTCGGAACCATTGGATCCACGTCTTCATTTTCTAAGTAACTCACCCAAGCCATTAAGGAGGATAGGGGAGTGCCGAGTTGGTGTGCCGTTTCTTTCGCAAGTCCAGCCCAAACTTGATTCTGTTCTGCTTTTCGATACGTGGAAAATAATAAGTAACCGATGATGACGATTAATCCAACTACGCCAAATTGGATATATGGTAGCCAAATGAGTTGCTTGACTTCAGGACTGTCGCTGAAATAAAGCACTTTTTCTCCTTCACCAAAATTGATGCGAATCGGTTCGTTTTGTGCCTTAAGATTGGAAATCGTCTTGGCAAGAAGCTTCGGATTTAGTTCTTTCTTCGATAAATTACTCGAAATCACCTTTTGCTCTTTTACATCATAGAATAATACGGGAATTAAGTTCGATTGATTGCCTAAGTCTTTGTTGAAGGAAGTGATCAAGGAGTCACTTTGTTTTTGCAAACGCAAATATTCTTGGGATTCTCCATATATAAAGGACATGTACATATCAACAAACATATCAGCAAAGACTTTGATTTTGAATTCATGGCCTTCAAGCTTCCATTTTTTGGCAAGTGCTAGGATTTCGTCTTCGTGATTTTTATCGTTAAATGAAGTATCTAAGTTTCTGAATTGAGCGACTGTTCCATCATCGTTTAATAAGATAACAGGAATGTCTTTGTTGGACTCAATGATGTTTAAGGTAAAGGCTAAATCTTGGTTAACAGATAAATCAGATGGATTCAATAAGGTTTTTTGAGCGGCAACAACTAATTCTATTTTCTCGCGTTCCTTTTCACGCAAAGACTTAAAAATTCGTGCATTTAGCTCGACTAATTCTACTTTCTTTTTGAGTGCACCAGCCCATTCTTTGGCTTTAGAGCGCTCGCGTTCAGCGATTTTTTGAATCATTTGGTTGGACACAAACAAAGATGCTCCTATGATTAGGAGAGAAACGAAAATCAGTACAACTTTCCAGCGTTGTTTGGCAGAATACAAGTCCATTGGAGACGAATTTAAGGAGATTTAGCTTGTTTAACGCACGCTTTCGCAACTTAGTATGCGAGATTCGATGATTTCGCAAATACGTTGGTGGTCAAAATACCCTTTAAATGCGTTGGCGTCAAATTTATCAGCATCAATTTCAAGTATTTTTTGCATCGCTGACGCAAAGGATAACGGATTTCCAGGTTCAACTAAAATCCCCAGTGGAAATAGATGCAACAATTCCTGAGATCCGCCTGAATTTGTCGCAATTACTGGAGTGTTATGTGCAAGTGCTTCGATGGTACTCATTCCGAAGGTTTCAAAGTCAGAAGCCATAATAAGTGCATCGATGGCGTGGTAAAAAGGACTCGTTTCAGAATGGAAACCATAAAAATGGACTTGATCCTCCAGTTTTTTTTCCTGGATGAGCTGCTTTAGTTCAGTCAAATAAGAATCTTGTGAATCTGGTGTTTCTTCACCAACGATGATTAATTGGTGCCGTGTACTTTGCAGTTGATGTAAGGCTAAAATGGATAATTCGATTCGTTTTTTGCGATCAATTCTCCCAATCATTCCGAAAATCACTTTATCCATGGGTAATTTAAGCTGCTGCCGCGCTTCGTTTTTATTGAAAGGAGAAATTTGACTAAAATCCAATGCAGATGGAATGACGCAAACTTTGTTTGGTTCGATATGTGTAGAAGAAAGTACTTTCTGCTTCATGTATTCGAGCGAACAGATCCATGAACTCAAGAAGGAATATCGGATGGTTCTATACAGTTGCTGTTTTTGGTCTTGGAACATGAGTTCCATAAAAAAATGAATGTGTATTTGTTTAAAAGAAAAGAATGCAATACTTGCACCTAGGCTGATGTCAGAAGTATTTCGAATGAATACCTCTTTCACTCCTCGTTTATGGAGACTCAGTATAAGCATCCAAGCACTCAAAAAGGCATAATGTCGTGCTGGTTTTCGAATGCTGATAACAGAAAGATGAACCTCTATTCCTGCTTTTTCAAGCGGAGAGTTTTTTGTGCAGACAAGTGTTATCTCATGTCCTCTAGACTTCATCCAAAGCGCATTTCGAAGATGATTCATCTCCAGTCCACCCCAGCCTCGGGATGTGCACAAATAAGCAATGGGCAATTTTTTTGTCAAAATATTAAAACGTCGGCGAATATAGATAAAACCATTAATTTTGTCTGATGATAAAAAATCTTTTTAAAAATCCGCCAGCCGTTTTTGCACTGACATTTGTGGTATTCGCTGTTCCTTTATTTTTCTTAAACATCAGTATTTTCGACGGTGAAATCATCGTCATGCAAGGCACGAAAGAAATTGCCTTACCCATTAAGCTCAGCTTATCTTATTTTATTGGTGTGGGAATAAACCCGGAGGACCTCAAAGACATCCAAGGATTTCATTTAGTAACTAAAGGTTATTTTCTTGCAGCGTGTTTATTAATCGGATTTCCTTCTTTGATGGCGTATCGTTCATACATCGCAAATAGGGTAGCTTCAAAATAAATCGGCTATACCTTTAATATATAGCAACTAAATTTTTTTACTTAGTTGACGTTACAAACACTTTGTTCTACCGCCATCCACTGGTAAATTGATTCCATTGATGTAAGAAGCTTCTGGAGAAGCCAGGAAACATACCGCAGCCGCAACTTCTTCTGGTTCAGCGATTCGATTCATTGGTGTTTCGCCTCCCATTTCTTCAAAAATATCCGCTACTGTTTGACCCGTTTTCTCTGATTTGACACCGGCAATTTCAGCCAGGCGTGAGGTGTTCGTTGCGCCTGGAAGCACGTTGTTCACTGTAATTCCATATTGACCAAGTTCACCTGCAAGTGTTTTACTCCAATTCGCAACAGCCCCACGAATGGTATTTGACACTCCTAAATTTGGCAATGGTTGTTTCACGGATGTTGAAATAATATTGATGATGCGTCCGAATCCATCAGCGATCATACCCGGATTCACCGCTTGCATCAAAATATGGTTGCAAACGAGGTGTTGATTAAAGGTATTGATGAATTCTTCCGGTGCGGCGTCTTTTATTAATCCACCTTTTGGTCCACCTGTATTGTTAATTAAAACATGTACGCGATTCCCTTTTTGTATAAACGAATCGATCACCGTTTTTAATTCTGCGGGCTTCGAAAAATCAGCAACAAGGATTTGATGTTCTTGTCCAACGCTACAGTCTAAACGAGCTAACGCAGCGTTTAATTTTTCTTCATTTCGTGCCATCAACACCAAATTAAATCCATTTTTCGCTAATTGATTCGCTACTGCAAAACCAATTCCTTGCGTGCTTCCGCAAACTAATGCTGTTCGATTATTTTTCATGATCCCTGCTAAAATTTTCAGGGACAAATGTACAGAATGTTTCTGGCAGATTAAATTTTAAACAATTGAATAAAAATGTTGTGTTTTGTTTTTTAAAGTTTAAATGATATATTTGCGTGACTAAAATTATTATTATGGGTAACTCTACAAATCTATTACGTTTAAGAAATCTCGCATTGGTAGCGATGGTTTTCTTTTTCAACGGGCTTTTCGCTCAGTTGACAGGGATTAAAACTATTCCAACAGACTATGCAAGTGTTGCGGCTTTTGTAACAGATGTGAATGCACAAGGAGTAGGTACTGGTGGTGTAACGTTAAACGTTCCTGCTGGTTACACTGAAACTTTAACAGGCAAAATCACATTGACTGCTACAGGTACTTCAGCAAATCCAATTATCATTCAAAAAAGTGGTACTGGTGTTAATCCGAAATTAGTAGCCTATACAGGAACGAATATGATTCCTAGTATTACAGGTGATGGTTTCTTTGTGATTGACGGAGGTGACTACATTACGATTGATGGATTAGACTTGCAAGAAAGCGCGTTGAATCTTGACATTACAACAACGATGGAATTTGGTTATGCGTTGACGAAAGCAAGTGTAACGAATGGTGCTCAATTCAATACAATTAAGAATTGTTCGATTTCACTAAGCAGATTGAACAACGCTGCAGGTATTGCTCCTTGGCATAATGGATCAATGGGTATTGCTATTTTAAATACCTTATCTAGTGCAGCAGCAGCATTGACTCCAACTTCATCGGCTGGAACAAACTCAAATAATACCATTATATCAAATACAATTAATGGTGGTAACGCCGGAGTTGTGTTAATAGGATATGCAACTACTGCAACTGCCTTAGATTTAGGTGATGTGAATAACAACATCGGTGGATCGACGTCAGCGACTGGTAACGCTGTTTTAAATTTTGGTGGAGCAGCATTGGCTGGGAATCCTGCAACAGGAATTTTCGCAAGCAATCAATGGAACTTAAATGTTTCTTACAACACTATTAATAACAATAATGGTTCAGGTGTTAATCACGTTTCAACCTTGAGAGGTATCTTTTTAAATTCTTCATCTCCTGAAGCGTCAGCTACGTGTAACAATAATGTTGTGTCAACTTACGGTGGCGGAACAACTTCTCAAGTTACAGGTATTGAAGTTGCGATTGGAATTGGCGGAACGACAAATACAGTTTCTATTAACAACAATGACGTAACTGGTGCATATCTTACAGCAACAACTGGTGTATACTATGGTGTTTATGCAAACAATCCTACACCGGCGACATTGAATATGAATAATAATAATGTTCATGATTTCACTTACTCTGTTTCATCGTTGGCTGGTTCAGGTGCGATTTATGGAATTTATAAATCAGGTTTATCCTTGAATTCAAATGTGACTGGAAATACAGTAACAAACATCACAAGAACAGGATCAACAGGTGGATCAACTTATGGTTTATACCTTACATCTGGATACAATTGGTTGGCAAATAACAACACAGTTTCAAATGTGACGATCAATGGTACAGGAACCGGAAGTACATTCTACGGAATGTATGTATATGGTTATGCTTCAACAGTACACCAAGTGAATAACAATACTGTTAACAATATTGTAACGAATAAAACAACAGGATCCGGAACAATTTATGGTATATATTCTTACGCAAATGCTCCGAATAGCCAGTATAATAATAACATAGTAAATAATATCACAACAACTGGTACCGGTACTTATTATGGTCTTTACCATGCTGCTGCTGCGATTAATTTTACCATGTCTGGAAATAGCACTTCTGGTATTTCTACAAATGGTACTACTTTATACGCCTCTTATATTACAGGTGGTAATGGTGATATTCGTAATAATACGATTAAAAACGTTTCATCGACAAGTGCTACAACAACAGCAATAACTGCTGGTATGTACACCTTGAGTCCTGCGAGTGGTTCTAAACACAATATCTTTAATAACGTGATTGGTGACATTAAAGCTCCTGCAGGATCTAGTGGTGTTACGGCTGGTAGTTCACGTGTTCGTGGTCTTTGGATTGCAGCAACAACATCACCAACAGATGTGAATGTATTCAATAATACGGTCTATTTAAATGCAACAAGTACAGCAGTTCCATTCACTTCTGCTGCTTTATATGTAACAACATCAACGACTGCTACAGCCGGAAGATTGAAATTGGTTGGTAACATTTTTGTAAATAACTCTACACCAACAGGAACCGGTAAAGCAGTAGCTTATGTTAGAAGTTCAACGTCGTTTGCAAACTTTGATGCATTAAATTCTGGAAATAATGTTTACTATGCAGGAACACCTGGTGCAAATAATGTTATCTATTGGGATGCAACAAATAACTTAACGGCAATTCCAGCCTACCAAGCTTTAGTAGTTGGTGAAGCAGGGTCATTTACTGAAAATCCAAACTTCCTAAGCACAGTTGCATCGAATGCAAACTATTTACATATCAATCCAGCAACTGTTTCTTTAATTGAAAGTGGTTCAATGGTAAATCCTATTTTGAACAATGACATCGATGGAGATATTCGTGCTGGTATAACAGGTTACACTGGAACAGGTTCCGCTCCTGATATTGGTGCAGATGAATTTGCAGGAACTACTCCAGCTCCGCAAATATTATTTTCAAGTGTAACGCCGGCTTTTGCTCCAGCGTTATGTACAGCTGCAGCACGCACAATCACAGGTACGGTAACAACATCTGCTGGAACAATTACAGCGGTTAATTTAAACTATAGTGTGAATGGTGTTGCTCAAACACCAATTGCGATGACCAACACCTCTGGATCATCTTGGACAGCTACTATTCCAGTTCCTACACCGGTAAATGCCACAATTGCTTGGGCAATTTCGGCAACTAACTCGGGAGGATTAACAACTGCTTTAGCTGGGACATCTTACAACGATGAGCCTTTATTTGGTGCAACAGCTGTTGCTTCTGTAAACAGCACAACGATTTGTTCTGGTTCCAATGCGGATCTAATGGCGGTAATTAATACTACCCCGGCAGTTTATACTCCCGCTCCAGTTTCATCTACAATTGATGAGGATTTAGCGAATGTAACGATTTCTTACAATGGTACAACCTTGTTAAACAATACATCTGCGGTTCAATCATTGGTAGGAACAATTGGAACAGGAACTGGTACCGCTGGTGCTTATACAGATTTCTCTGCATTGGCAACAATTGCAATGTCTGCTGGTAATACTTATCAATATTCATTGACAAGTACGAATACTGGAAATAATTATTCAAATTCAATGGCAATCTTTATTGACTTTAATAAAGACGGTGATTTCGTAGATGCAGGTGAAATGGTTTATACACCTACTGCTACACAAGTTGGACCTCACACAGTAACAGGCTCGTTTACGATTCCACTTACAGCATTCGGAACAACAAGAATGCGTGTCGTTTCTATGGAAACATTGATTTCTTCATATGCAACAACTTCTTCTTGGGGTGAGCGTGAGGATTATACTGTAACCTTTACACAATCAGTTACATGGTATGCCGGTTCAACAGTTGTTGGAACCAACAACCCACAATCGGTAGCACCTTTGACAACAACAACATACAACGCAACAGTTTTTGGTGGTGGATGTTCTATTCAAACAAATACAGTAACCGTAACAACATTGGATCTTCCAACAGCTCCAGCTGCAACGAATAGCACCCAATGTGGAACAAACACTCCTTTAGCAGCAGTTGCTTCTACGGCAGGAACTGCAGGAAGTGGTCAATTCTATTGGTATAATGCAGCGACGAACGGAACGATCGTTCAGAATCCACCGGTAAGTTCTACTTATACAACATTCTATTCTAATGACTTTACAAGTACAGCAATTGGAGCAGGGGCATCTTTAACAGGTATTGCCAATTTGTCAAGTGTTTTGGGTCAATTAGAATTAACACCGAATGCAACAAGCCAACAAGGAGGTATCATGGTAGCTGCAGGTGTGAATGCACAAAAATATAAAGTTGATTTTGACTTCGCAACGAATGCTGCAGGTGCAGATGGTTTAAGTTACAGTTTTGGTAATGATGTGAATTCAGCTTCTACAGCTCCTGCTGCAGAGATGGGATCAGGATCAAAATTGAAAGTTAGTTTTGATGCTTATGGTGTAATGCCAAATGCAGCAGGTATATATATTTTATATAACAATACTGCAGCTTCTTTCAATGATCTTACACCTGGTGTTTTAGGTTACGTAAATAATACTTCTTGGATTAATTCAGGTTCAAATCATGTAACCATTGAAACGAATGAGTTAGGTCAAGTGACGCTTACGTTAAATGGAACGGCACTTTTCACTAATGTACAATTACCAACGGCATATGTAACAGCAAACAAATCAACTTGGGCGCATGCAATTGCTGCGCGAACAGGTGGTATTTCTATGCAACACACGATTGATAACTTAGTGATTCAAACAGCTGGTTTCTCTGCTGGTTCAACAACTTTCCAAAATCCTATTTCTGCTTCAACAACGTATTACGTTAATGAATTAGGAACAAACGGTTGTTATAGTGCAACAACTCCATTGGTGGCAACAGTGATTTCTCCAGATCCAATGGTAATTTCTTCTGGAATAACACCAGCAATTTGTTTGGGTCAGTCGTTCACAACAACGGCTAGTTCAATCGCATCTCCTGCATATGCTTATACTTGGGATATCGCAAGTTACACTGGTTCTGGTGTTTCTGCACCAGTTGCAAATGCTACTTTAACATCTACACCAACAGTAGCTGGAGTTTATCCGTTTACAATTACTGGAACAAACGGTGTTTGTACGGCAGTTGTAACGGTGAATTTAACCGTGAATGCATTACCAGTGATTACAACAGCTACGGCAAGTCCAGCGGTTGTGTGTCACAATGCAGATGTTTCTTTGCTTGCTTCTAGTATCGTAAGCGGTCCACAAACGGAACCAGTAGGATATTGTGCAAGTAATGCAACATCAACTTTTGATGAAGAAATCTTGAGTGTATCGTTAGGTTCAATGACCAATGCATCTACTTGTGCTACCACAGGTGGAACAGGATCATTGCAAAATAAATATTCAAATTACACAGCATCAGTTACTCCATTAAATGTTCAACCAGGATTAAGCTACCCTCTAACAGTTCAAATTGGAACATGTAACGGTAACTATAGTAACTTCACAAAAGTATTTATTGACTGGAACCGAGATGGTGACTTCTTAGATGCAAATGAAACAGCTTATGCATCTGCAGCTTCAACAAATGGTCCTCACTTAGAAAATGGTAACATAACTGTTCCTGCTTTTGCTCAAATGGGTATTACACGTATGCGTGTAGTAAACGTTGAAACAACTGTAGCTACAGGTGTTAACTCTTGTGGAACGTATACATGGGGTGAAACGGAAGATTATTGGATTAACATTCAATCGTCTCCAGCAATTCCTTATACCTATGTTTGGAACAGTACTCCTGTGGTAAATACAATTTCTGGAACGGTAGTTGCTTCAAATACAACTTCTGCACAAACGACGCAGTCTTGGTCTGTAACAGCGACAGAAGCAGCAACAGGTTGTACGAACACAATGGCTACAGCGAGTGTTACTATTCAACCAGCATTCTTGGCGCCAACGGCAACAAACAGTACGCACTGTGGTACATTAGTCCCAACTGCTTCATTGGTTGATCCGAATGCATTTACATCTCCTACATTCAATTGGTATGCTACATCTGCTTTAGGAACTGCTTTACAGTCAACTACAGCAAATACATATGGTACAATTGTTGGAACAACAACAACGTTATATGCAACAGTAACAAACCCGACAACAAGTTGTCAAAGTCTTGCTACGCCTGTGTTAATTACTGTAATTGCACCTCCAACGTTAACGTTAAGTTCAAATGCATTAACAACGTGTGATGGTGTTGCTTCCCCAACAGCTACATTAACTGGTGCATCTTCTTACAACAACTTTACTTGGTCTCCTGCAATTGGAGTAAATGGTTCAAGTGCTGCAGGATATAACTTTACAAGTAATGCAAGTGGTGTGTATACTTTAACTGCGGTTCAAACTTCAGGTCAATTGTGTGCGACTACTGCTACAATGGCATTGACTGTAAATCCAAATCCGGTTATAACATCTTCAACTGCTTCCCCAGTTGATATTTGTAACGGTGGAACAGTAACAGTGGTTGCATCAAGTACCCTTTCTGGTCCTCAAACGGAACCAACTGGATATTGTGCGAGTAATGCAACATCAACAGCGGATGAGGAAATTATTGGAGTGAACATCTCAACATTGAACAGTACATCAACATGTACAACAACAGGTGGTGCAGGTTCATTACAAAGCCAATACTCAAATTATACGACTACTTTGGCACCTGCCAACTTAATGTTAGGTTCAACTTATCCAGTAGTTGTATCAATAGGTACGTGTGGTGGTAACTACTCAAACTTTACTAAAGTATTCATCGATTACAATCGTGATGGTGATTTCTTGGATGCAGGTGAAACAGTTTATCAATCCGCAGCTGCATCAGTTGGTGCTCACGCTGAGAGTGGATTTGTATTAATTCCTACAACTGCTCAATTAGGTATTACAAGAATGCGTGTAGTGAATGTAGAAACGACCCTTGCTACAGGAGTTAACTCTTGTGGAACATACACATGGGGAGAAACGGAAGATTACTTAGTTAATTTACAATCTCCTCCACCAGCTTTATACACATATGTTTGGAATACTGTACCTGCTGTAGCTTCAATTTCAGGAACTACTACAGCGATTAATAATACACCAAATGATGTGATTGATGCACGTATTGTTACTGCAACAAACCCTGCAACTTCATGTTTTACTAACATGACTTCAAATAACTTTACAATTCACCCAACTCCAGTAATTAACGCTGGTCAGGATGTATTGATCTGTTCTAATAATGCTTCAGAGCAAACGACATTAACAGCTGTTGGTGCGGGTGTATCTGGAACATACGCTTGGACTGGTCCAGTAGCAGGTGTTGTGAATGCTACGCCATTTACGGTAGGAGCTTCTGGTACTTATTCTGTGGTAGGAACAACTCAATGGGGATGTTTCAGTTCAGATACATTATCGTTGATTTATTCTACTATTCCAGTTGCTGGTGCAGGTTTAGACCAAGCAATCTGTTTGGGTGAAACAACATCGTTTACTGCAAATGGATTAGCTCCATTCACATGGACTATGACATCTTATACTGGAAGTGGAATTACTGCTCCTGTTTTAGATGATACATTAACTGTTACACCAACTGTTTCTGGTACTTACGTTTATAATGTAGGTGTTGCAAACTCTGTAGGATGTACAAATGATGATCAAGTTCAATTAACAGTTTGGGCTTTACCAGTTGTTAATGCAGGTGTTGATCAAACCATTTGTAATGCTTCTCCAGCAATCTTATCTGGTTCCGGAGCATTAACATACACTTGGACAAACAACGTAACGAATGCGACTCCATTCTTCCCATCTTCAACTGCTACCTATTCAGTAGACGGTGTAGATATCAATGGATGTCACAACTTTGATAACGTTTCTGTAACAGTATTGCCGCAACCAATTGTGAATGGTGGTATCGATCAAACGATTTGTGCTACAACACCGGCAATTTTGTTCGCTCAAACGACTTCAAGCACACCTACTGCTGTGACTGGATTCCAATGGAATAACAGTGTAACAAATGGTCAACAGTTTACACCAACCGCAACAGCAACGTATACAGTTACAGCGACAGGCGCGAATGGATGTACAAACCAAGATCAAGTAGTAGTGAATGTCTTAGCATTACCTACGGTAAATGCTGGAAATGATATCACAGTATGTGCTGGATTAAGTGCAACATTAAATGCAACAGGTGCAGCTTCTTATTCTTGGAATAACGGTATCACGCAAGCGATTCCTTTCTATCCAAATGCAACTACTACATACACTGTAGTTGGAACAGGTGCAAATGGATGTACTAACCAAGATCAAGTGGTTGTGAATGTAAGTACAGGTCCAAACGTAACAGTAACAGGTAACCAAATCGTTTGTGCGAATGCGCCAGCTACATTAAGCGCTGCTTCAACAAACAGCATGGGTGGATTCTGGACAACATCAAATGGTTTAGGAACTATTTCACCAAACGTTTCAAACGGTACAGTGACTTATACACCAACATCAAATGATCCAGTTGTAGTTAACTTAACTTACGTTGCTTCTAATGCATGTGGAAACGCTTCACAGTCTACATCAGTAACTGTATTGCCAATCCCAACTGTAAATGCTGGTCCAGATATCGCTTCTTGTTCTGGTTTACCAGTGACATTGTCAGCAACAAGTAATGGGTTCATTACATGGAATAACAACGTATCGAATAACGTAGCGTTTGTACCAGGATCTTCTGCAACTTACACGGTAACTGCAGTAGGAGCTAACAACTGTACGAATACTGATCAAATGTTGTTAACAGTATTGGCTTTACCAGATGTAAATGCTGGTGCTGATCAAACAATCTGTTCTGGATCTACAGCAACATTGAATGGTTCAGGTGCAAATACATACTTATGGAACAATGGTGTTGTGAACAGTGTAGCTTTCGCTCCAACTGCAACACAAACATACACTGTAACAGGTACAGCATTGAACGGATGTCAATCATCAGATCAAGTATTGGTAACTGTAAATGCTACACCGGTTGCATTGGTATCAATCGTTGATGATGTAACAATCTCTGCATCTCCAGCAGGAATGAACTACCAATGGATCAACTGTGCTTCTGGTACAGATATCCCAACAGCTACTGCAGCTCAATTCACTGCAACAGCAAATGGTTCATACGCAGTTATTGTAACAAGTTTACAAGGTTGTGAGGATGTATCAGATTGTATTGATATTAACTCAGTAGGATTAGACCAAATCAATATTTCAGATATGAATGTATTCCCGAATCCAACAAATGGTGAAGTGAATGTTGCAATGCCTGAAAACATGATGGTTGATGTTCAAATCTTCGATGCTCAAGGTAAATTAGTTGCTGAACAAATGAATGTAACAAACAATGGTAAGTTGAATATCTCAAATGTAACTCCTGGAGTTTACATGGTGAGATTGACGGCTGAAAACGCTGTTCAAACATTCAGAGTAGTTAAAAACTAATCAGAACCCTATCAATATTCAAAAGCCACCCTCGGGTGGCTTTTTTTGTTTTTAAAAGGTTATTTTTACGAACAAATAAATTACTATGAGAAAAGTCTACCTATCCCTATTATTTTTACTTGCTTTACTGACAGGTGCGAATGCTCAGTTTGTTCAAATTGGAACATCTACTACCTTGAGCAGTTATCTTTCAGGGCCCTATTATCGAAGTGCAGCAACATCGACATTTAATTATTCCAAGTACGCATACATTTACACGGCGACTGAATTAGCAGCTATTCCAGCTGGATCAATGATTACGCAAATCGAATGGCAAAAAGTTTCAGGTACGATTACTGCACCAAATACGTTTGAGATCCTTTTGGCAAATAACTCTGCAACGACTCTTACAACTGGAACGACTTGGGGGGTACTTACTGCAGGTAGTACTTCCGCTTATAATAATACGAACCAAGGTTTCATGACCACCGGACCAGGATGGGAGTCTTTTGTTTTGACAACACCTTATATTTATACTGGAGGTACTTTGCAAATCATGACGGATCATGTAAAAACTGGTACCGCTAGTGCAGCGAATCCCTTTTACCGTGAATTGGCAACGGGTTTAGCAATTGGATGGTCGGCTGGAGCAGCTGGATCTAGCGCAACGGCATTAACAACAACTTATGGTAATTATCGACCTAACATTAAAATACATTACATTCCTGGGAACGCTTGTGCAGGTGCAATATCTGCAGGATTAACAGTTTCAAGTGTTGGAGCTGTTTGTCCTTCTGTTCCTTTCAACTTATCCTTGAGTGGAAATACATTGGCATCTGGAATTACTTACCAATGGCAAAGTGCGCCAAGTGCGAGCGGGCCTTGGTCCAACATTAGCGGCGCAACAAATGGAGCGTTTCAAGCTTCACAAACGGTGGATACTTGGTATCAATGTGTTATGGTTTGTACAGGCTCAGGTAGTACGGCAACCTCAAGTCCAATTTTGGTCACCACCAATTCATTTGTAAATTGCTATTGTACGAGTTCATCAACAAGTGCACTTGATGAAGAAATTTTAAATGTGTCGTTGAATACGCTAAATAATACATCGAGTTGCTTAACAACAGGTGGTCCGGGTTCTGTGCAAAGTATGTATTCTGACTATACAAGTACGGTTGCCGCACCTATTTTATCTCCGGGAGTAGTTTATCCTTTTTCAGTTGAAATCGGAACGTGTAATGGAAATTATAATAACTGGACAAAGGCTTGGATTGATTTCAATCAAAATGGACAATTTACTGATCCGGGAGAAGAAGTTCATTCTTCAACAGTAGCAACAAATGGTCCTCATTTTGAAATTGGAACAGTAACTGTACCGGCATCTGCACCTTCTGGTATTACTAGAATGCGGGTTGTCAATGTCGAAACAACTGTGACAACGGGAGTGAATCCATGTGGAACATACACATGGGGAGAGACGGAAGATTATTTTGTAAATATTTCAGCTCCCCCAACATGCCCACAACCAACGAACTTGAATGTCCTTCAAGCTAGCCTTAACAATGCTCAAATTTCATGGACAGTAGGCGGTAGCGAAACACAATGGGAAGTTCAATACGGTCTTCAAGGATTTATTTTGGGCACCGGAACAACTGTTTTAGTCACCGCAAATCCATATACGATGACAAACTTAACTCCGAATTCCTTCTATCAAGTTTATGTCCGAGCAGTTTGTACACCGGGAGATTCATCTTTTTGGACACCTCCTGTTTCTTTTAACACATATAATCAAGGACAATTCATCGATTGGGATTCTGAGTGTCCGAATGGTGGATTCCAAGATATTTCATCTACAGGAACAGCGGCGAACTTGGCCTACTTGGGTGAGACCGGCATCAACTTGCCTTTTTCAGTTTTATACCAAGGTCAATTGATTTCATCCGCAACCATTGGAAATAACGGTGGAATGAAATTAGGCACCATGACCGCTCAAGTCAATTTGGTGATGGAAGCTGGAAATGGATTGTATCCATTTATTCAACAATTGTATACCTCAGCGCCAGTTGGATCAGGTGGTGTATTCTACCAACAGGTTGGAACGAGTCCAAATAGCAAGTTTATCGTTCAATGGAAAAACTTACCTCATTATAATTCACCTGTATTTCCTGATGGCGCAAGTTTTGAGCTCATCATCGAAGAAACAACAAATGAGATTTATTATGTGTATGATGATGTTATTTTGGGAAGCCCACTTTGGAATTATGGTCAAGATGCAGAAATTGGTGTCCGCGGTTCACAAAACATCAACGTCTCCATGAATAACAACACCTATTTACAGAACAATAGTTGTGTCCATTTTTATTACACCAATTGTCCAAAGCCTTCTGCTTTGACTGCTAGTTACATTGCGCCAGATCAAGCGATGTATACTTGGACGGCTTCAGCGGCAAATGAAACATCATGGACAGTAATATATGGTCCAACAGGATTCAATCCTTTAACAGGAGGAACATCACAGGTTGTCACAACAAATTCTGCTTTATTGAGCAATTTAACTCCGCTTCAAACGTATGATGTTTACGTTTACTCAGAATGTTCAGCGGGATTAACAAGTGAAGCTTTAACTACGACGTTTACAGCTCCACCTTTCTGCTCGAATCCAACAAGTTTCGCCGCAACAAGTGGAGTTAACAACATCATGAGTTCTTGGTTCTGGACACCATATACTTCATTGTTCCCTTCCACTGGTTTCAACATTCAAGTTGTGGCACAAGATTCTGCCTTATACACAGGGGCGGTATACGCAGTAGACAATAATTTCACAGATACTACGTTGAACGCAGCTTGGTATCCTGGACAAACAATGGATGTATACGTACAAGCGATTTGTGGACAAGATACATCAGCATACGTTGGTCCAATCAGCATTATGATGCCTTTGAGCAACGACAACTCGTGTGGTGCACATGAAATCGTTGTTGGTGCCCCAGGTTTATTATATAATAACTCAGGTGCGACTGTGGCGAACGATGAATTATTGATTGTTCCTCCAGTTACAGGAGCGCAAACAAGTACAGGTTGGGCACAAAACACATTAAGTCATACAACATGGTTCAAGTTTACCGCACCAGCATCTGGAAACGTACGCATTGATGCAACAGGGGTAGACTACGACGGACAAATCGCAGTATACTACGGTGCAGATTGCAGCATCCTACCAAGCTTTACGCTAGAAGGCGCGAACGACAACGAAATCGATGGGAACAGTACGGCACCAAATTTCACGATTTGTGGCTTGGTTCCAGGTGCCGTTTATCACTTGCTGCACGACGGACAAGGAACAGCTGGAAACTACACAATTGCGATTAGTGAAGTGAGTGTAGAGGCAGGTGTGCCGGGAGAAGTATTAAACATCTGTTACGGAGAAACAATCAACTTATTCTTAGGAATCGCAAATTACGGTTTAGGAGGAGAGTGGGTAGCAACTTCACCAGCAGTTGTATTGCAAGGCAATAACTTCAACTCAACAGATTACGCATCTCAATCTTACACATTTAACTATGTGGTAAGTGATGGATGTGCGATTGATCAAGCAACAGCAAGTGTTATTGTACATGCTGCACCAAGTGCAGGAATAGATGGAACATTTACGGTGTGTTTGAACGAACCTTTAGTTCTTTGGAATGGACTAACAGGTAATGTAGACGTAACAGGAACATGGTACAATTCTATGAATGAAGCCCTTCCAACGGCTCAAGATACTTCCGGATCGATAGCAGGCTCATTTAACTATGATTACATCGTGGAAAGCGCATATTGTCCAAGTGACTCCGCAAATGTATTGGTGATTGTAGATGGATCATGTGATCACACTGCATCACTTGAAGAGTCTTTATTAGGATTTAGCATGTACCCGAATCCAACAACAACTTTCTTGAATATTTCTAAAATGGCTTCAGGGCTTGCAGCACTTCAGTTGATGGATTTGAACGGAAAAATAGTGAAAGAGCAATCTTTTGACGAGCCTATCCAATTAGATTTATCTGCATATCCAAAAGGAATGTACTTAATTCAAATCCAATTGAATGGGATACAAATAGTAGAAAGAATAGCGGTACAATAATCATTAAACACAAACGAATACAAGATGAAAAAGATAGTTCAAATCCTATGTAGTGTACTAGTTGTATTGACGAGTAATTTCTTAGGTGCCCAAACAACAATTGCGACCAACTTCACCAATAACAATGGTTCAAGCATTATTACCTTCAACTTTCAAAACACGAATACTACGGATGTCGTGATTACAGAAATTGCTTCGGCAACTGGAACAACTGGAGCAAATAATGCGACACTTTGGTATAAACCAACGGCGATTAACCAAACGACAATGGCTGTGAATACAGGTGCTGGTTGGACCCAAGTGGCAACACAACCATTTACTGGAGTTGCAAATACGACAACAAATGTTGGTCAGCCAATGCTTACAGGATTAAGTTTAATCGTTCCTGCTGGAGCAACCTATGGTTTGTGTCTTTCTCTGACAAGCAGTTTGCGTTATTCCACTATTACAGCTGGATCTTATACATTTACAGGTGGTGGGTGTAATTTAATCACCGGAACGGACATCGGTTTTGGTGGAACTCTAACCAGTGGAATCAATAATCGTGGATTTATCGGATCAGTAAGTTTCATTTCTGGAACGGCATGTACGGGAACACCAAATGCAGGAATAACAGCTTCTAGTGTGAATCCTGTTTGTCCTTCTGCGCCTTTTAACTTAAGCATGGCAAATGCGACATTTACATCAGGTTTAACTTACCAATGGCAAAGTGCACCAACTGCATTAGGTCCATGGTCGAATATCACCGGGGCAAACACGTCGAGTTTTCCTGCTACTCAAGCGGTCGATACCTGGTATCAGTGTATCGTTACTTGTTCGTCAACTTCGCAATTTGCTACTTCTACGCCGCTTTTGGTGACTACGAACTCTTTTGTGAACTGTTATTGTACAAGTGCTTCTACAAGTGTGGCGGATGAAGAAATTTTAAATGTAACGCTCAGTACGTTAAACAATTCTTCAACTTGTACTACAACTGGTGGACCAGGTTCTATTCAGAGTAACTATTCAAATTATACTACAACTGTGGCTGCTCCGATCTTATCGCCTGGCGTTTTTTATCCATTTTCTGTAGAGATCGGAACCTGTGGAGGAAATTTTAATAACTGGACGAAAGCTTGGATTGACTTCAATCAAAATGGACAATTTACTGATCCGGGAGAACAAATTTACAGCTCAACTGCTGCTACTAGTGGACCACACATCGAGTCAGGAATTATCGGTGTCCCAGCAAATGCTCTTCAAGGCATAACACGTATGCGTGTCGTAAATGTAGAAACAACAGTAACAACTGGTGTAAATCCATGTGGCACATATACTTGGGGTGAAACGGAAGATTATTTCGTATCAATTTCCGCTCCACCTACGTGTCCACAACCATCCGCTCCAATTCTGGTTAGTTCTTCCTTAACAAGTGCTACCATCGATTGGAATCCTGGCGGATCAGAAACGCAATGGGAAATTCAATATGGCCCTCAAGGTTTTGCACTAGGATCTGGCACAATTATTCCGGTGACAACGCATCCTTACACCATTCCAGGCCTAAACTCTTATGCATTCTATCAAGCATATGTCCGCGCTATATGTACACCTGGGGATTCATCTTATTGGACTCCTTCCATTTCATGGAACACATATAATCAAGGTCAATACATCCAATTTGACAACGAATGTCCTAGTACTGGTTTCATAGACATCAGTGCTAATGTTGGCTCTACTAATACAAATCTCGCGTATTTAGGTGAAGTTGGAATCACACTTCCCTTCCCATTTTTGTACCAAGGGACTTTGATTACTAGTGCAACAATTGGTGCAACTGGCGGGATGAAACTTGGAACAACTACAGCTGCAGTCAATTTAGTAATGGAAGCAGGAAATGGTTTGTATCCATTTATTCAACAATTATATTCTGCATATCCAGTTGGTAGTGGGGGAGTGTACTACCAACAAATTGGAACGAGTCCAAACAGCAAGTTCATTGTGCAATGGAAAAATTTACCACATTGGAACTCACCAATTTTCTTAGATGCTGCTACATTTGAATTGATCATAGATGAAGCAACACAAGAAATTTACTACGTGTATGATGACGTGATCATGGGTAATCCACTTTGGGATAACGGTCAGGATGCAGAAATAGGTGTGCGTGGAACGCAAAATGTGAATGTGTCAATGAACAACAACGCCTATTTACAAGATAATAGTTGTGTGCATTTTTATTACGTAAACTGTCCGAATCCAGTAGCCTTGACAACTTCTTATTTATTACCGAATGAAGCGGCGTTTACTTGGACAGCAAGTGCTGCAGGAGAAACTTCTTGGACTGTAGTTTATGGTCAAGCTGGATTTGATCCAACCACGAGCGGAACCACCCTTACTTTAACTGCGGCAAGTGCACAGTTGATGAACCTTATTCCATTAGGCAATTATGACATGTACATTTATTCTGAATGCGCGGGTGGATTAAACAGCAATGGCTTATTCTATAATTTCCAAACACCACCAATCTGCTCAAATCCAACAAGCTTTATTTCTACAGCTGGACAAGATAGTTTGATGTCAAGTTGGAGCTGGAGTGCCTATACATCAGTTTATTCTTCCACTGGTTTCAATATTCAAGTTGTGACTCAAGATTCTGCCTTATACACAGGGGCGGTATATGCAGTAGACAATAATTTCACAGATACTACGTTGAACGCAGCTTGGTATCCAGGACAATCATTCGATGTTTATGTACAAGCAGTGTGTGGACAAGATACATCAGCGTATGTTGGTCCAATCAGCATTAGCATGCCATTGAGCAACGACAATGCGTGCGGCGCACATGAAATCATGGTTGGTGCCCCAGGGTTATTATATAATAACTCAGGTGCGACTGTTGCGAACGATGAATTATTGATTGTTCCACCAGTTACAGGAGAACAATCAACGACAGGTTGGGCACAAAACACATTAAGTCATACAACATGGTTCAAGTTTACCGCACCAGCATCTGGAAACGTACGCATTGATGCAACCGGAGTAAACTATGATGGACAAATCGCAGTGTACTATGGAGCAGATTGCAGCATCTTACCAAGCTTTACCTTAGAAGGAGCAAATGACAATGAAATCGATGGGAACAGTACGGCACCAAATTTCACGATTTGTGGCTTGGTTCCAGGTGCCGTTTATCATTTAATGCACGATGGACAAGGAACAGCAGGAAACTACACCATCGCGATTAGCGAAGTGAGTGTAGAAGCTGGTGTACCTGGAGAAGTATTAAACATCTGTTATGGAGAAACGATTAATTTATTCTTAGGAATCGCAAATTACGGATTAGGAGGCGAGTGGGTAGCTACTTCACCTGCAGTTGTCTTACAAGGAAATGAGTTCAACTCAACAGACTACGCGTCTCAAGCATATACCTTCAACTATGTAGTAAGTGACGGATGTGCGATTGATCAAGCAACAGCAAGTGTTATTGTACATGCTGCACCAAGTGCAGGAGAAGACGGAACTTTCACCGTTTGTCTAAACGAGCCTTTTGACCTGTTAATGGGTCTTGTAGGGAACGTTGACTTTGATGGTACATGGTACAATTCATCCAATCAAGGGCTTTCGTCGAATTTGGATACTTCTGGAAACTTGGCAGGCTCATTTAACTATGATTACATCGTGGAAAGCGCATATTGTCCAAGTGACTCCGCAAATGTATTGGTGATTGTAGATGGGTCTTGTGACTTCACGGCGAGTTTATATGAATTAACACAATACATTTCCATCTATCCAAATCCAACGAAAGGAGATTTAATTTTACATTGGAGCGGAGCTGATCAAGCATCTGTGACGGTATATGACATACACGGAAAATTGGTGATATCAACACAAACAGTTGAAAACAACATGAACATTACGTTAAATAACTGTGAAAATGGTGTATATTTGGTTCAAGTTGAATCAAATCATGCGAAAGTTATTCGACGTATTATTAAAAATTAATTTAAATTCAGTTTAAATGAAAACAAAAATCTACACTTTTTTGGCTTCCCTTTCAGTCATGGTTTCCATGCTACTGAATGGTATAAGTCATGCGCAATGTACGAATGCGTTTGAGTATCCGTTCGGAGGAGCCAATGCGCCAACGGCTATTGCACCTTCGACAACAATTTCAACCTGTTCATTCCAAAGTGAATATTCAGCGTTGAATTTAGTAGAAGCCGCAACAATTTACCAATGTTCTATTGGTACAGGTGGTTACATAACCATCCGACAAGGAACACCAACTGGTCCTGTTATTGCTTCTGGAATTAGTCCATTGCAATGGAATTCAACAGTGGCTGGAACGTATTACGCGCATTGGAATGTTGACGCAGCATGTGCGACAGCATCCACGTGTGTAACGACTACAGCAACGTATATTAGTCCGGCTTCCGCATGTACAAATCCAGTTGCAGGGGGTTCATCAGTGGCTACACCAGCTGCGGCATGTCCTTCGGCAAACTTTTCTCTTTCTTTGAATGGAGCGACAATTGGAACAGGTTTAACTTATCAATGGCAAAGTTCGGCAACAGCAACAGGGCCATGGACGGATATTTCTGGAGCAACTTCTTCAAGTTACACTTTGCAACAATCAGTGGATACATACTACCAATGCGTAGTAACTTGTAGCGCTGGTTCAACGGGAACATCAACACCAGTATTGGTAACGATGAATCCATTCTTTAACTGTTACTGTAATTCAGCAGCAACTGTTCCAACAGCCGATGAGGAAATTTATAATGTAACAGTGAACGGTGGATCAACAGATCCCCTTTATGCGAATTCAAATGGTTGTGCTACGGCAGCTCCAGGTCCTGGATCTATTTTAGGTGGATATTCAAACTTTAAAACATTACCAGCAATTACTTCAGTGATTACTGGTCAAAGTGTTGCCTTTTCGATTTCTCAAGATGAGTGTGATGGTGCAACATATTACGCGAATGGTATCGGTATCTGGGTTGACTTTAACCAAAATGGATTGTTTACTGATCCGGGAGAAGATGTTTTTGTTGAGGCAGTAACAACGGCCGGACCACGAATTGTTTCAGGATCATTCAATATTCCAATCACGGCGGTACCAGGAAACACTGCGATGAGAATCGTATGTGCTGAAGGATATTCTTCTACATCATTTACTCCAATCTCTCCATGTTTGTCTTATGGCTACGGAGAAACGGAAGATTATTTGGTGAACATTGTTGCTGCGGCATCATGTGCGGGTACAATCACAGGAGGGACAACTGTTACTTCAGCAACACCAGTTTGTCCGTCGACTACTGTAACATTAAGCACAACAGGATCAACATTGGCTTCAGGAATTACGTACCAATGGCAAAGTGCTACTTCAGCAACTGGACCATGGACAAACATTTCAGGTGCAACTAATAACACGTATGCAACAACAGTAGGTGTTGATACATACTTCCAATTGGTTATGACATGTACAGCTTCTGCATCGGTAGCAACTTCTACTCCAGTATTGGTAGTGTCAAATCCATTCTTTAACTGTTACTGTAACACAGTGAATGCAGGTGGAGCAGGTTCATTAATGGACATCATCTCGATGAATGGTTATACAAATAATACAGCAGCTACGAATCCAACGGCTAGTCCGTTCTATTCAGCGTTTACTAACGGACCGTCGGTTATTCAAGGAATGGATTACACTTTAGATGTGACTGTTCAAGCACCTTCAGTTTATACAGGGGCAATCGTTTCCGTATGGATAGATTATGATCACAACGGAGCGTACGAACCAACAGAATGGACACAAGTAGGAACAAACATTGCAAGTGGAACAACTGGATCAGTAAACATCACGATCCCAATTACTGCATTAACAGGTAATACAGGAATGCGCGTTCGTTCAAGAGGTAACTTTAACCAAAACGGTGCTGGAGATGCATGTACAAACATGGGTTCTGGTGAAACAGAGGATTATGTGATCAACATCTTGCCAGCTCCAAACTGTGCGAATCCAACAAACATCGTTGTAAACACAGAAATCGATAGCATTTTAACTACTTGGTCTTGGAATCAAACGATTTTACCGTCAACTGGATTCAACATGCAATTAGTAAATACTGGAAGCTTGTTTAACTCAGGAACAACATATGTTTTAGACAATAACTTCAGTGATACGTTATTTGATTCAGAATTCATGGCTGGACAATCTTTCCAAATGTATTTACAAGCGGTTTGTGGTCAAGATACGTCATACTTTATCGGACCGTTTAATGTGGTAATGCCATTGTCGAATGATACGATTTGTGGAGCACAATTGCTGCCTGTGAACAATGTGATGCATGTGTTCAATAACAATGGTGCTACCATCGATGCAAATGAAATCGCAATGGTTCCTCCAGTTACTGGTGCACAAACAGAAACAGGTTGGGAAAACCAAAACTTGAACTTAACTACATGGTTCAAATTCGTTGCTCCGCCATCCGGAAGTGTTCGTCTGAATTGTACAGGTATGACATACAATGGTCAAGCAGCTGTTTATGGATCATCCGCATGTGATAACATTGCATCCTTCCAAATGATGTCTGCGAATGACAACGATATGATGGGAACAAGTGTGGCTCCAAACTTTTCAGCTTGTGGTTTAACACCAGGAAATACATATTACATCATGCATGATGCATTTGACGGAACTTCAGGAAACTATGGTATAGCAATTAGCGAAATCGTATTGAATGCGGGTGTTCAAGGTGAAGTGTTGCAAGCGTGTTATGGTGATACAGTGAACTTGTTCAATGGTATTGCTAACTACGATCAAGGCGGTGTTTGGTCTCAAACAATTCCAACATTAGGTTTACAAGGAAACTTATTCATCACAAATGGATTGGCTTCAATTCCATTCACGTTTACTTACACCTTGACGGATGGTTGTGCAAATGACTCATCTCCAGCGCAAGTTGATGTATTCTCACCTTCTCAGGCAGGTGAAGATGGCGCATTTACCGTGTGTAAAAACGAACCATTTAACTTGTTACAAGGATTAGGTGGAATTGTTGACCTTGGTGGTACATGGTATGACCCAAGTAACAATCCATTAGCAGGAAACTTGGACACAGCAGCGAACATCCCAGGATTCTTTAACTATGATTACATCGTAGGAAACGGTGTTTGTCCAGATGATACATCTAACGTTCTCGTGACAGTAGATGCTTCATGTGATTTCACAGCGTCAATTGGTGATGTAGCTGGATCTTTCGAAATGTATCCAAATCCAACTTCAGATGTATTGAACATCATGAACGGAATGGATTTCATTATTGAAAACATTCAAGTATTGGATATGCAAGGAAAAGTTGTTGTCAACATGACAAAAGGAAGCTTTGCAAATGATTCAATTCAATTAAACATGAAACAATTGGTAACGGGAGTTTACATGATTCGATTGAATGGAATGGATAAAACCATCACTAATCGTGTGGTGAAACAATAAGATGAAATAATCGATCATTAAAGGGAGGCCGCAAGCCTCCCTTTTTTGTTTTCAACAATGCAAACTGTATTTAAAATTTTTGTTAATTACTTTTATTTGCATACATTTGGGACTTAATTATAATGGAAAAATTGGGTTGAATAGCTATAAAACAAAAGGATAGCAGGAGAATTTAGCGTGGTAAGCAGCTGTTAATCAGGGGCTTGCTATCTAAATACACGTGTTATTTATAAACTCAATTTTGACAAAAACGAATGAATATTAAGATGAGAACAATGATGAAAAACGATAAAATGTTCAATGCTGATTCAAATGAGAATGCCATTTTGGTTCATTCGTTACATAAAAACGTATCTAATAATAGAAGTATGAAGAATACCTTTCTTACTACCATGAGCAAAGTAACCAATGCTACATCTACAAATTCTATTGCACAATCAATCTCAAAACCAATGAAACATTCAAATCTATTTTTGAAAACACTAGGCGTTTTGTCCTTTATTTTGATCACGGCTACGAATGTTTGGTCTCAATGTAACATTACTTTTCCTGCGAATAGTGGCGCTGTACCAGCACAAGGTTCAACGATTTATTTTACAGATTGTGACCTAAATGGCTCAGAAGTTGTGAGTTGGACAGTTCCAACAGCAAGTTCTGCAGGTACGTGTGGTGCAGTTTCTGTCAATCAAGGCGGAGGTCCTTCAAATGGATCATCGATGAGTCCAGGTAATTACGTAGTTAATTATACCGCTCAGGCAGTAGATATCAGTAACTTCTCTATTGTAAATGTTAGTTATTCATTTAACGTTGTTGTACAATCGGCGAATCCAACAGCTGGTGGATTAACAAATGCACAAACAATCTGTGCTGGAACTGATCCAGCGATTATTGCAAGTGCTGTTGATGGTACACAAGGTTCCGGTAATGGAACAGCGTCAAGCATCACGTACCAATGGCAATCTAGTTTAGACAACGCTACTTGGGTAGACATTGCAGGTGCAACGTCATCAACATATGACCCTTCAATTTTAACGGCTACAACATATTACCGTCGTAGAACAGTTGTTAATTTCTCCAATACGCCATGTTCTAATGGGATTGTTAGTGGTTATACACCTTCAATCACAATCACAGTTATTCAAAATCCTTCAGCAGGATTAATCAATGCATCTCAGATCTTGTGTACGACCTTAGACCCTGCACCATTTTCGAATGCAACTTCGGGTGCAGGAACAGGAGCACCGTTGTCATACCAATGGTATTCTTCTTCGCAAGTAAATAGTGGATACAGTGCAATAAGTGGAGCAAGTAACTCTACGTACGATTCACCATCTCTTTCATCAACAACCTTCTTCCAAAGAAAATCCGTTTTAACGTTAACAAGTGGCGAACTTTGTTATTCAGTGGCGTCGAATACAATCATGGTTGGTGATACAACCAACCCAGTTATAACATGTCCGTCAAATCAAATTGTTGCTGCAAATAACAATACATGTAATTATGTTGTTTCAGGTACGGCTTTTAATCCAACTGCTACGGATGATTGTTCAGTAACTCTTTCTTGTGATTTGACTGGCGCAACCATCGCATCAAATTTATCTACGTTAAATGGTGAATCTTTTAATCCAGGATTAACAACAGTTACCTGGACTGCAACAGATGCGCAAGGAAATTCTTCCACATGTTCATATACTGTAACGGTTCAAAAACCAGTGGTAGCGAATCAAACGGCATCAGTTTGTTCAGATATCGTAACGGGTTTAACATTAGGAGCGAGTACATCTGCTTCTGCAGTTGTTACTTATAACATCAATAGCATAACAACAACGCTTGTTGCTTCAGCTGGGTCACCTTTAGTTGGAAATGCTTACACAAATGCTGAAATTTCAAATGACGCATTTACAAATACAGGTAATTCACAATCAACGGTTGTTTATAACATTACACCGGTTAGCGCATCTGGTTGTGAAGGATCTCCATTTACAGCAACAATCACGGTTAATCCAACTCCGGCTTTATCAAGCTCATTAAGTCCTGCTGCTATCTGTAGCGCAACAACGTTTGCATACACAGCAACTAGTTCAACTGTAGCTGCATCAGGAAGTACAGTAATGACTTGGTCAAGAGCGACAGTAGCTGGAATTACCGAGGCAGGAACAACTGGTAATGGAAACGTAAGTGAAACATTAACGAACACAACCAATGCGGCAATTAACGTAACGTATGTTTATACCATAGCATCTAATGGATGTACGTCAACAAACAGTGTTGTTGTTTCAGTGAAGCCAACGCCTACTGTAGATGCTCTCAGTGGTCAAACATTGTGTAATGCAACTTCTTCAACAGCCATTACTTTCGCTAGTGCATTTGGAGTTGCTTCAACAACATATGCTTGGTCCAATTCAAATACAAGTATTGGATTAGCTGCAAGTGGTACTACAACCGTTCCAGTGTTCACAGCAACAAATGCAACGAATGCAGCAATCAACGGAACAATTACGGTGACACCTACTGCAGATGGTTGTTCAGGTTCGACTCAAACAGCTACTATAACTGTAAATCCAACACCAGCTTTATCAAGCACATTAAGTCCGACTGCAATTTGTAGTGGTTCAACATTTGCCTACACAGCAACAAGTGCAACGGTAGCATCAAGTGGAAGTACGGTAATGACATGGTCAAGAGCAACGGTAGCTGGAATTACTGAATCTCTTACAACAGGTACAGGAAACATCAGTGAGACTTTAACAAATACAACAAATGCACCAATCAACGTTACCTATGTATATACAATTACATCAAACGGTTGTAGTGCAACTAATAACGTTGTTGTTACTGTTAACCCAACGCCAACTGTAGATGCGATAAGTGCTCAAACACTTTGTACGGGTGTTACATCGACAGCAATTACTTTTGCCTCTACGTTCAATGTGACAGGAACCACATATGCTTGGTCAAACAGTAACACAAGTATTGGTTTGGCTGCAACAGGAGCAACATCTGTTCCAACGTTTACAGCGACAAATACGACGAACTCAGCAATTAGCGCAACAATTACAGTTACCCCAACTGCAAACGGATGTTCGGGATCAACACAAACAGCAACGATTACTGTAAATCCAACACCAGCTTTATCAAGCACATTAAGTCCGACCGCAATTTGTAGTGGTTCAACATTTGCCTACACAGCAACAAGTGCAACGGTAGCATCAAGTGGAAGTACGGTAATGACATGGTCAAGAGCAACGGTTGCTGGAATTACTGAATCTCTTGCAACAGGTACAGGAAACATCAGTGAGGTTTTAACAAATACAACAAATGCAGCAATCGACGTTACGTATGTATATACAATTACATCAAACGGATGTAGCGCAACTAATAGTGTTGTTCTTTCAGTTTCTCCACTTCCAGTTGCAAATGCTGGAGCTGATCAAATAGTTTGTAATGGAGCGAATGTAACATTAGCTGCAACAGGAAGTAACACGTATGCTTGGAATAATGGTGTAACAGACAATGTTGCCTTCGTAGCAAGTAATAGTACGAATGCACCTGTAACAACAACTTATACGTTAACAGTAACAAATTCAAGTGGATGTGTTAGCACAGACCAAGTTGATGTTACAGTAAATCCAACACCAACGGTTAATACCGTTTCTAATCAATCATTGTGTGCAAGCACAGCAACAACAGCAGTCAATTTTGCATCAACGTTTAATGCAACAGGAACTACATATTCTTGGACAAATAGTTCAACTGCAATTGGATTAGCGGCAAGTGGGACAGGAGATATTTCTTCCTTCACTGCAACCAATTCAACAACAAGTCCAATTGTGGCAACAATAACGGTTACTCCTAATGCGAATGGATGTGCAGGAACAGCAAAAACATTTACAATCACTGTACAACCAATTCCAACGGTAAATCAATATTCAAACATCACGTATTGCGGTGGAATCCAGCAGTCTGCAATTGTTTTCTCTGGTACTACCTCAAATACGCAGTATGCTTGGACATCGTCACAGAATGTTGGTTTCTTCTCAAATGGAATCGCTCAACCAACAATAGGTGATTACTATATTGATCCATCTACTCAGGTTGTTTCTACAGTTACAGTAACTCCTGAAATAGTAGTTGGAGGTTTAACTTGTTCAGGTTCAAATATGACCTTTACAGTAACAGTAAATCCAACACCAAGTGTAAATTCAAACGAGAATCAAACTGTTTGTAACGGATCAACTACTTCCGCGATTACTTTTACAGGTTCTCATGTAGGGAATACTTACACATGGTCAAATAATACGACTTCAACGGGATTAGCAGCTTCAGGAACTGGAGATATTGCTTCATTCACCGCTACGAATACTGGTTCAAGTGTTCAAACATCTACTATTACAGTAACACCAACTTTAACTGGTTGTTCTGGAACGCCACGTACGATATCTTTAAATGTTAATCCAACACCAACAGTCACACAACCTGTGAATCAAACAGTATGTGCTGGAACAAATTTTGCTGCTACTAATTTTACAGGTGCGGTAACCGGTACTAACTATTCTTGGTCAAGCACGAACACGGCAGTAGGTCTAGCCGCTACCGGTTCTGGAAATATTGCTGCCTTTGCCGCAACTAATTCAACGAATGCGCCAATTTCTACTACGGTTACGGTAACACCAACTTTTGGTGAAACTGGAACAGTTTTTGGTTTAGTAGCTGAAAATGGAACTTTAAATTTCAGTGCTCCAACAGGAACTGTATTTACAGGTGTTTCATATGCAAGTTATGGTAACCCTACTGGATCTAATGGTAACTATACAAATGGTTCTTGTCATTCCAATACATCACAATCTGTAGTAGAAGGTTTAGCGCTTGGTCAAACCACTGTTACGATTAATGCGACAGACGCAGTATTTGGTGCACCTTGTGCAGGTACACAGTCTTTAGCAGTAGTTCTGGCTTATAGTCCTGCTTGTTCAGGAACATCTCAAACATTTACGCTGACGGTTAATCCCGTTCCATCTGTAACGAATCAGTCGGAAACAATGTGTTCTGAAGGAACATTTACTGTTTCACCTACAAACGGAGGCGCAAATGTGATTCCAACAGGAACTACCTATTCTTGGTCGGCGCCAACGGTTACAGGAATTACAGGTACTGCATCTGGAACGAATGCAAGTTCAATATCAGGAACTTTAACAAATACAACCAATGCTTCCATTAATGTAGTATATACAGTAACACCAAGTTCAGCGACAACTCCAGCATGTGCCGGAACAAGCTTTACAGTTACAGTTACAGTAGCGCCAACAGCTACAGTAACTACTCAAACACAAACGATTTGCTCAGGATCTACGTTCACTGTGTCTCCAACTAATGGTTCAGGAAACATCGTTCCAACGGGAACGACTTATTCATGGTCAGCACCAACAGTAACAGGAATTACAGGTACCGCAACTGGTTCAAGTTCAAGTTCGATTTCGGGCTCATTAATTAATACCACGAGTGCACCAATTACTGTGAATTACACGGTAACACCAACAAGTCCAGCATTAACAATAGGTTCATCTTTTGGTGGTGGGGTTATTGCTTACATCTTACAACCAAGTGATGCTGGGTATGTAAGTGGACAAGTAAATGCAATTATCGCGGCTCCAAATGATCAAGGTGGTGCTTCTTGGGGATGTAATGGAGTAAATTTACCTGGTGCTGCCTCAATTTTAATTGGATCAGGTCAACAAAACACTTTGGATATACTCTCTGGTTGTAACCAATCCGGAATTGCAGCTCAGGTTGTAGATAATTTAGTTTTAAACGGTTTTTCTGATTGGTATCTACCAAGTAAAAATGAACTGAATGAAATGTATTTAAATAAGAATGCAATTGGTAACTTCCAAAATATCGATTATTGGTCCTCGTCGGAAGATACTCAATGGGATGCATGGATTCAAAACTTTGGTAATGGTGCTCAAAATGCTTATTGGAGTAACGGAAAAAACCATCCTTATCAAATTAGAGCGGTACGCTCAATGACCTTACCGAATCCATGTTCAGGAACACCATTCACAGTTTCTATCATTGTGAATCCAGCACCAAACATTACTCCACAAACTACAACTACATGTTCAGAAGGAGCAATGGCTTATAGTCCAACAAATGGTTCTGGTAATATTGTGCCAACAGGAACTACTTATTCTTGGACTTTTGCTGATAATTCAAATGTTACGGGCGAAGCAATTGGTACAAACCAAAACAATATCGGTCAAACGTTAACGAATACATCAAATATTGATCAGCAAGTTGTTTACACAGTTACACCAAGCTCTGGATCATGCGTTGGATCAACCTTTACTTTGACGGCAACGGTTAACCCTAAACCGTTAATTGCTGATAAAACACAAACAATTTGTTCTGGTAATGCCTTTACAATTGCACCGACGAATGGTGGAAGTGAGATTGTGCCTGCAGGAACACAATATACATGGACAGTTTTGAATAACACAAATGTATCAGGTGATGTGAATGAACCGACAGCCCAAAACACAGTTAGTCAAACCTTAACGAATTCAACAAACGTTGCGCAAACAGTTGTTTACACAGTTACTCCGGTATTATCAGGTTGTAACGGTAATCCATTTACTGTGACAGTAACTGTTAATCCAGTTCCAGTTATCGTAAATTATGCATTAAATGGTTGTTCAGGAACAACGATTTCATCTTCACCAGCAAACGGTTCTGGAAACCTTGTTCCAAGCGGAACAACTTATACATGGAGCTTAGTTGATAATTCATTTGTTTTAGGTGAGCAAGCTGAAAACACAGGACAAACTTCTTTTTCACAATCACTTGTAAACTTGTATACTACATCTCAGTTGGTTAACTATACTGTGACACCTTCTTATTTATCTTGTGCCGGTAATAATTTCACAATTGCAGTAACGGTAAATGAACTTCCTAATATTGCCGCTATTACTGGAGCAACGAATGTTTGTACCGGTCTTACAACGCAATTAGCTTCAGCTACTACAGGTGGAACATGGACATCAAGTAATACAGCAGTGGCAACAGTAAATGCTTCTGGTGTTGTAACTGGTGTAACTGTTGGAAATGTTACAATTAGCTATTCTGTCACAAATGCAAATGGTTGTACATCTTCTGTAAGTGCAAGTGTTAATGTGAATATTGGAACAAGCGCAACAATTACTTCAGCTGGTTCAACTACCTTCTGTCAAGGAGGAAGTGTAACATTAACAGCCAATTCGGGTGCAACATATTTGTGGTCAAATGGTGCTCAAACACAAAGTATAAATGTTACATCAGGAGGTCCTTACACTGTAACAGTTACCAATGCGGGTGGTTGTTCAATAACTTCTGCTGCTACAACTGTAACAGTGAATGCATTGCCTACCACAGCAGCAATTACAGGTAGTACTTCACTTTGTGTTGGAACAACTACAAATCTTGCAACAACAAGTGTGAATCCAACTTGGTCAAGTTCGAATACTTCTATCGCAACAGTTAGTGCAACTGGTGTTGTAACAGGAGTGTCGTCTGGATCCGCAACTATTTCATACGGAATAACAGATGCCAATGGTTGTTCAAACACAGCCTCTTCGGTTGTTGTGGTGAATCCATTGCCAACGGCAACAATCGCAGCAATAGGTAGCACAACTTTCTGTCAAGGAGGTTCGGTTACATTACTTGCGGCAAATGCTCCATCAGGATCAACATATAGTTACGTTTGGAAATTGAATGGAACAGCAATCGTTGGAGCAACAGCGAATACATATGTTGCAAATGCATCCGGAAACTATTCAGTAACAATCACGGCAAACGGATTATGTCAAGCGACTTCATCTGCAACAACGGTTACTGTGAACTCATTGCCAATATTAGCAGCGAGTACGGGAACAACTTCAGTTTGTGCGGGATCATCTACTGCATTGTCAAATGCAACAGCAGCAGGAACATGGTCTAGTTCGAATAACGCAGTGGCAACTATCAATTCAGCGAATGGATTGGTAACTGGTGTAACTGCAGGTTCAGCTGTGATGACTTATACATTTACAAATGCAAATGGATGTTCAAGTTCAACAACAACAAACTTTACGGTTAATCCACTTCCAACAGCAACGATTACAGCTAGTGGTTCAACAACTTTCTGTCAAGGAGGAAGTGTGACCTTAACTGCAAATACAGCATCTTCTTACCAATGGAGTAACGGAGCAACAACTGCTTCGATTACAGTAAATGCTTCTGGAAGCTATACAGTAACAATTACGAATGCTAATGGATGTTCTGCGGTTTCTGTTCCAACAACGGTTACTGTAAATACATTGCCATCAGCAACAATTACTGCAAACGGACCAACAACATTCTGTCAAGGTGGAAATGTGACATTGGTTGCATCAAGTGGTGCTTCGTATTTATGGTCAAATGGTGCTCCAACGCAAACAATTAGTGTAACTGCTGCAGGGACATATTCTGTAACTGTTACAAGTGCGGCTGGATGTACTGCAACCTCTACTGGTACAATTGTTACAGTGAATGCATTACCGGTAGCAACAATTAATCCAATTGGATCTACAACGTTCTGTCAAGGTTCATTAGTAACTTTGATTGCAAGTGCTGGAACTTCTTATTTATGGAGTTCAGGTGAAACGACTCAAGGAATCATTGCAAGTGTGGATGGACCATATACAGTAACTGTAACTAATGCAAATGGTTGTTCGGCAACTTCAGCAAATACAAACGTCGTAGTTAATCCATTGCCAACAGTTGCGGCAATAACAGGATTAAATGATGTTTGTGTTGGATCAACTACAGTTTTAGCAACAACATCAATTGGTGGAGTTTGGTCTTCAAGTAATACAGCGGTTGCTACTGTTAGTCCTTCCGGTGTTGTAACTGGAATAACTGCTGGAAATGCGGTATTATCTTACTCAATCACGAATGTTAATGGATGTACAAATTCTGTAACGGCTGCGATGACAGTAAATGCTGGAACGACTGCGACTATATCAGCTTCTGGAACAACAACGTTCTGTGCTGGAGGAAGCGTTACCTTAACGGCTAGCTCTGGATCTTCATATGAGTGGAATACAGGTAGTTTAAATCCAAGTATTACTGTATCGGCGTCAGGTTCATATTATGTGAATGTAACAAATGCACTTGGTTGTACAGCAACATCAGTATTGACACAAGTAGTTGTTAATCCACTTCCAGTTGTAACAGCAATCACTGGTTCAACAGAAGTGTGTATTGGTAATACAACACAATTAGCAAATACAACAAATGGTGGTGTTTGGTCATCATCAAACAATAATATCGCGACAGTTGATGCAAACGGTTTAGTTACTTCGGTAACGGCTGGTTCAACAACGATCACATACACAGTTACCAATGCAAACGGATGTACTTCAAGTGTATCTGCAGTAGTAAATGTGAATGCTTTACCAACAGCTTCTATTTCAGCTAACGGCGCGACAACTTTCTGTGCAGGTGGTTCTGTGACTTTAGTCGCAACAACAGGTACAAGCTACTTATGGAACAACGGACAATATACTCAAAGTATCACAGTTGATACAGCAGGTACATATTTTGCAACCGTAACAAACGCTTCTGGATGTTCAGCGAACACAAATGCAATTACTGTAACAGTAAATGCACTTCCTACTGCAGTTGTAACGGCTAATGGTCCAACTGCATTCTGTCAAGGAAACAATGTATTACTTACAGCAACAGGAGGAACAAGTTACATATGGTCAACAGGAGAGACGACTCAGTCAATCTTGGTTTCAACAAGTGAAAACATTCAAGTTGACGTAACAAATTCGAATGGATGTACTTCTGCTGCAGCAAATACTATCGTAACAGTTCTTCCAGTAACGGTAGCAACAATTACAGCGAATGGACCAACTGCAATCTGTTTAGGCTCAAACGTAACTTTGTCTGCAACAGCAGGAACAGGATTGACTTACTTATGGAGTAACGGTGTAACAACTGCAACAACTCAAAACATTACAGTAAGCAACGCTGGAACTTATACAGTAACGGTAACCAACGCATCAGGATGTTCATCTACAGCAATTCAAACAGTCACTGTAAATGCAAATCCAGCTGTAACAGTTACAGCTAACGGTCCGACATTGTTCTGTCAAGGTGGAAGTGTAACATTAACTGCATCAGGTGCTGCTTCTTACGAATGGAATACTGGAGATTTCACATCAAGTATCACGGTAACGACAGCAGGTAGCTACTTTGTTGTTGGAACAAGTGCCGCGGGTTGTCAAACAACTTCAGCGACAACAGTTGTTACAACAAGTACAATTCCTACAGTGGCAGCAATTACCGGAGCAAACAATGTATGTGAAGGTGGTACAATTAACTTGACAAGTTCAACAATCAACGGTACTTGGACAAGTGCAAACAACTTCATTGCAACTGTTTCTAACACAGGAATTGTTACTGGTCAAAACGCTGGTACAACTACGATTACATATACAGTAACAAATGGAGCTTGTTCGAATGCAGTAACAGCAGTAGTGAATGTATTGAACAATCCAGTTGTTCCAATCATCACTGCAAGTGGTGCAACAACAATGTGTCCTGGTGGAACGGTAATATTGTTCGCTTCAAATGGAGCTAGCTACCAATGGTCAAATGGACCATTAACACCGTTTATTACAGTTAATCAATCAGGTGACTACGCAGTAACAGTAACGAATGCTAGTGGATGTTCTGCTACTTCTTTACCAATCAACGTATTCATTGGTGATAATACAAATCCAGTAATCGTTCCACCTGCGAACATTACAATGGCTCCAAACTTCGGATGTGATGCAATCGGTGTGAATTTGGGTAACCCAACTGCAACGGATAACTGTTCAGTTGCAACGGTTTCTCATAATGCTCCTGCAATCTTCCCATTAGGATTAACAACAGTAACTTGGACAGTAGTCGATGGATCTGGAAACACATCAACAGCAACACAATTTGTGAATGTTGTTGATAATATTTTACCAACGATCAACGTAAATGATATCACAGTTGTGATTAACGATAACGGTTCAACGACAATCACGTTTAGTGATGTGGATAATGGAACAACGGACAACTGTGGAATTGCATCCATGACATTGAGTCAATATACATTTGGTTGTTCAAACATCGGTGATAACAACATTACGGTTACAGTAACAGATAATAACGGTAACGTGGCTACAACAACTATTCTCGTAACTGTAGTAACTTCTGGTACAGATACAGACAACGATGGAACGTTGAATGCATGTGACTCGGATGATGACGGTGACGGAATCAATGATTTGGACGAAGTAGTTGGTGATACAGACGGAGACGGAATTCCAAACAGCGTTGATGCTGATGATGACGGAGATGGTATTTCAACGATTATTGAAGGAACTGATGATATCGACGGTGACGGAATCTCTAACTACCTTGATTCGGATAGTGATGGTGACGGAATTAGCGATGACTTCGAATGGGACTTTGGTGGACTTGGTGAACCAGGACAAGATTGTGATAACGATGGTGTTTATGACTTCTTAGATACAGATCTTTGTGGTCCAGTTATTCCAGAAGCATTTACTCCTAACGGAAATGGATTTAATGATAACTTCGTAATCCCAGGAATCGAAGGATACACAACTCGTTCAGTATCTATTTACAGTCGTTATGGAACACTTGTGTATGAAACTAGTGAGTATAACAATGATTGGGACGGTACCTTATTAAATACAAGTACTCAAGTTCCAGATGGTACTTATTATTACATCTTCACTTTCGATAATGGTGTAGTCGTAAATGGATATGTTTACATCAACCGCGTTCAAAAATAAAATTCATAGATAACAATTGATATGAAAAAGACAAATAGCATAATCGTCGCATTAGGAATTGTAATAGCTTCTTTTCAAGCGCTAGGACAAGATCCAAACTACAGACAAAATCAGTTCAATGCGTTGATGCTGAATCCTGCGCAGGCTGGAGCTAATTCTTATAATGACATTTCAACATTGGCAAATGCACAGTGGGGAGGATTTAAGGGCGCTCCGAAAACAATTACCCTTTCAGGAAACTTTAATATTTTAAAGAATTTTGGAATTGGTGCTACGTTATTGCAGGATGAATTAGGTCCAGTTAAAACAACTCAATTTGCCATCAATGGCGCATATCACTTGAAGTTGTCAAATACATGGAGATTGTCTCTTGGACTTCGTGCGATTGCAGGAAATACAACAGTGAACTTAACTGATTTAGTAACAACTCAACCGTTTGATCCGGACATGATGTCAAACCTTACAACAGGGTTGACATTCAACGCTGGATGGGGTGTATTGCTATACCATAAAAACTTCTTTATTGGAGCAGCTCAACCTCGTGTTGGTAAAATGGACTTCCTTGATAGAAACATGTTATTGTATGTGGATAATCGCGGAGGATACCTTGGATACATGGGTGGAACAATTCCATTAAATGCATCTTGGCAATTGCGTCCAAATGTGGTAGCTAGATATATGGAAGGTTTACCTTGGACTGTTGATTTAAACGCGATCATGACACATAAAATGGGCTTAGATTTTGGTGTAAGCTATCAGTTAAATAGCGCGATTGGTGGAATCGTTGGTTATGATATCAATAATCGCTTCTACTTAGGTTACTCCTATACTTTCCCAATGTCAAACTTGAATAAAGTGAGTGTTCAATCTCATGAAATTGCTTTGCGTTGGAAATTCAATAATAACACAAGTCGTTGTCAAGGACCTCGTTTCTTCAACTGATAAATAGACACTAGCTGATGCGCTTCGTTTTAACCACCATTCTTGTTTTTCTTGCTGCAGGGTCAATCTTTGGTCAGTATGATGTACAATTAACGCCTGCTTGTTTCAATACTTCATTTGATGATTTTGGAACAAGAAAAATAGGAGATAAACTGTATGTCTTATCTGCTTCGAAAGATCCATGTGAGGACATCATGATGGATCCATACACAAAAAAACCGTATTCGGATTTATACGAGGTGGAAGGTTGTAAGACGAAAGACGCAAAATTAGTAAGTGCCGAAACAAAGGGTTTACTTAATGTGAATTCATGTTATTTTGATGGGCCTATTAGTTCAAATGCAGCTGGTAATCTTTTGTTTTTTACCAACAATTTTGGATCAAATGAATACGAGAAATTAACGATTCACTATTCAACAAAGAATGATAAAGGAGAATGGAGCAAACCGATTCCAGTTCCATTTAACAATGACAACTTTAATGTAACTCATCCATTTTACGATGAAAAGAACAAAGTACTTTACTTTGTTTCAGATATGCCTGGTGGTTTAGGAGGAATGGACATCTATCGCGCAAATTTCGATGGAAAAAAATTCGGGGATAAAGAATTAGTACGCTATGTCAATTCTAAAGGTCATGATTGTTTTCCTTTGATCTTTGACAATAAACTTTACTTTACCTCCAACGCGTTTACTACAATTGGTGGCTATGACCTTTTTGTGATGGAAAATTTCGAAGTCAAAAATATGGGAGAGAAATTTAACTCCAAATATGATGACTTAGCCATTATGTTCAATGATAAAAAATCAGGTTACATTACATCAAATCGCGCAAACAATGGTGTGACTGATGATATTTACGAGTTCAAGTTAATCGATCTTTTTGTAGATGTTCAATTGGCTTACGTTGTGAAGGATAAAAATTCTGGTGAAGCCATTGCTGACGTTTCTGTGAAAGTAGTCGATGATTCAACAGGATTGATTCTTTTCCAAGGATCAACGGATGAATTGGGAAGTTTCTTGCAAACTTTAGATAGTATTCCATTGAACGCAGTAAGAAAACTAAAAATATCCATGGAAAAAGATGGGTATATTGCTAAAGAAGTAGATTTTACGATAACTGCTAAGGATACCATTCAGATCAATGTTGCTGATTTAGTAGACTTGAATCTTGAGCCCCTTTCAATTGATATGATCATCAATGAATTACTAGGTCTTAAATCAATTTATTATGATTTCGATAAAGCTGATTTAAGACAAGATGCAATTATTGAATTAGATAAGGTCGTAACGTTCATGAATAAACACGCGAAAATTGAAATCGAGTTAGGATCACATACAGATTGCCGTGGACCTAAGCTTTACAATTTGGATTTATCTAATCGTCGTGCATTGTCAGCGGCAAATTACATAAAGGCACGTATCTCCAATCCTGATCGTATTTCGTTTAAAGGGTATGGTGAAACTGTTTTGAAGGTGGATTGTCCGTGTGAAGGAAAAATTCGTTCGAAATGTACGGAAGAGGAAAATCAATTAAATCGTAGAACAGAATTCACAATAAAGAGTTTGAACATCTCGACTGGAAGTAATAACATGAAACCAAAAGTTGGTTCGGCACTTCCGTCGAATGGCAATCGCAATTTCACGTTCAATTCGGATGATGAAGCTGATTTCAGAATTACGCCAACAGAAACAGATGCCGAAGGTGTTGTCTTTCGTGTACAGGTAGAATCAAGTGTTGCTCAAATTCCGAATGCTACGGTAAAATACAAAACACAGGATGTTTACGAGTACCAACAAGATAATACATACAAATATTGCCTAGGTGGTGCATTCAAAACGTTGAAGGAAGCAGTCTTGTTCCAAGACAAAATGCGTCAAAATGGATATGCTCAAGCTTTCATTATTGCTTTTGATAACGGAAAGCGAATCAGTATTGAACAAGCGAAGAAGTTGACAAAAGATTAGTCAATCATTTTCATTAATCACAACTTGTGAAATCAAAATTACCGCATGTAGGGACAACCATCTTTTCGGTGATGTCTGCTTTGGCGAATGAATGTCAGGCCATAAATTTATCTCAAGGCTTCCCAAACTTTCCTGTTGATCAACGCCTCATTTCTTTAATACAAAAAGAAATGCAAGGGAATGTTCATCAATATGCTCCTATGACTGGCTTATTGGAGTTAAGAGAACAAATCGTGTTGAAAATCAAGTTACATTATCAACGTGTATTAGACGCTAAAAATGTATTAATTACTGCTGGAGCAACACAGGCAATATTTGCTACGATTCAAGCATTGGTTCATCCAGGTGAAGAGGTAATAATATTGGATCCTAGTTATGATTGTTATGAAAGTCCGGTCATTCTTTCAGGTGCAAAACCTGTTCGCATACCACTTAATGTAGAGTTCTTACCAGATTGGGACCACATTCGCTCTAGGGTGAATAATAAAACAAAGCTTATTATCACAAATAATCCACATAATCCTAGTGGAAGAGTTTGGGATAAAAACGATTTTGTTGAACTCCAAAATCTACTGAATGATTTTCCAAACCTTTGGGTTTTATCGGACGAAGTGTATGAATTCATTTCCTTTGAAAAGAAACACATCTCTGCGCATCAAGTAGAAGGATTGAAAGATAGATCTATTGTTGTATCTTCTTTTGGGAAGACATTTCATATTACAGGATGGAAAATCGGGTATTTGACAGCGCCAGATACGGTGATGGCTGAAATTCAGAAGGTACATCAGTTTATGGTTTTTTCTGTTAATAGTCCTGCGCAAGCGGCGTTGGCAAGTTACTTACCGGAAACAAACCTTCATCAATTGGGTCTGTTTTACCAAGAAAAAAGAGACTTCTTCAGGGAGCAAATATCTTCAAGTCGTTTTAAATTACTATCCTCAGATGGCTCTTACTTTCAAGTGGCATCCTTCGAGAACATTTCAGATGAATCGGATGTCGATTTTTGTAAACGAATTACAAGGGAATATGGAGTGGCTAGTATTCCCCTTTCCGTGTTTAATGCGGATTTAACAGATCGTCAACTTATTCGTTTCTGTTTTGCGAAAGATCAAGAAACCCTTTCTTCAGCAGCACAAAGATTATGCAAGATTTAACCATTACTCTTATTCAATTCGATCAAGCCTGGGAAAATATTTCTGAGAATTATCGACGCATTGAAAATCTGCTTCAACATTCCGAGAATTCTGACCTCATTATTTTACCGGAAATGTTTCATACTGGGTTTTCTATGAATACAGAACTTGCCGACGAGTGGAACGATAATAAGGCCTTGAATGTATTAAAGAATTGGTCAAGTAAACATCATTCTGCCATATATACTTCATTGATGGTTCGTGAGAATAACCATTTCTTTAACCGTGGAGTATTTGTAGAACCTTCTGGAAAGGTTTCTATCTATGACAAACGTAGGTCTTTTGGACTAGGTGGAGAAGACGAAGTATTCACGGAAGGAACAAAGGAAACAATTGTAGCATACAATGGCTGGAAAATAAACATGCAAATTTGTTATGATTTGCGTTTTCCAGAGCTCATTCGAAATCGAATAGAAGAGAATGGTCAAGCAGCGTATGATGTACTCTTATACGTCGCTAATTGGCCAAAAAAACGCCTTCTTCATTGGTCAACTTTACTTCAAGCACGTGCCATTGAAAATCAATGCTACACAATTGGCGTAAATCGGGTGGGTATTGATGGCAATGAAATTGTCTATCCTGGAGCAACTGCAGTTTTTAATGGACTAGGGACTAACTTTTTGAAATTGGATGATCAAGAATCTGTTCAAAAATGTTCCTTGTCATGGTCCGAAATTCAAGAGTTGCGCATTCAATTACCTTTTTTGAAGGATAGGAAATAGTTTGTATATTTGATATCAAGAAAAACTAATAAAATGAAAAAACTTATACTTTCGGCTTTCGCATTTGCGTCTTCAATGGCTGCTCAAGCTCAAATTGCCCCTAAATTAGCAACGTTTCAAGATTTGGTTAAGGCACCAATTCACGCTGAATCAATTGAATCGACAGAAAAAGCCTTAGGTGTAACGATTTGGTCCGATGACTTTTCTACCCCAGCAAACTGGACAATAGATAACAATGGTCAAACTGGGATCGACTTTGGTTGGAATATCAATAACACATCTGAAGGTTGGTGGGCATCATCAGCAGGAATTAATTCTACTTCAGGTGGAAACTATGCGGAATTAGTGAATGGTGATGCACAAGCAGCTACTCAAGCGTTGAACGTTGTTTACACGATGACAACTGCAACTCCAATTGATGTTGCAACACTTGGTGGTTCAAATCAAATCTCTTTGATGTTTAATCAGTATGGCGCACGTTTCAATGACTTGCAAGAAATGTTAATCAGTACCAATGGAACTACTTGGGTTTCTGTTGGAAACAACTTAGATAAATCAGTTCTTTCTGCTTCTGGTGGTTCAGCATATGCGAATCCGGATTCAAAATCTTTGAACTTAGCTCCGTTTTTAACAGGTACTCCAAGTCAACTTTGGATTCGTTTTCAATGGACAACGAACTATCCTAATTCAGCAACAAATCCAAATGTATGGATTACTTACGGTTGGTACATTGATGATGTGAAATTGGTTACAAACGCAACAAATGATCTTGCTGTAACGGGTACAGATTGGGGTTCAGTAGGACTTCATTACTACCAAATTCCAACAGCACAAGTCGCTCCAATTGATTTCTCAGCTGATATCTTTAACGGTGGTGTAAACAATCAATCTAACGTTAAATTAAACGTGAATGTAAATAGCGGAGCTTTTGTAGGCTCTAGTGCCCCAGTTTCAATTGTATCTTTGGATACGTTAAATGTTTCAGTAGCTACACAATTCACTCCAGCTGCTACAGTAGGTTCTTACACAGTAACACGCAATATTACTTCTGATTCTACAGATGACGTTTCTGCAAATAATGTTTTGTCAGATATCACCTTCAATGTTTCGAACTTCATTTACGCACGTGATAACAATGTTGTTTCTGGAAGTACATCTAATGGAACAAATGGTTTCGAAACAGGAAACTTATATGATATTTTCCAAGACGATTTAGTAAAAGCAATCAACGTTCGCCTCCCAGGTGGAACAAATGGCGCAACTGTCGGAACAGAAATCTACACAAAGTTGTACTCTATTGATCCAGTTTCGGGAGACTTCGTATATGAATCAGAATCTGCACCGTTAGTATTAGCTGCTAATAACTTGAATACGAACTTGGTTGTAGAACTTGACCCATACGTAAATGTTACTGCTGGAACAACGTATTTAGCCGTTGTTGGTTCTTATACTAGTGGATTAAAAGTTTCAAATGCAGGTACTTCACCGGCACAAACATCTTTCTTATTAGATGGTAACGATATTACAACTTCAACTTTGTTTTATCAAACTTCAACACCATACGTTCGTTTGAATTTTGATCCAGTTTTAGGAACAGAAGAAATTGAGCAAGTACAACAAGTAGTGATTATGCCGAATCCTTCTAATGGTGTTGCATCTTTGCAATTTGAATTATTGAATGCTTCGGATGTATCAGTTACTGTTTTGGATGTTGCAGGAAAAGAAGTTCAAAATACATCATTAAACCAATTGGCTTCAGGAACGCACAATGTTGCAATTGAATCAGCACAATGGAATAGTGGAGTTTACTTCGTGAACATTGTTTCAAACGGAACAGTGTTGACGAAAAAATTCGTAAAAAAATAATCGATTAACTAAAATCTTGAAAGGCCGGTAGATCCGGCCTTTTTTTGTTATGTGGGAATTTGAAGTAGGGTATATAGGATTGTTTTTAAGCGCTTTTTTTGCAGCGACGATACTTCCTGTTGCTTCAGAAGCTTTTCTCATCGGAATGCTCTCATTTCATTACGACCCGCTGATCTGCTTGTTCGTCGCCTCAACAGGAAATACACTTGGTGCTATCTTGAATTATTACATTGGCTACCTCGCTAAGCCAATTTGGCTCAAAAAAATTCGAGTGAGTTTAACACAAATTGAACAATGGAAGGATCGCGTTCATAAATATGGTGTTTGGTTAGCCTTGTTTTCTTGGCTTCCTTTAATCGGTGATCTAATTGGTGTCGTACTTGGATTCTTTCGAGCACCTCAATTCTTGACATTTGTCTTTTTTGCGATTGGAAAGCTACTTCGCTACGCAATCGTTATCTTACTTTACTTTCTTTTTTGATTCTTTTTGAATGTGCAAATATTCTAAGACAGGGTCCTTTTGCTGAATTAATTGCTGTCGATTAATCGTGATGATGTGATCTGGTTCGATAGCTTTTAAGTCGATACTAGTGCGATCCTTAGGTGTGAACTTCAAAGTAGAGACCATCAAATGGATATTCGAATGATCAAGGGTATAGGGTGCACTGTTTCCAAAGGTTCCCCCAATTCCACCCATGCACTGAGTGCCAATGATTTCTCCCCTTACCGTGCTTTTAAACCATCCTGCGAATAATACAGATGCAGACATAGATGAACCATTCGTAATTAAACTGCATTTACCAGTGTAGGTATATCCTAGTTTATTTTGGGGTGTATATGAGTATAATATAGTTCGAGTCGTCCCCAATGGAGATCGATAAAAATCGTACTCCTGACTAATCAGCCCGTTTGGATAAACGCGCTGGGCTCTGTTTTTGAATTGCTGTTCTTGGTAAAATGGAAGCGAAGCAAAGCGGTCGAAATGACTTCTCTTATACAAGTAATTCATTTGTAATGGTGCACCACTGAGATTCAAGTAACTCAAAACGTACTCCTGTGCACGTAACATTCCTCCTAGATTATTTCTTAGATCTATATACAGTTCTTGAACATTGTTTTTCTTTATTTCTGAAAAGCAGGCATCAATCTGTTTTTTGAATTTCTTGAGTGAGATGGGATCAAAGGATTCAATAGTTAGCACGCAACGCTTGTCCTTGTCTAAAAAATAATGAATAGGACCATTTAAATCGATACTTCTATCTTTTAAATAGTGACCTGATTTTACGTAATGTGCTTCCTCAACGATGGTATCTCCATTTAGATTGACAAGCTTAAATTTGGCTTTGTCGTTTAAATTAGCGCGATGTAGTAAGTTGAAAGTAGCTCCAATCATACGCTGAGCAATTTCTTCTTGTGCATTTCCCGCATTTCCTTCGGAAAAACTTAATCGTTTACTGATAGCGAATAAACTATCCATGCTGTATGAATCGATTTGGAGTATTTCACTTCCAATAGAAAGGTCATTTTTGTAGATGCTTTCCAAATAAAATCGCTTGTCGATTCTCACAACAAAAAACGGTAGAACAGCACGGTCTTTTGGACCTAAATACAAATAATCTCGTGGATTTAAATTGGTATGTGAGTCTTTCATCACTCCCAAATAACGTGTCACAATTTGAATAAACTCGAACATTGTCTTTTCGGTTGAACAGGACATCAAAGCTTGTTTGTATCCACTTACGAAGGCTTCCACGCCACAATATAAACTAGGATTCGGATGTGTTTCGAGTATATGTTCATGCAATTGTTCAATGTCCGCTTTCATAGCTTCTGGACATAATTTTACTTCACTAATTTCATCTTTTGAATAGCGGAAATAAGAGATGCAATCTTGTGCGCTTCCATGAAATGCATTCAGAATGATTAGAACAAGAAAGAAGAAATATTTTTGCATGAAAGAGTGTTTCGAAGATAATAGAATTAGTTGAATTAATACTACATTTGATTTCTTAAATTTCCGTTGCAAAATGATAAAAAAACCTGTAATCCTTACCTTCTTAACGCTCATTCTACTTTCTTGTCACAGAACGGATGAGAAGTTTTGCTCATGTATGAATAAAAGCAAAGAGGTGAACACCTTAACAGAGAAAATATGGCAACAAAAAGCGACAAAAAAGGATAGTGTGAAATTGAAATCAATGATTACTTCCAAAAATAAACTTTGCGAAATGTATGCCTTGAAAAACGGAGAAGAATTGTTGAAATTGAGGGAAGATTGTAAGTAATATGGAAGAAACTAAAACAGTTTTAATCGCGGGCGGATCTGGATTAATTGGAAAGCAACTCACAAAAGTATTTAAGGAACGCGGTTACCTCGTTTACAAACTTTCGCGCAATGCACATGCAGCAGACCATATTCAATGGGACCCCAAAACAAAACAAGTCGACGAGAAATACCTAAGTCGAATTCATGTATTAATAAACTTAGCAGGCGCAAATATTGGAGATAAAAACTGGACGGCTTCCCGAAAAAGAGAATTAATTGATTCTCGTGTTCAGTCAACTGAGTTTTTAAGTGAACTTGCTACTAAAATGCCCAATTTAGCCTACTATGTCGGTGCTTCAGGCGTCAACTGTTATGATTTAACTCAGGACAAAGTGTTTCACGAATCGGATGAGTATGGAACAGATTTTCTAAGTACGCTTGTACGTGATTGGGAAAATGCAAGTGACCACTTTGACGGAATTTGTCCATATATGAAATTACGCATCGCCATGGTACTTTCGAATCGTGGCGGATCAATGACAGCCATGAAACGACCTGTGTTTTTTGGACTCGGCTCACCCCTCGGTTCGGGAAATCAATACCATCCATGGATACATATAGAGGACCTATGCAGAATGATTGTTTTTGGAATTGATCATCAGTTGGAGGGAACCTATAATGCAGTTGCCGATTGTGATACAAATCGCACGATGATGAAGGGAATAGCTAAATATATGCAGCGCCCTTTCTTTTTACCTCCTGTTCCAAGCGGAATATTAAAATTCATCCTTGGTGAGCGCTCAATGCTTGTCCTATCCAACCTTCGCGTGTCGAACGATAAGATAAAGAATGCAGGATTTGATTTTAAATTCGATAAACTGAACAAAGCCTTAAAAGACTTATTCTCGAAATAATTATTTATTATTTAACATTCAATTCCATTCTTTGAAATTTAAAAAAAGGTACTTTCAAAGAAAAAACGAATGGCTAAATCTCAAAAAATATTCGTCCTAGACACTTCTGTCTTACTGCACGACTTCGATTCTATCTCAAATTTTGATGAGCATAATGTCGCTATTCCAATCACGGTATTGGAAGAACTTGATAAGTTTAAAGTAGGGAACGATACGAAAAACTTCTCTGCGAGAGAAGTTATCCGTTTTATTGATCGACTTTCAGGAAATGGTTCTTTGCAAGAGTGGATTCCACTTGGTCCAGGACTTGGGAATTTCAAGATTATTATGGAATATTCTCCTGCACAATTAAATGCGGAGGATATTTACGGAGCCTATAAAAATGATCATAAAATCATTAATGCGGCGCTATACTTAAAAGAAAAAGAAAAACGTAAATCCGTTATTCTCGTTACGAAGGACATCAATCTGCGTATCAAATCAAAAGCGCTCGGATTAGTTGCGGAAGATTATCAGACTGGAAAGGTTCATTCAGACGAAATTCAAGCGTCAAGTTCTTACAACATCGAAGGTCTAGAATCCACCTATATTCGCGAAATATTTACGAAAGGAAGTGTCCCTGAAGATGGCAACCTTGGAGAAAAAAAGGAGGTGAATGGCTACTATATTCTCAAAAATGGAAAAACCTCAGCTCTTGCTTTTTACAATCACTTAACAGATCGCGTTGACCGAATTGAAAAGGAATTTATATATGGAATTAAACCAAAAAATGCCGAACAAGCCTTTGCTTTTCACGCGCTTCTCAACAATGACATCAAATTAGTTGCCTTACAAGGTGTGGCCGGAACGGGAAAAACACTTCTTGCCTTGGCAGCTGCTTTAGAACAACAAAAGTTGTACAATCAAGTGATTTTAGCGCGTCCAATTGTCCCATTATCGAACAAAGAAATTGGATTCTTGCCCGGTGATGCAAACGATAAAATTGGGCCATATATGGAGCCGCTCTGGGATAATTTAAAGTTTATAAAGTCTCAGTTTGGTGAAAATGAAAAGAAACATAAAGCGATAATGGAGATGCAGGATTCTGGAAAAATTATCATCACGCCACTTGCATTTATCCGTGGCAGAAGTCTTTCCAATATCATGTTTATCATAGATGAAGCACAGAATTTAACCCCTCACGAAGTAAAAACCATCATCACACGTGCTGGTGAAAACACTAAAATTGTATTCACAGGAGATGTGCATCAAATTGACACACCGTATTTGGATGAAAATAGTAACGGACTAGCGTATTTGATCGACCGATTAAAAGGGGAATCACTTTTTGCCCACGTTAAATTAGAGAAGGGTGAACGATCAGAATTGGCTAACCTTGCAAACGATTTACTGTAGGAAACTTATTGAATTCGAATTAATTCACCGAAATACATGGTTTTTTCCGTTTTTGATTCCATGTACAGCTGGGAAATGGAACTCTTTTTTGTTGGAAAATAAATATCGATTAATTCTGTGAGAAAGTCTGTATCAACCGTTGGTGAATAGGTATTCATAATGAGGAATCCATCATCAGCAAGTAGACTAGATGCGGTCATCATTAATTCATCAATTTTATCCTCTAATTTCCATTTTTCACCATTTGCTCCAATTCCCCATGCCGGCGGATCCATGATGATTCCTTTGTATTTGTTCTCACGTTTGACCTCACGTGCAGCAAATTTTAACGCATCTTCGTGTACCCATTTGATGTTTAATAATTTGCATTCTTCCATGTTTCTCTTTGCCCAATTCAATGTCGATTTTGCGGAGTCTACATGAAAGGTTTCCGCGCCTTTCAAACGCGCCATACAAGAAGCAGCACCCGTGTAAGCAAAAAGGTTTAAAAAACGTTCATCTGTTGAAATGTGCTCCTCAATAAAACGCCAGTTCGCTTCCTGCTCAGGAAACAAACCAATATGTTTGAATTTGGTAAGGGATAAGGTAAAGTGTAAACGGTTGTATTTAATGGTCCATTCACTTGGAACATTTTTTTTCAAGCATTTCCATTTTCCTTGCTGCGCTTTTCCTTCAATGAATTCCCAATGAGCCAGATTTCTCCACTCTGTAAATGGCAACCCACTATGGAAATAAGCTTGAACTTCTGGTCTAATCGTAATGATTTTACCCCAACGCTCTAATTTTTTACCACCACCAGCATCTAATAGTTCATAATCTGCCCATGGTTCGGCATAAATTCTAGGTATATCACTCATCAATTAGCGCATTTTAGGCGTTTTCTTACGTCCACCCATCATTTGAGCTTGGCGCATTTGGTTTTTTGATGGCGCCATTTGCAATTGACTTTGCATGGTTTTGATTTGGTCGCGCATCATTCCGTTTTTATCTAATTTTTTTGCTTCAGCTAATAAGGCAACAGCTTCGTTTTTTCTTCCGGTTTGTGCACAAATACCCGCCAAATGCATACGCGCAACAGCATTGTCTTCACCAGTCCTTAATCCAAGATCCATGGCTCTTCTTAGTAGTTTTTCACTATTTGCAAAGCCTAATTCTTGTCCACCCATCACTGCTTTTAAAAACAATACATACGCATGTTGTCTCTTTGGAAGGAATTCAGGATTTGAAATACGGTCAATGTATTTCTTCGCTTTATCTGTATTTCCTACGCGCATTTGATTCAATGCCAATAGTACATTTTCGTTTCTAAAAAAGGACAGGATGATTAATGCTGTCACGAAAATAAACGTGATGCCCCAACCCCAATGTCCAGTAGCAAACAAATAAACGTTGAATCCAGTAGCAACAACAGCTAAGACAATACGGATTATAAATGCAATCATAAGTAAAATTTAATAGGTCAAATAGTTAATCAATGGTGGCGATACATTTTAATTCTATCGCAATAGGAGTAGGTAGAGAGTTGATTTCGACAGTCGTTCTACACGGCAAGTTATCTTTAAAGTATTCTGCATAAACACGATTGTATACCTGAAAATCACGTTTCATGTGCACTAAAAAAACCGTTACATCTACTAATTGGTCCCAACTAGACCCAGATTCTTCCAAGATGATGCGAACGTTGTCAAAGACACTTCTGCATTGTGCTTCGAAATCGAATTCAATGAAATTCCCGTTTTTATCTAATTTTAATCCAGGTACTGCTGAGTCGGTATCATCTGAACCTGCAACCCTCGGACCAACACCTGATAAGAAAAGAAGGTTTCCAACGCGTCTTGCATGTGGATACAATCCAACAGGTTTTGGTGCTTTATTTGTGGAAATTCGATTTTGTTCTGACATTTTCAATGCTTTGGGCAAATATACTAAAATGAATCGATTTTTTCTGCAAGATCAAAGCCCGATAAGCATACGTTCAGATAATTGTGTAACTTCGCTTAACATGCAAAATAATTCTGCACTCATGGACCTTTCGATTGTTATTCCTACTTGCAATGAGGAGGGGAACATCGTCCCAATGTATGAACGTTTGTTGGCTGTTATGAACGAAATTCAACTAGCCAAATTTGAGTTTATATTCGTGGATGATGGAAGTTCAGATCATTCCTTAATCCGTATTCAAGAGTTGCGTGCAAAAGATAGCCGGGTTAAATTCATCCAACTAAGTCGAAATTTTGGACACCAAAATGCGCTAAAAGCAGGACTTGATCATGCGCAAGGAGCAGCAGTAATTAGTATGGATGCTGATTTACAACATCCACCAGAATTAATCCCAACGCTTTACGATAAATGGAAGGCTGGATTTGAAGTGGTGTATACCATCCGTAAGGATGATCAAAAAGTGCCTTTATTGAAAAAATGGACTTCTAGAGGCTTCTACCGGTTGACAAATAAATTAGCGGAAATTCCAATGGAGGAAGGAACTGCTGATTTTCGCTTGTTAGATCGAAAAGTTGTTGATGCACTTCAAAAATATACGGAGTCTCATTTGTTTTTGAGGGGAATCATCCCTTCTTTAGGATTCAAACAAATTGGGATCCCGTACACGCCTCATGCACGCGTTTCCGGCAAGACCAAGTACTCATTTTCAAAAATGCTCAATTTTGCCTTAACTGGAATTACATCGTCTAGCGCAAAACCACTGTATTTTTCTATTTATACCGGTTTGTTTTTTGCGCTTTTGGCCTTCTTATATGGATTGTATGCAATTTACGTTGCGGCTTTTACCAGCGAGGCAATTACCGGTTGGACCTCCATTATTGCATCGATTTTATTTATTGGTGGAATCCAATTGATAATGATAGGAATTCTAGGGATTTACTTGGGTAAATTATTTATTCAAAGTAAAAACCGCCCCCTTTATTTGATTACTGAAAAAGAACTAGACTGATGATCGCCAAACTACAAAATTTGCCAATAAGGTATCAAGCGTTGCTTCTACTTATGGTGCTTTTTTCGCTTTACGGTGTCTTCGATCATTTTTTTGACGGTATTTTACCCATCCATGAATGGCGAAAAACAGATTCCCTATCAATTGCTTTAAATTATGCAAAGGGTGCACCATTTCTCGAACCTCAAACACAATTGATTTTAGCGAACGGAACGCGAAATGCTACTTCGGAATTCCCCATTATTTATTTTATTCTTGGAAAGTTATGGCAGGTATTTGGTCATTACGAGTGGATGTCTAAAGCCCTTTCGATTTCGATTCTTTTTATCGCGATTTCTCTTTTTAGTGAGGTTATGGAATTTCTCTTTCAACAAAAATGGAAAGCACTTCTCTTCGTCTTTTTGATAGCGAGTTCTCCTGTCCTAATATTTTACGCCGATTCCATATTACCCAACGTATTTGCCTTTTCCTTTGTCCTCTTAGGAGCCTATGGCACTTTTAAATTTATAGGTTCGAAACAAGTATTTTGGCTAGGATTTCTCACTTTGTTTTTTGCACTTGCTGTATTATTAAAAATTACAGCATTGATTTGCTTACTCTCCTTTGGTGGCGCTTACTTTTTCTACACCTTATTTAATCAAGGCCAATCATTTAAAGCACAGTCATACTTTTGGTTTTCATTCCTCCTTTCCTTTATGTTGATTTTGGTGACAAGTTACCTTTGGTATTCCTACGCCATAAGGTATAACGAAAAAGTTGGTTCGGATTTATTTTCGACAACTGTACGTCCAATTTGGGAAGTAGATGCAGAAACACGTAAAGCAATTTGGCAGCAATTTTGGAAACACATGCTTCCTGGACTCTATCATCCGAGTATGTTGTTGTTGTCCTTGCTATTCCTTGGCTATGCCGCTTGGAAAAAATGGATGCATTCCTATGTAATCTGGTTAGTCATCATTGGCTTTTTAGGTCTCGTTGCCTATTTCATACTTTGGTTCTGGGTTTTTGATGTTCATGATTATTACCTCATAGAAATATTGTTTTTTCCGCTTATTCTTTTCTATGTATTGATTCAATTCGGTAGTAGAATAAACCGTTCTCTAAATAACCGACGTATTATTTTTGCCTCATGGATTTCGCTTACTTTTTTACAAGCAATATCCCTGGCACATTGGTCCTTTGGAAAGGAAAATTTGATAACAAAAAACACCCCTTTTGTGAGCGAATATGTGAAAGGAAATTGGGGTTACTTTCATTTTTATCACCGTGAACACCTTGGTCAATTACAAGCTTGTACGGAAGAAATTCAACGAATTATTCCCAAAAGTGATACCATTCTTTGTTTAACAGATTCTTCACCAAATATTCAGTTATATACTTTAGATAGAATTGGATTCACCCACTTCAGCTTGCGTGAATCTATGCCTGATGAAACAGAACAAATCAAACAGATTATTCGAAAAGGGGCTAACTTTGCTTTAGTCATTCATGAAGCGAATTGGGAACCCAATAAAGAGTGGGAACCATTTTTAACCAAACTCCTTTTCCAGAAAGGAAACATCTATTTATTTGATTTGCGTTATTTTTAACTAAAATATTCAATCTCAACCCAATTTAATCGTTAAACCTACGTTATACGGACAACATGAAATGGACCATCTACTTATTTATCTGCCTTTTCTCCTTTGTTTCAAGGGCACAAATTGGCACGGGTACTTGGAAGCTCCACGTTTCAACTTCAAAGGCAATTGATGTTGTTGCTTCTGAAAACGAAGTCTTTACAGCCTACGTAAACGGCATGTCGATTTACAACATTGAGACTGAAGAACACCGCCTTTTGACAGCATTGAATGGATTGTCGGATATTGAGATTTCCTGCCTTTACTTTGATGAGGTTCAAAATGCAGTGTATATCGGTTACAAAAATGGAAATATTGACAAATATAAAAATGGTGAAATTGTCAATATTCCAGCAATAAAACTGGCTCAAATATCTGTTTCAAAGCGTATTAATCGTTTCGAGCGAAATGGAATTTACGTTTATGCGGCAAATGACTTCTCTATCGTTCAGTTAGATGCGTCCAAAAATGAAGTGAAAGAAACCTTTTATCCATCAAACTCTACTGAACGAATTGTCGATGTAGCCATTTATCAAGATTCCATTTATGCACTAACTCCTACTCAGCTGTTAAAGGGTTTTCTTCCAAATCCAATTTTACCTGATTATTCCCAATGGGTACGTGACGTTCGCTTGCCGTATCAAACCGCAAACAAATACACTGAAATGGATCTCTTTAACGATCGTTTGGTTGTTTTGAAAAAGTCAGATGATTACGGAACAGATTCTGTTTATCGCATCAATGCCTCTGATTTGGAACTTGTGACGAATTTGCCTTTTTCCGTTGAAATTAATTCCATTAATGTTGTCAATAATTACCTATCCGTTAATATCGATGGTGTAATTAACCTGTATAACGATAACCTACAAATTCCTGAATCTTATGGTGCGGGAAACTTTAATACTTGGTTTTCCTCTTCTCGAACGGCCAGAAATCAAACCGGACTATGGTCGGCAGATATGAAGAATGGATTGGTCTTGTATCCAACGGAAATAGCTTATATAACTTACCCAATAGAAGGATCTAAAAACAACCAGTTTTATGCTATGGATGCACAAAACGGTAAATTAGCCATTGCTTCAGGGCGTATCAATGGCAACTCGCCAGGCTTCACAAGGAATGGTGTCCATTTTTATCAAAATGCGAATTGGGAACTTTTAAATGTTACCAATGTATCCCAATGGCCTGAACCTGAAATTTGGGATTTTATCGATGTAGCAATCAATCCGAATGATACATCAGAAGTAGCTATGTGTACCTATTCTTATCTTCCCCTAACTTTGATGAATACTTCCGATACGCTTGTATTTACTGGAGCAAATTCGCCTATTAATCCAGCAAGTATTGGAAATGGATGGAGCCTCGTTTCGGATGTCTTATTCGATAAACGAGGGAATTTATGGTCCTTAAACGGGTATTCGGATCAACCGCTGAAAGTGCGCGATAAGACAGGAGCATGGTATAGTTTTGATTGTGGGCCCAATGCTAAGAATAAATTCACCACAAAAATGATTCAAGATTTCGACGAGATTTTGTGGTTTGCCACCAAAACGGATGGAATTATCGGTTATCATCACAACGGAACCATTTCTGATCCAAGTGATGACAAAATGATCACTTTGGATGAAGGTGAGTTTAGCGGAAATTTGCCATCCATAGCGATTACAGCGCTTGCAGCTGATTTTGATGGAGAATTATGGATCGGAACAGAAACAGGCTTTGCTATTTTATACAACGCAGCGGCGGCATTTGATGCACAACCAGGAGATTTTAATACTCAGCAAGTAAAAATAAATTTCGAGGGAAATGGAGAATTTGTACTCGGTAAAACGCACATCACGGACATTGAAGTGGATGGAGGGAATCGCAAGTGGATGGGAACGGCAAATGGTGGAATCATTCTTCTTTCTGCAGATGGATCTGAAATATTGGAGCAATTTACTACAGATAATTCTCCGATTATTTCAAATGTAATTGTTGACTTGCAATTGAATCAAGAAACGGGGGAATTATATATTGTGACTGATAAAGGACTTGTTTCTTACCGCACCAATGCAACGTATGAAGATCCAGAATATTCGAACGTCATTGTTTTCCCAAATCCTGTGAAACCAAATTATTTTGGACCAGTGACCATTCAAGGTATTCGCTATGATTCCGATGTGAAGGTCACAGATGTTGCTGGGAATTTAATTTACCGAACAACATCGAATGGCGGAACGGCAACCTGGAACGGTCAAAATCTGAATGGTGAAAAGGCCCCAACCGGAGTTTATTTCATCTGGACTGCAACGAATTTCGATGGACGAGATCGTAAAGTTGGTAAAGTCATGGTAATCCGCTAGAGTTATTCCAAAACATCCTTATTTTTGATAAAAAACCTCATGAAAAAATTCTTTTTCACCTCCTTGTTTATGCTGTTGTTTCAACATTCATTTTCCCAAAAAGTTTTCTCTGTTAATTACGCCAACCAAGCGGATGTAAAGGTGTACGTGGTGAAATATGAAAACCAAGCAGATCTGAAAGTGTTCAAGGTAAAATACGAAAATCAGGCAGGTGATAATAATGGCAAATGGTTTTTTACGCAATATGAAAATCAAGCGGACCTAAAAATATTCTTTGTTGAGTACGAAAATCAAGCCGGATGGAGAAATGCTGCTAAAAAGCAACTTTTGTATTAAATGGGAAATATAGATCTGTTTCTGGAATGGACAGCGTCGGCAAGCGGCGCTGGATACCTTTTTCTAGTGGCAAAAAAAAACAAATGGGCCTGGTTATCCGGTGGAGTGAGTTCTTTCATTTATATATTTGTTTTTTATCGTTCCAATTTACCGGCGCAGTCTATTCTTTCAGTAGCGTATGTCCTATTAAGTATTTTCGCCTTTTGGTCCTGGAATAAGGAAGAGGAGATTACTTTGGTCTCTTGGAAATTAAGCAGACACTTATTTATGATACCAACCATCCTTTTAATCGGAACGTGTGTCGCTTGGTTAACTATAGGCACGTTTCAGGAAATGTCTCAAAATGAAACCGTTTTATGGGATGTGTTTATTGCATTATTCTCCTTGTTTGCAACAATTCTTAGTACCCTCAAGGAAAAATCAAATTGGATTTATTGGTTATTTATTAACTTGGCTTGTGTCGTTCTGTATTGGAATGCCGCGTTGTATGCTACAACAATCCTCTATGTCGCCTATTTCCTACTTGGAATTTATGGATTACGTGAATGGTACAAAAAACCGGTTGCATCATGAGAATCGCTTTCACTGGACCAGAATCTTGCGGTAAATCAACAATGGCGAAATGGTGCGCGCTTCAGTTTCGTCTTCCTTTAAGTTCGGAATTTGCTCGGGATTACCTGCAAGATAAAGTCGAATACGTAAGGAATGACCTAGATGAAATCACCATTGGTCAACTTGCGGATTGGCTGTCGAAAGGAGATCATTTCGTTGCAGACACAGAAATGACAGTCTTGAAAATATGGTCAGAATACCGCTATCAAATGGTATCAACGTTTATTCGTGAGGCCTATGAAAAACAATTCTTTGATCATTACTTCCTTTGTGCTCCAGATATTCCTTGGGAACAAGACCCTTTGAGGGAAAACCCTTCCAATCGTCAAGAATTATTTGAGCTTTACGAGGCGGAATTAAAAAAAATGAAGCGTCCATTTACGGTGCTGAAAGGTACTTTACTAGATCGACAAAAAGTAGTCAATGTCACACTCGAGATCCTGCAAAAACCATAACTTTGTTGGTATGAAACGAATATTCTTTTTAGGCTTACTTTTACTTGTTTGTATTCCTATTGCCTACTATTTCACAAGTTCGAAAAAAGAAAAGGCATTACCAATTATCAATCCGATTGATGTAAACGAAGAAATGGTTGATCCTGAAATGCTCCGATTAGGGTTTGGACACCACATCGGTTCATTTTCTTTTCAAAATCAAAATTCTCAGTTAATTTCAACGGCGGATATGAAGGGGAAAATTGCTGTTGTGGAATATTTTTTCACCACGTGTAAAAGCATTTGTCCAATCATGAACAGACAAATGCAACGCGTAGATGCATCGTTCAAAAATGACCAGGATGTTCGGATTTTTAGTTTTACGGTTGATCCGGAAACGGATGATGTTGAGCAAATGAAGAAATATGCAACGAGTCATCAAGCTAATCCGGGAAAATGGCACTTTTTAACGGGTAAAAAAGCAGACTTATACGCGCTAGCGAGAAAATCCTTCTTTGTGCTAAAACCTGCGGAGGCTCAAAACTTGGGTGATGCAGGAAGTGATTTTATTCATACAAATAACTTTGTTCTTGTAGATAAACAGCTCAGAATTCGCGGTTATTATGATGGAACCTCAGAAAAGGAAGTAAATCAGCTCATTTCTGATATCAAACGCCTGCAAAAAGAGTGATTTAAAGGAATACCGAACACTTTTCTCTATCTTTGCTTGAATTATGAGAAATACACGCGGAACATCGAGAGGAAATCAATCAACGGATAAACGTCCGGCTGCGGCTGGAAGAAAGCCCGTTGCATCCAAACGACCAGCAACAGACAAAAAAGGACCAACGGATAAAAAGGGTCCAACGGATAAAAAAACAGTCACAGACCGTGACAAACGAAAATACATTGACTATAAAATCAAAGTAAAAAAAGGTGATCCTTTACCTTCTTTTAATGAAGATCAAGTTCGATTAAATAAATATTTGTCAAACGCAGGAATTTGTTCAAGAAGAGAGGCTGATGTCCTCATTCAAACAGGTGTCGTTTCCGTGAACGGAAAAATTGTCACGGAATTAGGCTATAAAATTGCTCCGGAAGATGTAATCCAATACGACGGAGAAACAATCAACGCCGAAACAAAACGTTACGTCTTATTGAATAAACCCAAGGGATTCATCACAACGATGGATGATCCAAGAGGTAGAAAAACAGTGATGACCTTGGTGAAAAAAGCATGTCGAGAACGAATTTATCCTGTTGGACGTTTAGACCGTGAAACTACAGGATTACTCTTGTTTACCAACGATGGCGATATGGCAAAGAAATTGACGCATCCACGTTACCAAGCTAAAAAGATTTATCACGTAGAATTGAATAAATCCGTAACCAAAGAGGATATGGAAAAATTGATGCGTGGTGTAGATTTGGAGGATGGTAAAGCTCGCGTAGATGAGGTTTCATACATTGAAAATGGAAACTCTACTGAGGTAGGCGTGGAAATACATTCCGGTAAAAACAGAATTGTTCGTCGTCTTTTTGAAGCGATGGGCTATGTCGTGGTAAAATTAGACCGTGTTCAATTTGCCGGATTAACAAAGAAAGATCTCCCTCGTGGATTTTATAGACATTTAACAGAACAAGAAGTTTCTTTCCTTAAAATGACAAAATAATGATGCGCTTCGGTGTTTTTATACTGCTTTTTTCATACCTAATCATCGGTTTCACTTCATGTAATGATTCCAATGGCTTCGTTTCAAAAAATCCAAATGCAGCGTATTTTTATCCCGTTGATACTATTCCAAAGATTTACTTGTACCGCGACGTTGCAGGTGGACTTGAAGAGGAATTTCACCGGATTTATGCACTGAAAGATCAAGCAGGAGAACACTTAATTGTTGAAGTTTACGCTAGTGACGGAAGAATTCGAGAGGCCTATAATTACAATGTGGATTCCTTGAATTTACAGGATTATATGGTAGTAGATGTCAACCAAGAAAAAGAAAAAACACTTTTGTACAAAGACAAACTTTTCCCGATGAATCTAAAGGAAAAAACATGGTTTGCAGCAAAATTTAGAGGAGTGGTGGATTCAACTGTGCTACTGAGTGAAGTGAAAAGACAGCATAAGAGAAAAACTGCTCACCTGGTAATGGAGGATGAGGTAGAAACACTTGTTTTTTCTGACGATATGAGATTAACAGTTCTCAACCCATTCACCCGAAAAGAAAATTCCAAAAGTATCCAGCGAATCAGTTATTTTTCTGAAGGATTTGGCCTTGTGGAATGGCACAGCCTCAATAAAAAAGTTCACTATCGTCTTGAACAAGTATTAAGTCAAGAAGAATGGATTAAAATGATAACACGATGAAAAAATACGTTCTAATTTGTCTCCTGCTATTAGGATTCAGTTCAATCGCTCAACAACCTTCCAAAAATAACAAACGTTCAACAGCCAAAGGTGCCATGTTCTTTTATTGGGGATATAATAGAAGTGCTTATTCCAAAAGTAATTTGCGCTTCATTGGCCCAGGATATGACTTTACGTTGAAAGGAGTTCAAGCGAAAGATCGTCCATCTGAAGATATTAAAACCTATGTGAGCTTAACTGATTTCACGGTACCGCAATTTAACTTTCGAATTGGATACAACATCAAGAAAAATTGGGCAATTACTTTGGGCTACGACCACATGAAGTATGTGATGAAAGCTGGACCAACCTATTTATTAAGTGGAAAAATCAATCCAGGAATCGACCCTGTAACGAATTGGTCTGGTACGTATAACAATGAACCGGTTGTGACGAATTCAAATACTTTTCATTACGAAAACACAAATGGAATAAATTACATTCATGCTGATTTATCAAATGTTTTTAAAGTATATCAATCCGACAAGGCTCGCTTTGCCTTAACGACACTCTGGGGCTTCGGTGCAGGTCCAATCTTGTCTTTTAACGACTTTACATTCGCCGGACAAAAAAACGTGGCAACAGTATCTTTATCCGGATTTGGTGTTTCAGCCCATGCAGGACTAAGAGCTGAATTCTTTCGACGTGTTTTTATTCAAACGAACCTAACCGGAGGTTTTATCGATCAAGTTCGCGTGAAAACAAGACCAAATGATTACGATTCCCATGCAAAACAGGTATTTCTTTACAGTGAAGGAAATATTGTTATCGGTGCGTTGTTCTACCTGAATCAAGGTGACAAGTGCGGTGGATGTCCAAATTGGTAAGTCATGAAATACTTAGTTGTCGGATTAGGAAATCCAGGGAAAGAGTATGAAGAAACACGCCACAATATCGGCTTCAAAGTGGTAGACGAAATGGCACGCGAGTTAGGCGCGACCTTTACACTTGACAAAGCCGCTTTTCGTGCGGAAGCCAAATTCAAAGGCAGAACCATCATACTGATTAAGCCGATTACGTTCATGAATCTATCAGGTAAAGCGGTTAATTATTGGCTTCAAGCAGAAAAAATTGAGCAGAAAAACCTTTTAGTGATTACGGATGACATTGCTTTGCCTTTCGGTAAACTTCGCATGAAAGGAAAAGGAAGCGATGGTGGACACAACGGTTTAAAAGATATTCAAGCGGTTCTCAAAACAGTTGATTATACCCGATTGAGATTTGGTGTTGGAAACGACTTCTCCAAAGGCCGACAAGCAGATTATGTCTTGGGCGAATGGTCCAAAGACGAACAATTAGCGCTACCCGAGCGCGTTCAAACCGCTACAGAATTTATCAAAAGCTTCTCCTTTGTTGGCCTAGACATGACCATGACTGCTTGGAACGGTCGGTAATACTAATATTAACTTTTTGTTAACTCGTGGATTTTTAGTACATTCGATTAAATCTACTACTACATGACTAAAGGGTTACTTAGTATTTTCTTGTGTTTCTTTTCCATAGCATACGGTCAATATTGCACCTCGAATGTTGGTCCAACAAGCACTGTTGACTCCAATGTTGAACTCGTTCAAATCGCTGGCGCTGCCGGGAATATAAATTTTATTGGTTGTCCTGCTGTAATAGGTGTACAGGATTTAACGACCTTATCTGTTGCATTAAACGCAGGAGGATCCTATGTGCTGAATGTTAAATTTGGGACTTGTGGTGGAAATTATGCTGGGGCAGGAGAGGCTTGGATCGACTTCGACCAAAATGGTAACTTCGATTCGTATGAATCTATTGGAACTTGGACCGGCACACCTCCGGTAGCCATCTCTGCCTTCAACTTTACTGTTCCAGCAAATGCACAAAACGGTACGTCGCGCATGCGTGTAATGCAGCGAGAGGCAGGATCCTTACCGTTGAATCCGTGTGGAACGTATACGTGGGGATCCGTCATGGACTTTGGAATTACTATTGGAAATGGAATTGATTGCACAGGTTTTATCGGAGACGATGTCAATGACCCAATAAATATTACAGCCTTGCCATTTACGGACTCAAGAGATAATTCTATCTGTTATTCAAACAATAATTACGTTTACCCTTCACCAGATATTTATTACAAATTCACACCAAATCCGCTGATTCACTCCGTGCATGCTTCCTTGTGTGGTGCATCTTTCGATACTTTTTTAAGTGTAGTGGATTTGAATGGAAACGTCATCGCTTTTAATGACGATGTTGTGGAGTGTGGTAGTCAGTCAGCGTTAACGTTTGAAACTGCTGGATTAGGATCTGTTTACATCATCGTAGAAGGATGGGGGAGCGAAATGGGGAATTATACCTTGACACTCAATGCAGATTATGTTGGCTTGGAAGAGGAACAGTCGGCTATTATACGTGTTTTTCCAAATCCATCGAATGGAAGTGTACGCTTGAATCAATCTATTGGTATTGCTACCCTATATCATGTAAATGGAACGGAATTAGCTTCATTCGATACAGATGAGTCATTACACATTGATTTAAATAACTTTCAAGCTGGAAGTTACTTTTTAAGATCATTTGATGGTCAAGTTTCTCAACAAATTATTTTAGTGAAATGAGGCTGCTATTAACACTTGTTTTTTGCGTAATTGCAATAGGAAGTCAAGCCCAGTATTGGATCCAAAAATCATCCTTTGGAGGAGTTGGTCGTCACAGAGCTGTTGGATGTGCTTCCATAAATAAAGGATACCTTGGTCTAGGACACGTTAATGGAACGGGTGTGGATATTTCATACAAAGATTGGTGGGAATATGATCCATCATCTGATACATGGTCCCAAAAAGCAAATTATCCAGTGAACAATCATGGTGCAACTAGTTTTGTTGTGAATGACCAACCGTGTGTAGGTGGAGGATCGGCATTGAACGGAGAGTTTTTCAAATTTGATCCGGTTGAAAATAGTTGGAATCCAATTGCACCTTGTCCCTTTTTTAACCCGGGAGATACACAAGGATTTTCAGTAAACAACAAAGGATATGTTTATGTTGGACAACAAATGGCAGAATATGACCCCAGCACAAATAGTTGGAGTTTGAAAGCAACTCCTCCCGTTACGTTTGGCTCTTGGACCTGCTCATTCGCTATTGAAGGAAGTGGCTATGTTAAAGCCGGGAATAAATTGTTCGAGTACAAACCAATTCACAATACTTGGACCCAACGGGCAGAATTTCCGGGAGTAAGTTCTGGTGGAAGTTCTGGATATTCCATCTTACAACGCGGATTCGTAACCTGTGGTTATGTAGGTGGTTTAGGCACGGTAACTGATCAAGTTTGGTCCTTCTATCCGGGAACAAATACTTGGCAAATGGAATTGGCTTTTCCTGGAACGAATCGAAGGTTCCCTGTTGCGTTCGCCATTCATGACCGAGGGTATTTTGGAACCGGAACGAATGGGATTAACTTGAATGATTTTTGGCAATACAACCCCACGATTAATACTTCGGGTGTAGAGGAATTAAATCTGATTTCGTGGAAAGTCTATCCGAATCCAACAACTGATTTTCTGCACATTCAAATGAATCTAGTCCTTGATCCAAATACTGTTGGTGAATTGGTTGATTTGACCGGAAAGGTGGTGCTTCGTATTCCGTTAAATTCTGGAGAAAATGAAATTGATGTTCAATCGATCGTACCGGGAACCTATGTTTTTAGTGTGCAACAAGATGGAGTGAAAACAACGAAACAAATCAACATCTTTTGATATGAAAAAGAAAAGTTACTTGTTGATCTTTTGTCTTTTACCACTGTTGGCCTTCAATCAATACAATACTTGGACGAAAAAAACAGATTTCACAGCAGGGAAAAGAGAACGTGCTGTTGCTTTTTCCATAGGCGATTTTGGTTATGTTTCTACTGGAATTGATACAGCAGAGGCCCTGCTAAAAGACCTTTGGCAATATGACCCTAATTCTGATACTTGGACGCAAAAGGCGGATCTTCCCGGTTCAGCACGCAGAGATGCAGTAGCTTTTTCCGTCAATGGAAAAGGATATGTCGGAACAGGAATTGACAACGCAAATGCGTTGCTAGGTTCAAAATTGAAAGACTTATGGGAATATGACCCAAGCATAAATAGCTGGACTCAAAAAGCTGATTTTCCAGGTTCAGGTGGAAATGGCGTTTATTTCGCTACTGCATTTTCTGCGGATAACAAAGGGTACATCTGCGGTGGTAAGTGGGGTCCAAGTCTTTACTCAAGCCAATTATGGGAGTATAAACCAAGCTCTGACCAATGGATCCAACGTGCAAATTTACCAGGCGGCGTACGTTATCAATTGAGTTCCTTTTCCATAGGAAATCAAGGATATGTTGGACTAGGAGCAAACCAAGACACCTACAAAAAAGATTTTTACCGCTACAATCCTGGTTCCAACCAATGGACCCAAATAGCCGACTTTATTGGCAGTGAACGCGGAAGTGCTTGTTCTTTCTCAATAAATAATCGTGGATTCATTTGTTTGGGCACAAACGGAGGCTTATTAGGTGATTTAATCGAATATAATCCAGAAATCAATGAATGGGAAGTTCGCTGCGCTTATGGTGGCAGTGAACGTAAAAATGCCATTAGTTTTGTTGTCAATAACCGCGCTTTTGTGGGACTTGGCAAAGGGTATTCAGGGAAAAAGGCGAGCATTCAAGAATATGCCGCGCCTAATTATGCAGATTTGAACGAAACTGATATTGCTTGTCAAATTTATCCCCATCCAAGCAATGGAATCCTTCGCGTAACCTCAGAAACCTACATGGAAGAAATTCAAGTGGTTGATGCCTTGGGTAAATGTTATTACCGTCAAAACTTAAGTCAATCAAACTTTTTGGAATTAGACCTAAGACAATTGCCAACAGGTGCTTATTATGCAAGAATTCTGTTCTCGAGTGGTGAATATATTCAAAAACAAATCATAATTGAATAGGAGATGAATAAGTATTTTTTAGGATTTGTTTTGTTTTTTTTCACGCATCAAGCAGGTGCGCAGGACTATTGGTTTCCACGTGATACCGTAAAAGGTTCACCAAAATCAGCAAGTTGTGCGGTGTCATTGTCCCAAGTTGGGTTACTTATTGGTGGATTAGACGATTTTGGTTTTAAACGAAAAATGTATTCGTATTCACCCTTTCAAGATGACTGGGATGAAGAAGTCTCCCTTGGTGGCGCCTCAGGTGATGGACTAGAACGAGGTTCTGCTTGTGCATTTTCCTTGAACCATGAAAACATACAAAAAGCATACGTATGCTTAGGACAAACTCAAACAGTGGCCTACATGAAAGACCTTTGGGAATTTAATCCACAGACGGAGACCTGGTCGCAAAAAGCAAATTTTTCTGGATCGGCGCGAAGACAAGCCGTGTGTTTTACTTCAGCCAACGTTGCGTATATTGGAACAGGAGAGAGCGCCAGTGGATTGAATAAAGATTTTTATTCCTACAATCCGGAAACAAATACATGGTCACAAGTAGCTGATTTTGCTGGAACCGCCAGACGCGATGCTGTGGCTTTTGAATTGAACGGATTCGGCTTTGTTGGAACAGGTGACGACGGCACGCTTAATAATGACTTATGGATGTACGATGTTCAATCAGATACATGGATAGATAAAGCGGCGTTTCCTGGATCACCTCGCGCAGGCGCTGTCGCTTGGGGAGCACTTTCTGTTGCTTATGTAGGAACGGGGGAGGACATCAACGGTGACTTCAAGAATGACCTTTATGAGTACAATTATTACTTGAATGCATGGATTCAACGAGCAAATATTCCTGCATCGGGAAGGAAAAATGCCTTTGCATTTTACATCGATGGTGTTTCGTATGTTGGAGGAGGATATAATGGTTTTTTCCTGGAAGATTTTTGGGGGTATTCCGGAACGGCAGATTTGAATTCGCTTGAAACAGTTTCTGTTAAATTATACCCAAATCCTGTACAAAACCAACTCCATATTTTCTCAGATCAAATGTTAGGGCATTTTCGAATTCACACGACGGATGGAAAACAACTTTTTGAATCCTCGGAACAAGGTAATCAATTGGAAGTAGATGTGTCGCAATTGCCAAGTGGAACCTATATTTTTCAATGTGAAATTAATGGCAAGAAACACGCGAAAACGTTTGTAAAATGCGACTAGTCTTTTCCTTATTCACCTGTATCATGCTTTTTGCGTGTTCCGAAACGGTAAAAACCGAATCTCCAAGTGAGACTCCTCAAGAACCAAAGGTTGCGCCCATAAAAAACATGGATGAAGGGACTAAAGAATCGACAGGAAGTGTTTCTCGATTTACCGTCGCAACATTTTTACAACCCGAAGGCTGGGGTTATTACATCAGCGAAAATGGCAAACAAATCATTAACCAACAAACGATTCCAGGAGTTCCAGGAAATCAAGGATTTAAAACATCTGAGGAGGCACTGAAAGTGGCTGAATTGGTGCGTTCGAAATTAGAGAGAGCAACCTTTCCACCCACGATTTCGGAAGAAGAACTTCAAAAACTTGGAATTTCTTGGAGGAATTAAGTTCGGTGCTCGGCTATTTAGCTGAAATCAACTAACTTTGCATCCATGAAAAGATACCGAATTTCCGAGATTTTAGCTGAAAATTCACCATTGAAAATAGGTGAAGAAATCAATGTAAAAGGTTGGGTGCGTGCCTTCCGTAGTAACCGTTTCATTCAATTGAATGATGGTTCATGTATGGCTAATATTCAAGCTGTTGTTGATTTTGAACAATGGGATGAAGCACTTTTAAAGCGCATCACGACTGCTTCCGCATTATCGTTAACTGGAAAATTGGTGGAATCTCAAGGTGCTGGTCAACAAGTAGAATTACAAGTGGAAAACATTGAAATTTTAGGTGATGCCCATCCAGATGAGGTTCAAAAAACAGTCATGCAGCCAAAACGTCATAGTTTGGATTTCTTGCGTGAACAAGCACATTTACGCTTTAGAACAAATACGTTTGGTGCTGTTTTCCGTATCCGTCATTCGGTGGCATTTGCCATTCACCAGTTCTTTAATGACCGTGGATTCTATTACCTGCATACACCAATCATTACAGGTTCTGATGCGGAAGGTGCGGGAGAAATGTTTCGTGTGACGACACTTGACGCAAAAAATCCACCATTGAATGAAGATGGTTCGGTTGACTTTAAAGAGGATTTCTTTGGAAAAGCAGTGAATTTGACCGTTTCTGGTCAGTTAGAAGCAGAATTAGCAGCTACTGCGCTTGGTCAAGTATATACGTTTGGACCAACATTTAGAGCAGAGAATTCAAATACTTCACGTCACCTTGCTGAATTTTGGATGATTGAACCCGAAGTGGCCTTCAATAATTTGAAAGACAACATGGACTTAACGGAAGATTTCCTAAAATACATTTGTTCATATATCCTCAACAATTGTTCGGAGGATGTGAAGTTCTTAAGTGAGCGCGATGCGCAAGAACAAGCACAGAAACCACAAAATGAACGCAATGAGATGACCTTGTTGGAACGCTTGAAATTCGTCATTGAAAATCCATTTAAACGATTGACTTACACTGAGGCGATTGACGTTTTGATGAATTCCAATCATTACAAAAAGAAAAAATTCAAATACCCAGTAGAGTGGGGGATTGACCTACAAAGCGAACACGAACGTTACTTGGTAGAAAAAGAATTCAACTGTCCAGTCATTTTAACGGATTATCCAGCGAAAATCAAAGCATTCTACATGCGCTTGAATGAAGACGGTAAAACCGTTGCAGCGATGGATGTATTGTTCCCAGGAATCGGTGAGATTGTTGGTGGTTCACAACGTGAAGAGCGCTACGATGTATTGCTTCAAAAATGCGAAGAATTCCACATTCCTGCAGAAGAACTTTGGTGGTACATGGACACGCGTAAATTCGGAACAGTTCCACATGCTGGATTCGGACTAGGATTTGAGCGTATGGTGATGTTTGTCACTGGAATGTCTAACATACGTGATGTCATTCCTTTCCCACGTACGCCATTGAACGCTGAATTTTAATCAAGGCAATTTTTCCCGGCAATAAATCCAGTGGTCCAAGCGGCTTGGAAATTAAATCCACCCGTGATACCATCAATGTCTAGTATTTCTCCTGCGAAGTGCAAGCCTGGAACGCGTTTACTTTCCATGTTGCGAATGTCGATATTCGTCATTGAAACGCCACCTGCTGTAACGAATTCTTCTTTGAAGGTAGTTTTACCTTTCACTTCGTATCGATCGTTTAGGAGGATATTTACGAGTTTATTCGTATTCTTTTTTCCGAGCTCATGCCAACGAATTTCAATTGGAATTTCTGCTTTCGATAATAAAAAATGCCAGAGACGGTTTGTAATGTGAAATGGATTGAGGTTCTGTACCTTTTTAGCGCCGTGCAATTGAGCGGTCACCTCAATTTTTTGACGCAAATCAGCTTCCTTCATTTCGTGTAACCAATTCACTAAAACATGAAAATGATAACCTTTTTCGGCTAAAATACGAGCTCCCCATGCGGATAGCAACAATACAGCCGGACCACTCATTCCCCAGTGTGTGATGAGCAAAGGACCTTGCCCTAGGAGTTTTGTTCCCTCAACTCTCACGCTTGCTTTTTCAACCACAGTACCCATTAATTCACGTACCGGATTTTCAGGCATATTGAAGGTGAACAAGGAGGGAAGTGGCTCAATAATGTCGTGTCCCATTTGTTCCAACCAATCAAAATTACCGCGTTTCGGTTGACCACCGGTAGTCACAATGACGCGTGTAGCATCGAAAACTTTTTGATCGGCATGCAGTTTAAATCCGTTTTTTACCGCTTCGATTTTCTTAATTCCTTGATTCATTAAAATGTGAATCCCGCGTTTTTTCGCTTCGTTGATAAAACAATCGATGATGGTTTGTGAATCATTGCTTTCCGGAAATAAACAGCCGTCCGGATAGGTTTTCATGGGAATCCCACGTTCGGCAAACCAGTCGATTGTGGATTGAACATTGAACTGATCAAATGCTTTCTTCAGGTAGTTTTCTCCTCGAGGATAATAACTAGCCAACTGTTTATTGTCGAAACAGGCATGTGTCACATTACAGCGTCCACCACCGGAAATTTTTACTTTCGACAGTAGTTTGGATGATTTTTCTAAGATGCTGACTTGCGCTTGCGGATGATGTTTTTTTGCACTTAACGCAGCAAAAAATCCCGCAGCTCCTCCGCCAATAATGATGATGTGATGTTTCGACATATGATGGTCAAAATTAGCCTAAAATATGGATTGAATGACCATTTTTCTTCCTTGAAAGCTGATCATGTCCTTCTCAGACTTACCGAGCAGTGCAGTTCCCAATGGGGCTTGTGGATTTAAACAAAACACAGCTTGATTCCCTACTTCTAAAAGGCCATGTCCGATGGAGAAATAATACCATTGATTTTCACAATTGACCAAGGACCCCAAACTAACTTTCAAGTGCTTTTTTGTTGAATCAATTCGAGATAATAAAGTGAGTTGTTCTTCGATGATTTGAACTTGTTTCCCGAGTTTTTCTTGTTCCAATTGAACCATGGCAACACCCACCTCGTGTTTGTCTCCTGCAGAGCTTTTTGCATCGTTTGATTTTCCATCGGAAGCATCTAAACGTATCGCGTTTAACTCTTCGTGCTTTTGAATAAGTAAATCAGTCAATCGTTGGTGTACAGTAGATTTTAACATGGGAATGAAGGAGAGAAATTATTTCATGATTTGAAAAGCACGTTTGAACAAAAATAATCAAATATCCCCTTTGTTCAGCGAACCTTTTATTCCTTGCTCCTTTGCTCCATTTATCGTAAATTCGCAATCTTAAAAGTTCAAGAATGATGCGCTCAAAATATCCGGAATACAAAGGATTAAATTTGCCCAATGTGGCTCAATCGGTTTTAGAAAAATGGCAAAATGATTCCATTTTCGAAAAATCTATTTCCACAAGAGAAGGGAATGATTCCTATGTCTTTTTCGAAGGACCACCTTCGGCAAATGGACTACCGGGAATTCACCACGTGATGGGACGAGCGATCAAGGATATTTTCTGTCGCTATCAAACCTTGAAAGGAAAACAAGTGAAACGAAAAGCAGGGTGGGATACCCATGGTTTACCAGTTGAACTTGGCGTAGAAAAAGAACTTGGAATTACCAAAGAGGACATCGGAACTAAAATAAGCATCGATGAATATAACGATGCCTGTCGAAAAGCAGTCATGCGTTACACGGATATCTGGAACGACCTCACCGTGAAAATGGGGTATTGGGTCGATATGGAAAATCCATACATCACCTACGAACCAAAATACATGGAATCTGTTTGGTGGTTGCTGTCACAATTGTATCAGAAAAATTTGATTTACAAAGGTTACACCATCCAACCATACTCACCAAAAGCAGGAACGGGACTTTCTTCTCACGAGTTGAATCAACCCGGTTGTTACAAGGATGTGAAAGATACGACAGTGGTTGCGATGTTTAAAGCAAACAATCCTGCGACGATTGCAGCTACTTTTCAGGTAGCTGATGAGGTAAGTGCACATACAAAAGATATTCATTTTCTTGCATGGACCACAACACCTTGGACGCTTCCGTCAAACACAGCGTTAACAGTTGGACCAAACATTGACTATGCGTTGGTAGCAACATACAACCAATATACATTTGAACCGATTACCGTTATTCTTGCCAAGAATCTGATAGGATATCAATTCAGTAAAGGATTCGAAGCGAAGGAGTCATTAGCAGATTTATCAAGCTACGAAGCGGGATCGAAAGTGATTCCATACGTGGTTTTAGGAACATGTCTTGGGAAAGACTTGCTAGGAAATACCTACGAGCAATTATTGCCATATGCACTTCCTGCGGAAAATCCCGAGAAGGCATTTGTAGTTATTCCGGGTGATTTCGTAACAACAGAAGATGGAACCGGAATCGTTCACACGGCACCAACCTTTGGTGCGGATGATGCGAAAGTAGCTGCTGATGCAGGAGTTCCAGCGATGTTGGTTGCAGACGAGCGCGGAAACATGGTTCCGTTAGTTGACCTTCAAGGACGTTTTCGTCCAGAGTTGGGAGAATTCGCTGGAATGTATGTAAAGAATGAATACTACAACGATGGAGAAGAGCCTGAACGTTCAGCGGATGTCCAAATTGCCATCAAATTAAAAGAAGAAAATAAGGCTTTTAAAGTCGAAAAATACGAGCACAATTATCCACATTGTTGGAGAACAGATAAACCCGTTTTATACTATCCACTCGATTCTTGGTTCATTCGTGTGACGGATAAAAAAGACCGTATGGTCGAGTTGAACAATACCATTCATTGGAAACCAGAATCTACTGGCACTGGTCGATTTGGAAAATGGTTGGAGAATGCTAACGATTGGAATTTATCGCGCTCAAGGTATTGGGGAATTCCTATTCCAATTTGGTCAACAGAAGAAGGAGATGAACGTATTTGCATCGAATCTGTGGAGCAGTTGAAAGCGGAATGTGAAAAGTCCATTGCTGCGGGATTCATGCAGTCAAATCCTTTTGCTGAGTTTGAAACGGGAAATATGTCCGCAGAAAACTACGCGCAAATTGATTTACACAAACACAAAGTAGATGCGGTCGTTTTAGTTTCTCCTTCAGGAAAAGCGATGAAACGAGAAGCGGATCTCATCGACGTTTGGTTTGACTCTGGATCCATGCCGTATGCACAATGGCATTATCCGTTTGAAAACAAAGAACTTATTGAAAATCGCACGGGATATCCGGCTGATTTCATCGCTGAAGGTGTGGATCAAACACGTGGATGGTTCTATACCTTACACGCAATTTCAACGATGGTATTTGATTCTGTTGCGTACAAAAATGTCGTGTCTAATGGATTGGTATTAGACAAAAATGGACAGAAAATGTCCAAGCGATTAGGAAATGGGATTGATCCATTCAGCACCTTGGAGAAATATGGTCCAGATGCGACGCGCTGGTACATGATTACGAATGCTCAACCTTGGGATAACCTGAAATTCGACCTAGAAGGAATTACCGAAGTTCAACGTAAATTCTTCGGAACGCTATACAACACGTATTCTTTCTTTGCATTGTATGCAAATTTGGATGAATTTGATTACTCTGCTGCGGATATCGCTTTGGAAGACCGTCCGGAAATTGATCGATGGGTACTTTCAAAACTACATTCATTAATCTCGGATGTGGATGCAGCTTACAACGAATACGAGCCAACAAAAGCAGGTCGAGCGATTCAAGACTTTGTCACTGAGCAATTATCCAATTGGTATGTGCGCCTTTGCAGAAGACGTTTTTGGAAAAATGATGATCCAAGTGATAAATTGGCTGCTTATCAAACCTTGTACACATGTTTGGAAACTGTTTCTATCCTTGCCTCACCAATTGCTCCTTTCTTTATGGATCAGTTGTTTCAAGATTTGAATGCTGTTTCAGGTAAACATCAGGAAGAATCAGTGCATTTAGCGCTTTTCCCGAAAGTTAATCAACACTTCATAGACAAGTCTTTAGAAAGTCAAATGGAATTGGCTCAAAAGTCTTGCTCACTCGTACTTGGCTTGCGTAAAAAACACATGTTACGCGTTCGTCAGCCACTTCAAAAAATCATGATCCCTGTATTGAATCAGGAAGTAGCAGATCATTTAATGCATGTCAAAGACCTCATTCTTTCAGAAGTGAACGTGAAAGAACTTGAATTATTGACGGATGGAGCCGGAATGCTCGTGAAAAGCATCAAACCGAACTTCAAAACCATCGGACCTAAATATGGTAAGCAAATGAAGTCGATCGCGACATTGGTTGCTGGTTTTGATCAAGAAGATATTGCATCTGTTGAGTCAAATGGAGGCTGGAATGGCGAAATAGATGGGACATCCATCGAACTGGACTTGGCAGATTTTGAAATCAATGCACAAGATATTCCAGGTTGGTTGGTGGCAAGTGAGGGTGGAATCACCGTTGCATTAGATATTACGTTAAGCCCTGAATTAAAAGCAGAAGGTCTTGCGCGCGAAGTGGTAAACCGTATTCAAAATATGAGAAAAGATTCCGGATTTGAAGTGACAGATCGCATTTCAGTTCAAATTCAAACCACGGAAATTATTACCGAAGCAATCAAGCAATTTGAACAGTATATTTGCGCGGAAGTCCTAGCTAATAATATACAATTTACATCATTAGCGGAAGGACAACAAGAAGCAATTGAAGCGGAAGGAGATACCGTTTTTAACATAACTAAATCAATCTAAGCCATGAATAATTGGATTTTTGACGGAAAAGATATGCCAACGGGTGGAGGCGCAGCAATTACTTGGCACGACCATCGATTTTTTGACATTACACACAATGGTGTGGTTTTTCATGGTGAGATTGTACAAGATCAATCAGAAAACCGGGAACTAACTATTAAAATTAACCACCGCGTGTTTCAAGTGAAACGCAAAGGAGAATTGGATGAAATTATCGCTTCTTTGGGCTTCGATAAGCCAAAAATTCGCAAGTTGAAAGAGTTAGCGGCACCAATGCCTGGACGCGTTACGAGCATTCACATTGAATTGGGTCAAGCAATTCAACCGGGAGATCCAATTTTGTCTCTTGAGGCCATGAAGATGGAAAATGTGCTAAAAGCAGAAGGAATTGGCGTTGTTAGTTCCATCAATATTCAACAAGGCGATGTGGTTGAAAAAGGATCCGTTTTAGTTTCCTTCGAATAAGCTATTTGATCCAAATTTCGATTGATTTGTTTTCTTTCAAATCAATTTTAGCTTCTTCAAAACTTGGAGCAGAGAACGTTCCCCGTGCATTTCTTGAAAATCCATAAGCTTCGGTTGGAGCACCGAACATGTTCTTGTCCATGATACCGTTTTCATTTTCATCGTGAAAAATGGCTACTGCATATTGTCCATCTGCGAGGTTCTCAAATGTATATTTTGTGCTTGGTTTCTTCGTGTCAATAAAGACTCCTTTGAATTGTTTTCCCTTTACAGGAAAAGAATCTACCTTGCGAAATAATCCGAAGGAAATTTTCCCTTTCGAATTCTGAATATTCGTAACCGTAACGGTTAAATTACTTTTGGAATCCATCCTCCATTGAAAGGAAGTGAACAAAAAGAAAAGAAGAATGGGAAAGACTTTCATTGCTTGGTTAACAAGGATAACAAAAATTTGTTCGTTTCGCTGATGAAATGCTATTTTCCTCAGAATCATGGCTAACTTTGTTGGTATGAGTAAACATGTTTTAGTAACGGGTGGAGCAGGTTATATTGGCTCCCATACGGTTGTCGCTTTGGTAGAAAAAGGATATTCACCGATTATCGTGGATGATTTTAGAAATGCCTCGGAAGTGGCATTGAATGGACTTACGGAAATTTTAGGTTTTCAACCGACGATTCATCGCGTAGATGTCTGTCAAATTGATGAAATGCGAAAAATATTCCAACAATATTCCTTTCATGGCATCATTCACTTTGCAGCATACAAGGCTGTTGGAGAATCCGTTGAAAAACCATTGAAGTACTATCAAAATAACCTTGTTGGACTTTTGAATATGCTATCCTTGATGGAAGAATTCAAGGTGTTAAATTTCGTTTTTTCTTCTTCTTGTACCGTTTATGGTGAACCGAAGGAAATCAAAGAAGTTCACGAAGAAACACCGAAAAGTTTACCAGAATCTCCTTACGGATATACGAAATGGATTGGTGAACAAATCATCCTAGACTTTTTTAAATCGGCACCAGATTTTCACTTGATGAACCTTCGATACTTTAATCCTGTTGGTGCGCACCCTAGTGCCAAAATCGGAGAATTCCCGCTTGGAAAACCAAATAATTTATTGCCATTTGTGACGCAAACAGCTATTGGAAAACAAGCATTCTTAACGGTATTTGGTGATGACTATCCAACTCGTGATGGTTCTTGTGTAAGAGACTATATTCACGTTATGGATTTAGCTGAAGCTCATGTCCAATCGATACAATTTTTGGAAAAACAAGAGAAAGGCTGCCTAGAAGCCGTGAACATTGGAACCGGAACCGGAACAACTGTTTTAGAGGTTATCCATGTATTTGAAAAAGTGAGTAATGAAAAGTTAAATTACCAAATTGGACCAAGAAGAGCAGGGGATGTCGTCGAGATTTATGCCAATGCAACGAAATCCAAAGAGATGCTTGATTGGAAAGCAAAACGCAGTATCGAAGATGCTGTACGCGATGCTTGGAATTGGGAATTGGCCTTAAATAAATTAAAATAACATGTCCTTTTTAATCGATACGCACGCGCATTTATACGCGGAAGAATTTGATGAAGATCGAATGGATATGCTGCTAAGGGCGAAACAAGCTGGCATACAAGCCATGCTATTGCCAAATATCGATAGTAGTTCTATTGGACCTATGGAAAAATTGGCAGCTCTCGAATCTTCTTGTATTCAAATGATGGGCTTACATCCTACATATGTGAAGGAAAATTGGAGGGAAGAATTAAAAATCATTGAAGATAAGTTATTCGCTAATCCTAGTCATTATTGTGCGGTAGGCGAAATTGGTATGGATCTTTACTGGGATAAAACGTTTGTCGAAGAACAAAAGGAAGTTTTTCGTACACAAATTCGTTGGGCTAAAGAATTGAAGTTGCCTATAGCCATTCATGTCCGTAAAGCATTTGACGAATTGTTCGAAATCATGGACAAAGAATGGACTCCAGATCTTCGAGGAGTGTTTCACTGTTACACTGGGAGCGTCGAACAAGTCAAGAAAATATTAAAATACGAGCAATTCTATTTTGGAATTGGTGGTGTTTTAACTTATAAAAATGCAGGACTTCAAGAAGTGATTCCACACATACCTTTGAATCGTTTAGTGTTAGAAACGGATGCACCTTACTTAAGTCCAGTGCCTTACCGAGGCAAGCGAAATGAATCCAGTTACGTCGCAGAAGTTGCGGGTAAGATCGTAGATATTTTGGGGATTTCCATGGATGAGGTGAAAGAAACCACTAGTCAGAATGCGATGGAATTGTTTCAATTACACAAATTCATACAGTTAAACCATGACTAAAATTCTCCTCATATACACGGGTGGAACCATTGGGATGATTAAAAATCCCCAAACGGGCGAGTTGGAAAGCTTCAATTTTAAACACATCCATGACCACGTTCCAGAATTAAGTCGCTTAAATGTGGAAATTGAAAGCATCAGTTTTGAAGAACCGATCGATTCCTCAGAAATGAACTTGCATCATTGGAGACAAATGGCGGAATTAGTTGAACAAAACGATGCGCATTACGATGGATTTGTGATTTTACATGGATCGGATACAATGGCATTTTCTGCTTCGGCATTGAGTTTTATGTTACAAGGATTAAGAAAACCGGTTGTATTTACTGGTTCTCAATTACCTATTGGGACAATCAGAACCGATGGTAAAGAAAATTTAATAACTGCGATTGAAATTGCGGGAATGAAGGACGAAAATGGATCAGCAATTCTTCAAGAGGTTGCTGTATACTTTGAATACTCTCTTTATCGTGGAAATCGAAGTAGTAAGATTTCAGCAAATCAATTTGAAGCATTTCAGTCACCAAATTATCCGGAACTAGCCAAAGCAGGCGTGCAAATAGAATGGCAAAAGGATCGTCTCTTCCGAACGGATTTGACTGAATTTACTGTGTTTACCTCCTTTAAAAATAATGTCGCATTGATTCGCTTGTTTCCCGGAATGAATTTCGAATTCTACCGAGCTATTTTTTCGGATCAACACGTACAAGTGATTGTATTGGAAACCTATGGTTCTGGAAATGCACCATCTGATGTTCTTTTCCAAGAATTAGTGAAGTCTTTTATTGATCGTGGCGGAATCGTACTGAATATTACGCAATGTGGATCTGGTGCTGTGCAACAAGGAGCGTATCAAACGAGCTCCTTTTTTGAACGAATTGGAGTCATCAGTGGTCGAAACTTGACGAGTGAAGCCGCACTCACGAAAATCATGTATTTGCTAGGTAAAGGACATACAGATATACGAGAAAGATTGCAGGAATCTATGGTTGGCGAGATGGACTAAAGATTTTTTAGCTCAATTAATTCTCCTTCTTCGACTTTGATTATTCTTCCAGGAAATTTTTCCACCATATTCATGTCGTGTGTTGCCATGAGGATGGCTGTTTTTTCTTCTTTCGCAACAGCAATCAGTAATTGCATGATTTCCTCAGAGGTTTCTGGATCTAAATTTCCAGTTGGCTCATCGGCAAGAATTAAGGAAGGTTGATTAAGTAATGCTCGTGCAATCGAAACGCGTTGCTGTTCTCCACCTGATAAAGTATGCGGAAAGCTATTTGCTTTTTGTTCAATTCCCACCAACTGTAAACAACTCAGGGCTCTTTTGTGGATGAGTTCTTTATCTTTCCATCCCGTTGCGCCCAATACAAAAGCTAAATTTTCAATTACTGTGCGGTCAGGCAACAATTGAAAATCTTGGAAAACGATTCCTATTTTTCTTCTTAAAAACGGAATTTCTTTTTTAGTAATTCGTTTTAAGTTGTATTCAGAAACATGTCCCTCTCCTTCCACAAGTGGCAGTTCTCCATAGAGTGTTTTCAACAAACTACTTTTACCACTACCTGTTTTTCCAATCAAATAGGCGAATTCTGTTTCTTCCAAATCGAACCATACGTTCTTCAGGATCAGCTTATCTTGCTGATAAATTTGGGCATTTGCGAGGGTGATTACTTTTGACACGGTCTTAACTTTGAAACAAAAGTGCTGATTTTGTTGTAACCATTCAATTCCTCCCCCGATAATATCTTAACACTTTCAGGTTTAAAACTTTTGAAAGTCTCCTCATTCCCACAGCAGGCCAATTGTAATTTTACATACTATGAATCGTAACTTACGCCATCTCGTCCTTGCAATCTTCCTGCCCATTCATTTTTGGGCACAGGAAACGGCTAAATATGCCGGTGAAAACGCCACTTTTTTCCGAGCAGAAGAATTGTATGAAAAAGCCCAATATAGTGCGGCTAAACAAGAATTCCATGCGTTTATTAGTGGGAGTAAAGAAGCTAAAAGAAATCCCAACGATCCTTTTTTAATAAAGGCTTATTACTATGAGGGAATTTCTGCTTTGGAATTGTATAATAATGATGCGATTCCTTTATTGGACGCATTTAACAAAGCCTATCCTGATAATATTTATAAGAATAAAATCGCTTTAAAAATTGGAAATTTCCATTTTCAAAATGAAGATTTTGAATCGGCTCAAATGGCTTACGCGAAAGTTCCTGTCCGTGAAGTTGAGTCCGATGAAAAAGAAGAAGTCCTGTTTAAAATGGGGTATTCTGCATTTCAAAATGGGGATTTAGAAAGCTCTTATGATGCATTTCGAGATGTCAAAGATGGTACCACGCAGTATGCTAAACCAAGTTTGTACTTTTATTCTCATATTAGTTATACAAAAAATGCACTTCAAGTTGCCTTAGAGGGATTCCAAAAATTACGCACGGATTCAACGTTCTGCGGTGTCGTACCTTATTACATTGCACAGATTTTGCATAAACAAGGGAAATTCCAGGAAGTGATTGATTTGGCTCCAACAGTGTTAAGTTGCTCTGTTGTGAACAACGAAGCGGATATTCAGCACATCATTGGGGACGCTTATTACCAGCTTGGAAAGTACACGGAAGCAATCAGCTATTTGGAAAAATACCACGCAAAATCAAAAGGTACTCGAGATGACTTTTATGAACTTGGATTTTCCTATTACAAGACGAATCAATTCGAGAAAGCAATTAAGAACTTTGATAAAGTGACTCGCGTAGATGATAGCCTCGGACATATCTCGATGTATCAAATTGGTGACGCTTATTTAAAAGCGGATAAACTATTACCGGCAAGAAGCGCATTTGAACGCGCTTCGGATATGACGAGTCTTCCAAATATTCAAGAGGATGCGTTGTATCAATTTGCGGTTATCTCCTTTAAAGTGGACATTAATCCGTACGATGAGTCAGTTCGTGCCTTTGAAAACTACCTGTCACGTTATCCAAATACCAAACGCAAATCTGATGTGTTTCAATATTTGGTGAATGTTTACACCACCACAAGTAACTACGCGAAAGCAATTGAAAGCTTGGATAAATTACCTTCAATGGACGCGAAGTTAAAACGTGTGTATCAAACAGTGGCATTTAATTATGGAGTGGAATTGTTTCAGAAAAATGAATATAATGATGCAATGAGTGCGTTCAAATTGGTGGAAAAATATCCAATGGATCCACAAATGGTTGCATTAGCTCGTTACTGGGTTGCAGATGTTTATTTCCGTAAAAAAGAATTGAAGGAAGCGATTTCCATGTACCGAGAATTTATTTCTTCTCCAGCATCAAACTCGTTACCAGAGAAAATCGATGCGTATTACAACATCGGATACGCATATATGGAACAAGAGGCATTTGATCAATGTATTGAATCCTTCAGAACCTACCTTCAATTTGCACCAAAAGACAAAAACAAAGTGCTTGACGCTACATTCAGAGTGGCTGATTGCTATTACTTGACACGTCAAAATTTATTGGCTGTTGAATTTTATAAAAATGCTTTAGCGTTAAATTCTGGATTGAACGACAAAGCGATGTATTACCTGGCTAAAGCATACGGATATAACGACCAGCCTACCGATAAAATTAAAACCTTGAATGACTTATTGAGTAATTTCAAGAAGTCAAAATACCGAATGAACGCCTCTTTCGAGTTAGGAAGAACGTATATGTCACAACGAGATTTCGACGAGGCTCTGATGGCTTACGATAATTTCTTAAAGGAATACCCGAATTCAACGTATGTCTTGGATGTTCGACTCGACATGGCAGATGCACACTATAAGAAATGGGATTATATTAAAGCAGAATCTGCTTACAAAAGCATTTTAGCGGAATTTGAACAGCAACGAGAAGTTTGCGAAAAAGTAGTGAAAGCACTTATTGATGTTTACAATGCCCAAAAGAATCCAGAATTGGCATCGTCAATAGCGGACCAATATCCTTGTGCAAACATTTCCAAAGAAGAAAAAGAAAACATGTTCTATTCGCCAGCTTGGAATAGTTACCTCGATAGCAACTATGCGGAAGCAGCACCGAATTTCGAGATTTATTTGACGAAATTCCCGAATGGACGCTTTGCGAATGAAACCTACTTTTATTTAGGTAATAGCTACCTCAAAATAAAGGATTCTGTCAATGCCATGAATTATTTTGAGAAATTTATGGAAACACCGACTACGGCCTATACGGAGTTCGCAGCCGCGAAACTGTCTTCGTATTACTACGGTAAAAAAGAGTACGCTAAAGCCAATAATTACTACAAGAAATTAGATGAATTAGCGACGAAACCAACAACGACTTTCCAAGCAAAATTAGGTCAAATGCGTTGTGCATTCCTGATTGATGACTTTGCTAACTCCATCGTCAATGCTAAATTCGTTTTAGAAAATGCAGCAATCACCCCTCAAATTAAAGTTGAAGCAGAGTATTCAATTGGATTGTCTAATTATAACCTAAAGGAATACAACAATGCCAAACCTTCATTGGAGTGGTTAGTGAAAAACACCACAACTGCAATGGGGTCTGAAGCAAAGTATTTGTTGGCGGACATCTATTTTAAAAACAAAGAACTTGCCCTTGCTGAAACAGAAATCAAGGCCTTGGTTAAAATGAAACCAAGTTATAATTTCTGGGTTGCGAAAGGACTCATGCTGCAAACGAGAATACATATGTTGAACGATGATCTTTTCCAAGCTGAACAAACACTGAAATCGGTGATTGATTTTTATCCTGATTCCAATGATGGAATTCAATCCGAAGCTAATGACCTTTGGGACGAATTGATGCAACTGAAAAATCCACCAGCAACAGAAGAAAAGGAACCAGAAATGAAAATTGAAATCAATGAAAATTAAGAACATGAAATACGTACTTACGATAATTGCGCTAGTATTCGTTTCTGGCATTTGGGCACAAAAAGATGATTTAGTCATTGAAATGAGGGCAAATAGAACAGTTGAGCCGGCATTCAGAATTTTAGCTCACCCTAAAATTATTGATACCGTGAAAGCTGCTCAGGTAAAGGCTTATCCTCTATTGTTTTTTCAAGTTCCAACGAAAATATCATTGGATTCAATTGAAGCAGCAACGGTAGAAACAACCGAAAAATTGAAGCAATTGTATCCATTCTATGCAAAAGTAGGAGTGGGGTCTACAATTATGCCTTTAGGTGAATTGTATTTCAACTCAACCCGATCAAGAGCCTATCAATATGGAGCTAATGTAAAACACTTATCTTCTTTTGGCGACATCAAAAACAGAGAAAAAGTAGTCTATGCACCGGCACAATATGACCGAACGAACGCTACAGTCTTTGGGAAAATAAATGAACGAAACTATAACCTTTTAGGTGAGTTTAATTACCAAAATAACGGTTTTCACTATTATGGTGTTCAAGACGATAGCTTATCCAAAGATTCTATCGCACAGCGTTTTCAAGTATATAATGGATCTGCAGAATATGTAGCTAATAGAGGAGATAGTGCTAGGTTAAATTTTAATGTAAAAGCTGACTACACGAATTTTCAAACTAGAAAAATAGCAGATACACTTGCCGATTGGAGAGCACAAGAAAATCATTTTAACTTCAAGTCTCGCCTCTGGTATAACAACCGAAATGAACGTTTTTACGGTGATATTGGTGTGAGGTACAATGGATATACCTACGGTATTTTAGATTCGGTAATGTCTGTTGGCGACACAGGAATTTCCAACCAAAATACCATTATTGACTTTAAGCCTGGCGTATGGACACAAATGCTTGACAATCGACTAAAAATTGAGATTGGTATTGGCATTACAGCTGACCTCCACGCGGAGAAAAACATGGTCTATTTATATCCACAAGCTGAGTTTAAATATGCGATGTTTAATGATATTTTTATTCCATATCTTGGAATTAAAGGTGGATTGAAACAAAATACAATTCAAAGTTTAACAAGTCAGAACCCGTTTATTCGTGTGAATCAACAACTGTTGAATGAACATAATCCATTTGATATTTATGGTGGTTTCAAAGGAACATTAAGTAAAAGAATGAGCTTTAACATTGGAGCAAGTTTTGCGCATATTGAAAACAAAGCGCTTTTTGTTACAGATACCTTTGGTGTTTACAGAAATCAGTTCAATGTTATTTATGATACGTTGAACTTGACAACCATTGAAGGATCATTGAGTTACCAGATGTCCGAAAAATTGAAAATTGATGGAATCGCACGTTTCTACTCTTATGAAATGTACAACCAAGCACGCGCTTGGAACCTTCCGCAATTGCAATGTTTGGTTCGTGGGTCCTATAATCTGTATGACAAGTTCACCATTTCTTTGGATGGAACCTTAGAAACGGGAAGAAATGCGCTAGTTTATGCTACGGGAGAAGGTGTGAAGGAAGAAAATGGACAATATTTCGTCTCCTTAGGAACTATTGTGGATTTGAATCTTGGGGTGGAATACCGATACAGCCAAAGAGTTTCAGCATTTTTACAATTGAACAATGTTGCCGCTCAACGCTATAATCGTTGGTATAATTATCCTGTTCAACCATTCCAAGTAATGGGTGGCGTGACAGCTCGATTCTAATCCATGGAAACGGAAGCATTCGTCCTTTGTAAATTTGGACCATCCGCTCAGGCATTTGAGCGAAAAAATGTTGAATTGCCTTCATTGGATTTTGATGAGGTATTGATTGAAAGTGAAGCGTTTGGTTTAAATTATGCGGATGTAATGGCGCGACACGGCATGTATAAGGAAGCGCCTCCATTACCTTGTGTTTTAGGATATGAGTTAGTAGGAATTGTAAAACAAGTAGGAAAGAACTGTTCATCCGATTGGATTGGAAAACGGGTACTCGCTTTTTCGCGTTTTGGTGGATATGCAAAACAGGTACAAACCAAAGTACATGCAATTGTTGAAATCGGTGACTTGCCCGCAGAAATCGCCATGTCACTTTCCACACAAGGGGTAACAGCCTATTATATGTCCGATTTTATTTCCCCAATTCGTAAAAACGAACACATATTAATACATGCTGCAGCAGGTGGAGTTGGATCCTTACTTATACAATTAGCAAAGCGCAAAGGAGCAATTGTTTATGCGAAAATAGGTTCAGAGGATAAACGAGATTTAGCAAAAAAACTAGGGGCGGATCATGTAATTAATTACAAAACAACTTCTTACGAGATAGAATTACAAAAACTACTTGGATCTAATCGCTTGAGTGCCAGTTTCAATCCAGTAGCTGGAGACACCATTAAAAAGGATATGAAGTTATTGGGAGCAAATGGCCGACTGTTTTTGTTTGGTGGGTCCCAAATGGTGGGAGGAAAATTTGGGATACTATCTAAACTGAAGTTCGTTTGGAATATGGGATTTGTATTGCCGATAGGACTCATGATGCAGTCCAAGAGTATCGTCGGTGTGAATATGTTGAAAATTGCCGATAGTTATCCAGAGATTATTTCTACTTGTCTTCAAGACATGCTTGAGTTATATCGCAAGAATGAAATTATCACTCATGTAGGTGGTGTTTTTAACGAAAATCAACTGATAGAGGCACACGATTTACTCGAAAGCGGAAAATCGATGGGAAAAATTACGATTCGTTGGAACTAAGCCTTTTTTGAAAAGAAACTTTTTAAAAATCCGAGTATCTGTTTTCTAAATAAAAACGTCAACAACAAATAGGGGATAATCATTAAATAAAGAATCCCTCCATTGATGTTTGATCCGAATGAATTTTCATCCAACCCAGCATTTTGTTCTGCCAACAATTTACATTGTGAGCATCCTTGCGCAAATAGCTGCTGTGAGAAGGAAAATAATGCGATAAATAATCCAAGTAGTTTAGCCTTCATGTGTAAAATATTCGTTCACAAAGGTAGGCAAGATTAATTCCAATTCAAAATACTTACTTTTGTTCATGCGTTTATTATTTGTACTTATTCCAGCAATACTTTCATCCCTTCTTTTGAGTTGCGGTGATACATCAAAAAAAATCGACACGTCAAAATTGACACTTGATAGTTTACTGATACTTTATCCCGATAGTATTCCTCTTTTAGTGAAGAAAGGAAACGAATTGATTGAAAAAGTACAATACCAAAAAGCCTTGGAAATTGCTGCAAAGGCTTATCGTTTAGATAGTGTTTCCTTCGATACTCGTGTGTTATATGCGGAAGCCCTCATCAATAAACCTTCACGCTCTGCGGATGACATGTTGCGCGGTCATTTGATGTATAAATCGCTTGTTAAAGCAAATCCAAAAAGTGAAAAAGCACTTGTGGGCTTAGCGAACACGTATACAATGTTAGAAGACATGGATAATTCCTTTGTTTACATCAATAAAGCGTTGCGAATTAATCCAAGATACCGTGATGCATATATTCTAAAGGGAACCAATTACCGTTTAAAACAGGATTTGAAGTTAGCAATCTCTTCATATGAGACAGCTGTTCAAATTGATCCGAAATGCACTATGGCCTATCTTTCACTGGCGGTTTTGTATGAACTAAACGGCGATGCCAAATTGGGCATGGAAAAATACACCACGGCCTATCAATTGGAACCGAAAAATACAGAGGTTATTTATGCCTTAGCCTACGCGAAGGAAAACCTCGGTCAAACCAATGAGGCGATGAACTTATACCGAAAGATGGCACGCATAGATTCAACTTATGCTGATGCTTTTTTCCACATCGCGCGTATTTACCAATACGATAAACCTCAATTGGACTCGGCGATTTTCTACTATAAAAAAGCGATTAAAGCCAATCAAGAACACATCCCATCATACCATAATTTAGGTCTGGTATATGAGGAAAAGAATGACATAACCAACGCGCTATTTACCTATGCAAAGGTCTTAAAAATGGACCCAGATTACGCTTTGACGAAAGAACGCGTGGCGGATCTCAAAAATAAACGATGAACCGACAAGAAAAGATTGGATCGCTGATTGGCGATATTGGAATTCCAATCTTTGGGTTCTTTTTTTGGAATTGGAGTATCTATTTCATTTGTCTATTCTTTCTACTTGATCAATTATCTAGAGAAGTTTCGGGTCTTATCCGTATGCATAGTATTCGACAACGAGTTAGACTTACTTCCCGAATGTATTTTGTTCATATATCATCCTTTGTGCTATGTTTGCTTGCTGTTCATTACTATGTTCACTCGCTACATCCAGAAATGAATTTTCTAAAGGAAATAAATGATTTTTTCTGGTTCGAAGATATGGGCGTTGCGCAAGGATTTGTTCTAATACCTATTGTTTTATTCAGCGAACGATTACGGTACAAAATGAACACGAAACTTTTTACAGATGAAATGCATCTTGAACATTGGCGTCATCATACCGTTCAAGTCATCGCGTATTTGACGTTGTTTCTATCCTTGAGTCTTATATTATCATTCGTTCCAATGAGTGAAACAACGAGTTTTTTATGCCTACTTACTGGCTTTACGGTAATCACCTTATTCGCTGATAAATTAAGCCCTTTTTTTCCGCGTTAATTTCCTTAAATTTGTCTACTTAGTAGTAGTTATGGATAGAAATTTACATTTAGCTCAGAAACGAGCAGAACTGCATAAAGCAGGTGGAAAAGAACGCATAGATAAACAACATCAACAAGGAAAATTAACGGCTAGAGAGCGTGTTACATTGTTGCTTGATGAAGGATCTTTTAATGAAATCGGCGCTTTTGTTGAACATCGCTCTACTAACTTCGGATTAGAGAAACAGAAATTCCCTGGAGATGGAGTAATTACAGGATTTGGAACCATCCATGGACGTTTGGTTTATGTCTATTCCCAAGATTTTACTGTCTTAGGGGGATCATTATCTGAAACACAAGCGGCAAAAATATGTCGTGTGATGGACCTTGCCATGAAAAATGGCGCTCCAATCATTGGAATGAATGATTCTGGTGGTGCTAGAATTCAGGAAGGTGTAGTTTCTCTAAGTGGTTACGCTGATATTTTCTTCCGTAATACAAGAGCATCAGGAGTTGTTCCCCAACTTTCCTTAATTATGGGTCCATGTGCTGGAGGGGCAGTATATTCTCCAGCGTTAACGGATTTCATTTTTATGGTGGAAGAAACTTCCTATATGTTCGTAACAGGTCCAAATGTTGTTAAAACAGTTACGCATGAAGAAGTAACATCAGAAGATTTGGGAGGTGCAAAAACGCATGCTGAAAAATCAGGCGTGAATCATTTTACTGCCACCAATGATATGGAATGCATTAAAAAAGCACGTGATTTAATCACTTATCTGCCTCAGAACTCATACGAATTAGCTCCTGAGCCAAGTATTTATGAATTTTCGCAGTCCAAAATAACGAATATTGAAAAAATCATTCCTGATAATACAAATACTCCCTATGACATCAAGAAAGTCATTGATTGCATCATTGACGATTCGAGTTTTAGAGAGGTTCAAGAGGACTTCGCAAAAAACATCGTTGTTGGATTTGCACGTTTAGAAGGGAAAACTATTGGAATTATAGCGAATCAACCAGCTTCTATGGCCGGTGTATTAGATATTGATGCTTCCCGAAAAGGCGCACGTTTTGTTCGTTTTTGTGATTCCTTTAACATCCCCCTTCTTGTTATTGAGGATGTACCAGGATTCTTGCCAGGAACAGATCAAGAATGGCGAGGAATTATTACCCATGGTGCAAAATTATTGTATGCTTTCGCAGAAGCGACGGTTCCGAAAATCACGGTAATCACCAGAAAAGCATATGGTGGAGCTTATTGTGTGATGAATTCAAAAAGCCTTGGAGCAGATTTGAGTTTCGCTTGGCCTACTGCAGAAATCGCTGTAATGGGTGCAAAGGGTGCTGCTGAAATTATATTTAAAAGAGACATCTCTTCAGCTGAGAATCCACAAGAAAAGTGGTTGGAAAAAGAAGCTGAATACGCTGATACATTTGCTAATCCCTATCGGGCGGCAGAAAGAGGAATTATTGATGATGTTATACTTCCGATGGAGACGCGTCAAAAATTAATAAATGGCTATAAAATGCTCGAAAAAAAGGCGGAAACCTTACCGAAAAAAAAGCATGGAAATATTCCACTTTAATTAAGCACAAGTAAAAGATGTAAATGTTATCTAACATTAGGCAACCTTTTACCCCCAAATTCGTTATAATCAAGCTGTAAACTCTCCTAAAAGCTATGAATGAATTGAAAAAATACTCTACAAAAAGGCTTAATGTTTTCTTTTTCACCTTAATTCTATTGTCGGAGATCTTTTCGATTCATGTTTTTACGCAGGTAGTTAGTCCATTTGCTATTAGAAACCAAATTCAACAAAAGGGAGGGATTCGATTCGTTTCAAATGTTTCTGTAACGTGTAATTCAGGAACAAGTTGTACGACTGGCCAAAGTCAAGTTCCACCCTCAGGAACAGCTCAAAATAATAATTACACGATGAGTTATGTGGATATTGATGGGGATCCAACCACGTTTATGTCTTCTAGTGATAGTTTAAATCTTGCGAATTGTTCGGAAATTACATGGGCAGGTTTATATTGGGGAGGAAAGATTACGACTTCAACTTCCAATTACGCGAATCGAAGTCAAATTAAAATCAAGGTTGGTAATGGGAGTTACCAACAGTTAAGCGCTGATCAAACACTCAATAATACGACAGGATCAGTAACCTATTTTTGTTTCAAGGACATTACTTCCATTGTGCAGTCCGCAGGAATAAAAGCTCGATTTACAGTTGCTGATCAGATTAACCAAGTGAATTCAACCAATTTATTCGGTGGTTGGTCAATAGTCGTTGTTTACAAAAATACCGCAGAATCTTACAAGAATTTAACTGTTTTTGACGGTTTAGCAAATGTAAGCCAAGGTACAGCTTCGAATACGGTAACAATTCCCATTTCAGGATTTTTAACTCCTTTATCCGGAGGAGTGAATTTCGAGTTGGGTGTGATTGCATACGATGGTGACAGGTCTCAAACCGGAGATCAATTGTTGTTTAATGGCGTTGCTTCAAATTATGTGCAGGTAACTGATGGACTTCACTCGGCTACTGATATGTTTAATAGTACCATTGCCTATAATGGAGTGTTAACCCCCTTTAGGGTTCCAAGTTACAATAACACACTAGGTTATGATGCAACTGTTTATATACCTAACAATACTGCCCAGAATTATTTAAATAATGGCGCATCCTCAGCAAATATTCGTGTGACAACCTCTTCTGAAACCATTTTAACACGTGTACTTACGTCGGCAATTGATATCTATGAGCCAGATTTAAGAGCGACGGTTTATGTAAATGATATAAATGGAGGAGTTGTTTTACCTGGTGATGTCCTTGAATATACCGTTATTGGAAAAAATATTGGATCGGATATTTCATTGAATACATTCATGACGGATACATTAGATATTCGAACATCATATGTACCTAATTCTATTACCTATTTAAACGGTCCGTTTTTTGGGGCCAAGTCAGATGCAAGTGGGGATGACCAAGCAGAATATGATGCGGTGAATAGGGTTATTAAAACACGTGTGGGAACAGGTGCGACGGCTTCACTTGGGGGTCAGATGGTCAATTCACCCACCGGGGCAGATAGTACAGCTATTCGATTTCAAGTTCAGGTTTCTTCAGATTGCTTAATTCTTTCTTGTGATAGTACGCTCGAAAACAAAGCATACATTTTTGGAACTGGAAATTTATCAGGAAACCTTGTGACGAATAATGGAACTTCAGATGTTTATGATGCTTTTGGATGTCCGACATCTTCAAATAACGAATTGACAATATCTACGGCCAATTGTCCTTCGGTTGACTTTACTGTGAACGACCCATTGTGCCCCGGTGATACGCTGCAGTTGAGTGCTGCTTATTCCACATGGGCAAATTATTTTTGGTCTGGACCTCAAGGATTTTCATCAACGATTCACAATCCTTCGGTTTCAAATATTAGCTTGTTAAATTCTGGAGTTTATGAATTAGATATATCATTTAATGGTTCTTCATGTACATTTAACAACTTAACAAATAGTGTCGTTGTAAATCCACTTCCAATCGTTTCATTGGTTAATCTAACAAATGTAACATGCTTTAATGCTTCAAATGGTTCTATCTTAATAAGTGCGCAAGGTTCGAATCCTATTTCTTATCTATGGTCATCGAACAACACAACTAACGGATTATCAGGATTAGCACCGGGAAACTATAATTTAACCGTTCAGGATGGAAACACATGTGTTACCGATACAGTGTTTTCTATTACACAACCTAATTTATTAAGTGTTTCCACTTCCAGTGTATTTAATTACAATGGATACGACATTTCCTGCTTTAATTATTCAGATGGTTCTGTAAGTGCCACTGTAACAGGTGGGACATCACCTTACTCCTATGCATGGTCAAACGGTCAAACAACTTCAGTTTTAACCGGTTTAAGTGCTGGAACGTATACAGTGACCGTAACGGATGCAAACGGATGTTCATCTGTTTCTTCGATTACATTAACCCAGCCTTCAGATATTCAAATATCTTCTGTCATTCAAAATGTTTTATGTTACGGAGGCAATAATGGTTCAGTGAATGCGTCAATTACTGGAGGAGTCTTTCCTTATTCAATCCTTTGGTCTAATGGCCCCGTCAATCAGTCCATTAATAACTTAGTATCTGGACCTTATGAAATCAACGTTACAGATATAAATGGATGTGTTGACTCTCTTACGTCAACGGTACTTCAACCGAATCAACCATTATCCTGTTCTCATACACAGGTTGATGTTTTATGTTACGGTGAGTCAACAGGTTCGATAAACCTAACGGTGAATGGCGGAACACCTGGATATCAATTTTCGTGGACGACCGCTCAAACTACGGAAGATCTTTCAAGTCTACCCACAGGATTTTATTCCGTACTTGTAACCGATGCAAACAATTGTACGGTTTCTTATGGAGCAACGATACAACAGCCAACAGCACCGCTGTCTTTCTCGGGTCTGGTTACACCGATAGGTTGTTTTGGTAATGCAAATGGCGCGGTGAATATTGCTGTTTCTGGTGGAACTCCAGGATATACCTTCTTATGGAATAACTCTCAGACAACACAAAACATCAATAGCCTTTTGGCTGGTAATTATTCCGTGAATATTGTTGATGATCATCAATGTTTTTTAACGGGTAATTTTCTTGTGACTCAACCACAAAATCCACTTACGTTATCTGAAACGCATACTGATGCTGGTTGTTTTGGCCCTGGTTCGATTGACTTAACAACGACCGGAGGAACAGCCCCATACTCTTTCTTCTGGGATAATTCGGTTTTTGTGGAAGATCAATTAACAGTTGCGAGTGGGACTTATGAAGTTCAAGTTGAAGACGGAAATGGCTGTGCGGATTCATTAACAGTAACGATTCAAAATTTGGCGGTGCCAATTTTACTGAGTATTTCCGGTCAAAATGTTTTATGTCAATTTGATTCTACAGGTTCAGTTGATTTAGTGGTTGCTGGCGGTGTTTCTCCTTTTAATTTTTTATGGTCTAATGGAAGTACAACCGAAGATATTTCACAGGTTCCAGCAGGAAACTATTCAGTTGTTGTTACCGATGCAAATAATTGTACTGAAACAATTTCATTAGCCCTTACAGAGCCTACTTCATCGACGGTAATTACCGAAACTCATACCAACGCAAATTGTTTAGATTCAGTTGCAGGAGCGATTAACATCACCGTTTCTGGTGGAACACCAGGTTATACATATAGTTGGAATAATGGTGCTACTACACAAGATATTTCGGCACTACAAAATGGTAATTATGAAGTAACTGTTTTCGATTCAAATGGTTGTCCAGAGGTCTTATTAGTTCCCATACTTGATCCATCCAATACTGTTGTTGTAACTTCCCTTGTTGGAAATGTAAATTGTTTTGGTGGAGCTGATGGGGATATTAACCTCAGTCCAAGTGGCGGATTTCCTGGATATGTATTTGATTGGGGAACAGGAGCGGTGGAAGAAGATGTTACCAATCTTTCTCCTGGACAATATTATGTAAATGTGGAAGATGTTTTGGGTTGTGGTGTTTTCTTGAGTTTTAATGTTACGCAACCGTCACTTCCGTTAACAATTAATGGAACAGTATACAACGTGGTATGTCTCGGGGACACGAATGGAATCGTTGATTTAACGATTACAGGAGGAACACCAGTATTTTCCTATTTATGGAACACTGGCGAAACTACTCAAGATATTTATAACCTTACCGCAGGAACTTATTCTGTAGTTGTTACAGATTTTAATGGCTGTACATCAAATTATAGCGGGATTGTCAACCAACCGGGTTCGGCTATATCCATGACTTTGTATCCAACTTCAGCTTTGTGTTTTGGCACTCCAACTGGTAGTGTTGATTTAAGTGTATCAGGTGGAGTACCGGGCTATACATATAGCTGGAGTAATGGTACAACGACTCAAGATTTAGCAGCGATAACTGGCGGTCAATATTCGGTAACGATACAGGATGCAAATGGATGTTTATTGGCAGACACAGTGAATGTGAGTCAACCATTGAGCGCTTTAACCTTGATTCAATCGACAAGTTCGGT
>JAHENC010000019.1 GCA_024643365.1 Crocinitomicaceae bacterium | reverse complement strand
CAGATCCACCATGTTGAGCGAAGATCTCTTTTTTCTTTTCTGAATTTAAATACATGCTAATATTTATGTAAATGATTATTATGTAGACTGACACCCTTGGTCAATACGGGTGCAAAGATAGCTATAGTTTTCAGAATCGCCAAATAATTTTCAGATGCTTCTTTTTTATCAGGCAACTGAATCCTCCGTTTTGGAACGTCACCTTATAATAAATGTTATCTTTGCACTGTCCATAGGTTCTCGTTTTCGAGATTAATAAGGAATCCGGTTAGAATCCGGAGCTGTATCTGCAGCTGTAAATGTCTAAAATGCAATTCACGGAGTCACTGAGCAATTGGGAAGACGAATTGAAAAGGACATGAGCCAGAAGACTTGCCCATGAACAGAGAGAAGACTTCAGATAAAGGTCGGACTCGCCAAGGGTGTTTTACATCCTAGCTTTTCCTACTTTTTTCTTCTTCTAGTTTTTTATTGTTACACATTCAAAAAAACAGAACGAATGAAAAAGGCATTGATTACATTAAGTTTATTTGCAAGCACTTGGAGCTTTGCACAAAATCAATTACACCAAGTTTTGGTGGTAAATGAAGGGTATTTTGACTACCAAACCGGGTCGATTATCGAACCTGTAACGATTGGAAGATACGTACCGACTACGCAACAATACCAAGTTGTTGATACCTTGGAAAACATGCGCTTCGCTTCTGACCTCGTGATTGACGGGAATTTCTATTACGTAGCAGCAGATTCAAAAATCTTCAAAATGGACCTTAACACGCACCAAGAAATTGCGAGTGTTAGTTGTCCAGGAGTTCGCAACCTTGCCGTTTACCAAAATAAGTTAATCGCAACGCGTGGAGAATACTTAACGACGTTCGACTCCTATTTACATGTATACAACACCGCTGATTTACAATTAATTCAAGCATTTGATACCGTTACTGGTCCAAAATGGGCAACTCAAAACATCGTGATTGACGGATCAACAGCTTACTTAGTTGTAAACAACGCATACGAATGGGGAAATGAAAAAGGAATCATCGGACAATTGAATTTATCGAACCTCAGCTACGGAAACGAAGTAGATTTAGGTCCAGATGGAAAAAATCCAGACAACCTCATCAAATTTGGTTCAGCACTTTACACAGTTAACAATAAAGATTGGACAGGAACATCTATTTCTAAATTTGACCTAGCAACATCAGCTCCTACCACAGTAAACATTGCGAATGCCATCGCTGGATGTGGTACTTCGGCATTGAGAGACGACAAAATCACTTACCAAATTTCTTCGGAGATCACCTTAAATAATTTTGACCTCATCAGCATGAATAATGTTGGTCCAGTGAGTGGAGCAAATTTAAACTTCTACGAGTTGGCACAAGAACCACTTAGTGGACAATTATACGCATCCACAACAGATTTCTTCTCGACTGGAACAGTGTACATTTACGATGCTACAAATACTGAAATCCACCAATTTACTGCTGGAATTTCTCCTGGAACAATCGTTTTTGATATTCGCTCAGCAGCAGGAGTAACCACTGAAAACACAGCTGATTTTACGGTTTCACCGAATCCAAGCAACGGAATGATCAACATTTACGGTAAAACCGCAAATGCAATCGTTACCTTGACAGACATGAACGGCATGATGCTACAAACGACATCCAATGACACCTTGAACATCGAAATGCTTCCAGCAGGAATCTATTTTGTCAATATGAATGGAACAAGTCAAAAAGTGATCAAACTTTAATCACTTTTCCAAACTTCTTTAAATCCCGGCTTTGTCGGGATTTTTTTTTGCCTGATACTTCGAACAAGTCGTTTGTTTATTAACTTTGATTCATAATTCAAATTCACTATGCAAATCATCCTGAATCACCAGCAAATCGAGCAAAAAATCATTCGAATCGGACACCAACTAATGGAGAATTGTTTTGAAGAAGAACGGATTTTCATTGGTGGAATTGCTGGAAATGGAAGCATTATCGCTCATAAATTAGCTCAGATCATTCGTGAAAACAGCAAGATTGAAGTGATTTGCTTTGATATCATCGTGAACAAAGATGAACCATGGAGCGAAGCGATTCAATTGTCGATTGATGAAAAGGAATTAAAGAAAGGATTTATCATTCTAGTCGATGATGTCATCAACTCCGGAAAAACCATGCAGTATGCACTCATGAAGTTTTTAGAGCAAGCGACAAAAGCCATTAAAACAGTTGCCTTAGTAGATCGCCAACACCGACGTTATCCAATTAAAACAGATTTCGCTGGACTCGGTCTATCCACAACGTTAAAAAATCATGTCGAAGTAGACTTGAACGAAAACGATTCAAAAGCTTATTTGCACTAAAATGAAGAAAGTAACCGAATCAAGTTCGAATTACCAGGACTTAGATAAAATGTCCACATTGGACTTATTACAAAACATCAATCGGGAAGATCAAACAGTTGCACTTTCCGTAGAAAAAGAAATTCCAGCCATTGAAGCATTTGTTAATGCTTGTAGCGAACGCATGGCACAAGGCGGAAGATTATTCTATATTGGCGCTGGAACAAGTGGACGCTTAGGAATCGTTGACGCAAGTGAGTGTCCGCCAACCTTTGGCATCGATCATGGAATTGTCGTTGGACTCATTGCAGGAGGAGATGCCGCGATTCGCAAGGCAGTTGAATTTGCGGAAGATGACCGAAATCAAGCATGGATTGATTTAGAACAATACTCCATGACAGAACTTGACACAGTTGTAGGAATCGCCGCAAGCGGAAGTACACCCTATGTACTTGGTGGCATCGAAAAGGCGAAGGAACACGGACTATTAACCGCTGGAATTTCCTGTAATCCAGACTCACCACTTGCCGAAGCAGTAGCATTTCCGATTGCACCCGTTGTTGGCCCAGAATTCGTGACGGGAAGTACTCGCATGAAATCTGGAACCGCTCAGAAATTGGTTTTAAACATGATTTCTACCAGTTTAATGATTAAACTAGGAAGAGTCAAAGGAAATAAAATGGTGGACATGCAATTAAGCAACCATAAATTGGTTGATCGCGGCGCACGCATGGTCGCAGAAGAAACCGGAGTTTCCTTGCCGGAAGCACAAGCACTTTTATTAGAACACGGTTCTGTTCGTAAAGCAGTTGATTTTTTTAAACAAATAAAATGAGTGAATTTGATCCAAATGGCGTAGGAATCGCCAACGGTAATATTTTTGGATTTCCTTACACGGAAACAGAAGCGAACATTGTGATTGTCCCTATTCCTTGGGATGCAACCGCTTCCTATGGTAAAGGAACGAGCGATGGACCAGAAGCGATTTTGGAAGCATCGACACAACTTGATTTTTTCCATCCAGATTTGGACCGTGCCTACGATACAAAAGTGTATATGTCACCCATTTCGCAAGAATGGAAAGAAATCAATGCGCACTGTTGTGAGCAGGGACTAGAATACATTCAGTACTTAGAATCCAATGGTGAAGAAAAAGCCTTATTGAAATACCAATCCGTTCTAGATGAAATCAATAGTGCACATCAGGCATTAAGAAGCAATTTGAAAGAACGTTGTTCGGATATCTTGGCTCAAGGTAAAATACCTGCTGTATTAGGAGGAGAACACTCCACCCCACTTGGATTAATGGAGGCGCTAAACGAAACGTATGATGACTTCGGAATTCTACAAATCGATGCGCATGCGGACCTTCGTGATGCCTATGAAGGATTTTCGCAGTCACATGCAAGCATCATGTTTAATGTCATTCAACACGCGGAACACATGTCCAAACTTGTACAAGTTGGCATTCGCGACGTTTCCGAACGAGAAGTGTTTTTAAGTCGTGATTCCGACCGCGTTCAAACCTATTACGATTGGAACATAAAAAACGAGCAATATGCTGGTAAAACATGGGCAAGTCAAGTGGAAGAAATGATTCAACACCTTCCGATGAACGTTTATGTTTCTTTTGACATTGATGGATTAAAACCAGAATTATGTCCACACACAGGAACACCTGTTGCGGGAGGATTCGAATTACAAGAAGTCAGCTATTTGTTGTTTGCCTTGGTCAATTCAGGAAGAAAAATCATTGGATTTGACTTAAACGAAGTCGCACCAGGTTCTGAAGGTGATTGGGATGCGAATGTAGGTGCAAGAGCACTTTGGCAATTAGTCTGTGCTTGCGAAAAATCAAGAAGAAATCATTTAGGATAATGAATCAATTCAAACAATACGGAATCATTACTTTGCTAGGCATTGCCTTGTTTGGAGGAATGTACAGTACTATTCAATTGATGGAATGGCAATTTTTTCCATACGTGCAAATCGCGATTTTAAGTGCGCTGACTTTATTGATTGGACTCATCCATTACGTACACAAGGATAAATCTTCCACTACATTTCTCTTTTACACTTGGGCATTTGTTGGTTTTGAATGGTTGGTTTGTTTGATACTTTTCAATCAACCGGCTCTACTGTTGGACTATGTTCAATTGATCTTTTTACCGCTACTTTATTTCATTTATGTGGCTTTATGGCAATTAACCTTGACTCGAAGTGTACAGGTTCAGAAAAGAGCGAGAATACTTTTTTACTTATTGATTCCAAGTACCCTTACCTTCTTTATTTACCCCAATGTTTGGAGCGCCGGCGGAATGGAAGTGTTGTTTCTAATGTTTATTGGACAAATACTTTTTAGCAAAGCTATTTCTTCGGAGCAATAAAGGTTCCATATCCCACAATTCGCGGTTTCCAATAAGTGGAATTTTCTATTTCGACTATGGAAATACCTTTTGAACTACTCGCGTGAATCATCGTTTTCGCTTGTCCTTTTTCGTTAATGAGTATTCCTACATGATTCACCTCTCCCCCATTCGAGAAGAAAACCAGATCACCAATTTGAGCTTCGTCCTCGTTTAGTTTAACACTGGCATCAAATTGATCTGCTGCTCGTCTAGGAATATTTTCGCCATACTGTTGAAGAACAAAACTCGTAAACCCACTGCAATCGAATCCACTTGGATCCATTCCTGCTGACACATAGGGAACCCCTAATTGTTTTTTGGCGATGTCAATCAGTTCATTTCGTTCTTTCAATTCCGGTCGATTCGAAACAAAAACATTGCCTTTGTTCCCATCGACTTCAATCAAGGGTAAATCAGCGAAAAACTGATTAACAAACTTTTGAAATTTTGCTTTATCGAAAGAAGAGCTTTGCTTTCCAACAGCCAACCATGAGTCCAAGTCCTTTTTTAAAAAACTTAACTCAGAAATATGTGCTTTAATGATGATTTGTCCTTTCGCTGATGTTCTCAACTCTGCTAACAGTGTCAAGGCCTCCTCAATATTCGACTGATGTCGTTTGTACCAATGTTCATCTTGCGCTAGTTGCAGCGTTGAAATAGATCGATAATAACCTGGGAGTTTTGAAAAATCGTATTCCGGTTTATCTAATAGTCGTGCAGCTTTGCGATAGACTAATTTGTAATACCCTTGATCGTATAACATTTCCAGGTGATCAATTGCTGGATTCTGAGCAAAAAGATGCGTACTCAAAAAGAGTAAAACAATGCCAAAAATGCGTCTCATGACTAGTTTGTATAGATTTTCCCTTCAGAAAATACAATCGATGTTTTATTGAATAATTTCACCAAAACTTTATTTCCGTAAATTTCAAATTCAGCATCGCGCATGTTCGTAATTTCCTGTATTTTCCCGTTGACAAGAGCACTCACGCCACCTAGGATATTGCGAAAAACAAAGGTGTTGTTCTTCAATAGGTATTCTCCCGGAAAATAAGTTGCCACTTCTATTTTCTCATTGTTTGTATAAGCAAAAAGGTAACTATTTTCACTCCATACAGTCATGTCATCTTTTACATCCCAAAACGTAGTTGAGAAATTTGACAGGGCAATTTTCTCTCCGTTTTTATACATCCACAAATTCCCATTCAAATCCTCGTAGACAATAAATCCTCTTCCCGACTTATACTTTTTGATAGGCGAAGATTCTATTTCCAAAAACTCACCTTTATCGAACATCATGAAAGACTGCGTATAAGGATCTTTAAAACAAAAAACATCCGTTCCAATGTTAAACTCTACAAGTTCTTCGTTGTACGTAGCAATTTCATAGGTTTTTCCTTGCCAAAAGCAAAAATACGTATCGCTGTTATCCTTGTAAACGGCAATATTTTCTCCGATTGCAGCAGGCATACTCAGTCCATTTGTCATGGTGACCAACGGCAGCATTTGTTTGTTCCAATAGACATTCAAGGATTGGTAACGCGTATCTTCATAAACGATGATGCTATCTTTCACAATGAAACCTCTACCGAAATTCGTTAACGGAGTGTATTTACCTGCATCCCACATTCGGAGTCCATTAGCGATTTTATATCCCACCAAGTGATCTGAAACTTGATATTCCACATTCAATGCTGTCACATCCTTGCGTTCGATTCCATCATAAATACGCATATTTCCACGTGTATCGATATACGCAACCACATCATCACCAGCTTTGTAACTTAAAATGGGTTGAATTTCAATTGGACGAAAAAATCCATCTTGAAAATTCACGAAAAAATTATTGAAGTCCATCGTTGGTACAATCAGTTGTCCATGAACAATTGACGCAATGAGAAAAGTAAATCCCAAGAAAATTTTTGTAGGTAAAAATCGCATGAGTCAAATTTAACCAATTTTTAGGCCATTTCGACTCCTTTTTTCAAAAGAGAAAAATTCCAAGCGTATTTTTAGCATACATCAAATTTCTGAACTACATTCGTATTCCAAATTTTGAAAATGAAAAAGTTAGTATTAATCGGATGTTTTTCTGCGTTCAGCTTCCTAAGTGTTGGACAAAAGAAAATTGACTACATCTCCTATGATTTACCGAATGGTTTACATGTAATCATTCACGAAGAGCACGCCACACCAATCATTGCGGTTTCCGTTTTGTATCATGTTGGCTCCAAAAACGAAAACAACGACCGAACCGGATTTGCCCATTTCTTTGAGCATTTATTGTTTGAAGGATCTGCAAACATTGGACGAGGAGAGTATAGTGAATTGGTAGAGAAAAATGGTGGGACATTGAACGCCAACACTTCTCAGGACCGCACGTATTACTACGAAATCCTTCCTTCCAACCAATTAGAACTTGGATTATGGTTAGAAAGCGAACGCATGCTTCACGCAAAAGTTGACATCAAAGGTATTGAAACACAAAGAAGTGTTGTAAAAGAAGAAAAAAGACAACGTGTGGATAATCAACCGTACGGATCTTTCTTTACTGAAATGTTTAAACGTGTATTCACCACACATCCATACAATTGGGCACCGATTGGTAGCATGGATCACCTTGATGCTGCACAAGAAGAAGATTACGTAAATTTTTACAAAAATTACTACGTTCCTTCCAATGCAACATTATCTATCGCTGGAGACTTGGATGTCGCACAAACCAAAGCATGGATTGATAAGTATTTTGCATCCATTCCAAAAGGACAAGCGATTAACTTGTACCGTGACTTCATTAATCAGTCTGATGCCGATTTCGAAAAACGATATGGTATTTCAAAAAGTAAATTCGATTCAAAAAACTTCATGACTTCAACAAGTCCAGAAGCAAAGAAAATGATTGCGAGTTACTTGGCAAAACCAATTGTCATCAACCGAACTACGAAAGACAAAACTGTCTTGACAGGAGTGACGAAAGAAGTAATTTACGACAACATTCAACTTCCTGCGATTTTTATGGGATATAAATTCCCTGAACAAACCAATCCAGATACCTACGCATTGGAAATGTTGAACGAGGTTCTTTCCGGTGGAAGTTCTTCCCGCATCAACAAAGTCATCGTTGAGAAAAAAGAAATGGCACAGTATGCGTTTTCTTTCAACTACGGATTAGAAGATGCTGGAATTGGTATCATGGCTGCCATCGCGGCAAAAGATGTCAACCTGGACGATATTCAAAAAGAATTCGATGAGCAAATTCGTTTAATGCAAACGGAATTAATTTCCGAAGAAGAATTCCAAAAAGCACGAAATAAATTCGAAAACGATTTAGTTTCTGCGAATTCATCTATTGCAGGAATTGCAGAAAACCTAGCGGATAATTTTGTTTACTACGGTGACGCAAATCGTGTTAACACGCTATTAGATAATTACATGAAAGTAACCCGTGAAGATATTCAACGTGTTGCCTTGAAATACTTAACGCAAGATGCACGTGTCATCTTACATTACTTACCAAAAGAAAAATAATCGACTGAAACATGAAAAAGATATTCACACTTTGCTTTCTAGCGTTAGGTACTTGGACAACAGCTCAGGTAGATCGCTCGGTTATGCCTGCTCCAACGCAAGCAAAAAAAATCAACATCAAAGACTCTGAAGTTTTCACGACAGCAAATGGCATTACGGTCATCCTTTCTGAAAACCACAAATTACCAAGAGTTTCATTTGACTTAAACATGGGTTCTGATCCACGTTTAGAAGGATCCAAGGCTGGTCTTGCAGACATGGCAGGTTCTTTAATTATGTCTGGAACGAAAAACAGAACGAAAGATCAATTAGATCAAGAAATTGATTTTATTGGCGCTTCTTTAGGTGCGGACAAATCATCTATTTCGTTGTCCTGTTTAACAAAGCACATGGACAAAGGATTAAGCTTAATGTCTGATGTTTTGCTCAATGCAAATTTCCCTCAATCGGAATTCGACCGAATTAAAAAACAAAATGTTTCAAGTTTATTGTCTGCAAAATCCGATGCAGGTACCATGGCGCAAAACGCTACGGTTAAAATCAACTTCCCAAATCATCCATTTAGCGATGTGATGTCGGAGGAAACTTTGAACAATATCTCACGAGAGGATGTAGTTTCATTTTATTCTGCAAACTTCACACCAACGGGAAGCTACTTAGTTGTTGTTGGTGACATCAATCGTCAACAAACAGAAGCAATGGTAAACGCTTATTTTGGTAAATGGACAGGTGGACCTGTCTTTACAGAGCAACCGAATGCTGGAAGTTATACCAAAGGAAATCGCGTTGTTTTTGTGAAAAAACCAGGTGCTGTTCAGTCTGTCGTTTACGTGACATTTCCAATTGACATGAAAACGGGTGATAAAAATCAATTGCCATTAACTGTTCTAAACGGAATTCTTGGTGGTGGTGGATTTGGAACGCGTTTGATGCAAAATCTGCGTGAGGACAAAGCGTACACGTATGGTTGTTACTCAAGTTTGAACATTACTGAAGATGGTTCATGGATGTCAGCTGGAGGAAATTTCCAAAATGCGGTTACAGATTCAGCGATTGAGCAAATTTTATTGGAGTTCCAAAAAATCACGAATGAATATGTGAAAGATGAGGAGTTGAACCTAACAAAAACAAACATGGCAGGTGGATTTGCCCGTTCATTGGAGCGTCCACAAACCATTGCGCGTTTTGCTTTAAACATCATCAAAAACAATCTTCCGAAGGATTATTACCAAACCTATTTACAACGCTTAGAAAGTGTTTCTAAAGAAGATGTACTTCAAATGGCTCAACAATATTTCACTTCTAAAAACTGCAACATCATTGTTGTAGGTAACGAAGAAGTCTTTGAGAAATTGAAACGTTTCGATGCCGATGGCAAAATTGAAGTATTAGATCCATTTGGTAATGTGATGAAGGATACAAAACCTGCCGACATTACTTCTGCTCAATTAATTGATAATTATGTTTTTGCTTTAACTGGAACAACATCTCAAAAAGCAGCTGCGAAAAAGTTGAAAGCGATTAAAAACTTCGAACGTATCTATGAGTTGAAAGGAGACCAAATTCCATTTGCCTTGAAATCGACTGAGATTTTTGTTGCTCCAACTACAGAGGGTCAAAAACTAGAAGGTCAAGGAATGGTTTTCCAAAAATCATTCTACGATGGAAAAGCAGGATTTACCTTCAATATGCAAACAGGAAAAACCGAATTAACCGCAGAAGAATTATCTTCCAAAGCGAAGTCAAACGGAATCATTCCAGAAATGAACTATGTAAAAAACGGTTTGACTCACGAGTTAGTGGGAATCGAGAACATGAATGGTGTTGAATACTACGTATTGAAAACCGTTGATGAGAAAAACGAATCCTACGATTACTTTAACAAAACCACGTTCATGAAAGAAAAGACCATCAACGTGATGACACGCGATGGGGAAACGATGGAATCTACCATTACTTTCGGTGATTTCAAAGAGGTGAACGGAATGAAATTCGCACATTCGATTACCCAATCTGTAGGACCAATGGTCTTATCCGGAACGGTAACATCCATTACGGTTAATGGAAAAATCGACATGAAAGTGTTCGAATAACACGAAACCAAAACACGAAAATAAACGCCATTCTTTACGAGGATGGCGTTTTTTTTTACCTTCGTACCATGAAGATATTTCTATTCATTTGCCTGCTATTCAACTACATTGGATTTCAAAGTAAGGCACAGAACCAACTCGTTTCGGAAGGAAACTACTTTGAAGGTGAACCATACCTCGTGATGCATCCAACGAATTCACAGCATTTGGTTGCCGCGTGGATGGGACTTCAGTTCAATAATAAAGTAGTTATTAAAACTTCTGTATCTAACAATGGGGGAAATTCATGGTCAACGCCTGTTTGGCAAACTCACATATCTCCGAATTTTTCAAGTGCGGATGTTTCACTTGCCTATGATCATTTAGGAAACGTGTATATGTGTTACATCGATTACGATAACATCAACTTTAGTGAAGGAAAAGTTCTTGTGCGTAAGTCAATCGACGGTGGTACTACCTGGGGAAATCCGAGTATCGTTCTTGACATAAATTCATGTCCTAATCAAGTGTGCATCGATCGTCCTTGGATGGTGATTGATCAAACGACGGGTCCAAATGCCGGGACTATTTACGTCACGAATATGAATGCTAATCAGCCGACAATGATTACACCTCCCTATCATCCCTATATTTCTATTTGCACAGATGGCGGACTATCCTTTCAATCAGAACAATTAGATGCTAACGGATTTCTTTCTGGCTCCATCATTCCGCAGCCAATGGCTTCACCTGTTGTCACAGCAGACGGACGATTTACGGCGCTTTATCCTAGTTATGTTGCCAGTCAAAGTTTGCTTCCAAGATTGATTCGAGTTCAGTCAAATAATCAAGGACAAACATACACATACGATGTTGCCTATCAAGGACAGGGATTCGGAACGAGCAATACATTGGTGAAAGCAGGACCATTGCTAAAAGCACATCCGAACAATGCCAATCAAATGAGTTATTTCTTTCTCAGCGATGACTTTGGAGAAGCTGATATTGTATTTATTGAAACAAGTAATAACGGAGTTTCTTGGAGTGCTCCAGCGCGAATCAATCAAGATCCCATTGGAAATGGAAAGATTCAAGATTTAATTTGGGCTGATTATTCATCCAATGGAGATTTAGCCGTTTGCTGGAGAGACCGGAGAAATGCGAATGGATCTGGGTATTCTGTATCAAGCGAAATCTACTGTACTGTTCGGAATTCTACCACCTCTATCTGGTTGAACGATTTCTCCGTAAGTGACCAACTTGTTGACCACCTTCCCATTTTAGAAGATTCTGGAAACGATTTTATGAACGTGATCCTCGAAAACGATACGTTGAATGTGATTTGGGGCGATGTCCGATCTGGAAGTTTGAAAATCTATTTTAGTAAACGAGGAATCTATGATTCGACAAATCAGATTATCAGTTTACCAGAGCCAGATCGCACGGTCTTTCCGAATCCCGTTAGCACTGAACTTTCTATTCCTAAACAGTTCATCGGTTCGGATTTTTATTTGATGTCAACAGAAGGCAAGTCCATTCAAAATGGAAAAATTGAATCGTCTGTGCTCCGTTTTGAATCAATCCCTACAGGAACTTATCAATTACTGATCATTTCCCCAGAAAAACGGTATCAATATCATCTCATCAAGCATTGACAATTAGAATTTAAACGGTATATTTGTTCCATGAGTGATTTTGTCGTTTCCGCCCGCAAATATCGTCCACAAACCTTTGACACGGTTGTTGGACAGCATTCGATTACGAATACACTCAAGAATGCCATCAAAAGTGGACATTTAGCCCAAGCATTTTTGTTTTGTGGTTCGAGAGGAGTTGGTAAGACAACTACTGCCAGAATTCTAGCGAAGACCATCAATTGTTTTCAGCCAACAGAGCAAATGGAAGCATGTGATCAATGTGATTCGTGTTTGTCCTTCCACACTGGAAATTCATTAAACATCTATGAACTAGATGCAGCATCAAACAACTCGGTAGATGATATTCGCAGTTTAATTGATCAAGTACGCATTGCACCGCAAATTGGCACGCACAAAATATACATCATCGATGAGGTTCACATGTTATCGAATAGTGCCTTTAACGCATTTTTAAAGACACTCGAAGAGCCACCAAAGCACGCCATTTTTATCTTGGCTACAACGGAAAAACACAAAATCATCCCAACGATTCTTTCTCGTTGTCAAATTTTTGACTTCAGTCGCATCCGTGTAAAGGACATTGCTGATCACTTGGCACAAATCGCAACAAAAGAAGGCGTTTCTGCTGACCCAGAAGCACTTCACCAAATTGCCATGAAAGCTGATGGAGCGTTAAGAGATGCCCTATCTATTTTTGATCAAATCGTCACCTTTGCTGGAACAACCTTAACCTATAAAGACGTACTCGATAATCTAAATATCTTGGATTATGAGTATTACTTCAAAGTTATGGACGCAGCTGAGAAAGAAGACATTTCGACGACCTTATTGATTTTGAATGATATTTTTGAAAAAGGTTTTGATGGACATCATTTCGTTGTTGGTTTAGCAGAGCATTTACGCAATTTATTGGTTTGTAAAGATGTTCGAATATCCAATTTATTAGAAGTTCCAGAAACGGTACGCCAACGATTTGTTGAACAATCGAAAGAAATTGAAGCACAGCGCATCATGAAAGGCTTGAGCATTCTAAGCAAAACCGATGTCGACTATAAATCATCGAAAAATCAACGCTTGTTGATCGAAGTAGCTCTTATGCAACTCTGTTCATTAAAACAAGAGTCTGAAAAAAAAAAGGACTGACGGATAGAATAGACATTCTTCCATCCCCCAAGCAAACACTCCGAAAATCAAGCGCTTCCACTCCCGTAAACAAAACTGCTAGCGTTACCAGTATTCCCGCAGAAAAAGTAGTGGAAAACAAAATTTTAACGAGTCCACAAGGTGTCATTCCGACGAAACATATTTCCATTAAGGATTCCATTGAAAAGATCAAAGAATCTCAACAACAAGGAAATTTAGAAGATTTACCAAGAGAAGGTTTTAGCATTGAACACGTCAAAATGTTTTGGAAACAATACGCGTATGTGGTGAAGGAAAATGGACTAGAGACCTTCTATAACGCCTTGATTAAAAGAGATCCCGTTTTAATCAGCGAGGAAGTCCTTGGGATTGTAGTGGACAACCAAGTTCAGATGGATTACATTCAAGCCGAACTCATGGGATTCATTGAATTCATGCGTAAAAGTTTACAGAATTACCATGTGGAAATACAACTTTCGATGAGCAACGAACCGGAAAAAGAAACCAAATTCTTAACCGGAAAAGATAAATTTTCAGCACTTGCACGGAAAAATCCTAATTTACATACCTTGAAAAACTTGTTCAACTTGGACATCGAATACTAGCTATGCATCCCCTTTTTCAATCGATTCAACTCAAAGAGGAACTACAGTCAAAAGTTGAAACATTTTGCCGTCAATGGGAGAATGGACAAGCAATGAGCATTCACACATCCGGATCGACTGGTAAGCCTAAAGAAGTTTCCTTTACCAAGGAACAGTTTATCGTTTCCGCACAAAAAACCATATCTTTTTTCAAGCTTAACAGGGAAACAAAAGCGTTATTATGCTTGTCTCCAGATACGATTGGCGGAAAAATGATGCTGGTTCGAGCACTCGTAGGCAATTATTCGCTCCTCATCACTAATCCAAGTCTTGATCCGTTTGAAAACGTGCATGAGCAGATTGACTTTGTGGCTTTAGTCCCTGCACAGTTGGCTCATATTTTACAGAATCCCTCTTCACTTTCCAAGTTGAAAAAAGTTCAACACATCTTGATTGGCGGGGCTGAAATCCCAGTGGAATTGAGCGAGCAACTTCGTTCACATGAACTCATTGCATATCAAAGTTACGGAATGACCGAAACGATTTCACATGTAGCACTCCGGAAAATCGGACAAGATAGCGAATACCATGCCCTACCAGGAGTTCATTTTTCTGTAGACAATAATTGTTTGACGATTCACTATCCAGAGATACAGTTAAAAGTCATTCAGACTACAGATGTTGTAGAATTGATCGATGAACGCACTTTTCGATGGAAGGGTCGCGCAGATTTTGTCATTAATTCTGGCGGAAAAAAAATTCATCCGGAGGAACTGGAAAAGCGGCTTTCATCCTTTATAGCGGGACGCTTTATCCTCAGTTCCATCCCTCATCCCATTTGGGGGGAGGCACTTATTTTGCTTTCAGAACAAGCTATTACCCTCAAGAAATCAGAGCTACTTTCGGCATTTTCCAATGCGGAAATTCCTAAATTCGCTCAGACCGTTCCGATGATCATGACCGAAAATGGTAAAATTCAGCGAAAACTCACTTTAGATCAAGCCAAAGCACATGCGTGGATCAGCTTATAAACTTTTCGGATTAAGTCCAGGAGCTAGTGAGGAAGAAATCCGCAAGCGATACCGGGAATTAGTGAAGAAGTTCCATCCCGATGTGAACAAGGATGCGCATGCAGAAAAGAAATTCATCGAAATTCAAGCCGCATACGAAGTTTTAATGCAGGAACCCGAGGCGCAAATGGACATCGAACATCCATCTGAACCCACTTTTGAAGCGGAATATTCAGCGTATCGAGAGCACGCGCGTCAACAATTCCAAGCACGAAAGAAAAAGGAAGCAGAAGACCTTGAAAAACTGTATGTTCGTTTACAATCGGGCCCCATTCTTTTGCTGCACCGTTGCATCGCACTCGTGAGTCTGATCGTATTGTTAGCGCTGTGTTTGGACCTTATTTTACCCAATCAGCGCGTTTCGGCGGTCATTACCTCCTACTCCACAGACGTTTACCATAGTATGAATGGGAACCTTGTTAGTTTAGCAAAAACCAATCAAGGGGAAAGTTTTTTTCTAAATGCATTTTCCAATCGCTTTTTCGATATCAATCCGTTTATAGAAATCAATAAAACGACCATTTTTCATCAATCCGTTTCTGTCCTTTCCCGAAGCAACGAATTTTTACAAGAAATCCCGATTCATTTCAGCTTTTATTGGGCACAATTCCTGTTGTTCCCCATATTCCTTATCCCTCTTGCCTTTCTCCTCTATCGAAAAAAAGATGCATTTTTCATCATGGGGTCTTACTTCACCCGTTACGCAAGCGGCATTTTATTACTGTATTTTCTCATCAGTCAAGACCGCTGGTATCATTTACTCACACTAGGATTCTATTAACATGACAAAAAAAGAAAAAGCACACTATGTGTTGACAGAATTAGATAAAATCTATCCAGAAACACCGATTCCATTAGATCATACGGATGCCTATACCCTATTGATTGCTGTTTTACTTTCTGCTCAATGTACCGACGAACGAGTGAATAAAATCACCCCAATACTTTTTGCAAAAGCGTCGAATCCCACAGATATGATTAAACTGAGTATCGAGGAGATTCAGGCCATCATTCGTCCGTGTGGACTCTCCCCGAAAAAAGCCTTCGCAATTTGGACTTTGTCTAACATGATTTTGGACGAACACGGTGGAGAAGTCCCAAATTCCTTTGAGCAATTAGAAGCGCTCCCTGGAGTTGGTCACAAAACGGCATCTGTAGTCATGTCGCAAGCATTTGGACATCCTGCTTTTCCTGTGGACACGCACATTCATCGCCTGCTTACCCGTTGGGGATTGACTACCGGAAAAAATGTTGTGCAAACTGAAAAAGATGCAAAGAAGTTATTCCCAAGAGAATCATGGAACAAACTTCACTTGCAAATCATTTTTTATGGTCGCTCACATTCTCCGGCGAGAAGTCCAAAAAAAGAAATCGATTACATCACTGTACACATTGGAACCAAGAAAGCTTTATTGGAACTAAAGTGATATTAACAATTGTTAATAAGTACCTTTCACATCTTTTTCATAAGAAATTGAATCCGACCATGAAAGGATGATTTTCGAATCCGTATATTTGTTACATGGACAATCCAGATAACATTCGAAAACCAATCACACGCTTAAAAACGCAAGGTCAATTGATCAACGAACTCGGGAGAATACCACCTCAAGCTGTTGACATTGAGCAAGTTGTACTTGGAGCCATGATGTTAGAGAAGAATGCGGTAAACGATACGATCGATATCTTGAATCAAAATAGTTTTTACGATCCAAAGCATCAATTTATTTACAAAGCGATTCATGAATTATTTGCTTCAACGAATCCAATTGACCTCGTTACTGTTACCTCAAGACTTCAAAAAAACGGCGAATTAGAGGCTGCAGGTGGAGCAGCATACATTGCTGGTTTAACCAATCGTGTCGCTTCTTCTGCGCACATTCAACATCATGCTCGAATCATTTCGGAGAAATTCATCAAGCGTGAATTAATCCGTGTGAGCAGTGAAATCATCCGAGATGCTTACGATGAAACACGCGATGTATTTGATTTATTAAATGCTGCAGAATCGGACTTGTTCCAGATCGCAGAGAACAATATGAGTAAGCAAGTAAGTTCCATGCAGTCAGTTGTTCGCGAAGCCATTCAAGAAATTGAAAAAGCTGCTCAGAATACAGATGGTGTATCTGGAGTTCCAACTGGATTCCATGCATTAGATAAAATTACCTCCGGATGGCAACGCTCGGATATGATTGTCCTAGCTGCTCGTCCCGGAATGGGAAAAACAGCATTTGTCCTTTCCATGGCTAGAAATTCAGCAGTGGATTACAACATGGGAGTAGCCGTATTCTCTCTTGAGATGTCCTCAGTTCAGTTAGTGAAACGTTTGATCGCGAGTGAATCGAGACTTTCCGCAGAGAAATTACGAAAAGGTGATTTAAAGGAACATGAATTCCAACAATTGCATTCACGCATTACAAAATTAGCCACAGCACCTATTTTTATTGATGATACTCCCGGAATCAGCATCTTCGACTTTAGAGCGAAATGTCGTCGTTTGAAGGCTCAGCATAACATCGATATAATCATCATCGATTACTTGCAATTGATGTCTGCTAAGGACGGAAAAGGTGGTGGAAACCGAGAGCAAGAGATTTCGACTATTTCTCGTTCCATCAAGGAAATTGCCAAAGAACTGAACGTTCCGATCATTGCATTATCGCAGTTGAGTCGTTCCGTAGAAACACGTGGTGGCGATAAAAAACCGATGCTATCCGACTTACGTGAGTCTGGAGCAATTGAACAGGATGCGGATATTGTTTCCTTTATTTACCGTCCAGAATACTACAACATCACCCAAGACGATGATGGAAATTCCTTGCATGGAATTGGTGAAATCATCATCGCAAAACACCGAAATGGAGCATTAGACTCTGTTCAATTACGTTTCGTTCCTGAATACGCTCGTTTTGAGAATTTACATGAAGTTCCTGAATTGGATATAGCTGGGGGATCGAATAATGCAAGTATGAACTCGTTTAACCAAGACTTCAACACCTACACCATTAAAAGTAAAATGGATGAGGGAGAAGATTCAGATATTTTTGACAACAGTGGTGCTGACGACAATCCATTCTAACATGCGTTTACTTCTCCTCTCTTTTTGTTTCTTACTTTCTTTCTCTGGTCGCAGTACGCAGTTACTCATCCCTATGGATGAATCGCAAACGGATCACCTGAAAGCTTATGGTATTGCTTTCTATTGCCTGAAAAACAATGTCACGGTGGAATGGCTTTTAAATTACCGAGGGGGTTCCTTTCTTGTTCCACATTTGAAAACACTAGAAGAAGAATTAATTATTCGAAACGTACGCTACCAAGTCTTAGCGGATGGACAAGTGAATCAAATTCGAATGGAAATTTCGAATCCAGAGGTGAACATGGAGATTGTCCAATTAGAAAAAGCACCAAAAATAGCTGTCTATACACCACCTAACAAGCAGCCATGGGATGATGCAGTGACCTTGGTTTTGGAATACGCAGAAATTCCTTACGACAAGATTTATGACTCCGCGATTGTAATGGGGCTTCTTCCTAAATATGATTGGTTGCACCTTCACCACGAGGATTTCACTGGACAATACGGTAAATTTTACGCAAATGCCCGTTACCAAGCTTGGTATCAGGATCAGGTTGCTGTGGCAGAGAAAAATGCGAAAATGCTTGGATTTAGCAAAGTTTCTGAATTGAAATTAGCGGTAGCACAAAACCTAAAGAATTTCGTGATTGGTGGTGGATTCCTGTTTACGATGTGTAGTGGAACCGATAGTTTTGATATTGCATTAGCTGCACAGGGTGTGGACATGTGTGCTTCCGTATTTGATGGTGATGCCGCGGATCCACGAGCTCAAGAAAAATTAAACTTCAATCAAACCTTTGCTTTTCAAGACTTTCATTTGATTCAAGATCCGATGGTTTATGAATACAGCGATATTGACGCAAGTGACATGCGAATCAAAGGACAGATTTCACAGAAAATGGATCAATTTACCTTGTTTGATTTTTCAGCAAAATGGGATGTCGTTCCAACCATGTTGACGCAGTGTCATGTAGATGTAGTGAATGGATTTATGGGACAAACAACTGATTTCAGAAAAGAACTCATCAAATCGAATGTCCTGATTTTAGGAGAAAATAAGGCTGCAAATACAGCTCGTTACATTCATGGAGAAATGGGACAAGGTACCTGGACATTTTACGGTGGACACGATCCAGAGGACTACCAACATTACGTAGGAGATCCGTTTACAGACTTGAGTTTACACCCAAACTCACCTGGTTACCGACTGATCCTAAACAACATACTCTTTCCCGCAGCGAAAAAGAAGAAAAGAAAAACATAGTTTTTTCATAAAATAGTGTGGGACTAAACATTTTTTAGTAAACTTGCGGTGAATTCTTTCGAACCGTCGGTTCAAGCATCTCCAAATCACACGTTATTTACATAGACAATCATTAATGGATCGTAAAACATTAGAGACAAAAAAAATCTCGGAACTTCGTACTATTGCACAAACCCTAGGAATAGAAAACAGTGAATCATTAAAAAAACCAGAACTCATCAACAGTATCGCTGGTCCTGAATCAACTCCAACAAAAGAAACGAACATACCAACAGCTACCGAAGTGAAGGAAGTGAAAGCCCCTCGCCCAGTCAAAACTGTGAAAGGTGAAGATTCAGAGGGAACGATCAAAAATGAACGCAAACCTAGAATTCGTCAAACAGTTGAAGCACCTGTAACTGCAGAAGTGAGCGTTGAAAACAATACGACAGAATCCACGTCAGAGACAAAAACAGAAGCTCCAAAAATGGAAGCTAAAAAACCTGTTCACCGTCATGAACGTGTAGAAAGAACGAACACACCGAATGAAGGTCCGTCCAATCAACAAAACAGACGAGACAATAACCGTCAGCAAAACCAGAATCAAAATCAAAACCAGAATCAAAACCAGAATCCAAATCAACAGCACCAGCGTCAACAACATCAACGCAACACGCCTGTTGAGTCCACAGAAAAACCAGATGAATCAAATTACGATTTAGTTGGAATCGTTTCTGCTGAAGGGGTTTTAGAGGTGATTCAGGAAGGATTTGGATTCTTGCGTTCTTCGGATTACAATTACTTACCATCTCCAGATGATATTTATGTTTCTCAGAATCAAATTAAATTATTTGGATTAAAAACAGGAGACACTGTTAAAGGAAGCATTCGTCCACCAAAAGAAGGAGAGAAATTCTTCCCATTGGTGAAAGTTGAATCCATCAACGGACGTCATCCATCTTACATTCGCGACAGAGTTCCTTTCCAGTACTTGACACCATTATTTCCGTCAGAGAAATTCAAATTAACTGGACACGCACAAGAAACACTTTCAACACGTGTCATGGATCTTTTTGCTCCAATTGGTAAAGGACAACGTGGAATGATCGTTGCACAGCCTAAAACGGGTAAAACGATGTTATTGAAGGATGTAGCGAACGCAATTGCAGCAAATCACCCAGAAACATACCTTATTGTTCTTTTAATTGACGAACGACCAGAAGAGGTAACGGATATGGCGAGAAGCGTAAAAGCAGAAGTCATTGCCTCAACTTTCGATGAACCAGCGGAACGTCACGTTAAAGTAGCGAACATGGTTCTTGAAAAAGCAAAACGTTTAGTAGAATGTGGACACGATGTTTGTATCCTTTTGGATTCCATCACACGTTTGGCTAGAGCATACAACACCGTTTCTCCAGCATCAGGGAAAGTCCTTTCTGGTGGTGTTGATGCAAACGCATTACACAAACCAAAACGCTTCTTCGGTTCGGCTCGTAAAATCGAAAATGGTGGATCTTTATCCATCCTTGCAACCGCATTGACAGAAACAGGTTCTAAAATGGATGAAGTCATCTTCGAAGAATTCAAAGGAACAGGTAACATGGAATTACAGTTGGATCGCAAGATTTCTAATCGCCGTATTTATCCAGCGATCGATATTACCGCTTCAGGTACACGTCGTGAGGATTTATTAGTGAAAAAGGACATCCTTCAACGCGTTTGGTTAATCCGTAAGTTTATCGCTGACATGAATCCTGTGGAAGCCATGGAATTCCTGAAATCACACATGGAAAACACCATGTCGAATGAAGAATTTTTGATTTCAATGAATAAATAATGAACAAAGCAGTAAAATATGGACTGATTGCGAGTCTAGTTTGGATGTGTGTAAAAATGGGCGCTTTAGCTCTTAGCATTTCGCTTTATGACATCAAATACTTTGGACTACTAAATATGTTCCTACTCACCTTTGTGATCACCTGGAGCATCTATAAGCATAAGCGAACACAAACCGAAAGCAACTTGTTGGTGGACATTAAAAATGGGATGCTTGCAGGGGTACCCTACACTGCCGTGGTAAGCGTGTTTTTGTTTTTTTACTACGGACAAATATTTCCAGAATTTCGCGAGAAGAAAATGAATGAGGTCTATGTTCGCATTGATACAAAGAAAGAACTGGATGCCATTCGTAAGAACCAGCCTGAATTGGAAAATAAAAGCGACGTAGAAATTAAACAATTAGCTATCAAGGACTGGAAAAACAAATTGGATCCTCAGTTCACTATGATGATTTCTCTACTTGCTTTACTTTTTTATACAACGATGAATTCCTTGTTGATTTCACTCGTTTTTAGAAGAATCGTCTTTAGAAATTAGCGATTGATGAGCTCTTGGAAGGCCGTTTTCGTCAATGAAATACGTTTCGTTCCAAAGTCAAATTTACCATACGCCTCTTCCGGCGAAGTCATCACGGTAGCAAAAAGATAGCGGTCTGAATAATTTTTCGCGAATCCGACGAACCATCCGATGTCTTTACCGTCTTGGACTCCCCAACCAGTTTTTCCATATATCCGAAGAGAACCTTCACAACGTTCTTGAAAAATACTCATCAACGTTTCATAGGATTCTGAACGAAGTCCCAATTGGCGCTTTTCGATTTTATTTAAGAAATCGATTTGTTCTAAGGCACTAATTCGTAAGTCACCTTTTAACCAAAACGTCGTCAACTCAGGTGTGGACAAGGCATTCCCATAGTGAAATCGTTTCAAATATGCGGACATATCCTTTTCCCCTATTCTTTTAGCAAGTTCTTGGTAATATGGAACAATGGAGTTCTGAAAAGCAAATTTCAATGTCGGATCATCCAACGCTCCCAAATTCAATTTCGTCGTTGAATCTTTTAAAACGTGACATTCTAATCCTATGAGGGTATTCGGAATTTTAAACGTCGAAGCAGGAGAAAAGGGCACATGTGCCAATGAATCATTATAGTAAAAATACTGCTTGGTTTTCAAATCGTAAATGACCACCGAAAAGGAATAAAATTTACTTTCTTCCTTTTTCAAGTCTAATGAAACCGCTTTATCGACTTGGAATTTTGGCATGCCACAACTTGTGATGACAAGCAATAATATAAATACACTTACAATGTGGCGCATAGTTCTTCTCCTAGTTGATCATAATCGATTCCATCAAAGTTTCCTGAGGACATCATTAATAACACCGCATTGTTCCATTTCTGTGAACGAATAAACGACAAAACATCGGCTGTTTTATCTTTGACGTCAACAGATCCTCCGAATCCGTCGGACACTTGTTGAATGGAAATAGGTTCTAATTTTTTATGGTGAACAACTTCTGGATTAAAGTATACCAAAGCTTCATCTGCCGCAATCATTGCTCCTTCATAATGAGGTAAGAATTCCTTCTTTAAAGAAGAAAATGTGTGTAATTCCATACAAGCAACAACTTTACGGTTTGGATATTGGTGTTTCACCGCTGTCGTGGTCGCTTTCAATTTGGAGGGAGAATGCGCAAAATCCTTGAACATAACGAAATCTGGACGCTCAATCACCTTTTGCAAGCGTTTTCCTGCTCCAGTGAAATCCACCATGGCTTGTAAGAATGACGCATAATCAATTCCAATAGACTTCGCCAAATTCATTGCGCCCATTAAATTTTGAAGGTTATGTGGTCCAAAAACCAATAATGGGTATGACTGTCCTTCAAAATGCAGAAGTGTACCTGTTTCCGTTGGTTCAAATGTAGGTGTTTGATATGCGATGGAAGTAATACTTTCACGTGCTTGTTCGCCAAGTTTACGAACTTCAGGATCTTCCGTATTGTAAATCAACGTTCCGTTAGGCTCAATTAAATCACAAAAGATTTCGAATTGATTGGTGTAATTTTCAAAAGTCGGAAATACATTGATGTGGTCCCAAGCGATACCACTGATTAGCGCAACGTTAGGGTGGTACAAATGGAATTTCGGACGACGGTCAATTGGTGAGCTCAAATACTCATCACCTTCTAAGATCATGAATTTGGCATCATTTGTCAATTTCACCATGCAATCGTATCCTTCCAATTGTGCTCCGACCATGTAATCGACATTCAATCCAAGTTTATTAATGGCATGCAAGAGCATCGAGGTAATGGTGGTTTTGCCATGACTTCCACCAATGACGATACGCATTTTATCCTTGCTTTGCTCGTACAAGTACTCGGGGTACGAGAAAATGGGGATTTGAAGCTCCTTTGCTTTCAATAATTCAGGATTATCTTCACGTGCATGCATTCCGAGAATGACTGCATCTAATTCAGCATGGATATTTGCAACATCCCAACCAATGTGCTTTGGCAAAATACCTTCTTTCTCTAAACGTGTTCTAGACGGCTCAAAAATCTCATCATCCGAACCACTTACGTGAATTCCTTTTCGACTTAGGGCGATGGCTAGATTGTGCATGGCACTTCCACCAATGGCAATAAAATGTACTCTCATGAAATGAATTTTAACGAAAGTACAAGAAAGGAAAACTTAAATAAAAAGGTAACAGAATAGTTACTGACAACGAACTATGAATTTACTTTTCAATAACGTTGGCACCAGTAGACTCGTTGAACCAAATGTAGTCGGTAATAATCTGACCATTACGAGTGAAATTATTCACTCCGTCCTCTTTAGTTGTTTGTTCAAAGACAACACCGTAACCATTTTTATCCACTACTACACGACGAACGATAACCGTGGTCACAAATCCCTGTGAATTCTTCACTGTGTAGGTACGTTCTGTCATAGCATTTTTGGGAAACAATACTCCATCTTCGTCCTTCAAGTTATTCGGTGCATTCGTCAATTCCACTTTTGATGCAGCAATTTTTTCAATTTGCTCGTATTGTTGATCCTGATTCACCGCGTTTTCATTCTCTCTTTTAGAAACAGAAACCTCATAATTTGTTTTCATTTTCTCTTGAGCGGATAAATCTTTTTCTTCTTGTTTTTTCAATTTTTCAGCACGAACAGCTTCTTCGTTTGACAAGCGATTAGATCGAGACAATTCAGACTCTTGCAATTTATCGGAAGTCTTTTGCTCATTTGCGATGGAAACATCTTTGGCATCCTTCCATGTGCTGATGTTTTCCGCATTTTGATTTTGTTTCTCCTCTTGCGTTTTGTTTCTTGTCGTTACAGCTACTTCATTTTTTTGAAGTTCATTCTGTAAATCTCCTTGCCTTTGATCAGCAGCAACTTGATTTTTACGATCAATCATGGTCTGCTCCGATTTGAATGATTCCATGTTTTGATCGGTAGATTCCTGTTGAACAGCACTCATCGTTTCGTTGAAGTGATTTTGGTAATCAAAGACATTCTTAATTTCTTGAAGTTGTTCTTGTGGACGCTCCGCCTTCTGTTGAGCTGTTTTATTCAAGTCATTAAATGCTTGTTCCGGCGTTCCATTTGTGCGCTCTCCAGGAGCTTTCAATTGAGTACCTACAATGACATCTTCCTTCACACTAGGCGCAGTTTTCACCACTGCTGGAGCAGTAATCGTTGTCAAGGAATCAATGCTTTTTTGCAATTGAGCCAATTCCGTTGCTGGTAAAGAACGAGCGTTTGTTGTGGCAATGATTTGAACAGCTTTCAACTCCTTCAACGCCTGTGCATTATTTTTAGCTTTCACAGTAGCATAAGCGGACTTGCGTTGAGCATAATATGCCTCCATTTTACTGATTTTATCCTTGAGTTCGATAACAGACGGCTCGTTTTGACGACTTTTCATTGGATCTGAATTCAGAATATTCTTCGCAACCGCATAAAATTGTGGTCCTTTCAAAAAGTTCTCATTCGCTTTGGCCAATTGATCCTTATAAATCTGATCCTGTGAATTTTTCCAATCCGTCACTTTCTTCATGCCGTTTTGCAATTCCTTCGAATACTGATCAATAAGTGTTTGTTTTTTGAATTTAGCAATGTTTAATTCCGCTTTTTTGTACATGTCAATCGACTGGTCATATTTCTTTTGCACATACAAATCATTTGCTGACTTCAATTGTTTCTTAACCTCAAGTTCATTGGCATTGTCCTCCTTAATCGCTTGGATCTTTGAAATCTCTTTTAATACGATGTCCTTTTGATTCGGCTGTAATTTCATCGCCTCATTGTATTTCGCAATCGCTTCATCGTATTTTTTCGCTGTATAAAGCGTATTCGCTGAAGCCATTATCTTATCGTATTGCGCTTTATTGGCTGCGTTTTGCTTATCCGCATTGACATTTTCTGTGATTTTAGCAAGGCGTGCCACGATATAAGCATCCTTGGGGATTTGCTGGTCTGCCAACTTGTATTTTTGTTCAGCGAGTGTCCAATTGCTTGCCGTAAATGCAGCATCCCCCTCGCTTTTCAATTTGTCAAATTCCTTTTTGCGTTTCGCCTCGTTTTCGTTAATTTCAATAATCGTTTGAACGGACTTTCTTTTTTGAGTAATCACAGCATCAGCAGGAGCAACCACCAAAGCTGAATCGTAATATAAAACTGCCTTTTCGTATTCTTTTCGGCTGACTGCCAAATCCGCTGCAGCGACACAAGAGATTGTTCGTTCTTTATCTTTCGCGATTTTGTACAAATCCCTCACTTTTTTGTCCATGTCTGCCTTCACCTGCGCATCTGGAATCGCTTTGTAAATTAATTGATCCCAAACAAATTTCTCCGCATACGTTTCTTTGGTAAAGGTCAAATCGACATTTGGACGAACAACATACAGTTGCAGAGGCAATTGATCAATTAACTTCACTCCATTAGTGGCATTTGCTTTAGGAACGATGGTTTTCAAATCAAACGAAAGCTTTTTGGTCATGTAACCAGGATTAGCAACCACCACTGCGACAATTTGAGCGGGATTGACTTTTGCTGAGACATAATAATATCCTTTGTTATCAGAAACAACTCGGGACACAGAAACTCCATTCTGAATCACATTCACCGTTGCTCCAAATAATTTTTGTCCACTAACAAAATCTTGTACTGTTCCTTCGAGCGCAACGAGAACGGGAGTTTGTCCAATCGCCATTGATTGAAAACCTAAAAACAAAAGAAAAATAACGAGTCTACTCATAGCTGTAACTTAGAAAACAAAGCATAGAATCAACGTAAAATCCTACTTTTGTTTCAAAGACAAATTTGCTAAAAATTAACGACTTAAAAAAATGCTTCCTTTTTCCAAGTTAAGTTTCTGGGAACGTTCCATTTACACCGATGGAATTGATTTCACTATCATTGGTGCAGGAATCGTTGGAATGAGTACTGCATTACACCTCAGAAGAGCAAATCCTAGTGCGAAAATCATCCTGCTTGAACGCGGATATTTACCTACTGGAGCAAGTACAAAAAATGCTGGATTCACGTGTTTTGGGAGCCCAACAGAACTGAACGACGATTTAAGTAAAATGGATGAAGGGACTGTTTGGGACACCGTTTCCATGCGGATGGAAGGATTACGTGAATTGTTTTCACTCGTTGACCCTGAACGCATTCAATACGAAGCCTGTGGTTCATGGGACATCATCCGTGAGGAAGACGAATCTTTGACGCCCGATTTTCTTGCTTATTTAAATGAAAAACTCTTCGATGTTTCGGGCGAAAAAAACGTGTACACTGAGGACAAAACAAAACTGATTGATTCTGGATTTAATGGCGTAAAAACAGCCTACCACAATCGTTTGGAAGGAGCCATTCACACAGGGAAGTTAATCGAGGAATTACATCGATCCTGTACACATGAAGGAATTCAGTTTCTATTTGGGGTAAATGTGCTATCCTTTGAATCCTATGAATCAGGTGTCGAAGTACATACTTCCATGGGGACGCTTCAAACTGCAAAACTGTTGGTTTGCACCAATGCCTTTGCTAAAGAATACCTTAGTGATATTCAAGCAGCTCGTGCACAAGTTCTGGTGACCAAACCCATTACCAATCTTGCCGTACATGGAACCTTTCATATGGAATCCGGATACTATTATTTCCGTAATGTTGGAAATAGACTATTATTTGGAGGAGGAAGAAACCTAGATTTTAAAGGAGAAACAAGTACAGAATTTGAGACTACCCTACTGATTCAAGAAAAATTAAAACAATATCTGCATGAATTAATCCTTCCAAATACGCCGGTAGAAATTGATTATTCATGGTCTGGGATCATGGCGGTTGGAAGCGAAAAAAAACCAATCATCCAAAAAACGAACAAAAACATTGCTTTTGGTGTTCGTATGGGAGGAATGGGTGTGGCAATTGGCGCATCTGTTGGTAAGCAACTGTCAAATATATTTTCGTGAGTCAAACAGAAGGAAAAAAAGCATTTATCAATCCCATTGATCCAGATAAGATCACAGAGAATCCGCATTCATTAGAATACGCACATCATGCTGGGTCAGCGATTATTAAACCTGAAGATCAAGGAAAAATCAAAGGTCGTGCAGTCAGTGCCATGGAGCATCAAACTGATATGCAACTTTCTCAATTGTATGAGCAAATGCAATTATTAGCTTCTCAAGCAAAAAAATTAAATGAACGTAAAGAAATTTCTCATTTCATTTACCAAGCGGAAATGCGTTTCGAACCATTCATCAATCATACTTATCACCTGTATCAAAGAAGCAACGGGAAATTTTCCTTGTCCCTTGTTGGACCCACGCAATGGGGGAAATCAGGGCAGGAATTGACCTTTATCGCAACCGTTAAGTTACTAGCAGATCACACTTGGGATATCTTGGATAGAAATCCCGAATTTAGTTTCAGCGCGTAAAAACCCATTCGTCATTCGATGACAGCAAATCGTTGTATTGATAGCCATCCACGTCGTAAAGTTTTAATTGTTCAATCTCACTGATATTCTGCTCAATTAAGTAACGTGCCATTGCACCTCGTGCATGCTTTGCGTACATCATCACAACGGAATATTGACCATTCTTAAATTCTTTAAAAACGGGGGTAATGATTCTGTTTTTTAGGAGATTTGTTTTGATGACTTTAAAATATTCAGTGGAAGCCAAGTTCACAATGACTTCGTCCTTTTGAAGTTCTTTCTTCAATGCTTTTGTCACTTTATCACCCCAAAATTCATACAGGTTTTTTTGATCCGCTTTACTCGAAAACCGAGTACCCATTTCTAATCGGTATGGATAAATTAAGTCCAGCGGTTTTAACATGCCATAGAGACCAGACAAAATTCGCACATCCGAATTTAATTTTGGCAAAAGCTCATCGGACAGGTTGTTTACATCCAAAGCACGATAAACCTCACCGTTAAACACATAAACTGCTGAAAGGGCTTGATCTGCTTGAACGGATGCCTTTTTCCAATTTTTATAACGCAGTAAATTTTGCTCTGCCAGATCCAAGGAAATCCCCATTAATTCTTGAAGCCCCACCTTCTTAATCTTTTTTAAGTCTTTGATTAATTGATTGGCCTCTTTTTCAAAAATAGGAATGGAAGAATCATGATTTTCACGCACATGTTCATTTAAGTTTTTTGCTGGTGACAAGATGATTTTCATGAGGATGACTTTTTGTTTTGCGAAGATAGTTAATTGAAAAGAATGTCTTACTTTTAGTGCTCAAAACTATAAACTATGCAAAAACGATTACTCCAACTTGGATTATTTACCTTGTTGAATTTCCTGAGCTATGCACAAGGATCTGAATTCCTAGGAAATTTCACTCCAACCATTTCACATTTAGTTCCAGCTAGTCCGAGTCAAGTTGCACCTCACGAAGCCATAATTAAACCGAACTTCAAAGGTAGAGAAATCATTGATGTTGATCAGAGCAACACTCATAATCCAGACTGGGTTTGGCAACAACATGCTACAACAGAAAAAATCGCTTCAGCTAGTGTTCTGTGGGCGTTCCAAGGACTTGGAACCAACTTATCCCCACCAGATCCTACGGTTGATGCAGACAGTAATGTTGTTATTGAAGCAACAAACTCCAATGGTGGAGCTGTGTATCGCATCTTCAACAAAAATACAGGTGCAACGATTGTTAGTTCTTTGACGATGCAGTCTTTGGGCGGATCAGCAGGACTTGGTGACCCAATCGTTTTGTACTATAAGCCAGCAAGACGTTGGTTTTTAACAGAATTTTCGAGTTCAGGAAATAAATTGCTGATTCACGTTTCTCAGACAAGTAATCCACAAGGTGCGTATTACACGTATTCGTTCACGTGTACTTCTTTTCCCGATTATCCAAAATATGGATTTTGCGAAGCATCAGATGCATTTATTGCCAGTACAAATCAGGGTGGACCGCCAACGATATATGCAATGAAAATTAGTACGATGTTAACAGGTGCGACCTCTCCATTTATTAAAACGACAATAGGTTATTCTTTGAATGGATTTGGATTTCAATCCATTACACCGGTAGATTTAGAGGGAGACAACGCGGCTCCAGCTGGAATGAAACCATTATTTATTCGTCACCGCGATGATGAGTCGCATTCTAACGGATCACCTGATAGTGGAACAAACGATTGGATTGAGCTTTGGGAGATGACCGTAAACTGGACGGCAAATACAGCAACAGTCGCAAAAATCCAAGACATTGTGATTAGTGAAATCGACTCGAAATTATGTGGACTAACAAGCTTTGCCTGTATCAAACAACCGGGAACAACGAATACGTTAGATCCACTTCGAGAAACGGTAATGTACAAAGCTCCAATGCGTGTTTTTGACGATCATCAAACCATATTGGCAGCATTAGCAACGGATGTCGATGGTGCTGACCGTGCCGGAGTTCGTTGGGTGGAATTACGTCGTGAAGCAAACGTTACTACACCAACATGGGTCAACTACCAAGAAGGAACCTATGCTCCTGGAACAGGAACAAGTAGATGGATGCCTGCCATTAACATCGATAAATTTGGAAACATCATCATGGCTTATTCCACATCTAGCAATAACGCCGGAGATTTTCCATCCATCAAAATGACGGGAAGAAAACCATGTGATCCACTCGGACAAATGACAATGCCAGAGACCACTATAATCGCTGGTACCTCTTCAAAAACAGGAGATACCCGTTGGGGTGACTATCACCACATGTCGATTGATGATTTCGATCAAAAAACATTCTACTTCACTGGGGTTTACCACAATTCACAAACAAAAACAAATGTCAGTGCGATTCGAATGAATCCAGATGTTTTAGATGCCGCTATCGCAAATGCATTTGTGCCAGGCACTGGAACAGCATGTGGTACTTCCACGCAAATTGGGGTAATCATTGAACAAACGGGTAGTACAAACATTAGCTCGGGAGTTATCAGTTGGCAAGTTGGAAGTGGAGCCATTTCTACGGTTAACTACACTTCAAGTCAATTAACTGGCGTTGGAACAACGGATACCATTTTTGTCACAGTAAACGGACTCGTGAGCGGAGCAAATACAATCAATTTTTCCACTACTTCTGTCAATGGAATTTCACCTGACGATAATACTTGTAACGATTCAAAATCAATCAGCATAATCGTAAGTGGAGGTTCTTCCATCACCGCAAGTATGGCGATTAATTTCTATCCAACATGTACTTCCAACAACGGTCAAATTACTTTGTCTGCAACAGGAGGAACAGCACCTTACACCTATTCATTGAATAATGGACCAGCACAAACATCACCAGTATTTGCAAACCTAGCACCAGGATTGTATACGTATACGATCACTGAGAATGGCGGATGTTCAGGATTCGGCACCGTTAATATTCCACCAGCAGCTATAATTACGACAAACCTAAATCAAACAGCAACGATTATTTGCAGTGGAAATACAAATGCTGCTATTTCAGTAAGCGCAACAGGTGGACAAGCGAATTATAGTTACTCCATCAATGGAACAAGTTACCAAGCATCGAACAACTTCAGTAACCTTGGCGCTGGAACTTATACGATTTACGCGCAAGATGCTAACGGATGCATTGGCTCTAATACCTTAACTATTACACAACCTGCTGCGATCGGAATCAACGCTGTTCCAACCATGATTTCCTGCGCAGGATTGAATAATGGTCAAATTTTCGTGAGTGCTTCCGGCGGGACAGCTCCGTTAACATATAGCATTAACGGAACAACATTCGTTTCCAGTAATACATTTAATGGTCTTTCAGCAGGAACGTATACAGTAACTGTAAAAGACGCGAATGGATGTCAACTAACGTTTAACACGACCATCACCGAGCCCGCACCATTAAGTTTAACATGTGTACCAACCGTATCCAATGGAACCAATGGAACCATTACGGTAACAGGTAGTGGTGGTAACTTACCTTACTCGTATAGTATGAACGGAACCAATTATTATTCTGGTTCATTATTCTCTGGATTAGCGATAGGTGTTTATACCATCTACATCAAAGATGCAAATGGTTGTGTCACTAGTACAGAGGTGAATATCAACTCCAACAGCATAGAAGAATTAGGATTCACATTTGTGAACATCTACCCGAATCCAAATAAAGGAGTATTTGAACTTGAGATTGATGGCTTATCCGATTCTAAAATCGCAGGGAAACTGTTCAATGTTTCTGGACAACTAGTGAGTTCCTTTGAACTAACTGCGCAAAACGGAAAAATTAAAGAAACCATTGAAATGAGCAAGAAGTTAGCCGCTGGAACTTATTACCTTGGTTTATACCAAGATAACAAAGCAGTTGTAAAGCAATTTGTGAAAGAATAATTTCAATTTAGAAGAAATGAAAAGGCTGGTTTTTGACCAGCCTTTTTTGTAAAAAAATAAATATTCAAAAAATATTTTTAATTTCACTGATTAAATTAAATTAGTATGACCCATTTTTTACGCTTCACAAGCATCGCTTTGTTACTTTTAACAAGTTCTTGCACAGCAATTTTCATTCCGAAAAAACAAAATGTACATTTCAATACAGATAACGACTCGAGTATCGTTGTGGTTGATGGAGATGAAATTGGAAAAGGAAAATCCTTCGATTTTAAAATAAAAAAAACTGGCTTACAACAAGTCGTTGTGAGTACACCAGGATACAAAGATGAGCATGTGATGCTACGTCCATTCCGTCGTTCTCCAGCATTTTATCCACTCGCTGTTTTGGATTTACCACTTATGATTATGGGATATGGGCAGATTTTAATTCATTTAGAAACATCCTTAGATTACCCTAAAGAAATTAATTTGAGCAATCAAATTTTCTATGACAAACGAGATAGCCTACAGCGATACATTAAAGTAAATGCCATCAAAGTTGATATCAAAGACCAAACGAAAGATATTAAGGTCTATTATGTGGATGATCAAGAGGACATCGACGCGAAACTATATGAAGAAATTGAGCTTCGTAAGAAAAATGATGAAGAAGCAAAAATCAAGGAACAAGAGCGCTTAGACAAATTGAACAAGAAGAAGAAAAATCAAGTTTCATCTTCATCATTAAATCAGAAAAAAGACGGAAAAAGTATCTTTACAGATGATACGAGATTTTCCGAGGATTTATTTAATATCCTGTTAGAAACTGGCTACGTTGATACAGTGAACCGCATATTTCAAGATGACAACAACACAATGGTTGTTCAAGCAAAAATCCAAAAGATTGATGAGTTTATCATTTACGGTGGAACAAACAATTACAGAAAACTAGGATTAGGCATTTCATGGTACTTGTTAAACATGTATGACGAAATCATTGATTCAACATCTGTCTATAATTTTTCAGATCCATTTGTAACAAGAGGTTATTCGACGCCGGATTACGTTGAAATGGTGGGTGACGCTATCGCAAGAAGTTTCCATGAATTGCGTAAAACAGACTTATTTAACAATAACATTGGAATCCAAACTGATTTTACTTCGAAGGAAGCTCCATTGGCTCTTGTTAAACCAAAGTCCATTGTAAAAGAATTATCTGATGCAAGTTTAGCAAGTGTCATCATTAAACGTAAAGATGGTGGACACGGCTCTGGATTCGCAATTACACAAGATGGTTACATCCTGACCAATTACCATGTGATTTCTGGGGACCTAGAGAGTAAACAAGCAGAGTTCAAAGTACTTTTAGCAAACGGACTGTCCTTAGATGCTAAAATTGTTCGATTTAACAGAGCACGCGATATCGCCTTGTTAAAAGTAGAATACAACTTCGAAAAAGCTTTCCTTTTAACATCGGATAAGACCTTTAAGAATTTATCAGAAGTGTATACGATTGGTGCTCCTAAATCAGTTGAATTAGGTCAATCAGTTAGTATTGGATTGATCTCGAATGAACGAAACACAAACAATAACAATGTGCTTCAACTTAGCATGAGTTTGAACGGTGGAAATAGTGGTGGTCCATTATTCGATAAAACAGGAATCCTTCATGGTGTTATTCAAGCCAAATTAGTTGGTAAAGATACAGAAGGTGTTGGCTTTGCCATTCCTGGATATTTGATTCCGGAATATTTGAAAATTTCTTACTCAAAATAGGCCGTATGAACACATTTAAATTGAAGATATCCCTACTTGCATTATGGATGTCAACTTCGCTTGTTTCATTTGGACAAGATTACGGTAAATTTGGAATTCGCGCAGGAGCGACGATGCCATCAGGCATATTGAACACCCTGTTGACGAAAGGAGTTGGCATAGGAATTCAAGCCAATTCCGATTATTTTTACCAAGTTCGTGGAAGATTTACAGCGGAGGCAATTAAATTCGCGCCATCCAATCAAGCATATGTCACGAGTGTCTACAATTACAACACGGACATGATTGAAGCTGCGAACCTTACTTGCAGAAACTTTGCCACTTTAGACGGTTCAATTGGGCTTGATTATAAAATACTTCCTGATCAATTACCTTGGTTTTATTGTGGTCCTGAAGTTTTAGTTGGAATGGACTTAGCTGGTTTCACCTATACTAATGCAAATTTTTTAGATAACCTGAGCGTAGCAACCTTTCTTCATACTGCGTTTAAACTAAACTTCGGATTTGAAAAATCCCTTGGACCGATAAACATTTTTGGTGAATATTCGCTTGTGCGTACGAAATCTCAAATTTATGATGTTCAAAAACCAAATGCTTATTCCAATAATGAAACCATGTTTAACTATTACGGCCACAAATTTACGGTAGGCATCAAGTTTTAACATACGTCTTTTCGAGTTACGTAAATTTATACTTTATCTTATATCAATATACTGAACATGCAATTTTTCACAAAAACGATTCGAAACTTTCTTCTATTTTGTCTTCTTGGCACCCAAGCCTTAGGACAAGAAATTGGAACGGTGGGTATAAAAGCTGGCGTGTCGATTCCAAATAACCTACTTAGCAACCTAGTAAAGCCAGGTAAAGGAATGGTAGTGCAATTCAATTCAAAATATTTTTATCAAGTTCGCGGCCGTTTTTCCATCGAATATTACAAATATACCCCAAGTGATTCTATTTTGAATACATTTACAGAAACGTATGCTTACGATCCCTTTGCCGGTGTGTATACGAATGTCATCGTGCCAGCAACGCTTACATATAACAAGTTCAATTCTATTGACGTTAGCATGGGTCTCGATTACAATCCATTCAAAAAATTTCCTGAATTGTATTTTGGCCCTCAAATATTTGCGGGTTTAGATAACACCATTTATACGAGCACAGTTTATGAAGACCCTTTCAATCCAATTATTAATGGTGAAAAGAGATCTTTCATTCATGGAGGCATTCGATTTCATATTGGACTAGAAAAAGCGTTAGGTAAAATTGCGTTCTTTACTGAATATTCGATTTCGAAAAATTATTCTGAAAACTATAACACTACTTTTTCTAGCTCAGATTTATATTTGATCTCTACAGATTATCATCAATTTGGAATAGGTATTCGTTTTTAAACTTGACACCATGAAATTTCTATTATTTACACTTCCGTTACTGTTGCTGTTTTCCTGTGCTAAGGAAGAGGAACCGTTCATTAATTTTACAGTGACTCAAAATTCAAATGGACAAATTGTATTAACTGCCAATTTGGAAAAGATCAGTCCATCGAAGTTAAGTGTTGTCGGTTTTTCCGCCGGAATGTCTCCCAATCATTACCTTCAAGAAAATCAAATAAAAACGGATGTAATCACGAGTCAACAAGTACAATTGAATATGGATAATTCCCCGTTTATTCCGGGTCAAACATATTATTTCACTTGTTTCATTGGTACAAAATCAGGGAAATTAAAACGAAGTCTACCCGTTGCTTTTGCGACAGGGAACAGTAGCGCTCCTTGTAATATCGTGAACAATACATATATGGTAAAGGAAACCGGAAGCAGTGTGACTATAAGTAGTGGTTCAACAAATAATGCGATTCTAACATCAACTTCTGGTGGTGGAATTTTCAAACATTATACCGTTCAATTCGGCTCGGCAATATATAAATTCATCTTTAGAGGTAATCCTACCTCTCAGATATATACGACCAGTAGTTCCTCAACCAGTCTTTCATCGAGCGAAATATGGATTCAAAACACGAGTTCTGGTGCAATTGTGGACTATGGTGAAAATGTTTATGTGACCGACAATAATAACGGAACCTTTACATTCACTAAGTGTCCATACCTGACATACGATTGGTATTATTTCCCATCTGACATATTGCTTTCCTTCAAAGTAACTGGGAATTATTAAACAGGTTAATGAAACGTTAAAAAAGCCAAGTTCACGCTTGGCTTTTTTTATGCTGACTAGGCTGATCGAACATGCACTCACAGCAATACGTTTGATCCAGTAAGTTGATTTGTTTGGTTTGAATTCCACCACATCGAACAAACGTTTTTTCTTTAAACGAAAATCACGCTTTTTTCAACTACATGTATTGCATGCATAATTGCTAGTTTCGTACTGATTTACTGCAGCCGTATAAGCACTCCAAGTGAATGATTCATTTTCCAAATACCTCGTATTCAATCTTACGCTTATCCTTTTATAAAGTGATAATTAACTATCAAAATGCGTGGCACACTGAATGGCCGAACTACTTCTTTAGCTTTTATAACTCAACTGAGGTACCATAACGGTTCTCAAAACTGAAAATAAACGAATATAAACCATCATCGCAAGCAGTTCGAGGTATTTATTGTATTCGTCTCTAAAAGTGCTTCTGAACGATTAATTGAGTGTTTTTAGTTCTCCCTATAGGTTTAATGGAATGAACAATGTAAAACTTTAACTTGTCACCAGTGAATGAACATCAAACAAATTACAAAGGACAAGCATTGTTTTGGCAAAAAAAAAGCCGTCCAAATTGGACGGCTTTTCAACTATTGACTAAAAGCTTACGCTTTCAATTTCTTAGAGAAGTCAATCAAGATTGGTGTTGCTACACAAAGTGAAGAGTAAGTACCAATGACAACTCCTACAAGCATCGCAAACAAGAATCCTTTGATTGCAGGTCCACCGAAGATGAACATGATCAAAACAACCACAAACAAGATCATGGATGTATTGAAGGTACGACTCAAGGTTTTGTTTAATGAACGATTGATGATGTCGTGTTGACTTTCTGAATCTGAGCTCTTACGTAAGTTCTCACGAATTCGGTCGAATACAATCACGGTATCGTTCATCGAATATCCAATAACCGTTAAGATCGCAGCTATAAAGGCCTGATTCACATCTAAACTAAATGGTAAGTAACCATGTAATAAAGAGAAGATCGAAATTACGAAGAATGCATCATGCGCTAATCCAACAATTGCACCGATTGAATACTGCCAGTGACCGAAACGCAATAAGATATATGCGAAGATCGCCAACATCGCCAATGATAAGGCAATTGCTGATGAAGACCACAACTCACTTGATACAGAAGCGGAAATAAAACGTTGACCTGTAATTTTGTGACTGCCTAATTTTGCGTCACACGCATTCAATCCTTCCGTCAATTTTGTTTTCACCTCTTCCATTGCACCTTCTTTTTTCAAAAGGTAGTTTGTTACGATATCTACGTTATAGTCGTTAGATTTCGTTTTCAAGTCAATAGATGCGATTTCGTTATTTTCAATAAGTACTTTCTCCAAGTTCGTACGGATGTATTCGATATCCGCTTTCTCTTGGAATTTCACTGAGAAAGTATACCCACCTGTAAACTCAACGCTTTGTTTTAATCCACGACTGAACAATCCAATCATCCCAATAATCGTTACCGAAATAGAGAAGATGTAGAAGTATTTACGGTTTCCAACCCAGTTAAAGTTAAAGTTTTGGAAAAGTCCTTTTGAGTAATTTGTGTTGAAGGAAACTGATTTTCCTTTCGCCAACCATGTATTAATGATTAACTCACCAATAACAATTGCAGAGAACAACGATGTAAAGATACCGATGATCAATGTTGTTGCGAAAGATTCGATTTCACCCGTTCCAAAGATTTTCAAAATCAAGGCAACTAAGAAGTGTGTAACGTTCGCATCGATGATTGATGGTAAGGCTTTTCTAAATCCAACACCAATCGCTGACGTTAAATCTAATCCAGCTGCTTGCTCTTCGCGAACACGTTCAAAGATCAAGATATTCGCATCGACCGCTGTACCAATTGTTAATACGATACCGGCGATACCTGCCAATGTCAATACCGCTCCAAATGAAGCCAAACATCCAAAAATCAATACAACGTTTACTGTTAATGCGATGTTTGCTGCTAATCCTGCTTTTCCGTAGTAGAAATACATGTAAATCAATACTGCTAAGAACGCTACAGCGAAGGAGATTAATCCAGCTTGAGAGTTTTCAGCACCAATCGTTGGACCTACTTTTTGTAATTCTTTGATGACACAAGGTGCAGGTAAAGCTCCGCCATTCAATAATCCAGCTAAGTCTTCTGCTTCTTGGAAGGTAAAGCTTCCAGAAATTTGCGTTCTACCTGTTGTAATTGGATTAATAACACGTGGCGCACTGTATACAACACTATCCATGGAAATCGCGATGATACGATCTTTGTTTTCCGTTGTCATTCTACCCCACTCGTCTGATCCTTCCGCAGTCATTTCCAAATCCACAGTGATTTTTCCATCTTGTGAATCGTAACCAGTCGATGCTTTAGAGATATGAGATCCGTTTACACGAGCTTTTCCACCTTCAGGAACACGACATGCGTATAAGAAGTATGCTGTTTTTTTCGATTTATCGTCTACATTTTCTGGCTCTGCTGACCACATGAATTGAACGTCTTCAGGGAATGCACGTTGTACATCACGACGACGTAAAATCTGATCAACTTTCGCTTTATCAGCTAATTCAGCATATCCCATTGCGAATCCACCCACAGGTTTTACTAACTCTGCCAATGATTTCGTTTTGTTATTCATGTTTTTCAAAGAAAGTCCAGCATCTGGTTTACTTTCTGCGATTGTAGTGTCTTTCGCCAAGGTATCATTTACAACCTCTGCCACTTCTTCTACTTCTTTTTGCGTTGACAAACGACTTGCGTCCTGCCATTGAATTTGAAGTTGATCCGGCATATACGTTTCGAAAAACTCCAAGTTCGCTGTTGATTGAATTTTCTTAGCAACCGTATTCTCATCTTGTACTCCTGGAAGTTCGATGTACAATCTATTCGTAGATAAGTCACGTTGAATGTTTGGTTGCGCCACACCGAATTGGTTGATACGACGACTGATGATTTGCTCAACACCGTCCATAGACGAAGCAATCAACTTACGGAAGTAAGATTCGATATCGCTATCTGAAGACTTAATTCCAAGTCCATCTGCTTTGATGATGTAGTTTAACGGAAGTCCTTTGTTGATTTTTTGGTAAGAAGCGATGAAAATATCCAAGAAATCGCCACCATTACGGTTGTAAGATGCCATAGCAGCATCAAAAGGCTTTCTGAACTTTAAGTCTTTTTGATTTTTAACATGAGAACGAATCAAATCTGGGTAAGAAATCTCCATCGTTACGCTCATCCCTCCTACAAGGTCCAAACCAAATGCCAAAGACAATTTTTTCACTTCCGAGAACGTTGCTCCCAAAACTGGATACACTGGTTTCTCCGCTTTTGAACGAAGAATCTCATTGATGTATGCAGATTTAGCTAACTCAGCTCCTTCTGGTGAGAAGATATCTACTTTTGTATTGTTCGGAAGAAGTACAGAATCACCCGTAACTTTTGCTTCTCTTTTTAATTGCTCAACTTTGAGCACGGCTTCTTTTTCCGCTTTGCGTTCCACGCCACTTGCTACACTAGTAAAGGAAAGCTGGTAGACACACACAGCCGTCAATAAAATTGTCAGAAACCAAAAAAATCCTTTTAAACGCATGTTAATTCGTATTTGAAATTTAATTAAGGTTGCAAATATAGAATTTAGTATCCTGAAAGTCAAATAAAAGTTCGCCTTTCCTGAACAATCGACGAGATAATCAGTTTGATTTTTTCGATTGTTGAATCATGTCTGCAAATTCGAGCACTGATTCTGCAAATTCGTCCCATTCATTTTCTTGCTTTTTGCATTGCAACAGAAGGTTTTTTACTACGTTTTCCATTCGGTTTTCGGCGAAGAGCGAGGTGATTTGTTTCGCCAATGCTTCGGGACTCATGTCTTCAATAATGAAGCCGCTTTCGTTCACAGCAATCTCTTCCGTTAATCCACCTACTTGACTCACCAAAACGGGAAGTTGAAAGACATCACACATGGCCTTTATCCCTGATTGTGTTGCTGTTCGATATGGAAGAACACAAATATCGGAAGCACTGAAATAGCAAGCAACTTTATCAGACGGGATGAACTGATCAACGAAATAAATCTGCTTGTTTTTGGATTGTTCAATCAGGTCATCGTAGACTTTTCGTTCACCATAAACTTCACCAGCAATCAGCAATTGAAAGGAATCATCCATCCTTGAGAAAGCCTCTAATAAAATGTCTAAACCCTTGTAGTCTCTGATTAACCCAAAAAACAATACCGTTTTTTTAGTTGCATCTATCCCAATTTCTTGACACGCATGCTGCCTGTCCATTTTTCTTCCAAATTGCTGATAACTTGGATGCTTCAGAACACAAGTTAATGCCTCAGGTTTTTGTGCCAAAACAGCTTGCTTAACAGATTCAGAGAGGACGATAAATCCATCATAATGACTCAGGAAATAACGATTAAACGCATCGTCGAAAAAACGTTTTTCATGTGGAACCAAATTATGAATCAAAGCGATTTTTACTGTTTTTTTAGGTAAAAATCTTGCCCAAAATCCCATCATTGGACCAAAAAAGCTCATCCAATAACTCGTAATAAAGATGTTCCCTCTTGACTTTCTCAAGCGAACAAGTGCACTTACGTAAGTCCATGGACGAAAGGTTGATACAATTCTGGGGAAATGAAAAACAGGATGATTCTCCTCGAATTGGGATTGACCAGGAAAAAGAAAATGAGGGTATTGTTGACGAAAGGTAAATGACTCAATGTCACGCACCTTTGCAACTGCCTTTCGGAATTGTTCGCTAAATTGAGCTATTCCACCACGAAAAGGTGGCAATGCGGAGAAAAAAGTAAGTTTTTCTTTATTTCTCACAGTTTTTATTGATTTGGATCGAGGTTTTTATCTTTACAACGCTTCAAAAATGACTCGAGGTCCTTTCCTTCTAATTTAAATCCATCTCTCCACATGGTTTTGGATAATTGGGTTCCGTTTTTATCGTAATAGAACGCCCAACCATGAAGTACGTCTCTTTTGTACCTCACTCGTGTCATCACCTGACCTGTATTATAGTATTCAACCCACTCGCCAATTCGCTCACCGGCCGTATAATTTCCAGTCATTTTTACTTTACCGGTTGGATAGAATTCCTTGTAGACTCCTTCTTTGAGGTCATTGACATAATTTGTCATCGAAAGCACATTCATTTTACCGGCCTCAAGTTGATCATTCAAGTAATAAATGATTTTTTTACCATTGAGCTTGTCATCAATGTAACTTTCGGCACTGACCAACTCTCCTCGTTCATTATAATTAACCCAAATAGAGTCTTTTTTTTGATCCCAATAACATCCCTCCGACATCAATGCTTCGTTTTCGAAGTACATTTTCACCATGGAAAGTTTGGAATTCGGTTTATTTTCAACAATTGCTTTGATGCTTCCAGATTCGTAGCGGTATTTAAAAACCCCTACTGGTTTATCATCTTTAAAAACTCCTTCATAGATATGAATTTTTGTCCCGGGGAAATCTTTATACCATAATCCTTGTTTGAGTCCTTTCGAATCCACTTGATTGACTTGTGCAATCGCAGATCCAATCATAAACAGCCATAAAAAAACACTATATTTCATATAAAATCTATTAGATCACCTAAACGATTTAGTTCCAAATCTGGTACAACATTTGTCTTTTCTTCGCTGCGAATTAGTACGGTTTTCATTCCTAAATTTTTACCAAAGCGCATATCACTATCAGTATCCCCCACCATTATCGACTTCGTGAAATCAATTTCAGGAAAATCTTGTTTGGCCATTTCAGCCATCATTGCATGGGGTTTACGCATAAATGGCGCTGTATCCTTCAACTCTATGGCAGCAAAAACTCGATTAATCGTTGATCCTGCTTTTTGAAAATCCAAAATCATTTTGTCATGCAGTAGGTTCAAATCTAAGGGAGAAATCAATCCTTTAGCGACACATTGTTGATTGGTGACTACAATTACTCGAGCGAATTTTTCAAACAACTCTTTGGAGGATTCTAGCACCTCATCTTTAAATCGAAAATCAGCGTAGTCTAAAATGTACCCTCCAAAAATCCGCTCATTAATGACTCCATCTCGGTCAAGAAAGAGGGTCCAACTGACATCAACTTGAGCCAATTTTTCCATTAGAATAATTCGTTTTCGACTAAGTAATGGTTTCGTGTGGAAGAATTTCGACCGATTAACTCCGCGATAAATCCGGTGAGGAAAAATTGAATTCCAATGATCATTGCGACTAAAGCCACAAAAAACTCAGATCGTTCAGAAAGCCGAAGTGCTAATGTATTGAAGAACAATTTATCGATTCCCATATACAGGAACAATCCAAACCCAAGTACAAACATGAGCATTCCCCAAGCACCAAAGAAATGCATTGGTTTCTTCCCGAATTTCCCCATAAATGCGACCGTCATTAAATCTAATGGTCCATTTAAAAAGCGATTTAAACCGAATTTGGTTACGCCATATTTCCGAGCCTGGTGTTGGACAACTTTCTCTCCGATTTTCGTGAATCCAGCATATTTAGCCAACGCAGGAATATAGCGATGCATATCTCCATACAACTCGATGCTTTTAATCACTGCATTTTTATAGGCTTTTAGTCCACAATTGAAATCATGTAAATAAATACCTGTAATTCTTCGAGCAGCCCAATTGTATAATTTTGTTGGAATTGTCTTTGAAATTGGATCATGGCGTTTCTTTTTCCATCCGGAAACTACGTCAAAGTCTTGTTGTACAATCATTTCGTACAATGCTGGGATTTCATCTGGTGAATCTTGTAGATCCGCATCCATGGTGATGACAACTTTACCAATAGCTTTTTCAAATCCGACATGTAGCGCCGCTGATTTACCATAGTTACGTTGGAATTTTATTCCCTTTACGTGTGTATCGATTCGTCTTAAATCCTCAATGATTTTCCAAGAACCATCTTTACTTCCGTCGTCTATAAAAATAACTTCATAACTCAAAGAGTGATGATTCATCACACTTTGAATCCAACGATGTAACTCAGGTAATGATTCCGACTCGTTTAAGAGTGGAATCACAATGGAGACGTTTATTTCTTCTGTCATAGGAGATTCAAAGTTACCAATAATTCATTTATTGTTTGACCCAAGAACGAACTTCGTTTTGAAAACGAAGGAAATACATTCCGGATTTCAAGTTTTCAACTGAAACTTCCAAACTCACATCTTGTGTTGTTCCTTGAACAAGTACTTGTCCATTTGTTGCAGAGATGGTCCAAGCACCGATGGAACTAAATCCGTTCAAGAACAACGTTTCAGATGTTGGATTTGGATAAATTGTCCATTTATCGCTTGAACTATCATTCACTGAAGCGGTTGGTTGATTTGTCACTGTAAAATGATCTAATCCCCCTTCAGTAATGTTTACATTTGGGCTAAAATCAGAAATTACAACTTGTAATTGCATGGTATTCGTCAAGGGAATAAGTCCAGAAACGGGAAAACTGAAATAGTCAAATTCCATTAAATTTCCTTCTGGACCAATCATTTGTTGCAGAAGGACACTCGTTGTACCATTTAACAGGTAAATACTCATTGTATCATCAAAAGTTCCTGGACCGTGATAACAATAGAATGAACGTGCAAAATTGATGTACGGTGTCACATACGAACTTAAGTCCATTTGCGGTGAAAGCAATTGGGTATACCCTCCATCCACGTCATCATGATCTGGATTCAATCCAACATCATTCCCTGTAACAAATGCGAACTTTCCACAATCCCATTCAGCATCACTGGTCGTTACCGTATTCGTTGTTGGATTTGGCACTCCTCGCTCCCACATTCCTGTTTGGGCCGTCCCACTAACGCTCCAGCCGAAGTCAAATTCGAAATCATCATAATACCCTGGAACCAAATAAACCGTCAAGTTAGTGGTGAAGGCTGTTACTACCGTATCTATACAATAGGTTTGGTAACCCCATTTACCGACAGTCAGACGGTAATTCTCTTGGTAATACAGGGTAAAATCTTCTATTCCTAATCCATTTGTAATACCGGAATGATCAATTAATGGATGAACTAAACGGATTTGCGCATCGGAAATTGGATTATTCGATCCAAATTCAAGTACATTAACTTCTAGGCTGTAGGGTGCTATTGGTATTAAGGGGACATTTATCGTTGTCAACGCGCCATTTATCAAGGATGTCGAAAGTGTCATTGGGTAATATCCCGCCTTCGAAAAACTCACCGTATAAATTCCAGATAAAGCTGTTCCTGTTGCATAGAATCCGACTTGATTCGTTTTCTCCAACATCACGGCACTAGAGAGCTGAACACTCACATTTGAAAGTGTTTGTCCACTCACAGCGTCTGTCACAACACCTTCCAAATAACATGCTTTTTGGTAATGCACTCCCAGGATATACAATCCTTTCGTAATATCTGCTGCCACAGCTTTTCCAGATGGAAAAAATGGATACACACCCCAACATCCATCAAAACCTGGCGTTTGTCCAATATAGGTGTCATAATTTCCAACTTGAACTAGGTTGTATGGATACGTTGCATCGTGAACGATTACTCCATCGCTGTAATAACTTGTGACCAAGTATTCACCACGAACATGGACATTGTGAGGAATAACAAACGAATTTGCTGTACTTTGAACTCGGTCAAGCTCCGTGATGTTTTGTCCATCCGTTATATCATACGCAGCGATGTACGCACCCGAAATTTCATCAGTCGTGTAGACAACTTGTCCATTCGCAGATGGCCAAACGTTGTGAGTAAAGGAATTTGGTGTCGTTTTCGTACCCAATAACTGTGGATTTGACTTATCAGAAACATCTAGAATGCTAAAAAACCCATCATAAATGTGCCCGACATACAAGGTGTCATTTCGTTCGAATCCATCATGAACATAATAGGGGTCATACGTCCCAACTTCTACCGGACTCATTGGATTAGAATGAAGATCGAGCATAATGACACCGCCATTTCCTCGATTAGCTCCAAAAATATACCCGTATCCACTTGGTGATGTAAAGCAAGTGTGTGCAGATTGCCAAGGATTAGAACTAGGACCAGTGTAAAGAGTTGTTGTGAGGTTGTTTGATTGGGGTAAAGGACTTAAATCAATGATCAAGAGTCCATCTTCTGCTTCTGTTGTTACATAGGCATAATTCCCATAAACGCAGGGATCACGCCAGATCGATTCAGTTCCTGCCAACCAAAATACTTCCTGTGGATTTGCGCCATCAGTAATATTGACAATGGAGGTTCCTTTGGACGTTCCTACGATGGCGTATTCATTCCCTAATTCATCTACGTAACCCCAAACATCATTGAGATTAGCTCCATGAAGCAACTGGTAATCGATATGTGACAAAGAGTCCATATTCAATTGTGCTCTTAACTCGAAATCAAGAAAAACTAGAATAATACTTAAGATAAAGTAGCGAAGTACCAGCATAATTAGGTTCTCAAAGAATAAAAATGGCTGCGATAATAAAAATGACGATTATAATTAAATACTGCCACACATCCGGGAAATATTTAATGATTGTTTCTTTCCAATTCATAGAGTAAAAATAAGTAAAATTCTGAAACTTTTGTGATCGTAAAAAAACAAGAGGTAAAGTCACTTTTGAGCATATAAAAGAAGTGAAATTCACAACTTTTTGATTCGATTAATTACTTGAAAAAACACTATCTTAGATTAAAATTCAAACCATGAAAAAAATGGCCATAAGTGATCAAGAATTTATCAGCGATTTAAGTCATCAATCCTTTTCACTATCTCAAAAAGTAGTATCTCATTCCATTTCAGATAACTTTCTCAAATTTATACAAATCAACAATCCTAATTTAAATGAAAATAGTTGCTTTTCTATCAGCGAGTTGAGCGCTCTGCGTGTTGAATATATTTCTGCGAAATTGATAGAACAAATTGGGGAATTATCGTCAATGGAGAAAATAGTTATCGATACGATTTCAAACGGAGACCAAATCAGCAACTTGGCATTAAGTCAGGACAACACTCCACTTTCACGTGGACAAAAAATGGCTGACCATGTTGCATCCTTCGGTGGTAGCTGGACTTTCATTATCTCCTTTGGATTTTTCTTGCTTGTTTGGATTTTATTGAATACTGCATTTTTGCTGAACAAAGGATTTGACCCTTATCCATTCATCTTGCTAAACCTCATCCTTTCTTGCATAGCTGCGCTTCAAGCCCCCATCATTATGATGAGTCAAAACCGACAAGAAGAAAAGGACCGAGAGCGTTCCAAACTCGATTATATGATCAATCTAAAATCTGAATTGGAAATCAGAACCTTACATGAAAAATTGGACCACTTAATCATCCACCAACAAAGGGATTTATTTGAAATTCAAGAAATTCAAATCGAAATGATGAAGGACATTACCCTCAGCATTAACTCCATGAATAAACGCTAATTAGTTCTTAACTAATTCTTTAGTATACACTCGTTGATTGGTGATAATTCTAACTAGGTATGTCCCTGAATTCATTGATGAAAGATCCAAAAATGATTCAGCAAAGAACTGTGTCGCATTCATTTTTTCCTGCATCAATTTTCTTCCTGATAAATCGTAAAGTTCTATTGTCGCATCGTTGTATACCGAACCACTTACCTCAACAGTTGTGATCCCATTTGTTGGGTTTGGATAAATAGCGATTTCATGAGTCAACTCCTCTTCTTTCACACCCAATGTAAATCCAACGGAGAAATCATATCGATGGTAACTACCAAAATCAGCCGGGAAAAATTCAATGTACGATCCACCAACTTGACGCAAACGCATTTGACCGGTTGTCTCTCCTTCCACTTGATTAGAATACCAGAAACCTAGTCCATCATCATCGGAGTCTTCAATGATAATAGAATAACAACCTGGAGCCAAGTTAAAGGTATCTTTATACTGAGTTTGATTCGTCAAAACATCACGTTGAAACAAAATATTTCCAGCATGATCAACCATGCGGTATTTATTCTCACTCGCTTTATTGTTTGTTGTTAACCAGATGAAAAAAGATCCATCGATACGTTCCGGAGCATCAAACTTAACACTCTTCAAACTATTTTGATTGTATTCATCTTCGCCAATAATACCATTGACATCCGCAACCCATGCTGTAAACGTTTGATTACTGTTGTAATCCATCCACCAATCAACATTGTTTACTGGCAATTCAATTACAGCCTCTTCTAAAAACCCTAAGTTTCCTGTCCAATCATAAACAATGTTAACTCCATAAGTAATCCAAGCAAAAATTCGACATGATGTCAGTGGTAGTGCACCCGTATTCTTTAAGACTACTCGAGGATTCTGACACGTTGGATTCCATTTGCTGTAATACTCCCAGTTATTTGGATTCAAGACATCCGAAATGGAAGCATCATTTTGAAAATTTGGTGCGGAATACGAAATCAAATCGTAAGCCGCGATGTAATTTCCACCTGCTTGACCAGGATCATTGCCAGGCACCGCATTAATGACGTAATCTAATTCCACTGTATCCCCGGAAGTCACATACGGTGTTAATTCAAATTCGTGCTCTTTCACACGGTCTCCCGGACACCAGCCCTCACGCGCATACGGCCATGTTCCACCTTGACCTATATTTGGGTTGTCCCCACACTCTGTTGATTGCCAGATGTTCCAGTTAAATCTTGGAATGCCATCCACTTTGATTTGGTGATCATTAGCTACCCATTCACAGCAAGCCAAATCTCCTACCTGACCGTGTCCGGACATTCTTGTTTTAATTTTGAACGTTTCTGATGTATCGGATAAAATGATTGGCTTCTCTTGAAGGACCACATCATTGGCCATTTGTGCAAAATTATACGATTTAAAGTCACTCCAAATTGGTTGACGTGAATGCACATCCCGCGGAGGAATTCCTTCAATGAATGCAAATTTTAAATCGATTAATTCTTGGGTATTATGCGCCGCTAAATCAACTAATCCTTTTAAGTACATTTGATAATCTGTGACGTCATACTTCCATGTAAATCCATTTGGACCTAAATCGAATTGAATTCCATAAGGAGTGATGTAACGTGCAATTTCCACGTCATTAATTAACTCGAATGGTGGATTGTAACAAACGATTGGTGTATTTACAAATTGAGTAGTGGTTGTATAAGGAGTTTGACTAATAATATTGTCATTTTGATCAAATACATAAGCATTTCCTTGAGGTACGCCAACATAACTTCCCACTATATCAAAATGTCTAAATAAAGGAAGCTGTGAAAAGATAATGATTGGCTCAATGATTTTCTTTTGATTCAAAACAGCTGTTTGAACAACTGCATTCGTCGTACCTTGACCAAAAGATAGTAAAGGCATAAAAGATTCTTGTTTGACTCCTGCTAATGGTAATTCATTAAATTGAATCATCCCAAATTCAGAAGGCATGAGCTTAAATTGATTCGGTGATTTATCCACAGCATAGTTTAGATCATCAAAATCATAATACACTTTTAAATTCGCCCAATTCGGATGACTTGTATCAATTTTTTTCTGATAATTCGCTAAAATCGTTGCTTGAGGCAGAGCCACATTGTATACCCTGAATTCATCAATACTGCCTTTCCATTTTATGGATTGATCTTTGCTTGCTCCAAGAATAAAGCGGTGAATGTAGCCCATGGAACGGTTCAAATTGGTTCCAGAATGCCATAATTGTCCATTTTTGTAAATGAACATCTCACCTGTGCTTTGTTTTTTCACAAATGCCCAATGATTCCAAGTATTATCTATTTCATTGGCTGACATTGCTTTGTTAATACGATCATAGCCTGATTGATTCCCAGCATCCCAGTATAAATTGTTGTTACTCCAAGGCATGTGAATGTTCAAGATGCGATTTCCAAGCGTATCATAAGCCTCCAAGAAACTAGTATTTGTTCCTGCTACCCCATTTCCTTTGACCCAACATTCGATTGTTACTTCACCTCCTATGTTTTCATCGGAATATTCGAGCATGGTGTAATTGTTACCATTCAAGGATAAATACCCATTTTTACCTTTATAGGACAAGACCTGATTTGTTGAAATGGAACTTGTTTCGAAGCTTAATGAATTCGCCGAAGGAACATCGTTTTCGAAGTAAAATTCTATGATAATACTTGAGTTTCCATCCCAAGAAAATGCTTGGTAAAACGCTAATTCATTGACTCCAACAACTAACGGACTGAGTCCACCTAGTACTCCTGCTGATGCATTATATACTTCAACAAAACCTGATGAATGCATATTCAGAAGTTCAATGTCATTTGTCGCCTTCATTCGAATGCTCGGATAAAATAATTTCCCTTCTACGGCGATGTCATTTAAATAAAGACGCAAAGATTGTACATCACCTGCTTGAACGCCAGCCTGGATCAATTGTGCTTGCGTGAGTAATAACTGAAAGCGACCACCTTTTTCATCCGTTTTAAACGGCCAATTTTGAACGCTCGATGTGGTATTGGGAGTCGAATAACTCAATCCATTCAAAGATCTTGTCCATTCGTTTCGCAAGTGCGTATTCATTTGTGTGTAAGGAACCGGTGTGAAATCAATTAGATTCGGTGCAGCCCAGTTGGATAGAAAACGACTAGAATTCTTAGCCACGGAATCAAACGAGCCCGTATGATCAAACACACGTGTGTATGTCAAGTAGTCCCATTCCCCACAATCATATTGATCCCAAGTAGTTAATGGACTACATTTCAGCTTGTAGTACATCATTACCTTTTCAAAGCGCATAGTATCCAACTCCTGTGGAAACTGAAACCAAGATCGACGTGATGTAATCGAGTCGAAGGTAAAAGTCTGAACCCATGTCGTATCTTGAGCGCTAAGTTGAAACCCGAAAATTAAAAAAGAAAGGTAAAGTAAAATTTTTCGCATGATCTTCATTTAGAGTGGACTAAAATACGGATTAGTGCGGAGGTAAAAAAATATTAAAACTCGAAAAATTGCCCAGGCAACAGACTAAGAAACTGTGAGGATGGCGTATAGGTTCTTTTGGATAAGCGTGCTACGATTCCTGCTTGTCGTTTTTGTTCGTCATGCGTAGAAATAATCGTTTTAACATTCAATTGATCAGCTAATTGAATTGCTTTATTCAAACCTAAATTAACTGTCCCACCTAAGTAAAATGGAAGGTCGTAGGTCGTAACAGTTGCAAGTAAAACACTTGCTTCTTTCGCATGTTTAACTTTTCTTGTTCCATGGGGAGCATAGCACATTGTTGACCTATTATCTGAAATCAAATAGGCATGGTGTACTAAATCTAAAAAACCTGTTTTTGAAATTTTTTCTATTTGAAAAGGTGCATCGGACAAGGACAAAAACTGCTTAAAATGCTTCCATTTCTGCATTTTTCGCTGGATTGTTGGCAGGCAAACAACTGGGATTTCAGCAGAGAATTTCATTAACGTTTCCCGATCACAATGGTCTGTGAATGGGTGAGAGATAAAAATAAAATCCGGGCGTGGAATGTCATAAACTTCCGGTTGTTTATCCAAATGGTATTGCGTAGAAAATCGAGGATGAAAATCCACTTGACTTTCGGAAAACCATGGATCAACTAAAACCTTCAGTCCATTTATTTCCCAAAGCCACGAACTATCTGCATTTAATTTGGTGATTTTCATCGAGAATTAACTCATGAACATCTTGACGGCCAAGCTTAATTTTTGTTTGATTTCTGTTCGATCAACGATAAAATCTAAGAATCCGTGCTCCAATAAAAACTCTGAAGTTTGGAATCCATCTGGTAAATCACGTCCAATTGTTTCTTTCACTACACGTGGACCAGCAAACGCAATCAATGCTCCAGGCTCAGCGATATTGATATCACCTAACATCGCAAATGAAGCGGTTACACCACCTGTAGTTGGATCTGTCAAATAAGAGATGTACGGTAATTTTGCCTCGGACAATAGTCCAAGTTTACCAGAAACTTTAGCCATTTGCATCAAGGAATATCCTGCTTCCATCATGCGTGCACCACCGGATTTAGAAATAATCATGAACGCCGCTTTGGATTTGATTGCTTCGTCGATTCCACGAGCAATTTTCTCTCCCATTACCGAACCCATTGATCCACCAATGAACTGAAAGTCCATCGCTGAAATAACCAATTTTTGTCCATCTATGGTACCTTTTGCCGTTCGAACAGCATCTTTCAATCCAGTTGCTTTTTGCGTAGCAGAAACACGGTCTACGTATTTTTTTGTATCCGTAAATTCAAGTGGATCACCCGATGTTAAATCTGCCGCAATTTCTGTGTATTTTCCATCGTCGAATATCAATTGGAAGTATTCTTCCGATCCAATTCTCTCATGATGGGAACAACGATCACACACATAATTGTTTTGCGCGAGGTCGTCACTGGTAAACAATGTTTTACAGTTTGAACAGCGCACCCAAAGTCCTTCAGGGACTTCTTTCTTATCACTTGTTGCCGTTGTAATTCCTTCCTTACTTCGTTTAAACCAAGACATTTCCTTCAATTTAAAGTGTATTAATATTGTTTAAATCCTCAAAAGATTGAGTCAGACGTTTGATGAATGTCAGTTCGCCTTCTCTCATCCATTTTCTTGGATCATAGTATTTTTTATTGGGTAATTCTTCCCCTTCAGGATTCCCAATTTGCGTACGAAGATACTCCAATTTTTCTTCAACGTAATCACGAACACCTTCTGTAAATGCAAATTGTAAGTCTGTATCGATGTTCATTTTCACCACACCGTATCCTATTGCCTCACGAATTTCCTCAACTGTTGAACCTGAACCGCCATGAAAAACAAAATCAATTGGATTTGGTTCTGTCTGGTATTTTTCTTGAATATATTCTTGAGAATTTTTCAAAATAACCGGAGTCAATTGGACATTACCAGGTTTGTAAACACCGTGAACATTTCCAAAGGCTGCCGCAATCGTAAATCTTGGACTAACCTTCATCAGCTCTTCATAGGCATATGCAACCTCTTCTGGTTGGGTATATAATTTAGAGTTGTCCACATCCGAGTTATCCACACCATCTTCCTCTCCACCTGTAATTCCAAGTTCGATTTCAAGTGTCATTCCCATTTTGGACATGCGTTCTAAATAATGTTTACAGATCTCGAGATTCTCGATCAATGATTCTTCACTTAAGTCGATCATGTGAGAACTGTAAAGCGGCTTACCTGTTTCTTTAAAAAACTGTTCACCAGCATCTAGAAGTCCATCAATCCATGGAAGTAATTTTTTCGCACAATGATCTGTATGTAAAATAACGGTTGCACCGTATGCTTCTGCCAAGGCATGTACGTGTTTTGCTCCTGCGATTCCACCTAGAATAGCCGCTTTCTCTTGTTCATTAGAGAGCGCTTTCCCGGCAAAATACATGCATCCACCGTTCGAAAACTGGATGATCGCAGGTGCATTTAACTTTGCAGCTGCTTCCATGACCCCATTCACAGTACTCGAACTGGTAACATTTACCGCTGGAAGGGCAAATCCTTTCTCTTTGGCAAGTTTGAAGATCGCTTGAACCTGATCTCCTGTTGCTACTCCTGATTTAATTAAATTACTCATTGTGTTGTTGATTGATGTGGCAAAAGTAGTAAAATTAGGTCAAAACGCACATGATATTTTCACATGAAACCTACCGTTTCAAGCTTATGGATAGGACACCTATTCAAGCAATCTTAAAAATCCAAAGAAATTACAAGAGTCAGACAATATTTTGCAAATCCAAGCGTTAAAGAATAAACATTAAACAAGCCTATGGTTCAAAAATTTTACTCCGAAACGTTAGTGGAAAATGAAGCGAAGTTAAGACCTTCGAAAGCAGCTTTAGACTTTATATTAAGTTATAGCAAGTCCTTGGAAGTGAAAAAACTGAAGAAACAAAAAGTCTTCATTTGCAAAAACTAAAAAAAAAGCTCTGTCGATTATGACAGGGCTTTTTTTTATCCTTTCAATTTTAAATCAATAATTTTTTGAATTAAATCAAAAGGCAATTCCCTATTTAAGGGTAACTGAATGGATCCTTTTGCAAACGTATAACCTTTCAATTCTTCATTCAATTCTTTGATAGGTCCCGCACCTGGATAGAGTCCAATGTGTTTGGCGTATCCCGCATAATGAATGAAATTTTTTCCGTTCAATTTAAACGTAGGGATCCCATAACTCTTGGTTTCTTCCAATCCTTCTACAGTATTCAAAAGATACGAACGGAGTGCTAATAGTTTTTCCTGTGTTTCTTTCGGGAAGGAGTTGATATGTTCGGCTACTTCTGGATGCATTTGACTACTCTTCGCAATAGGATTTGAATTGATTTAAAATCGCTTGCCATCCTTCCTGTTGTAATTCATGGCTATTTTCCGATTCAGGATGAAAACGTTCCGTCACGTGAGTAGAAATTCCTAAGTCGGAAAATTCAACTTCCCATTTTCGTCCGTCAGCTATTGTAATGGCTAAAAACTCCTGATCTTCCACTGCATCATAGGTGCCTTGAAAATCAAATCCAGCTGAACCATCCACTGCCTCCATTCGGAAAGAAAAGGCACCACCTTTACGCAAATCGATTGTTGCTTTTGGACAGCACCAAGACTCATGTGCGAAATTCCATTGCGTCACATGTTCACTTGTGGTCCATTTTTCCCAAACCTCGTTGATGGGAGCTTCGATCATTGCTTCTACTTCAATCCATTCTTTTTCCATAAAACAAAGATAGGAAAAGTGTGAATTCATTCTACACATCACCTGATATTCCTTACATTTGTGAACATGGACTTTCAACTTGTTTCCGACTTTCAGCCAACCGGTGATCAACCCGAAGCAATTCGTCAATTAGTCGCAGGATTGGCGGCTGGTGTTACGGACCAAACTTTGCTCGGAGTTACGGGAAGTGGGAAAACGTTTACAATCGCGAACGTTGTTCAACAAATACAACGTCCAACCTTAATTCTCTCACACAACAAAACATTAGCCGCTCAATTGTACGGAGAATTCAAGCAGTTTTTTCCAGAGAATTCCATAGAATATTTTGTTTCCTACTACGATTATTATCAACCGGAAGCTTATTTACCGACAACTGGTGTTTACATTGAGAAGGACTTGCAAATCAATGATGAGATTGAAAAACTGCGTTTATCAGCAACCTCTGCCCTGCTATCCGGCCGCAAGGATGTCCTGGTAGTTGCTTCCGTTTCTTGTATTTATGGTATTGGAAATCCACAGGAATTCCGAGAAAGCATTTTGCATTTGACCGTCGGACAATCCGTCGCAAGAAATAAATTTCTATTTAGGCTTGTAGAAAACTTGTACCAGCGTGCTGGAGATAAATTTGAACGAGGCATGTTTCGTGCCATCGGAGAAACAGTCGACATTTTCCTAGCTTATGCCGATTATGCGATTCGAATTGGATTTTGGGGTGATGAAATCGAAACGATTTCTTCCATCGATCCAGAAACGAGTGAACGCATCGAAACCTTTAAGGAAATTGATATTTTCCCAGCGAATTTATTTGTTTCGAGTCCAGACAATACGCGACAAGCGATTGAACAAATTCAAGATGATCTAATCGTTCAAGTACAGAACTTCAAAGAGGATGGGAAGTTGGAGGAATCCAAACGTTTGGATGAACGCGTGAACTACGACCTAGAAATGATACGGGAACTCGGTTATTGCTCGGGAATCGAGAATTACTCTCGTTATTTCGATCGACGTCAACCAGGAGAGCGTCCTTTCTGCTTACTTGATTATTTTCCAGACGATTTTCTACTTGTCATTGATGAAAGTCATGTGACACTACCACAAGTACGTGGAATGTACGCAGGAGATCGCGCGCGAAAAACAAACTTGATTGATTATGGATTTCGACTGCAAGCAGCCATAGACAATCGCCCATTGAAATTTGAGGAATTTGAAGGATTCTTGAACAATACCATTTATGTTTCCGCTACACCAGCAGACTATGAAATGCAGCGCTCTGAAGGAGTCATGGTGCAGCAGTTAATTCGTCCAACAGGACTATTAGACCCAATCATCGAAGTGCATCCATCCAAGCATCAAATTGATCATTTAATGGCTGCAATTCAAGAAAGAATAGCTGTAAAAGAGCGAATATTAGTAACAACTCTGACCAAAAGAATGGCGGAAGAATTACAGAAATATTTTGACAAGCTTGGAATTCTTTGCCGATACATACACAGTGAAATCGATACCATTGAACGCGTAGAAATACTCCGACAGTTAAGACTTGGTGATTTTGACGTGCTCATTGGAGTTAATTTACTGCGTGAAGGGCTTGACCTTCCGGAAGTTTCATTGGTCGCAATTTTGGATGCTGACAAAGAAGGATTCCTCCGTAATGAACGTTCATTGGTACAAACAGTTGGACGTGCCGCGAGAAATGTAAATGGAAAGGTACTCATGTACGCCGACAAGATGACGGAGTCCATGCGTCGCACGATTTCAGAAACAGAGCGAAGAAGAGCGATGCAAATCGCCTACAATTTAGAACACGGATTGGTGCCAACTGCTTTGAATAAATCCAAAGAAAAAATCATGGAATCGACAAAGGTTGCTGATGGCGATACAGCAAGCCGACAATTAAAATACACCCAAGAGGCACAAGCGCAATTAGCCGCAGAACCAGTACAAACCTATGTGAATCCAAAGGAATTGGAGGCGCGCATGAAAGCTACCAAAAAAGCCATGGAAAAGGCAGCAAAAGAACTTGACTTCATTGAAGCAGCACGTTTCCGTGATCAATTAAAGGAACTTGAAACACAATTAAAAAAATAAGTATGACACGTTTACAACAATTTCAAAAAATTGCCATTGCAGAAGGATTTTCTTGGATTGGACTCATCATCACGATGGTATTGAAGTACCAATTCGAGTTGATTTGGCCAAATAAAATTGTGGGATGGATTCACGGAATTTTATTCATTGCTTACTGCGTTTATTTGGCTGTTTTTTTCCTAACAAAACAATTTTCATTTGTGAAATCACTTCTGTTATTCATCGCAGCATTCGTACCATTTGGTACTTTTTGGGCGGAGAAAAAATATTTAAGAAACTAAGTGAACTTTTCCTCCTTAACTGCGTAAAGCACTTCAAAACGAATGGATTATGAAATGGATTAAACGTATAATTTTCTTGATTTTAATGATAATCGCAGCAGTGTTAATCATTGGTGTTTTCGCTCCGAAAAAATTCAAATTAGAACGAAGTGTGGAGATTTCACTACCAAAGGATAGCGTTTACAACTACCTCAAATTCCTAAAAAACCAAGATCAATTCAGTGTTTGGGCGAGACAAGACCCCAAAATGAAAAAAACATATACCGGCATAGATGGAACGATTGGATTTGTATCCGCATGGGAAAGTAAAGATGAAAATGTTGGAACAGGTTCCATGGAAATCGTCAAATTAACACCAGGAGAGCGAATCGATATGCACTTACGCTTTAAGGTTCCCTTTGAAAATGAAGACGACGCTTACTTTGAAACAAGTAGCATCAATGAGAAAAACACACGTGTTATTTGGGGATTCGAAGGAAACTCTCCTTACCCATGGAACGCACTTACTTACCTTTTGAACTTTGATGAAATGATAGGCAAAGACCTAGATGGTGGACTCAAAAAATTAAAATCGGTGCTGGAAAAATAAGATTGATTACTTTTGTTTAAAATTGAAGATACATGGCAAATAACTTACTAAAAGGAAAACGAGGAATTATTTTTGGTGCATTGAACGACCAATCCATCGCATGGAAGGTCGCTCAAAGAGCACACGAAGAAGGAGCAACGTTCGTGTTGACTAACGCTCCAATCGCAATGCGAATGGGTGAAATCAATGCATTAGCAGCTGAAACTGGAAGTCAAGTGATTCCCGCAGATGCAACAAGTATTGAGGATTTAACAAACCTTGTAACACAAGCTCAAGAAATTCTTGGTGGTAAAATTGATTTCGTTTTACATTCAATTGGAATGTCTCCGAACGTTCGTAAAGGAAAACATTACACGGAAAATGATTACAATTACTACAATCAATCGATGGATGTTTCTGCTATCTCTTTACACAAGACCTTAGCAACACTTTACAAACATGACGCTATGAATGAATGGGGATCGGTGATTGCTCTTTCTTACATCGCTGCACAACGTATTTTCCCTGACTATAACGACATGGCGGATGCGAAATCTTTGCTAGAGTCCATCGCTCGTTCATTCGGATACCACTATGGAATCGCGAAAAAAGTACGTGTAAATACGATTTCTCAATCTCCAACGGTTACAACGGCTGGACAAGGAATCAAAGGATTCAAAGAGTTCATTAACTTCTCTGAACAAATGTCACCACTAGGAAATGCATCTGCAGTAGCATGTGCTGACTACTGTGTAACGATGTTCTCAGACTTAACAAGATACGTTACCATGCAGAATTTATTCCACGATGGAGGATTCTCAAATACTGGAGTTACACAACAAGTGATTGAAAAATTTGGTGAATAATCAAATTCGAAAACATAAAAAAAGCCCCGACGATATCGTCGGGGCTTTTTTATGTGCTAAACTTTCAGAGAATTAATCCTCCTTCCAGTTTTCTTTTGATTTTGTGTAAGGGATCGCTACAGCGTCCAACTTCGCTTGAAGTACTTTCACACGTTTGATGACCTCATCCAATTTGACACGTAGTTCAGCATATTCAGCTTCAACAATTGCTTTATTTGCTTTATGCGTGTTACTTACTCCAGCTGTGTTGTCGTATAGTTGGTATTCCACCATTCCCAAACGAGACTGAATACTTGGTGCAACTTCAAATTCATGAGCGGCACGAACACCATCTCCATTCATTAAGATGTTGCAATCGTACATGATTGTTTTCACTTCTTTGATTTCTTTTAAAAGCGTCATATCTGTGTTTGGATACATTAATAATGCTTTTTCGATTAATTCGATTTCATCATTTGTTTCTTCCATTAACCTTCCAGCACCAGAAACCTTGCGATTTAACTCTGCCACTTCCGATCTAAACGCTGACAATTCTTGTGGGTTTTTCGCCACCAATGTTTGATTGTTCAAGGCCTTCACTTCGAAAGCGGTTTTTGAGATCAATTCTTCTACTTCACCATTTTTGACCAATGAAACACTAACATAATAGGTTCCTGGAGCTACCAAGAATCCATTACCACCTGAACCAATTGGATTCGTAGCGTTCGAACGAAGGTTCCAAACAGTGCGCGATATTCCTTTTGATGGACTACCTGACATGCGGCGAACCTCTTTTCCTGAAGCATCTGAAATAATCCAAATAATTTTCGCAGCCTCTTCTAATTGTTCTTTACGCAGTTCATCAAAAGACGGATATGCAACATCTTTTTTGTCTTTCTCCAACGCTTGTTCTTTTTCCTGACGAGCATCCTTCAATGTTTTGTATTCTTCTTTTAAGTGTAAAGTAAACACTGCACCAAAAGATGGATTCTCAGAAGCCCACATGTTGTGTCCCTGGAATCCTGTTCCATCTAATCCAAGTGGATCCGCCGGCACATAAGAAAGTGCATCTTTCACAGGGAACAAATGTGCTTTCTTGTCCAAATTAACTTTCGACAACGAACGCAAAGGTGTGTAGTTGTCCAAAACATAGAACCCACGTCCAAATGTTGCGGCTACTAAATCGTTCTCGCGTTTTTGGATATCTAAGTCATACACTGCAACCGTTGGCAATCCAGCTAATTTTGTCCAGTTTAAGCCTGCATCATTTGTAAAAAACGCACCAAATTCCGTTCCTACAAACAATAAATTTGGATCGACATGATCTTGTTTCAAACAGTAAGTATTTCCACGTACTGGTAGATTGGATGTAATATTTACCCATGTTTTTCCTTTGTCAGATGAACGCAAAACATACGGTTTAAAATCTCCTGATCGCTGTGGATTAAAGACGGCAAACACAATGTTTTCGTCGTGCATCGAAGCACTAAGCATGTTGACACGCGCATTCACAGGAACTCCAGGGAATGTAGCGTATTTACTCCATGTTTGACCATCATTTTCTGAAACTTGAATCAATCCATCATCGGTACCAACGTACAACAATCCTTTTTTCTTCGGTGATTCATCCAAGGCTACAATGTTACCGTAAATGGTTGTAGAAGCATTTTTCATCACCGCATCGATGGTCCAAACTTGGTCCATCACTTCGATTTCGTTGCGGTCAATTTGCTGGGTTAAATCGGGAGAAATCGTTTGCCAGTCATCACCACGATTAATAGACTTGAATAATTTATTGGCTGCAAAATACAAGGTTGATGCATCATGTGAAGAAACAATCAAGGGTGCATCCCAGTTCCAACGATACGCTGGTTCACCTTTTCCGGACATTGGTTGAATCGGAACTTTTTCACCTGAAGCACGATCGTAACGGACAATCCATCCATATTGTGCTTGCGCATAAGTAATGTTTGGATTAGACCAATCTGTCGCCGATTCGAATCCATCACCACCATTCGTAATGAACCAATCTGAATTCAATATTCCAGCAGCATTGTTTGTTGCGGCTGGACCTCCCATGGAATTATTATCTTGAGTTCCACCATAGATATTGTAGAATGGAGTCGCATTATCTGTAACTGCTTTGTAGAATTGAATAATCGGCAGATTTGCGTAGTATTTCCATTCTTTTGCATGTGTATATGTTTCGTACAATCCACCATCGCAACCTACAAGCCAATGGTCTGTATTGCTTGGATCTATCCAAATCGCATGATTATCCACGTGTTTATTCGTCTCTCCGGTTGGTTTAAACGTTTTTCCGCCATCCTCTGTATGGTGCATGTAAGTATCCATAGCGAACACCTTATTTTTATTGGAAGGATCACACATGATCTCTTGGTAGTAATTACCACTGGTATTGAAATCGCTTTGTTTGCTCCAATTTTCTCCTTTATTTGTTGAACGGTAAACTCCCGCTTTTCCATAACGCGCCTCTACAATTGCATAGACATAGTTCGGATCAACTGGTGAAACGGCAAGTCCAACGCGTCCCATATCACCTTTCGGTAATCCTGCGTTGATTGGTCTCCAAGTTAATCCGCCATCTGTAGATTTATAGACCATAGATTCTGGACCACCGCCGATGTATGTCCATTCATGTCGTCTGCGTTGGTGAGCCGAGGCATATAGAATATTTGGATTCGAAGGGTCAATCGCAATTTCTGAAATTCCCGTATTATCGGATACAAACAAGGTTCTTATCCATGTTTTTCCTCCATCAGTCGTTTTGTACACTCCACGTTCGCCACCACTACTCCAAAGTGGACCATAAGCGGAAACCCAAACAGTATTTTCGTCGGTAGGATGAATGACAATGTTTCCAATGTGTTCTGACGTCTTTAATCCCATGTTTGTAAATGATTTACCACCATCCATGGACTTATAAACACCGTCACCATATGCAACAGATCGTTGATTATTATTTTCACCTGTTCCAACCCAAACGGTATTTGGATTTGAAGGTGCTAACTCCACACACGCAATGGAGTATGACCCATATCCATCGAAAATAGGAGAAAAAGTAATACCGTGATTGTTGGTTGACCAAACACCACCACATGCCGCAGCAACGTACCACATGTCCTTGTTAAGTGGATTCACTGCGATATCAATCACACGTCCAGATGTTAAGGCTGGACCGACCATGCGGAACGACAAAGCGCCTACTGTTCCAGCATCGAACGGAGGTTTAACAACTTCCGTAGTTGTTGTTTTTTTTTGTGCAAAAATGCCAATGGTGGACAGCAATCCAAAGAATAGAATCGTTTTTTTCATAGGGAACTTAAATCGAATTTGTGGCTTAAAATTACAACAATTCCGACAAATGTACACGATGCCACTCATGCCAAATTCGGTCCAAATTTTAGTTTTCCTGAAATTTCGTAACTTAGCATTCTTATTGACTCATAATTGTCCATGCAACTTTTTCGGACACTTTTCCGTCAAGACACTGCTAAATTGAGCTACACAACGCATATGAAAAACCTATTATTTATCTTCAGTTTATTAATCAGTCAAACTTTTTTCGCACAAGTCATTACTGATTCACCCTTATACCAGAAACTGAAAGCATCTGGCCAACTTGGACAAGTAGTAACCGCACCAAATCATACGATTGGCACCCCTTCAGGAAAACCAAATGTGAAGCCATCATCCAATAACAAAGCGAATGCGTGCGATTGTTACGTGGAGCCGGATTCAAGCTATATTTTAGCAATGCAGCCAAATGATGATGGATCAACTGGGTTAATTCCAATCCCCTTCAATTTCAATTTGTACGGACAAACATTTAACTCCATTTACATCAATAACAACGGAAACATTACCTTCAATGGTCCACTTTCTACCTTTAGTGCAACAGCCTTTCCTTCCACGGGGAATGCGATTGTTGCTCCTTTTTGGGCGGATGTCGATACACGAAATGGAAATGGACAAGTTGTATATAAAATTACCCCAACTGCCGTATACATCAACTGGGAAGATGTAGGATATTACTCCATGATGGGTGATAAATTAAACACCTTTCAATTAATCATTACCAACGGTTCTGACCCTGTGATTGACCAAGGAAACGTGGCATTTTGCTACCAAGACATGCAATGGACAACTGGTGCTGCGTCATCCGGAGTCAATGGATTCTTCGGGATTCCTGCTACCTGTGGAGCGAACAAAGGAGATGGTGTCGCCTACTTCTTGATTTCGCGTTTTGACCACCCAGGAGTGGATTTCGATGGAGCCTTAGGAAATCCAGATGGAATCAGTTGGTTGGATTACAAAAGTTTTGCCTTTGATGCGTCCAACAGTGGAAACATCCCTCCCATCCCAGAAGGAATCGCTTCATGTGACACGTTCAAAATTTGTGCCGCCGGTGATACTGCTCAATTTGCGATTAACTTTCTTTCTCCAGAGGCCAATCAGACAACAACCATGACGTATACCAATGGTGGACTGCCTTCCTTAACACAGATTGCGAATATTCCTGGGAACACGGGATCCATCATTCTTCAAGCAGTTGGAACATTAGCAACAATTGGAACTTACACAGTAACTGTTACAGCAACAGATGATGCTATTCCTACTCCAGGTGTTACCGCATTAACATTTGTGATTGTGATTGATACGATTGTAAACAACTTAGACTCTGCTGCACTGTTGGGTGCTGGCGCATGTGGCAACGTTGATTTAAGCGTTTCGAATGGACCGTATGACACTTATTTATGGGATGATTTCACCACGGCTCAAACAAGTTCCGTTTCATCCACACAGATTTACGGGGTGACCGTGAGTAAGGATGGCTGTTACAAACATGTAAGTGATTCGATCATCGTGATGAATCCAGTACCAGTGAATTTACAAGGAGTATTGACGTATTGTCCGCCAGATACTTCAACAAGCATTAGTGTCCCGAACGAACCCTATTATTCCTCGATAACGTGGGGCTTGCCAAATCCAGCTGTTGATAGTTTGTTCACTATTGAATTGCCTTTAGGTACTTACACTGTGACTCTCGTTGATTCTGCCGGATTATGTACAACGGATACGACGTTTACCATTTTCGGTTCGACAGCTGCTTCCATTATGAGTGACACGTTGATCTGTTCCCCTACGCTTCAAGTTGCGAATACACAGTCTCAAGGTGGAACATGGACCGCAAGTTCCAATCAAGTGAGTTTCGATGATCCAACGAATTTAAATCCATTAGTTACCGTAAACACACCAGGAACCTACACCCTTACGTTTACGGATAATACTTGTAACCAAATTCATACAGCAGAGGTTGTCTTACCAATTAATCCGAGTATTTTCTCTAATGTCAATCAATGTAATCTGACATACAACGTCAGTGGAACAGTGTCAGATGTAGCAGGTGGAACTTGGTCCTACACGACTCCTGGTATTGGAACACTTAACTTCAGTCCTTCCAACACGACTGCCAATCCAAGCATTACGGCAACGGCATCTGGAACGTATCAATTAACGTATACAGACAACGTATGTAATCATACCGCAAGTACAACCATTCAACTGTATACACTACCGAGTATTGACGTTGATACCTTGGCTTGTTTTTACAATTATTACATCACAGGGACAAATTCTTCGTTAGGTGGCGTTTGGACTGTTTCGGATACCTGTTTACACATCTCGGATCCAACAGCTGACAATCCACATTTAACAACAAACTACGCAGGAATTTACACACTTACCTATACGGACGTTGCTTGTAATCAAACATTGAGCGCCGTAATTGAATTCCCACCTTATTTGTACACACAATTACTTGATACAAACATTTGTAAAGGAACGAGTTTCCCATTGGAACCATTGCAAGTGAATTCAGCAAAAGATAGTACATTGAATAATGTGTGGACCTTACAAGCGAATTACCTTCCAACTCAATTTGGTTTATGGAACATCCCAAATGCTACAACACCATTGATTGTTTCACAACCGGGAAATTACATTTACACCTTATCGAATGAATGTTATAGCGTTACGGATACAGCAACTATTGGATTCAAACCTTGCGACATTGTTGCTCCGAACGTGATTTCACTTTCCTCCACAGTTGGTAACGACATCTTCTTTGTGCAATACTCCGGCCTAGAAACATTCCATTGTACCATTTTAAATCGCTGGGGAAATGTCATTTACGAATATGACGATCCAGCAGGTGGATGGAACGGAAAAACGAAAGGTGGGGATATCGTTTCGGAAGGAACTTACTTCTATCGAATTGATGCGAAATTTGAAGGATCTGAACCAATTGTGAAGCACGGATTTATCGAAGTAAAACACTAAACAGTGTTTTAGCGAAAGGAAATAAGCTCCATCATTTGGTCTTGATTCTTTTCTAATAATATCCGTACCTTTGCGCCATGGCAACAGCACGCGTTTCGTACTTAGGAAATCTTCGCACTTCATGTGAACACCTTGCATCAGGCACAAAGATTTTGACCGATGCACCAGTTGATAATCAAGGAAAAGGAGAAGCTTTTTCTCCAACAGACTTGGTTGCTACTTCCCTAGCCTCATGTATGATGACCATCATGGGGATTTATTGTCAAACCCATGAAATTACTTTTGAATCGTGCGAAGCAACGGTTGAAAAACACATGGGTTCTGGTCCACGACGAATTGAAAAAGTCGTAGTAAACATGGACTTGAATGGCAATAATTGGGATGAACTTACCCGTAAAAAAGTCATCATGGCTGGACGCGCTTGTCCGGTTGCAATCACACTCGAAGGCAATGTTGAACTCGAGTTTAATTTTATCTAATGGAACAACAACGTACAGAAAGAAAATACCGCAAAGAACGTGAGGATATCATTTTTGGTATTCGCGCCGTAATCGAAGCAGTGAACGCGGATAAAGAATTGAATAAAATCCTTATTCAAAAAGGACTTCATAAAGAATTATTCGAAGAATTAAAATCCGCACTTCAAGGAAAAAATTACTTCTTACAGTTTGTTCCTGTACAAAAGTTAGACACTTTAACGGAAGGAAACCACCAAGGTGTAATCGCCATGATTCCACCGATTTCTTATCAAGAAATTGAACCATTAGTCGATGCATTATTGGAGAAGGACGAGAAACCGTTTATTGTGGTATTGGATAGAATCACCGACGTTCGAAATTTCGGTGCGATTGCCCGAACAGCTGAATGTCAAGGAGCACATGCGATTTTGATTCCATCAAAAGGATCAGCGTTAGCTACTTCTGATGCCATGAAAGCCTCGGCTGGAGCGTTGAACCGTATTCCCATTTGTAAAACAAACGATTTAAAAAATACCTTGTTTTACCTGCAACAATCAGGACTTCGCATCATCGCATGTACCGAAAAAGGAAATGTTCCTCTTTACGAAACGAATCTTCGCGGTTCAGTTGCTGTAATCATGGGTTCTGAAGAAAGTGGAATTACTTCCGATTTATTGAATATGGCTGATATCAAAGCACGTATTCCAATGAAAGGTGAGATTGCTTCTTTGAATGTAGGAGTTGCCGCTGGAATGGTTTTCTACGAGCGTACTAGACAAGAAATCCGCGGTTAATTAACGCATCAAGCGAATGATCATTTCTGGTAAATGAGCCAGGTCGGTGATCATCCAATCATAATTGTATTTATTCTTTCCAATTGGATCGAAGTGAATGGCGTGCATACCAACTTGGAGTGCACCTGCCACATCAATTCTGTAATCGTCGCCAATCATCAGTGAATCCGCAGCCTTAGTTCCTGCCTCTTTCATGGCGTAGTGAAAAATGGCTGGATCAGGTTTGTTTTTACCTATGAACTCAGAGCATACAATCACATCAAAAAAGGAATGCATTCCGCAGTTTTCTAACTTTATGAACTGAACTTCTTGGAATCCGTTCGTGATAATATGAAGAGTGAACCCCATCGATTTCAGTTCCTTCAAGGTTTCAATCGCATTTGGAAAAAGTCCGGTTTGACGTGGGGAAATTTCCACATAGGCATCCCCTACTCGACGAACCAATGACTCGTCTCGAATCTTGAATTTCTGAAAAGTTGAACGAAAGCGCTCATAACGAAGCTCCTCCTTCTTTATTTTTCCTCGTCCATACAATTTCCACAAATGTGCATTTTGACGTTCGTATGCTTTATGGAAACGTTCGAATGATTCTACCTGTGGAATCAGGTTTTCCGAATGGATGATTTGACGAAGAGCCGCCTCAGAATTTCGATCAAAATCCCAAAGTGTGCGATCTAAATCAAAAAATATGTGTTTGTTAGAATACAAAATAAACGATTATTGAAGCAAGGCTTGCATTGACAGCTAAACCAAGAACGATTAGTGGAAAAGTCTCCCAACGCTTTCCGTAAAACTTAGCAACCACCATGCTTCCTAATGGTACAGAAAGAAAAAAGGGTGCGAAAAAACAAATTCCTATTTGTCCAAACTTCATTTTAACCCGAATCAACATTTTGTTCATGCGAGTGAATTTTCTTTTCACTTTGGGCGAGATACCTTTTGACTCCAACAACGCTTGTTTTTTCAATCCTCTTTTCTTCATGAAAACCAAAATAGCATCGCTGGCAAAATAACAGACCAATGCACACGTTGCTCCACCCGCAAAGGAAGCAAGTGCTGTCTCAAAAAAAGTCATTCCTAATCTTGGTCCAGGGACCGTTGAAACGGAAAACTTAACAGTAGCAAAAAAGAAAATACTCCAAAATCCTGTCCAGTTCATTCTTATAATTTTATTCCATAAGCTAAATCACCGGCATCTCCTAAACCAGGAACAATGTACGACTGTGCTGTTAATTCTTGGTCAATTGCACCGACCCAAATTTCCGTATTCGTGGGTAAATGAGCTTTTATGAGCGCCAATGCGTCGGGAGTAGCAATTGCTGAAACAATATGAATTTGACTTGGATTCCCCATTTTTCGCAAAGCTTTGTATACAGCCAACATCGAACTACCGGTTGCCAACATGGGATCACTAATGATCCAAATACGTTTATCTAGATCTGGAGCTGCTAAATATTCAACATGAATATCAAAGTCCTCTGCTGTTGTATGTTTTCGATATGCTGAAATAAATGCACTGTCCGCACGATCAAATATGCGCAACAAACCACTATGCATGGAAAGTCCAGCACGCAAAATTGTTGCAAGAACAGGTGTTTCCGCCGGAACCTCAGTGTGTGAAATTCCCAGAGGTGTTTGTGTTTCTAAGGTCCGTGCTTCTAGTTTTTTAGAAAGCTCATACCCCAAAATCTCCGCAATTCGCTCCATATTCATTCGAAAACGAAGTGGATCTTTTTGAATGTCTACATCTCTAATTTCGCTGATAAAGCGATTAAAAATGGAGGACTGTAATGAGTTGTTGTGAATCATACGGAGATTTTTTGAAACGTGTTGTGCCTTGTTATTGTTCATTCATGCATTCCATACTGGCATTATACCAATTGATTTGAGCGGAATCAGGCAATGAAGCTACGTGTTTTTCACAAGCCTCTGCTAAATCCGCATCTTGATTCTGGCTACTTTTCATTAAATTTTTACCACATTCACATGCACTCGGATCTTTTGCACAAGCGAACAATACAAGAAACGCAGTGCCAAAACTTAGGATTCTTTTCATGCCATGAAAGTACTAAAACCAAAGTGATTTAGCCTTATTAAAACTTCATTAATTTTTGTATTTTCGCACTGCATGAAAAGCATCATCAAACTTCTGTTTATATCCAGTTGTCTTCTAGTATCTTCGGCTAGTTGGGGACACCAGTACTTTTTCGCTTTTGCTGAAATTGAGTACAACGAACTGTCCCAAAAATTCGAAGGATCAGTTGTCGCAACGTCTCATGACTTGGAGTTTGCTTTGATGAACTCCTATGGACTCCAAACAAAACTAGAGAAAATTGAAGCGAAATCCTCCGAAGTGAAGATCATGGAAGATTACTTAAATCAATTTTTAACCCTACGTTATGGCTGTAGTCTCGATTCCAATGCCGTGGATGCTTATTGTTCCGCAACTTGGAGCATAGAGTCCTTTCAAATCATGAAAAACGGAACCATTGAACTCTATTTTTCAGCTCCAGCAAAATTTATTTACACATTGATTCAAGTGGACTTTCGATTTTTAATGGATGCATTCCCTGATCAACAAAATAAACTCACCTTCATATACCGTGATGACCGTAAAACATTGAGTTTTACAAAAACACAAGCCACACACTATTTTGCATTAAAACCATGAAAACCACACTCATTTCTTCCCTACTGTTGTTGTTAAGCTTCCAAGTTTCAGCGCAGAAAAAGTTCGCTCAATTGGATCAGGAATTACCTACGCCAAATGAATATCATACGGCATCTGGAGCTCCAGGACACAATTATTATCAGCAAAAAGCTGATTACAAAATGAATTTGGTCATTGACGATGCAACGCAAAAATTAAGTGGCTTTGAAACCATTACCTACACCAACAATTCGCCTGATCGATTGGATTATTTATGGCTGCAATTGGACCAGAACATTTATGATGAAAACTCGGATACGAAACTCATCGAAGTGGAAAAAATGGAGGACTTTAAGTCCATGGGAGATATTCGTAAACGAGATTTCAAATACGACGGTGGATTCAAGATTGAACAAATCACGAATACCTCTGGACAGAAACTTTCCTATTTCATCAACAAAACAATGTTGCGTATTGACTTAGAGAAACCGTTGATGCCTCATACGAGCATTACCTTTCAAGTGAAATGGTGGTATAACATCAATGACCGCATGCAAGTGGGGGGACGTTCCGGATATGAGTATTTCGAAAAGGACCAAAATTACTTGTACACCATTGCTCAGTTCTTTCCAAGAATGTGTGTGTACAACGACGTCACTGGATGGCAAAATAAACAATTTTTAGGTCGTGGTGAATTCACCTTGCCTTTTGGAGATTATGAGGTAAACATTACCGTTCCCGCCGATCATGTTGTGGCAGCCACAGGAGAATGTCAAAACTATTCCAGCATTTTGACAGCCGATCAAAAGAAACGTTTGGAACAAGCGAGAAAATCAGATGTCCCTGTGATAATTGTTACGCAAGCAGAAGCGGAAAAAGCGGAAGCTGATAAAGCAAAGAAAACAAAAACATGGACTTACAAAGCAACGAATGTACGCGACTTTGCCTTTGCTACGTCTCGCAAGTTTATTTGGGATGCTCAAAACATGCCAGTGAACGGAAAAAATGTATTGTGTATGTCATACTATCCAAGGGAAGGCAATCCACTTTGGGAGCGTTACTCAACAAAATTAGTGGCTCATACCATCAAAACATACTCGAAATACACGGTTGATTATCCTTATCCCGTAGCGATTTCGGTTCACAGTAAATGGATTGGAATGGAGTATCCTATGATCTGTTTCAATGGTGGACGTCCAGAAGCAGATGGAACGTATACAGAGGGAGAGAAATACGGAATGTGGGGAGTCATCATTCACGAAGTTGGACACAATTTCTTCCCGATGATTATCAATTCTGATGAGCGTCAGTGGACGTGGATGGATGAAGGATTAAATACCTTTGTTCAGTACCTAACCGAGCAAGAATGGGAACGTGGTTATCCATCTCGTCGTGGTCCAGCTTACCTGATGGCAGATTACATGCGTGGTGATAAAAGTACGATTTCACCGATCATGACGAATTCAGAATCCATCATGCAATTTGGAAACAATGCTTATGGAAAACCTGCTACCGCTTTGAATATTCTTCGTGAAACCATCATGGGACGTGAATTATTCGATTACGCTTTCAAAACGTATTGTGAACGATGGAAATTCAAACATCCAACACCCGCTGATTTCTTCCGAACAATGGAAGATGCATCCGCAGTGGATTTGGATTGGTTTTGGAGAGGATGGTTCTACGGCACAGATAATGTTGACATCACGATCGACGATGTAAAATGGTTTCAATTGAATACCATGAATCCAACTATTGAGAAAGGCATTAAAGAAGAACAAAATGCGCAGAAGGATTCATTTATTGGCGACACACGCAACAAGACAAGCATTGCGGAAACCGTGAACGAAAAAGATCCAAACATCGATGATTTTTATGGCAACAGAAACATCTATTTTGTAGATGCATTAGACAAAAAAGAATACGAAGAATTTTGTGCAAAATTAGATGCGAAGGATTTGGCTTATTTAAATTCCAACAAACAATTCTACGAAATCAGCTTTAAAAATGTTGGTGGACTCGTTATGCCGTTGATCATTGAATTTACATTCGTAGATGGGACAACTGAAGTTCGTCGCATACCAGCAGAAATTTGGAGAATTTACGAGGAGAAAGTGAGTAAAGTCTTCATATTCGACAAGGAAGTTAAATCGTTCCGTTTGGATCCCTTTTTGGAAACAGCGGATACTGATTTAAACAACAACACGTGGCCGCGTGAAATGCAAGCGACTCGTTACCAATTGTACAAACAAGAACAAACGAGAAAAGAAAATCCAATGCAGCGTCAATTGCGGGTGGATGAGCTTCAGAAGAAAAATTAAATCTTTTGAAACGCGACTAATTCTCGTGTATTTGTCGATGTAATCAAGAAATAATAATGTCCTGCTGGAAGTTTCGACGTTTCCATTGCTAGCTCTTGTTTTCCAGATGACAAATATCCATCAAAGGTTTGTGCAATTGCTTTTCCTTGCTGATCCATAATGAATATCTGATATTGTTCGCCATGAGCTTGAAAACGCAACGTGGTGTTGGTAGGAGTTGGATTGGGAAAGGCCAATGGTTTTTGCTTTTGTGCTTCCTGCTCAGCTAAACCAACACTGCATCCTGATAGTATATCAAGATAGGTGATGTTCTGCTCAAACAAAGCTTGAATACTTGCTTCAGGAGCTTCGAACCAGTCGCGTAAGATGGACGCATACACGTTTCGGAAATCGATTTGCATCGGTACACCTGCTTGTTCATCTATTTGATTATCGATGGAAGGATTTGATCCAATAATTCCAGTATTCACACAGTTTCCAAACAACATAATCGGCGCTGCATCTCCATGATCCGTCCCGAATGAACCATTGCTGGCAATTTGACGTCCAAATTCAGAGAAAGTCATTCCTGCCACACGTTCATCCAATCCTAACATTTGTAGGTCATTTTGAAAAGCTGCGACGGCTTCCGAGATCATTTCTAAAAGATTTGCGTGGCTTCCTTCTGCTAAATTTACTTGATCTACCTGCGAATCATGCGTGTCAAATCCACTAACATTCACAATGTATACTTTGGTTTTAAGTCCACCAGAAATCATTTGGGCAATGTACTTCAATTGAACCGCCAATGGATTTGAGGGATTATACATCGAAGACAATGAATTTCCTGCGGATGCAGATGAACTGATGGCCGCTCCATATTCATTGGTTTGATTGATTAAGGTCGAAATGTATTCAATATGTGAACCGTAATATGTTCCATCATTCGTCACACTCGTTAAGAGTAAATTGGAGGTGTTGAATGGGTCATTGACCGCATGCGAAAAGTTTCCCATCAAACCTTGACAGGTAGAAGAAACCTCTGATCCCATCGAAATGGCAAATGGATCAGGGAAATTTGCATTTGGATAATCCGCTGGAAAGTTTGGATGTGTACTGTCAAAATACCTTCCCAACCAACCACTCGTTTGATTGATGTCTAATGCTCCAGTAGTCCAAATATCCATCGATCGAAAATGAGAACGATTTGCTTCAGGATACCCAACATTTTGAATGATGGATAGTTTTCCGTTATTGAACATATTTTGCATTCCGGTCATTTTGGGATGGAGGGCAAGATCTGAAGTCAAGTTTAACAATTGATTTTGCGGAATGAGAATGTTTGGACGCTGAATCATCAAATTCGCATATTGGTCAATCGGAAAAACCATATTTAGCCCATCATTTCCTCCATTCATTCGGATGAGCACAAGAACACGATCCTCCGCATTCTTTGAATAGTCAAACAAATCTTTTGAAATTGCTTGCATGGAAAATCCATTCGAAACAAACGGCAAGGATAAAGATGCTAAGGAAGCATTTTTTAGGAAGTCTCTTCTTTTCATCGTTAGATTGTTTGGAATTGAGGCATTTTTAAAATCACGTTCATCAATGCTTGCATGCGCTGCATCACCGGATTGGAAACTACCGTATTTGTGGGGTCATTCGAATAATCTGTATACTGAATTGTCCATTCGAAATCTGGAAGTCCACCGGTAAGTATCAATTTTAAGGTCAATTTATCCGCAATTGAAATCGCTTTTGGAAAAAACACATCACAGATATCATCAATGACTTGTGGCGCATTTGATGGATCAGATAATCCATTTAAAAAGCCAAGCAAGTTCATTTTGAGTACATTCGATCCAATGGGAACACCTGTGTACACAAGTGCTGAAACGATATCAAATCGTTTTTTGATGTACGTTGAATTAATCCACAATTTAGAATACGCTGGCTCTTGGTAATAGGCAGTCCACCCTGCCACACTTGGTGGAACAATGTATGATTGTCCCATGGTATCCGCCACATAATAAATGGAAATGTACGTTTGATAGTCACCCACCAGTCCAAAATTTGGAATGGTTTGGGTTGGATTCAATGCACCCATGATCATTTCTAATGGATTGCGAATGATGGCACCACGGACGGACATATCGTAAAAATGATCACTTGTCAGCAATTGCTGCATGACTGGTAAGATTTCGTAATTATTGGCAATAAATGTTTGTGCCAAAACATCAATCACATCGGTTTGAATCGTTGGAGTGATGTCGTAATTCACAAAATAGCGGTAAAGCTTCGCGCAAATGTATTTAGCCACTTGAGGTTGTGCAAAAATCACATCGATGTAATTCGCGTATTCCGTTGCACCGGCAGCAGAAACAACCTGACTATTGAAGTGATACGAAAGGGTTTTACTGTTATTATCGTGTAAAATCGGATTAAAACTTGCCGTTGCTTGTGTCAAGGTACTACTTCTAATACCTGTGACGGTATAACCAGTTAGAATTTTTGCTCCGGCAGCTACATCCGTCTCTGTATAAGTTGAATAATCACCTGCAGCTATCTGGATTCCTTTTCCGATGGAAAACAATTCTAATAATTCTCTGGAATAATTTTCATTTGGAGAAAATACGTTGTTTGTTGATCCATTTAAAAAAAGCAACATGGCCGGATGAACCGTGACATCCTTAATTAATTGCTTCAGGTTTCCCAAGGAATTTTGACGCAATAAATTTAAAAAGTGATACATCGCACGGGATTCTGCAGATGCGGTTACACCAAAATGATTCTGCCAAAAGAAAGCCATTTTTTCAGCAATACACAATTGTTCCTGGTTCATGTTTTTGGCAATCCAAGCACCCAAAGACTTAAATCGTGCATTTTCTGTTTGTTGATTCTGTGTTTGATTCGCAGGATAAACAGCGTTTACCCAAGTACTGCCTTGTGGTACAATGGTCTCCCCTGCGTCGTAAGCGAGTGGTTGATCACCAAATGGAATTTGTAAAATGGAACTTACCGTTGCATTCATACCATTCGAAACAGCTGCTAAAAGCTGCTGATTTGTCGCACCAAAAGTCGTTCTTCTCAATAAATGAGCCGCTTCTGCCTTTGTCCAAGGACCTGTGTAAACTTGCATATCTTCTGTTAAGTAGTTAAAACTACGTGAAAACAACGAGGAAAGCAACATATATTTTTTAAAACGTTCGGGATTCCTTAACTTCATCTGCTAATTAATTGCAGCTTGAAAACCGTTCGATTTATAGTCCTTTCACTTCTTTTTATGAGCTATGCTTATGGACAAGGAGACGACTGTCTTTCTGCGACTTACCTGCCCAATGTGAGTAATTATTGCTCCACAAATTTAAATTTCACAAATATCGGTGCCACAACTGGAGCAACCTCCTTACCTACTTGTTGGCCAACAACAGCTACCCAAGATGTCTGGTTTCAATTTATTGCAACGGGAACTGACATATTGATTTCTGCGAATGGAAACGGAAGTGGTGGAAGCATGATTGCTCCAAATATTGCCTTGTATAACGGAAATTGTTCCTTGCTTTATGAACTTGGATGTTCGATTGGTTCGATAGGGGTTAGTTCCACTCAGTTATATGAGGGAGCACTGGCACCCGGAACGTCTTATTTTATTCGCGTAAGTTCATTGCCAAGTAATCAAGGATCTTTTATTCTTTGCGCGAATTGTTACACTCCCAACCTCAATCCTGGGGCGGATTGTGGCGGAGCTGCTTATTTGTGTAATCAAAACTCCGTGAGTGTGGCATCTTTAAGTGGTGGTGGACTCGATAACGACGAACCAGAATCAGGAACCTGCTTGGATGTTTGGGGTCCAGATGAAGGGAATTCTTCCTGGTTTAAGTGGACTTGTCAAACGAGTGGTACCTTAACATTTGACATCACGCCAATTAATGCAAATGACGACATTGATTTTATTTTGTACCAACTTTCCGGAACGGATGCATGTGGACCGCGGTCACCCATTCGATGTAATTCCTCTTCCTGTTTAAATTCAACCGGTTCAACTGGATTAAACCTTGTAGATCTAGACATCGACGAATGGCCAAATTGTGATCCCGGTGAGAATGCTTACTGTCAGTACATCAATATGGTAGCTGGAGTTTCCTATGCTATTCTCATCAATAATTTTAGCGCAAGCACTGGATTTACACTTAGCTTTAACACGGGAAACACAAACAATCCCGGGACATTTTTGGGTCCTCATCCGATTTTGAATCATACGAGTACAAACATTTGTCAAGGCAATACTGTAACTTACAATGCAACAGGATCCACCAATATTGCCGGTGGATTAAATTGGATTTTCTCCAATGGTTCGAGTCCAACTACTACTTCCGGTACAGGACCAATTACCCTTACCTACTCAACACCTGGTAATTATATTGGAATCCTTAATGGACTAGATCAGTACGGCTGTCAAGCAACCGAATTCGTTAATATTCAGGTCACGGAAGCTCCCATTTTAATCAATCCGGCCACTCAAACGATATGCAATAACAATAGTACGAATATCACTTTGATGAATGCCATTCCGAATGGAACGAGCGTGCAATGGACTGTAAGTCAAAATCCATTTGTAAGTGGCGCTTCAAATGGAAGTGGTTCTTCGATCAATCAAAGTTTAACGAATACTTCGACACAGGTACAAACCATTACGTACACCATTTCTGCGATCAAAGGACCATGTACAGTTGTTAGTACGACAGTCGTTACCATTAATCCCACGATTGTTCCCACATTTAATTCGGTCAGTCCGATTTGTCAGGGTGATGTTTTAACGACGCTTCCGACAAGTTCACTCAACGGAATCACTGGAACATGGAGTCCAGCTTTGAATAACCAAGCGACAACGACGTATACTTTCACGCCATCCACGGGACAATGTGCAAGTACAACGACTTTAAGTATCACGGTTAATCCCACGATTGTTCCCACGTTCAATTCGGTCAGTCCGATTTGTCAGGGTGGGAATTTAACTTCGCTTCCGACAAGTTCACTCAACGGAATCACTGGAACATGGAGTCCAGCTTTGAATAACCAAGCGACAACGACGTATACTTTCACGCCATCCACGGGACAATGTGCAAGTACAACGACTTTAAGTATCACAGTTAATCCCACGATTGTTCCAACGTTCAATTCGGTCAGTCCGATTTGTCAGGGTGATGTTTTAACGACGCTTCCGACAAGTTCACTCAACGGAATCACTGGAACATGGAGTCCAGCTTTGAATAACCAAGCGACAACAACCTATACTTTCACACCTACTGCCGGTCAATGTTCAAACCCTACAACTTTATCAATAACTGTTAATCCCACGATTGTTCCCACTTTCGCTGCGGTGAATCCGATTTGTCAGGGTGATGTTTTATCAGCGCTTCCAACAAGTTCATTAAACGGTTTCACCGGAACTTGGAGTCCAGCCTTGAATAACCAAGCTACAATAACTTATACTTTCACCCCATCCACGGGACAATGTGCAAGTACAACGACTTTAAGTATCACAGTTAATCCCACGATTGTTCCCACTTTCGCTGCGGTGAATGCGATTTGTCAAGGGGGAATTTTACCTGCGCTTCCGACAAGTTCACTCAACGGAATCACAGGAACGTGGAGTCCAGCCTTGAATAACCAAGCGACAACAACCTATACTTTCACGCCATCCACGGGACAATGTGCAAGTACAACGACTTTAAGTATCACAGTTAATCCCACGATTGTTCCCACTTTCGCTGCGGTGAATGCGATTTGTCAAGGGGGAATTTTACCTGCGCTTCCAACAAGTTCACTCAACGGAATCACAGGAACGTGGAGTCCAGCTTTGAATAACCAAGCGACAACTACGTATACTTTCACACCTACTGCCGGTCAATGTTCAAACCCTACAACTTTATCAATAACGGTTAATCCCACGATTGTTCCCACATTTAATTCGGTCAGTCCGATTTGTCAGGGTGATGTTTTAACGACGCTTCCGACAAGTTCACTCAACGGAATCACCGGAACATGGAGTCCAGCTTTGAATAACCAAGCGACAACGACGTATACCTTCACACCTACTGCTGGACAATGTGCAAACCCCACAACCTTATCAATAACTGTTAATCCCACGATTGTTCCCACTTTCGCTGCGGTGAATGGGATTTGTCAGGGAGGAAATTTAACTTCGCTTCCGACAAGTTCACTCAATGGAATCACAGGAACGTGGAGTCCAGCTTTGAATAATCAAGCGACAACAACCTATACTTTCACGCCATCCACGGGACAATGTGCAAGTACAACGACTTTAAGTATCACAGTTAATCCCACGATTGTTCCAACGTTCAATTCGGTCAGTCCGATTTGTCAGGGTGGGAATTTATCAGCGCTTCCAACAAGTTCACTCAACGGAATCACAGGAACGTGGAGTCCAGCTTTGAATAATCAGGCGACAACGAACTATACCTTTACTCCTACCGTAGGACAATGTGCAAACCCTACAACCTTATCAATAACTGTTAATCCCACGATTGTTCCAACGTTCAATGCGGTCAGTCCAATTTGTCAGGGTGATGTTTTATCAGCGTTTCCAACAAGTTCCTTAAACGGAATCACAGGAACGTGGAGTCCAGCTTTGAATAACCAAGCGACAACGACGTATACCTTCACGCCATCCGCTGGAACCTGTATTTCCACATCGAGTCTCACTATTTCAATTATTGAGCAACCCATAGCACAATTCAGTGTCACGCCTAATGACAGCATTCTCATCGGAGCCACCTTGTATTTTCAAAATTCAAGTATAAATGCTACAACTTATTTTTGGCAAGTCAATAGTCAAGAGTTTTCGAATAGCCTTAATCCTACTTACCTTACGAGCGACGAGGATTATCTTGTTTTTACCTTAATTGCCCTGAATCAAACATGTGCAGACACCTTTGAAATTCAGGTTCCGTTGCTTGAAAATAGTTTTGTGTTTGCTGCCAATTGTTTCACCCCAGATGCTGATGAATATAATCCTACCTGGAAACCGATCATTAGTGACAATTATGATCAGGCAAATTACCATCTTATGATCTATGATCGATGGGGAGAAGTTATCTGGGAAAGCTTCGACTATTCGATCGCTTGGGACGGAACCTATGGTGTTGGTGCTCAACCCGTTCAGGACGGCGTATACACATGGGTTTTACAACTCAAACAGAAGAAAAATGATCAGGTTTCTCGATTTTCAGGAACGCTGATTCGCATCCGCTGATTTTTTTAAACAGATGTGGAAAAACAAAGCAACCTTTTTCTCCAAATGTCGTTTTGAAAAAGAATTTTAGCATTAAATTTGTTACAAACCACTACTTAATTACATATGAAGAATATTTACACCATTATTCTCCTTCTTTTTATCTCTCTTTTTAATAACGGATTCTCTCAACCACAAACGGTCACCTTTAATTATACTGGTGCTGCTCAAACGTGGACCGTACCCCCGTGTGTTTACAACATATCTGTATCTGTGAAAGGTGCTCAAGGTGGTGGACCTGGTGGATTAGGAGCTACCGTATTAAATCCAACAATCGCGGTTACGCCGGGTCAAGTTCTTCAAATCAATGTTGGACAATGTCCTACAGGACCAACGGGAGGTTGGAATGGTGGAGGAAACGGACATGCAGCAGTTCCCGTAAATTACCAATCTTTTGGTGGTGGAGGTGCCTCTGATATTCGCGTTTCCCCATATGCTTTAACGAATAGAATCGTTGTAGCTGGTGGTGGCGGTGGAAAAAATGGCTGTTCACCTCAATACAATGCACTTGGTGGTGCTGGTGGATGCGTCACAGGAATGGCTGGTGCCGGATCTCCATTTGTTGGGATCGGTGGCGGTGGCGGAACGGCTACAGCAGGCGGAAATGGCGGTCCTCCATGGGGTGGTGGTCAACCAGGTGTTGCTGGAACATTAGGTAACGGTGGTAACGGTGGATTCTACTCAACTGCCTCTGGCGGTGGCGGTGGCGGCGGTCGTTATGGCGGCGGCGGCGGCGGCGGAGACAACTGTTGTACGGGAGCAAATGGCGGCGGCGGCGGCGGTGGTGGTTCTAGTTTGAATCCAGCTGGTGGAACATGTACACAAGGAAACAATACTGGAAATGGTGTTGTTGCAATTACATTTACTGCAGGTTCTGTTTCTATTACAACTTCAAATACTGGTCCTTATTGTGAAGGACAAACCATACAATTGAATGCAACTACAGGAGCAAGTAGCTACTCATGGGCAGGTCCAAATGGATTCACGTCTACGTTGCAAAATCCAATTATACCAAACTGTACAGCTGCAAACGCAGGTGTTTATACCTTAACGTACGATGCCGGAGGATGTATTTCGACAAGTACAACAACTGTAGTTGTAAACATTCCAGTAAACCCGACATTCAATCAAATTTCTCCAATTTGTCAAAATGGAACAGTACCGAACTTATCAACGATATCAACCAACGTTCCGGCAATTCAAGGAACATGGAATCCAGCGTTGATTTCATCAGCCGTGGTTGGTACTCAAACCTATACCTTCACACCAAATGCAGGTGTTTGTGCCAACGTAGCAACAATGAACATTCAAATTTTACCAAATGAGCAAGTAACGTTCAATCAAATTAGTCCATTCTGTATTGGTGACACACCAACAGCATTACCTGCGACTTCAACAAACGCTATTGCGTATACAGGAACATGGAGTCCGGCAACAATCTCAACTGCGGTTGCAGGAACAGCAACGTATGTCTTTACTCCTACTGTTGGACAATGTGCTTTAGCGAATTCAATGGATATTGTAACATATGCATTGACAACGCCAAACTTTAATCCAATGGGACAAATTTGTCAGTATGAAGTGAACGTCGTGATCCCAACAACGGCATTAAACACGACTCCTTTCATCAATGGTCCTTTGATTACAGGTTCTTGGAATAATCCAACAGTCATTACTGGTGCACCGGGTACAGCGAATTATACGTTTACACCAGACCCAGGACAATGTGCATCTACGTATACGATGCCAATTACAGTTGACCCATTAATCATTCCAGCATTAACGCAAGTTCCACAGTTGTGTGAGAATGATGCGAATCCGGTTCTTCCATTGGTGACAAACAACGTACCAGCAATTACAGGAACATGGAACCCACCATTAATTGATACATCTATCCCTGGAATCTATACGTATACGTTTAGTTCAGATGCTGGTCAGTGTGGAGACACTGTCGATATGACAATCACAATTGTTCCAGCTGTTCCACCGCAATTTGTTGCTGATACATTAACAGGATGTAACCCATTAAACGTTACTTTATCGACACCACCAGTTCTTGGTGCAATTTACACATGGTATTGGGGCGGAACTCAAATCGGACAAGGAAGCACTTTCAGTTACCAGTTTGATCAGAGTGGTTACCATGACATTACTTTGGAATACGATTTACTTGGTTGCATTGAATCAACTACTTACAACGACTACATCTACATGGAAAGTTATCCTTTAGCTTCGTTCTCTTCTGTTCCAAGTAATTTAACAGAAACAACACAGGCAATTCAATTCATGAATTCGAGTGTCGGAGGAACAACCTATACTTGGGACTTTGATGATTCGTACACTTCTACAGAGTCGGATCCAAACCATATGTATGTTGGTGTAACAGAAAACCTTTTGGTGACTTTAACAGCTTACACACCACTTGGCTGTTCAGATGAGTACACGATTTCGATCCCGGTAATTGCAGATCCAATTTACTACGTGGCAAATACCTTCACTCCGGATGAAGATGAGCACAATCAAACGTGGCAAGCCATCTTTACCACAGGATTCGATCCATTTGCTTTCAGCTTAACGGTATACGATCGTTGGGGAGAAATCATCTGGGAGACTCACAACGCTGCCGAATCATGGGATGGAACCTATGGTCCACTTGGAACGAAAGTCCCAGCTGGAATCTACTCATGGAGAATGCAATACGAACCAAAAGAAAATGACGACCGCAAAGTGGTAACAGGTCACTTGAATTTGATTCGATAATACCAAGATATACGAAAACAAAAAAGGCGCTAGTGATAGCGCCTTTTTTTATGTTCAATCATTTTTATTTCTTTCTAAAGAAGATCTTCACGGGAACACCTTCAAAGTCAAATTTCTCGCGTAGACGATTCTCAAAGAAACGTTTGTAGGAATCCGGAACGTACTGTGGCAAGTTACAGAAGACAGCAAATGCTGGCGCATGCGTCGGTAACATTTGAATAAACTTAATCTTGATGTACTTCCCTTTCACTGCTGGAGGAGGAGTTTGTGCAACCACTTCAAGCATTACTTCATTCAATTCATGGGTAGCAATTTTGCGTGTACGGTTTTCGTTCACGCGCATCGCTGTTTCCAAGGCTTTGTGAATGCGTTGCTTTGTAAGTGTCGAGGTGAAAATAATTGGAACGTCATTAAACGGTGCCAATTGCTCGCGTAAATTCGCTTCGTATTCCAACATGGTATTGTGGTCTTTCTCCACTAAATCCCATTTATTAACCAATACAACAACTCCTTTTGAATTCTTTTCAATCATGTAGAAAATACTCAAATCTTGTTTTTGAATACCTTCTGAGGCATCCATCATAAACAAACATACATCGGAGTTTTCTATAGTACGAACGGAGCGCAAAACAGAATAATACTCGATGTCTTCGGTTACTTTCGCTTTCTTGCGAATTCCTGCAGTGTCAATCAAAAGGAAATCGAATCCAAATGCTTTGTATCGCGTGTGAATCGAATCACGTGTTGTTCCTGAAATATCTGTGACAATGTTTCGTTCTTGTCCTGTAAACGCATTAATCATGGATGATTTTCCAACGTTTGGACGACCAACAATCGCGATTCTAGGTAAACTATCTTCCTCGCGGATTGATTCGTCTTCTTTGTTGAAATACGTCACTAATTTATCCAAGATCTCTCCGGTTCCACCACCATTTGTTGCACTTAGGTCGAATACCTCACCAAGTCCAAAGGAATAGAATTCAGAAGAAAGTCCAACACGGTCGGTATTATCCACTTTGTTCGCTGCAATCATACACGGTTTCTTGCTTTTACGAAGCAAATTCGCGACAATTTCATCCATTTCAACGATTCCAGTCATGACATCTACCATGAATATAATCACGGTTGCCTCTTGAATCGCTAATTCCACTTGTTTGCGGATTTCTCCTTCGAAGATGTCTTCTTTTACGGTTGCGTATCCACCGGTATCGATTACCGAAAACTGGTATCCATTCCATTCCGACTTTCCGTAGATTCGGTCTCTCGTTACGCCACTTACTTCTTTTACAATGGCATCACGGGATTCCGTTAAACGATTGAAAAGCGTTGACTTTCCGACATTTGGACGTCCAACTATTGCTACGATATTACTCATGTTTTTTTCTTAATTAAAGGATATTAATATCCGTACTTTTTTAGCTTGTCTGCTGATGTGCGCCAATCCTTGTCCACCTTCACGAAGTTTTCCAAGAATACTTTCTTATCGAGGAATTTTTCCATGTCCTGACGTGCTGCACGGCCAATTCGCTGTAACATTTCACCACCTTTACCGATAATGATTCCTTTTTGGGAATCGCGTTCGACAATGATGTGCGCACGAATACGGGTGATTCCTGCTTCCTCTTTGAATTCTTCAATTTCAATTTGGGTACTATAAGGAATTTCCTTTTGACAATGCATAAATATTTTCTCACGGATGATTTCCGAAATGAAGAAACGCATGGGACGATCAGAAATTTCATCTTTCTCGTAGTAGGCTGGATTTTCAGGCATTAATTCGAGTATTTCCGCCCAAACATTGTCAATATTAAAATTATGCAAGGCAGAAATTGGGAACACTTTCGCATTTGGAAGTTGTTCCTTCCAGTAGCTCACGCGTTCTTCTAATTTCTCTTGGTACGATTTATCGATTTTATTGATCAAACACAAAACGGGCACCTCCAAACGTTTGATACGCTCTAAGGTCTCTTTGTGATTCATTTCATTTTCAATCGTATCGGTAATGAATAACAATACATCCGCATCGCGAATGGAAGAGTTGACATAGTCCATCATGTTTTCGTGCAACTTATACGCTGCATTTACCACACCTGGAGTATCCGAGAACACGATTTGGTAATCTTCATCGTTCACAATTCCTAAAATACGGTGACGTGTTGTTTGTGCTTTAGAGGTAACGATGGAGACTTTCTCTCCAACTAATTGATTCATCAACGTTGATTTCCCGACATTTGGGCTTCCTACGATGTTAACAAATCCTGATTTATGTGCCATTCTGCTTTAATTGAGTGCAAAGATACACGTTTTAAACGGGATACGGTAAAGGAAGATGGCATAAGCAAAGTCAGCAGGACATGAATCTTTCGAAAAATAAATTAAATTCGTTGCATGAATACAGCAGCAAAACCCATTGACCGAAAAATTATCTTCTTGATTATCGTTGCCGCACTTGGCTATTTCGTTGACATCTACGACCTTGTCTTGTTCGGTGTAGTCAAAGCGGAAAGCCTTGGTGACATCATGGTGAATGCTAGCGAAGAATCCATTGCTGCTACAGGGAAATTTCTGTTTAACATGCAGATGCTAGGGATGTTACTTGGCGGAATACTCTGGGGGATTTTAGGAGACAAACGCGGACGACTGAAAGTGCTTTTTGGGTCCATCCTACTCTACTCGACAGCTAACTTACTGAATGCCTTTGTGACGGATGTTAGCACGTATGCCATCATTCGTGTGATTGCTGGAATTGGACTTGCAGGTGAATTAGGTGCAGGAATTACCCTGGTTTCCGAAATGATGTCCAAAGAAAAACGTGGATACGGGACGATGATTATTGTGACATTCGGTGCTTTAGGTGCAGTTGTCGCCTCATTGGTTGGATCAGAGGGCGCGTGGATTGCGGCAGGAATTGAACGCGTATTCGGACTTGCACTTCACAATTGGCAAGTAGCGTATGTCGTGGGCGGATCCATGGGGATTTTACTATTGTTCTTGCGCATCGGAACCTTGGAATCAACCTATTTTCAGTCCATGCATCAGGACAAAGGCATTCAAAAAGGAAATTTAAAATTGATTTTCTTTCAGCGACAAAACCTCATCAAATACCTTCATTGTGTGGTGATTGGTATTCCCATTTGGTATGTCATTGGACTCTTGATCATGAACTCCAAGGACAATTTTGGTCCATGGTTAGGTGTATATGACATTTCGAATGGAAAAGCGGTGATGTACGCATACATTGGACTTTCCGTTGGCGATTTAATTTCAGGGATACTGAGTCAGATCTTAAAAAGCCGAAAAAAAGTCGTTCAATTGTACTTGGGATTCTCGCTGGTGTGTGTCTTGATTTTCTTGTTCATGCACGACTACAACATCACGGATAACACCTATTATTTTATGTGTTTCTTACTGGGTGCTGGAACAGGATATTGGGCGATTTTCGTCACGATTGCTGCGGAACAATTTGGAACCAACATTCGCTCAACTGCAGCGAATACCATTCCGAATCTTGTCAGAGGATCCGTAAACATTGTGGTGCTGTTCTTTGGATTGCTGGTAAGTACAGGAATCAATGATGGATGGTCCGCCTTGATTGTAGGAGTTCTGTTTATCTCGCTTGCGTTTTACAGCATTTCACGCTTAACAGAAACGTTCGGGAAAGACTTAAATTATTTCGATGAAACCTTGTAGATTTTCTGCGAGTAATTTTCAAAATCCTCTGTCATATCCTGATCCACTTGTTTGGTCACAGAGATCGGAATGAAGTCCACATAAACATTCGTTTTATCCAAACCGAAGTCCTCTGCCGGTTTTAAACCTGTAGACTTCACAAATCGGTATGCCTTCACGCATAGACGTTGGAAAGCAGTCAAGTGGTTGTCTGTGGATACACGAGAGTTCAAAACGATGAATTTAAAATCTACTTCCTCGATTTTACCGCGAATGGATGCGAACACACTTTCACCTGTGAACTCACCTTTTTCGATCATCTTACAGTAGATTTTACGCATCATGTATTCGATGCGGTGTTCTTCTTTAAATCCTAATTGTAAGCTTACGTAGTAACATTTTTTATCCACGATTTCATTCACTGAGTAATGTACTCCCCATGGTTCATTTAGAATATCCAAGTGTAAGAACCAAATGATTCCAGCTTTACGTGGTTTCTTTTTAAACAAGGAATGGAATACCGTTAAATCTAATTTATTCGGTGAATTACTGCGAGTTGGGAAGACCAAGTTCGTTGCTTCGTACACGATTCCCGGATCTTCATTTACCGCTTCCAATAAAGGAATCACATTGCGCATTGGTACGTATTCTGTAATGTTTGAACGCAATTGTTTCGCTTTGTAATAAAGGTACAGTAGGATAAAGAAGGTAATGGAAAGAACCAATGTAAACCATCCACCAGAAATGATTTTACCAAGATTTGACAACAAGAAGATAAATTCAATCGCTAAGAAAACCGAAAAGATGATTCCCGTAGCCATGCGCCATCTTGGGTAGCGAATGAACAACAGCATTGCCATCAGAATGGATGTCATCACCATATTTACCGTAATCGCTAAACCGTATGAATGTTCCATTTCACTTGATTTTTTAAAGATCGCGATTACCAATAAACATCCGACCATTAGGAACCAGTTAATAAAAGGAATGTAGATTTGACCCTGGTGATCTGAAGGATATTTCACACGTAAATTCGTCCACAATTTCAGTTTAATGGCTTCATTCATCAAGGTAAATACACCCGTGATCAAGGCCTGTGAAGCAATAATGGTGGACATCGTTGCAATCACAACTGCGAATGGCATCATGTACGTTGGAACCATTGAATAGAAAACGGTATTGGAACCAGTTAAGTGAAAACCAGGTTTTAGACACAATGCCGCTTGACCCAAATAGTTCAGAACAAGTAGTCCAGAAACGAAGGACCAACTTAAACGAATGTTTCCTTTTCCACAGTGTCCTAAGTCGGAATACAGGGCTTCCGCTCCGGTTGTACACAAGAAAACGGAACCAAGAACTGCGAATCCGCCATCGACATTTGCTACTAGGTTGTATGCCCAATAAGGATTAAACGCTTGTAGCACTTCCCAGTTTTGAGTGACGTTGATAAATCCGAGGTAACCCAAAAAGGCGAACCAAACCAGCATGACTGGACCAAACATTTTTCCGATGGCAGCAGTTCCAAATTGTTGAATAACGAAGAGCATCACAATGATTCCAATAACAATCGGAATGACAGGCATATCTGGAAAAATGTTGTTGACCCCTTCCACAGCAGAAGAAATCGAGATGGCTGGCGTAATGAATCCATCCGCCATTAAGGTCGCACAACCAATTAATGCTGGGATGATGATCCATTTGACATTTTTCTCTTTCAATAAGGCAAACAAGGCAAAAATTCCACCTTCACCTTTGTTATCGGCGTTCAACGCAAAGTGAATATACTTTACCGTTGCCAATAAAATCAAGGTCCAGATGACACTAGATAAAGCTCCTAAAATGAAGGGTTCTGAAATGTGTTTTCCACCACCAGTAATCGCTTGAAACACATATAAAGGCGAGGTTCCAATGTCCCCAAAAACGATTCCAAGGGTAATTAATAAACCGGCAAAACTAATTTTCTGAGTAGTAGCGTGTGTCATTCGGGCAAATTTTCGGTGAAGTTAAGTGAAAATTATTCACGTTAACATAACATGACCATGGGATTTTTACTTTTTTGAAGAAAGTTTTTTTTGAAGAATACCATTTAATAAAAAATGTATCTTTGCGACTGCTAATTTAGCAGTTCATACACATGCCCACGTGGTGAAATTGGTAGACATGCCATCTTGAGGGGGTGGTGCCATTAGGTGTGCTGGTTCGAATCCAGTCGTGGGCACTCTGATCAAAAGCACTTGTTCGTTAGAACCGGTGCTTTTTTATTTTTCAACGAGTCCATCCGCTCGCGGATGAGCGAGTTTAAAAATAAAAAAGTACCGTCCGAGCGTAGCGAGGAAGTGCTTTTGATCCACTGCACGTCGCCCACGACTGGTTCACCGACCGATAGGGAGGTAATCCTTTCTTAGATGGGAGCGAGAGCTTGCGCGTGAGTAAAACGAGGGCTTCATTCTTTTCGAAACATTCATGAGCAAAGCGAATGAGTGAACAGTGCTCAGTGCCTGACGCGTGAGTAAAACGAGCGCTTCATTATCCTTTGAAGTTTATCATGAGCAAAGCGAATGAGTGCTCAGTGCTCAGTGTCTAACCCGTGAGTAAAACGAGCGCTTCATTCTTTTCGAAACATTCATGAGCAAAGCGAATGAGTGCTCAGTGAACAGTGCCTAACCCGTGAGTAAAACGAACGCCATTATTCTAAAAGGTTAATCATGAGCAAAGCGAATGAGTGCTCAGTGAACAGTGCTCAGTACCTGACGCGTGAGTAAAACGAGCGCTTCATTATCCTTTGAAGTTTATCATGAGCAAAGCGAATGAGTGCTCAGTGCTCAGTGTCTAACCCGTGAGTAAAACGAGCGCTTCATTCTTTTCGAAACATTCATGAGCAAAGCGAATGAGTGCTCAGTGAACAGTGCCTAACCCGTGAGTAAAACGAACGCCATTATTCTAAAAGGTTAATCATGAGCAAAGCGAATGAGTGCTCAGTGAACAGTGCCTAACCCGTGAGTAAAACGAACGCTTCATTCTTTTCCAAATACCCATGAGCAAAGCGAATGAGTGAACAGTGAACAGTGCTCAGTGCCTGACGCGTGAGTAAAACGAGCGCATGTGTATGAGCAAAGCGAACAATGCCCAACAACAATCCAAACAAGAAACTTCCCCCTGAATCCAAAATCTCCTTACTTTTGAAAAAAAATAATTCACCATGAAAGGCCTTACCATTTTTATTCTTCCGCTACTTGTCTTAGCAGCTTGCACGAATCAAGAGGGTGCAACAAAAACAGAAGAACCTAAAAGCATTGTTGCTACAGATGAATCTGTTCGTGAATTGCGTCAATCCTTATCTGATGTAGAGAAAGAAGAGCAACGTTTGTTGGCAGAGGAATTAGCAAATATGACAACGATGTCCTTTGACAAAACGAGCCATGATTATGGAAAAGTTCCTGCAGATACTGATAATATGACTAAGTTTCGGGTTACGAATACAGGAAAAAAGCCATTGGTGATAGAGAAAGTATCGGCAAGTTGTGGTTGTACAACACCTTCCAAGCCAGAAAAACCAATTTTACCAGGAAAAAGTGACGAAATTACGGTTGTCTTCCATCCGAAGGAAACGCAACTTGGACAACAAAACAAAACGGTTACCGTCATTGCGAATACCGATCCAAAAATGGAAGTATTGAGCATTTCAGCTATGGTTGAGAAAAAGAAGAATTAATCAGAGGAAAAAGGACACATGAAATTACACGTATTAAACACTGGATTTTTCAAACTCGATGGTGGCGCCATGTTTGGTGTCGTTCCGAAAACGCTTTGGCAAAAAACGAATCCAGCGGATGAAAATAACATGTGCTCTTGGGCCATGCGTTCTTTGCTGATCGAAGATGGAAATCGATTGATTTTAGTTGATACAGGAATTGGGGACAAGCAAAGTGAAAAGTTCTTCTCACACTATTACATGTATGGAAACGATTCATTACACGGAAACTTAGCCAAATTGGGATTTCATGCCAATGACATTACCGATGTTTTCTTGACGCACTTGCACTTCGACCATTGTGGAGGCGCGGTGGCTTGGAACGATTCCAAAACGGGCTACCGTACCGTTTTCCCAAATGCCAAGTATTGGAGTACGGAGAACCATTGGAATTGGGCCATTGAACCGAATGCACGTGAAAAAGCATCTTTTCTAGCTGAGAACATTCTCCCTATACAAGAGAGTGGACAATTACACTTCATCGATCGCGTGGGAGATTTCACTGCGAATGCCCTTCCAGGAATGGATGTTTTATTTGTCGATGGTCATACGGAAAGCATGATGATACCACACATACAGTATAAAGGAAAAACGATTGTTTTCATGGCGGATTTACTTCCGAGCACAGGACACATTCCCCTACCCTATGTGATGGGCTACGACACGCGTCCATTGTTGACTATGGATGAAAAAGCGAAGTTCTTACAGCATGCGGCAGCGAACGAATTTGTGTTGTTTTTAGAGCATGATTCCGTCAATGAATGTTGCACCCTCATTGAAACCGAAAAAGGCATCCGTTTGGGAGAATCCTTTTCCTTCAGCGATTTGTAGGATGAAAACACCAAGAGAAATTGTCGAAACGATGATCGCGCAGGATGCGTTCAGTCAGTTATTGGGAATGGAACTCGTTTCTATTGAAAAAGGATCCTGTGTCCTGCGTTGCGAAGTGGGCAACACGATGACCAACGGCTTCGGAATAGCCCATGGAGGCATCACGTATTCCCTAGCTGATTCCGCGTTGGCTTTTGCCTCGAATGCGCATGGCATGCATTGTTTTAGTGTGGACACGAACATTGCGCACTTGAAAAAAGTAAAATTAGGCGATGTTTTAACGGCGAGTTGTTCAGAGTCCCACCGAGGAAAACGCACGGGTGTTTACGTGGTAGAGATTCAAAATCAGGATGGTATGCGTGTTGCTTATTTTCGGGGCACGGTATTTATCAGTACTGAACTTTGGTAATTTCGAAATAATTTGATTTTTTTTACCAGGAACATTTGTATTTCTGTAAAAATGTCGTACTTTTGTATCCGCTTTAACGAAAGCATTACACAATTCTGAAGCAACTGTTGTTGCTCACGTAAGTGAAAGAAATTGGTTTGGTAGTTCAGTTGGTTAGAATACCTGCCTGTCACGCAGGGGGTCGCGGGTTCGAGTCCCGTCCAGACCGCAAAACGCTTCGTTAAAGACAAGCTCAATATGGCTGTTGAGATTAGAAAACCCTAGGATGTATCAATGTTCTAGGGTTTTTGCTTTTATGGAGTTTTTGGTTCAAATTTTCAAGGGGGGACAACAAAGGGGACAACATTTGTGAAACTGACAACATTGATTCACGAATGACCCTTTATTCAAGTAAATCATTTTTCGTAACACGAAATCAATGACAACTTAGGTCAATAAGGCATTCTAATACCAGAATAAATCCCAATTTAAAATCTTTTTCGCACCTTTAGTCTTTCAAAAAAATATGAGCGACATCAATACCTTAATGGAAGCCTTAGTTAAATTTCGTGATGAACGCGATTGGAAACAATTTCACGATAGTAAAAACTTAGCTATCGCTTTATCCATAGAAGCAGCAGAATTAAATGAATTGTTCCTATGGAAAGATGTCAAGGAATCCGAACAAGTGGATATTCAACGCATCAAAGAGGAACTTGCGGATGTTTTTGCTTACGCCCTATTGCTTGCTGAGAAACATCAGTTAAATGTCAGCGAGATTGTATTGGATAAAATCCAGCGTAATTCTGAAAAATATCCCATAGAAAAATCCAAAGGAAACGCTCAGAAGTATACTGAATTATGATTGTCTACCAAGAGAACAAGGACACCTTCATGTCGCAAGTACGCGAGAGTAAAATTGAATACATCATCCACGATAATTTCATTAAAAACTTAGGAAGGGACACCTCGAAAAGTGAAGTAAATTCTTGGAAAAACTCCATGATGTACATGCGTAATGTACTGGATGATTCGGCCATACCAGGTGACGCGAAAATCAGTATTGAATGTCAAGTTCCAAATACGAGCAAACGCATCGACTTTATCATCACCGGTCAAACCGAAGATAGACGTGATTGTGCCGTCATCATTGAATTGAAACAATGGGAAACAGCCATTTCAACAGACCTTGATGGCGTGGTTAAAACCTATGTCGGAGGTGCAGTACGTGATGTAAGTCATCCAAGTTATCAAGCATGGAGCTATGCTGCATTGTTGGAAGGATTCAATTCGGCAGTGGAGGATGAAAACATTCAACTGCAAGCTTGTGCATTTTTACACAATTGCGAGGATCCTAGTCCGATGACGGGAAGCTTTTATCAGAATTACCTCGATAAAGCACCGTTATTTGCAAAAAATGATGTCTTAAAACTTTCGGAATTCATTAAGCAACATGTAAAGTTTGGTGACTATCGAAATGTCATGTATCAGATAGAACATGGGAAAATTCGTCCATCGAAAGGAATTGCAGATGCCATCGCAAGAATGATTGATGGAAACGAAGAATTTGTGATGATTGATGATCAAAAAGTCGTTTACGAACGGATTGCTCAGCTCATTTCGAAAGCAAGTCCGAGTTCCAAACAAGTGGTCATTGTTGAAGGTGGACCTGGAACTGGAAAATCCGTAGTTGCGATTCAATTGACCGCTAATTTCACCAGTCAGCAGAAATTGGTGCAATATGTCAGTAAGAACAGTGCCCCTCGTGATGTTTACGCGAGTAAATTAACGGGGATCCGCACAAAATCATGGGTCAATAATTTATTCAAAGGCTCCGGATCTTACATCCAAGCAGAAAAAAATCAATTTGATGCTTTAATTGTAGACGAGGCACATCGCTTAAATGAAAAAAGCGGTATGTTTTCAAATCTTGGTCAAAATCAAGTCATGGAAATCATTGAAGCGGCAAGATGTTCCGTTTTCTTTTTGGATGAAGATCAACGTGTCACCATGAAGGATATTGGATCAAGTGCGGAAATTGAAAAATGGGCGCGTTATTCCGGTGCGGAAATTCATCACCTCAAACTTTCTAGTCAGTTCAGGTGTAACGGTAGTGATGGATACATGGCTTTCCTAGATCAACTTTTAGGCATCCGAGAAACAGCAAACACAGATATAAAAGAACTCAATTACGAGTTTCGTGTGTGTTCAAGTCCTGTGGAATTGTACGAAGAAATTCTTCAAAGAAACAAAGAACGAAATCGTGCGCGCATGGTTGCGGGATATTGTTGGCCCTGGAATTCCAAGAAGGATCCAAGAGCCATGGACATTGTCGTTCCCGAATTCAATTTTGGAAAACAATGGAATTTAACCCAAGATGGAATGCTTTGGATAGTGAGTCCGGCATCAGTTGAACAAATCGGATGCATTCACACCTGTCAAGGTCTAGAAGTCGATTACATTGGCGTGTTCATGGGACCAGACCTTGTGATTCGAAACGGTCAATGGTTGTGTCAACCCGAAAAACGAGCTTCAAGCGATAAAAGCATCCATGGAATCAAATCCCTGTTAAAAGCAAACCCACAAAAAGGTCAAGAAATGGCAAATGCCATTATCAAAAACACCTATCGAACGCTCATGACCCGCGGAATGAAAGGGTGTTTTATTTGGAGCAGTGATGCGGAGACGCAGGAGTGGTTGAGGGGAAAAATGAGCCTAGGAGATTAAGTTCATTCTAAAATTTGAACAAAAACTCCTACTATTCTCATTTCTTTTGCATTTGATTCATCAATTACAATATTTTGAAATGACGGATCATATGAATTTGGACGCAATACAATTGAAGTATGCAACCAATCATTTTCGGTAATATGTTTTTCGCTAGAGTATGTTTTAACTGTAAAAGCGGAATTATAATCCTGATCATTAAAATCCAAATTCTCAACTAATACTATCTTTCCATTTCTACTTCCTCCTTCGTATTTCTCAAAAAGACATATTGAACCGTTCGGAATCACCCTATTCATAGAATCACCAATAACCTTGCACGCAAATAGATCTTTTTTGAAATTTAAATTCTTAGGACCTTCGATAATTGTATATTCATTATTAGACTGCATTTCACTAAATGTTCCTGCAGCTGCATAAAAATCGTAAAGTGGAATCGGATTATTTACTTTTTCTTCAAAATTTACAATATTGTTCGTGTAAATCTGCTCAAGCGAAAACTCATCTGAGTTAATATTAGTCAAGTAATTATAAATTGAATTTTCAACTGGCGACGAAAGTTCAAGAATTACCTTAACAACAGGAACATCTATATTTTGATCATTCTTTATGGTTGTCTCTTCAAATGAATTTTCAAGTGGTGAGACATCGCCCATAAAATAAAAATCCGACCCTTCTCCATTATGCTTTTTCATGAAAAAAGGCAATCTAATTTCCTTATTATTTTTAATAGACTGTAAAGTTGAATTTGACAACTTACGATTAGGTTTAGAATACCACAAGAATTGAGATGAATTGAGAAATTTTTCAGGAAACTTTGTAGACGAGGCAATTTTTTCCTCCTTATGATAATTAACAAAAATTGGACAACTATTGTTATTTAATTTATACCCATAAACTGTCGCTTCCTCATTTAACTTCCAATTTAATATTCGACAAACATCCTTTCTGGAATATTTCTCGTATAAAATAAATCCAGCTTTATATAGATTTTTGACATAACGTTTATTAAATGAATTAATTGAATAATTTAAACTGTCATTGAGGAAAATATTAAATACTTCGTTCTCGAGTTCTTTTTCAAACGACTTTGAAAATTCTACATCGGTTTCTTTGTTAACAATAATCTCTAGTTCCTTTCTAATAAATTTAAAATTCAAATTATCTAAACATGATAAAAAAGTGTCTTCAGAAATTTCATAACCATATTTCGATTTCATTTCTTCATTAAGAAATTTCAAATCAATTGATTTTTTAGACAAAAGTAATTTTAAAATGATATTCTCATCGATTCTCTTGGAATTATTGATCTCCTTGGAAAATAACTCAAGAAGACTAATCTGATTTTTTGACAATTCGAAAACGAGTTCTTTTTCTACCTTAGAAACAAAATTAAAATAGGAATTAGAATAACTTACGAATTGAAATGGATCTCTTGATCCATGTTCCACAAAATCCATCATCATCGGCAAGCGCCCTAACTTATACTTAAGAAGTTTATAATCCTTTTTCAAATCTGCAAATAATTGCAAATTGGATGAATCAATTGATTGAAAAATCATGTTTTTCGAAATTTCATCAAAATTTATTGTCGATGCACCAGGAATAGACCTACTTCCGTCAGTTATTAATTTTCTTAATGAATCCTTGTTATAAGATGTGTCTCCATACAGTGCTATGGGGATTAAATAATTATTATTGTAATTACCAATGAAATCAATAATCGTTAAATAATTCTTGCTAGCCAATTTACGCAATCCTCTACCCAATTGCTGAATAAAAACAATTGATGAATCAGTTGGCCTAAGCATTATTATCTGATTTACTCTTGGGATATCAATTCCCTCATTAAATATGTCTACAGTGAAAATATAATCAAGTTTTTTACTAATTATATCAGACTCTAGAAGATCTATTGCTTTTATTCGTTCCTCTTCCGAGTTATCACCTGTTAAAGCAATGGAATTCAAGCCTCTATCATTAAATAATCTCGCTAGTTCCTGTGCTTCTGAAGTACGTGAACAAAAAACCAAGCCTCGAGTTATTCCATTATCACAACCATAAAATCTAGACTTTTCGATTATTCTTTCAACACGCTCATTTGAAATTAATCTATTGAAATATGACTTGTCATCTTGCGCTTTATTATCAATATATAAATCAGTTACACCGAAATAATGAAAATCACAGAGTAATTGCTCCTCCATTGCTCTATGTAATCTAATTTCATAGGCTATGTTATGATCGAATAATTTAAAAATATCATTTCCATCAGTTCTCTCAGGGGTAGCAGTCATTCCCAAAAGAAATTTTGGTTCAAAATATTTCAATAACCTTAAATACGAATCAGCTCCAGATCTATGCGTTTCATCAATTATTATGTAATCAAAATGATCCTTTTTGAAATTACCTAAGTGTTCCTCCTTTGAAATTGTTTGAATTGTAGAAAACAAAAAATCACTATCCACTTCTCTTTTATCACCCGAATATAGCCCCATAGTTCTTTCTGAACCAAAAACTCTTTGAAAAGACTTTAAAGATTCCTTAGCTATCGTTAATCGGTGTACAACAAATAATAACTTTTTAGATCCAAATGCCTTAGCATCAAATGCAGATAAAAAGGTCTTACCTGTGCCGGTTGCTGAAATTATCAGTGCTTTATTTTTGTGATCATCTCTCAATTTTGATAAATTTCCTAATGCCTCTAATTGCATAGAATTTGGAGTGACAATTTCATTTCTGTAATCATCCTCTAATTTCTTATCGGTATTTAGTAGAAATTGATTTCTATATATCTGTTCATAATAAGAAATGTAATTCGGAGTGACCTTTGTTGCATTTTTGAAATCATTATTAAATTCATCCAAAACTTTTCCAACCAGGCTACTTTCTTCCATTGCTGAAACTTTTAAGTTCCATTCCTTATTAATTGACAGAGCTTGAGCGGTAAGATTACTACTCCCAATGATCAAATTGTATAAATTGTCCTTTTTAAATATGTATCCTTTCGCATGTGAATTGCCTTTTGTTGTTATTCTAAGATCAATATTATCAAATTGCAACAATCTTTTCAATGCCTCAGGCTCAGTAAAATTCAAATATTGAGAAACTAATACCTTTCCTTTGATTTTCCTTTTTTGAAGTTCCTGCAGCTTATTTATGATGGAAGCCACACCACTAGTTGTTACAAAAGCTACTGAAATATAAAACTCATTACAATATTCTAATTCATTTAGAATATTAGTTAATATCTTTTTGTTGGGTTTTGTTTGATTTACAAGTAATTCAGGTTGAAATTCAAAATTGGATAAAATTGATTTGTTTATAAAACCAGTCTCTAAACTGCTAGTAAATACTTTAATTAAGTTATCCATTCCCTAAAATATTTTCAACTATCGGAATATCCGCAGCAGCCCAATCCAATGATCGCAATTCTTCTTTTCTCAACCAAGAAAATGAAATGTGTTCTGTTAGTTCTAAAATTCTCGATTCGCACGAACAGCGAAATACATGCATCGTGAGGTGAAAATCTGTATAAGTATGTTCAACAGTCGGTAGTTGTTCAATTGGAACAATGTTCATATTAAGCTCTTCTTGTATTTCACGAATGATGGTCATTTCAAGTGTTTCTCCCTCTTCAATTTTACCTCCAGGAAATTCAAATTTCTCGGAGATGTATTCATATTTATTGGGTCCTCTTTGAACACAAAGAAATTCTCCATTATCCTCAATAACTGCTGCAACTACGTTTACTTTTTTCATCGGAGTGAAGATAAATATTAATTGAGAAAATAATAGTGTTTTTATTTCAATTAATTATCCCTTTTTCAAACCTCCTCACCGGCTCCATACTATTCACCTCCATTCTCAACTCATACACATCTTTTGCTGCGTTGAATTTCACAAACGGAATCACCATCGGATATTCATTTTTGAGCAGTAGGTAATTCTTTAAAGTGAGGTCTATCGCTACCTGGTGTTTTTCACCGGAGAAACTGAAACCAAAGGCATCGGGAATTTGTTGTTCGTGTTTTTCTTCGTGCGCAAAGGGAAGGTTGTTGAATTCCACGGAGGTGATGCGGTCGAGGTGGTAGGTTTTATTTTTCTGCGAGGAAGGTTCAAACGCCATAACGGTGTGGTAATTATCCGTGAAGCCAAAGGGTTCCACCACGCGGTCTGAAATACTTTCGGTGTTGATGGAATGGTAGCGCTTGAGTATCACCTGTTCTTTGTTCGCCATGGCTTGCGCGAGTCGTTCCACGATGAGTCCGTTTTTGGCATTCACCAAATGAGCAGCCGAAATTTGGATATCCGAAGCCAAGTAAATCTTACTAATCAAGGAATCCTTTAGTTTATTCTGTTTTCCTGTGGTTAGGATCAACTGCTTCAAAAAAGCGGCTTCCTCGGAGGTAAAGCGTACCCCTGTCCCCTGCTCGCCTTCAATAAAAAAGCGATTGAATTTGTCCTTCTGTAAGTCGAAGCCACATTCCCGTATGAGGTCCAAATAGCGGTAAACCGTTCGTTCCGTGGTTTCTAACATTTCCGCCAGGTGCTGCACCGCTTTGGGTGGTTTCTGCTCCAAGTACGAAATGAATTGCAATACGCGAAGTATCTTTCGTTGGTTTGACATGGGGTCATTTTTGAGCAAATAACTTCAATTTCTTGAGATTACACAACTTATTGACCTGAGTTGTCAGGGGAATTTTAGTTTAGCTTATGTTTTGACTTGGGTTGTCGGAGGAAATGGGGAGGTTTGTTTTCAATTTAAAACGAAATGATATGAACAAATTTTACTTTTTAACGCTATTCTTTTTAAGCGCATTGAACGTTTTCGGACAATCGAAAGCTGAGCGTGACACCGTTTACCTTGATCAGATATACAAGGATGCTTCCACCTATTTGGTGTCTCAACGCGTTTTGGAATTCGACTCACTTTCCGCCACCGAATTAATGAAACGTTTCGAGAATTGGGGTGGACAAAATTTCCGGAATTACGAACATGTGCGTACTTCGAAAACAGAATCTCAAATCACCTTGAATTACATTACCTCCAGTTTTAATCCTGACTTGGATTTTTACATCATCATGGTCGTTGAATTTAAGGAAAATAAAATGCGCGTTCAGATATTTGATGATGCAAATGTATACAAACCTGGCTCTTATGCAGGCACGACCTACATTGCAGGAATTTCTGCACGAACTATTCACATTGCTTCTTATTTTAAAGAAGGGATGATCGATTATAAACTAAAACCAGGCATGATGAATTATGCTGAAAAACAAGCGACTGGAGCCTTGGCTTATAAAGCATCTGTTGAATCTGGGTTAGATGAACTGTATTCATTTATTAAATTAAACACTGCTGCGAATGGAGCGAAAAAAACAGATGATGGGTGGTGAGTAAATCACTATGGTCAAACCTCTCAAATTTAACAGCCTATCGTACAAGAATATCTCTAGAAGGTCACCCAACTTACCGTGAATTGTTGAGTATTTAACTACTTTTTCACGGTAAGTTGAGTAACAAAACGTTAAACAATTCTAGCGTTTCGCATGCGCGGAAAATTAATAATTTGGGAATGTAAGGAGTAAATTGGGGATAGTGAAACAAATGATGTAATAATACAATAAACGTGTTTAAAACATACTTGAGTTTATTACTATTTTTTTTAGTTATTTTTGAAATACTTAACTCAACCATACTATTACATATTCACACATGCAAAAGTACTTTATACATAAGGACGGACGACAACTAGGACCCTATTCGAAAGAAGAATTAGCTCAAATTAGAATTACACGTAATACAATGCTTTGGTGTGAAGGTCAACCCGATTGGGTAGAAGCAAAGAACATTGAAGAACTGTCGGATTTATTTAGAAACCAACCACCACCTTACAAAGAAAAAACAACAAGCCCACCACCTTTTTCAGAGCCTGAGAAGGATTACATCTCATTGATCCCGAATCTAAAGGGAAAAAAGGAAGGATATTCAACCTTAAAGATTACTATTGGAACACTGGTGATTTGTGGAATTGCCTATTTCGTTTATGGAAGTTATCGTATGAAACAAGACGCATTGCAAAATCAAGTTAATTCTCAACAGCAATATATCCAAGAACAAGAGGCGGCTGATCAAGCTCAACAAGAACGATTGGAAGAAGAAGCAAGACAGCGCGAAATCCAAAAATTAAAGCGCCGATATAATGAAGCAGTAACAAGATTACGAGCTGCAAATATCAAATTAGATCAATTACAAGAATTCCATTTTTTACGCACACCGAGTGAAAAACAAGAACAAATTGAAAATCAATTGGACATCATTCGCTCCTGGGAAAATGAAATACAACAGGTGAGAAATCGATTAAATCAATATTAAGTTTGTTTTTACGATTAAAATTAAATCAAATTACATTTTAAATTTAATCGTCTTAAATAAGACTTAACAACATATTGTATTTTTATCAATATTTTATTATTTATTTAATAATTTCGGAGTTTACGAAATCGAAATCCCGGCGAAATCCACATCAACGTCGAAACCCCCGAGGGACATTATCCATTTATTGAATATGACGTGAAGTGATTTTTCATGGATATCCCACGATTGAATCCCTTAAAACTAGTTCAGCTCAAAATGTATCCCTATCTTCGCGCCTTAATTGAAAAACAGTACTGATTCGTTCCATGTTTCAGTTCGATACTTTTGACCTATGAAGCGCATCAACGAATACAAGAAATTATTTCAAATTGAAAGTCAAATCGATTTAGCGGAGTTGAAACAAACTTACCGTAAATTGGTAAAACAATGGCATCCAGACAAGTTTCAAGATGGAGATCCCTTGAAGGAAGAAGCTGCGATTATGGGCCGACAAGTAACCGATGGATATCATTTCTTAGTGAGCATCGCTCCAGAAACCAAAGAAGCAAATTTGGCTGAATACACTACAACCATCAACGAATGCATGATTGCCGATTTCAAACACAAAGGACTTCTATTAGAAATTACATTTACAGATGGATCCACATACGAGTATTTCGGAGTGAATGCCAATGTCTACAAAAAACTGATCAATTCCGACAAACAAGTTCGCTTTGCGAAACGCTTTATTTACGAAAGCTATACGTACCGTAAGTCGAAAAAAGCAACTCAAGAGGAACAATAAACCTCATTCGTAAGGCCCATTGAAATATATTTGAATACATTCAACATATTTCTCTTTTTGATTTTATCTTTATGTTATAAAATCTGACTATATGAAATCATTCATACTGATAAATCTTGTTCTGTTCTTTCAATATTTTGCTGTCGGACAAAGTCAAAATCCGATAATCAAATCAAATCAATTAATTGAGAAAATTGAAAATGAACTTAAAAAAAACAAATTCAAAATAACTTTGAATGAAAAGTGGAGTACAAACGAAGGTGGGACGGAAGTTGATTTCGTTACGAATTACTCCATCATTCACTATTCTTTAACAGAAGGTTTAAACGTTCGCGAAATAAAAGTGAATCAATATGAAACTTTTGTTTATTTGAAACAATATTTCTTAGGAAATCAATTATTCTATGGGTATTATCACTCAAGTAGCGAAGGTTGTGACTATCAGCATAAAATATACTTTGAAAATCAAGGAAGTAATCCCGTGAAAATGCTTCTTAACTTCAATAATTGTTCAGGTGCCAAAGGATCGAAATTCATTGAAGTGAAAAATGAAAATGAAAAGTCTGAATACTTACAGAACTTTTCTGATTACTTATTTACCGTAAATGAAAAAATCGACCAAATTGAATACGAAAAGGAAGAATCACCAGAAACCTATGAATTAAGAAAAGAAATTTCAACGATTAATTCTCATGTTGATTTATATCAATTCATACAAAAACATAGTCCAGGCTTTGATGATTTAGATTCCCTATACACAATCATTACAGGCCAATTTTGTCCGGAAAACCTTAGTTACAATTTGGCAAATGGAGATTCTACTCTGACATCTTCTGTTCCAACCTTGTTTTTGAATTTACTATTTCGAAATGTGATTTGGGATTTTGAAAAGAATCAAAAGGAAATAAATTCGATTTATCAATATGATCATTTTAATGTGCTAGGAGAAACTTTTTCAACTACATCGAATAAGGTTTTACTTGCAGAAAAATACGATTTAAAAATTCCTGATTTCGCGATTATAAAAATGGCCTATTCGCTTCCCTTAGAAATGGTATCTGTGAATAACAACATGAAAAAGTGGTATAAAAATTATTCTCGTTATAGAATAAATAGTGATTATTTTGATTTAACGTATAAACCATGTTTTACCTATTATCAAATAAAGGAACCATTTGATTTGGAAGGAGATCAAGGTATTAATAAACAAGCAATGATAAACGCTCTTGGGAAGTCACTTGTCAGTCAAAACATAGCTTCTTTTATTTCTGCCCAAGTATTCACTGACCTAGGCTTCTTCTATATCAACCAGCGATGGGTATTTTTTGACCTTTCACGATAGAATCTACTCCTCCTCCCCTTGGTAATAATTCGCGCGAATCAATTCAACTTGATGGTATGCGTATCCTGATGGAGCTTCGGTCTGGATTTTAAAAGCCACTCTGCTTTTCGGTTCGCAATATTCGTAAACCGTGAATGTTTTGGTATCGATAGCCGTTCGTGTTTTGGAAAGAAAGGTCACTCTCACTACAAAATTCATGAACGTTGCCAACGTTGCACGGTTGTAAATGTATCCACTGTATTCCTCTTTAGCCGCCAACCATCGGTATGTGTGATTATAATCGATACTCACGTATTCGAGTGGATTTTCCATCTCCATTTTCATGAGTTCTTTTCTCAGTTTTTCCTTACGTTCCTCTTCTGTCATGGGTGGAGTCACGTTCGTTTGACGCGTTTTCACTTCCGCTTCCTGCGCTGCCAATTTGGCTTTAACTAATTCCATACGTAAAGAATCACTCAAAGTATTTGGATTTTCGGTAACCTGATTTCTTTTACCTGAAAACATGTATACAATCGCAACCACTCCGAGCACTATAGCCGCTACAATGAGTAAACGCTCTAAGTTTATTTTTTGGACCATTTAAGATATAATTGAATCGAATTTAGAAAACTTTTATCTGAATGCAAAGAATTGCTCCCGTTTCCACACACGTGAATGAAAGAGAGGAGTATTCATTCTCTTCGATGTACAAAACAGATCCCGTTTCGAGAAGCAGCTCTCCGACAAGGAATCGACCAGTATGAACAAAGAGAATAATTCTCTTCTGCGCTACGCTTACCCTTTCTGATGTATTGGACTGCAATTGAAATGCCTGAAGTTCTCCCCTCGCCTGCTCGTTGAACATCACATTGAAATCACGTACTTTTCCAATGCTGCGGGTGGACCATCCACCATCGAAGGTATCTTGATCGTAGGGAACTAAGTGTTTTTGATAACGTCCCTCGTGGATCAAGGTTAAGGATCCTTCTAAAATCATCAGAATCCGAGTCAAACCGCTAAAATCAGAAAAAGTACTCTCTTCCGCTTCCACCGTTGCGGTACTGATGCGAAAAATAAAATCGCGTTTGAGAAAATCACTTTCCAGTGGATATTTCACTAGTTCCGTGGTAGTTCCATTTGCCCAAGCCTTCGCTTGAAAGTGTTGCGCTGGAAAATAGGTTTGCTTCATGACGGTAAATTCTACTCAAAAATACCCTTTTGAAATGAATCTATCCGTTTTTAGTACTCCGGGGCGGATGAAGCAGCAGCTTCCGGTTGTGGAGTTTCCTTCGAGATAAAGCGTAAGCCTTTCGCTTCAAGAATCATTTTGGTTTGACGTTTCCGCTGAATGTAATTGTAGATGGCAATCGTTGATGGCACAATCATGGCCGCACCGAAAATTATTCCACCTGGTGAATAATATTGAAGTATAAAGTTTTTCGCGTAATATTTATAATTGATGTAATTGTTATAAATAGCGGTTATTCCACCAGCAATTCCGATCACACTTAAATATGAACCTGTCGCAATGGATCTGGACAAACGATTTTTCTCCAATGGAGTGATTCGGTCATAAAAACAACGTTTACTGATGTAATCCACCTTATGCGTTGGAAAGGTCCTTACGACACCATCTTGCGTGCGAATGTATAATACGGAGTCCATGATAAACACAGGAAGCTGAAGATTTTCATACATGGTGTCACTCACCACCACATAAGGTTTGAACTTCCAATCTGATTGCGCAAAACTTGTTTGAATGATGGAAAAGAAAAGGATTGTTAAGAGTAGTTTGTATCTATTCATGGTTTCAAGATTTTTAGGTTAACGGTGGATGCTGTATCTGTATAAATTTCGAATGTGTCGTCTTTTCGTAATATCAGAGAAAATGAAAATCCCAAGTCCTGTTGGATATATCATGAGCGCCCCAAAGAAATACCCCTTCACCGGTTTTCTTCCAATTCGTTTAAATTCTTGCTTTGTCATATATCGTACATCGCTTCTTGTACCAAATCCATCCACGCTATCCAAAGGAACGGAATAGCAATTCTTACTATAACGATCCGTGTAATAACAGGTTTTTTCACAAATAACCACTGGTCTCAATACCTCATATTGCATGCCATTTTTCAATTGAACGAAAGGTCCTCTTGGAGTTTTATCCGCATTTAACTCTTGACTGTGTGACGCATAGCTCATCGCAAGGAATAAAAAGAATAGTATTTTTTTCATCATTAAAAGTTTTTTCCGATATGGATTGAATCTCATGGAAATGCTCCAACAACTCTAAAATCCACCTTAAACCGTTATTCATTATGATTCAAAATTACCTGCGTTTCGCACCAAAACAAAACTGAATTTCACCACTAACCCTAAAGTCATTTGCGAATTCCGCAAGTCAAAAGAGCTAAATACCATACCGTTCACATTGAACTAGGTAATGTTCATTGAGCAAGGTTCACGGTATACATCAAATAAAAAAACATTCCTTATTTTAGTAAAAATATCTATCATGAAACAATTCATCCTTTACTTTGCCCTTGTATTCAGTTTTGGACTGATTGCTCAAGTTCCGAGTTATGTTCCACAATATGGACTTTTGGGTTACTATCCTTTTAACGGAAATCCAAATGATGTCAGTGCAAATGCTGCTAACCTCACCAATAATGGAGCGGTGTTGACTACGGACCGATTTGGTACAGCAAATGCGGCATACTCTTTTAATGGTGTAAATCAAAACTTAATCAATAATACACCGAACTTCACATTTAATCCAGCCTCAAGTTTCACTTATTCTTTCTGGTATAATCGCAATGTGACATCCGTTAATGGCGTACTTATTATGAATGCAACAAATGCTGCTGGAAACTTCATATGGCTTTTTCAAGCGGGAGCAACAAATTCACAATACGGAACGAACAAGCAACAATCATCTTGGTTTTGGGCACAAACAACGTCAACAACAAACGTTTGGACGCACATCGTTTGTGTATATAATGCAGGGGCGATGACACTTTACAAGGATAACGTTCCCGTGGCAACGGCTACCTTTACACATACGAACGTGACGAGTGCCAATATGCCTCTTTATGTTGGTCGTGGTGTTGGAGGAAACTATTACAACGGTAAAATGGATGATGTCGGGATCTGGGACAGAGCCTTAACTCCTTGTGAAATCAATGATTTATACAACAGTTCTAACTCCTTAACGGGAGTCAGTGCTGGACCAGACATCAGTAACTGTAACAATCAAGCGATCACCTTGAGTGGAACGGGTGCCGTAAATTATTTCTGGAACCAAAATGTATCGAACGGTGTTCCCTTCACTCCTACTGCCAACGCAACTTACTTGGTGACTGGATTCAATGCCAATGGTTGTTCTCAATGGGATGAAACCAATGTCACTTTAGGACAATTAAGTATCAATGCCGGACAAGATTTGTCTGTTTGTCCAGGAGACTCTGTGACGCTTTCTGCATCTGGTGCGCAATCTTATACGTGGAATAATTCTGTCAATAATAATCAAGCATTTGTGGTCAACCAAAGTGGAACCTACATCGCGACGGGTGTGAATGGCTCTTGTACGGATACTGACACCTTGCAGATTACCGTCTTGCCTTTGCCGCAAATCAATGCAGGGAATGACACTGTACTTTGTGCGGGTGGACTTGTGACTTTGAATGCAACTGGCGGACAAAACTACCAATGGACGAATGGCGTTTCAAATGCTGTTCCATTCACTGCTTTCAATAGCGCTTCCTATATCGTTACCGGCTTTAGTCCTGCGGGATGTGCGAACCAAGACACAGTAGAAGTAATTGCGAATCCCGTTCCGAATATTAATGCCGGAAATGATGTTTCAACTTGTTCAGGTCAAGCGGTGGTTTTAACGGGAATCGGTGGTTTCAATTTACAATGGAATAATGGTGTTCAAGACGGTGTTCCTTTTATCCCAACTGGAAATGGAACCTATGTCGTAACAGGAATGAGCAACGATGGTTGTTATGGAACAGATACCTTGAATGTGAGTGTTGGAAACTTGCCGGATATTTCCGCTGGTAATGATCAAGTGATTTGTCAAGGTGGTTCAGTGGTCTTGGCTGCTAACGGTGGTGCAACATATCAATGGAGCAATGGCGAACAAAATGGCGCGACGATCTTCCCAACACAAAGTATTACACTCAGCGTGACTGGATTTAGTGGTGAAGGATGTAGCAATACCGATACGATGTCCATCACCGTAAATAACCCGAGTCAAAGTACGATCACGACTACGGCACTAGACACCTACACATTGAATGGAAATACCTACACAACTTCTGGGACTTACACACAAGTTTTGACGAATGCTCAAGGTTGTGACAGTACGATCACGCTAATTTTGACAATGGAATACACGGGACTCGCTGATGGATACCGTCCGTCCATGAACGTTTACCCGAATCCAACGAACGGCGAACTATTTATCCTTGTGCCAAATGAGTGGGTTCAACAAACAGCTAAACTTACGGACATCTCAGGGAAAGTAATAGCACGTATTTCATTGAACGATGCGCTAACAAAACTGTCCCTTGTTGATCTTTCTAGTGGAACCTACTTTATTGCTATTGATGCTGAAGGTGGCGAGGTGATTCGCGTGGTGAAGGAGTGATAATGTGCTAATGATTTAATGTGCTAATGTGCTAATGTGCTAGTTTGCTAATGTGCTAATTGTTTCCTGGGTTTTAACTGAGCACGGTTCACTGATCCGCCGTGGCGGGCTGTTCACTGAGCACTGTTCACCGTTCACTCATTAAAAGGCGTAATTTCTCTATTGGGAATTTAATTACTAATATTGATGCTTCAAAATAGCTAACCCGACATTTTGTGCAAGAAATCATTGCCTACATACACCTGCATCCACTGCGCATTATTGCGGGAATTGTTGCTGTATTCGCTGTATTAATCACCTTGTTTTTCCTTCAAAAAAAGGGTACAAAGAAATGGCTTACACTTTTGGCGATCATTGGATTTATTCCTTTGGCATTTCGTATTGTGAAAATCACTCCGGTTCGAAAAATTCGTTTGTTTGAGAACGTATCTACTTACGAAAACACGGAGAAATCTTCATTTCAAGAAAATGGCATTCGTACCTTCGGTCTGGATATCTCTCATCACCAAGGATACATCGAATGGGATTCTGTAGCGGCTTCCAAACACCCGATTCAATTCATTTTCATCCGAGCGACGAATGGAACTCGAATTTTGGACCGTGAATTTCACCGGAATTGGGAAGAAAGTCGTGGAAAAACATTCCTGAGAGGTGTTTACCATTATTACCGTCCGAGTCAAAATTCGACCAATCAGTTTAACTTTTTCAAGAGTCACGTTTATTTGCGTAAAGGAGATCTACCTCCCGTATTGGACATGGAAGAAAACAGTTGGTTTGGACGTGAGAATTTGCTGCGTGGAGTAAAAAATTGGCTAGCATTAGCAGAGAAACATTACGGTGTTAAACCGATCATTTATACGAACCGAGATTTTTTCCTGCGTTATTTCAACACCAAGGATTTCAAACCTTACCACTTCTGGATTGCCGCTTATTCTGGTCGTCACCGTGTGGCCGATGTCCCTTGGACTTTCCATCAATATACAGAGGAAATATATGTGAAAGGAATCGAAGGAAAGGTGGACGGAGATGATTTCAATGGTGACCGCAAAGCATTGGAGAAATTAACGATCCGCTAGGAGTTTTTCTTCCAATTAGGAATTCCCTATCTTTGAATCACATGAAATTACGTTTAATTCTCCCTTTCCTTATTTACACCTGGACATGCTCCGCTCAAATCTATAAAGATCCAAGCCAAGGAACAGCGCTTCGCGTACAAGACCTAATGTCCCGAATGACTTGGGAGGAAAAATGTTACCAACTTTTCATGGTCCCTGGTGACACCAATTTACTGCACGGTCAACTCTCCCACGGAATTTTTGGTCTACAAGTAAGCGCGCAATCCGCCGGAGATATTGGTGGACAAGGCCTATCGTATCAAACGAGTCAACCAGCGAAAGTTCAAATGGACCGCCTCAATACCATCCAGAAATACTGTGTCGAAGAAACGAGGCTAGGCATTCCCATACTGCCCTTTGACGAAGCATTGCACGGACTTGTCCGAAATGGTGCAACAGCCTTTCCCCAAGCCATTGCCTGCGCTGCCACATGGGATACGGAACTGATTCGTCAAGCAGCATTACACATTGCTTATGAAACGAGTCAACGAGGCATTCGACAAATCCTTTCTCCTGTGATCAATTTAGCAACAGATGTGCGCTGGGGTCGAACAGAAGAAACGTATGGCGAAGACCCTTACTTAAGTACACAAATGGGCGTGGCTTTCATGCGTGCCTTCGAAGAAAATGGAATTATCACGACACCAAAACACTTTATTGCGAATGTTGGTGACGGAGGTCGCGATAGCTATCCCATAAAACTCAGTCCATGGTACTTAGAACGCACACATTTGATCCCCTTTGAACGCGCAATCAAAGACGCTGGAAGTAGATCCATAATGACCGCCTACAATTCATTGAATGGACAAGCGTGCTCATCCAACCAATGGCTTTTGACGGATAAACTGAAAAAGGAATGGAAATTCAAGGGCTTTGTTATTTCGGATGCAAATGCAGTTGGTGGAGAATTAGTTCTGCATCGGACTGCAGCGAGTTATGTTGAAAGTGGCGTTCATGCCATCAATGCGGGACTAGACGTCATTTTCCAAACAGACATTGCCCATTTCCCATTGTTCTTTCCAACATTTCCCCCGAAGGGAATGGATACACTCCGAATCAATGATGCCGTTTCACGCGTTTTAACGGCAAAATTTGACTTGGGCTTATTTGAACAACCCTATGCACAGGGAACCATGAATATGGATTCTCTTTTGACAGCTGGACATCATTTAGCACAAAAAGTAGCAGAAGAATCAATTGTTTTGATGAAAAACGTGGACTTAACCCTGCCTTTAAATCCAAGGATTGAGTCCATCGCTGTATACGGTGAAGATGCCATTCTTGGACGTTTGGGAGGCTATAGTGGACCAGGATTTCAAGTCGTTTCAATTTTAGATGGAATCAAAGCTGCCTTTCCCAAGACTGAAATTTTCTATGAACAAGGAGCCACATTGAAGGATACCAATATTCAAGTTGTTCCTAGTCGTTATTTTACTACGAATGGCAATCTTGGATTTCACGGTGACTACTTTAACAACACAAAACTGGAAGGTCTCCCAATATTCACACGAATAGACGAGCAAATAGACTTTCACTGGACGCTTTATGGTGCGCATACTTCCATAAACCCACATTTCTTTAGCGTGCGATGGACCGGAACATTCAAAGCAAAAAAGGGCGAGGATTTGACCATTGGACTCGAAGGAAACGATGGATATCGACTCTACATCAACAATGAATTAGTGATTGATCGTTGGGAAAAACAATCCTTTCACCAAGATTTGATCGACTATTCATTTAAAAAAGATTTGACATACGCAATCCGAATTGAATTCAAGGAAAGCCAAGGAAATGGACGAATCAAATTCATAACGAAACACGTAGATGAACGCGAGAGAAAAGCCCAAATCACCCGCATCGAAAAAAGATCAAAATCTGCTACAGCAAACATCGTTGTCGTCGGTATCGAAGAAGGAGAATTCAACGATAGAGCGTCCCTTCGTTTGTCAGAATCGCAAGAACAGTTGATTCACACCGTTGCAAAAAACGGAAAGAAAACGATCGTTGTTTTGGTTGGTGGAAGTGCCATCAACATGGCCTCATGGATGGAAGAAGTGGAGGGTATTCTCGCTGTTTGGTATCCGGGAGAAGCCGGCGGCACAGCAGTGGCAAATATCCTCAAAGGAACGGTGAATCCATCCGGAAAACTTCCGATAACTTTTCCAATTTCAGAATCACAGTTACCACTTGTGTACAATCATTTGCCCACAGGAAGAGGCGATGATTACAGAAACCTTAGTGGAGAACCCTTATTTCCATTTGGATTTGGCTTAAGTTACACTAGCTTTTCCTTCGAAGCAAAAAGCGAAACAGCGGAAAGAAAGTATCAGGAACGAGACACGCTGAAACTCAACTTTACCTTAAGCAATACTGGACAAACATCCGGTGCAGAAGTTATTCAATGTTATTTAAAAAGTCTTTACACGACCGAATGTCGACCGGTGCAGGAATTGATTCACTTCGAAAAAGTGTTCTTAGGTCAAAACGAGGAAAAGAACATTGAATGGAAGATGCCATTAAACGAAGACTTTTCTATCTTTGGAATGACTCCAGGCGATTACCAATTACAAATCGGAACCTCATCCAAAGACATTCGCATACTAGTACCATTCACATATAACCTGAAATAAATACGCCTGAACAGTTGAGAATTTAAATCTATTTCGCTAAGTTTACTTTGTGGTGTTAAGGTATTATTTTCTTCATTTTATGCTGGTGTTTCTAACATTAAACAGCAAGGCGCAACCTATTGCTATGGGGGAAAAATCTTGGGGCATTTATAGTAGTGTTGGCGTTGCGCGTGGAATGAATGAACATGCGTCAGATATTCAATTTGGGCTCGTTAAATCACTGGACAAATGGTCCGTTTTTGGTGAACTTCACTTGAATTCATATTCAAATTCCAGTTCTTTTCGTATGTCCGCAGCGATCAGTCGAGACCTATTGCGTATGCATCATCTAAAGCGCCACCCCTATTACTTGTATGCCTATGGTGGATTAGGAATTACCCATTTAAGCAATCCGATTTTCTTTGATTCATTTCTCTTGAAAGGAGATGACATGTTGCATCTCTCATTGGGCGTTCAACCGCGTCTTATGCTATCAAGGACATTTGGACTCATGTGCGATGTTAATTTCAATCAAAACATCTTAGTTGATTATCAATTAAAGCGCTCTGTCAATTTGAACTTAGGTATGTTTTTCAAGTTACGATAGTTGTTGTGAAATTCGCAAAGGAGAAAACGAGCCTGGTGGAATTCAATTGAACCGAAAATTTATTTGTCCATATTTTTGATGGAAAATATTTAATGAAATATCTAACCGTTTTAATCGTCATTCTTAGTTGCTCTTTATCACGTGCACAAGACAGCATTTTACCAAAACTAAGAGGCCTTCTTATCCTCAACGATGGAACAGAAATACAAACAGGAAAAACATTTTTTATTTCCGGTGAGGATTTGTATTTCAGCAAAATCGCATACGATGCTAAACATTACACTTATGCCATTCCGTTAGATAGTCTGAAACATTATGAGTATTCTCATACCATTCGAACCTATCATTTTAAAAAATCCACATCAACGGAAGGACTAATAAAATTGAATCGCCGAATTGGGTATTTCGTCACCTTCATCGGAATAGCCACCGGAGTTATCGCAAGTACCACAACCTACATGTCAATTGGAGACATTCTCGTTGTTGCGGGATTCGGTGCAGCAATAGCGAGTGTTGGAGTATTGATCAGCTACAGAGCCATTAAAAAAACCTTTCATTATTACAACTTTGAAGTTGCTTTTCCTTATTTCGAAAAAGAAGTTCAAAATGATTCTGATTCATTACTAAATGTAGGTGATTGATGTTTTAAACATGAGAAAAGGGTTTGAATCTACTTTTTAAAATAATGTTTAAAGTAATCCTCGGTGAAAATTGGGTAGTTGAGGTTCGAACGATTTTCATGAAATACTTTTTCCAAAGAATAATCGAGCATACCAAGTTGTTTTGAAATTTCCCATTTAAAGAAAGACACATACAATTCAATGATCTCTTTATAACCATGCCGAATATGACCATATGGGATATAATCTAAGATATTCTTTGCTTTCAGGTATTGTTGATCCTCTATTAACAAGCAAACTTGAAATATACGGTGAATGGAAACTTGAGAAAAATGATACCAAAATTTTATATCATTGATTAAATCAACATGTTCCTGTATGATTTTTTTTATTTCGTTATCCTGTAGGACAAGTGCTTGTACACATGGCTCGTATAATAATTCAGTTGCATAATGCGGTTCATTTGCTAAACGAGATTTTAATTGGACAATGAGTTTTTCCTTGATTGATTGATTTTTCGTCCAAACCATCTTCATTCCAAAAATACGTCCATACAGAATTGGGTGCTGACTCAGCTCTAGCTCAGGAAGAGATTTAATGAATTGCTGGTCAGGTTTTACTTTTAAAAGTAAGCAACGCCAAATTTCAATACAAGTAATAAAAATGGATGTTTCAATATCCAAACCTTTTTGATTCAAAAGAAATTGCACCCATTCTCCATACTTCTGATTTAAGCGTAAATAATCAACAAATACTTTAAACACAAGATCACGAAAATTAGGTTCAAGTAGTAATTGTTCCTCTAGAACTTGATTACTAAAGTTTCTAAAATGCAAGCCAATGAGCACACCCATTTGAGCTACTTCATCGTAAGGGAGTTTCTCAAATTGAAAAAATGGCTCGCGAAAAACGCGCTGAAGACCATCCAAATCACCCCGATTAATTAGTTCCCGTATGACGATTGTAAAGGAAATCGTAAAGTGATCATGATGGGTTTGACGATGTCTCAAAAGGTCAATAATTTCTATTGGATTATCGGAAGAGAGTCCTACATACAAACCTTCCCAAGTTGGCCAAATATCCACTTCAGTATAGCGTTGACAAAAATCTTTATATGAACGAAATCCACAATATAAAGCAAGTTGATCCAACGTATTTTCTCTAGGTTTTCTAAATTCCGCCAATCCAAAAAACCTACGTAGTGTATTGTAAGATAATAGAGCGCCAGTTTTTAGATAAATATCCTGAACCAAAGCTTCACAAACACCTCGATCAGTAATTTTTCGATTAAAGGTCTTTTCTATTTCATTCCTTAATTCTTGCAACATGATACAAATGTATCATTTATGTATCTTTTTTCATTAATTATTCAAATAAATTTGAAAACATACTCAAAGGTAAAATGATACTTTTTTAACCATTTATACTTAGTGTGGGCTTTTTAAATCCAAGATGTTGACGAACAAAAGGAAAAGATGAAAAATGGAGTTCAGATACCATTCTTAAAAACGAGGCGAAACCGAAAAGCCAAATGAGTAGGAGACTAAAAATATTAAAATGAAATTGACAAACATGATTTTCTATTCATGCTCTCTGGCATGTTTAATTAGTACTTGGGGTTGTAGCAGTAATTCGTCAAGAGAAAATGCTAAACCAGAAGTTGAAGTTCAAAAAACTGAACTTCCTACAGTTTTATCAAAAAATACTGATGTAAAAGATTATTTTGAGACGCTTGAAAAAGTGATTGACGAATATGCCAAAATGATGGAAGAAATTGTTAAAACTGGGAAGGAAGCAGAAAAAAGAGAAGGAGAACCAAGTATTACAGATGCAATGACAATGGTATCCAATGTTTCTTCTTCAACCCTTAAAATGGCGCCTTTACTGGAAAAAATGGATCGAATGGAAAAAGAATCTGAAATTCTTAAGAAGGAAATGACGCCAGAAGAAATCGAAGCATTTTCGAAAACGTACGCCAAAATCATGACTAGATTTATGGAAATTGGAAATAAAACAAATCAAATTAAATAATTATTTATTCTTTAAATTAAAAATTATGTATTACATCTATTGTTTATTATTAATTACTACCGGTGCTGGACTTGCAATGTACGGTTTAAAAAAATTCGGATTAATGTTGGCTTTATCTTTTGCCATTCCGAGCATTATGCTACTTGGTATGTTAGGATGGATTGGAGTTACAAGCCTAGTTATCGTTGGGATAATTTCAGCGCTAATATTTTTTCTCACAAAACCTCTCACATATTTTAATGCTTGGTTCTTTGGTACAATTCTAATATGCTTGCCTTTTGCAATTCTTTATGACGCGATAAGTATTGAAAGTGATGGCCCGATTTTAAAAACAACGGTATATATTGCTATGCTTGCTTCTTTAGTTGTTACAATCTTGTTTAGAAGACATCTGAAAGCAATTATAATTGGCATATCAAGTGGCTACTCGTTAGGCTTAGGGCTTGCGGGAATAGTTAGCGCCAATTTATTCATGTCAGGTAATATTTTTGATGCATTGGCTTTGCCTGGAGTTATAATCTTGGCTGCCATAATTGGTGGTATTTTGTTTCAGTATTTATATATTGCGAAAAACAATCCCGAATTAATAAACCCGGCAAAATCTACATTATAAGCGGAGGATGAAATGAAGACGAACGTAAATGTTCGTCTTCATTTCATCTTTTTGAAATTTAATATTGCACCTTGATCTATTTACTAAAATGGTTTTTTAGTAAAGTACATTCTAAAGTAATCCTCGGTGAAAATTGGGTAGTTTAAATAATTGGCATGATCCAAAAGTTTTTGCCAAATTTCATTTTTCTCTGTTTGACTTGCGCTAAGTTCGAGTTGAAAAAGGTAAACAAATAGGAGCAGAAATTCATCGTATCCATAGCGCAAATAACTTAGGTCGATTTGCTGAAGAAAAAGTCGAGCTCGTTTTTTTTCACCAATAAATATAGCATGTTGAACCAGCGCTAGGTGATACACGTTTAATTGGGAAAGATTATACCAAAAGTATATGTTGGATCGTTGCTTTTCAAAACTTGCGAGAAATTGTGAGAATTGCAGCGTTGGAAAAACCAGGCATTGAACATTGGAAACAAAGATATATTCTAATGTACGATCTGGCTGCTTTTGAATCATTCCTTTCCATGATGTTAGGAGTTCATCACGCTCCTCCTGTTCAAATAACATTAAATACAAGGCGGCGATTCGTCCGAACAAGATCGGGTGTAAGTCAGCCGACAACTCCGGAAGTTCACTCAACTTAACGGAACTAATCTGCTGTCCATTTAATAGGTCCCGCCAAATCAAAATACCCCTTGTGAAAATCAAAGACTCTTCATCCAAATCAGTGAGTTGATTCACATAGCTTATCCAAGCACCATATTTTTTATTGAGTCTTGAATAATCCACAAACATTTTTAACACTAAGTCCCGGAAAAGAGGGATCTTGAGTAATTCTTTTTCAAACCCTTCATCGTCGATGAAACGGAACAAACTACCAACGATAACGCCTATTTTTAGTGCGATGTTGTATGGGATATTTGGAAAGGACCACACCTTTTGTGACAGAATAATCTGTAATGTTTCTAAATCACGACGATAGATTAATTCGCGCAACAGCACTGAAAAGGAATACGCAAAATCATCTTGTTGCGCAAAACGGTAGGTGAACATTTCGACCAAATTTTCGGCCTGAGACTTGTTGATTCCGAGAAAAATATTTTCCCATTTTGGCCAATCGTCCACCTTGTGGTATCGGTTTGAAAAATCATAAAAGGTAGAAAATCCAACGTACTTCGACAACGCATCTAACGTCGATATCCGAGGTTCGCGGTATGGAATCAATCCATACAAACGCCGAATTGTGTTGTAAGAAATGAGAATTCCTGTTTTCTCATATATATCAGCAGATAATCCTTCACACACCCGCCTCTTCTCAATCTTCTGACCGAAAATAACTTCAACCTCGTTTTTCAATTCTTGAATCATGATACAAATGTACCAAATATGTACCTAAATCATTAAAAGTCCTTTTTACTTTTGTTCACTGTACAAAAGTCTTTATCTCCAAATGACTCAAATTATCAAAGCAAGCCTAATTGGCATAGTTGTCCTCAGCCTTAATACTGCTTGTGCTCGAAAAGCAAGTGAATATAGCGGACTTATTTCCGCTTATAAAAAAGAGTTGTGTGACTCACGAAAGAATCATGTTCGTTCGGGAATCACGCATGAAAAACGCAGGCATAAAATTGCTGAACTTCAAGAAAAAATTGATGATGCGATGAGGTTTTTAAAACAAGAAGAAAAGGAAAAACTCCAAGAACAAATAGCTCAAGTTTTACTTGAGGTACAATCTGGGAAATGTCAATAATCGTCGTTCAATTTTACTGATTAGCGCGTTGCATTGTCGTTAAAAACGTCTCTGTTTCCTGTGCGCCGCTCACGGCAAATTTTCGGTCAAACACAAAAAAAGGCACACCTCTCACTCCAAATTGCTGAGCGAGATCAATGTCCGCTTCTAACTCCGTCGTGTATTGGCCTGACAGTATTTTCACATCAAGTGCTGTGGTGTTCAAGCCAACTTGCAATGCTAATTCAACGAGGATGTTCACATCGTCAATGTTCTTTCCTTCGACAAAATGCGCTTCGAACAATCGCTCCTCCATTTCGTGTTGGAATCCTTGGATGCGCGCTTCATGCAATAATTGATGTGCCTTCATGGTATTTGCCAATACTACTTGGTCAAAATGATAATCGAGTCCGATGGCGCTGCCTGATTCGGTAATTTGGGACATCATTTGACGCGCTTGCTCTTCCGGAAATCCTTTGATATCGGCTAAATACTGAAAGATCGAAACGGATGGGTCTGTTTTGATTGTTGGATTCAATAGAAAGGACTTCCACTCAATTTCCACATCTGCTCTTCCCTCGAATTGCGCCAAAGCCATGTCGAATTTTCGTTTGCCCATGTAGCAAAATGGACAAGCAATGTCACTCCAGATTTCTATTTTCATTTCGTTATACGTTCGGTGTTCAACTCAATTTCTGCTGATTTACTGAAATCACTGCGAATTTACATAAAAGAGCTGCCCTCGTTCAACAAATATGAGCTATTCTTGTTCTAAAAAAAAGAAACTACATGGGACTCGTGCGAATAGATCGACCGCAAATTGAACAGATGGATAAAATCGAACGATTAAATCTGATCAACAGTTGTACAGGATTCAAATCCGCCAATTTAATCGGGACGATTTCCAATTCTGGCAAAACCAATGTCGCTATTTTCTCGAGTGTTACGCACCTAGGTAGTGATCCCGCTTTAATTGGATTCATCATACGTCCAAGTTTTACGCCAAGAAATACCTATTCGAACATCAAAGAATACGGGTATTTCTCTGTCAATCACATTTACAGCGACATCATTGAGGCAGCGCATCAGTCCTCCGCTAACTACACTGCGGATGAAAGCGAATTTGAGCACACCCAATTGGAAGCTGTTTACCACGGTGGCTGTCCGGTACCTTTTGTCAAAGGAAGCCCAGTTAAACTACTGTGTAAATTCGTGAACGAATACCTAATCAAAGAAAATAGCTGTATGCATATCATCGCTTCGATTGAAGCTATTTTCTACGAAGAGGAACTTTTGGATCAAGAGCATCATTTGCAACTTGAAAAAGGAAACGTGGTGACGATCTCTGGCCTGAAAGCCTATTCCCTGCCGCACCTTCTCAAAGAACTACCAAAAGCGACTGTCCCGAAAAGGAAATAATCTTACTTCACCTCTACCCCGAATTCCCTGAATCGTGCCAGCAACATATCTAATTCGTAGGTTCGGTAAATGTATAATTCTGCAACCATGTAATTGGGATGGTCAACGACAATGCGCTGACTTCTGTGTAACAAACGCTCACGCACATAAGACATCGCCCAATCGGTAAATTTGATGCGAATGTATTCTGGCTCACTGTCCTTGAAGCGCGCTACACCCAAACAATGTTTGAAATAATCTTTCAATCCAACCTTGTGCGCTAAATCCGCATGGTGAAAATGAATGGTTCGAATGGTTGAAGTTCCTTCTTCACTTTCTAATTGAGCTGGCGCGATGACATAATCTTCAATCATATCAAAGGCAAATATTTTAATGGTACGCTTGAATTGATCCTCGGAATTATCTTTGTAATCGACCGCTACTAGGTAAAATCGCCCGTCATAAAACTTCACCTGAAGTGGAGCAACAATCTGTAATTTTGAACGATACGTTGTATGAATCGGCTTATACCAAAATTGAATGGCTTCCTGTTCAAATATACTTTGAACAATGTCCTTGGCTAAAGTCATCGCCTTTCCTCCATCATCCAAAGCAGAAAAGGAAAAGGACAGAACTGACTCCAAGGTAGAAGCTGCTGAAGAATTATTTGGATAATGCTCGAGTCCGAGGTTCTTTGCCAACTGATGCAGCATGAGGGACTCCACGTCTTGCTTTAATTCCGCCTGAATTCCGTCGATTTCCATGAGCTGATAGGAATGCTTTCTGGAAATATTCACATGCTTTAGATTCAAGCCTAAGTCCTCTCGGATAAACTGCAAATCTCCTTCCAAGGTGCGACGACTGATTTTCTTTTGCTCCAACAAGGGCAATTGCTCATTCAAATGAGTCCATATTTCCATAAACGTAGCACGTTTATTTGCTTGTCCTCGCAAGAATTGCAGAAGTACCTGAACACGACGACTTTGAGCGGTAAGTTGAAACATGCATCGAAAGTACGTTTTTATTCCGTATTAATATTGCGGTGTAATATTTTTTTATCCTTTTGAATCTCGAAAGAAAAAAAACAATATTTTTAAAATCGAAAAATAAAGTCATGGAACAAAACGTACAATTACAAGCTGAAATCGACCAATTGAAAACTCAATTAACGGGAGATTTATTCTCGGATATGGATTTGAAAGATCAAATTCACAACTTAGAAATGAAATTGAATGGCGTTCGTCCAATGGACAGTCACATTGACTGCGTAGGTTGCGGCTCTTAGTCTTTAATCCTAGAAAAACGCAAGAACTTCAACATGAAATCCGGCAATGGTTTCATTGGATCTCTTTTCTCTACATTCAAGAATAAGCCCCATTTCTCGACAATCGGAACTTTAAATACTTCGATCATTTCAATCAATGTTCCATCTGGATCATCGATGTAAACACAATGAACTTTTGTATTCCCCATGCTCAATGCGGATTGACTGTCACACGTAAACGGGAAACCTTTTGCGGACATGTCCTTTTCTAATTCACGCATTCCTTTCACATCCAAACCTAAATGGACAAATCCATAATCACCCCAAATACGTCCCTTGAAGATTTTTTGAGGAACGCGGTCCATTGCCTGAACCAATTCGATGTAATTTTTACCGGTTACTTTTCCGAATCCACCACCAGTTGGCTTGGACTTCGTCAATAATACCCTGCGGAAATGCTCTGTTCCATTTGGCAATTCACTCCAATCAGAAAAGACAGCAGTTTGATCAAAAACAACCTCATCAAAACCCAAAATATCACGGTACAATTTCATGGATTCATCGGCATCTTTCACTCCAATACTGAGTCCTAACACTCCACCCGAATGATGTCCTGTGTTTGAATAATATTCATTATTCTCGACAAATTGGAACAAATTCCCATCAGGATCATTGATGAAAAATCCTTTGCGTTGATCTGGTCCGGCTTGAATGGATTTAGCAGGAGTCAAATTCTTTACGAAATCATGACTTCCCTGAATATTTCGCGATTTCATTTGAACTGCATTAATTCCTAAATCTCCCCAAGCGAAGGTGTTAAGGTTTCCTTTTCCTTTGAAAGATGTTGCTTCGATGACTTCCATCGCACAACCTCCTTGAAGGTTCATGATCATACTTGCACGCTTCGTCATGGTTACGCCATGAGTATAAACATCCATCAGTGGAGCGGCCTGAACTGAATCGAAAAAGGGAATATCCATCCCAAACAATTTTCGGTAAAGTGGTAGAATTTTATTCATGTCACTAACAGCTACTCCGATGTGCTGCATTCCATTGACGTTCACGTATGTTGAATTCATGTTTTTTGCTTACTAATTATTTGACAAAGGTAATGTCTTATTCTTTTATAGCAATCAGCTCACTAAAAATACCAAACTTGGCGCCTTTATTGCGGAAAGTAAATAAATTTGTAAAAAAATCATATGTTTAAATCCATCCTTCCAATCGCCCTATTTATTCTAACGTTAACATCTTGCAATAAAGCGAAAATTCAAAACAACATTCAAGATGACATTCAACAAGGTACATGGGTTGTATCTTCATATATCGATGATGGCAATGACGAAACAATGGATTTCACCACCTTTAGATTCACCTTTAATCAAGATGGTTCTCTTCAAGTGATGGATTTATTAAGTAGTAGTACGAATCAATTCACTGGACAATGGTCGATTACTGATTCTAACAGCAACGATGACTCGATGGATGATTTAGACTTCAACGTAACGTTTAACGTTGGGAATAAATTGGACGACCTTACCGATGATTGGGATATTGTTAGTCAATCAGAAACGGAACTAAAATTAGTTGATGTAAGCGGTGGAAACGGCGGTACGGACTATGTAACGTTCACTAAGATTTAAGCTACAAACTCATGCGTTTGTTTCAAGAACGCCAATGTTTCAGCCTCTTCTGATCCTTTCTCTACCTCCAAGTTGTATTCCCAATTCGCACGCGGAGGCATGCTCATGAGTATGGACTCTGTTCTTCCACCAGAATAAATACCGAATTTTGTTCCTCGGTCGTGAAGTAAGTTGAATTCAACGTAACGTCCACGACGCAATGCTTGCCAATTCAGTTCTTGCTCAGTTGCCACTTTCAAGTCAATCGAATCTATTTGATGCTTGTATACCACTGGAAACAACCTACCGAGGGAAAGGCAATAGTCAAAAATATCTTTTTTGGACAAGCCACATGTTTCATCCAAATGATCGAAGAAAATACCACCAATTCCACGAGACTCCTCGCGATGCGGTAAGTAAAAATAACGATCTGCCCATTCTTTAAATTTTGGATAAAATTCATCAGAAAACTGGTCAGAAGTTTCTTTTAATTGTTGGTGGAAATCGACCGCTAATTTTTGATCAACATAATGTGGCGTCAAATCAATTCCTCCTCCAAACCAATATGTTGCACCATTATCCAATTCAAAATAACGGACATTCATATGGATAATCGGATGTCTTGGGTGTTTAGGATGCAAGACGATCGAAACGCCCGTCGCAAAAAAGTGTTCTCCTTCCAGATTCAATTGCTTTTTCATCGCTTGAGAAACTGGACCGTGAACAGCAGAAAAAGCAACTCCTCCTTTTTCAAAAACACGTCCATTAATGATTGTTCGCGTAAATCCACCACCACCTTCTTCGCGTGTCCATGGATCTTCCATAAACGCTGCTTCTCCATCAATTTGCTCTAAGGCTTGACAAATATGCAATTGCAAGTCTCTATATGATTCCTCTATTTCTTTACGCGTCATGTTTATTCAGGCTTCGATTCAAATCCTTTGTAATCTAAAATATATCCAGCTGTATTTTGAAAACCATTTCCGACACCTTGTTGAAGGAGTTGGTAATTACTGATGATTCCTGTTTGCTTATTTGTTTGATTCAATAATTGTCGACAAACCATTAAGGTAACATCATAACCCAAACAAGCCATTTTTGTCAAATCGGATGTATAGACCTTGCGGTATTTCTTATGTAAAGTCATTACACTTGGAGCATGGTATGAAAAATAACTCGGACTAGCATATGTAAATGCATAGGAATTTTCAATGGTTCCACTCACTTCCTTCCACTCCAGCCACTCTTTCAATCCATAAATATGGACATGTTCGTTTGATTTATATTTTTCCAACAAGGACAATACTTTTACTTTATCTGTACTTAAAACGACATAAATGATGTCCTCATTCATGAACTCATATTGCTTGTAGTTTTTCCAATTCGCTTCGATAATCTTGGCTTTGGAAACAGACGATGGAACATTTCTGAAGGCCGTTAAAAACAATTGGTCCATCTTCATATCAGCCTCAGACTCCCCTTTAATGAGTACGATAGTCTGATTAACAAAGTGGTGATGAACACTCAATGCCAATTGATCCATAAGGTTTGATGACGACGGAGAAAGACAAATCGCATTCGGATTACCCATCAACTCACTTTCCTTCATGGAAACAGGAAAAGCCACAGTCAACTCATTCTTTCGCGCAAAAGAACTCACCAATTCCGCTTCTCGCTGTTGCAAGGGCGCGAAAATAACATCCATATTCAACAATTCTGGTTTTGCTAAAATCGCTGTTAAATTTTCACTTGCTGATTCATAATCATACACATGAAAAACAGCATTTAATCCAAGGTGAGTCAATGAATCCATTGCTAATTTTGCTCCCATGTAGTATTCCAACGCGGCACTAGAAACAAAGCGATTATACGTTGCAGTGGAATCTAAATTTAAGGGTAAAAAAAGTGCAACTTCGAATGATTTGCGTGCCGGAAATTGCAATACATCCTTGATCTCCTCCACTTTTTTTGGAGGAACCGGTCGAATCTGAACACGTTCGACTTTTTCCTTTTTAATCGGAATTCGAACGGTTTGACCCGGACTTACGCGACTAGAAGTTAAGTGATTCAAGGATTGAAGTTCCGGAACAGGAACCATAAAACGCTTGGATAAAGTATACAAGGATTCCTGTGGTAAAACCACATGTGAAATCACTGCATCGCTAAATGAAATTTTAAACTTGGCCTGTGCTACCTCACTTGGCTTGGGGATTTCCTGCTGCATCACCTCGACGGAAGTAGATGTTTCATCCGTCTGAATGGGCGCGATAGCGTTTGGAATACTCAAGCGCTGATTTATTTTTAGTCCATTTTTTGTGGTCGGATTGTATTTCATAATCGAATCCATCGAGACATCATACAATTTAGAAACGGAATACAACGTTTCTTTCTGGACCACCGTGTGTTTCACCGTTCTGCGTTGAACTGGAATGAACACAATCTCACCAGTGGTTAATCCACGTTCAATTCCGGGATTCAGGTTCAGGATATCCTCAGCCGGACACGCATACATTTGCTGGAGTCCGTACAAATTATTCCCGTCCGCAACCGTATGGATGTAACACTTCTTTCCCTCTCGTTCTGTGATCTGAGCAAATTGTTGTCCATGGACTAACAAGGTACTTAGTAGCAAAAAGAACAATAAGGATTTTTTCATGAAACGAAGCTTATTCCCATTCAATAGTTGCAGGTGGCTTGGAACTAATGTCGTATGTGACACGATTAATTCCTTTTACTTGATTGATAATTCTATTCGATATTTTCGCTAAGAACTCATATGGTAAATGACACCAATCGGCAGTCATTCCATCAGTAGACGTAACCGCTCTCAATGCCACAGCATTTTCGTAAGTGCGTTCATCACCCATCACTCCTACAGATTGAATAGGCAAGAATATTGCTCCCGCTTGCCAAACATCGTCGTATAATCCGTCTTCTTTTAATCCATCGATGAAAATCGCATCGACATCTTGCAAGATGCGCACTTTTTCAGCGCTTACTTCTCCTAAAATACGGATTCCAAGTCCAGGACCTGGGAATGGATGACGACCAAGAATGCGCTCATCGATTTCAAGAGAACGTCCAATTCGTCTCACCTCATCTTTGAATAACAAACGTAATGGCTCAACCACTTGTAGTTTCATGTAATCTGGTAATCCACCCACATTGTGGTGAGATTTTATCGTTTGTGATGGTCCACCTGTTGCAGAAACTGACTCAATAACATCTGGATAAATTGTTCCTTGTCCGAGCCATTTCGCTCCCGCTACTTTCTTCGATTCTTCGTCAAACACATCGATAAATACTTTACCAATGGCTTTGCGCTTTAATTCTGGATCAGTCAATCCTTTCAATGCCGCGTAAAACAATTCAGATGCATCTACACCTTTCACGTTCAAACCCATTCCTTTGTAGGATTCAAGTACAGACTGGTATTCGTTTTTGCGAAGAAGTCCATTGTCAACGAAAATACAATGTAAATTTTCGCCAATTGCTTTGTGTAAAAGGACCGCTGCTACCGATGAATCAACACCTCCTGAAAGTCCAAGGATGACTTTATCAGCTCCCAATTGCTCACGCAAACGCGAAGTTGTCTCCTCTACAAATGAATCTGGGGTCCAATCACATGCGCAATGACAAATGTCCACGATGTAATTTTGCAAAAGAATCTTTCCTTCCGTAGAATGATACACTTCTGGATGAAATTGTATTCCGTAGGTTTCTTCACCTTCGATATGGTATCCAGCAATTTCGACATCGGATGTGCTAGCAATAATTTTATAGTTACTTGGAATTTTTTTGATGGTATCTCCATGTGACATCCACACTTGTGAACCGTTGGTCATTCCTTTCGTTAAGACATGACTTTCATCCACATAAGATAAATGAGCACGTCCATATTCACGGATGCTTGAAGGCAATACTTCTCCTCCAAAATGATGGGACAAATACTGCGCACCAAAACACACACCCAAAAGTGGCATTTTACCTTTAATTGCATCTAGATTTGGACGCGGTGAAGCTTCATCTCGAACAGAAAAAGGACTTCCTGAAAGAATGACACCTTTCACATTTGAGCCAATTTCCGGGATTTTATTCCACGGATGGATTTCACAATAAACATTTAACTCACGGATTCTACGCGCGATGAGCTGCGTATATTGAGATCCAAAATCTAAAATTAATATCATTTCATGCATGGCGCAAAGATAAGCATTATTGCTAATTAGCGATGCTCGAAGCAATGTTGATTTTAACAGCTGAAACCAATGGAAACCGCAGGGAAATATTTTCTTGTGAATAGTTGCAATTCAAGCGACTGAATGTCCTTAAGATTAAGTAGAATTGATTAACTTTGGTGCTTGCATTAAAGAGAAAAACAATGATTGGAGATATCTTAAAATCCATTTTTGGAGATAAGAACGCGAAAGACAAGAAATTATACTGGCCTTACGTAGAGTTAGCAAATGCTGCTCATGAACACATAAAAACTTTATCTGACGAGCAATTGCGTCAAAAATCGCGTGAATTTCAACACCTCATTCGCGAAGAAAAAGAACGCCTTGAACATCAATTGGCAGATTTGCGCACCAAAGCAGAAAGCCTAGAGACAAGCATCAATGAAAAAGAAGATTTATTCGATCGAATCGATAAATTAGAAAAAGAAGTCGATGCTCAAATCGAAGAAACACTGATTAAAATCCTCCCGGAAGCATTTGCGGTTGTGAAAGAAACAGCGTATCGCTGGTCAACAAACGGACAATTAGTCGTGACTGCTGAAGAGTTCGATCGTGACTTAGCTAAGAAAAAAGATGGAATCACTATCGAAGGTGATAAAGCAATTTGGCATAACGAATGGACTGCTGCCGGTGGACACATCAAATGGAACATGGTTCATTATGATGTTCAGTTGATGGGTGGAGCTGTATTGCACAAAGGAAATATTTCTGAGATGCAAACAGGAGAAGGGAAAACGTTGGTAGCAACACTTCCTGTTTACCTTAATGCACTTGCTGGAAAAGGGGTACACATTGTAACTGTCAATGATTACTTGGCAAAACGTGACTCTGAATGGATGGGTCCATTGTACCAATTCCACGGATTGAGCGTAGATTGTATCGACAAACACCGTCCAAACTCCAAAGAAAGAAGACAAGCTTATCTTGCTGATATTACGTTTGGAACAAACAATGAATTTGGATTCGATTACTTACGTGATAACATGGCTGGACACGTTGACGATTTAGTGCAACGCAAACATCATTTTGCGATTGTCGATGAGGTCGATTCAGTTTTAATTGATGATGCGCGTACGCCATTGATTATTTCTGGTCCAACTCCAAAAGGAGATGAACACGAATTTCACGAATTGAAACCACGCATCGAACGCGTTGTGGAGGCTCAAAAACAATATGTGCAACAATGTTTAGCTGATGCGAAAAAATTGTTGACGGTGATTAATGAAGCGCCTGAGGATAAAAACGAAGCAAAACGCATGTTGGAAGACGGCGGAATCGCTTTGCTTAGAGCACACCGAGGATTACCGAAAAACCGCACACTCATCAAGTTTTTGTCCGAGCCTGGAATCAAAGTTCACCTTCAAAAAACGGAGAACTTCTACATGGCGGAACAAGGTAAAAACATGAAGAAAATCGATGCTGAATTATTCTTCGTGATCGATGAGAAAAACAACACCATTGAATTAACGGACAAAGGAATCGATTTGGTTTCTGGAAAAGATGACCGAAATTTCTTTGTCATGCCGGATATCGGTGATGAAATCGCTAAACTTCAGAAGCAAAACCTAGAAAAAGAAACATACCTTGAACAAAAGGACGGATTGGTTCGTGAATATTCGATTAAATCAGAACGTATTCACTCCATCAATCAATTATTGAAAGCATACACGCTTTTCGAAAAAGAAGTGGAATATGTAATCCTTGATGGAAAAGTGAAAATCGTTGATGAGTCTACCGGACGTATCCTTGAAGGACGTCGTTACTCAGATGGGTTACACCAAGCTATTGAGGCAAAAGAAAACGTAGAAGTAGAAGCTGCAACACAAACATACGCTACTGTGACTTTGCAAAATTACTTCCGTATGTACCACAAACTTGCTGGTATGACGGGAACAGCGGAAACGGAAGCGAAAGAATTCTGGGACATCTATAAACTAGATGTAGTCATCGTTCCAACGAACAGAGCAGTATCGCGTAAAGATCAAGACGATTTCGTTTACAAATCTGCACGTGAGAAATACAATGCCGTGATTCTTGAAGTAGAGGAATTAGTTGCTGCTGGACGTCCCGTTCTTGTTGGAACAACGACCGTTGAGATTTCTGAGTTAGTTTCCAGAATGCTTCAAATGAAAAAGATTCCTCACCAAGTATTGAATGCCAAATACCACCAAAAGGAAGCAGAAATTGTCGCAAATGCTGGACTAGCAGGTGCAGTGACGATTGCAACGAACATGGCTGGACGTGGAACCGATATCAAATTAGGAGAAGGCGTGAAAGAAGCCGGTGGACTAGCGATTATTGGTACAGAGCGTCACGATTCACGTCGTGTTGACCGTCAGTTAAGAGGTCGTGCCGGACGTCAAGGAGATCCGGGTTCATCTCGTTTCTTTGTCTCTTTAGAGGATGACTTAATGCGTAAGTTTGGTTCGGAACGTATTGCAAAACTGATGGACCGAATGGGACTGAAAGAAGGAGAAGTGATTTCTGCCGGAATGGTTTCTAAGTCTATTGAACGCGCACAGAAAAAAGTAGAAGAAAACAACTTTGGTGTACGTAAAAACTTATTGGAATACGATGACGTGATGAACGCTCAACGTAAAGCCATTTACAAGAAACGTAAAAATGCGTTGTTCGGTGACCGCTTGGACATTGACATCGATAATATGTTCTTCGAGTTATGTGAAACAACGGTGAAACAGCACAGTGCATCAAGTTTCCATGATTTTGAATTAGAATTATTGCGCATCATAGGAATCGAATCACCGATTTCAGCAGATGAATTCGAGAAAATTAGCAAAGAAGATTTGACCGATAAGATTTATGCATCTATGAAGGAATCATACGAGCGTAAATGTGATAAAATTGCTCAAAGAGCCTTGCCACAAATCCAACATGTTCACGAAAACCTATCCGATAAATACAAGGACATGGTCTTCCCGTTAACGGATGGACGTCGTGAGCTACAATTGATCGTGAATATCGAAGAGGCTTACAAATCTGAAGGTAAAAACATTTCCAAAGCTTTCGAGAAAAATGTGATTTTATCTAAAATCGACGATGAATGGAAAGAGCATTTACGTGAGATGGATGAATTACGCTCAGCTGTACGAAATGCTTCATACGAGCAAAAAGATCCACTTGTTGTGTACAAACTGGAATCGTATGAATTGTTCCGCTCGATGTTGAATCGCTTAAATGAGGAAGCGGTTGAGTTGTTAATGAAATTGGATGTACCGGTAGAACAATCGGTTCAAGGTACAAACCAAGAAGCACGTCAAAACAATTACCAACAAGCACAAACGAATCAATCTGTTTCTTCTACACCTACTCCATCTTTCGAAGGTAGACAAGGATACGATCAAGCGATTGCGAACTCTATGCCTCAACCGGAAAAACGTCAACCGATTATCGCTGAACCTAAAGTGAATCGAAATGATGCGTGTCCGTGTGGTAGCGGTAAGAAATTTAAGCAATGTCACGGTAAATAATGTCAAACGAAAGAAAGATACGCGTTGCGTTCATTGGCTCTGGAAAAGTTGCCACTGAACTTGCACTTATCTTTCGCTTCAAAAAAATTGACATTACGGGTATTTCAAGTAGAAATCCCGTGAGTGGAAATTCACTCGCTCAACGTTTGAAATGTCCGTTTATTACGGATCCGAACGAGTTAAAAGCTGACTTGATTATTATTGCCACAAACGATGCATCTGTTAAAGCGTTGAACACGACGTTAAAAACAGAATCCTTTGTTGTCTTTACAGCGGGTGCCGTGAATTTAGCCGATGTTCCCAATAGCAATTGGGGCGTTTTTTATCCGCTTCAAACCTTCACCGAAAATCGCCACTTAACTATAGACGAAGTTCCAATTCTCATCGAATCAAATTCCATGGAACTGCGAAACACCTTGGAAGCACTGTGTGAAAACATTGGATTCCAATACGATTATTGCGATTCATTCAACAGACAAAAATACCATCTAGCAGCTGTTTACGTCAATAACTTTGTCAATCACCTCTTTCACAAAGCACAAGTTCAACTACAAGAAAACCAGTTAAACTGGAACATGTTAAAACCGCTGATTGAAGAAACGGTCGCCAAACTTGATGATTTCACTGCCTATGATGCGCAAACAGGTCCAGCAAGACGAAATGATCAAAGTACCATTCTGACGCATGAATCTTTATTAAAAAAAGAGGAAGTAAATCTGTATCAAGTCCTAACAAACAGTATTCAAAAGACCTATAACCATGAATAGTTACAAACATGCGCTGAATCACATCAGCACCTTTATTTTCGATGTTGATGGTGTCTTTACAGATGGAAAAGTATATTTACTGAAAGATGAAATTGTTCGGACATTGAACTCCAAGGATGGATACGCAGTGCAATACGCTGCAAAAATGGGCTATCGAATCTTTGCCATTACCGGTGGTAATTCGACCGAAGTACGCGACCGACTACTCGGACTCGGTATGAATCGAGTTTACCTTAGTGCGCACAGCAAGATGATTTGTTACGAGGAAATTAAAGCTGAATTCAACTTAACAGACCAAGAAATTGCATACATGGGTGATGACATTCCGGATATTCCAGTGTTAAAGGTTGCTGGACTTTCTGCTTGTCCACAAGATGCCGTTAGCGACGTAAAAAGTATCGTTCACTACCAAAGTCCATATGATGGTGGAAAAACATGCGTTCGTGACATCATTGAACAAACACTTCGTGTACAAGGCAAATGGATGAGTGAGCTTGCCTTTCAATGGTAAATCTAATCTAACTGACTGATCTCTTCTAACAATTGAAACTGATTCCTTGCCCTGCGCAAGTTATGATTTTCGTCCTCCACCCAATAATATTGATCTCCGATTAAGTAATCGCTTAGAAAACGAAGGCCCTGAATGTAAATCACTGCCTTTGCTCCCAAAAGAAAATGTTCCCGCTCTAAATCACTGAGGTGATCGTTCATTGGACCTTGAACATATCCATTGATTAATTCCTTTAATATAGCTGGATTGAAAGCGTTTTTCTGTTGAGTATCCTCTGTTCCAACTTGACAAAACGAACGGACCATATCTCCAAAATCATATAAAATACTTCCCACCATAATGGTATCCCAATCAATAAGTGCACGCACCTCCACCCCGTTTGAATCAAATAAAAAATTACTCAATTTTGGATCTGCATGAATGATTCGCTTCGGAATCTTTGGCAACAATGCTAGGTATCGTGTCAATACCTCCTCATGCTCCACCATTTTCTTGATCAAATAACTAGCCTGAGTTCGACGATATGGGATTGCGACTTTTAAAGAATGTTGATAATCTTTCCTTCTCTTATTGAAGTCTAGAAACCCAGGAATGCTTTCTTGGATTTGGTTTTTGGGGAAGTCCAGTAAGTAGGAGTGAAATTCGCTTAGAGCTTTCGCCGCCTCGAATGCTTGTACATTCTTCGTGAGGACATCTAAACTTTTGCTTGGATGAATGGCATGAAACATGCGCCAAGTTTGTCCTTTGTGGTCTTGAAGCAAATAACTTTGATCGGCACTTTTCACAAGTGTTAGACACGATTTTGGATAGCCTTTTTTTTCTAAAAACTGCGCAATTCGTAGTTGGTTCATCACCACCAAGTTTGGATTGCTAAAGACGTGAGTGTTCACTCCTTGAAGAACATAAAACGCCTCGTTCATTGCCTCCACCAAAAATGTTTTGTGAATGAGTCCACCCTTTAATAGACTAATCCGCTGGACTTTTGTCTCCTGAGACTTTAAAAAGTCGTTAGCTACCGATCGTTCCAATTGCCGATTCATAAGGAAAAGGATTTTGGATAAGCATTGTGTTCCGTTAATTCACTTAAGTATTGCATCACTGAATTCTTATCCGCAGAGAAGGTAAGTCCAACCCACTTTTCCTGACTGGATAGCACCTTTACTTTTAATTCATGTTGTTCAATACCTGACTGAACCATCGAAGGTAGATAACACTCTGCGCTTAATTCACTGTGATTGGAAGCAAAAAAATCTTCGAAATATCCTCTTAAAAAATCAAAAATACGGACTTGAAAAAACCATAAATTCATGGAAACTCGGTCAGATTCCAACAAATGAATAGCTTCTTGACTTTGGAGTGCAGTATCATTTTTGAAAATTCCGTGACATTCTAAAATGTTTTCTAAAAATCCTTGTGAATCGCACGTGCACAATCCCCTTGAAACGCCACCAAAATCACTTAAGGTATCCGACAAAGCATACGACATTAATCCTTGATCTTGATGTTCATCTTGAAAAAATGACGCAGCACGTTTCATCACCGATTTACCATAATAGTCATCCGCATTCATGACAACAAATGGACCTTTTACGTATGATTGGGCGCAGAGTAAAGCATGAGCCGTTCCCCATGGCTTGTTGCGATTGGGATCAACTAATTGCTGTTGTTCTGTCGTCAAATCCTGTAGTACAAAATGCAACTCCATGCGTGACACCCAATGTGACAATTTGGATTTCATCTCCGCGTAAACATACTTATTGAGAATGAGTACAATACTTCCAAATCCCGCTTGCCAGGCATCATATAGCGCAAACTCGAGCAGAAAAGCGTGTTGTTCTCCGAATACATCGATTTGCTTGGAACCCTTGTAACGAGACCCTAGTCCACCGGCTAATATGACCAAACTTGGACTAGAATTCATCCGTCAGTCCAAAAACAGGTTTACGTGTTTTCCATGCACCTTTGGTGAAATCTGGAATGTCTTGAGGTTGTCCGTTTTCTTTGATGGACTTTTCGCTCAACGGTGTTATCGAATACCATGCCGCTAGGTCATAGACATCTAATGGGAATTCTTTGTTCTGTTTGATGCATTCAATAAAGGCATTGTCAACGAAGAAGTCCATTCCACCGTGTCCGGAGTTTTCTGCTTCTTTCGCAAAGCGTTTCCAAAGTGGATGGTCGTGTTGTTCTAACCACGTTTTGGTATTATCCCATTTATGAGAATGACTCATTTGCTTTTCAAAATAGATGAGTCCTTGCTCAGCATCACCCCAACCGAAATCTTGCCAGATTCCTTCTGTTCCTTGTACACGGAAACCTAAATTGTAGGGACGCTGTAAACTCGTATCATGAGTTAAGAGAATCGTTTCTCCGTTTGCACATTGAATTTGTGTGGTGACAACATCGCCTAGTTTAAAGTCAATTTTTGCATTTGGATGATCCTTTCCACCTTTTGGATGTTCTTCAATGTATTTTTTCAATCCACGCGACTTACTCGCCATTGAAGTCAAACGCAGCATGCGATTTCCGCGGTTTAAATCGAACATGGTAGCAATTGGACCCAGTCCATGAGTTGGATATAATTCTCCGTTTCGGTTCACGTAATGATTTGTTCTCCATTTTGCTTCACTGAATCCTTTTTCACCAAATTCAACTCCTGAATTGTATGCGGATTGTCCGTCGTTAAACAATACTCCGCGCAAGTCGTGTTCGTATCCACCTTGTCCGTGAACCAACTCGCCAAAAAGTCCTTGTTTTACCATATTTAAAACGGCCATCACATCGCGACGATAGCAGACATTTTCCAGCATCATGATGGGTGTTTTTGTTTCTTCGTAGGTTTTCACAAACTCCCAACAATCGCTTAATTTCATGGCACCACACACTTCCATTCCAACGATTTTACCTGCTTTCATGGCATCTATTCCATGTTTCAAATGCCATTCCCAAGGGGAACAAACGAATACGGCATCTATATCATCTCGTTGAAGTAAGTTTTTGTAATCTTCATCCCCATTGCCATAAACTGCAGGTTCTTTTCTTCCAGCTCGGAGCACTAAACTCAATGCATCCTTCATCATTCTTGGTTCTGGATCAGCGAGCGCGATGATTTCCACATCGTCACGTTTCATCATTTCTTCTAAATGGGATTGTCCACGGTAACCAACAGCGATGAAGCCTAATCGAACCTTGCGATCCGTTGGTAATTGTCCGGCAAATAAGGAGTTCGGTAGCACCAATGCACCAATTCCTGCTAAGGTCGAGGCCTTTACAAAATCTCTTCTTTCCATGATAAGAATAAAAAAGGAAAGATACTAAAAAAGTTCAGCCGATACGTTGATCGTACCGGCTGAATTTTACTTGGAGAGGAATGGTTTTACTTTTTGGTAAAATCCAAATTATAGGTAGTGGAAAGCCACAATGTGTGGTTGCGTTCCATTTTTAATCCATCCGTTTTCACAACGAATTGATTTAGGTATCCGACTTGAACATTGAAATTCTTATCGAAACGCCATCCCAGAGCAGCAATGAAACGATTTTGGTCCATGATGTTTTTTCCAATTCCCGATCCGAACCCTAAAAAGACCTCATCATTCACATTCATGAATAAAGTATGATCAGTGAGTTCTTTTCTAGACAATGGAATCAACGCCATAGCTCTGTAGCGCAAACGATTACGAAAAACCGGATCCGCTTGAACGATGTTATTCGATGCATCTTTTACATATTGTTCCATGAAACGCTGTTCCAAACGGTAACGGTGTTGTACTTCTATGTTGCCGATTTTACTTTTCAAATTCACTTGTTCAAAGATTCGGTTTTCATCAAATTCATGTAGAATTGGCTGTTCACCGTATGGAAAAGTTTTAATCCACGCATATCCCGCCATCACCGAAACATTCGGACTCACATTGTATTCCAACCCAAAGCGCAATAACGATTGTTGCCATGACTTGAATCCATCTGCTCTACGCCATTGGTATTCGGTCATCAAATTGAATTTTTCCGTCAATTTGTGCGTGCCAACATATATGCCCCATCCGTGTGATTGCGGACTAATTACTTTTTGGGCAATAATCTTGGTTGGGCAATAGATTCCAACCAAAATCGCGAGGATCATTCCAATTTTTCTCATTTCTTTTTGCGTGTAGCGGAATGATGAACAGATCTATGAACATTTTTAAAATGTTGCAGGCCAATTACATCTAACATTCCTTCATTTAATTTAAATTCTGCTTGTAACTGTTGTATGGACTCAATGGCGTTGTGATCGATAAAATGGCATTTAGTCACGTCTAAATGTATTTGTTCGGATAAATCAAACGATTGAAGTTCTGTTTGAATTTTCAAATAATTTGTGAAAACTATGGCTCCTTCAACATGAATAACATGATCAACCACTTTATATCTTGCTTTAAATAGATTTTTGAATCCAACACCACGAAATAAATGTAGGATTATTTCGGTAAAAATTCCCAAGCCTATTCCAATTAATAAATCGCTCATCAAAGTCACGATAATGGTCACCAAGAAAACCACCAATTGATCGGCACCGATTTTAAACATATGTCCAAATTCTTTCGGATGCGCCAATTTCCATCCAACACCGATTAACATGGCCGCTAAAGCCGTCATTGGAATCAAATTACTGAAGGAAACTGCAAAAATTAAGAAGATAAAAATGAAAATACCATGAAAGAAATTCGCCCATCGAGTTCGTCCGCCACCATTTACATTCGCTGATGATCGAGCAACTTCGGAAATCATGGGTAATCCACCAAAAATTCCCGCAAGAATATTACCAAACCCAACGGCCATAAGATCCTTATTGTAATTTGACTTACGCTTGTAAGGATCCATCATATCGATGGCTTTGACTGTCAACAATGCTTCCAGAGAACCTACAAGTGCAAACATGATGACATACTTGATAAAAGTCCCCATATGTTGGAATCCTGCAAAACTCACATTCACTCCAAGGATATCAAAAAATCCTTTATCGAAGGTCAACAATGGCTTGAAGTTTCCTGTGTTCTTCATATCAAAAGCCATGGCCATCAAAATAGATACTACTAAAACAACTAATGGAGCTGGAATTCTTTTCAAGAAATTTACTTTCAATATCGGCCAACCAAAAACGATGGCAAGTGAGGTTAATCCAATCAACGCTACTTCAGTATGCTCAAAGAATTGAGGAATGGTTGATTTCAGTAAGATCAACAAATCCATCGGTTCCACCATCGCCTTGCCGTCCAGCGTAAGTGGGGTTACTCCTGCGAGAATATGAATTTGCTTACTCATGATAATGATTCCGATGGCTGCTAACATTCCGTGGACTGCTGAAAGCGGAAAAATATCACTGAATTTCCCGAACTTCAATAGACCAAAAAGTACTTGAACGATTCCAGCAATAACGACCGCACCGAGGGCTAAGTGCCATCCCAACTCTGCGTTACCGTGTCCTAATTCATGAACGGAACCAGCAACGATGACAATGAGTCCAGCAGCTGGACCTTTAATTGTTAATGGTGAGCCCGCAAAAAAACTAACAATGAGTCCACCAATCATCGCCGTTAACAAACCGTAAATTGGTGGAAATTCACTTGCTTTGGCAATTCCCAAACTTAAAGGAAGTGCAAGTAAAAAAACAAGAAATCCGGACAATGCATCCGCAGAGAAATTCTCTTTCAAACCTTGCCATCCGTCTTTGGGTATAAATGATTTATTATTCATAACTAATAATTTTAGAATTAATTTAAGAAGAGCGTTTTGCTACTTCGTGATATGTTTTAATGTGTGGACCTAGAAACACGCGGGCGTAAATCCGAACGGTTGCGAGTCCATTAATAACGAGACTTAATGCGGTAAAAAATGCCAATCCTATTTGATCTTCATGGATGTGTGAGAAAATTAAATCTTCACCAATAAAGGAAGGTGAAATAGGAAATCCTGCCAATCCCAAGCAACAGATTAAAAAGATGATTCCAGCTTTTGGATGCTCGTAAACGTGGCCATAAAATTGATCTAGACTTATCCATTCCTCACGTTTTCTTAAATAGTTTATGACCATTAATCCCACAAACCAGCTGACCAGGATCCCACTCAAATACCATAAGTTGTGCATAAAATCGTAATGCTCATTGAAGGAAATCGCGATGGCAATCGCCACGTGGTTCAACATGATTAGTGTCAAACTTTTTCGAACACTGTCTTTTTCTGTATAGGCTTTCACGACAATTAAAAATCCTGAAAAAGCAAAGAAAAAGGGCAGTTGATGACGAAGAATCGCCGGCATTTGTTCTCGGAATTGAATCGCGATTAATCCAGAAAGAATGACAAATCCAATAAAATAAAAGACGTAGTTAAAATTTAAAATTTGCCAATTGCGTCCGATTTTTTTTAGTGGATTCCACAGAATCGTATACATCAAATTGTCCAAGTTCCACTCCTTCAAATTCAGGATATAAAACGCGTATTCAAAGCGTTTCGGCCATGAATCCTCTAATGTGGCTTGTTTTCGTTTGAAGTGGTAAAACTGCTCGCGAATCTTGTAACTGACTACGGAAGGAGAAATCAATAACTGATACGTGCGTAAAAACGCATTTCCCGTAATGTGAACAAGTGCAAAAACTTCCCAGCCTAATGCAATCTCCATAAAAATCAAACCGATTTGCGCTATGGAAGCATAGGCGATTTGAGATTTAATCGAACTTTGAACACGGCTGATGAACGTGGCGATGATTGCTGTTAAGAGTCCAGAAAAGATCAAGAAAACCTTGAAAATGATTTGATTTTCCCAAAAATGGATGGTTCTCAACATCAAAAATGCACCGATGTGCACGGACAAGGAACCATAGAAAATCGCACTAGATGGAGTTGGTCCTTCCATTGCTCTTGGCAACCAAGATGAAAATGGCAATTGCGCGGATTTAGCTGCAGCTGAAATGTAAAACATAAAGGCAATCGCTAATCCCACCAAGGAATTCTGCATGATGTGATCGTGTACTATTTCCGCATTATGCAATTTCGCAAAGGAAATATTCTCATGCCATAAATGGTGTGATAACCACATGGCCAAAATAATTCCAACATCTCCAATTCGATATACAGAGAATACCTTTATGGCATTTTTCACTGGTAAATAACGATCACGGTAAAAGGCGATGAGCAAGAAAGAAGAAATTCCCAACACTTCCCAACCGATGAACATTGTTTCTAAGTTCCCAGCAAAAATGATGATGATGAATCCAAGGAAAAAGAACAAAATCGTATTAAAGAATCGCTTGTATCCTTCTTCTCTATGCAAGTAATACCTGGAATAGATTGTAATTAGAAATGTCAATGAAGATCCCAACAACAAGTAAACCATGGTTAACTTGTCAAAATAAAAATCTAAATAGAAGTCATAATTACCATTCTGATAAACCGAGAATTCTTTCAAGTTTATTTCATGAAAACCATGACTTGCCCATTGATACGTAAAGAAAATACTAACCAAGAACTGAAGTCCAACGGATGAATACGCCAATATGGATAATGCATTCTCCTTCTTTTTTGGAATAAACAAGCTCAACAAAAAGCTTACGAAAGGAAGAAGAATGAAAAAATGAATGAAGAATTTAAAGGTAAGTTCCATAATTCCTTAAAGTGTTAATTCAACAACAGGTAAATTCTCGGATTCATTCGTCACAAATTTCATAGCATCATCGATGTACACAAGATGTTCCTGTGGTAAATCGTAGCGTGTAAAAACTCCATTTGAGAACTGATAGAACTGTTTTTCAATCGGATGGAATGCCACCAAATTCACCCAACTATTCAAGAACCATTCGTAGGTCGAAGGATTCGACTGAATGGTTTTTAAAACGACTTCGGGGAAATGTTCGACAATGACCAATAACCTCATTGGACTATGAACCTCAATCATCTGACTAGGTAATCCTGTGCGTAAATCTCCATCGATTCCATTCGCCACGCCAATGAGTCCCATGACATTATGTGGCAACTTTGTTCCTGCTCCCAACTTTTGATTGTCCACCCGCGAGAAATAATATTCCAAATTGATTCCCCCGCATACAGGTGCTACAGCATTGAGAATTCCCAACAAATAACTTCCATCTGGATCAACTTCATAATCGAAGGAATTCAAAAAGGAGCGGCGATCTAGAAACAATCCTCTCGAGAAGGAACGTCGCCCCACAATGCACAACGTATTTGTCGCGTGATTTAATTCAGGTCGCGGTTCAAAAAGGGAAACCGAGCGCAATTTCACGTTTTCATGAACCTTATTCACTGCTTTTCTTGAATTCATCACGACAAATCTTCTCGATCTTTCTGTTGCATTGAAATCTAAGGCCTGATCAAATAAACGCATGTTCACTTGATGTCTCTCTTTATTTCGTTTGGATAATGGTTCAATATCAAAGTAGGTGAATTCATCCCGACTGGTATCGTGTAATACCGGAACAAATTGTGTGCTTTCTGGAATTTCAATGCCACGTTCTTTGAGCTTTTGTCGAACGATTGGATGATTTCCAATATGACTAATAACACGAGCATTCACCGATCCTGGACGTCCAGAACAAGCACCACAGTCATATCCAGCATAATGTGTATTGTTCGAACTGCTCGAACCGTGTCCGACGACATAAATGAGTGGAGCGAAAGCTTGATTCAAGCCAATACTCATTAACAGAGCGTGAATACGATCGGTCATTTCATTCACCGTGTAGCCAATGCTCAATCCGTCCTCTGTTACTTGTCCATCTGTATTTTCAATGATCAAAGTCGAATCCGAATGCATATGTCCACTTGATGACACAGCAACTGTATTCATGGATGGTTTAAAAATGGCTAACGCTAGTTTCAATGCTGACCAAAATCCCATGGTATGTGTTAGAATCCAACCGAATGCAAGTCCATATGACCTCGTGTCAAAGTGATATTCTTTATCCGACTTTGCTTTTTTCGCTTGTTCTTTGATGAGGAACTTTGGCGTAACCGGCGCCGGACAAACCTTGGTTCTAAACGTAGATCCGTATGGTTGGAAATAAAATTCCACCCCGAAGAATCCTGCAGTACCAAAGGTCTGAACACCGGGATGCCCTTCCTCAATGTAACGTCGAATGGAGCATTCACGATCATCAATGCAGAAAATTCCTTGTAACTCGGGATTTTTTTCCTCCACAACAGACTTTTCTTTTAATCCGTTGAGCACTTCGTTGTAATAAGTCCACTCATAGGCTTCTTGCCATATGCGTTTAACTTCATCCAACTCTGTCATTTCAATCGGACCAAACAAGGTGCGAATGTCGGTTGCATGTTGACCAATAGGCATCCAAATTTCACCAAAATGAGCATCAAGGGCATCTATTTCCAATAAACATTCGAAAATAATCCAGTCAACAAAGTCTATCTGACGTTCGTCAATTAACGCATGTGCGTCGGCAGAAAGGACAGATACCATACCCGAATAACCTGGGTGAGCAAATTGTTGATCGAACAAGTAACGTTCATAGAGGTCCTCTTTACCGACTAAAATAGCGAGGCAATCTTCGATCTGAAGCTCCGTATTCTTCAACAGTTCTTTTGCACGACGTTTTTTAAAAAAACTCACCGTACCATTTGACTCTAGATGCCTCATGGCAGCAAGAAATCCAAGGTCTTTTATTGGGAAATTCCAAATTGAAATTCCTTGATCCAAGTAGCTGCTTGTAATTCTAAAAAGAGTAGAATGAGTAAAGTTGTCTAAGTCAATTTTATACTGTGATTTCCATTGCGTTCGAAGCTCCCCTATTCGTGGATTCGTTTGTTCGCTGTAATCTTTTTCCAGTAAACAAGTGGTCCAATGCGATTTATCCTCCGAAGGAATAAAGCGGTTTAGAAGAAGTTTATTGATCTTAGCATCTTGGTATAATTGACGGAATTCACTCAGTTGCAAATACGTTTTATATCCAAACAATTCACTTGATTTTTTCAATCCCTCATGGAACGAATCATGTTGAAAGGCATGAAGCGTATTGTGGTGTATAAAATCTTTCAGTGGTGACTGAGATGGGAGATAATGGCTTAACTTTTCTACAACTTTTTCAAGTTGAAAGGTGTTTTTCATTCAAATAGTAATTTGTTAAACAATTGATTTTAGGGTCAATGCATAACAAATACTATATTCTGAAATTCTGAAATTGAATAAAAAGTGGAAGTTTCTCCCATCGGTGGCGATGAGTGAAATAGGAATATTTTGAACTCGATAATGAGTTGAATGTGAGTAAGGGAGCTTCACTGTTCGAAAGAACTAGGTCTAAGTTTTGATCAAACTCGCCTCCATCTTCGTCTAATTCGACATCTTCCTCAAATTCAAATGCATTTAAATTTAGATCACCCGCAACTTTACGAAGGATGATTTGCTTGCTTTCTGAATGAGATTGGGAGGGAGTTATAACATCACCAAAAACGATATTGCCCAAGGTTACATTGAGGAAAACACCCAATGCACAGAAAAACAAACAGAAGCGACGTATCAAATTCACACTGCAAAGATAAATCATAATAGCATCCGACGTCTTAATACACTTGTTAATTTAAATTCACATATCTAATTCCTATCTTTGTCTTCAAATCATCAACGTTTATTCGCAATTATGAGTCAAGCAAACCAACACATCGCATTAGAAGACAAATACGGAGCACATAACTACCATCCACTACCTGTTGTATTAGCAAAAGGAGAAGGCGTTTTTGTTTGGGATGTGGACGGAAAAAAATATTTTGATTTCCTTTCCGCTTACTCTGCTGTAAACCAAGGACATTGTCATCCGAAAATCACGAAAGCATTGATTGATCAAGCGCAAACTTTGGCTTTGACTTCGCGCGCTTTTTACAATGACACGCTCGGACATTACGAGAAATTTGTGACGGAAACTTTTGGATTCGATAAGGTATTACCGATGAATACGGGTGCTGAAGCCGTCGAAACAGCGATTAAATTATGCCGCAAATGGGCCTACGAGAAAAAAGGAATTGAAGAAAATCAAGCGGTAATTGTTGTGTGTGATGGGAATTTCCATGGACGTACAACAACCATCGTTTCTTTCTCTAGCGATCCAGATTCGTTTCAGAATTTTGGACCATTCCCTGCTGGATTCGTATCCATTCCATACGATGATATTCCAGCGCTTGAAGCAGCGCTAAAAGGAAAAAATGTCGCTGGATTCTTAGTAGAACCTATTCAAGGAGAAGCAGGAGTTTACACTCCAGCAGAAAATTATTTATCCGAAGCAAAAAGACTTTGCCTTGAAAATGGCGTATTGTTTATCGCTGATGAAGTTCAAACAGGAATCGCACGTACGGGAAGTTTGTTAGCGACGTGTGGAAACTGTACTTGCGAGCACAAATGTGAGCGTCAATCAGCAACATACAATCGTCCAGATATCCTCATTCTAGGAAAAGCACTTTCGGGCGGTGTTTATCCCGTTTCTGCTGTTCTTGCGGATGACGAAATCATGATGGTCATCAAACCTGGACAACACGGATCGACATTTGGTGGAAATCCAATCGCAGCGAAGGTTGCCATTGCAGCACTAGAAGTAGTGTATGAAGAAAACCTCATCCAAAATGCCCGTAGACTTGGTTCTTTGTTTCGAAAAGAAATGAACCGCATCATCGAAAGCAATGAGTTGATATTAAAAGTTCGCGGGAAAGGATTATTGAACGCCATCGTGGTAAACGATTCTCCAGATAGTCAAACCGCATGGAACCTTTGCGTTGCGTTAAAAGAAAATGGATTACTCGCAAAACCAACCCACGGAAACATCATTCGCTTTGCACCACCATTGGTGATTTCCGAAAATCAACTGATGGAATGCGTTCAAATCATCGAAAAAACGATTCAAAACTTCCAAAAATAGGAGAACGCTCAATTATCCTTTTGAGAACACTCCCGTTTAGCACCAAATCCACTATATTTGGCCAAAAAATAGTAGACTTTGGTACAGAAAATAAAATTTGGAACAGACGGATGGAGAGCAATCATTGCTGATGACTTTACCGTTGAGAATGTTGCTCGCGTTACGGAAGCGACAGCGATTTGGTTAAAGAAAACCTATGCAAATCCAAGTGTAATCGTTGGACACGATTGTCGTTTTGCCGGTGAATTATTCATGGAAACAGCCGTAAAAGTACTCGTAGCACAAGGAATTCCTGTGCGTATGTCACGTGGATTCGTTTCCACTCCGATGATTTCTTTAGCAGCATTTCAATTCGAATGTGAAGTTGGAATCATCTTGACAGCAAGTCACAATCCACCATCTTACAACGGATTCAAGTTGAAAGCATTCTTTGGTGGACCATTAGAACCAGAGAAAGTTCAAGAAGTGGAAGACATCATTCCAGATGTATGTACCATCGATTATAAATCCGTGAACATTGATGCAGCAATTGAAGCTGGAAAAATAGAAATCGTAGACATCGAAACGCGCTACGTGGATCATGTGAAAAAGAACTTTGACCTTGATGCGATTTCAAATTCTGGTTTGAATTTAGTGTACGACGCGATGTATGGTGCTGGTCAACGCGTGATGCCTTTGATTTTGCCGAAAACCCAATTGTTGCACTGCGACCACAATCCATCATTCCGTGGACAAGCTCCAGAACCGATTGCAAAAAACCTTCAAGAATTAGAAGCGTTCATCAAAGCAGACGGAACAGTTTCTTGTGCTTTGGCAACAGATGGTGATGCCGACCGAATCGGGTTGTACAATGGAAAAGGTGAATTCATCGACTCTCACCACATCATTCTTTTGTTGATCCATTACATGGTGAAATACAAGCAAATGACTGGGAAAGTAGTCATCGCATTCAGTGTGACGCCACGTGTAGAGAAATTATGTGCGCACTACGGATTGGAAATTCAAACGACGAAAATCGGATTTAAAGAAATTGCATCCATCATGATCAAGGACGATGTCCTTCTTGGTGGAGAAGAGTCCGGAGGAATTGCCGTAAAAGGACACATTCCAGAGCGCGATGGCATTTGGATGGGATTAATCATCTGGGAATTTATGGCGAAATCCGGTAAGTCACTAGACGAATTGATCGATGAAGTATATGAAATCGTAGGTCCATTTAAGTTTGAACGCAATGACCTTCACATCACAGAGGACTTAAAACAAAAAATCATCGCGAATTGCAAAGCGAATAACTATACTTCGTTTGGGAAATACCAAGTCGCTGACTTAAAAACCATCGATGGATTCAAGTATTTCTTCGACGATAAACGTTGGGTCATGATTCGTCCTTCTGGAACGGAGCCGGTTCTTCGTACCTACGCCGAAGCACCTACTTTAGAAGAAGTTCGTGAAATTCTAAAAGCAACAGAAGAAACAATTTGTCGATAAGATAATTTCAAGATTTGATGGAAGCCGGAAAGAAATTTTCGGCTTTTTTTTATGATCAATTTTAGCCGAGGGCGACATCCAAAATCATCATCACGAGGAAGCCACCGATGAAACCAAGAACGGCCACATCTGTGTATTTGTCCCGTTGGGTTTCCGGAATTACTTCTTCCACCACCACGAAAATCATCGCTCCAGCAGCAAAGGACAATGCGAACGGTAAAATAGGTTCCATGTAGATAACAGCAACAGCGCCAATGACACCTGCAATCGGTTCAACAATCGCGGAAAGTTGTCCATACATGAAACTCTTGAAACGACTCGCCCCTGCCCTTCTCAATGGCATCGCAACGGCAAATCCTTCCGGGAAATTTTGAATACCAATTCCAATCGCCAAGGCAATTGCACCAGCGATGGTTGCTCCTTCCATTCCGTGTGCTGCAGCGCCGAAAAGTACACCGACTGCTAATCCTTCTGGAATGTTATGCAAAGTGATGGCAAGTACCAACAAGGTTGTTTTGTGTAATTGCGTTTTCACGCCTTCGGACTCTTCCTCCTTAAAGTTGATGTGTAAGTGTGGAAGTTTTTTGTCCAAAAAGAACAGAAACAAGGCTCCGACTAAAAATCCAACGGCTGCGGGCATCCACGACATCGTTGGATACAATCGTTCGGAAAGTTCAATCGACGGCAACAACAAAGACCAAAAACTCGCAGCAACCATCACACCACCGGTAAATCCGAGCATCCCATCGAGGAGCCCACGGTGCATGTTTTTGAAGAAAAATACAAGGGAAGCTCCAGCTGCGGTTACAAGCCAAGTAAAGGTTGTTGCTAAAAACGCTGCAAAAACTGGATCAATGTGTTGGAAGTAATGTTCGAGTTCTTTCATAGCCGATTGTTACACAAAAATAACAATCAATTGATTCGATGCGTCAATTAAATCCATTTAAAACAGCCTTCTCTTTCAAACTTTTAGAAACAGCCGTCCCGAAATCGTCCTTGACATTGGGTGTTTGTCCCGTTTGTGTCGTCTTTACTTGCTGGATAAATGCATCCCGTTGCTTTCCTAATTGACCGATTTCACTTTGAATTTTAGCACGTTCTTCACTTTTCTGTTTGACGTACGCTTCTTTTTCCTCCGTGGATTTTCCTTTGAGTTCGTCGGGTAATTCTTCGTCATTCAAATTCCCAATGATGGTAGAATCCATTTTCGCAGCGTCAACCATGTCCCAACTTCCATTGGAGTAAACAGACTTCGATTTCACCAAAGCGCGTTCAGAAGAAACAGCCACACCTTGCAACAAGGCATTGTCATCTTCGCGTTTTTGCTTCATGCGGTTTTCCTTACCTAGACTACCGTAGGAAATGTACGTTTGATTCAATTGGATATTCAACTGATTGATTTGCTCATCGTATGGTGTTTCAATGCTTACCACGCGGTCGTTTGAGTTGATGTTGAAGTAATCACCTCGCGAACACGTTGCGCCATCCTTCCAATTCTCGCGTACACCTTGCTCATATGATCCACAATAAATTGTGTTGATGAATACGTGTTTCGATTCCGCCAAACGACATGCATCCTTGTACGAAACTGGACCTTGAGTAAAGGGTTCATTTCCTGCGATATAAATCATTTTTAAATCCGTTGGATCAACAGACCAGTTCAATTGATTCAAAGAAGTAGAAATCACGGCACCACAATATTCTGAGCCCCCATTCGTGCGTAGACCGAATAATTTTTCCGAAACCAAATCTAAATCACTAGTAAAAGGCAACTGCTGACGAATAAAATTACTTTCAACGCTTAATCCGGCATTTCCGTAATCGTACATGGCAATTTCTAGAGTGGGCATTTGTCCCTCGTACTGCAATCCACTTGCCTCATTGACAATTGCCCAAATGCGTGATTTCGCCTGTTCGATGAGACCGTCCATGCTATTGGAGGTATCAAAAAGGATCACCAATTGGATTTTTCGAGCGGTGGTTTGTGCCTGACTCATGCCAGCACTCACCAGAAGGACAAGGGAAATAAAGATTTTTTTCATGTGTTCGGATCTTTGTTTTTTTGTCCGGTACAACGATGATTAAAAAAAGTTCAGAGGAATTTGAAAATTTCTCCCACAAACTGCACAGGTGGATTTTCAATTCTGTGGTACTATACTAAAAATACAGGCGATTCGTTTTATTTCCCAAAGAAATAAGAAATATTCAATCCTGCACTGATCAAATTCCCTGACGATTCCAAATCAACCATTTTAAACATGGCGCAACGAAATGTCGGTTCAACTCGGATATGTGAATTGTCATTGAATGTGTAATCCATTCCAAAACTAAGACTAGGTGATAAATTCACTTTCCTCAGGTAATGTTCGGTTGGATAAATTATTTTTTTTTCTGTATAGTCCGGATAGACATAAATACTTGTTTCGGTTTCTTTCAGAAATACATTCGTAGCTATTCCAACACTTGTAAAGAATCGTGTCTTCTTGTTTCCAATGGAAAAATTCACCTTAAGAGGGATATCCAAAAAGTTATAATCATAAATATATTTTGCCTGCGTGGGTGACGTGGGATTTGGTTGAATAAAAATTAAATCCATCATTTTTGTTTGGAATCCCTTGTTCGAATAATGCAAACCCATTTCTAAACCTACACGCTTATTGAACTGATAAACGGCATTGAGTCCAGTGGTCAAGCCTACTTTCGGAATTTCATAAAGACTTGCAATTGAAATGTAACTATAATCGGGAGAAACACTGAGTCCAACTTGGAACTTGCTTAGATCCACCTTTCCTTGTCCTAAAGAAGCAAATGAAATAAAAGTCAGGAAGAAAAATGCTAGATGCTTCATGGATTTAGTATTAAATGTGAGTATTGGGCTAATCACCGAAGCAATAACGCACCTGTTCACGTAAAAGTTGCATCAAAAAAAGTGTTGTTTCGAACATTGAAACTATGTTCAATTTTTCAAATGTATCACTCCAAGATTTAATGAACTAAGTATTTCATCTACGAAGCAAAATACCCCACAGCCAACTCGTATCCCTTCATACCGAAACCAAAGATACAGCCAGCGCAGACTGGACTTAACATCGATTCGTGGCGGAACGATTCGCGTGCGGTGATGTTGGAAATGTGTACTTCAACCACTGGAATGGAAATAGCGGCGATGCAGTCACGAATGGCTACGCTGGTGTGCGTGTATCCACCTGCATTGAGGATGATACCGTCGACTTGTGCGTCCTGAAGGATGTTGATGATTTCCCCTTCCACATTCGTTTGAACATAGCTGATTTCTGCGGTCGTTTTCGATTTCAAGTCAACTAGAAAGTCTTCGAACGAAACATTCCCATATATTTGTGTTTCACGGGAACCGAGTAAATTTAAATTTGGACCGTTTACAATCAGAATTTTCATAGATGTCGAATTGGGAACGCTATATTAAGGATTTTGTTTCATACCTGAAAATCGAAAAGGGATTGGCGGAGAATTCCATCTTGGCGTATCAAAACGATGTCGATAAACTAAAGGACTTTGCAGCAACCTCCTCAAAGATGCCAGATCAACTAAGTTATGAGGACTTAAAGCAATTTCTTTCCACACTTTTCGACCTAGGATTAAGTGCACGAAGTCAAGCGCGCATCATTTCTGGCATCAAACAGTTTTATGGCTTTCTCATTCTTGAAAATTTGACCAAGGTGGATCCTAGTGAACTGCTCGAACAACCCAAATTGGGAAGAAAACTTCCCGAAGTGTTGACCATTGAAGAAATCGATGCCTTACTCGCGGCAATTGATTTGAGTAAAAACGAAGGGCACCGAAATCGCGCCATGCTGGAAACCTTGTATAGTTGTGGCTTGCGCGTAAGTGAACTCGTTGGACTGCGTTTCTCAGATTTGTTTTTTGAGGAAGGATTTATCCGGGTGATTGGAAAAGGAAACAAGGAACGTTTGGTACCGGTGAGTCCACAAGTTCAGAAAGAAATCGAGATTTATCAGCAGCACATCCGTAACCATTTGAACATCCAAAAAGGAAGTGAAAATATTGTTTTTCTGAACCGCAGAGGGGCACAATTGACCCGTGTGATGGTCTTTACGATCATCAAAAATTTAGCAGAAAGCATCGGACTCAAAAAGAACATTTCCCCACATACCTTTCGACATAGTTTTGCGACGCATCTCATTGAAGGAGGCGCCAATTTACGGGCGATTCAGGAGATGTTGGGACACGAATCCATCACAACAACGGAGATCTATACGCACCTCGATCAACGCTTCTTGAGGGATGCGATTTTGTCGTTTCATCCACGAAATGCAATGGCCTAATTCCAACAAAAAACAAGGGTCAAAAGTTTTTTTTGGGAATATTCGTAAAATCGTTTGTGGAATTTCAAAAGTTTGTTACCTTTGCATCCGCTTTTTTACATTTATAAGTAATTTTAAAGACATGTCAAGAGTTTGTCAATTAACAGGTAAGTCAGTAATGGTTGGGAACAATGTTTCTCACTCCAATCGTAAAACCAAACGTAGATTTTACCCAAATTTGGTTACGAAAAAGTTTTTTCTTCCAGAAGAAGAAGCTTACATCACATTAAAAATTTCAACATCTGCACTTCGCACGATTAACAAGAAAGGTATTGCCGCTTGTATCAAAGAAGCTCGTCAGAAAGGTTTTTTAAAATAAAACTGTTGCGAAACAGATAAAATAAGAAGAAAATGGCTAAGAAGAGTAAAGGTAACCGCATCCAAGTGATATTAGAGTGCACGGAGCACAAAGATTCAGGCATGGCAGGTACGTCGCGTTACATCACGACGAAAAACCGTAAAAACACACCGGATCGTATGGAGATTAAAAAATTCAATCCGATCTTAAAGAGAATGACTGTTCATAAAGAAATTAAATAACTAGGACATGGCAAAGAAAGTTGTAGCTTCCCTACAAAAAGGTGGCGGTAAAGAACATACGAAAGTGATTAAAATGGTAAAATCCGAGAAATCGAATTCTTACACATTTAAAGAGGAAATGGTACTTAACGATAAAGTTAAAGAATGGTTCGCTAAGAACTAATCCTCATAAAACCTTGTAAAAAGCTTCCACTTCAGGGAGCTTTTTTTTTATCTTTAAAACATGGGACTATTTGATTTTTTCTCGAAATCTAAAAAAGAAACACTAGACCAAGGCCTAGAGAAGACAAAACAAACTTTCTTTTCAAAGATTGCACGTCTCCTCGTGGGTAAATCCCATGTGGATGATGAAGTGTTGGATAACCTAGAAGAGATGTTGATTACATCGGATGTCGGGGTAGAAACCACCCTAAAAATCATTGACCGAATTCAAGCGCGCGTTTCCAAAGATAAAGTCATGGGAACAGCAGAATTAAATCAAGTCCTTCGCGAGGAAATCATCTCCCTACTCGAAGAAAACAATTCGAACCAAAACGGTCACCTTGAAATTGAGAAACCTACGGATGGAAATCCATACGTGATTATGGTAGTAGGTGTAAATGGTGTGGGAAAAACAACCACCATTGGAAAACTTGCTCACCAATTTAAAGCTTCTGGATTAAAAGTCGTACTTGGCGCAGCAGATACCTTCCGTGCAGCAGCTGTGGAACAATTGATTATTTGGTCCAAACGCGTCGATGTGCCGATCGTTCAACAAGGAATGGGCGCAGATCCAGCAAGTGTAGCATTCGACACCTTACAATCAGCTAAATCGCAAGGAGCAGACGTGGTCATCATCGATACAGCCGGAAGACTTCACAACAAAGTGAATTTAATGGCAGAGTTGACGAAAATTAAACGTGTGATGGAAAAAATCATTCCAGGTGCACCACATGAAATTTTATTGGTTTTGGATGGTTCTACCGGACAAAACGCCTTTGAACAAGCAAAACAATTTGCGCAAGCAACCGACATCAACGCATTGGCAGTAACGAAATTAGATGGCACAGCAAAAGGCGGTGTAATCATTGGAATTTCCGACCAAATGAAAATTCCCGTTAAATACATCGGGATTGGCGAGAAAATGGAAGACCTCCAACTTTTCGACCGAAAATTATTCGTTGAATCATTGTTCTCCGAATAAATCTACCAACACTTTTACGAAGCTTATTGATTCATGGACTGCAATCCAACGTAGTCTGCGTACAATCCTTTTAATTCCATCAAGGACTGATGCGTTCCGGACTCTTCCACTTTTCCAGATTGAAGGACCAAAATTTGATCGGCGTTACGAATCGTAGAAAGACGGTGCGCAATCACAACCGAAGTTCTTCCCTTCATTAACTTATCCAACGCATCTTGCACCAAACGTTCGGATTCAGAATCCAAGGCAGAAGTCGCCTCGTCCAAAATTAATATCGTTGGATTTTTCAAAATCGCTCGTGCAATCGCAATGCGCTGTTTTTGTCCACCAGAAAGTTGAATTCCCCTATCTCCTACTTCAGTATCCAGTTTATTTGGAAAAGCATCGATGAATTCCCAGGCATTTGCTTGCTTGGCTGCCTCGATGATTTGCTCCTCCGTTGCCGCTGGATTACCAAATAAGATGTTTTCCCGTATGTTTCCAGAGAAAAGGATAACTTCTTGGGGAACAATCGCCATTTGCTCTCTGAGCGCATTTAATTCGAAATCCTTCGCTGGAATTCCATCAAATGTGATTCCACCTTCATTCAAGGTGTAGAATTGCAACAATAAATTTGAAATCGTCGACTTACCTGAACCACTTTGTCCAACAAGTGCCAAAGTTTGATTTTGTTTGATGTCGAAGGAAATTCCTTTCAAGACTTCTACGTCACTTCTTTGTGGATAAGAGAAATGAACTTTTTCAAATGAAATGCTTCCTGTTAAACGATCCTTTCTTGTTCCATGATTCAGTTGAACTTCCGTTTCCTGATGAATGATGTCCATTAAATTTTCCGTCGCACCAATCGCTTTCTGAACACTTGCGTATAAATCCGGCAAGGATCCAACGGATGCCCCCATCATAATCGTAAACAAGACAAATTGATAGAATCCTTCTGTATTCAATTCTGGATTCGCTCCTTGGGTCATCAATAGTCCTCTCCAAACGATAAACACAATGGCACCGAATAAGCAGAAAATGATGAAGGAAACGAATAGACCGCGCCAAATTCCACTGCGGACATTCAAGTCGCGGGTTTGTTGCGTGGATTTTTTGTAGTTGGAAAAGATAAAGAACTCATTGGTAAATGACTTCACATTAGCGATTCCTGTCAATGCTTCCTCAACGATGGAATTCGATTCTGCGATGTAGTCTTGTGCTTCTTTGCTCAATTTACGAATGTAACGTCCAAAAATCACCGCAACAATCGCCATGACAGGAACAGTTCCCAACATGATCAAGGCTAATTTCCATGAAATGAAGAATAGGAATAAAATTCCACCGACAACGATAATGATTTGACGGAAGAATTCCGCGATAGTCGTTCTTAATGTTTCTTGAATTTGAGCGATATCCGAAGACAAACGACTCGTTAACTCTCCCACCTTGTTTCGGTTGAAGAAGTCCATAGGCATGTACACCAATTTCGAAAAAGCATCGTTTCTCAAATCTCGCAAGGCATTTTCTGTCACATTATTGAACAGGACAACGCGCACAAAGGAGAATAAAGATTGAAAGCCAAAAAGGACAAATAACGCAATGGCCACACTGTTGATGTTAGACATATCTATGAGTCCAATTGCATCTGACATGTTCGAGGTAGAAGCTCCTGCACCCAATAATTTTCCCATTAAATAAGGAAAAACGAGTCCAGCAGAAGTACTCAAGACCAAAAATATCCAGCCGATAAAATATATCCCTGCATATGGTCTGAGGTATGCAAAAATTCCCTTCGCTTTCTTAATGCTTGATTTCGTGATTTTTACCTTTTCTTTTTGCTCTTTTTTTGGTCTCAGCATGGAATAATTCTTTTTACAAATTTACGTCGCTTTGTACGGTAAAGTAGTTTTTTTAAATAATTTTGTCGAAAGAATTTGAAATTTTAAAAAAATCAATATCTTTGCAACCCAAAATAGATTACATAATTAAGATACGACATGAAAAGAACGTTTCAACCATCGGTAAGAAAAAGAAGAAACAAACACGGATTCCGAAGCCGTATGGCTACAAAAAATGGTCGTAGAGTTTTGGCTGCGCGACGCAAAAAAGGAAGAAAGAAATTAACTGTTTCTGACGAGCCTTTCCACAAACGTTAATTCTTTTTCAAAGATATGTAAGCCCTGACCACTCGTCAGGGCTTTTTTTGTTTATGGCGACTTTTTAAACCGCTCGTCACCGCACCCTCCGCAATAAAGAATTTTCAATCCCTCGTAACTTTCTTTTCTACGCAACAGTTTCATCCTGTCGAATTGTTTTACCCACGTTTGTGGAATTTTGCGTATGCTAGACACATAAAAAAAGCCCCTAACATTGCTGTCAGGGGCTTAATCTAAGCTCTTGCTGATTGATGGAAAGGACTTAGACCTAAACTTGTGGCGCTGCTGCTAATATAGATGGATGAGTCTCTGCCGCGAACTTTTCAAAGTTGGACACAAACTTCTCCGCTAAACTTGCAGATGTGGCATCGTAAGCCGCTTTATCGGCCCACGTATTTCTTGGATTCAATAATTCCGCTGGAACTCCTTCACAAGAAGTAGGGAACGCTAAATCGAAAATTGGCATTTTCTCAAAGGAAACATCATTTAATTTACCCGTTAATGCAGCAGTGATCATCGCTCGTGTGTACGAAAGTTTCATTCGACTTCCAACACCATAAGATCCACCGGACCAACCTGTGTTGATTAACCAAACATTGATATCGGTTCCTGCTAATTTATCTCCTAACAACTTTGCGTATTTCGCTGGATGCAAAGGAAGAAAAGCTGCACCGAATCCTGCAGAGAAAGTTGTCGTTGGTTCCGTAATTCCTACTTCTGTACCAGCAACTTTCGCTGTATATCCCGACATGAAGTGATACATTGCTTGTTCTGTCGTCAATTTAGAAATCGGAGGCAAAACACCAAATGCATCAGCTGTAAGGAAAAATATGTTTTTTGGTGAACCACCAATCGATGGCACAGCAATATTGTCAATATGGTTGATTGGATAAGAAACACGTGTATTCTCTGTGATGAATCCATCCGCGTAATCGGGTGTCGATGTTCCATCTACAAATCCAATGTTCTCCAACAAGGCTCCAAAACGAATAGCATCGTATATCTGTGGTTCTTTCTCGCGACTTAAATCTATGGTTTTGGCATAACATCCACCTTCGAAGTTAAATACGCGGCTTTCGCTCCACCCATGCTCATCGTCCCCAATTAAACGACGATTCGGATCAGAAGACAATGTTGTTTTTCCTGTTCCTGAAAGTCCGAAGAAGATCGCTGTATCACCTGCTTCACCAATATTTGCGGAGCAGTGCATGGAAAGAACATTTTTCTCGTGTGGAAGAATGAAATTCAAGGCGGAGAAAATCCCTTTCTTAATTTCACCCGTATAACCTGTTCCACCAATTAGAATCATTTTTTTGGTGAAGTTCAAAATAGCGAAATTAGCTTGACGTGTACCATCTATTGCTGGATCTGCCTGAAAGCTGGGAACACATACAATATGCCATTCCGGCATGAATGTTTCAATTTCACTATCTGTCAAACGCAAAAACATGTTGTTTGCAAAAAGACTTGACCATGGTAACTCTGTCACCACACGAATATTCATTCGGTATTTCTCTTCTGCACAAGCAGCAACGTCGCGAACATAAATGTCTTTACCGTTTAAATATGCATTCATTCGGTCGTAAAGCGCATCGAATTGCTCAGGCGTAAAACCAATATTCACATTACCCCACCAAACAGCGTCCTCTGTCTTTTCATCACGAACAATGAAACGGTCTTTCGGAGATCTTCCTGTGAACTCTCCGGTTTCAATCGCAAGAGCACCCGTATCAGTCAACATCCCTTCACCAAGAATGATGCAATCTTCTACTAGTTCAGCTGGACTTAAATTCCAAAACTGTTCTCCTAGATTTGTCAGACCGATTGAGGCTGCTAAATCAGCATTTTTTCCAAATTTCCCTTGTAATTCCATGTCCATTTTTTTTGGCACAACTTCTGTTGTTCATTGATGGCACAAAATTACTTTGAGTCTTTTTATTAAAACATGATTTTCATTAGTTTTTGCTAACAGATACGAGGGTATTCTGTGCATAAATTAATTTTTAAAATTCGGGTTTTTTTAGTATATTCAAGTAAGTGTCAAAGCTACACTTAGCGTGAGTAAAACGAATTAATTCGAATCTATGCGCACAATAATTCTTAGTTTTATAAAAATTAATTTTTCTGTATGATACGCAGCGCAGCGCTTATATTTTCTGGACTTTTCTTTGCTTTTTGTATGAATCCGTCCAAACGCAACCTGACACCTATTTTTCCGGATGCTCCCACGACATGGTATTCAAGTGAATTGGATTCATTGAATGGAAAAGCAAGCTACGAACAGTCCTTGGCTTATGAAAAATCCATCGTTGTCATCGCGAACAAGAATAACTTACTTCCTTTAGGAAACCTAGACTTCAAAAGTGCACACATCTCCATTGGGGGGAATCCAACAGTTTTTCACAACGGACTCGATCGCTATGTATCAAATGATCAACTTTTACGCCCAAGTTTACATGACCACGAATTAAAGGAATTCATTAAACAGGCGCAGCACGATGTGGTGTTTCTAAGTATTCATGCCACAAAGGAAACAAAATTGGATTCGTTAGACGCGACAATATTCAATGCTTTGCCTCATCATTCAAAGGTCATTCTGTGTGTCTTCGGTGATCAATCGATCATCGCTCAACTTCCAACGAAAGCATTTGATGCCATCATTTGGGCAAAAGAAAATCATGAAATAGCTCAAGAACGGGTTAGTCAATTGATTTTTGGCAGCATTGGGGCAACAGCGAAACTAGGAAAGGAACTCCATTCTTTGGACCAAGTATTTCCAGCCGGACAAGCGATTCAAACCTCATCCAACGGACGATTAAAATTCAGTAGCCCAGAAGAAATCGGTGTCGATTCTAAGAAACTATACGGCATTGACCTTATCGCTCAAGAAGGAATTGAAAAAGGTGCGTATCCCGGTTGTCAAATATTGGTGGCTGTAAACGATCAAATTATCTGGCGCAAATGCTATGGCAAACAAAGCTATGACGCCAAAGCATCAAACGTTCAAAACCAGGATGTATACGACATTGCATCTGTCACAAAGATTGCCGCTTCGACCTTGTTAGCGATGCATTTGCAAAGCAAAGGACAGTATTCCCTTGATAAAAAATTAAAAGAGTTCATTCCGGAGGTAACGGGTGACGGTCCATTTGGAAACATTCTCATTCGCGACATGATGGCACATCAAGCCGGACTAACCCCATGGATTCCGTTTTACAAACGCACTATTCAAAACGGGATTTGGAATACAAACGTTTATAGTCAAACGCAAAAACCCGGTTTCGAACGTCAAGTTGCGACCGGACTATATATCAATGATGCCTATACGGATAGCATGTATGCGCAGATTTTGAGATCAACCCTTGGACCAAAGAAGTATGAGTACTCAGATTTATGTTACTATTTCACACAAAAAATACTGGAAAAACAGATTGGACAAAAACAACATACGTACTTGGAAAAACAGATTTATCGCCCAATGGGACTGCGCTACATGCGCTACTTACCTTTGGAACATTTCGATAAATCACATATTATTCCAACGGAAAATGACCAAGCATTCCGCAAGCAGTTATTGCATGGATTCGTTCACGATCCCGGTGCAGCGATGTTAGGTGGCGTTGCAGGACACGCAGGAATTTTCGCAAATGCAACAGATTTAGCGAGTATCATGCAGTTGTTTTTAAACAAAGGAAAATACGCTGGAATGGAATTCTTTTCAGAGTCCGTATGCAACGAATACACCAAACAACAGTTCCCGGGTAACCGTCGCGGAGCTGGATTCGATCGTCCGAACGCAAGTGGCGGGGGAACTTGTGACGAATTAGCTTCTTCACAGAGTTTTGGTCACTCTGGATTTACGGGCACATTGGCTTGGGCTGATCCCAAAAACAAGGTAATTTTTATTTTCTTATCGAATCGAGTGAATCCAAGCCAGGACAACTGGAAAATTAGAGACATGAATATCAGAACACGAATTCAACACGTCATCTATCAGTCCCTGCAATAAGGATTAATTTTCATTCACAAAGAAAACGGCGTTCGCAATCATCAATTTTCCATTTTCCCAGAATCCACGGAACAAAGGATTATCGATGAAGTAAATGATGGCTCCATCACCGTAGGATTGATATCCTGCAATAGATGCTTCCGATTGCTGTTTCTTCACACGCGACCCAACGAATCCGTTCAGTGCCTTCGCATCTTTTTTCAAATGAAAGACGTTGTTTGCGGAGATATTCATGTGATCTGCTCCCTGACGCAAGGTGTAATAGTGATCATATCCAAATGCCAAAGGATTTGTTGGATCTAGTTCACACGCATAAATCGCACCGGTAATTGCATTTGAAATTTGATCGCGTTCTTGTTTAGAGAAAGAAACAGGCTTCTTGATGCTGTCATTAGTGTTTTCTGAAGAAGAAAGCTCAAATCCATCCTTTCCTGCAAAATCATAGACCGCATATCCAAGTACAATTAATTTACCACCGTTTTGAATCCATTCCTTCACTTTGACATTTTCCGAAAGTGAAATCCCACCTTCCGGGACAAATAATACCGTTAATTGAGGCAAAGCTTCTTCTAAGTCATCTGTAAAGACCAAATGAATAGATCGTCCCATTTGACGCTCAAAGAAATGCCAAATTTCACCCACGTTTAAGGAAGAAGCGTCTTCTCCAGCCAACAAACCGATGGAATGATTGGGGATTTTTTTCATGGATGATGATCCAAGATCTACGCCTTCTTGAACGAATCCAGAAGCCAAAGCAGTTAGACTCACCGCATTTTTATTGGCAATTTTAAGAACTGTTTGATCAAAATCCGCACGTTTGTTTTCTCCACGAAGAATAAGCAAAGTCCCTGGACTGAACGATTTCCCCTGAGTTTTAAATCCTTTCTCGTTGAAGTACACATCGAAGCCAGCTTCTTGTAATTCCGTTAAAAAACGTGTTGACTTCATGGACTCCCATGCCGCCGCATAAGCATAAGACCCAGCAGTGGATGCTTGATTTAACGTCGTTGGCCATCCACTAAAAACCGTTCCTTTTGCACCAGGAGTTTCAATTCCCCATGCTTCTACACCATACGCATATGGCAAAGTCCAAGCAGTAATGTCGTAGGTTAAACTATCAGATAAAAGCGTTTTTGGTTCAAATAACACATTCACTAAAGTACCTTTTTCTTGATTCGTCTGAATCAACATATCACCTTGCATCAATTTAATGGTTTCTGTTTGTCCATTTTGAAAATGGTATGCTTTTGATGCAGACTCTTGGGTGGAAGTCGTAATCATCTCTACTTGAATGCCGTTCTTTTTCATCAAAGCCATTAAAGGCTCCAACTTAGCTTGTGACGCACGCAAGACATACGTTTTGTATCTGTAAACTTTTAGCGCACAAAATAGTTGGTATTCTTTGATCAGCCTTTCTGCGTTTTTAGCACTCATTTCCACCGTAGACAATCCTGTAGTCACGTGATGTGTCACACGATCTTTCAAACTTAAGGTATCTCCAACTTGTGTAATCACGGCTAATCCGGCCCGTCCACTTCCGCCCTGTTCGTAGGTCATTCCGATACTTCCACTGTATGTTGGATAAGTATCACCATAACTTGGATACAATAGATCAAAAATTTCCTTTGAAAAGTACAACCAACCTTCTTTGTCGAAATAGGAAGCATGATTCGCTCCGATTTGTTTTTGAAAATCGCGTTGCCAATTTGTTATGACTTCATGGTAAGGTTCTGCCGCTGGCGGAAAATAATAGGGCTCATTGATGCCTTGTTCGTGGAAATCCACGTGAACATGTGGTAACCATTGATTGTAGCGTTGAACGCGTTGCTCGGATTCAATTTGTGTCATCCATGCCCAATCGCGGTTTAAGTCGAACAAATAGTGATTTGGACGTCCACTTGGCCAAGGCTCCTTGTGCTCAGCCGAGAATTTATGAAGATCTGCTGGCGCATTGCCATATTGTTGGTAAAAGTTCACATAGCGATCTCTTCCATCTGGATTCAAACATGGATCCATAATCACGACAGTATTAGCTAAGTACTCTGCTTTATCCGTCAGTAAACGATATGCGGTCTGCATCGCTGCCTCTGTTCCTGAACTTTCATTTCCGTGAACGTTGTAACTCAACCAAACGATGGCTAGTTTTTCCGAAGCTGCATGATTTTGGTGATTTTGACGAATTTCTTCGAGCTTTTTTAAATTTTCAGGGGTACCGAAAAAAGCCAAAATCAAATCTCGGTGTTCATACGTTTCACCGTACTTCTCCACTTTCAACATCGACGGATAGGCTTCTTGTAGTGCATGAAAATAAGCGACCACTTTATCTTGACGTGTAAAACGTGTGCCAATTTCATATCCAAGATACGAGGTTGGTGTAAAATTCTGTGCGTTCATTGTCCACGTTAATAGACTTACAAACACGGATAAAATCAGTTTTTTCATATTTACGAATTTCGTTTTTTAGCAATATTAATGATGGCATCACCTTTGTAAACAACCGGGGATTCATTTGAACAGATAATATACCCATCCTGGGTTGCCTTTATTTTTTTTTCGTAATTACCGTAAGGATCCGTCACCATTCCAATCACATCTCCTTTGGCGACTGCAGAACCATTTTGAATAAATGCTTGAAACATTCCAGAAGAAGGTGCACGCATCCATTTGCTTTCCTCCAATAAAATGGGCTCTCGATCTTTAGAAATATCATACTTATAATTCCTCATTCCCAAATGCGAAATAACTCGCTTCACACCGTTCAATCCTTCTTCAACAACTTGTTCTTCGATGCTATTCGATTTACCACCTTCAAACAAGAGGATTTTCTTTTTGCGCTTCACTATGGACTCTCGCAAGGTTTTGGCAATCAAGTTTGAATTTAAAATGAATGGTGGATTGAAAATTCGAGCTAACTCAACGCTTTCTTCATCCTTAAATACACAGCGTATTTGAGGAAAGTTATTTCGATGTGATGCACCCGTATGAAAATCGATAATGTAATCGCAATGTGGTGCCAATTCTTTCATGAAATGAAAAGCAAATTGAGAAGCTAAAGAACCATTTGAACTTCCGGGGAAACTGCGATTCAAATCACGTCCATCTGGCAATTCACGTTGCAAATTGAGAAATCCAAAAATGTTAAATACAGGCAAACAGATGATGGTGCCTTTCGTTGGTTTGTGTAATTTTTTACGTAAAAAACGACGAATAATTTCTACACCGTTTATTTCGTCTCCGTGTAATCCAGCCATCAATAAAACGGTGGGACCATCCTCTTTCGCACGCTCCACAATCACTGGAACTAAAATCGGAGTCCGCGTGTGAAGGTGTGCCACATCAAAATTCAACTGCACACTTTTTCCTGGCAAGATTTCTTGTCCAAGGATGACCATCTTTTTATACGTTTTCTTAACGGTTGACATTTCGTTCGATGTATGATATTATTTTTCCAGCAATGTCTTGCTGTGTGGTTTTTTCAATTCCCTCGAGTCCTGGAGATGAATTTACCTCAAGAACAAGTGGTCCTCTCTCTGATTGAAGCATGTCCACGCCTGCAATTCCGAGTCCAACAGCCTTCGCTGCCAAGATTGCCGTATATTTCTCTTCGGTTGTCAACTCAATTTCCATAGAGGATCCGCCTCGATGTAAATTCGAACGAAACTCACCTGGTTTCCCTTGACGTTTCATTGCTCCAACAACTTCGCCATCGACCACAAACGCACGAATATCTGCGCCTTTTGCTTCGCGAATAAACTCTTGAACAATCACGCGTGCTTTTAGTCCATTAAACGCTTCTAGGACAGATTGTGCTGCATTCATATTTTCAGCCAAAACGACTCCCAAACCTTGTGTTCCTTCCAGTAGTTTCAAAACAACCGGTGCTCCACCTGCTGATTGCACTACGTGTTTCACATCTTTAGAATAATTCGTGAAAACGGTTTTTGGCAAACCAATTCCTTCCTTTGAAAGGACTTGAAGGCAACGAAGTTTATCACGAGAGTGAATAATTCCTCTTGAATTCACAGCAGTAAAAACATTCATCATTTCAAATTGACGAACGACAGCCGTTCCAAAAAATGTAACAGATGCTCCAATCCTTGGAATCACTGCATCGAATCCTTTCAGGTAACGATCCCCATAGTATAACGCAGGACCTGTTTGTTCGATTTCAATGTTACATTTCAAATGATCAATCACATGTGCTTCGTGTCCTTTTGCTTCCGCAGCTTCAACAAGACGGCGAGTAGAATACAAATTCGAATTTCTGGAGAGAATGGCTATTTTCATAAGGCGTGTAAGGATGGATGAAGGTATTTTAAACTGGTATCTACGATGAAACGGTTGTTCAGTAATTTACGTCCAATTAAAATGGGAAAACGCATTCCATTACGCTCTGTTAAGGAAAATTCTGTTTTCACAATCTTCCCTCCCATGTGAATTTTCACATATATAAAATATCGTTCCTGTGTTTGACCTGTGGAACTTTTTACTCTTTTCTTGCGGAATTCCTTAAAAACAAAAATGCGGTCAATATAAGACGGATGTGATTCATCCAAAAACTTCACTTCTAACTCTCCATCCTTCTCTTGACAATGAGAAACATGAATACTAGATGAGTACGCCCCTGTATCAACCTTCACCTTCACGTCGCTTAGACCGAACTCAATCAGATCAGCCACTTCGCGTCTACCAATTACAACTTTTTCTTTTTTCATCGATAAGCAACAAATTTACTTGAATAATTGTGAAAACGAAAATCCACAAGAATTCATAATAAAGCGAGGAATACCGCGTTAAGGATTGTAACTTTGCTATTATGAAACATTGGGTCTTTTTCCTCACACTTGTTACCAGTACATTCGCCTGGAATCAAAAAGTGCGCGTAGAAGGATCCTGTGTGGGCAAGAAAAATAAGGCCCTGGAGAATGTTCAAATTAAAGTAAAACAATACCCAGCTCTAACTTTACTCACCGATAAAAATGGTAAATACGCTTTCGAAGCAGCGCCGGGAGATACCTTAATGATTCAATTCTCATTTGAGGATTTAAAGGATCAGCAAACGGTCATCATTAAAAAAACAGAAATCCAAATCCTTCCAAAAGTCATATTTTCCGTTTCCGAAAACAGCGAAGTCGTTGTTCAATACGGATTGAATGACCCGTTCACCCTAGATTTACTACCTACCTTACAGTACACAAAAATGATCAATGTGGAAAAAGCCTTGGTTTATTCTACTGCTGCGACTTCGAACAATGAATTAACATCAAACTACAATGTTCGCGGTGGAAATTACGATGAAAATTTAGTCTATGTAAACGGATTTTTAGTTTATCGTCCATTTCTTACACGAAGTGGACAACAAGAAGGAATGAGTTTTATACACTCCTCACTCGTGGAATCCGTGCGTTTTTCAGCTGGTGGGTTCGATGCTCAATACGGTGATCGACTCAGCTCTGTTTTAGACATTACTTACCGCACCCCTGACAGCACAAAGGCAAGCAGTACTTTATCTCTTTTAGGAGTAGAGGCACATGCGGAACAATCGGTTTCCCCACGGTTCAATTACATCGTTGGTGCACGATACCGTTCGAATGGCTATTTCTTAAACTCGCTTCCTACCAAAGGAGCGTACAATCCGGTTTTTGCGGATGCACAAATTTTAACGAATTATTCGATTACAGAGAAATTGACTTTTAGCATACTTGGACATTTCTCTTCGAATGCGTATCGATTTAGTCCACAAACGGCAGAATCAGATTTCGGAACAGCAAACGAAGCCTATCGCCTCATGATTTATTACGATGGAAAAGAAGCAACGAAGTTCCAAACAGCTATGGGAGGTGCTTCCTTGAAATTTGAACCGAACAAAAGAACCAATTTAGATTTCTATATTTCCGCGTTTAATACGAATGAACGCGAGTACTTTGATGTTCAAGGTCAATATTACATCAATCAACTTGAAACGGATCCAGCGAAAGAAGAATACGGCGATTCTATTGCGACTCTAGGGGTTGGAACCTTTCTTAACCACGCACGAAATCGCTTGAACGCAACCATTTTAAGTACCTATCACAATGGGTCATTGCAATTGTTTAATGGCTATACAGATGATGCACAACTGCATTCACGCACCTCGAACCTTAAATGGGGAGCTCAAGTACAGCGCGATTTCTTTACCGATGTCCTGAGTGAGTGGCGCATGATTGATTCCGCAGGTTACAGTTTGCCGCAGTCAGGTAATCAAGAAGTAACACTTTACGAAACCATTAAAGGTGATTTGAATTTGACGAACTTCAAATTTAGCGGCTTCACACAATGGAACCTAACATGGACCTCTACTAAAAAGAACTATCCTGTTAAGATTCTTAAAAAGTTCAAGACAGATGATAAAAAATCTGTTCAAGAATATTCGAAAGTCATAAAAGAATCAAATAGTAAAATAGCCTTATCTACCGGACTAAGAGGTGGATATACTGCGATTAATCACGAACCATACTTCACTCCTCGCTTTAGTTTGACATATTTCCCTCGTGCGTACATGGTTCAAAATAATCGAATCGTTCGAAGAAATTTAAGTTACCGTTTATCCAGTGGTTTGTACTATCAGCCACCTTTTTACCGCGAATTCAGAACCTTTGATGGCAAATTAAACACATCCGTTCGAGCCCAAAAATCCATGCATGTAGTTGCAGCTACAGATTTGTTTTTTGAAATGTGGGGAAGAGAAAAACCTTTTAAATTCACAGGAGAACTTTATTACAAATACTTGTGGGATGTGAATCCATATGAGATTGAAAACGTTCGTACAAGGTATTATGCCGATAATAATGCCGTTGCATACGCGTATGGACTTGATATGAATGTTCACGGTGAATTCGTGAAAGGCATTGAGTCCTTTTTCAAAGTTGGACTCATGCGAACACGAGAAGATATTTTAAATGATCACTATACCGAATTCTTTAATGCTGCAGGAGAGCGTATTATTTTTGGATATAGTGAAGACCAAGTTGTTGTGGATAGTAACGTTGTTTATCCAGGATATATACCGCGTCCAACAGATCAACTTCTTACAATTGGAGCACTCGTTCAAGATCAAATGCCTGGATTCGAACAATTTAGCGTTCAAATGGGCTTACAGTTTGGTTCTAGACTTCCTTACGGACCGCCAGATTTTACAAGATACAAAGATACGCTGCGCATAAAATCTTATTTCCGCGTTGACCTTGGCTTATCTTACGATCTATTAAAAGGTGGGAAAGCTGTGAAAAAATCTTTCCTTAGAAAATGTGAAGCAGCCTCCATTTCTCTAGAAATTTTCAATTTACTGGGAATCAATAATGTACTTTCGAAACAGTGGATTCAAGATGTAGAAGGAAAATATTATGCGATTCCAAATTACTTGACCTCGCGACGGTTCAACCTAAAGTTGAACATCTCAATTTAAAGACGGAGCAAAAAGAAATTTATTCGGGGAAACCAAATCAGTTTTTACGGCATACATCACAATTCCTGCAGTATTTTTCACCCCTAATTTTGCCATAATATTCTTTCGATGCGTATTCACCGTATGCTTGCTTAAAAACAACTGCTCGGCAATGATTTCATTGGTGTGTCCTTCAGCAATAAGAACAATGATTTCATTTTCTCTTTCCGATAGAACAACTGGCTCACAACTGAAGGAATCAAAGTCCAAATCATTTACATCAATGTTTGCTCGCTGAATGGTTTCTAAGATTTGACCGCAAAAAAACTTGTTTCCGCGACTTGTTTCACGAACAGCATCCACGATTTCACTTAACTCACAGTCCTTCTTTACGTAGCTTGTTACACCAGAACGCAGAGCATCCACTAAAGTCTGAGCATTCTGTGCGCTGGTGACAGCCAAAAACTTTAATGATGGATCTTTTGAAGAAATTCGTTGTATCGTATCAATCGTAAATCCTTCAGAAGTAAAATCAATTAAAACAACAGAAGCTCCGAATGCCGAAAGTTGAGACACAAGTTCCTTTTCATTCCTAGCCTCACCAACAATGGTAACATTCAGCTCCGCCGTTAGCACGGTTCGAAGTCCGAGTCGCATTAAATCATTGCTGTCTGCTAGAATTAAATTCACCTTATTTAGAATTGATATAAACAAAGGTACGTGAGTTTTTAAAAACTATTCGTAAAAATCCACGTGTATTTTCAACAAGGTATTCACAAGTTCAATGGAAGAAGCTACCTTTGCTTAGTGAATACAGTGATTGGACAAGATATTGAACGTGCCATTTCCTTTTTAAAGGAAGGGGAAACAGTTGCCATCCCCACCGAAACAGTTTATGGTTTGGCTGCTGACGCCACAAATGAAGATGCTGTACTGAAGATTTTCGAAGCTAAGGGAAGACCGACTTCTAATCCCCTGATTTTACATTTTGCCAGCATCGAATCTATCTATCCTTATGTCGCTGATTTTCCAGAAACATTAAGGAAACTGGCACAGCAATTTAGTCCTGGGCCAATCACCTTTATTTTACCAAAAAGTTCATTGGTTCCTTCACTGATTACTGCCGGACAAGAAACGGTTGCAGTTCGTGTGCCCGAACATGAGATGACACTTGCCTTATTGCGCTCAATCGAATTTCCAATTGCCGCTCCAAGTGCAAACCGCTACGGAGGAATTAGTCCTACAACTGCCGAACATGTGCAACATGAATTAAACGAGCGCATTCCATATATTTTGGACGGTGGTGCTTGTCAGACCGGACTTGAATCAACCATCGTTGGCATGGCAAAAGAAAAAGTCATCGTTTATCGCCTCGGAGGAATTCCCTTAGAAGCACTTACCGAGTCCTTAGGTTACGTACCGGAAGTTAAAAACGAATTACATCATGGCGTTAGAACAAGTGGGATGGTCAAATACCATTACGCGACAGAAACACCCTTGTACTTCATGGAAGCTGGACAAAATGAATACACGGATTCGGACGGATTCATTCTTTTTTCCAAAAACAATCATGTGAAGAAATCCACTCAGCATTTTTATTTAAGTGAAGATGGTGACATGAATGAAGCAGCTAAGAACTTATATGCCGCACTTCACGCCATGGATAAAAAAGGGTTTCAGCGGATTTTCATTGAGGCATTCCCTAGTGCTGGACTCGGCAAAACGATGAACGATCGTTTGAAAAGAGCAACCGCTAAATTCAGCATTTAATACTTTCAGAAAAAAGAAGCAAAAAAAAAGCCATCACGAATGATGGCTTTGAAATATGTTGTGTCAACTTATTATTTAAGGTGACGTCCGTAACGGTTTTTGAATTTATCAATACGTCCTGCAGTATCCACGAACTGTGCAATACCAGTGAAGAACGGGTGAGATTTGTGAGAGATATCCAATTTAAACAACGGATACTCATTTCCATCTTCCCATTGAATGGTTTCTTTAGTTGTAGCACATGATGGGCACAAAAACGCGTATTCATTCGACATGTCTTTAAATACAACAAGTCTGTAATCTTCTGGGTGTATATCTTTTTTCATTTGACTGAGTTTCTTATTCGAAAATGGATTGCAAATTTAGCTATTTCTTTTTGATAAACAAGAAAAAACACAAAAATCCTTTCATTTTTCTATCATTTGAACAATTAGCAGGGGATAAATACTCGAAATCACCGATTTCACTTGTCTTTCAGCTTGTACATTTGTCCAGAATAATTGGATGAAATTTACAAAACCACAAGATATTAACTCCCTCGCTTCCTTGCTTGACTGCAAAGTTACGGGTAATTTAGCTCAAATCGTTACCGGAATCAACGAGATTCACATGGTAGAAGTTGGAGACATTGTGTTCGTCGACCATCCAAAATATTATCAAAAAGCACTCGAATCAGCGGCAAGTGTAGTATTAATTGATCAAGATGTCCCTTGTCCGACAGGGAAATCATTGTTAATTCACTCCCACCCTTTCGATGCCTTTAATTTTCTTATCACGCATTTTCGTGCCCAAATCGATGCCCGTGAAGCAGTCGTTCATCCTTCTACTGTCATCTATCCCAATGTTTTTATTGGAAAAAATGTTCACATTGGTGCGCAATGCATTCTTTATCCAGGAGCATACATTGCTGACAACACGCACATCGAAGACAACGTGATTATAGGTCCAAATAGCGTCATTGGATTTGATGCATTTTACTACAAGAAAAAGAAAGATCACTATGACCGATTGATTTCTTGTGGAGCCGTCCACATAGGATCCAATGTGGAAATTGGTGCACAATGTACGATTGATCGCGGTGTTACTGGAATTACCCGAATCGGTCACGGAACGAAAATCGATAATCAAGTCCATGTTGGACACGACACCCAAATCGGATCGAACGTGTTGATTGCTGCATCCTGTGGGATTTCAGGCTGTGTTGAAATTGAAAACAATGCAACGATTTGGGGACAAGTTGGAATGGCAAGCGGTGTAAAAGTAGGCAAGAACGCAACAATTTTAGGCCAGTCAGGCGTAACAAAAGATGTTCCAGAAGGGACTGAATACTTCGGAACACCAGCTGGACCCGCTAAACATAAATTTAAGGAACTCGCATTTTTGCGAAATCAAGTCAATATAGAGCGATGAGATTCACCAGCGGAAATGAACTATTGTCGCAATTGGAGATGAAAGACAACCGTCTTCACTCCTTGCTGGAAATTACGAATGCGATTAATTCCAATCTTCCGGTTGAATCTCTATTCAAAATATTCTCCTTTATTCTGAAAGAACAGTTGAGCTTTAGTCGTTTTGTTCTATTTATCAAGGAAGAAGAATGGCATTGCCCGGTCAAAGTAGGCTACAAAGGACGCGTTGACCTAGACTTAATCCACTCAGAACTCTACCGATTCAAAGAAATTACACTGGTTGAATCTTCCAATTCAAATTTATTGAGCGACTTTCAAGCCGTTATACCCGTTAGTCATCAAGGAAAGCCACTTGCCTACCTGATGATTTCCACTATTGGAAAAACTGAACTTCTAGAACCAGCACATTTTTCATTTGCACAAACCTTGGCCAACATCATTTCCGTTGCGGTCGAAAACAACCGTTTGGTGAAACAACACATCATCAAAGAACGCATTTCGAAGGAACTGGAGGTAGCTTCTGAGATGCAGAAAATGCTTTTCCCATCCGAACTTCCATCGAATCGAAAAATGGACCTATCAGGAAGATACATTCCACGTCATGCCATCGGTGGGGACTACTACGACTTTATACCACTAGGGGACGAAGAATATATCATTTGTATCGGAGATGTGAGTGGAAAAGGAATCAGTGCAGCCATGTTGATGGCAAATTTCCAAGCAACCATTCGAACACTTTTCAAGTACCAGCGATTTGAAATGTCGTTTTTGATGGAAGAATTGAATAAACTCGTCATGAAAAGTGCGAAAGGCGAGAAATTCATTACCTTTTTCCTCGCGCATTACAACGCCTATACACGTAAAATGACGTATGTCAATGCTGGACACAATCATCCCATTCTATTGAACGGAAGAAAAGTGACCATGTTGAAAGATGGTTGTATCGGACTAGGAATGCTGGATGAACTACCGAGCATCAAGGTTGGAAAACTTGTTTTGAATCCAAACACAACCTTCGTTTTATTCACTGATGGTGTCGTTGAATTAGAAAACGAAAGTGGTGAACAATTTAGCGTGGAACGATTAATTAAAAATGTTCAAGCCTATTCCCCTTTGAAAATGGAGGATATGAACAATATTATTTTTTCAAAGCTTGAAGATTGGAAAGGTCCCTTAAACTACGTAGACGATACGGCTATTTTTAGCTGTAAGTTTTTCTAATTTGATTTCCCGAACTGAAAACGAAGAGCGAAAACATGTGTGTAATAGCTTGTCTTCACATCCCCCAATCGCGTAAAAGCATAGTCCAATTGCATGTTTTTTAACTTTACACCAAGCCCCAAATTAGGTTGAACACCCCAATATGTCGATTGATCAAAATTGGTGAATTGCTGAATATTGGAAACTCCACCTCGAACCTTCACTAGATTTTTATAATTCAAACAAATCCCCATATGTGGATCGAATGAGGCGAAATTAGATTTAAACAAGACATTTCTTTTACCATCTGTTGTCATATCGACATCAATCTCAGTAGCTAAGCTTAGTCCTTTTTTACCTATGTTCACGTTGCCTGAAGCGGCGAAAATTAAGCGAGGCAAGGTTAATTCAACCCCGTTTTTTGGTAATTCATTTTGCGTTGCTTGAAAAACACTTTGCATCTCTGGACTTAAGTCAAAAACCCAAGCGTTGAACGTGGATGTTACATCACGAGCCATCACTCCAAACTTCCAATGTTTCGGTAATTGATACTGCCAACCAGCATCCAAACCGAATCCCCAAGAATGAGCAAAATCACCAATATTTCTGTAAATCACTTTCGCATTTCCGCCAATACTCATTCCTTTAATTTTCATGCGTTTGGCATAAGAACCAATAAATGCATAATCTGCAGCTGTAAATAGCTGAACATTGTCATAATTTATTACCCCATTGTTATCAATCAATTGAGTTGTGTTTGGAATATCATCCACGCCGAAACGAATAAAAGAGAATCCAAGAACATGGTCTTCATCTAATTTAAAGCTGTATGCAGCGTGGTCATATTTCGCTATTCCTGCAAAATACTCGGAGTGCATTAAACTTGCTTCCATCTTTGTGGATTGTTGAATCAGACCTGCCGGATTCCAATAACTAGCATTTACTCCTTCCGTGCTTGCGACTACTGCATTCCCCATAGAAAATGCATCTGCGCCAACACCAAGGGATAAAAACTCATTTGAATATTTAGGTGCTAAATCTCCCTGTGACCAAACGAATGAAGTAAGAAAACAGCACAATAGAATGCTAAAACGGAATTTATTCATGTGACAATAACTTGTTTTTTCATTAAAAATTGTGTGATTCGTACAAATCAAGCAATAATTTCAGAACAAATTTCAGATTTATTCTAAATTTACCCCAAATATATATCATGTTTGGACTTGCGAATTTACTAACTGCTACGAATTTATGCTGCGGAATCATCTCAATTATTTTCACCCTTAGTGGAAGATTAGATTTAGCAGCACTATTTTTACTCTTTTCAGTTGTGGCGGATTTCGCGGATGGATTTGTAGCTAGACTCACGAAAACAAGCGGAGAACTTGGAAAACAACTTGATTCACTTGCTGATGTTGTTTCTTTCGGTGTAGCTCCTGGAATTTTCATGATGGTTATGATCGTTCTCGGTGTTGATTACAGCGCCTTGATTGACTTAAAACTAACGAACTCAGTAGCCGATACACAGAAGTATTTCGTCTTTAATCAAATCATGGCTTGGTTCGCTTCCCTATCCTATGATGTCAACAATTCCTTTAACGCCTCCATTAAATTTCTGCCATTTACGGCGTTGATTATTCCATTTTTCTCCATGTTTCGATTGGCGAAATTCAACATAGACACTAATCAAAGTGATAAATTTATTGGTGTCCCAACTCCATTAAGCACCTTTTTCTTCTTATTTTTTCCACTCTACTTCTGGTATCAAAAAGAAAACTGGGGACACCAAAGTGATTTCATCTATGGATTATTCGATTGCTATACTCTAGCAGTAATTTCTGTTTTGTTTTCCATGTTAATGATAGCACCCCTGCCACTTATCGCGTTGAAATTTAAGTCCTGGGGATGGCGTGAAAACACCTATCGCTATCTTCTTGTTATCATTTCGTTGATAAGTATTCCACTTTTCTTTGTTTGGTCGATACCAATAATTGTAATTTTGTACCTGATTTTATCTATCATTGAACACAATCAAAGAAAAAAACATGAAATTCAAAGCTGAAATTGATGTAATGCCACTAGACGCACTTCTTGACCCACAAGGAAAAGCAGTCTCTCATTCTATGAAAAATATCGGATTATCCGAAATTGAAGGTGTGCGCATCGGAAAACACATTCGCTTATTTGTTGAAGCTGATTCAAAAGCAGCAGCAGAAGAAAAAGTAACCTTGGCTTGTCAAAAAATGTTGGCAAACCAAATCATGGAAAGCTTCCATTTTACGGTTACTGAAGCGTAACATGTCATCAGGTTTTCGAACCTTCAATCCGTCCCAGAATACCTGGAACAAAGAGGAATATTTTCCCACTTCTGAAACAGCTCTTGCCGAGAAATTGAACATTCTTTCTTTGGCTCAGTCCATCTACAGTAAACTTTCCGCTGCTTCTCGCGCTGACTTCCTAAAGGCTATTCACACCGCACTAGAAGCGCGAAAAGAAAACATCAAAGGATTTTACCTGAAGGAAAGTGGACTTTCGAACAATCGTTTTGAAACAGAATGGACAAGAACCTTATCGACCATCCAACTTTTTGAACAATACCTCCGAAACCAATACAGGTTTGAAAAAACGGAGAAATTCATAAGTGATTCGATTCAGATTCAAAAAGTGACACTCCCAATTGGACCAGTATTAGTTTTAGGATCAAGTAACTTTCCATTGGCCTATTCCACTGCGGGTGGTGACACGATCGCCGCTTTCGCTGCTGGATGTTGTGTATTTGTCAAAGCACATGCCATGCACGCAGGAACAAGTATTCAAGTTGCCGAATGCATCGAAGAGGCAAGAAAAATAGTCAATCTTCCCGAAGGAATTTTTACACATGTCCTAGATGATGGATTTCAGCATGCGCAAAGACTTTGTCTCGACGAACGCATTCAGGCCATTGGATTTACCGGCAGTTTTAAAGGAGGGAAAGCACTCATGGATTTAGCGTATTCAAGAGATACCCCCATTCCCGTTTTTGCAGAAATGGGCAGCGTTAATCCTGTAGTCATTGACCAAGATCTCTCAATCGAACAACAAAAAATCGCAGCAAAAAAATTAGCGAGTTCCATTTGTACCGATGCAGGACAATTTTGCACAAAACCAGGTTTGATATTTATTCCAAATGGACCATCTGGAGAAAACTTCACGAAGGTATTGAAGGAATTTGTAGCTGAGACCAATGCTGTCCCGATGTTACATCCAACTATCCATCTCAATTTTGAAAACGGAAAGAAAGAAATTGCGTCCATTTCTCATTTGAAATTCTCCAATTCTCCAAACATTCAAATTGGTATCGAGGGGAGATGGGCTATTGCAGAAACAAATGTACCTAACCTACTCAAAAACAAACGTTTGAAAGAGGAGGTTTTTGGTCCATTTACTCTACTGGTTAACTATACAAACAAAGAAGAATTACTCATTGGTCTAGAAGCTTTATCTGGGCAGTTAACAGGTAGTATATTTTACGACAATCAGTCAGAATTAGTGACGGATTGTATCGAAATCCTTACTCGAAAAGTAGGCAGAATCATCCTTAATGATGTGCCAACAGGTGTTCGAGTAACCGAATCCATGCATCATGGCGGCCCCTTTCCAGCGAGCAGTGATTCTCGATTCACCGCAGTTGGTCCAGATAGTATCTCACGATTTCAAAAGTATGTAAGTATTCAACAGAAAAACATATCTTGAGAAAGAAGATTTATCGTAATTTTGATTAAAATTTCTAACATGGAAGATCAACAAACACCAAAGAATTCAAACGGTTTATACCTAGGATTTATTTTTATTTTATTAATTGGTATTGCTTCATTGGCATACGCCTGGTCATCTCAAAGATCCAAATTGAACGAATGTCGTAATGAAAATGCTCAATTAACAAATGACATGGCAAGCATGGAAGAAATGCTTGGTGGATATGTGAATGTTGGAGATCTTTCGAAAGACTTGAAAAAGGATTTTCGAAATATGCTGGATAACTATGACAAGTTAATCGAAATGGATGCTACCAAAGCAGATAGTTTAAATAAGCAGAAGGACCGAATAAATGACCTTTTGAAAAAAGTGGAAAGTGGGAAATTAAGCTACCGCGAATTAATGAAAGTGCGTAAAGAAAATGAAACTTTAAGAGGAATCATGCGCAGTTATGTTCGCACGATTGACTCATTGAATACCTTAAATATCAAAATCGGAACTGAATTAGTAGAGACATCCGCAAAGTTGAGCACCACTTCTAGCGAACGAGATGAATACAGAAAAGCTGCTGAAACGAGTCAACAGCAAGTGAAAAAAGGCAGCAAGCTACAAGCCTACAATATTCAATCTACTGCATTAAGATTGAAACTAAACAACATGCCGGAGCCCACTGACAAGGCAAAAAACGCCGTTCAAATCCGCAGTAGCTTTACTATTTCAGAGAACATTTTGACGAATGCAGGGAAGAAAGTCGTTTACATGCAAGTGATTGCTCCAGATGGACAAACATTGCAAACAAAAGCGAACTACATACTAGAAACCGAAAATGGAAGCGTTGCATACTCAGAAAGAAAAGAAATTGACTATCAAAACGAAGCCATTGATTTAACAATTTATTACACTGTTAAAGGAGAAGGATTACAAAAAGGAGCTTATAAAGTGAGTATTTTTTGTGATGGAAATTTAATCGGAACTGATAGTTTTTCTTTAAAATAAAATATGGACGCAAGAGAACAAGGATTTGTAGACGTTGAAATAGGCGCAAATGGACTAGGGACCATTACTTTTGGTCACCCCATGAGTAATTCGCTACCTGGTAAAATCTTAAGAAAGTTAGCTCAAACAATAACAGAATTAGGAAAGGACTCTTCCGTTCGCTTGATTTTGTTGAAATCCGATGGTGACCGTGCCTTTTGTGCTGGAGCCAGTTTTGATGAGCTAATTTCAATAGAGGATCTCGAAACAGGCCACGAATTCTTTTCCGGATTTGCACGCGTAATCAACGCTTGTCGAACTTGTCCAAAATTTATCATTGGAAGAGTACAGGGAAAAGCAGTTGGTGGTGGCGTGGGAATCGCTTCCTCTGTAGATTACTGTTTTGCAACAACGCGTGCTGAAGTTAAATTATCTGAACTTGCAGTAGGCATAGGTCCTTTCGTTGTTGGTCCGGCAGTTGAACGCAAAATCGGATTAGCAGCAATGAGTGAATTAGCCATCAATGCTACGGAATGGCGTTCTGCGGCATGGGCAAAAGAAAAAGGATTATATACCGACATTTTCAATGATGCAGAGTCGATGGATACAGAAATTGACCGATTAATTGCTCAATTGTTAAAATCAAACCCAGAGGCAATGTCGGAATTGAAACAGGTTTTTTGGCAAGGGACCGAACATTGGGATCAACTATTAATGGATCGTGCCTCAATTAGCGGACGACTTGTATTGAGTGAATTCACGAGAAATGCAATTTCTTCGTTCAAAGCGAAATAAATTCTTCTTTTTTTCACTTTTCATTTGTATTTAATCACAATAGTTGTATCTTTGCACCCCTAATTTTAGGGTTTATTCGTTTTTTATTTAATAAAAAGTACCGTGAATACATTAAGTTACAGAACGTTATCAGGCAACACAGAAACCGCTGACAAAAAGTGGTTCGTTGTAGATGCAGAAGGTCAAACAGTAGGTAGATTAGCTAGTAAAGTGGCTAAAGTTATCCGTGGAAAATACAAAACCTGTTATACTCCGCATGCGGATTGTGGCGACAATGTGATTGTCATCAACGCAGAGAAGGTGGCATTTTCAGGAACGAAGTTGGAGAACAAAGAATACGTTCGTTTCTCTGGATATCCAGGTGGACAACGTTTTACTTCAGCAGAAGATATGTTGAAAAAACATCCTGAGCGTTTGATCGAGAAAGCGATAAAAGGTATGTTACCTAAAAATACACTTGGTCGACAATTGTTCACCAATTTAAAAGTTTACAAAGGTGGAGAGCACAAACATGAAGCTCAACAACCTCAGTTATTAAATCTTGATACACTCAAATAAGAATCATGGAAGTAATTAATGCTTTAGGAAGAAGAAAAACAGCGGTTGCTCGCGTTTACATGTCAAAAGGTGACGGGAAAATCGTTGTGAATAAAAAAGAAATGAAGGTAATGTTTCCAATTGATGTACTTCAAGCGAAAATCAACCAACCATTTATTTTAACTGACACTGTAGGTCAATACGACATTAAAGTGAACGTAATGGGTGGTGGAATTAATGGTCAGGCGGAAGCAATCCGTTTGGGTATTTCAAGAGCGCTTGTTGAGTTATCAGCTGATTACAAACCATTATTGAAAGCAGAAGGCTTGATGACACGTGATCCAAGAATGGTAGAGCGTAAGAAACCAGGTCAACCGAAAGCACGTAAGAAATTCCAGTTCTCTAAACGTTAATCATCGAGAACTACATTGTTTAGCATCCAAACGTTGGAGTACCTACAATCATTGGTTGTCCCTCCTTCGTTGCTTAACTCAATCTATTAGGAACGTAAACAAAAACAAAATATGTCTAAATTAAAATTTGAAACTTTATTAGAAGCAGGTGTTCACTTTGGTCACTTGAAAAGAAAATGGAACCCAGCAATGGCTCCATACATTTTTGAAGAGAAAAAAGGTATCCACATCATCGATTTGAACAAAACGATGGTTCATTTGGATCAAGCTTGTGCAGCAATGAAACAAATTGCGAAGTCTGGTAAAAAAGTATTATTTGTTGCTACAAAAAAACAAGCGAAAGAAATCGTTTCTGAGCGTGTAGCGAAAGTAAATATGCCATTTGTAACAGAACGTTGGACAGGTGGTATGTTAACAAACTTCCAAACAACACGTAAGTCTATCCGTAAAATGGCCATGATTGACAAAATGAAGTCAGATGGTTCTTGGGAGACATTAAACAAACGTGAGAAATTATTCAAAACTCGTCAACGCGAGAAATTGGAGAAAACGTTTGGTTCTATTGCTGACATGACTCGTCAACCAGCAGCAATTTTCATTATCGATATCTTAAAAGAACACATTGCATTAGCTGAGGCTCGTCGTTTGAACATCCCAACTTTCGCAATGGTAGATACAAACTCTAACCCTAAATTAGTTGACTTCCCTATTCCAGCTAACGATGATGCAACGAAATCAATTGCATTAATCATGGATCAAATTTGTGAAGCTATTCGCGAAGGATTAGAAGATCGTAAAAACTTAAAAGCAGGTGAAGAGGCAACAGATGCAACTGCACCAGTTGTTGAAGCAGCTCCAATTGTTGAAGCGGCTCCGGTTGTTGAAGCAGCAGCAGTTGTTGAAGAAACTCCAGCAGCAGAAGCTACAGAAAATTCAGCTGAATAATTAATTCTAAAAAATAAAAGTCATGGCTATTACAGCTTCAGATGTAAACAAATTGCGTCAACAAACAGGCGCTGGAATGATGGACTGCAAAAATGCATTAGTTGAAGCTAATGGTGATTTTGAAGCAGCTGTAGACATTCTACGTAAAAAAGGACAAAAAATTGCTGCGAAACGCGGTGATAACGATGCAAAAGAAGGTGTGATTATCGCTCAAGCTTCTGCAAACGGAAAATCAGGTGTTATTTTAACACTTAATTGCGAAACAGATTTCGTTGCTAAAAACGACGGTTATGTTGCAATGGTTCAATCCTTAGTTGACATCGCTTTAGATAAACTTCCTGCAACTGTTGAAGAGTTGAAAGCTCTTCCTTATGATGCACGTTTAACCGTAGAAGAAAAAATCACTGAACAAGTTGGAGTAGTTGGAGAGAAATTAGATCTTTCAGGTTACGCAGTAATCAACGGAAATTTCGTTGTTGCTTACAACCACCCAGGTAATCAATTAGCAACATTAGTTGGATTGAGCGCTGGAACAGCAGCAGATATCGCTGAGGCTGGAAGACAAGTTGCCATGCAAGTGGCTGCAATGAATCCAATCGCTATCGATAAAGACGGTGTTGATGCTCGTACAATCGAACGTGAAATTGAAGTTGGAAAAGATTTGGCTATCCAAGAAGGTAAACCAGCTGAAATGGCTGAGAAAATTGCCTTGGGTCGATTGAATAAATTCTTCCAAGAAAATACGTTATTAAGTCAAGCATTTGTTCGCGACAATAAAATGACCGTAGAACAGTTCTTAAACAGCACTGAGAAAGATTTAACAGTCACCGACTTTAAACGATTCTCCTTAAGTTAATATTTTAAAAAAAAGCTATCGTTTGATAGCTTTTTTTTTGTGTTTAAAATTAACCTAAGTAAACGATTTGTATATTTGCTCAATCCTTAACAACATGACCTATAAACGTATCCTTCTAAAATTAAGTGGTGAATCCCTAATGGGAACTAAACAATTTGGAATTGACAATCAGCGAATCAATAGCTATGCCGTTCAAATTAAAGAATTGCATGAAATGGGTGTTGAAGTAGCAATTGTGATCGGTGGTGGGAATATCTTTCGTGGAGTTCAAGCCGAAGAAGGTGGGATGGATCGTACTCATGGTGATTACATGGGAATGCTAGCTACTATGATTAACTCTATGGCCCTGCAATCAGCATTGGAATCCAACGGAGTGAAAACGCGTTTACTCTCCGCCATCGAAATGAAAGAAATCGCTGAACCTTTTGTTCGTCGTCGCGCTGTTCGTCATTTAGAAAAAGGACGCGTAGTAATTTTTGGCGCTGGAACAGGGAATCCATTCTTCACAACAGATTCAGCAGCTTCATTGAGAGCAATTGAAATCAACGCAGAAGTGATTTTGAAAGGAACACGTGTAGATGGAATCTATACAGCTGATCCAGAAAAAGATAAAACAGCAACGAAATACAGTCAAATATCCTTTGATGAAGTATACTCAAAAGGTTTGAACGTAATGGACCTCACTGCGTTTACCCTTTGTAAAGAAAATAATTTACCCATTATCGTATTTGATATGGACACCGTAGGTAATTTGAAAAAATTAATGTCTGGTGAAAAAGTAGGAACAATCGTTTGTAATTAAAAAGAGATGACGGAAGAACTAACTATGATTTATGATGACTTTAAGGTTTCCAATAGCAAAACCATTAGTCACTTCGAAACAGAACTCGTTAAAATACGTGCTGGAAAGGCCTCTCCTGCTATGCTAGGAGGCGTTATGGTGGATTATTATGGTTCCATGACACCCTTGCAACAAGTAGCGAACGTCAACACTTCTGATGCACGAACAATTTTAGTTCAACCTTGGGAGAAAGCCATGCTAAACGAAATTGCACGCGGAATCATCAATTCTAACCTTGGATTGAATCCACAGAATAATGGTGAACAATTAATCATTACTGTACCACCTTTAACGGAAGAACGTCGTCGTGATTTAGTGAAACGTGCGAAGGCGGAAGCGGAAAATGCGAAAGTAGGTATCCGAAATAACCGAAAGGACGCGATAGACATGATTAAAGAATTAAAGAATGACGGACTTTCTGAAGACCTAGCTAAAGGCGCCGAGGACGAAGTTCAAAAAATCACTAACGCAGCAATTAAAAGTATTGACGAATTAGTTGAATTAAAAGAAAAAGATATCATGACAGTCTAAACTGTTCAAATAAAAAGTGAAAGGTCAACGTTTGTTGACCTTTTTTGATTTTAAGACATTGACTCGATAATTGCTTCTTTACTCAACGTGTTGTGTATACTTAAAGTACCATGAGCAGCCAACATAAAAGGAACCTTCTGATCCAAACATAAATCTAAATCATGTGTGGATAATAAGATGCATTTGTTTTTTTCACGTGCTAAACGCACCAATAACTCCAATAGTTTTTTACGATTGATGTAATCTAAAAATGCCGTTGGCTCGTCCAATAGTATCACCGGTGTTTCCTGAACGAATGCACGTCCAACCGAACAAAGCTGACGTTCTCCATCGCTTATTTGATCCGTATTTTTTTCTAGGAGATGTTGGATACCTAAATCGAGAGCCACCTCTTCAACGATTCGCCAATCTTTTGAATCCATACGTCCAAAAGCATCCGTAAATGGAGCTCTTCCTAACGCTAAGTAATCCTTCACCTGTAAATACTCTACTCCTTCAAAACGTGTATCCACAAGAGCTATAGTTTCAGCTATTTCCATCGGACTTAAACCATGTATTGATTTTTCCATAATCGCGATTTCACCAGCTAATTGCTTTTGAATTCCCGAAATAGTTTGGATAAACGTAGATTTCCCAATTCCGTTTCTTCCAACAAGCGCATAGACTTTACCTGCCGCTAATACAAGATTATCTGCGGATAACAACTCTTTACTATAGCCAATACTCAGTCTAGTAATACGGATCATCTCAGTTTACGGATTAGCAAGAATACGACAAATGGCGCACCGATAATCGAAGTAAGCGCATTCAATGGAATACTTAAATGTCCTTCCAATACCTGAATGAACGCATCAGTTAACAAAAGAAAAATGGCACCAATCAACATGTTTCCAATAATTAAATACCGGTGATTCGTCGTTTGGAATAAAATACGCGTCAAATTTGGTATCGCAATACCAACAAATGCAATCGGACCACAAAACGCCGTGATTAATCCGGCAAACAAAGCTGTTAACAAAAGGACAAACATACGTATCGATTTAATCGGCAAGCCAAGTAATGCTGCAGACTTCTCCCCTATCACGAGCATATTCAGTGGTTTCACTAAAAGAAATGAGGCAACAATTCCAGAAGTAAAAATGAGTAAAATGATTCCCAGTTGACCGAATTCCACCTGTTGTAGGGATCCCATTGACCACATCGTATAAGATTTCAAGGATTCCGCACCTGCAAATGATTCCAGTATGGAAACAATGGCAGACGTAAAACTCCCAAACATCAATCCAACTAACAACAAGGTTATCTGAGATTTTAAACGTTGAGCAATCAACATCATTAAGAGTCCAGCTGCAAATGCGCCGATCAATGCCGTTCCAATTAATCCAAAATTCGATTGAAAAAATTGTACACCTGTCATCAAACTCAATGCAATCAGCAAACTAGCTCCCGAATTTATTCCAAGAACATACGGACCGGCTAACGGATTTTTAAATAAAGTCTGCATGAACATTCCTGACAAAGACAATCCTGCACCAGCCATTATTGCCATGAATAGACGTGGTATTCTAAATTCTCTCACCAATACTTGACTGGTATTTTTGGAATCAAAGTTCAAGATGGAATCGAAATACGATGAAAATGAAATTTCAATTTGACCAGAAATCAAATGAAGGTACATTGCCAGTGGTAAAAAACACAGCAAACAGATGAACATCCATTTCAAACTCCAATCTTTCATTTCACTTCTTTGTAAAAATGAAGGTTCTTAGTGGTTTTTCCAGCTGCAATTTGAGCCAAATCTTCCATTAACCAATCTGGACGTAAGGTACTCATTTCCCAAAACTTATTTCCATCATGCGTGTAACAAAATAGTTTAGCATCCTTGAAAAATGGCAAGTATTTCGCTTTCGGATTTACTTGAACGATTTCCTTTTTTGATGAAAATCCTGGATTCAACCATATTTTTACATTTGATCCATCCTTCATGATTTTCTCCATAGAATAAGCCAAACTTCCTGTTCCTTTGGTTTGGCAATAGAGATAATTCAACCCAGAGTTCTTAAATATTTCTGCCATAAAACTCTGTCCTGCTGGGGCATACCAAAAATCACCAGTGACATTCCCTGAAATCATTTCTTTCGAATTCACGCTTGACTTCTTCGCTTGATTATACGCCTTTTCGATGGACTTAAATAGCTCAATGGATTCCGATAACTTTCCCGTCAAAGCGCCAAATAACAAGAACCATTCTGCTCTTCCCAATGCTGTTTGTTCTCGCCAATCAAAGTTTGGAATACAATGAATACCTAATTTTTCCAAACGTTGTTCTTGAGAAAAAGCACCAGAGAAAGCACTATAAATGACGTATTCAGACTTTGAACGCAGCAATTGGTCCACCGACATTGTTTGTTCGTTTTGCAAGGCTACAATGTGCTTTTGCTTGAATCGTTTTTTAACAAGTGGACTATATACATAGCGGATATCCGTAATTGCGGCGATTCTTTTCTCCTCGTTTAATGCTGACAACATGCCAATGTGCGTGGACGACAAAACAGCCAAATGTTGTGCTGCATTGCTCACGTAAAACTGAAAACGTTTATTCTTATTATCCGGATGTTGAATGCGGATCAAGTACCCGTTTTTTGTTTTAAACACGCCTAGGTAAGTACTGTGGCGACAGAGATTGACTCCTGTTGATTTCGTTTGTTGACTTTGCTTCTCTCGATTCGAACAAGAAGCAAGACTTAGCAAAAGAACAACCAAGAAGAACCTCATCTATTAATATTGTTCTGATTCATTTGGAAAATCGCCAGACTGCACATCTTTGATATACGCTTGGAACGAATTCATCATTTGCTCATGCAAATTATTGTACTTACGTAAAAATCGCGGATTGAATTCGTTATTAATTCCCAACATATCGTGTACAACCAGTACTTGTCCATCTACACCATTTCCAGCTCCAATACCAATGATCGGAATCGAGACCATTTTTGCTACTTGTGCAGCTAATTGCGCAGGAATTTTTTCCAATACAATCGCAAAACATCCAACTGCCTCCAATGCTTTTGCATCATCAATCAGTCGCTGTGCTTCCTCTTCCTCTTTCGCTCGAACGACATACGTTCCGAATCTATAGATGGATTGAGGAGTCAGTCCTAAATGTCCCATGACTGGAATTCCAGCAGTTAAAATGCGCCCAATCGATTCACTGATTTCTTGTCCACCTTCCATTTTAACGGCATGTCCGCCCGTTTCTTTCATGATTTTAATGGCACTCGAAAGCGCTTCCTTCGAATTTCCTTGGTAGGAACCGAAAGGCATATCAACAACCACTAATGATCGTTTGACAGCACGAACAACAGAGGATGCGTGATAGATCATTTGATCCAATGTAATCGGCAAGGTTGTTTCGTGTCCGGCCATGACATTTGATGCAGAATCTCCAACTAAAATCACATCGATTCCAGCTTCATCAACAATACGCGCCATAGAAAAGTCATAGGCCGTTAACATGGATATTTTTTGACCCGCATTCTTCATTTCATGAAGCGTGTGCGTGGTTACTTTTTTTACGTTTGAATGAACTGACATAGTTTCGTTTATCCAGCTGACGGATTCCAAAGAACCAAACAATCAGCGTCATTTGAGCAAAATTAAGGCTTAATCTTTGAATCTACTAATTCGTAAATACGGTACTGTAATTACAAGGAATTCAAATATGAATCAACATTTGTTTGAATGCGGCGTGTAATGTCTGATGTTTCTGATTTCACAAATGCATTTCCCGTGATTTTCTCATAGAGCTCAATGTATCGATCCGTGATTGTTGACACAAATTCATCTGGCATGAAGGGCATTTTTTGTCCATCAAGACCTTGGAAATCGTTTTCAATCAACCATTGACGAACGAATTCTTTAGATAATTGTTTTTGTGCTTCTCCATTCGCTTGTCTTTCCTCGTACCCATCTTTGTAAAAGTAACGAGATGAATCAGGAGTATGGATTTCATCGATCAAGATTACTTCTCCATTTCGAATCCCAAATTCATATTTCGTATCGACTAAAATTAATCCGCGAGCAGCAGCCATTTCCGTTCCACGTTGAAACAATGCACGCGTATACGCTTCCATTTTTTCATAAATCGCTTGTGGGACAATTCCTTTCGCTAAAATATCCTCTCTGGAAATATCTTCATCGTGTCCTTCTTCGGCTTTTGTTGCAGGCGTAATAATTGGTTCAGGAAAGCGGTCGTTCTCTTTCATCCCTTCTGGAAGAACGACTCCGCATAAAAGGCGTTTCCCTAATTTGTATTCTCGTGCTGAATGTCCAGCAAGGTATCCGCGTATCACCATTTCAACACGAACGGGTTCACATGCTAAACCAATGGCTACACTCGGATCCGGTGTGGCAACTAGCCAATTTGGAACAATGTCTCTCGTTGCATCCAAAAACATGGTTGCTACTTGATTCAATACCTGTCCTTTAAAAGGAATTCCTTTCGGTAAAATATGGTCAAATGCAGAAATTCGATCAGAAGCCACCATGACCAACAAACCATTATCTAAGGTATACACATCACGTACTTTACCATGATAAACGTTCGTTTGTCCTTTGAATGTAAAATTTGACTCTGTTATTGCGTTCATTCTTTTTTTTCTTTTAGTTCTTTTTGTGTTTTTGCCTCTATTTCTGCTTTATCGAATGCTTCGATAATTTTCTTTACTAATCGGTGTCTTATGACATCACTTTGTCCGAGTCTAATTACGCTGATTTCATCCACATCCTTTAGAACATCTAAAGCATAGGCTAATCCTGAACGCTGTTTACTTGGTAAATCAACTTGGGACATATCTCCCGTAATGATAAACTTTGCCGTCATCCCCATACGCGTCAAAAACATTTTCATCTGCATTTGGGTCGTATTCTGTGCTTCATCCAAAATGACAAACGCCTTATCTAATGTACGTCCACGCATAAAAGCGAGTGGTGCAATTTCGATGACACCAAATTCAATCATATCCGCCAATTTCTCAGCTGGAATCATGTCTCGCAATGCATCATACAAAGGCATCAAATACGGGTCCAGTTTTTCTTTTAAATCTCCAGGAAGGAAACCAAGGTTCTCCCCTGCTTCCACTGCTGGCCTGGTTAAAATAATGCGTTTTACTTCTTTCGCTTTCAATGCACGAACAGCTAAAGCAACAGCTGTGTATGTCTTACCGGTTCCAGCAGGACCAACGGCAAATACCATGTCGTCTTTATCCACGGCCTGTACCAACTTCTTTTGATTCACCGTGCGCGCTTTTATTTTAGCACCGCCGTTTCCATGAACCAAAATCTCCGATCCATCATCGCTTGAAAGTAATTTTGAACCGTCCTCCAACATCAAATTATCGATATTGTTTTCCGTTAAATGATTGAACTTATGGTAATGTTGAACAAGTAAATTGAACTTTCGTTCGAATTCATCCATTACTTCTTCATCACCATTCAGGGAAATCATATTTCCTCGGGCTGTGATTTTCAACTTCGGAAAGAAGGTTTTGATGTGTCGCAAATTTGCATCGTTAACACCAAAGATTTCCGCGGGATTCAATCCGTTAATTTCGATATGTCGATTTCCTATATTCAATTTATTTTAGTGTATGTTCAAGGGTGATACTCTAATTTAGATTACTTTTGGTAAAATTATAAATTTCTGCGGACACTGATTTCTGTTTGACATGCAAATCGTAACACTTACTTCAGATAATGGACTTCAAGACTACTATGTAGCCGCAATTAAGGGT
>JAHENC010000018.1 GCA_024643365.1 Crocinitomicaceae bacterium | reverse complement strand
GTAACAAACGGAATCGTGACCTTCACTCCTGCTGCCAACTTCAATGGTACAGCAAGTATCAACTACACCGTAAATGACAATAGCAGCGCAACATCAAATACAGCAACCATCACCATCAATGTGACGCCAGTGAATGATGCGCCAGTTGCAAACAATGACTCTGCTACGACGAATGAGGATACACCAGTAACACTGAATGTTTGTAGTAACGATACAGATGTAGATGGAACAATTAACATCAATACTGTTGATTTAGATCCAACGACAACTGGAATTCAAACATCGTTTACTAATGCACAAGGAACTTGGACCGTAACGAACGGAATCGTAACCTTCACTCCTGCTGCCAATTTCAATGGTACAGCAATTTCAAACTATCAAGTGAATGACAACGATGGAGGAACATCCAATTCTGCATTCATTCAAATAAATGTAATACCTATTAATGATGCACCAATTGTTGATGACGAAAACGTAAGTTGCTCTTATAATGGAACAGTCACGGGTGATTTAACAGATTTAGGAGATTACGATGTGGATGGAACTTCATTATGGGCAAATACAACTGTGATTTCTGGTCCAAGTAATGGAACAGTTGTAATCCTTCAGGATGGAACATACACCTACACGCCGTCAACGAACTTTGTTGGTACAGATATGATTGTTGTTCAAATCTGTGATCAAGGTAGTCCATTACCTGCACTTTGTGTATACGACACTATTTTTGTAACCGTGAATCCATGTTCAATCAATGATGTCAATCAAGATTGTGATAATGATGGACTGACAAATGCAGAAGAAGCGAACTCAGGTACGGATCCATTTAATCAGGATTCAGATGGAGATGGAGTGATTGATGGAACAGAGGTTAATGATGGAACGAATCCAACAAATCCTTGTTCATTGATTTTTGCCAGTCAAACGGTTACACCAACGAATGCTTGGAACAATTTAGATTGTGATAACGACGGCCTAGCCAACGGAAATGAGATTTCTGCAGGAACAGATCCTACGAATCCAGATACAGATGGTGATGGAGTTCTTGACGGAACAGAGGTAACCGACACAACGAATCCAATTGATCCATGTTCACTTGTATTTGCAAACCAAACAGTTACTCCGAGTCAAGCTTGGAACGCATTAGATTGTGACAACGACGGTTTGACAAATGGCGTGGAAATAACGCTTGGTTTAGATCCAACAAATCCAGACACGGATGGTGATGGTGTGATTGACGGAACGGAAGTTTCTAATAACACGAATCCAAGTGATCCTTGTTCATTCATATTTGCAAACCAAACCGTGGTTCCTTCTACTGTATGGAATTCTTTAGACTGTGACAATGACGGACTTACAAATATTGAAGAAATATTGAATGGTACAAACCCAACAAATCCAGATACGGATGGTGACGGTGTGTTAGATGGTACGGAAGTAACCGACAACACGAATCCAGTTGATCCATGTTCATTAATATTTGCTAGTCAAACGGTTACAACTTTGAGCTCATGGAATAATCTTGACTGTGATAATGACGGATTATCAAATGGAACTGAAGTTCAGCTGGGAACAGACCCTACAAATCCAGATTCAGATGGTGATGGCGTTTTAGATGGTACCGAAGTTAACGATGGCACAAATCCGATCAACCCTTGTGATTTGATTTTCGCAAATCAAACTGTTGCTCCAGGTACAGAATGGTTAACGACTGATTGTGATGGTGATGGTCTGACAAACGGAGAGGAAATCGAAAATGGAAATAATCCAAATGATCCGTGTGACCCATATACTGAAAGTAGTTTATGTAACATTGAGTTTAATATCCCTGAGGCATTCTCTCCTGACGGAGATGGTGTTAATGAGTACTTTGTCATTAAAGGAATCGAGCGATTACAAGACAATGACATCATCATTTTCAATAGATGGGGCTCAGAAGTATTCAGAATGAATAAGTACGATAATTCGTGGAATGGTAAATCTCAAAATTCTCTTAACGTAGGTGGAGATGAATTGCCATCTGGAACTTATTTCTACTTGCTTGATACAAAAACAGTCAAATACGGTGTTCTGAAAGGATACATCTATCTTAAAAATTAATTTATAACACACGATGAAAATTAATCTAATCATAATCCTTACACTTTTCACTGCTTGGAAAAGTTTCGGACAACAGGAAGGGCATTTTACACAATTTACGGACAATCAATTATCTGTAAATCCAGCCTATGCGGGTAGCAATGGACTTCTAAACGCAACGGCCATTCATCGCGAACAATGGGTTGGTTTTAAAGGAGCACCAAAAACGTCTACTTTTAGCTTTCACTCCCCTTTGAATTATGAATCAGTGGGACTCGGAATGACTGTTGTTAGCGATCAAATTGGGCCCTTAACCCAAAACATGATTTATAGTGACTTTTCTTATTCGTTAAAGTTCTCAAATCAGTCAAGGCTGTCATTTGGTATCAAAGCTGGAATCAATGTCATCACTTTGAATACTTCTACCTTGAACACGACGGAAGAAAACGATCCAAATCTTTCTAAAGACACACGAAACCAGGTAAATCCTAATATTGGATTTGGAATGTACTATAAATCAAAAAATTGGTTCATAGGTGCTAGTTCTCCTAAGTTGTTCCAAAACAGTTATGATGGCACCAGTTTAAATTTAGAGAAGAGACACTTTTTCATGAATACGGGAGCTGTTTTTACTTTGAATCCAACATGGAAACTTAGACCAGTTGCACAAGTAAAATTGACAGAAGGAGCGCCTTTAAGTCTTGATATTTCACTTACAGGAATTTATAACGAGTCTATTTACATTGGTTCCATGTATCGTTTAAATGCCGCAACAGGAATTTTCCTTCAGTTTCAAGTTGCACCTGCATTACGTATTGGTATTGCGACAGAATTGGGACTTACCGCAATTCGAAAATACAACGATGGCACATATGAGGTCATGTTAAGTTATGATATCGCGCGCAAAAAGAGCGGAATCAAATCACCACGTTATTTCTAAACATACTATGAAAAGTATACTATTTATTTTAATAATTGGCGTTCAGCCATTCTTTGCACAAAACAGTAATTTATTGAAAGGGAATGATTTTTTCAATAAACTAGGTTACGCCGCGGCAATTCCGTACTTCGAAAAAGTTCAGGGAACAGAATTGGAATCAACAGAGTTGAACGAAAAACTAGCTTATTGCTACTTATTTACGAGTGATTTGGTAAAAGCAGAATCGTTGTATAAAAAGCTGATTTCCATTTCACCAAAAGCGGACTACTATTATCACCTTGGATTTACTCAATTGAAACAAGGAAAGTCTAAGGAGGCTTTAGAGAATTTACAACTTTTTTCAAGTTTGAATCCAAGCGATAGCAGAGCCATATTATTAGCAACGAATCCATCTTACTTGGAAGAATTGCTTACTGAAAAACCAAACTTCAACTTAGTCGAAACTAATATCAATTCAAAATACGACGATTTTGGTGTTTACCCTTATCCAAAAGGAAATGGTTCGGTGATGGTTTCAGGAAGAAACAAATCAGGATTTGGTGGAAAAGTTTGGGCAGGAGATGACCAAAATTTCCTTGAATTATTTTACACACAAACCGGTTCCTTTGGCATGCTTACAGAACCAATCCGCCTAGAACGCCCTATTAATTCCATGGTGCATGACGGACCTATCTGTTTTAGTTCCAATGGTAATTTGGTCTACTTTACAAGTAACAACAGAGAAAAAGCTAATAAAGATGCCAAAGGAATTCAGCAATTGAAAATTTACATTGCAGATGTGATTAGAAGTGAATGGGTAAACATTCGTGAATTCAATTACAACTCTCCGAATTACGCTTGCGGACACCCAACTTTAAGCATGGATGGAAAAACCTTGTATTTCGTATCCGATATGCCCGGTGGATTCGGAGGCGCAGATATTTATCGCTGTTCAGTAGATGCGAATGGTCAATTTGGGAAACCTGAAAATATGGGAAGTCAAGTCAATACGTCTGGACAAGAATTATTTCCGTGGATTGGTAACGACAATCATTTATATTTCTCTTCAGATGGTAGACCAGGACTTGGTGGATTGGACATTTTTGTTATTCCAACCAATGCTACCGTTGCGGCAAAAAATGTTGGACAACCTGTAAACAGCATGTCGGATGACTTCGCACTGACATTCCTATTAGACAGTAAATTTGGATATGTTTCTTCAGATAGAAATGGATCGGATGACATCTTCTCTATTGAACAAATCAATCCGTTTACGTTTAAGGTACGTGTGAAGGGCAAGTTAATGGATATTCAATCCAAGACATCCCTAGCAAATTGTAAAGTAGAGTTAAAGGACAAAACAGGAAAAGTAATCGCAACAACTACTTCTGATTCAAATGGAGAATATAGTTTCGATGTGAACCCGGAGTCCTCCTATGTACTTGTCGCAAGTCAAGCAAACTATAAACAAAGCGAATTCAGCTTCAAATCTTCAGGAAACGTGGAGCAGTTGCTTCATACGGATATGACTTTAACAAAGAAACCTACTTTCGGAATTGCTCTTTTGATTTTAGATAAAACAACAAACAAAGCGATTGAAGGAGTACAAATTAAAGTGACCGATCTGAATAAAAAAGCAATTTTACTTAGTGGAAAAACAGGGATGGATGGTCTATTAGAGGCTGCATTGGACTCCTATAAAATTGGAGAAACCTTTCCAATTTCTATTGAAATCAATTCACCTGGTTACCTTTCCAAAAGCATCACCTATCCAGCAAAATTTGATACTGAAGGAATTATTCAATTGCACGAGAAAAATGATTTGAAATTACAAGCAATCAATGTTGGTGGTGATCTTGCAAAAATGTTGAACATCAAACCAATTTACTTTGATTTGAATAAATTCAACATCCGCAAGGACGCCGCGATTGAATTGGATAAAATCATTAAAGTGATGAACGAAAATCCAAACATGATCATTGAGTTAGGCTCTCACACCGATTGTCGTGGGACTTTAGCAGCGAACCAAACACTATCTCAAAACAGAGCTACTTCCTCCGCTAACTACATTAAACAACGAATCAGCAATCCTTCTCGCATTTCTGGTAGAGGATATGGAGAAACGAGGTTAATCAACGATTGTGGATGTGAAGGAACACAAAAATCAACGTGTTCAGAAAAACAACATCAAGAGAATCGACGAACAGAATTCATCATCGTTAAGATGTAAGACAAAAAAAAATCCTTGATTAGTCAAGGATTTTTTTTTGTCTTATCTTATGTATGATCTATGCGAATAGCATTTTAACTACCCTAATCCTTTTCATTTAACTAGGTTCTAAACACCGATGCTGGCTCTAACTTCGTAATGCGACGTATCGCAAATAAGGTTCCCGAAATAGAGATGACCGCTGTGATTACGAAGAATCCAACTTTGATCATTGGTGAGAAGGTAAATAAAGTTCCTGCGTTGGCAATACCATTTCTGAATCCTTCGATCAACGCATAGCCAATAATAAATCCAATGATGGAGTATATAATCGCTTGCATGAGAATGAGCTTGCGGATGTATCCGTTTGTTGCTCCAATCGCCTTTAAGGTACCGTAATCTTTAATTCGATCAATAGCTGCGGAATAAAGTGTCAAACCGATAATCACGAAACCGGACAACAAGGCAAAGATGATCAATGTTCCAAACGAAAAAGCAATTCCACTCGATTTCAAGACTGTTAAAATCGTTTGATTTTTAAATTCCGTCGGCATCCACGCTTTCACACCTGGGATGTTCGTATTAATGTAGTTGACCACATCTTCCATGTGTTTGTCCTCGTCCACTTTTACTAGAAATGCTGAAGTTCTACTTACCGGGACATTTCCTAAAAATCTAGCACGAGCAATTGTGGTGTAAGAAATAAGTCCACCACCGAAGGACCTTGCTCCTTTCGTAAGCGCAGCGATGTACACTTGTTTTCCGTTGATTTCAAAGTAATTTCCCTTCTCAGGATTCCCAAGTGCCTTCGCATCAAAAAAGTCGACAGAGACAGCTCCATCTGGAATAAGGTCTGCATGTTTCCCGTCAAAGATGATTCCTTCCTGAATACCATTGAACTCTGGCAACTCCACTCCCACTACACTCATTCCCGCTGACGTACCGTCCGTAAAACGAGCAGCTCCATTCGAAATAACCAATTGGTGGGCTTTTTCGACATATGGTAAACTTTCAATTTCAAATCCTAAACGCACATCAATTGGTGCTAGCGCATTTACGTTTTCCGTTTTGTTATCTGTAACCCAAACATAGCCATCGTTTACTCGAACGTAATAGCACATGGCATTCGTTAAAAAAGTAAAGATTCCGGTTTGTTGTCCCACTAAAAAGATGGAAATAATGACACCAAAGAGCGCTCCAACGCTTTTCGGTTTATCAAACTTCATGAATTTTAGGGCGGTGAAAAAGAGCTGCATCCTATAAAGATATAATGCATTCAACACGACTTCCAATCAACACAGCATTTGGATTGTCCACGCGCACATGAACTTCTCTGACACGTCGATCTTCCAGATTGTCTGCTCTATCGCTAAATATTGATTTCTTGGATAAATAGGGCGCACAGTAGATAACAGTACCACTTGACAATTTATCATTCGTTCCTTGCAAGTTTATCGATACTTTTTGTCCCATTTTCACTTTAAGAGCATACAATTCATCAATTTCTGTAATCGCCATTAAATTTCCAGCCGGAGCGAAATCACCTAACTTTGTTCCAGCAGCAATTGCTTGTCCTAGTTTCACGTCCCAATTTAGCATCATACCATCTTCTGGCGCATAAACACGTTTTTTATCCTTCAGTTGAGTCAAGTAATTCGACTCTGCATTCACTTCCTTCACGCTCGCAATAGCTTCTTCCAAGTCAGCTTTAGCAATCATCAAATCAGCTTCTAGGTTTTTAAAGATCGTTTCCGAATCTGTGGCTGCTTTCTCCGTTCCAGCTTTGGCATCCGCTAGTGAACGATCGCGCTTGCGATCTACATCCGCTGCTTTCAATTTAATACCTAAAGCAGCAATTTTAGCTTCTAAACTTTTCACGCGTTGTTGACGAGTTGTTATTTTCGAAGCGCTTTGTTGCACTTGAGCAGCTTCCGAACTTTCATCTAACAACATGATGAGTTGGCCTTTCTTTACCGCTTGTCCTTCGGTAACCAAAATCGAAACGACACGACCAGGAATTTCCGAGCCAATTGGACAAATTTTACTTTCTGGTTCGATGCGTGCGATTCCCACTAATTGGTTAATCTCACTCAATTTATAATCTGTTTTCTTCTTTTTTGTCTCCTCTGGTTTTCCGCCACAGGCAGAAACAACAGTAATGAGCAATAAAAATAGTGCTGATTTTTTCATAATTAATGTACTGAAAACGTATTCGTTAAACCTTCTTTAGAAATTTCAGTGGCCTGACCACCATCGACCTTTATAACACGGTCAGCATAGGCAATTAATCTTGGATCATGCGTTACCACACACACACCTTTTCCACTTCTAGCCAATGAAACAAGTTCGTTCATGACGGTTGAAATGGATGATGCATCCAATGACGCTGTTGGTTCATCACACAAAATTAATTTTGGATCAGTCACCAATGCACGGGCAATGGCCACGCGCTGTTGTTGTCCACCGGAAAGTTGTTTCGGTAAACTTTTTTTACGATCGAGCATTCCTACTAAATCCAGAGCGTCTTCTACTTTTTTCTTTGCAAGAGCACTTGGAATTCCTTTCAATTGCAAAGGCATCAGCACATTGTCAAATGCGTTCAAAGGTGCTATTAAATTGAAACTTTGAAAGACAAACCCAATGGAATTCAAACGTAGTGCCGCTAATTGTTTTTGAGACATGTCATTGACCAATAGATCATTGACAAATAATTCGCCATAACTTGGATAAATAACACATCCTATCAATGAAAGCAAGGTCGTTTTACCAGATCCTGATGGTCCGATGATAAGCACCAATTCCCCTTCGTTGATTTCTAAGTCCACAGGTTTCAAAGCAACAATGGTTTGATCACCCACTTGATACTCTTTTCCAACACCTGTTAATCTTGCTATCATAGTCATAGAAACAAAGGTAGGTAGAATTTGTTTGCCCTACCGAAGTCTATTTTAGAATTTCGTTAAACATAAAATAAAAGTAGTGTATTTCAAACTCAAAACATAAATTAACCCATACCTTTCAAAGTTCAGAATTTCACAGAAGACTAAAAATTAACTCACAGATTTTAGATCTTGTTTTTATCGAAAAATCGTTAACATTCGTACCTTTATCCTCATACTTTTTATTCATGAACGAGAACACACCTGTCCCCCAGCCCAACAATCCGTTGCACGGAGTTAAACTAGCGACAATTTTGGAAGAATTGGTAGAGAACTATGGGTGGGAACATTTAGCTTTCAAGGTGAATATCAACTGCTTCAAACACGATCCATCTGTTAAATCGAGTTTGGTCTTTCTGCGCAGAACTCCATGGGCACGTGAAAAAGTAGAACAACTCTATCTTCATCATTTGAAAAAAAGAAAGTAATTCTTGGCTGCTCGATTTTCTCTAAGGGAAAGCCATAAACTTTTGAACTTTTTTGATTTCTTCGTGTTAGATAATAAACATCCATTCCATGCGAAAATCAGGTTATGTATTTACTCCATTTGAAGCACCAAATCAAACTCCGTTCGAGAAACTGTTTGATGTTTTTAGTGAATTAATTACGCACACTTCGGGTGATGTGGATGAAGCGCTAGATTGGTTAAACATCCTCGATAAAGAATACAAGCTCACCACGGAAGATTACACCATGGAGGATTTCATCGAAGACCTGAAGAAAAAAGGATACCTGCGCGAGGAAATTCAGCCAGATGGAAATGGACAACTTTCCATCACAGCAAAAACAGAACGTGTCCTTCGTAAAAATGCCATGGACCAAATTTTTGGGAATATCCGAAAAAATGGTGCCGGAAACCATAAATCGAAAAAAAGTGGACAGGGTGACGAATCCACAGGAGAGTTTCGCGATTTTCAATTTGGCGATTCCTTGGAGAATATTTCCATTACCGAAAGTTTAAAAAACGCACAAATCAATCATGGCGCAGGTGAATTTAGACTAACTGAGCAAGATTTAGTTGTTGAAGATACGCACCACAAATCGCAAATGAGTACGGTTTTGATGATTGACATCAGTCACAGCATGATTTTGTATGGTGAGGATCGTATTACACCCGCGAAAAAAGTAGCGATGGCTTTGGCCGAATTGATTACCACATCCTATCCAAAAGACACCTTGGATGTAATCGTTTTTGGTAACGACGCTTGGCCGATCAAAATCAAGGACCTCCCCTATTTGAATGTTGGTCCCTATCATACAAATACGGTTGCCGGACTTGAATTAGCAATGGACATCCTACGCAGAAAACGAAATACAAACAAGCAAATTTTCATGATTACGGATGGAAAACCAAGTTGCTTGCGCATGCCTGATGGACAATACTACAAAAACAGCAATGGACTCGATCAAATGATCGTCGAGAAATGCTACACGATGGCTGCTCAATCCAGAAAGATGCACATTCCCATCACGACCTTCATGATTGCGCAAGATCCGTATCTACAATCCTTTGTCGAACAATTTACTGCATCCAATAAAGGAAAAGCCTTTTTCACCGGTTTGAAAGGACTTGGTGAAATGATTTTTCACGATTACGAGACCAATAGAAAAAAACGAATTAACTAAACAAAAAATGAACACATCCATCTCCACATTTGGCGCTCTGAAAGCAGCTGGATACCAATCGAAAAGTATCAAAACAGAATTAAGAGACAACTTAATTGCTGCATTGAAGGAAGGAAAAGAGACTTTTCCAGGTATGCACGGTTATGAAAATACGGTGATTCCGCAGTTGGAGCGAGCGATTTTATCCAAGCACAACATCAATTTATTGGGACTACGTGGACAAGGAAAAACACGAATTGCTCGCCTGATGGTGAATTTGTTGGATGAATACATTCCATACGTGACGGGAAGTGAGATGAACGATGATCCGTTTCAACCAATCAGTCGTTTTGCGAGAGACTTGGTTGCTGAGCACGGAGATAACACTCCTATCTCTTGGCTGCACCGATCGGAACGATTTTTTGAGAAACTCGCTACACCAGACGTAACGATTGCCGATTTAATTGGAGACATCGATCCCATCAAGGCCGCGAACCTAAAATTAAGTTACGCGGATGAACGAGTGATTCATTTCGGGATGATTCCAAGAGCGAATCGTTGTTTATTTGTCATCAATGAGTTGCCGGATTTACAAGCGCGTATTCAAGTTGCTTTATTTAATATTTTGGAAGAAGGCGACGTCCAAATTCGTGGATTCAAATTGCGTTTACCTTTGGATTTACAATTCGTTTTTACAGCCAATCCTGAAGATTACACCAATCGTGGAAGCATTGTTACACCGCTGAAAGACCGAATCGGTTCTCAAATCCTTACACATTATTCCGCGGACATTCAAACAGCGAAGAAGATCACCCAGCAAGAATCAGAAAAACTGGACAATCGCACGTGTCATGTACATGTACCTGAATTGGCCAAAGACATCTTGGAACAAATTGCCTTTGAAGCGCGTGAAAGTGAATACATCGATCATAAAAGTGGTGTGAGCGCACGTATGAGCATCACCGCATACGAGAATTTAATCAGTACCGCAGAACGTCGCGCGTTGATGAACAACGAAAAAGAAACGACCATTCGTTATAGTGATCTCATCGGGATGATTCCATCCATTACAGGTAAAATGGAACTTGTCTATGAAGGCGAACAAGAAGGAACGAATTTCGTTGCACAACACTTAATCAGCGAAGCGACGAAAACCTTGTTTCTTCAATATTTTCCAAAAGTAGAAAAACTGAAAAAACAGGATCAAGAAACACCGTACGATGAAGTTCTTAAATGGTTCTTTGAAGCGGATGCGTTTGAATTATCTGATGAAGCAAACGAAGAAACCTACGAATCGGCACTTTTGTCCATTCAACCCTTGGACATGCTCTTACATAAGTACCAACCGAAAGTCGCATCGATTGACGTTCCTTTTTTAATGGAATTCATTTTGTGGGCTTTGGTTGAATTCAAACAGTTATCGAAAAAAAGAACGGCCGGTGGACTTTCATTCAATGATGCGTATGATAGTTTATTGAGTGGGTTTTAAGTAGGTCCTTTCTACATCGACTCCTGCATCGATGAACATTTAATGGACTTGCGAAATTCACAAATCACCCTGTGATTATTGCAAGATTCAATTTCACATACACTTTTTTCCCACTTATTTTTGTTTCATTCAAAAGCAAATCAAGTGATGAAAAAAGCAATTCTTTTTAGTTTTTTAGTATTAAATATTGTTCTAAACGCTCAGTCCAATCCACGATCGATTTACAAGAATGGCTTTGGAATTCAGTTAGGTGGTCCAACCACTATTTTATCTGTCAGTTACAATCATTTTTGGACAGCAAACATCAACGGAGAAGTCGGACTTGGAATTCTTGGAGCCTATACTGGGGCGAAATACTATTTTGGAAAGGATTATAAAAAACAATTGGCCGCACCATATGTTGGTGGAACCTTCGCAATCATTCCACCCTTTTTTTCGAAAGGATTTCAACGGGTTATTTATGTTCCCTTTGGAGTGCAATTAATGTCCAAAACGGGATTTCATTTTTCATTCGAAATTGCCCCATTTTTCGTAAAAAATTATGGGGAAATTCCCGGTTTGATGTACGACGTCGCATTATTCGGAGGATTGAAAATCGGCAAGAATTTTAGATGATTTTTGAAAGTTGGTAGAAGATTACGCTGACGCGTTTCCCATGGATTTGTTCATCGCAAGCTAAAACCCAAACTGCTGTGCAGTTTTCGGGTGTTTTTGTTTTTATGCGCTTATCAAAATGATTTTTGAAATGCAGGATTACGCTGACGCGTGTTCCCATGGATTTGTTCATCACAAGCTAAAACCCAAATTACTGCGCAATTTTCGTTTTTTTTTGTTTTTCAGAAAAATATTTAGTATTTAATTTTTGAAAAAAAACTTTTACATATCTTTGTTAGTAAATACTAACATTAGGTTTTTATGAACGGAAAAAACAATATATCAATCGGGTTAATAACAATGGGTGTTTTCATGCTGTATGGATTCATCTTAATATACCTTAGAGACTTTGCTCCAAATGCAAAGGAATGGGCTGAATCTTATCCAATAGGAAAGCATTTTGAATCACGTTTAGCGCACGTACATGGTAACTTATTTGCATTTCTAAATATTGTGATTGGATATTTATTACTTCAGTTTGCGGATAAATTGAAAAAAATAAAACTGATTTCCATACTTGGTTTAACGGGCTTATTAATGCCTTTGGGGATACTTGGTGAAGTCTATTTAGGTTTGCCTCCTGTTTTTGTTCTATTAGGAGCTATTGCAATGACTGTATCAGTTCTAATTTTAGGTGTTTCATTTTTTAAAATGAACTCAAAATGAAAGCAATTTTAGCAAGTATATTTCTTATTTTGTTAATCAATAGCTGTACGAACCAATCAGATTCCAAGGAAAATACGGAATCAAATAAGCATACCTACCGTTTAGAATTGGTAAACAATGAGAAATGGAAAGTGAACAAAGAAATGATGGTTCATATTGAAAATATGGAATCGGATATAGAAGCTCTATCAAAACAAACCAGTCCAAACTTTAAGGAACTTGGATCTAAGTTGGATGAAAATATTGGTCTTTTAACATCAAATTGCACAATGACAGGAAAAGCGCATGATGAACTTCATAAATGGCTACTTCCATTTATTGATTTGGTTAAGGACCTAAATGCGGCAGATTCAAAGGAAGATCAAAAGCAATCTTTTGAAGCAATACAAGAATCAATGAATGAATTTAATTTGTATTTCAAATGAATATAAAAGATAAACACTCAGAAAAAGTTGTTTCCACATACCCGTTATTCAAAGGAGTTGAAGGAAGCGTAACGGCATTACAAATCCAAAAAGGTGCACATCTTAAAGAGCATATTACTAAAACGGAAGCTTTTTTAATTTGTGTAAGCGGTTCTGCTCGATTTGAAAATGAGAAAGGAGAAACACACGATCTTACAAGTGGTGCTTGCGTTTTAATAGAACCAATGGTAAAGCATTGGGTGGATGGAATTGAAACGAGTCAACTCGTGTTATTGAAATAAAATTTTTTGCGTTATGAAGTTAGTAATTACTAACGTATTGATTTTATTTTTAAGTAGTATGAATCTATACGGACAAACATGGACACTACAGCAATGCATTGATAGCGTTTATGCGAACAATCAGAGAATTGCCATTGCTAACAATTCTCAAAAATTATCAGCTCTGAAATATAAGGAAGTTAAATCCAATCTTTTACCAAAGCTTAGTATTAATGGTGAGTATAAATACTTCATTGAACTCCCATATCAGCTCATGCCATTATCGGTTTTCGGTGGACCAGAGGGACAATTTAAAGAAGCTCAATTTGGAGTTCCTCATAACATCAATGCAAATGTGTTGTTACAAGTCCCTATATATTCATCAGGGTTGATGGGCAATATTTATAAGTTGGAAACTGCTCAAAAAATAGTAGAGCTAGAAGTCCAAAAGACGTATGATCAAATTTATTTTGAAGTCTCAAACATATATCGAAATGCTCAACTATTAAAGAGTCAATTGGTTTTTATTGATTCAACCATTTCAAATACAGAAAGAGTTAAGCAAAATATTGTATTACTAGCCGAACAAAAGGTTGCGAATCAAAATGATGTGAAGAAGTTGGAATTAAAAGTATCCACACTCCATTCGTATCATGCCAATCTAGACGTCAAATTACAGCAAATCTATAATGTACTTCAATTGCTTACAGGTAGTGCTTCAACTATTGAGGTAGAGGACAATATATTAATGATTGACCTAATGCAGTATGAAGACAATGGTAATAAGGATATAGAAATCATTCAATTGCAACAAGAGATTATCAATATAGATTTAAAGTCAATGAAACAATCTAAATACATACCAGAGGTTGGATTTGTGGCAACATACGGAACCCAAGGTTTTGGATATGATCAAAGTTCAAATCAGTTTCTAAACTTTTATCCCATAGGATATGCTGGAATAAGATTCACTTACCCACTATTCAATGGAACTGTTACGAATAAGAAGATAGATCAAAAGAATCTTGAATTGGAAAACTTAAAGTTAAAGGAGGAATTAACTAAAGATGCGCAACAAGTTGAAATTGAAAATGCTGTTTTGCAATTAGAAAATGCCTTCAATAATGTTACGCTAAGCGAACAACAAGTCGATCTGGCTCAGTCTATCTATGAGCAGGAGGAAAAGAAACATAAACAAGGGCTAATTTCTTTGAACGATTTAATGATCGCTCAAAACGAGCTTATTCAGAATCAGCAAAACTATCTCCAAAGTATAGCAGAATTCCTTGCAGCTGATTTAGAACTAAAAAAATTAACCAACAACATTTCAAATAATTAGGATCATGAAACGAATCATAAGCATATTAATAATTGTGGGCTTGCTCACCATAGTTGTTATCCAATTAGCACAAAACAAAAAAGAAGCAGAAAATCGAGTTTACCAATATGATAAAGAAGCTCCTGTAAAAGTATTTGGTGAAGTAGTGAAAGACAAAAGCGAAACACATAACAAGACATTTAGTGGTTTGTTTGAATCTATGAATGAAGTAAAAGTGAGTGCTGACATACAAGGTAAAATCACCCAAATCTTTGTGAAAGAAGGTCAAAAAGTATCCAAGGGGCAAGCCTTACTGAAAATGGACGACCAAATGCTTCAATTACAATTGAATGTTCTTGAAACCAAATTAGATGCTTTAAAAAAGGATGAATCACGCTATCAGACTTTATCGAATGAAGATGCCGTTCCTGCTATCACTTTAGAAAAAACGCAAAACGCAATTGCTACCATTGAAGCAGAGAAGAAAACAATCCTTGAGCAAATCAATAAATCAACTGTGCGTGCTCCATTTAATGGAGTGGTCTCTATGAAGTTTTGTGAAGTGGGTGGATTTGCTTCACCTGCCGTTCCTTTGTTTGAATTAATCAATCAAACCGAATTAAAGTTTGTTATTAATGTTCCTGAAGAAGACCTCTATTTGTTTACAGAGAATCAACATTACTCTGTGACAACAGGTATATCTGCTAATTCTAGTTCGGCAAGTTTAAGCCAAGTGAGTAGTAAAGGTGGCATGGGCAATAGTTTCAAAGTAGAGTTTGCATTAGACAATTCAAGTGGAATTAAACCCAAAATGAATGGCGAGTTAAAATTCGTAACAAATCAAAGCTCAAAAGATGCATTAACCATTTCTTCAAAGGCAATAATTGGATCTGAATCAAATCCAGAAATATATGTTGTATCCAATGGTAAAGCGGTTAGAACGCCAATTTCAATTTTATCAAGAAATGGAGACTATCTATCCGTTAAAGGTGAGATCAACAAAGGAGATACAATTGTAATAGGAGGATTTATCAATCTTTTTGATAACGCCAATGTAATTGTGAATCAATAATCCAAGCGCCATGAATATTACCGAAATTTCGATAAAAAGACCCTCACTGATAATTGTGTTATTCAGTGTATTTATCCTATTGGGATACATTGGGTTTAAAAATTTGAGTTACGAGTTAATGCCCGATTTTAATCAGCCAGTTGTGGTAATTAAAACGGTCTATCCGGGTGCAGAACCTCAAGAAGTGGAAACGTCTGTGTCTCGCAAAATTGAAGATGCACTTTCTAACCTTGAAGGAGTTGATTATTTGGTTACAAAATCACTACCCAATGCTTCTGTCATTATTGCCAATTTGGAGTATGGAACAGATTTGGACAAGACCATGCAAGATGCTCAGAGATACATTGATAACAACAGTAAAGATTTACCTGCTGATATTCTAAGTCCTGAAATGAGTAAGGTTTCTCCGAACGACTTACCAATTATGTCGATTAGTGCAACCAGTGATTTGCCTGCAACAGAATTCTATCAAAAAATGCAGGATGAATACTTACCTCAAATTCAACAAATAAAAGGAGTTGCGGAATTAACGATACTAGGAGGTGAAGAAAGAGAAATTCAGGTACTTGTAGATGAAAACAAATTGGAATACTACAATATACCAATGCTTCAAATAGTAGAAGCGATCAATAGATCTGGTTTGGATATTCCAGCAGGTAAAATTGAAAATGGAAGTCAATCCAACTCTGTTAAAATATCATCCAAGTACAATACAGTAGAAGACATAGAGAATATTCAGGTAGCTATTTTTCCTCCGAGCACTTCTATTTACATCAAGGATTTGGCAGTTGTAAAAGATGTAATTAAAGAAATTACTTCGGTCAGTCGTTACAATGGTAAAAATGGTATAGGTATTCTACTCAAAAAACAAGGTGATGCCAATGCAGTTGATGTATCAACAAAAGTGAAAGAGAAATTAAAATGGATTGAAGACCAAAACAAGGAAAGTAATGTCAAATTCATTGTGGCAGATGATAGTACAGACAATACAATTGCTGCCGTTAATTCGGTTGTTGTGGATTTAATTATGGCTGTGTTATTGGTGTCTCTAGTTATGCTTATGTTCTTGCGTAGTTTTAGAAACTCCTTGATCGTATTGGTCGCTATTCCTACCTCTTTAGTAACCGCTTTTGCAGTAATGTGGATGCTTGGTTATACACTTAATCTAATGACACTTTTAGCCATGTCGTTAATCATAGGGATTCTAGTGGATGATGCAACCGTAGTATTAGAAAATATCCAACGTCATCTTGATATGGGGAAAGATAAACGAACAGCATCAATGGATGGGCGTATGGAAATTGGTTTTTCAGCCCTATCCATAACCCTAGTTGATATAGTGGTTTTTCTACCGATTCTCTTTTTGCAAGTATTTGTAGCAGATATGCTGAAACAATTCTCAGTAGTTGTAATAACTTCAACCCTCACCAGTTTGTTGGTTGGATTTACATTAACACCTTGGATGGCTTCCAGAATTGGTAAATCAGAAGACTTAAAGCCCACTAATTTCTTTAATAAGTTCCTGATTTGGTTTGAAGTTCAACTAGACAATTTTACCAATTGGTACGGAAACCAGTTAAAATGGGTGTTAAATCATAAACTCATTTTCACAGGAATACTTTTGGCATTATTTGCTCTTACAGGAGTGATGTTAAAACAAAATATCATAGGAAAAGAATTGATCGCAACAGGTGACCAAGGAAAATTTCGTCTATCTCTTGAATACGATAAAACAACTTCATTAAAACAAAATAACATTGTTTCCTATCAAGTAGAACAATTCTTGTTAAGCCAACCTGATATTTCAACAGTGTTCAGTAATGTTGGAGGTCCAAGTACAGGAATTGGAAGTTTAGGGGTTGGTTCACCAAATATTACAGAATTCACCATTCAACTAAAGCCAAAAGAAGTTCGAGATTTTCAACCAACTGAGACTTACATGAAGGATCTTAGAGTTGAACTTCAAGAACAATTCGCAGGAATTAATTTCTCCATAGCAGGATTAGGTTTAATTCCACGCTCTGCGCCTATTGAATTAACCATTAGTGGAGCTAGTTTTGAAGAGGTTCTTAAAGTATCGACCAATTTACAAAATGCGATTCAAAAGATTCCTGGAGCAGATAATGTGCAATTGTCCGTAAAAAATGGTGCACCAGAATACCGAGTTATTCCAGATGATATATTAATGCAGAAATACGGTTTAACAGCAGCTTATGTAGGAATGAGTATTAGAAATGCACTTACAGGAAATGATGATGCAGTGTTAACCCAAGAAGGGACAGAATATCCGATAAGAGTCTATTTTGATGAGTTCAATCGAAACGATTATGACGATCTGAAAAACATGACCATTATTAATCCAAAGGGAATTCCAATTAAAGTTTCTCAGTTTGCAGAGGTTGTACTAGAAGAATCGCCATCATTATTAGAGCGAAAAGACAGACAGCCTGCTGTTACGATTACTGCAGATGCGTTAGGGCGTCCTTCAGGAAGTGTTGCGGATGACGTTTTAGCTTACATCAATGAAAATCCTTTACCAGAAGGAATGCAAATGACTTGGGGAAGTGATATTAAAAGACAGAACGATAGTTTTGGTGCTTTAGGTTCTGTTCTATTGATTTCATTCATTCTTATTTATCTTATTATGGTTGCATTATATGATAGCTTCATTTACCCATTTGTGGTATTATTTTCTATTCCAGTTGCAGTTATTGGAGCTTTCTTAGCATTGAATCTTTCGCAAAGTCATCTAAGTTTATTTGCCCTATTAGGATTGATCATGTTGATGGGCTTAGTGGTGAAAAATGCCATTTTAATAGTCGACTTTACCAATCAATTGAAAACTCAAGGCATGCATTACAAGGATGCTCTAATTGAAGCAGGAAAAGGTCGTATGCGTCCAATTTTAATGACTAGTATTTCTATGATTGTAGGGATGTTGCCAATAGCCATGGCACAAGGAACAGCAAGTGAATGGAAGAATGGATTGGCATGGGTAATAATTGGAGGGGTAACATCTTCTCTAATTCTAACCGTTTACTTAGTGCCAGTAGTTTATTATGCAGTTGATTCAATAAAAGAACACATGGCAAGTAAAAAAACACTGGCAAAAAAACTATAAGTTAATCGCACTAACTTACCTTTGTGTTATGGAGTACACCGCAAGACAAATTGAAATTATCAATGCAGCAACCGAACTAATGAATCAGGGAGGTATTCAGCAACTAACAACAAAATCATTAGCTGAAAAAATTGGGTTTAGCGAACCTGCAATTTATCGACACTTCAAAAATAAGACTGATATTTTATCGTCAGTATTAAATTATTTTGGAATGGGTTTAAAAACAAAGATGAAAGAATTGATTCAAAGTCAAGACAAAGGAATAGAAAAGTTAAAACGGATTATTGAATTTCAATTCGAACATTTTTCTAATCAACCTGCCATTGTTATGGTCATTTTTGCAGAAACAAGTTTCCAGTATGAATTAAAATTGTCGAGTGCCGTTCACAACATACTAACTAATAAAAAAGAAAGCGTTGTTCGTATCATTGAACAAGGACAAAAGGATGATTCCATCCGATCAGATGTAGATCCGAATCAATTAGCTTCAATTTTTATGGGAAGCATGCGTTTCATAATATTACAATGGAGATTAGATAATTATTCCTTTGATTTAAGGTCTGAAGGCGAGTTGCTTTGGGCAACGTTTGAAAAACTTTTTCTCAAAAATTATTCAAATTAACTTAGAAATTTCTAACCTTTCGTTTCTCTCAAAAAACATAGTAGAATTTAAGCAAAAGATCAAATACATTTTCATTTTCTCCGCTTGGGGTTCAATCAATAAAAAAGCCCCAAACCGAAGAGGAAAGGGGCTTTTAGCTTGTTTTGTGACCCCGGAGGGATTCTAACCCACAACCGCTGGAGCCGAAATCCAGTGCGCTATACAGTTGCGCCACGGAGCCTTGTAACTCGTATTGTTGCCTGTCCGCAGAAACGGAGTGAAGGCGGACGCCACGGAGCCTGATGCGATGTTACTTTAAAATAACTTCAACTTGACACAAAGATACATTCGTTTTTTTGTTTTGTCAATGAAATAAAGGAATCAATGACTCATTTTTCCAATGGCACAGCTGACATAGGATTTCGTTTTGGACAACAGATTGTTGCTCCCTACTTCGGGATAACCGAGTCCAGTCAGTTTTTCGATTAACTGGACGCGATCTGCATGCCCACTCACCTCAATCATTCCGCTTTCAAGGTCGACAGTCACTTCTTTTACTCCTGCTATATTAGTAAGTGCTTTTTTGACACTAGAAATACATCCACCGCATTTTAAATTTTCTACTTGTATCATCATGATTTCTGCTTTTTAGAAAGGTAATGTCTTTCCATGCAGCAGGATGCAACATAGGTTGCAGAACTAGGAAATCATCGCGCCTTCTTTCAAGGAATATGGCGAAATGAACACATGCGTAATCGCTAATTGACGAAGAACCCAACGTGTTTTGATGGCTGCAATTGGTGCCATGCGTTTGCGAATCGCAATGATGTGTGGATTTTCATCACGCTCGGCTTGACTCGATGCAATGATTTGTTCCAACATCGTTTCAAAATGAACAAAATCAACTTCCACTGCCCTACCCTTCGCCTGGAATGGCTTTTCGTGCATCAACTCAAAAAATGTTTCGAAACTTCCGGATGCGCCGATGAGCTTAGTAGCGTTCAATTGACGTAAATACTTCCCGCAGGCTTCTTCTAAATAGGATTCAAGCGCGTGAATGTCCGCTGGACTCATTGGATCCGAAAAGGTAAATTGTTGGTAAATGCGGGAAACACCAATGTTAAAGGATTCCATGGCCAAAAGTCCTTGGTCGTTTGCGAGAATGAACTCGGTACTTCCTCCACCAATATCCATAATTAAAGCAGAATCTCCAAAAGACATCGTCTGATGAACGCCCCTGTATATCAATTGCGCTTCTTCCAAGCCACTAATCACTTCGATGTGAATTCCCGTTTCTCGTGTAACGCGATCAATTAGTTCCGAACGATTATGCGCGTCACGAATGGCAGAAGTTCCGATGGCACGAATGTCCGAAACACCATGAAGTTCGCATTGTTTTTTATAGCGCAGTAAACATGCCACTGCGCGATCAATCGCATCATCGGTAAGACGCTTTTCGTGAATACCTCCCATTCCCAAAGCAACGCCTTCCTTTTCACTGTGAATCACATGAATCAATCCGGTTGCGTCGATGTCAGCAATCATCAAATTGAAGGTATTCGTTCCTAAATCGATCAATGCTTTCATCGTGTTTGGAATTAAGATTTGAATAAGCGCCAGAATTGTGAAAGTCGCAAACGGTGTCCAAATTGTAGAATGCCATTTTTGTACAATTTTCCTGCAACTTGCAACATCAATACAGCTGAAAGTACAATGATCAACCAATGGATCCAAATCAAATAATAGGACTCAATCGGAACGCCTTGTGCGAGCTGTATCATCACCACCATCGGTGCGGTAAATGGAAGATAACTAATCCATACGGCAAATGTTGAATCGGGATAATGAATGTACATGTATCCGGATAAAATGGAGAATCCAAGCAACAGTAAAATAGGCATGACAAATTGTTGTCCGTCGCTTTCTGTTCCGGTCATCGCGCCAATCATGCTGAAAAATGCACCATAGAAATAGTACGCTGCAATGAAGAAGAACACAAAGTGCACGCTCATCCAAACGTAGTCGATGCGCGCATAGACCAAGTCCAACACTGGATTATTACTCAATCCTTCCTGCGCCATGACGACTTGATTCTGCACATCAGCAGCCATTTGAATGCCTTGCCAGTTCGCTGGATTCATCATGTCAGGAAAAATGGTTTGTCTCAAGATCCACAATCCGCAACCAATCAACACGGACCAAATCGCTAATTGAAATAAAGCCGCCAATGCAATTCCGGTCATTTTACCCAACATCAATTGACGTGGTTTGACTGCTGAAAGCAAGACCTCCACGATGCGGTTGCTTTTTTCTTTCGCTGTACTGCGTAAGATCGTCATTCCGAAAATCCCAATGAACAAGAAAATCAATCCTCCGAAGACGAATCCAACCCAACTTTCTAAGTCGCTCGATTCATTCTTTGGATCATAGACATTGCGAAAATCCATGATTAATGGCTGTTTAATGCGTCGAAAGTGATCAATGGATAAATTGGTAAAGGATTCCACCACCAATTCTTCGATTCGTCGTTCCATTTGGAATTTTAACTGCATTTTGACATCCATTGAAGGTGAAGCGCGGTAAAAGACAAACGCTTTTTTGTTGATGAGGATTTTCTCGTTGATTTCGACCATCGCATCGAACTTCTGGTATTGCGAACCATCGCGAAATTCTTCAATCTCCACGTAATCATCGATAAAGAAATAATGCACTTCATGTTCCGCTTGCGCCATCACTCGGTGATCCATCAATTCTGCCGGATCGACAATCAGAACATTGATGCTGTTTTTTCCTTCGTCGCCTGCTTTGAACAAAAAGGACAACATCAGCAAACAAACCAATGGACCAATGAATAACATCCATAGGAAGGTGCGGTTCATCACACGCTCCGACCATTCTCTTTTCGTAAGTAACCAGAAATTACGCATGTGCCTCCTCCTTTCCGCGAATAATATCTATAAATACTTCTTGCATGGATGGTAGTTTTTTCTCAATCAGTTCGATTTGGACCTTTCCAACCAAGGCATTGATTAAATCGTTCATCTGACTTGCTCCTCGCATTTTCAATTTTGCTAAAAATCGATTATCGCCAATTTCCTCGTGTCCAAGTAATTCAAAGTCGGTCCATAACGCATTCACGAAACCAATCATGTTCCCTTTGAAGCGCACCATATACTCACCTTGGTTGTGTTGCTCTCGTAAATTCCAAACGGTATCCTCAGCTAGTTTTTTCGATTCATGAATCAAACTGGCACGGTCGCAGATTTCGTCTACGCTTTGCATATTATGTGTCGAGAGGATAATGGTTTTTCCACTTTCCTTCAATTCTTTCATTTCATTTAAAATCAATTCCACGTTTACTGGATCGAATCCACTCAAGGGTTCATCTAGTACCAGCAACTGTGGATCGTGTACCAAGGCCGCAATGAACTGTACTTTTTGGGCCATTCCTTTGGATAAGGATTCCACGCGCTTCGAACGCCAATCCAAGATTCCGAATTTACCCAACCAATGACTCACGTTTCGTTGTGCTTCCTTTTTTGTCAATCCACGTAGTTGCGCTAGGAAAATCAATTGTTCCTCGACCTGCATATTTTTGTACAAGCCTCGTTCCTCTGGTAAATAACCGATGATTGCCAACTGACTCTGTGTCATCAATTGTCCGTTCATGCGAATCGTTCCTCGGTCAGCTTCCAAAATCTGATTGATGATTCGAATCAAAGTGGTCTTCCCTGCTCCATTCGGACCAAGCAAGCCATAAATTTCTCCTTTTCCAACAGTCAAACTCACCTCATCGAGGGCGATTTTCCGCTGAAAGGACTTACAAAGATTGTTGATTTCTAGCATAACAAGGTAAAGCTAAAAAAAAGCAGAGAATTCCTACATGCTTTGCATGATTTCTTTCCAACTCGGCCACTTGTAAATGCGTTTGAAGATCACAAATAGCGATGGAAGAAGAACTAACAGAAAGATCAGTGATGACCAGCCACTATCGGGCTCCTGGTGATTCAAAAAAAGTGCATCCGTTCGAAAGACTTGCCAATCAGTTGTCACGAAAATAGCCGCAATCAAATTATTAGCAAAGTGATAGCCAATCGCCAATTCGAGTCCGTCGTCGACCGTTGTGATAAGCGCTAAAAACAATCCAGATAAGACGTAATACACCAACATGTGGTAACCCAACTCCTGTACTTCTGGATTTCCGATGTGCATGAGTCCAAACATCAGTGAACTAATCAAGATGGATGTCCCCGTGCGTTTGATGCGGAATTTCAATCCTTTCAACAAATACGATCGAAACAACAACTCTTCGCACGCTGTCTGAATGGACAACATCAACAAACTAACCACCAACAATGGAAAAAACTTCGCTGGATCGAATTGAAATTCAAAGGCTTGTCCGTGACCGAAGGAATCCGCATAAATCTGAATGGACATCAGTCCAACCATGACAATGATGATGAAAAAGAAGGCAAAGAACAAGCGTTTCCAACGGAAGCTCTCCATCGAGGTGAAAGCCTGAATGATTGGACGCTGATGCATCCATCGATGATGAAGCAAGACGCCGATAAAGACCAGTAAATAAGGAAAAAGCACCCAGAATAAAAAGCGGGTATGCCCCATCGTTTGATAGAACTGTGCGTCCATTGATTCAATGGACAAACTAGGGAAATGAAAGTGGATGTCCACCAAAATCCCCAAGCTTCCTAAAAAATATAAAATGAAAATGAGAAGAATTCCACTGACATAAGTGAGTGGTGAATTGTTTCCGTTTTCAGCTAAATCAATAAATTTCATCAATGGAACATGTCGCGCATGCGCTTGAAGAATCCTTTCTCTTTTTGTGCTGCGCTTGGACTAAAGTTCTCACTTTCTTTTAACTTTTCCAAGATTTCCTTTTCTTCTTTGGAAACGTTGACTGGTGTGTAAATATGAATATGAACAAATTGATCTCCTGTTGCATAACCTTGTACACTTGGCAAACCTTTTCCACGTAAGCGAAGTACTTTTCCACTTTGTGTTCCTGGTTCAACTTTGATCTTCGCTTTCCCACCAATAGTTGGAACTTCAATGGATTCACCTAAAACCGCATCCACGAAATTAATGTACGCATCAAAATGTACATTTTCTCCTTCTCGACGCAATTCTTCGTGTTCTACTTCTTCGATCACGACGATTAAATCTCCTGCCACGCCATTGAATGGACCTGCATTTCCGCGTCCTTGAACGCTTAATTGCATACCTTCCTCTACACCTGCTGGAATTTCGATCTCAATAACTTCCTCTTGACGTTTTAATCCTTGTGCATCTACATCTGCCGGTTTTTTGTCGATAGACTTTCCAGCACCTTGACACACATGACATGCGGATTGTGTTTGCATCGCACCTAAGAAGGTTTGAGCAACGCGAGTAATTCTCCCTGTCCCGTTACAAGTCGGACAATTTTTATAGGTCACTCCTTCGGCATTCACCAATTTGTTAACCTTTATTTTCTTTTTAACCCCATTGGCAATTTCCTCCAAGGTTAATTTCATTTTCACGCGTAAATTCGTTCCACGAACGGTTCTTGATCCTCCTCCGCTTCTGCTACCACCGAAACTTCCGCCAAAAGCACCACCGAAAATATCTCCAAATTGCGAGAAGATATCATCCATGTTCATTCCTCCGCCTCCGAAGCCTCCTTGTCCACCCATACCTGCGTGTCCAAATCGGTCGTATTGCGCACGTTTTTCTCCGTTACTTAATACTTCGTATGCTTCCGCTGCTTCCTTAAACTTGTCTTCCGCAGTTGCATCATCTGGATTTTTATCCGGGTGAAACTTAATGGCCATTTTGCGGTAAGCTTTTTTGATTTCAGCCTCATCCGCATTTTTGGAAACACCTAATACTTCGTAATAATCTCTTTTTTGACTCATAATGTGGGTCTCGTTATTGTCCTACGACTACTTTCGCAAAACGAATCACTTTATCGTTTAAATAATATCCTTTCTCAACATCTTCGATCACTTTCCCAACCATCTTTTTATCAGGAGCTGGAATGTTCGCAATCGCTTCATGTAAATCACTGTCAAAATGTGCACCTTTTGCTTCCATCGGCTTCAATCCTTTGGAATCTAAAATTCCCTTGAACATCGTGTAAATCAAATGGAATCCTTCTTTCATTGCTGCAACGTCCTCCGATTTTTCATTGGTAACAATCGCACGCTCAAAGTTGTCCATCACTGGCAATAAACTTAACAATACATCTTTGTTCGCTGTAGCTGTTTGCTCGATGCGTTCTTTGTAGGTTCTTTTTCTGAAATTATCAAATTCAGCATGTAAACGTAAGTAACGATCATTTAACTCAGCATACTTTTCTTCCGCTGTCAACTCTTTTGGAGCTTCCTCCTTATTTTCTTCAATCGTAGAATCTACCGCATCCGTAGTCGCCTCTTGTGGCTCTTGATGTTGGTCATTTTTCAATTCTTCCTTCTCTTCTGACATATTCTGAAATTTTAATTCGCTTTTGGGTTCGCAAAGATAAGACCATTGTCAAAATTAAGTCAAGGTGTCAGCAAGTTTATCGGAATCCTTGAAAAGTTGTCAGTAAAAATCGATGACAATCAATATTCCACGTAAATTTGTCGCACTAAATCATGTACATGAAATTAATTCCTCGCTTTTCGATCCTTGTTGGATTTTTGATCCTCTTTACGAATGCAAATACCCAGCTACTTTATCGGATTTCAGGAAATGGCCTGAAGCAAGATTCCTATATTTTCGGAACGATTCATACCATGCCAAAAGAGGATTTTGAAATGCCAAAAAAAGTTTTGGAAGCCATCAAATCAAGCGCAACAATTGCACTGGAAATTGAGCTTGACATGAGCCTGACGGAGAAAATCGAATTAGCGAAAATGACCCTGCTTCCCAATGGTGAAACTTTGAAGAATTACATGAGCGACTCATCTTATGTGAAACTCAAAAAATACTGCATGGATACTCTCACTTGGAAGGAATCTAAATTTGAGCAATATTCACACATGAAACCATTCTTCTTCAGTTCTGTGGTACTCCAAGAGAAAATCGGTAAGCAAAAGTCCTTCGAAATGGAGTTCGATAAATTGGCGAAAAAGTACAAAAAACCACTCATCGGACTAGAAACAGTGATGTATCAAATGGAAACCATTGACCGTGTCAGTATTAAAGATCAACTTCAATTCATGGATGACTTTTCAAACATGTCAGAATTTGATGTGATGTTTAAACTATATGAAAAAGAAGACATCAACGGACTGTACCAAATGATTTCTGAAGAAACAGACATGCTTCCAGAATTCAACCATTGGTTCCTAGATGTCCGAAACGCCAACTGGATCCCAGTCATAGAAAAACAAATCAGCAAGGAAGCAACGTTCATCGCCGTCGGCGCCGGACACCTTGGCGGAACAAATGGCGTTCTTGAATTGTTAAAACAACATGGCTACATCGTAACCGGAATCAACAATTAGCACTCCACAACTACGAAACCACATTAGCACATTAAACAACTAGCACATTAGCACATTAGAAAACTAGCACATTAGCACATTAGAAAACTAGCACATTAAACAACTAGCACATTAGCACATTAGAAAACTAGCACATTAAAAAACTAGCACATTAACCAAATGAACACAGAATTCCAACGCATCATCGAATTTAGACGATCAAACCGCAAATTTGACGCAAACACTCCCGTTCCAAACGAAGTCATTCAAACAAGCATCGAACGAGCAATCCTTTCACCGAATAGTAGCAACATGCAACTTTGGGAGTTCCATTGGATTCAGTCTAAAGAAATGATCGAAACATTCGTTCCTCTATGCCTTGGACAAAGTGCAGCAAAAACGGCGCAGCACATGGTGGTTTTCGTTACCCGTAAGGACAAATGGAAGAGTCGTGCGAAATGGAATTTGGACATGGTGAAGGCCAGTATTGTTGGAGAACCAGATAAAGCACAAACCATGGGCTTGAATTACTATGGCAAAGTGATGCCGCTACTGTATTCGAACGATCCGTTTGGATTCATGAGTTTGATTCGTCGCAGCATTAGTTTCTTCGCCGGACTCAACAAACCATTTTTCCGCACCGGAGGAAGCTCCAATCAACGTGTGGGCGTACACAAGTCATGCGCGCTCGCTGCTCAAACATTTATGCTATCTATCGCCGCAGAAGGATTCCACACTTGTCCGATGGAAGGATTCGATGAGAAACGCGTTAAAAAAGCCTTAAAACTACCAAGAGGAGCAGAAATCAACATGATCATCTCCGTTGGACTTGGAACCGAACCAGGAATTTGGGGTCCAAGAATGCGTGTTCCACAAGAAGAAGTGATTTTTACGCACTAATCTAGGCGAACTTCCGACACATTTTTTCAAAATTGCGAATACCCACTTTCATCGCGGGTGACATGGGATGCTCTTGAATGAGTTCAATGACCGCATCAACTTCCGCTTTGATTTCAGGATAGCGCTGTACAAATCCCGTGAGTTTATACAATGAATAAACTCGCAAGGCTACTTTATTTTCTTCGTTTTTCACATGGTTAATCAAGGAATCTAGAAAATCACTTTCACGGTAATCCGTTAAGGGAAATTCCAAGAGTGTCACCAATAAGTTGCGCAGGATAGATTGATTGGTTGACACTAAAAAATAATCGATAAACGCATGTTCATATGACACTAACAAGGTCCAATCGGCTTTAGCAAGATGAATCAGCAGCCACGAAGCGTGTGCAGGCAAAGGTGCTTTTTTCGAACCGAGCGCTAAATCTACCAAATCAGGAATCTGTTCTGGATGCGAAACAAAATGCCGATGCCACTCTGTAAACTTCGGTTCTTTAAAACGATGTATTAAAGCTTCTTCAACAGTCATAACTAGAAAAAGAAAAAGCGAGTGAAAACTCGCTTTTCTGGTATTTAAGATTCTTTTTTGTCCGCACCTCCAGCGCTTCTCTTCGGCGCTTTCGGTTTTTTGATGGTCACTTTTAATTCTTCTTTCCCATCCTCGTGGTCAAGTAAAATTGTATCACCTTCCATCAAATTTGCATTGATGATCTCTTCAGCTAACGGATCTTCGATGAATTTCTGAATCGCTCGTTTCATTGGTCGCGCTCCGAATTTCTCATCGTAACCTTTCTCCAAAATAAAGTCTTTCGCTTTCTCTGTACTTTCCACGAAATACCCCATTCCCTTGATTCGGTCATGTAATTTTTCTAGTTCGATATCAATGATTTTATGAATATCCTCACGACTCAAGGATTTAAACATAATCATATCATCCACACGGTTCAAGAACTCTGGAGAAAATGCTTTTCTCAAGGCATTTTGAATCACCAATTTAGAATTTGTTTCTTTCGCTTCTTCCTGTGATTTCGTTCCAAATCCAACACCCGTTCCAAAATCAGCCAACTGACGAGCACCGATATTCGATGTCATTATCAAAATGGTATTCTTGAAATCAATTTTACGTCCAAGACCATCGGTCATGTGTCCATCGTCTAATACTTGCAACAACAAGTTGAATACATCTGGATGCGCTTTTTCAATCTCATCTAACAAGATAATTGCATACGGTTTGCGTCGTACTTTTTCCGTTAATTGTCCCCCTTCTTCGTATCCAACGTATCCCGGAGGCGCTCCAACTAAACGAGAAATAGAGAATTTCTCCATGTATTCTGACATGTCAATGCGGATTAATGCATCATCAGAATCGAATAAATTTCGAGCAAGTACTTTCGCTAATTGTGTTTTCCCAACCCCTGTTGGTCCTAGAAAAAAGAATGATCCGATTGGTTTGTTTGGATCTTTTAATCCAGCGCGATTTCGTTGAATAGCTTTCACTACTTTGTCCACTGCCTCGTCTTGTCCAATGACTTTCCCACGAATGGTTTCCGCCATTTTCACCAACTTGCCCATTTCGGACTCAGATACTTTCGTAACTGGTATTCCACACATCATGGAAACAACTTCTGCAACATCTTCTTCCGTCACAACAACACGGTTGTTTTTGGAATCTTCTTCCCACTTCGTTTTTGCTGTTTCTAGTTGCTCCTGTAGCTTGCGTTCATTATCGCGTAATTCTGCTGCTTTCTCATATTGTTGAGAACGAATTACATCTGCTTTTTGCTCTTTTAATCCTTCAATTTGACCTTCGATATCTACAATTTCTTGAGGTACATTGATATTGGTAATGTGTACACGTGAACCAACCTCATCCAAAGCATCAATGGCCTTGTCTGGAAGGTGACGATCAGTAATGTAACGTTCCGTTAACTTCACACAAGAAGCAATCGCTTCCGGAGTATACGTCACCGAGTGATGTTCCTCGTAACGCTCTTTGATGTTATTCAAGATTTGAACCGTTTCATCAACCGATGTTGGCTCGATGATGACTTTCTGAAAACGACGTTCCAAAGCACCATCTTTCTCGATGTACTGACGGTATTCATCCAATGTTGTTGCTCCGATCGCTTGCATTTCTCCACGTGCCAAAGCAGGTTTGAACATGTTTGAAGCATCTAAAGATCCACTTGCTCCACCCGCACCAATAATGGTATGAATTTCATCAATAAATAGAATGATGTCCGGATTTTTCTCAATTTCCTGCATTACTGCTTTCATTCGCTCTTCGAATTGCCCACGGTATTTCGTTCCCGCTACCAATGAGGCCAAGTCCAAAGAAACAATGCGCTTGTTAAATAGGATACGAGAAACTTTACGTTGAACAATGCGCAAGGCAAGTCCTTCCGCAATCGCACTTTTACCAACTCCTGGCTCACCAATTAAAATCGGATTATTCTTCTTGCGACGAGAAAGAATTTGACTTACTCGCTCAATTTCTTTTTCACGTCCAACAATCGGATCAAGCTTTCCAGCCTCCGCCATTTTCGTCAAATCGCGACCGAAATTATCTAAAACAGGCGTTTTTGACTTAGGATCAGCAGGTTTGCGAGGTGCACCGTAGTTTTCTTCTTCATTCCCACCACTATTGCTAGGGAATTCTGCTTTTGGTTGTTTGCGTTCTTCTAACATAACTTCGTATTCGTCTCGTGCGTTTTCATACATTACACCATACTTATTTAGTACTTGGCAAGCAACACTGTCTTCATTCCTCAAAATGGTTAACAACAAGTGTTCTGTTCCAATGATCGGCGACTTAAATTCCTTCGCCTCCAAATAAGACTGTTTGATAATGTTTTCGGTTTGTTTTAATAAAGGTAAATTGAGATTGGCAATGTATGTCACAGAGGATTTAGATAAAATCTTCTCGACTTCCGCCTTCACTTTGGTTAGGTCCAAATTAAATTCTTGTAAAATATGAACCCCAGTCCCCTCGTTTAAGCGAATCAATCCCAACAATAAATGTTCTGCGCCAACGAATTCATTCATCAGTCGAACAGCCTCATCGCGACTGTGACTAATTAAATCCTTGACACGAGGTGAAAATTTCGCTTCCATGTGTTCACTTTTTAAGCATTACAAATATAACTTTTATATTTCGCATGCATCGATAATTATTCACAATTTATGCAGTGATTTTGTTAGTAAATTTAGATTTTGGACCGAGGATGGCGTTCATATTTCATTAATTTTGAATGCTTAAATTGACAAGCAGAATTTAATTATCAATAAACATGGCTGAAGGAGAAAGAATTATTCAGATAAACATTGAAGATGAAATGAAATCAGCGTACATCGATTATTCGATGTCCGTAATCGTTTCACGTGCCCTACCTGATGTACGAGATGGATTTAAACCAGTACACAGAAGAGTTTTGTATGGAATGCAAGACTTGGGTGTTTATTCGAATCGACCTTATAAAAAATCCGCAAGAATTGTCGGGGAAGTTCTAGGTAAGTATCACCCTCACGGTGATAGTTCCGTTTATGACACAATGGTGCGTATGGCTCAACCATGGTCCTTGCGTTATCCACTTGTGGACGGACAAGGAAACTTTGGTTCTGTGGATGGTGATAGTCCAGCAGCAATGCGTTACACCGAAGCTCGTTTGCGCAAGATTGCAGAGGAAATGCTTGGGGACCTAGAGAAAGAAACGGTTGATTTTACCGCGAATTTCGATGATAGCTTACAAGAACCAACAGTTTTACCAACTAAAATCCCTAACCTACTTATCAACGGTGCTGCCGGTATCGCTGTAGGTATGGCTACAAACATGGCTCCACACAACTTAACGGAAGTGATTGATGGTGTTATTGCTTATGTTGACAACAAAGATATTACAGGAGAGGAATTATTGCAATTCGTTAAAGCTCCAGATTTCCCAACAGGAGGTATTATCTACGGATACGAAGGTGTTCGCGATGCTTTATTAACTGGACGTGGAAGAATCGTAATCCGTGGTAAAGCGGAAATCGAAGAGGAAAATGGACGTGAGCAAATCATCGTTACAGAAATTCCTTATCAAGTGAACAAAGCGGAGATGATTAAAAAAATCGCCGAACTTGTTAACGACAAGAAAATTGAAGGTATTTCGGACTTACGTGATGAGTCTGACCGTAATGGTATGCGTGTCGTTTTCGAAATCAAACGTGATGCAATCGCAAACGTTGTTTTAAACAAACTATACAAATTTACTGCGCTTCAAACATCGTTCTCTGTAAACAACATCTGTTTAGTTGGTGGACGTCCACGTATGATGGCGCTACGCGACTTGATTCAAGAATTCGTTGAATTCCGTCATGAAGTCGTTATTCGTCGTACACGTTTCGACTTACGCAAAGCAGAGGAACGCGCACACATCCTTGAAGGATTAATCATTGCTTCAGATAACATCGACGAAGTAATTGAAATCATTAAAACATCTTCTAGCCCAGATGCAGCGAGAGATCGTTTGTCTGTTCGTTTTGGACTTTCTGAGATTCAAACACGTGCGATTGTGGACATGCGTCTACGTCAATTAACAGGACTAGAACAAGATAAACTTCGTTTAGAATATGATGACTTGATGAAGCTTATTGCTGACCTTAAAGATATTCTGGACAATGAAGAACGCCGCATGCAAATCATCAAAGATGAATTGAACGAAATGCGCGATAAATACGGTGACGAACGTCGCTCTAGAATTGAATATTCCGCGAGCGAAATGCGCATGGAAGATTTAATTGCAGATGAGGAAGTTGTCGTAACGATTTCACATGCTGGATACATCAAACGTACAAACCTAGCGGAATACAAAGTTCAAAACAGAGGTGGAATGGGATCGAAAGGTTCGGCAACACGTGACCAAGATTTCTTGGAGCACTTGTTTGTTGCCACTAACCACAACTATTTATTGATCTTTACCGAGAAAGGAAGATGTTTCTGGATGCGCGTCTACGAAATCCCAGAAGGAAACAAAACATCGAAAGGAAGAGCAATTCAAAACTTGATCAATATCCCACAAGATGACAAAGTAAAAGCATACGTAAAAGTGCTTGACTTGACGGATAAAGATTACGTTGAAAACAACTTCATCGTGATGTGTACGAAACAAGGTGTCATCAAGAAAACATCATTGGAAGCATACTCTCGTCCACGTTCGAATGGTATTAACGCCATCGGAATCCGTGAGAACGACGAGTTATTAGAAGCGAAATTAACAAACGGTACAAACGAAATCGTTTTAGCAACCAGTTCAGGACGCGCTATTCGATTTAACGAATCCACTGTTCGTCCAATGGGTAGAAATGCCTCTGGTGTTCGCGGAGTAACTTTAACAAGCGACGAGGACTGCGTAATTGGAATGATTTGTGTCGAAGATATCTTCTCAACAATTTTGGTTGTTTCTGAAAAAGGATATGGAAAACGTACATTCTTAAACGATCCGGAAGACAAAGAACCAGTTTACCGTATTACGAACCGCGGTGGTAAAGGTGTGAAAACATTAAATATCACTGACAAAACTGGTAAATTACTATCGATTCAAAATGTATTTGATGAGGATGATTTAATGATCATCACCAAATCAGGTGTAACAATTCGCATGCACGTAGACACGATCCGCACAATGGGAAGAGCTGCTCAAGGTGTTCGACTGATCAACCTGAAATCAAATGCAGCGATTGCAGCAATTGCACGTGTTCCAAGAACAGAAGATGAGGACGAAGACATCGAAGTGATCGAAGGAGTAGAGATTCCATTAGCGGATGAAGCAGAAGATCTTGGCACAGAAATTGAAACAAGCGACGAAGATTAATTTTTAGACGTATATAACAACGAATATGAAAAGAAACATCATCAAACTCACAGCTGTTATTGCATTTTCAGCAGTGACTTTCGGATCATTCGCACAGAAGAAAAACGTGACCGATGCGATTATGACTTACAAAAAGTATAATCCAATGACAAACGGCATCGAACCATCAAAAAAAACGGTGGAAGAAGCACGTAAATTCATTGACTTGGCTGCCGTGAATCCAGAAACAGCTGAGGACTTCAAAATGCACCTATACCGTGCAGAGATCTACTACAGCTTAATCGAAGTAGCAACAATGGACGCCGCAACGAATCCATTGGATGAAGCGAAAATGAATGAATACGAAGCAATTGCTAAAGCATCATTCAAAAAAGTTTTAGATGACCCGAAAAAAGCATGGACTTCTGATGCGCAAACGTTCATGGGATTCCGTTCTGATATGATGTTCAATCAAGGAATTGAAGCTTACAACAATAAAAAATACGAAGAATCGTTAAACGCATTCTTGGTATCTTATTATCTACGCTCGTTCCTTGGTGAAGAATACAAGGATGCTGAGATCAACACAACCTTGAGCTTGAACAATCACGTGGACAAATTACTTGATGCAAAGGAATTTGACAAAGCTGTTGTTGCTGTAAATAGTGTCTTAGAGGTTTTTCCAAAGAATATTGATGCATTGATTTCTATGGTGAACATATACTTGCAAAAAGGTGATGTTGCGAATACGGAGGTTTTCATTAACAAAGCCCTTGCCATCGATGCAAACAACAAACAGTTGTACTACATTTTAGGAACTTCTTACATCGAATTAAAACAAAACGATAAAGCAGCAGAGGCTTTGTCTAAAGCAATCGAGATCGATCCTGAATACAACGAGGCGCTATACCAATTAGGCGCACACTACTATAACTGGGCAGCTGAAACAAGAACGGCAGCGATGAATTTGGATATGAAGGATCCAAAGGTGAAGGAATTGGAAAAAAGAGCAAATGAATTGTTTACACTAGCTTTAATTCCATTGGAAAAATACATCGAGAAAAATCCGAACGAAAAATCCATTTTGGATATTTTGTACAAAACAAACACGAAACTTGGTCGTATCGAAAAAGGTCAAGAGTACAAAAAACGCTTGGAAGCTCTGAAACAACAATAGTATTTTGTAATAAATAAAAGAAGGCTGCCCGATTTCGGGCAGTTTTTTTATGCCTAAAAAAATCGCAGTCATCGGTGGTGGGTTCGCTGGAACCATGGTAATCCGTCAGTTAATCGACCAAGGATTCAAGGGAGAAATTACACGCTTTCATCACGGAGATTCAGAAACATTGGGGCCAGCTTATAGAGCGGATTCAGGAGACTTATTGCTCAATGTCCGAAGTGAAAACATGAGCGCCTTTCCAGATGACCCAGAACATTTTGTTCGATTTTTACAACATGAACATCCGGGAATCTCCCATCCACGTGGATTTGTCCCTCGCTCGGTGTATGGAAACTATTTACAGTCCATTTGGACAGAGACAAAGTCCAAGGCGAAGCAAAACCTTGTTCGTTTCGACTTAAAACAAGAGGAATTTAACCACTTCAAGGATTTCGACTCCCTCGTGTTGGCGACAGGAAACGAACAACCACGAATTCCAAAAGAACTACCAAAAGAAGTTTATCAATCACCCTATTATCATGGGAATCCATGGAATATTGAATTCAATCACATCCATAACGAACATGCGATTTTCATCCTTGGAAATGGACTTACGATGGTGGATACCGTTCTTCGTTTACGAAAGGCTGGATTCCATCAAAAGATAATCTCGCTTTCCACACATGGATTCAACATGCTTGCTCATCCAGAAGAGGAATTATCTGTTGTTCCAACCCAACCAAAACAAACAGACTTAATATCTTTGATTCATTTTTTTAATCAAAAGCGAAAAAAACGTTCTCAAGCACAATTCTTACTAGGTGTTGACACACTTCGTTCACAGTTTTCATTTTGGTGGCAAGGATTCACTCCAAAAGAGAAAAGAACCTTTCTCAAACGCTTACGCCACATGTGGGGAACGGTGAGACACCGAATCCCAAGTTCAATCGCGAAAATGATGGACAAGGAACGCGCATCCGGACAATTAGAGGTATGTGCAGGTAAACTGTTATCCGTAGAACTTCACGAAGATCAATTAGCCATACGATTTGAGTCCAGCAAACAGGTCATTTCAGGTCATTACACAGGCTTGATCAATTGCACAGGTCCAGAAACCTCGATTGAAAACATGTCGAATCCGATCCTTCAAGAATTAATCAAACGGAGGTGGATAACTTCGGACGAAAGCTCACAAGGAATAGAAATTCATCCAGAAAAATTATATGTTTTGAGTGAAGCACCAATGAGCATCTATGCCATAGGTAATCTATGCAAAGGAACACTTTGGGAAAGCACCGCAATTGGTGAACTTCGGACTCAAGCAAAATTGATAGCAAAAGGCATTTTAAGCGAGAAATAATGGATTTAATTTCTTACATTTGACTCATGGAATTTATACATCCAGAACGTCTTTGGCTTCTTTCTTTATTGCTGATTCCAATCATCATTCACCTTTTTCATTTTCGTCGACAAAAGGTACTTTATTTTTCTTCGTTGAAATTTATTCGTTTCATTGAACAAGAAAATAAGTCCACACAAAAACTCCGTCATTTACTCGTCTTAATAAGTCGATGTTTGGCATTAACATTCATTGTCCTAGCGTTTGCCATGCCTATTATTCCCTTGAATGAAAATGGAGGAAATGGAGGAAAAAATGTATTAGCCATTTACTTGGACAACTCCTTTTCGATGACGGCTATTGGTGAAGAGGGAGAACTTCTATCAGAAGCACGTGAAATGGCAAAACGAATGCTAGCAAAAGCTCCATTGGAAACACGCATTTTGTTATTTACCAATAAGATGGACGGTGTCGAGCAGCGCCTATTGACAAAAATGGAGGCCCTCTCCTATTTAGATAAAATAGAACCAACATCTATTCGACGAAATATTGGAGATGTACTATCATGGCAAAAGTCCTTTTTAGATAAGGAAGATGCGGAAGTTGAACGAATTAAAACACGTCAAATCGTTCTGTTATCTGACTTTCAATCAAGTACGTTTAGTACAGAAAATATCAAAGAGGATAAAGAGTCGAACTACTATGCATTTCAGCTAATTCCTCAGGATCCCGGGAATTTATTTATTGATTCTGTTTGGTTCGCCACACCGGTACATAAAAAAGGAGAACCGAATGAACTTTTCGTACGGATTCAAAATGATGCGAAATCCGAACGAGTAAACTTGGAATTATCAGCAAAAATAGGTTCTCAACGTCGAACAATGTTCCTTGATCTTGCTCCAAATGAACAACGAACAACGAGCTTTCCATTTTCAGAGAAAGAAGTTGGCTTTAAAACAGGAATGGTTAGCATCAACGATAAGCAAATTTACTGGGATGATGATTTCCATTTCGCATATGAAGTGGCAAAAAGTGCCGAGGTATTAATTTTATCAGGCGAAAATGCCAGTGAAAAAGTTTCGCAAGTATTTTCGGTTGAACCGTTTTATCACACCACCTCTATTTCAAGCAGCAATTATACAAGAGATTTACTAAATCAAAAAAACCTTGTTGTCTTCAACGGATTAAATGACATTCCTTCTGGCCTTAGTACAGACCTGAAAGAATTCCATGAAAAAGGCGGAACTGTTTTTGTTATTCCCGGAAATCAAATTAACCGATCTGATTACGCTGAATTTCTTTCTGAAATTGAGCTTCCCGGACTAGGAGATCTGATGACAGAAGGTCTAAAACTCGATGACATCCGTTACAAAGATCCATTCTTTATCGGTGTTTTTGAAAAAGAAAATCAAGCACTGAATTTACCCAATGTTCGCAAAGCCTATCGTGTCAATGCAACAAATGGATTCTCTCTACTCAATTTCCGAAACGATGCGCCTTTGTTTTGGCGTTCCGGAACAAAATCCTTTCTACTCACAACGGCACTACAAGAAGAATTTGGAAACTTCACTGCCAATGCCTTATTCCCAACATTGTTGCTTCGTGTTGGCGAATTCTCGTCACAGAACTTTCCGCTATTCGCAACAATTGGCGTTGATGCAAACATCCCCATTCAACGCGAAGTGAGTAGTGAGCAACCCTTAAAACTGGTGAATGGAAAAAACTCATTCATCCCGAGTACTAGGAAATCAAACGGACAAACAAAAATTTCCATAGCGGGTATGGAAGCTGTTGAACGATTAAAAGCGGGCACCTATTTCATTCAAAATGAGGACACACTTGGACTTATTGCAGTGAATTATGACCGTAAAGAATCGGCAATGAAGCAACTGTCATCCGACGAAATTATCAGTGAATTGGAAGAAAAAGGCATAAAAAACATTAAATTTAACACCGTCAAAGACGGACAAAGTCTGTCTGAAATTCAAATCGACAAGCCAATTGAATATTGGCGAAGCTTTTTGCTACTCGGACTCTTGTTTGTTTTGACAGAAATGGCATTAATTAAATTTTGGAAATGAAAATCCTCATTAAAAACGCAAAAATCATCGACCCAACTTCTTCCCATCATGGAAAAAGAATGGACCTACTCGTTATAGACGGGACAATCTCTAAAATTGCAAGTGAATTAACTGATTCAGATGCCATTGAAGTGACTTCAAACGATTTGCATATCTCCATGGGATGGGTTGATTTGAAAGCTGACTTTTGTGACCCAGGAATGGAGCACAAAGAAACCATTCAAAGTGGATTAGATGCTGCATCCATGGGTGGATACACACATGTTCACGTTGTCCCAGGAACACAACCAAGTATTGACGGTAAAACACAGATTGCTTATTTGTACCAAAAAGCAGAAGGACACAGCACGAGTATACATGCGCTCGGAGCATTGACAAAAGGATTGAAAGGCGAGGAATTAGCTGAATTGTACGACATGTATCAAATTGGAGCGAAACTATTTACGGACGATACGCACAGTGTCTCTGCTGGTATTATGTACCGCGCCTTGTTGTATACGAAAAACTTCGGTGGAAAAGTTTTGGCATTTAGCAGAAATGAATCCTTAGCTGGAAAAGGACAAGTAAATGAAGGAGAAGCGTCCACGCGCACCGGACTGAAAGCTGATCCAGCAATTGCGGAAGTCATAGAAATCGAACGAAATTTACGTTTACTTGAATATACCGATGGTAGCATTCATTTAAGTGGACTTTCTACAGCGGAAAGTGTTCGTTTGGTGAAAGAAGCTAAAAAACGCGGTTTAAATGTGACGGCAGATGTTCACGTGATGAACTTATGTTTTACTGAACAAGCCATGTTGGATTTCGATTCACACATGAAGGTTCTTCCTGTCCTGCGCAAAGAAACAGATCGCTTGGCGCTGTGGGAAGGATTAAACGATGGAACGATTGATACGATTGTTACCGACCATCGTCCAGCAGATACCGAAGAAAAAGAACTTGAATTTGACCTAGCTAATTTCGGTGCTCCGCAGTTAGAAACATGCTTTGCAGCACTCAATAGCAGCAAGGAAGCGGATTTAACGAAATTCATTACGGCAGTCAGTCAACGCAGTAGAGAAATCGCAGGAATTCAACACATCGCTATCGAAGAAGGTAATATGGCGGACATCAGCATCTTTGATCCAAGTGTCGCATTTGAATGGTCACCAGAATCAACACATCATCGATTCAGTCCGTTTAAGCACCACGCCTTAAATGGAAAAGTTCTTGGAATTATTCATGGCGCACAAGCAAGCCTTCAATTAGCATAAGGTGTCTAAGAAGTCTTTCATCAATCAGTTTTTTAAAGAAAACAAAATGGTCGGTTCCATGATACCGAGCTCACGTTTTCTTGCGGCTAAAATGCTTAAGAATATTCCATTTGACAACGCTAAAGTCATCGTTGAACTTGGACCCGGCACAGGTATCTTTACCGAGAAAATCATGAAGCGCTTGAATCCAGACACACATTTAGTGGTCATAGAATTAAACGACGTTTTTTATCAAAACCTAGCAGCGAAAACGAAACAAGAAAATTGCCACATCGTTCATGGTTCAGCAAGCGACTTAGAAAAAATCCTTTCCGATCTTGGATTAGGCAAAGCAGACTGCGTTGTTTCATCCCTCCCACTATCGAATTTCCCAAAAGAATTGCGCGTAAGTATTATGGAAGCTGTTCTTAGATGCTTGGTTCCAAAAGGCACCTTCATTCAGTTTCAATATACACTTCAATCAAAAAAACACTTCAAAAGTTTATTTAATCAAGTATCAATTGATTACGCTGCTTTCAACTTTCCACCTGCCTTCGTTTACTGCTGTTCGAATAGCTGATTTCTTTTGCGTATCTTTGCGCAAAATTTGAAGCATGTTAAGTGTAAATAACCTATCCCTCCAGTTCGGAAAACGCGTTCTTTTCGACGAAGTAAATGTAAAATTTGTCAATGGCAACTGTTATGGTATCATTGGTGCGAACGGAGCGGGTAAATCAACTTTCCTTAAGATTTTAACGGGAGATCAAGATCCAACAACAGGTCGCGTAGAACTCGAACCAGGTAAACGCATGGCGTTCTTGAAACAAAATCACTTTGAGTTTGATAAAGTTCAAGTACTTCAAACTGTGATTATGGGACACAAACGTCTGTATGAAATCATGGTGGAAAAAGATGCTTTGTACGCGAAAGAAGATTTCTCCGATGCAGATGGAATGAAAACCGCTGAATTGGAAGGTGAATTTGCCGATCTAGAAGGATGGAACGCGGAAACAGATGCTGCAACGCTTCTAAGTAACCTTGGTATTGATGAATCTAAACATTACTTGTTAATGGAAGATCTATCAAACGATTTGAAAGTACGTATCCTCTTAGCGCAAGCACTTTTCGGAAATCCAGATGTACTGATTCTCGATGAGCCAACGAATGACTTGGACTTAAAAACCATTTCATGGTTGGAGGATTTCTTGTTAGACTTTAGAAATACCGTGATCGTTGTATCGCATGACCGTCACTTCTTGGATACAGTATGTACACACATCTGTGACATCGATTACAGCAAAATCAACATGTTTACCGGGAACTACTCGTTCTGGTACCAATCTTCTCAGTTGGCAACAAGACAACGTTCCGACAAAAACAAAAAAGCAGAAGAAAAGAAAAAAGAACTTTTGGACTTCATTGCGCGCTTTTCTGCGAATGCATCGAAATCCAAACAAGCAACGAGTCGTCGTAAGATGCTCGATAACCTCGATTTGGAAGAAATACAACCATCATCTAGAAGGTATCCAGGAATTACCTTCCACCAAGAACGCGATGCAGGAAATCAAATTTTGAATATTGAACATCTATCGAAAACAGTTGATGGAAAAACCTTATTCAAGGAAATCAATTTAACGGTAAACAAAGGAGATAAAATTGCATTCATTTCCAAAGAATCTGTTGCTTTAACTGCATTCTTCGAAGCCTTGACAGAAAACATCAAAGCTGATTCAGGTGAGTTTACTTTTGGAACTACGATTACGACTGCCTACTTACCAAATGACAACCACCATTATTTTGACTCAAAAGTTCCATTAATTGATTGGTTGCGTCAATATGCTCAAACGGACGAAGAACGCGAAGAAGTGTATTTGCGTACCTTCCTTGGTCGCATGTTATTCACGGGTGAAGAGGCAATGAAACATGCATCAGTACTTTCCGGAGGAGAAAAAGTTCGTTGCATGTTGTCCAAAATGATGTTAGCTAAAGCTAATTTATTATTGATGGATGAGCCAACGAATCACTTGGACTTGGAATCGATTACTGCATTGAACAACGCCATGAAAGAGTTCCAAGGAACACTTCTATTCACTTCTCATGACCACGAATTGGTCAATACTGTAGCGAATCGCATCATCGAAATTACACCTAACGGAATCATTGATAAAATGATGACTTTTGATGAATACTTAGCGGACGATAAAATCACTCAATTACAGCAAGAATTATACGCATAATGCCTGCAACGATTCAATACCGCATTTCTTGTGTCAACGCACAACAGCGTTACATTCAATTTTCGGCAATTTTTCCTTGTCCTGATGACCACCTAACTATTCACTTAGCATCTTGGCGTCCGGGTAGATATGAATTAGGAAACTTTGCTAAAAACATCAAAGGATTTCGCGTTTTTGATGAACAAAACAAAGTTCTTTCGTTTGAGAAATCAAACAAAGATACTTGGCAAATTCAAACAACAAATACTCAAGTGATTCGTGTAGAATACGCTTATTACGCGAGTGAATTGAATGCTGGATCCAGCTTTTTGGATGATCAACAGTTGTATATTAATCCGGTGAATTGTTTTCTATTTACGGATCAACAACATGCCTACGAATTAACACTTGATATTCCAGCTAAATGGAAAATCGCCTCTTCATTGAACTTTCAAGACAATCGCTGTCAAGTAGCGAATTTCGATAAACTTGCCGATAGTCCATTCATCTGTTCAGCGAAGCTTCAAAAAGAATCTTATGAAGTCAATGGCTACCAATTTCACATTTGGTTTAATAACCAAAAGTTTATTCAATGGGAGAAAGTCTTAGTGGATTTTGAGAAATTTACTCGTACTCAAATACAAGACTTCACTGAATTCCCTGTTAAGGATTTTCATTTCTTGATTCAAACACTTCCTTACGCAGCCTATCATGGTGTGGAGCATTTAGAGAGCACGGTAATTACACTTGGACCCAATTACGACGTTTTCGGATCCTTATACAAAGAATTACTTGGTGTTTCTTCCCATGAGTTATACCATGTTTGGAATGTAAAAAGCATACGTCCGGCAGAAATGCATCCGTATAATTTCAAAGAAGAAAATTATTCCGTTTCAGGATTTGTCTACGAAGGTATCACCACCTATTTGGGGGATTTATACTTACTTCGAAGTGGCGTTTTTAGTTTGGATCAATATTTAGCAGAACTTTCTAAACAACTTCAAAAACACTTTGATAATCCAGCTCGCTTTAACTATTCAGTTGGAGATTCTTCCTTTGACACCTGGCTGGACGGATACACTCCGGGAGCACCGGGAAGAAAGGTTTCCATTTACACGGAAGGATGTTTGCTTGCGTTTGTGACAGATATGAAAATACGTCAAGCCACGAAAGACCAATATGGAATCCAAGAGGTCATGAAACAACTTTATTTCAATTTCGCTGAAAAAGGCATGGGATATACTTGGCAAGACTACCAACAGACGCTAGAGAATGTGAGTGGTATTTCTTTCAAAGACTTTTTTGATCGTTTCATTTTCGGAACGGAACCTTACGAATCAATTTTAGTTGAAGCCTGCACCTATTTTGGATTGGAAATACAACAAGTTCCTTCTGCAAGTTATGCGGAAGCAAAATTAGGGATGAAAGTGCTTCCAAAGGGTCCAGATGCGCAAGTAGTTGCAATTTATCCTGGAGCACCAGCTGACAACGGGGGATTAGCCCTCAACGATGAAATAATCGCTGTTAACAACATGCGTTTACAAGGTAATTTGGATCAATGGTTGGCCTACGAGGAAGAAGGTATGAAAACCGTATTAGTGAATCGCGGTGGGCGTATGATCGAAAAATCATTGCCCGAAGTCAATCGCTTCTTTTACCAAACACACACAGTTAAGAAACTGGATTTCCTAGACCAACACCAGCGTAAAGCATTCAAATATTGGTCGAATTTATCAATCGACTAATTGACGAAATGCATCCTTCGGGAAGTTTAAAAAACTCAATTTTTCTGTTGCACGAGTAACCGAGGTATACAACCAACGCAAATAATTCTTTGTCTTCATCTCCTCTGGAATAAATCCATAATCGATATACACATGCTTCCATTGTCCACCCTGGGCTTTATGAACGGTTACAGCATGTGCGTATTTCACTTGCAATGCATTGAAATAGGGCGACTTCATGATTTTCTGATACCGTTTGGATTTCACTTTCTCATCTGAAAAATCTTTCTCGATCGCATAAAACAATTGACTCAATTTATCCCTCTTCAAATTCGGGGATTCCTCGGTTAGACTAGCCGTATGAACGATGACCGTAACACTGGGCACTTCCGGATAATCGACAAAGGACAAATCGACATGAACAAATTCAAATCCATATTGCTGTTCTACTTTTCTAACGCGTTCAACCTTCGCTAATTCGCCATTTGCAATAAATCCCATGATAGAAATTGGATCCAACCAAAAATAATTATTCTTGACAATCATCAGAAGATCACCTCTTTCCAAGACATCCTCTCGGTAAAATAAGCGTTGACGTATTTCCTGATTCCATTGGTTTGCTCGTTTATTGGAAAGAGTAAGAACAATGGTATCCTCTGCCCCTACTTGGTCGTATGACTGTTCAATCCATTCTTGAAATTCTGCCCCTTCACAACGGAACGTACTTTGCTCATCAATTTCAGAAATAAAGGGCAATTCATAATCTTCTTTTTCTCGAATAAACGTCGCGTTCTTAAGTATTGCAGAGTTTTCCTGTACCCGAACAACCTCGCGTAATTGACTAGAAAACACCATAACAGTTGGAAAATACGATTCAAAAGCCTCTTTGTTCAATGCTATTGATTCCTCTTGTCCAACTGGAGGTAACTGTCCAAGGTCACCTATGAAAATCAAGTGGCAATTTACACCTTGAAAAACATAATTCATCAAATCAGTTAACACATTCGGACCTTCGTATTCGGACTCATTGCTAATCATCGAGGACTCATCGACGAAGAAAAGGGTGTTTTTAAACAAATTCTTGGCCGGAGTAATTTTGGAATTCGTTAATTCGTTTCCTGAAAAATAGATTTGTTTATGTATGGTACTGGCTGGATGTCCAGCAAAATTTGAAAGAACCTTTGCTGCGCGTCCAGTTGGAGCGAGCAACTTGAAACCAATTTTCTCTTGTTTCAAGGTCTTCACAAGTGCAGAAACCAAACTCGACTTTCCTGTCCCTGCAAAACCGGACAATTGCCAGACTTTTCGACCATGTTCTTGCATGACGAAATCAAAAAAAGTATGAATCGCATAAGATTGATCCGAGGTAAACTCGAAACCAAAATTCGCTTGTACAGCCTTCAAATATATTTCTCTGCGTTGATCCATTCTAACTTAAACGTTCACGGGGATTTTTCCCATATGAAGGTGTGGGTATAAAGTTAAATATTGTAGCTTTGTAAAGCATGATTTATCTTTCTTCATTCTAAAAAAGGACAGAGTAAAGGTGAAAAGAGTGTACAAAGCAAGATGAACATGAGTAAAAAACTATTTCTTGATTTCCAGTCAGATGTTCTTCAGTTAATCACTGAGGATCACATGGGAGAATTTAGTCATGAGCACATTCCTTTTGATACTAGCCGTCCCTTTTCAATGGAGGAACTAAAAGATCGCATCAGACAACAACTCACGGATGCTCGTTTGCAACATGTGACGTGGTTTGATCCTCATTTCACCTTGATTCCGATGTCCATTTTCATGGAAAGTGAATTAGAGACATACTATCAACTGAATTTCGGCAAACCTGCAAATGGATTTCAGATTCAATTCGAAGCCATTCACTCCCTACAACTTGTTGTTGTATTTGCAGTACCAAATTGGATTTTAGAGCTCTCACAAGGAACCTTGCTGCAAAAATCTGTGTATAGTCACATTTCCTTTTTGTTAAACAAACAATTCAATGATAACGCTCCGGATAGTACCTTCCTGGTCTTATTTGATCGTGTGTTTGTGCTTTCTGTAAAACAACATGGAAAATTGCAACTTTGCTTACCAACGGAATATCAATCAGCAACAGATGTTCTATATTTTATTTTGTCAAACCATCAAAAGATGAATTTGTCAAAAACAAATACACTATCAGCCTATGTGCTAAATACACATTTCGATCAAGAAACGTTTGAATCTCTTTGGTCTCAATTCAAAGATTTCAACGATTTCACCACCCACTTTTATTCTCAAGCAGCTTACCAAAAAACTATTTTGTGCGCATCATCCGTGGTTTCTTAAAAGGAAAGCGTTTCGCAACGCCTCCTAACTTCCCTTCTCGCCCGACAACCGATTTCGCTAAAGAGGGACTTTTCAACGTCCTTGAAAATCGCGTAGATTTGGACGAAATGGAAATCCTTGATTTATGTGCAGGAACAGGAAATATTTCATTTGAATTCGTTTCTAGAGGAGCAAAGCATGTATTGTCAATTGACAGCCATCCACGTTGTGTACAATACCTAAAAGGTAACATTAGAGATTTAGAAATTGAAGAACAAATGCAAGTATACAAATCCGACTGTGTGGTATATTGTCGAAATGCACAAAATGTTCAATACGATTTAATCTTTACAGACCCCCCATTCCATTTGCAATTTCACGAGGAATTGATTCAAACCATTTTCGACAAAAAACTATTAAAACCTGGTGGTTTGCTCATCGTAGAACATGGAAAACAAACAGATTTATCTTATTTACCATTTTTCAGCTTTTCTCGTAACTTTGGGAATGTTCACTTTAGTTTTTTAAGCGATGAAGCGTAGCGGTTTATTTCCAGGATCTTTTGATCCATTTACAAAAGGACACGAAGCAGTGGTTTTAAAAGCACTAGCTGTTTTCGATGAAATTATCATTGGTGTTGGCATCAACAGTAAAAAACAAAGTTATTTCACCTTGGAAAGCCGCATGGAACACATTGCTTCCTTGTTTGTTGATTACCCGGCTGTTAAGGTGTGTAAATACCAAAAACTAACCGTGGATTTCTGCAAAGAAATTGGAGCGACTCATATTGTTCGTGGACTTCGTGACTCAAAAGACTTTGAGTATGAAAAAACGATTGGACATATGAATCATGCGATTTCCGGAATCGAAACGGTATTTTTTCTAACTAGTCAAGAACATAGCGCGATTAATTCATCGATCATTCGAGAAATGCACCAAAATCACGCAGATATTTCGCCGTTTGTAACCTCACAGTGGATTCTCGTTAACTAAATCGAATGAACTTCCAACGGATATTTTTCCTTTTCGTACTTTCCTGTTTTCTTTGGAATCCTGTTGAAAGTCAAACCTTGTTACGTGGAATATCCAACTGGAAAACCGCTGAAATTCGCGCATATAGTGTGACCGATTTTATGACGGAAACCGAAGTTGAAATTGGACGTGCGAGAGTAGATTCAAATGCTATTTTTGAGTTTAAATTCCTCAATAAGGATATCGAAAAAGTGATTTTAAGAGGCGCAAATTTCTATGCTTGGCTTTATATTCAGCCAAAAGCAACGTACTTCATCGAACTTCCGGAACCAACACAGTACGTGAGCTCAATGGAACGCGACAAAGAAATTGAAATGTTGTTTTTTCGCCTGGATAGCACTGATATTAATTATAAAATTCTCGGTTTTGAAGCATGGATGGACGAGAGTATTTCAGAAATCTATCAACTAAAAGATATACATCCAGAGCAATTTATTGCCAAGGTTCGCTCCTTCAAACAAGAAACTGCCTTTGTCTACAACAAATTTGAGTCCCCCTTTTTTTTCAATTACGTTAAATACAGTGTTGGATTATCTGTAGACAACTTCAATATTATTGGAGGTCCATCCAAACTAGATAAATTTGAATTTTATTTGAACGAGGATAGTATCCATTATAAAAATCCAAAGTTCATCGAATATGCAGAGCTTTTCTACGAGAAATACTTATATCAGCTGTATAAAGAGACCAAAACACTAGCTGAGGCAGCTTTGAGAAAAGGCTCACTTTCGGAATTTACAAGTGCTTTGAAAGAAGATGCGTATATTCAGACACAACAGCGAGCGGAATTTGTCACGCTCTTGATATGCAAAGAAGCATTTTATCAGGGATACCTCGATCGAGCGCTCATTTACGAGCTACTTACACGCATGAAGAAAGAAAGTACGCATACTGAGCATCAACAGATTGCGAATGAGCTACTGTCACTTTTCAAACAGATGCAAATCGGTATGCAGGCGCCAGATTATATCCTTTCCTCGACCAAACATTTCTATCAATACAAAGGTAAATGGGTGTATCTACACATTTTTGATCCAGCGAATGAGCGTTGTATTACGGAGATTTCAGCTTTGAAGAAATTACAACTAAAGTACGGAGGTACGTTTCAATTTGTAACCATCTATCCGAGCAAAGAGATTTACACCAAATCGGAGCAACGTAATTTAGATGCATTAACGTGGGATAAATTCCAATTGGACCAAAATCACGAAATTTGGAAAAGTCTTCAATTAACAAGTTATCCAATGTACGTCTTGTTTGATTCCAATCTTGTTCTACATTCTTCACCCGCTCTCAGCCCGACGCCAAATGGACGCTACGAAACAATTGAGAAAGTATTTAGAACACTTGAACGTCCCTAATTATTTTCGGTAGAATCCCCAAAACGCACCCATAGCTCCACCGAACAAATGGGCAAAATGGGAAATTTGCGTTTCTTTTAAGGATGATAGAATCTCCATTCCAAAATACAAAACGACCACCAAAATGAAGGTGAAAGGTATTTCACGGTTTCGAATATTTAATAAAGTGGATAAAACGATGTACATAAACACCAATCCACTGAATCCAAGAAGGTGATTGTCCCATAGTAAGGTATGCAATACTCCCGTAACAATGGCTGTAATGATGCTCATCCATATAAACCGTTGCGTACCAAACTTCAATTCAATGATGGGCCCCAAAATGAGCAATAAAGACATGTTTCCCAATAAATGTTCAATTGACGAATGACCAAAAACATAGGTTAGCAAACTTACGTACCACATCCAGTTATCGAATTGTGCATCACCATTAAGCATGAAAATTTGACTCATAGCAGTCTTGGACATCGTCATCACAACGAATCCACCCAAAACACAAAATAAAGATAGGTACAGCGTACCCTTTGATTGAAAGGTTATTTTCATTTTAATCGACTTTCGCACTTAATCCTTGATTCACCAACTTCAAGCACATTGATTGTACCTCATCTAAGGATCCGGTTTTTACTAAGCATTTTCCGTTTGTATGAACAATCCATGCACATTGTTCCGCTTGAACCATCTCGTGTTCACATATTTTCATCAAACAAGTAATGACGTGATCAAAAGAATTGACATCGTCATTGAATAAAATCAATCCGCGTTTTTCAACGATGTGTTCTTTTCGTTTTACACGTTCTTTCGGGGCAACAACACTCATTTTATTTTTGTTTTAAAGTCCATTTAAATTGTTTGGATGCAGCATCGATCCACTCTTTTTGCTCTTCATTTTCAGGATAAAATCTAAAAATATACACCTCGTTTTCTTGACGAACATCATACGTTACTGTTTGATGCAACAACCAATCGTAAAAATCGCTTCTAGTTGGATTCAATACAAATTCTTGAGGTTGAATTTTTGTAGCTTTTTCACGAATACGTTTCATATCCGCCAAATACAATTGCTGGTTAATGTTAATCTTATCCAAAACAAACTTTTCGGACACAATGCGGTTTTTTTCGGCTTGATAGGTGAATGTTCCAATACGATTTAAACGTGTTAGTTGAGAAAGGAAATTATCCTCATTCACTTTCAATTCGAATTGTACAATGGTATCTCTTTTGACAAGTGGTTTCAATATTGGAATTTCTATGGTCGTGGCGAGCTGAACTTCATTATTCGTTTCAACAGGAACGATACCCCCACGTTTTTTAGGAACAATACCAGATGCCAACAATTGATTTGCCTCACCAATGGAAATTCGTTTACCACGGTAATACGCCACAACATACGCATCTGGAATTCCTTTCGTCACAACTTCATTTTTGCGTTGACGTGCCTCTGCGAAACTTGTAAATTCACCTGATGAATAGCGGAATTGACCTTTCTCAGTTTTCGTAACCAAAAGCTCCTTGATTCCATTAATATTATCGGTATTCAATGCTCTATTGTACACGGCAACTTGAACAGTATAGTACAAATCTAAATTGGCTTCCGTGCTATTTGGATCAACAATCGCTGCTTTCGGGACAACTGGTGAAGTAGTTTCAACCGTCGTTTGGTTTTGTTGCATCAATTGATTTATTGCAAGTTGCAATTCAGCAGTTGTTTGCTTACGGCAGGTTCCATTTGCTTCCATGACCTTTCCTTCATTGAAAGACATCCGTTTTCCATCACAATAAGCGACGATGAAGGCATCCGCATAGCCAAGACGACGAATCATTGTTCGTGCCTCAACTGCATCAACAGACCCATTGAAATATCCCGCTAAATAACACGTTAATCCATTCGTTAACACTTCTCCAGAAACCGGTCCAAATTCTCGGAATAACTGATTAGGAACAGGTTTTCTAAACGCTCCAACTTGAACACGAAAAATGAGTCCATTAGGCAAAGAAACATTAATTGGATGATCAGGGAAACGTTGATTCATCGTTGTGACGGTTGTCATGGCAAAAGGAACGGATGTACTTGAAACAGCAGTATTTGAAACAACGTTTGTAGCGGCAATCATTGATGATGCTTGAATGCCGTTTTGCATCATCCATTCGTAGCTTGTTTGGTCAGTGAAAGCCACTAATTGTTCGCGTTGTTTTTGTAGATCAAGTCTACTTCTCTCTATGTTTTGAGTGATTTCAGAATGTCTTTCAGCATATTTTTGAAGTTTCTGAATCGAAATCTCGTTTGCCTGGGTAAGCAAGATTCGCATACTGTCTTCAACCTGACTTTTCACTTGAAGGAGCGAATTTAAATCGATCATGGTTTGTTGATAGATAATGCGTTGACGAGCATATTGCACATAAGTGCTTTGCGCTTTTAATTCACCTAGGTTTTCAGGATCTCCGGATGATGATGGTAGTATTAACTCAGAAGAAGGATTTGGAGAAATTGCAGGACTGGACGATTGAGCATTCGTTGAATTTGCTTGATTGGATTTTAGGGCTTTGATTTGCAACTGAAGTAGTTTCGCCTTTTCCGGATTATTTTCTGATTGAAACGCTTGTTCTAACGATTGAATAGTCAACGTGTTTACTTGAATAATTTCTTGCTCAAAAGAGTTTTGCAGCTCTTGAACTATCGGATAGTTTGTCCCAACAAGTTCCAATGACTCTTTAATTGCCGCCCGACGTTTTTCAAGTACTAATGTCTCTTCAAGTTCTGCTTTTAGCGCCTCTTTTTCATTCGGACTGATACTTGTAGATGAAATTTGCTCTACTTCGCGAATTGCTTGTTCAATAGACCTCATGCGAGGTGTATCTTTCACTTGATCTACTAAAATTGTTTGAGACAACTCAATATTTGTTTCTGGCAGAACCGCTGTGTTTGTAATAGTAGAAATCAATCCTGCCTCTCGCTCTCGTTCCCCATTCTCGATCTCTCCGCCGCCGCGGACTGTTTCTGTTCTCTGTTGAGCAGTTGTATTCGTATTTGATGTATTCGCTCCCTGCTCGCTCTCTCCGCCACGGTGGACAGTTGCTGAATTCTGCTGTGCTATTGTATTCGTTGCTGTATTTCCTGCTCCCTGCTCTGTTACAGTTCCTTGTTGAGCAGTTGTATTCGTATTAGTTGTAGCCGCGCCCTGCTCGCTCTCTCCGCCACGGCGGACTGTTTCTGTATTCTGTAGAGCAGTTGTATTCGTTGCTGTATTTACCGCTCCCTGCTCTGTTCCAGTTCCTTGTTGAGCAGTTGTATTCGTATTAGTTGTAGCCGCGCCCTGCTCGCTCTCTCCGCCACGGCGGACTGTTTCTGTATTCTGCTGTGCTATTGTATTCGTTGCTGTATTTCCTGCTCCCTGCTCTGTTACAGTTCCTTGTTGAGCAGTTGTATTCGTATTCCTTGTATTCGCTCCCTGCTCGCTCTCTCCGCCACGGGGGACAGTTTCTGAATTCTGCTGTGCTATTGTATTCGTTGCTGTATTTCCTGCTCCCTGCTCTGTTCCAGTTCCTTGTTGAGCTGTTGTATTCGTATTAGTTGTAGCCGCGCCCTGCTCGCTCTCTCCGCCACGGCGGACTGTTTCTGTATTCTGCTGTGCTATTGTATTCGTTGCTGTATTTCCTGCTCCCTGCTCTGTTCCAGTTCCTTGTTGAGCAGTTGTATTCGTATTAGTTGTAGCCGCGCCCTGCTCGCTCTCTCCGCCACGGCGAACTGTTTCTGTATTCTGTTGAGCAGTTGTATTCGTTGCAGCCGTATTCGTTCCCTGCTCAGTTGCGATTCCTTGTTGAACAGTTGTATTCGTCGTATTGGTATTCGTTTCCTGTTCGCTCTCTCCATTGGGGTGGACACTTTCTGTTACCACCAATAAATCACCCTGAGTTTTCACTCGGTTTTCCGTCAATTGTATTTGCTCAGCTAGTAATTCCTGGTCAACTTCTTTAACCGTAGCAGCCTTGTTTTTCAATGCTTGAAGATGTTGTTCCTCTCGAGCTTTCAATAGTGTAGCTATCCTTTGAGCATCAGATTCTTGATTGATACGTGCAATGTCCTGTGAATAGGTTGGATCCACTGACGTCCATTCCTGCGCCGATTCTACTTGTTTAGTAAGTACCTTTTGTTGTTCGCTTCGTTTTCGAGCGATTTCCTCTTGACGTTTTTGTTCAGCCGCAAGATTAAACGGAATTGCCGATGTTGGCAACATCATTTTTTCGGAAGCGATAATCCTTTCTTGTACTTCTTTTTCCACTCGGTCAAAAGAACGTAATCCTTGTTCCTGCGTTTTCAAGTTTTCTGACCATTCGGATAATTCTCCATTGATTTTGTTACTCAATACTTCCTTTTGCTGAATTTGAGCATCGATAGCAGTTCTGTCTTTTGGTTTTAATAACGCAGCTTGCTCTTTCAAATTCGTTATCTCTTTCTGCAAGGTAATTTGATTTTCCAATTGCTCTTGGTACTGCTTCTGTTCGAGTAAAACCGCAGCGACTTGCTCTTCCGTGTAGTTTCTAATGACCGCAGCTAAATCCTCTCCTGCAACGGACAATTGTGCTTTAATCATCGATCTGTTTTCAGACAATAACTCCATGATTCCTGCTGAATTCTGCTGATATTGTAATAAAGAAATTTGCTTATTGATTTCCTCTAGATTTTTTAGTACATCGACATTCGGAATTCCTCTTTGTTGATTGGCTATCATCCACGATTCAAGAAAACGAACTTGCTCTTCTAGTTTCGCAACATTTGATTCAAGCTGCTTTGTTTCTTCTATCCACTGTTGATTTTCTATTGGATCAATTGTTCCACTTCCACGCTCCAAGCGCGTATCAAGAGCCTGCATCTCCTTCGTCAACTGGGCAAATGTTTGCTCTAACTCATTTGCAAGGTAATTGGTTAGACGCACTTGATTTTCTAAATTGACTTCTGCCGCTAACAAGGAATCTGATAGGATTGCGATTAATGAACTACTATCCTTGACAGAAACTCCCCAATCTTGCTGCATTTTTTGAACTGGTGTCAAATCCACCTTTCGGGTAAATGAAGCTAAATTGACATCTAAATTTGCCGCTAAGTTCATTTTTTGACTCAGCATTTGCAACGACTCCACTTGTTTTGGTTTCACACGATTCACCACCTTCAATTGTTCCTTTGAATCAACCATGGAATAAATCAATTCCTGTTGAAGTTCCATGTCTTCTTCGACCAAAGGAATGATAATTTGTTCCTTAAAGAGTTGATTCGAACCAGTCACACTGATTTCCATTTGATAGGCTCCTATACCTGGTAGTCCAACGAGATACGTTCCATCACTTTGACTAATAAATGGACCAAAGCGCTCATTGGTTTCAGGTACAATAAATTCAACTTTCACGTTTGAATTGGATTGATCAATTTTATCAGATAGGATTCCCGTGAAAAAATAAAGTTCTTTTGGCGTTTCTGCGGCGTTTACTAAATATGTTTGAATGGCCGACAATTTCCCATTGCGATTGGAGGCGAAATTGGCATTTCCATTCGATAAATCAGGAATGTAAAAATAGTCATCGTTCGGCGACGAGAATGGGAAATGCAAATTCTCTACATCCGAACTGAGATTCGTTTCCAAGGAATAGATGGCGCGATACAGATCAAATCCACCCATGGACTGATGTCCTTTCGAACTAAAGTACAAATAACCATTCTCTGCATCGAAAAATGGATAAACTTCGTCTTCTACCGTATTTACACTTCCTTGAATTCGAATCGGTTTACCCCATTCATTATCTGAATTCTTTCGCTGCATGTAAACATCCAAGTTCGGGGATTCTGGACCGTAACTGGCAAAAACACGAAATTTCATTCCCCGTTTAAACGCATAAATGGGCTCGTATTGATGTTTCGTATTTTCTTTTGAAAACACTTCACTCGCTTTGTAGAAACTATAACTATCATCCAGAAAAGTGTAATGATCGTAGAATGCTTCCCCATACGGTTGAGATTTCTTTATGACTTGTAAGGTCCGCATGTCTTTCATTCCAGCTAATGCTGACTGACAAGCGTTAATTTCAGCTTGAACATCCAACAAAACAGCTAATTTCGGATCCTTTTCCTTTAAGCGATTAAATTGCTGAATGGCCGTTTCAAAATAATATTGATGTTGGTATATTTTACCAATGTAATAATACGTTTCGAGGGGGAAAACGGCATCTTTTTTTGCTAAAATAAAATCAAAATACTTTCGTGCATTTTTAATATCCTCTGTAAAATAAATACAGGTGGCATATTTATAATTTAATTCGAGGTTCTTCTGATTTTGAGCAAGTAATTGTCGATAGTCCACTTTTGCGCTTTCATATTCCTTTTTAACAAATGCGGCATCTGCCCTTTTCTTAATGGCAGTAACGGATTGCGCATATCCTTTCTGAACTGATAGGAACAGCAGAAAACAAACAAAAAGATACGAAATGGACTTTTGTTTCAACTAAGCATTTAATTTACTTGTCTACTTACGCTTTCTTAGCAAAAAGGTTCATTTTGTTTTCTTCTCCCTTCCACAATCGATCGATGTTTTTTCGATGTGCTAGGATGACCATTACCCCAAGAACCACGGTAAAGATGATCATAATACGAGCATCCTCTTGAATCATGAAATAACTTACAAATGGAAAACAAAGAGCAGAAATTATAGCTCCCAAGGATACGTAACGAGAACTAATGAAAACAACGAGAAAAATGGCCAAACAAACAAGTGCCGCATATGGATTAATTCCAATGACAATCCCTAAAGATGTTGCCACTCCTTTGCCTCCTCGAAAATGAGCAAATATGGGAAATACATGTCCAAACACAGCGCTAAATGATCCGCAAAGCTGAAGGATTAAAAACTCATCTTTATATCCCTCTAACATATAGGAAAAGAAGTGTGGCAGACAAGCTGCAAAAACTCCTTTGGTTACATCCACAACTAGAACAAACCAACCGAAACGTTTACCTAAAACACGAAACGTATTCGTTGCGCCGGCATTTTTACTTCCATGTTCACGAATATCGATACCTCGAAAAGATTTTCCAACCCAAACTGCCGTTGGAATAGATCCAATGATGTATCCTAGTAGAATAATAGTTAAAAGTAGCATCTGTTATTTGTAAAGGAAATAACCGCGGAATTTAGCAAGTAAACTCTTGGCAGTTACCTCATCCATGACATCAAATTTAAAATTTTTCGTTTTACGTTTCTCAGGTTTGATTGCTAAAATCGCATCACTGACTGTTTTATCGCTCGTAAAGATAGTCAAATCACCATCTCTCTTCACCATCGAGTAATTCATAAAATACTTCGTGTCATCCATTAAACTGATATCCCAAGTAAATCCTGGAGCAGCTTCATCCGAGAAGGATTGGAGGTAAAACTGATGCCATTCTACGTGTTTTAAAACAGGAATACCACTGATACTAACCAATCCAACTTGATTATTGACCGATATCAATCCTTTGTCTACTTTTTTCGCACTTGCTTTCAAGGTGCCGTAAGACTCTAAAACAATATCCGTAAGAATAAATGTCTGTTCCATTGTTGATGGCATTTTTCTCAACTTATCCTCATCGTAATCTTTGAATACTTCTTGAGCATCCTTTGCATTGGACCAATGAACAAATGTATTTTTCAAACCGTAAATCGATTTCTTCATTTCCACTTCTTTTGCTCCTTCCTGTAATTTTATCCTGGAGGCTATATTCTCCATTACGTTTGCAGCTATTGGCATCGTCACGCGGGCATTTGCCGCAATGCGTGTTTTCTTGGTTTCTTGATCAAATTCAATTTTACCATACATGTCCATTTTAACATCTCCGGTGTTTATACCTAATTCAATGTCACCAAAACCAATGACTTTACACGAATTCACATCTAACGTCAACATATTACTGAGCGTGTCTGACTTATTTAAGCGGCTTTTAGAAGCGATTTGATACTCACTCAAAGCTTGATTGTACTGTAAATAACCAAATGAACTGAACAAACTTGGATCACTTGTCCCCTCCGTTTTAGATAAGAAACTTGGGTAAATCCGTACACTGTCCACTCGTTCTGTTTGACGCCATAAGAACCCAGCAGCTAAGCGTTCCCCTTTCGCATTCTTTGGAGTTGGGTTGATCGGAATCTGAATGTTTGTCGCGAGAACAGTATCTTCAAAAGTCATCCATGATTTATCGTATTGACAAGTATGATTTAAGCGAGTAGATCCATTTAAAAATAATCCTTGATTGGACGCTCTGACAATAACGCTTCCGTAATAATCAAATTCCTTACTCAACTTAAAGCGATCTTTTTCTTTAATTTCTCCTTCGGCAGTCGTCGTCAAGTTCTCGAACTTAATTGAACTCATAGGTAAAACTGTCAAGTTACTATCTCGGTCATAATAGGGGTATTTCGCCGTTCCCTCATAGTATTTACGAGAAGATATTTTCACTTGTGCTTCTTTGAATGTGTGATATTTCGTGATGTAATTCGCTACAATCAATGCATTTTTCAATGAGTCCATTGCTGCGGCTTTGCGGATTCGTACACGCGAACTATCCGGATAAATTCGAGCATCACCTACTTGAATGTAATCCACGGCATTACATAATATCAATTGAGTTTTTAAGTCGTACTTCGCATTCAAGGACTTAAATTGAAGAGTGTCTTGTTTTTCATCTGTTGAGAAGAAGTTATTTCGTGCTAAATCTGCGCCACTCTCGAAACTGGTCTCCCCTCCTTTGTTCTTTTGAAAATCTAAACTTTCACCATCCATCAACCAAGTGAATTTATCCATTTGACAATAATAATGATTTGCAGGGAACATGATTCGCTTTGTTCCATTTGAATTGAATTCACCTATACGTGTTTTAAAACTGATATTCGTCTTCATTTCATCAGACTGAATCGCTAACGGATTCTCACCATATTGACTAAAACGGTTACGCAAACTGAACGAGGAATTTTCTGATAAAATGTCTTCGTTTGTAAATGTGTATTCCTTTGAGTTTAAACTCGCTTCTTTAAATTCGAGTATTCCATTACCCGTCATTCCTTTTTTGTCCAACAATAACGTTCCGTTCATCACCACATTGTCCTTAAACATGATTAATGGATTCTCCCCGTAACTAGAAACTTTCATCAAGGCCTTTCTTGGTTGATAGGAAATCAAAGCCTGTTCGGAATGTACCACTGGATACCTTACACCTGCTCCAACTTCCTTATTATCGAAAATAGCCAAGCCAATTGTTGAATCAGGCAAGAATGTTAACTTTTTGGAAATGGAAATAGATTGTAAGAAATTAATTGTTCCGGTCCCTTGAAGACCATTATTAGAGAGCACGATTTTATTTTGATACTTCGTATCCGTTTCATAAAATGGATACCCATCCTCCGGAGCTTGGGCAACGAAACCAAAAGAATAATCATTCATGATTTTTAAAGGCTCAGGGATACTTGGGAAAATTCCGGCAGAATTCAAGCTACCCTCAAAACGCAAACTTGCTTCTGAAAAGTCATCCAAACTATCAAGATCGAAGGGATTAACAGCATAGTAAAAACGTGTACTATCATATGCTCCCTTAAGAATTTCTTTGGAGCTGTAATAGACTTTTGCCTCTCCTATTGACTTCAAAATAGGATATTGTGCGTTGTTTCCTTTTCTTCCTGATTTTGATTCCACGTCATCAATTAACAACTCACCTTTGATGTTTTTAAACGAACTAAACATTAATATCCGTTCGGTTCCGTCCTCCTTTTTCAAAGGATTGACTCTCAACGTTGCTTCCTCCGTAGATAGTAAGTTAATTTTAAATGCTTCGTAATCGAATTTGGAAAATTTGGTGAAAAATTCCATTTTTCCCGCCACTACATATCCATGAAAACTCATATCCCTGTTTTTGTACATGGTTACATACATAGAATCAGGATAGACAAAAGTCTGCTGTGCATCTGATAAAGCTACTTGATCAACTTGGTTCAATCGCATTTCATTTTTATCCAACTGTATCGACGCATAGGCAATGGTGGCTCTTTTTGATTTATTCTGAGCATTCATTCTTGCTGCGACCTCTTTCAAATAAGGATCCGCTGCAATTTGCTCTTTGGACTCTTGCATCGTTTGCGGTCGTAAATCAGCTTGGATTTTGATATTGTCATAGTCACTCTCTCCCGTACTTGCCTCAGCATACGCGATTAACTTCGGTGAAATTTTCACCTTTTTAACATCTGTATCAATCATCAAAAAACCATACGATGCCATGTCAACCAATAAGGGTTTAACTTGATCAATTGTCTTCTTCATAGCAGAAGCAACCTCACCTTCAGTAAACTCCATTTTAGACGTTTTTTTCACTAAAGCCGCTATTTGAGCGAATGGATGAGCGGTTCCAATGCTTTGAAACTTTTGAAAGATGGCAGGATCGAAGTAATTCATGGACTGGAAACTTGCCATTTTTTGTTCTTGAGCCGTTCCCACTTCGAAGGTATAATAAGGATCTGGTGTACCAAATTTCCAACTCAAAACAGGCGCATAGACATACAATTTGAAATATGAATCGATAAACGGCAAATATTCATAGCCTTTTTTCACCGAGTTGATGCTAATTTCTTTGTTCTGTTCATTCAAGGTGAAGAAACACGATTGAATGATCAGTGAATCACCTGATTTATAATGCATCTTCGCCTTCGCATTGCGCGCAATGACTTGCTGTGGATTCATCTCGAAATAAATCGAACTAATTTCAAATAGGGGTACATTTTGACGCTTGAAAATGATTTTAGCCGGTTTTTCTGCCGTTCCGCGACCGATGAAATCGGGCCCTTCCAAAGTAAATCCACCATCATAGTCCATTTGATCCCTCAAGTTGGGAATTTTCAATCGCTTTTCATAGGAATTAAATTGTGGTGATTTCTCTCCTTCACCTAAATCTAAGGTAGTTATATCTTGCAATTTTCCTAGAATCGGAGTGGTAAAGTATGGAGTAGTCAATTCTACCGTATCCACTTTTAGTTTAGCCGTAGCGAAATCACATTTGTACCCTCGTAGCTTTGCAAAAGTCTCGTTTTTAGAAAATTGTACTTTTTCCCAAGTAACCATTCCTTTCGAACCCTGCCATTTGTTTTGAAGAATATCGAAATACCCACTGGTTTCATACACGACAACGGAATCCTCCAATTTTCTGTCATCATCATATTTCAAACACTTCAAGTCTATTCCTGTTGCCTTAATTTTCAGGGTTTTCCCTTCCTCCCATGAAATTTGACCTTTTGCATAGGTCCAGCGATAGGATGGCTCGCGGTAAAATGACTGATATCGAAAAAAGTTCGCTGAGAATTTCAGAAATTTCGATAGCTCCTCCCCCGGTTCTTTTGCATAATCGTTGACGTAATTAAACCATGGATTAACCAATTCACCTGGAAATTTATTTTCAATTTGATAAATACTAGCAATCATGTACTGATAAATCTCTGGATACAGTGGGATTTCCTTCTGAGCAAATTTGTTGCAATTATCAACGAGGCGGTGAAATTGTGTTTCATTCAATAAACTTCCTTTAATTTTCTGAGGAAGTTCATCCTTTAAAAATGGAACCGCTCCCTCATCTAACACCAACTTCTGCCATTCTTTGACAAATTTATCCCGTTCCTTTGGAAAGGTTTGCGCCGTAAATTGTTCAATAAATAGAATGGAAATAAAAAGAGAAATAAGAATTCTCATAGCTTATTTTTTAAAGAGTAAAACCGCCCAACCTTCTCGTTCGTGCTGTGCTTGAAACTGTAACTTCAAACCAGATGCCAACATTTTCAATTCATCTGTATCGGATACAAAAAATCCACTTAAAAACAAATGTCCACCTGTTTTCATTCGATTCACATAAGTAGACATCTGAGCGGTCAGCACATTCTTGTTAATGTTTGCCAATACGTAATCAAATGGTTCTGTTGGAATTACTTCCACGCCACCATGTAGTGATTGAATGTATTTACAGCCATTTTTCGAGGCGTTATCTGCACAATTCTCTGCGGACCATTCTTCAATATCTATAGCCACAATATCATTTGAACCTCGCTTTTCAGCTAAAATCGCGAGTACTCCTGTCCCGCTGCCCATATCTAACACACGTTTTGACTGGAAGTCCATTCCCATCATCGATTGACACATTAAATGTGTGGTTTGATGATGTCCTGTTCCAAAAGACATTTTGGGTTCAATGAGGATTTCAATTCCTGTGAACGGATCCAATTGATGAAATGGTGCAACAACTCGGATATCATCCCCAATAAATACGGGTTCAAACTGCGATTCCCACTGTGCGTTCCAGTTCTGTTGCGGAATCAGTTTGACTTCAAATGATTGGATAACATCATCTCCGGCTTGAAGCTCGTTGAATAATGATTGTAGCACCTCACCGTTGTAAGAAGATTCTTGAATGTACGCTTTTACTGCCGGGGTTTCTTCTTGAAAACTTTCGTAATCAAGTTCAGCCAAGTAAGCAATTAGGATGTCGTTCCAACGATCAAAATCCGATAATTGAACTGTTAATTCGTAATAATTCATTTTAAAAAGAGCTTGCTAATTCAAGAAAATTGGATGCATTCAAGGATGCTCCACCTATGAGTCCACCGTCCACATCTGGACAAGCGAAAATACTTTTTGCATTGGAAGTATTTACACTTCCTCCGTATAGAATTGAGATTTCGGCACCATTTTCACCGAACGATTCCTGCATTACTTGACGAATAAATGCATGAACTTCGTTAATCTGGTAAATAGTAGCTGTTTGACCAGTACCAATTGCCCAAATGGGCTCGTAAGCAATTGTCAGTAAGGATAAATCAGATGTTTTTATCTGTAAAATAGCTGCGGATAATTGTGTCTCTATGAAATTCAAATGTTCGCCTTTCTCTCGGATTTCCAAAGATTCACCGCAGCAAAAGACAAATGGTAGTTCATTTTTGCAGCACGCATCTACTTTCTCTTTTAAGATTGCATCCGTTTCATGAAAATACATTCTTCGTTCACTATGTCCTATAAGAACCGATTGCACGCCTATACTTATAAGTTGTGGTATAGAAACTTCTCCAGTAAAAGCTCCGAAATCGGAGGAATGAACATTTTGAGCACCGATATGCATCGTATGAGACTTCACGAGGTCCGAAAGGAAAATATTCGGTGCATAAAGTCGAAATTCAGCTTTGTTCTTATCGGAGTTTAGTTCATTGAATTCAACAAGCCAATCGTGAGCTTCAGAAGCAGTCAAATTCATTTTCCAATTTGCCGCAAGAATTTTGTTTCTCATGGTCGAAAATAGGTATAATTCCCGGAATCTGGCTCGAAAATCTGTAAAGAATGTAATCCTATTTCTTGATTTTCTGCAATTGAAGTTTCAAGTCTGACTTACTAAACTGATTTGGACCTTCTGTTCCCTCATAGAATTTCATCACGTTGCCGTTCCATAAATAACATACGCCTGGAACATTTTTCTCATTTCCAATAGCATTCCAAAATTCGATGATTTCGATGACCTTGTGTGGATAGGTCGCGCCTGCAAATTTGAAGAAATTAGGAATCTCTTCCGGAGCTTCATCCATGAATAAAATCTGCATTTCAGGAAAATCCGGATTTGCTTTTCGCATTTCAGTTAATTCTTTCGCCGTTGCCTGACAATGTTCGCAAGAAGGAGCGAAAAAACATAAAATTTTCTTTCCTTGGTCAATATTCGCATAATACTTCGCGAAACCAGATTTCTTTTGTTTTGGACCTATTGGTTTTTCAGGAGTTTTCACCGTGTCCTTTTGTGCTGATGGTGTTATTACCCTTAGACTTGTTGATTGTGTTGGATCGACCTGAACACTCGTTGTATCCGTAGCTGCGGTTTGGGCTTCAATAACATCAGTTGGTTTCTTGAAAATTGGAATTAACATAAACATTGCTAGAATACAAGCAGTTACAATATTTGTCATAGCTAAGTAGTTTGATTTTTTAGGAAGAACTTCATCATGTTTCCAAAGGAGTAAAACAAGTAATCCGATGGACAATACGTTTTTCATTATTGCTTGAACGGGTGTCATAGGAAGTAAACTTCCAAAACATCCACAATTTCCAACATTGCCTTTTGTAGCTACTTCAATGGATAAATGAACACAAAAAACAGTCAGCATCAAAATAATGGAAGGAATCACCCATTTTTTCAAGTTAAATGGAAAAAGGAGCAAAAATCCCAAAGCAAATTCGACACCAATTAAAGTTCGTGAAAAGTATTTCGCCAACAATTCAGAAAATCCCATCGGATATAATTGTTGAACTTCGAATGTTGAAATGGTTCCATACATTGATGGATCCGGAAATATCTTTCCAAAGGCTGAAATGAGGAATAGTCCTGCAACGATGATGCGAATGGACCAAGAACTGATGTTAAGTGTTTCTTTCATAGCAATGGTTTTGGTAAATGTAAAAGAAGATTTTATCCAAAGAATGGAATTAACAGCCTCTTAACAAAATTACTTAAGGTGTATTAATGCGAAAACACTGTAATTCAACATGTCGAAATAATTTCCTTCAATCCCCTCAGAAACAAGCGTTAATCCTGCATTATCCTCTATTTGTTTAATTCGCAAAACTTTGCTCAGGATTAAATCTGTCAATGAACTTACGCGCATGTCTCTCCAAGCTTCACCATAATCATGGTTCTTTTTCTGCATCAATTCAAATGCTTCTTTTTCTACTTGGCGATAGGCCATGACTGCCTGTTCAACGGTCATGTCATCATTTATTTTTGCTTCATGTCGAACCTGAATAATAGCCATGATGCAATAATTCACAATTGCCATAAAAGCATCCTCAAAGGACTCCCCCACCTTATTTTCACCCGTTTCTTGAATGGTGCGAATACGTTGTGCTTTGATGAAAATTTGATCCGTAAGGGAGCTTGGTCGTAAAATTCGCCAAGACGGTCCGTAGTCGAGTGATTTTTTTTCAAAGATCTCTCGGCAAACATTCATTACATTTGTGTATTCAAGTGTAGTTTTTTCCATGTATTCAGTATGATATCAAACACTTCTTTTCGCATCAGTCGCTTTATACAATGTAAAGGACAACTGCACGATTTCAGCGTTCCAAAGATAATGGGAATTCTGAATATGACACCAGATTCATTCTATGAAAAAAGCCGTACGAAGCTAAGCGAAGACTTCCTTAGTGAGGTATCTCAAATGATTCAGGCCGGAGCAGACATCATCGATATCGGAGCGAGCAGCACCCGTCCCGGAGCCGAAACACCCAGTGCAAGTGAAGAAATCTCAAGATTACAAAATGTGTTTCCATTGTTGCGTCAAGAATTTCCGGACATTATACTCTCTATTGATACGTTTTACGCTGAAGTGGCTAATTATGCATTAACTCAAGGTGCTGATATTGTAAATGATATTTCCGGCGGTCAATTTGACCCTGAAATATGGGAGATTGTTGCTAAACATCAAGCCCCATATGTACTAACCTACCACAGAGGCGAAAAGTCAAATATTGGTACTTCCTATGTGTCAAGTCATTTTATGATGGATGTTTTGCGGTATTTTTCTCAAAAAATCTCCGAGTTAGAAAAACGTGGAGTTTATAACATCATTCTAGATCCTGGATTTGGTTTTGGTAAATCCATTGAAGAAAACTATGAATTGATTCGTTCATTTGAAATGCTTCACCTTTTTGAAAAACCAATTTTGGTAGGGATTTCAAGAAAATCAATGATTCGAGAGGTGTTAAAGGTTGGTGTTGAAAATTCACTAAATGGTACAAGTGCCTTGCATGCCCTTTTAATGACAAAAAATGCTCATATATTTCGTGTTCATGATGTACCTGAAATGAATGAAGTTCGTACTTTGATACGGGCAAGTCAGTAAATCTTTATGCAATTGAAACTTTTTTGCTTACTTTCGTATTATTGAATTAACTTTTCAAGCTATATGAAATCAATTTTCCTCTTTGCTGCCTTGTGTTTAACGCAACTTGTTTTTGCTCAAGCACCAAGTGCAAACTTCACTATTTCAGATGAAGATTTAATCCTTTGTGAAGGTGACTGCATTTATGTTACAAACAACTCAACTGGTGGTGACTTAACATACGGATGGTCATTTCAGGGAGCAACTCCTTCGACTTACATTGGACAAAATCCTGGTCCGATTTGTTTCCCTGTATCTAGCGGTTCTACTCCATTCGCAATTACTTTAGTTGCAACGAATGCTTCAGGTGTGACAAGTACACTGACACAATTCGTTATTGTGAATACCACACCAACAATGAACTTAACACTTTCTGATACAACAGCCGGAGCGTATGTTGAAATTAATGACACAACAATCAATATGTATCAAAACGCATACTTATACGCGGAAGGTACGCCAGTTGGAGGAGACTTATACTGGTATCCAAGCGGTGTTGTTTCCGATAGTATTTTAGGATGTGCTTCTTGCGTTGCAGGTGATTCATTAACGGTAAATCCATTCTTCACAACAAACTACGTTGCTACTTATACCTTGAATGGTTGTTCAGTTTCTGACACTGTTTTGGTAACTGTAAACTTTGCCTCTCAGGTACTTGTTGAACTTCCTAACTCATTCTCACCGAATGGTGATGGTGAAAATGATTTCTTCCGTGTACTTACAAACGTGGACAAAGATCAGAACTTTACCAATAATGCAAATAATGGATTCCAAGAAGGTGGAGCAATTGCTGAAATCGACTTAAGAGTATTCAACCGTTATGGTCAAATGGTTTTCAGAACAACGAATCCACATGAAGGATGGGATGGTACTTTTAAAGGAAAGCCATTGAATCCAGCTACTTACACATACATTTTAAACTTCAGAACCATTGACGGTCGATCTGATGATCGTTCAGGAAATGTTACTTTATTTAGATAATACCTATGAAAAGAATGATCCTTTTTTCGGCAACTGCTTTGTGTTTTTTACAAGCAAGTGCTCAACAAGATAAAAACATCAGTGCTTGGTATCAATCACAGGTATTGTATAATCCAGCAGCAGTAGCAACCGGTGCGGAAGACTACAGCATCTTTACTAACTACCGTTCACAATGGTTAACAGTTCCTGAGGCAGGAATGAGAACCAATACCCTCAATGCGGAATTTAAAATTCGTGACGGAGTAATGGGAAGAAATAGCTTTGGTGTAGGAATTGCAGCAGTGAATGACCAAACTGGAGATGCAAGCTTAATGACGACAAGTGTATCTATTCCGTTTAACTATACCATTGCATTGGATCGTAACAATAAATTCTCTGTTGGACTTTCTCCTGGATTCTACCAACAAAGCGTTAATCGTGGAAACCAAACATGGGAAAACGAATGGAATGGAATTGGATTCTTTTCTTCTCCGAACACGGAATTAAGTTTAAACAGTTCATATGCAACGATTGACTTAGGTACAGGTTTATATTACCAACATACGACTAGAAACAAATCTACGTTTTATGCAGGTTATGCATTAAACCACTTAACTCGTCAAAAAATTGCGTTCTCATTTGGTGGTGATAAAATGTACATGAACATGGTTGTCCAAGCTGGAGCTGATATCACAACGAAGAGAAGAGATTTCCACGTTCAACCAAGTCTGATTTACTTCCGAACAGGACCAACGTACAATTTTACAGCAGGTGTTTCTTTTGAACATACAATTAAAGAAGGTTCGGAAATCACAAACATTAACAAATCCAACAACGTAACATACGGTGTTTACTACCGTCACAACGATGCTGTAGTTGCAACAGTTGGAATGAAAATTAAAGCCATCAAATTTGGTTTGGCTTTCGATGCAAACTACTCGAGATTGAGTCAAGCAACGAGCAGTGTAGGTGCTGTTGAAATTTACTTCAAGTCCCTACTCTACTACAAGAAAATGAATCACAGAGGAAGATTAAAATAAAAAAAGCCCCGACAGATTGCCGGGGCTTTTTTTTTAAGCTAGGATAAACGTCTTGATAAATGAATACTAAATTCAATTGGCGGCGTCCCACTTTCAGACATCATTACCAAAGAAATTTCGTGATCTATCAAAGTACTTTGTACCTTGGGTACATGATATTCCCTTCGCTTACTTTTTAAGTCACCTTGTTTTTTGTAGAGTTTCATATGTTTTGATTAGTTGTTAACGAATACCTTTTTTCTTACGATTTCATTTTTCCAATTGAATTGAAGAAAATAAAATCCAGAACCTGCTTGAAGTCCAATGACGGATTCTTGATCGGTGATAAGAACCGTCTTCACCAAGCGTCCCATCGCATCAATTACCTCAAGTTCAAAAGGGGCATCCAATACTTCGTTTATTGATAAATGAATACCATCATTACTAGTTGAAAAGACTAAAACAGCATCCTCTTCATTCGTGCCTTCGGAGGTCATTAGTGTGCCGTTATTTCCATTAGAAAAATTAAAATGGAGCACGAAACGATTTGATATGATGCCATTTACCGTGTAAAAAGTATAACTTGGGTCCTCTGAGAGATCTTGGAATACACGCAACAACTTATCTTCTAAAACAATCCCAGATTGTTCATGCGTTATTTCTTCTGCCTGAAACACATATGATTTTGCTGTTGGAATATTCAAGCTAAGGGGAACAGTTGTATGTGCATGTGTGAATAACAACCCATCAATGACTAATTTGGCCGGACCAACATTTGTATAGACTTGTGGATATCCTGCAACAATCATTTTTTCTGAATCCATTTGATCGAATTCATTACTCACATGATGATCCATGTATACAATTAGCTGATCCTTCTTATCCTGATCGAGTAAGTTCAACCGAACGTAGACAGGAAAATCATTCAAACTAGATTTCAATCCTTCAAATCCATTGGAATAATGACTTCTCATAGCATTGGAAAAACCAACCGCACCTGTTGAGAATCCAAAAGGAATTTTCACCCAAAATGATTGCATGGGAGGAATAAACTGAGTTACCGTTTCTCCACCCAAACTCGTACCGATTCCCAACTCACTGTTGTAGGTATCGAAAACCATTGTTTGGGTTAAATCAGCTGTTCGATACCACATTGTTGGAAGGATGTTTGTTTTCGTTACCGCATTAAAGTCAACGTAGGATGCATATGGATTGGAGATTAAATTAAATCCTCGATAAGAATTAGTATTACCAGTTCGTGTACATGGAATCGTATAGTTTCCGTTGTTTAGATTTCCTCCGGAAAAAACCAAGGTATCCATTACCCCTGTTTGAACGAAGTATCCTTTACCAATTTCAATTGGTGTAGAGGAATTATTTATTTCAACCCAAGAACCAGTTGGTTCATTAAAGTACTTTAGTACAGCCGACGTTTCCGCTTTGTAAGCTTGACTCACTGAATTGCCCATTGGACTTACAACAAACCATAACCTTCCGCTTGGAGTAGTACCACCTGTTCCAGTAATTGCCTGTTGCAGAAAGACATTACCATTTCCCGACCATGTACTATTTTCAATTTGGACAATCGTAGATTTATCATGTAACCTCAATTCTCCATTCATTATTAAATCTCCGTTAATGGTTAACTTTTTAGCATCCGAAATATGTAAAACACCCATATTTTGTATATTCAAGCCAGTTAATTCCGCAAGTGTATCCAAGTGAATTATTGTCAATTCAGGTATAATGACAGACGCGCCTGTCTGTGGAACACCACCACACCAATTTGTTTGATTTTTCCAGCTACCATTATCATCACCTTTCCATTCCCCATTATTGACCAATTTTGCGACAACATCGCAACGATCATTACTTTCACAACCATTGACATTCGATTGAGCAGCATAATAATGATTGTTATGAATTAAAGGACTCCATGAATTCAGAGGAATTGTTGAAATGGCACTTTCATACCAAAGTAAATTGCTTTGGTTCAAATTCAATTCACTTATTGTTGAACCCTGACATCTTTTTTGCGTAGCTGAACCCGTTGGAATCGTTGGGATTTCAGGTTGAGCATCAATTGATTCTGCGCTCGTCCAAATCGAATTACGACCTGTGAAACTCGTTACTTTAAAGGTATAACTCTGTCCAGGCGATAAATTCTCTACAAAAGCTGTTGTTCCTGTACCCGTTTTACTTCCACTTGGATTCCCCGTTATGCGCCATTGTCCAGCTGGCAATCCTGTAAAATGTATTTTTCCAGTGGACTGTGTGCATGTTGGTTGTTCGACTTGGACAATTTGAGGAGCATTTGGCGGTAAGGCTGGTGCAAAATCTAATCCTTTGAAAATATAATTTGTACCGGCGATTGCTAAATCAATTGGAATAACTACAGAACTCACATCCGAAATTTTAATGATTTTATTATTATCCGAACCTGGACTACTTAAACAAGTAGTTCCAAATATTTGAGCAATTGAATCAGAAAAATCAACTATCAAACCTTTCACGCGGTATTCGTGTGTGTACTGTTTTGACCATGTACCATTTTGTTTGATCCATTTTTGAATACCCCCACCATTATTTCCATTAATTGGACTATCATCCGCTATGTAAGCGAAAATTCCATCTGGACTAATGGCGAATCCCTTTGGAGAAGTGGTTGAAATCACCAAAGTTGCAGATTGACCGGTAGTCGTGGGTAAACCTGTTCCCATTTGATAAATTCCTGCAGGATTTGCATCCGAAGAGAAATAAAGATTTCCATTGTACTCCTCGATTGTTCGAATGGCATTGAATTCACCATTCAATTGAATGAAATTACTGCCATTGTAATACCAAATTCCACCAGAATTATTGATTCCAGTTCCAGCGACGTAAAAAGTAGTAGCATTAAGTGGCAGTAAACTTGTGAGGAAACCTTCCACAAATGGAATCCCTGTACCAGTAATTGGAAAGACGACACGTCCGTTAACCGAAGCACCTAGCCCTAAGATATTGGTTGCTTTCGGTTGAGCGCTAGCCACATTTGGTGTGCCAGGAACAGCATTATAGCCTGGAATACCTATAAACCCGTTTGAAGAGTTTAAATGTCCATTGGAAGCGACTTGCTCCCCTGTTTCAGTTAATAAATTGGCGTTTGAGAACTGTTGATTCATCGTTTGAAAAGCTGATCCAGTCGGTATAAACTCAATTAAGTTCAAAGGATAGGTGGCCGACCCGAGGGCAGAAGAACCATCACCAATGCGATTAACAATAATGTTTCCAGGTGTAAATCCAGTTACGAAAATTGTCCCATTGACATATGAAATCATGTAATTTGAACTGTTAAATGTTGTGCCAATTGGCAATGATGGGATTACTTGATTTGGATATTCCCCAACAATGGAACCTACCCCTGTACCCTCTCCAGCAAGTCCATAAGTAACATTTACTGAAGAAATCGTGTCGCATGAAATTAAACCAATCGATGTAAAAGAAGTATTACCAGCTCCGGAAGCCAAAATTTGTCCCATTTCCTTGTATGTATCATCCGCTGAAATACTTAAGGACTTCGTGGTTATTTGATTCCCGTTACTTTTAGTGGTGACATTTTTATTTACCGCCCCATTACTTTGTAAAAGCACACACGGAACCCCATTAAATGTCCCTACTGATTTATTAAAGATTGTCCGGACGTATATGATGCTACCGTTGCTTAAATTTAATAGAGGTGTTGAGGCAAAGCCACTTGAAGAACTAGTCGAAAGTTCAAATCCGGATGATGGTGTTGCGGAAATTCCTGCAATTACATTCGATGCAGAAAGCGTTATAGGAATTGCGTTTGATGGACTTCCGTACACTGCGGTCATCGAACTATTTAAGTTTATTGCGTTGATTACAGGGATTGAAACCCCTTTTACAGAAATATTATCAAAGCGCCATGTTCCGTTTGATGAATAATTGTTGTTATTTGTGCTTGTGCTTGGTGAATACACCGCACTAGATTCCGCGATCATATAGGCGGAATTTGCAGAGAAAGGTACGGCATTTGTTGATTCATCGAAAGCCAATGGACAAAATACAGAAACAATGCGCACTTTGAAATTCGCATTATTCGCAACACCAGTAACATTTGTGAAATCGACTGAAAAAGCTACCCAAGAATCTTTTGGTATGATTGCGCCATTGTTATTCCAGTAGGCCAAAATCCAATTGGATCCGCCATCAATTGAATAATCTACCTGAGCCCATCTAGATGCTGATCCAGACGCTCGTTGTTCGAAGTTCACTTGAACATTCGTATATCCAACCGTGCTGACATTGAAGCCAACTCCTCGCGTTCCGTTTTGAGAGGATTGATTGGGGAAATTACTAAGTTGCCAGCACTTTCCATAAGATGATGTTGGAAAAGATTGACTTAGATTTCCATAAACAGATGCTGTACCAGCACCTATACTTGGCACGGTATTACTTGAACTAAAATTCCATTCAGCTATTGTTGTTTGAGCCTGTGTTGAACCGAAAAGAAAAATCAAAAGGAACAGACTCCAAAATCGAATGTATTTTAACCTGTTAATAAAAGTAAAGTGGGTCGGCTTCAAGTAGCACTGTGTTTTCATCATCGTTTTTTTCTGTCAAAATTACACTGGTTAGAAGCGAACAATCTTATATTCATACATCAGACATTTACATCATTTTGTTACACGATCTATTCAAAGTAGAATGGAAAAATCAATGAGCTTCCATATTGAATTAGAAAAGTTCAGTCAGTAAATTACTCTTCGAATTAAAACGAAGTATTCAATAAAAAACGATAATTTTGGACCATGAATCAGATTATTTCAGATATTTTCCAGAATAAAAATAAATTCATCAGTAGAAATACAGGAGATGAATTATTGTTAATACCCTTAAAGGACAACGTAGTTGATTTCAATCAATACCTTACCTTAAACGATGTTGCTGCATTCATTTGGGAAAATCTTGATTCAACGGATGATTTGAAGTCATTATCTTCGAAAGTTTGTACGGAATTTGACTCTAATGAGGATGCTATTCAGGAGGATATCAAATCCTATCTAAATGAATTACATCATTTTATGCTGATAAAATGAACTTTATTGGCCGAATAAAACTTGCAGACTTCAATTTTGGTTTGTTTTCAAAAAGTGAATTGCCAATTTTACTTGAAGAAGGTTTCGAAGATTTCTTTCATGAAAATGAAACTAACAATGATCGAATCATAAACATACATGATTTCCTCATTGATTTACCAAGTATTGCTAAGTTAATCTACGAAGCAAAGCAGGAAAACAATGTATTATGGAAGGTTTATGAAGTAGACAGTGCTATTATTGTGGAGGTTTTTAATCCCATAACATTTGAAATACAACAAAGGGCCACATATTCTTCAAAGAAAAAAACCTGGGATATTTATTGTTTGCCAATTATTACAGGTAAAAACGAAACTGTAATAAACCCATTAGCTTATCCGATGGCACCACTTGTTTGGTATTATTTAAGTACCGAGGAAGACATCATCATGATTCATGCCTCCGGTATTACTGACCAAGGAATCGGTCGTATTTTCTCTGGATTCAGTGGTGTTGGAAAAAGTACCTTGGCTAGCATTTGGAACAAGCAAGGATCTCAAATCATAAATGACGACCGACTTATTTTGAGGGTGATGAAAAATGGTGATGTCATGATGTATAATACACCAATGCCTTATTCGGATAGTTCTAAAGCAACTTCATTAAACTATATTTACTTACCATTTCACTCAAAGGAAAATTCCTTTAAAGCTCTTTCCGGTGCACAACGACTAGCCAAGACACTTGCTTTCTGTATACAACACGGATATGATAAAAATGCAATTTTACACCACATTAACGTGATGGAAAGAATTATAAAAAAATGTCCTGTTGCTTCTTTGGGTGTTTATCCAGACGCTGAAATTTGTGGATTTATCAGAGGTCATGAAATTCAATAACTATCTTTCGCAAACGGATAGATTTCTAATAAAATGGAGTTCTTCCTATTTTAATCCAACGCTTCATTATCCGGAGTTTCTTGAACACAAAGACAAAATTGACTGGGATACATTCACCGAAAAAGCACAGTTAAGTCATCTCTCAGGTTTTGCCTACTGGTTTTTTTTAAATAATAAACTCAGTGGATTTGATGTAAATCTTTGGAAATCTCTCCAAATCAAGTATGTTCAAATCCTCCAAAGCAACACCCATTTTTTGACTTTACATCAACAAATGAGTAAGATGTTGGATGATCATCAGATTCCATTCAGTGTATTAAAGGGCATGGATCTCATTTTTCGAACGTATAGAGAACTTGGAGTTCGACACATTTCGGATATCGACATCTTGATCCTTCCAGAACACTTAGATAAGGTTAAATTACTTTTTGAAGAAATGGGCTTTTTATGTTCGCAAAGCGTCGACAAGTCTAACTTCCACGAAAAACATTTTCAATTACATGCGCCTTTACAAGCAAGTAAAAATGGAATGAATATCGATGTCCACATCATGCTTTATGATACCTTGTTGGGATTCCATTTTCCTACTGAACAACTGATTTCCCGACGAGAAAAAATAAGTTGTCAAGAACAAGAAACGTGGGTTCTTCAAAAATCTGATTCAGCTCTTTTCAACATCTTACATTTATATGTGCATTTGGATAAGGGTAATCACTTTAAAATGAGTTCATTTTTAGATGTATTCTTTACCTTGCCTGCATTGGATTATCCGAAAAACAAAAATAATTTTGACAAAATTGTTCAGACAAAAATCGAGCAAGTAATCGATTGTATGATATGGATGGGATTATTGAATGAGGATTATTTGCCTAGTAGAAAAAAAGCACCGAAAAGGTATTATTTCTATATTCAGTTCTTTTTAAAGGAACAAAAACCAACGGTGACTCAACTCATCCGTTTCAAATTTTTCCCCAGATTAGTTCCATATTCATTTTCGTGGAAAATAGTGCCTCTGATATTTTTTGAAGTATTCCCATCAAAAAAATACCTCAACAAAAGCAATCCAAACAGTCATTATGCGATGGCATGGATGAAAAGACTTAAATATTTCGCAAGATCCAACGATTGAGTGTTGATTGTGCGGAATGAACTCATTCAAAGGTGTTGTAATGTCTTTGTTAAAATGACATTCAATGACGCTTTTCGCCGAAAAACAAGTGCAACACTCTTTTTTTCAAAGCATTAGAATAGGTGAAAAAGAATGCGACTACAGAATAAAAACTTCTCTTGATTAACAAAGGTTGACCGCTTTGAACTGGGGTATTGTTTTTTACCTGAACCTTTCCGATATAGTTTGCGTTGTTAATGACTTCATCCACCCTTAAATTGGAATCTCCCATAGTGGTAATGTATGATTCGTCATTGAGGTTCTGAATCATAACAACTCGATGTACCACCATATGTTGAATTCGTTGAAATGCAATAATATCTCCAATTTTAACATTTTCAATGACCACAGGTTCAATTTCAATTGATTCACCTGGCCAAACGCTTGGAATCATGCTGTAACCTGACGCAACAATGCGAACAGTTCTACCAAGGGTTAATTCCTCCCTGCACCATGACAACCAAAACTCGTCCTTTTCCAAAATCAACATTGTTAATTGTGCTAATATATTCAATATCTGTAAAAGAAATTAATTGTTTTTGATGATTCCTCCTGTGTGCAAAGCCAAAACGTTCTTCCCTTTAAGGAAATCATCTTCTTTGGAAAGGAAATCATTCAAAGCAAAAAACAATTTACCTGTATAAACCGGTTCAATTTGAAAGTCATTCATATGGTGGAATGCATCGATAAAAGTCAAAAGCTCCTCGCTTGTTTTAGCATAACCACCATGATGATAATTGTCCCAAATAATGATTTTCGAAGAAAGAGCATCGAATAAAACATCGTCGTTCAGTAGGATTCGCATTTCGTTTAGGACATCAAAGCCTTTCAGAACGGGAATCACAATCAACTTCGCATTTTCTGGAATGGATATTAGTAATCCCAAACTAGTTGTAGTTGTTCCTTGAGCCACCAGATAATAATCAAAGTCTTGATCTATATCCGAGACGATTTCAGCGCACCCATGTATACCTTGAATGTTTGCTCCTCCTTCTGGAATCACCCAATAACTTGACCCATTAATCTGAAGTTCACCACTTTGGTGCTTTTGTGTAGTAAATTCAGAGCGGGTAAGAAATTCTAATTTCATCCCCATTTCATGACATTGCTGTAAAATGGAGTTCGAATGAATTGTCAATTCCTCTCCCCTTACCTTTCCATGCACCTCAATTCCCAATTCTTTTCCCGCTGCTGCACTCGCAATAAGGTGGTTCGAATAGGCACCGCCAAACGTGATTATTGCTTTGCAATTCAACCGTACGGCTTCCGTCAAATTGAACTTCAACTTCCGTATTTTATTACCTGAAATGAACGGATGAATTAAATCATCTCGTTTCACGAACAATTTTACCGAACCTGTGTTACATGGTAAGTTTACGGATTGAACAAAACTATTTTTTGTCAATTTTGTGAACCAACTATCTAATTTAGGAACGAATGAGTTTGGATTTTTCTGGTTTTTCAAAACGGTCTCATTTAGATGATGAAGACTACTATGTCTCCCCGGAAGGTTATATCGTTTTTACCGAAAAGTACCACCTGAAACGTGGGCATTGTTGCAAAAGTGGCTGTAAACATTGTCCGTACGGTTACGATTTTAAAACGGGTACAATCAAGGGTAAGTCGAAGGAGGAAGAGGGTTAGTTTTCTAATGTGCTAATGTGCTAGTTTTCTAATGTGCTAGTTATTCAATGTGCTAGTTATTCAATGTGCTAATGTGCTAGTTTTCTAATGTGCTAATGTGCTAGTTGTTGAATGTGCTAGTTTGCTAATGGTTCATTATGCTAGTTGTTCAAAGAAATCATGGTTTAATGAATCACCTATATTCTTTTTAATTCGATGTGAAAATTTTTTCTTTTCTATTCATCCTACGACAAACCTTTCGAGCATCGCACAAAACATTGGCATACTTGCATACTAATCAATTAGCAAATTAACACACCATATCATTAATCCGGTTTTCGAATCCCTTTCTCGGGGAAACGTCCTTCATACTTACTCAAAACAGTTTTTATATACTTAATATCATTTTCCACATCTCCTGTTGGATAAAACAAACTGTCGAATCCACCTGTTTTTGTTTTAAAATCGATGTAACAAATGTAAATGGGGACTCCTGCTTTTTGTGCGACATGGTAAAATCCTTTTTTCCAATTTGGATTGTAACTTCTAGTCCCTTCGGGTGAAAATACGATAAACATGGACTCATTTTCTTCAAAGTACTTCAAAGCTGTGTCCGTTAAGTTGTTTTTCTTTTTTCGATCAACGGGTATACATCCAATCGATTTCAGAAACCAACCCAGAGGAAAGAAAAATAATTCTTTTTTAACAAGATAACGTCCCTGAACTCCGTAGAGTATAAAAGCCATTCTTCCAAGGACAAAATCCCAATTGGAAGTATGTGGACCTACTGCTATGACACACTTCTTGATGTCGCTTGGGACGTTTTGGTCAATCTTCCATCCGGTCAACCAAAAAATAAATCGTACGATAATCTTCATGTTCAAAGGTAATCAATTCATCTTTCATTTATCTTTACAGCAGAAATGAATCGCTTCAAAGAAATAGTGTTTGTCCTTACTTTAGGATTTCTGTTCATTGTAACAGTACAAATTTCCTTTTACATCTCGAAAAAACCGAGTATGCAACAGCGAATTCCAATTATTCATGAGGCTAGTTTCGAGCTAACTGCACATCCATTAAGTTTAATCAAGGAGCTGATTTCCACGGAATTGTTTGAAGTAAAAAATCAACTGTTTTTAAATGAACTTCATCAACTCACCTCATCGAAAGCAAAAAAGAATAAATTAGACGGAGTACATATGGATCTTCAACAAGCCATGAGCGTATTCTATATACAATCAACATTTTTTAAAGGCTTGCTCATTCACTTCCAATCGACTCAAGAAAGTTCTAAGAAAGTCATAGGAGCACACTATGTACAACGAGAAAAAGATGTTTTTTATTCTCCATTAACTCCATTAACTCGAAAACAGTCCAAATGGATATTGAATAATGTTAAATGGAAGAAAAGAAGTGTACTTCCAAGACAATTAATTGTTCACCAGAAACTTAATGGACAATTGATAGAAGGATCACTCCAATGGACCCAGCACGAACTTCAATATGTTACACAGGGGCAAAAAACCAACCAAACACTGATTTTAAGTCCTCGTTCCTTTCATTACAGCAATCAATTCCCGAACAAAGTACTTTCTTCAATTCCCAAACAATTCTCGCTGCGATGCTTGCTGAATTCATTGGATCGTATTTCCTTAAATTACGATGGAGGAAAATTAACGGAGGACGAACAATTTCCTTTTGCACCTTCCTTTGAAGTATTATTGGAATACAAAAATCCCGGTTCGATGGAAAGTGCGTTGAAAACAGCTCAATCCATCTTTGACACCTTGGAATGGAAAGAAGAAGGGGTTAGAATGGGAAGTCAAGAAATTTTCTTTAAACGAACAAGTCCCAAAACGCTTTACATTTGTTCAGACAAGCAGGTATTTTGTCCTACTGGGACACCAAATATCACTCGTTGTCAAACAGGATTCCTGTGCAAAGGAGATTTGGGTCGATTAACGAGTATAAAAAATATTGGTTGGGCGGGACTTGTTTTAGACATGATTCCGGCGTTTCGCGCAAGTAAGGAATTATTCGACGGCACAAAAGAAGTTAGAAGCTCCAACTATGGCATGGAGATCACTTTTAAACCAGAAAAAAACGTTCTTCACGAATTACTCAAAACAATGGTTGTTTTCGGACAAGAATAGTCCTAGCATTCCTCAAAACGATTAAAATCGTTTAAGTCTATTTTCTCAAAAATAAAAAAAGAGCTTTCGTCGTAATTAATGAAACTTTAAATCACTAATTATGAAAACGTACCTTTTTTCATTTGAAAAGCTGGATGTTTGGAAGGATGCACATGCATTGGTCCTTCTAACCTACACAGCGACAAAAAAATTCCCAACCTCAGAGAGATTCGGACTCTCTAATTGGATGAAGCAATCGAGCATTGAAATCGTGAGTAACATTTCATTGGGGAGCGGTCCAGTTCCACGGAAGGAACAGGTCGTATTTTACCAGCGTGCATATTCAGCTGGAATGGAATTATTAAACCATGCGTTGATTGCCCGTGACTTAGGTTACTTAACACCAGAGCATTGTTTAGAGTACCGTATTCACTTGGAGATGGTCACTGGAAAAATCAATGCTCTTAAAAAGAGTGTCGTGGCAAAAACACTAGAAGTTGCTGCCTAAGTTTGATGACCATTTTTTTTGACAAAAAAAAGTCCCGACTAACTGTCGGGACTTTTCTATTTTATCGAGTAAATAACATCTCTCTGAATTTTGGCAATGGCCACAATTCATCTTCTACTAACAATTCCAATTTATCTGCATGGTAGCGGATTTCATCAAAATGAGATTTCACGTTATCACAATAAGCAAGAGCTTTGTCCTCAGCATTCTCCAATTTGTTAGCAATTTTACGTTGCTCCAACATAGCATCAGACGCCGCTTTCATTTTATTCATGTGAATACTGATTTTCTCAATGATTTCTATTTGCGCTTTAGAAGCTGCCTTTCCAGATTTATCACCAAGAATGCTCATGAGTCCTTGTACATTTGCAATCAATTTGTTTTGATATTCAACCGCTGCAGGTATGAAATTGTTTTGAATCAAATCACCCATTAAACGAGATTCGATTTGTATTTTCAAAACGTAGTTTTCAAATTCAATTTCGCGACGCGCATCCAATTCACGACCGGAAAGAACGCCCATTTCCTCAAATAATTTCGCGACATTTTTATCATGCCAGATTTGTAATGCGCGAGGTGTATCTTTCAAATTAGCTAATCCGCGTTTTTCTGCTTCGATTACCCACTCGTCTCCGTATCCATTTCCTTCGAAACGAATTTTCTTCGAGTTTTTAATCATCGATTGCAATTCTTTCAAAATTGCTTCGTCTTTGCTTTCACCTTTAGCGATGCGCGCATCAACTGCAATTTTAAAGACACGTAATTGTTTCGCCATAATCGTATTTAGTACAATCATTGCAGAACCACAGTTCGCCGCTGATCCAACCGCACGGAATTCAAATTTGTTTCCGGTAAATGCAAACGGTGATGTACGGTTACGATCGGTGTTATCCAACAAAATTTGTGGGATTTTTCCAATGTTCAATTTCAATTCCGTTTTATCCTGCGGTGTCATTTTACCCGCTTTGATGTTTTTCTCTAAATCATCTAGTAATTGAGAAAGTTGACTTCCGATGAAAACAGAAATAATCGCTGGAGGCGCTTCGTTTGCTCCAAGGCGATGATCATTTCCTGCTGATGCAATAGCAGCACGCAACAATCCTGCGTTTTCATGAATCGCCATGATCGTATTCACAAAAAACGTTAAGAATTGTAAATTCGATTTTGGATTTTTACCAGGAGCTAATAAATTCACTCCGGTATTCGTACTTAATGACCAGTTGTTATGTTTTCCAGATCCATTAACACCTGCGAATGGTTTTTCATGTAATAATACACGGAAGTTATGTTTGCGTGCTGTTTTCTCCATGATATCCATCAACAATAAGTTGTGGTCATTGGCTAAGTTACACTCTTCGAAAATCGGTGCACATTCAAATTGATTTGGTGCTACTTCGTTGTGACGTGTTGTTACAGGGATTCCTAATTTCAAGGACTCCACTTCAAATTCACGCATGAATGCATTTACTCTCTCTGGAATTGAACCAAAGTAATGATCTTCTAATTGTTGTCCTTTTGCCGGTGCATGTCCAAATAATGCTCTACCTGTCAACATGATATCAGGACGCGCATTAAACAAAGCCGAATCAATTAAGAAATACTCTTGTTCCCAACCAAGGGTCGCATTTACTTTGTTTACGTTCTTATCAAAATACTGACAAACTTCCACAGCAGCTCCATCGATGGCATTCAATGCTTTTAATAAAGGCATTTTGTAATCCAAAGATTCACCCGTGTAGGAGATGAAAATTGTAGGTATACATAATGTTTTACCAATGACAAAAGCTGGCGAACTTGGATCCCAAGCAGTGTATCCACGTGCTTCGAACGTATTTCGAATACCTCCGTTTGGAAAAGAAGATGCATCGGGTTCTTGTTGTACTAATAAATCACCATCAAAACGCTCAATTGCTTTCCCTGGACCAATTGGTTTAAAAAACGCGTCATGTTTTTCAGCTGTTGTTCCTGTTAAGGGTTGAAACCAGTGTGTATAGTGAGTTGCTCCTTTAGAAATAGCCCAGTCTTTCATTGCTGAAGCGACTTGATCAGCATTCTTGCGATCTAAACGCGTTCCGTTTTGTGCGGATTCCAACATTGATTTGTAAGTCTCAGACGGTAGGTATTCACGCATTACATCAATGTGAAATACATTTTGACCAAACAATTCTGATAATTTCCCATCAAATTCAATGTGTTTCGGTTCTCTACTTAACACATCTTGATACGCATTTAATCTTTTCGTTGCCATTTTTAGTGTTTTTTTTACAAAGTTATATCTTTTTACACCATTAGATTCAAATTATTGCATTTTTTTTCACAACACCCCCTGTTTTTTAGGGGTATTTTAAATAATTATTAATTTTTCAATATTAAAACGATGTTTTTTTCATGACTTTCATTCAAAAAATGCATTTTTGTGGTGTATGACAAAAAGCGAATTGATTCATCGACTTCAACAAACTTTACCAGGGGTGCGCGCACACGAAGCTTTTGCACCCTATAGGAAACACTTTGAAAATCACGCTGAAGCGATTCGAAAAAAAGCAGCAGTGGGAATTCACGTGTACCTTTATCAGGAAGAATGGCACTTTTTATTAATTGAACGCTCTTCCTATGATGGAAAACACAGCGCACAAATGGCTTTTCCAGGTGGAAAACCAGAATCAACTGATTTACATTTAGAACATACTGCTCGAAGAGAATCTGAGGAAGAAATGGCCATTCCTTCATTGAAAGGAGATAAAATCACGGAACTTTCTATGGTTTGGATACCCGTTTCTAGTTTTGAAGTCAGCCCTTTTGTCTTTTTACATGAAGAACGTCCAATCATTGAAATAAACAAACGAGAAGTTGCTCAGTACTACGAAGTAAAAATTAAGGATTTAATAGATGAACGTTCTGTAACAACTACAGCCATCCAAGTCAACGAAAACGTACACTTGAAAGACGTACCTTGTTTTGTATTGAATGAAAAAATCGTTTGGGGAGCGACGGCACTTATTTTAGCAGAGTTAAAGATGCTTCTCAAAATGAACTAAAAACAAAAAGAGGAACAACTCTTGTTTGTTCCTCTTCCTGCTAAACCATGCTAAAACTATAAAACTAAAACTACAACTATGAACTGTAATTTGATACAAAGTTAAAGGCTTTTTTTTAATCGACAATGATTCAATGTGAATTTTATATTAATTTTTTTTTTGCTCTTGTCATTTCTCTTTTCCCTGGAGGCCCTGGCAAGGATTCCAAAGAAAACCCAAGTGATTTCAAATTTCGTTTCATTTGTCCTTGAGCGCAATAGGTAACAAATACTCCTCCTGGATTTAACAACTCATACATTTTTGATAAAACAGGCAGATCCCACATTTCGGATTGTGCACGTGGTCCAAAAGCATCAAAGTAAATCAAATCAACATGTTCAGCCAGTTGAAGTCCCCGAATATCCTCTTCTATTTTTTTTAATTGGAAATTAGATTGTATTTCATGATACTCCCCCCACTCTGCTGACATGATTTTTGAATACATTTCTCTTCCCAATTCTTCCTGAACATAGTCCATTTGCTGCCAAATATCTTTTGGAATCGGATGAAACTCTATCCCAATATAACGAATCGAACATGAATATTCTCCCGCCCATTGGGCTGTTAATAAGGCATTAAGCCCTGTTCCAAATCCCATTTCGAATACCGAAATCGGTTTTTTCTCTTGTCCAACAAATGCTAAACCATGTTCAATAAACACATGCTTTGCTTCCTGCAATGCCCCATGACTAGAATGATATGTTTCATCTAATTCAGGAAGATAAAGCGTTTTAGATCCGTCTGCAGTTTGACGTATTTCGATATTTTTCATTCTATTTTTTACGTGCTATCATCAGACCATCCCGAATCGGTAGCAACACTTCTTCGACACGTTCATCTGAATGAATTAATGCATTTAACTTTCGCAACAGAACGGTGTCTTTGTCATTTTTGTCAGATTCAGCAACCTTTCCAGACCAAAGAACATTGTCCAAAATGACATAACCCCCAGGACGAACCAATGGCAGTATGAGTTCGTAATATTCAATGTAGTTTTGTTTATCTGCATCAATAAATACTAAGTCCCATCTTTCATTTAAGCTAGGAATAACGTCTAATGCTGGCGAAATGATATATTGAATTTGCTCCGCGAATACGGAAGCATTAAAATATCCTTGCACGCGGTTAGCTAATTCTTCATTGACGTCAATTGTAACAAGTTTCCCATCCGGTGTAAGACCTTCAGCCATACACAGAGCAGAATAACCGGTATAAGTTCCTATTTCAAGAATACGATTTGGCTGAATCATTTTTGAAAGCATGCTCAACACACGTCCTTGAAAGTGTCCACTTAACATGCGTGGCTGCAACACCTCTACATGTGTTTCACGATTGATACGTTTCAGTAGTTCGTTTTCTTCCGTTGTATGCGAACAACAGTATTGATCTAATTCTTGAGAAATGAATTCCATTTATGCTATTTAAGTTTACAAAAGTAATGGAAATTACTTCTTTCGTTTAATCGTATGCTTTAGCTTCATTACAGCGAAATTAATCTCAAAAGAGGTTTCAGTTTCATCCGTTTTTAAATCTGGAACAATCAGTTCCTTTAATAGTCCAGAGCTTTTTTAAATTACTTCATTCGTTAGTTCTCCTTTATGGTCCACAACACTCGACTGTATGAGTTGCGTAAACTCCTTTAACTTCGCATATGTTTCAATTATCGCTAGGATAGTTTCTGTCGCTCGTTCGCTTCTTAATATGGTTGCTAACATATATAATCCTTTCTCAGTGAACGCTTTTGTTTGATATTTCGTGTGCTTTCCTCTTGTTGAATTGTTTAAGGTCGAAATTTTCGACCTTAAAGATTTTGATTCATTCTCATCTAAAAACAAAACATACCCTTCAGGAAATTTCTCCGGATTATTGCGATAGGCTTCATTAATACGTTTTGTTTCAATCCCATACAGTTCAGCAACATCACGATCCAACAGTACTTTTTGTTCTCTGACTAGAATTAGCTTGGACTCAATTTGACTCAGTTCATTCATGATTTTAGGCATTTCGGATAAAATGGAATGTGAAATGGAATAATTATTTCTCATTTAGAACGTGATAAGCCCAATTTCATTGTCTTTAGTTCTTTCAATTTCCTAAATTTGCAAGCAAACAAAACGATACAATGACTGTTTCTGAAATACGCCAGCAATTTTTTGATTTTTTCGAAAGCAAAGGACATCAAATTGTTTCCTCCGCGCCAATGGTGGTAAAAAATGATCCTACACTCATGTTCACGAATGCTGGGATGAATCAATTCAAAGATTTTTTCCTTGGGCATCAACAAGCGACACAAAAACGTGTGGCCAATTCTCAAAAGTGCTTACGAGTTTCTGGTAAACACAACGATTTAGAAGAAGTTGGTGTAGATACTTACCATCATACAATGTTCGAAATGCTCGGAAACTGGTCGTTCGGAGATTATTTCAAAGAAGAAGCAATTACTTGGGCATGGGAATTATTGACTTCCGTATATAAAATTCCAGTTGACCGCCTTTATGTAACGGTATTCGAAGGTGACGATAAGGATGGAGTACCTCGAGATGATGAAAGTTTTGCCATTTGGAAAAAATTCATTGCGGAAGACCGAATCATTTTAGCATCTAAAAAGGATAATTTCTGGGAAATGGGCGATACGGGACCTTGTGGACCATGCTCTGAAATACACGTTGACCTCAGAAATGAGTCAGATCGTTTGGACGTAAATGGATTAACCTTGGTGAACAACGATCATCCACAGGTTATTGAAATATGGAACAACGTTTTCATGCAATTCAACCGTAAAGCGGATGGAACTTTAGAACCGCTTCCTTCGACACATGTCGATACTGGAATGGGACTTGAGCGATTGGCTATGGCCCTACAAGGAAAACAAAGTAATTACGATACGGATTTATTCCAAACGCTCATTCAATTTGTCTCCAAGGAAAGTGGAATTCCTTATGGAAAAGCAGAAGAGACAGATATTGCACTACGTGTCATTGCCGATCATATTCGTGCGATCAGTTTTTCTATATCTGATGGACAATTACCTTCCAACACGGGAGCAGGATATGTTATTCGTCGTATTTTGCGAAGAGCTGTACGCTATGGTTATCAAACTTTAGGATTAAAAGAACCATTTCTTTGCAAACTTTCTGCTGTACTCGTTCAACAAATGGGTCATCCTTACGAGGAATTGATTCATCAAAGAGAATTAATCGAAAAAGTCATCCGAGAGGAAGAGCAAAGCTTTTTCCGTACTCTAGAGCAAGGAATTAAACGAATGGATGACTTGATGGCTGCAAGCAAGAAATCATCAAAAACCATTATTTCAGGTGAGAATGTTTTCGAACTTTACGACACCTATGGATTCCCTGTCGATTTAACATCCCTTATCGCCCGCGAAAATGGCTTTAGCATTGATGAAGATGGATTCCAAGCACAATTACAAATTCAAAAAGAACGTTCAAGAGCAGCTTCGGTAATTGAAACAGATGATTGGGTGCAAATTGGAACAGATGTTCCGACCGTTTTTGTAGGATACGATCAGAAACAGGCTACAGTTCGCATTACGAAATATAGAAAAGTTAGCCAAAAAGGAAAGTCGTTTTTTCAACTCGTTTTGAACCAAACCCCGTTCTACCCAGAAGGTGGTGGACAAGTTGGAGACAAAGGGACCTTGAAAAACACCAGTGAAACGATTCGTATATTCGACACAAAAAAAGAAAATAACCTCATCATTCATTTAAGTGAGCAACTTCCAAGCAAATTGAATGAGGAATTCACAGCCGGGATTGATTTAAATACGCAAGAACAAACCGCAAAAAATCACAGTGCCACGCACCTACTCCATCACGCTTTAAGAACGGTATTAGGTACTCATGTGGAGCAAAAAGGATCTCTAGTGAATTCATCAAATCTTCGATTTGACTTTTCTCATTTCTCGAAAGTAAGTGATGAAGAAATTGAACAGATTGAAGCGTTAGTGAGCGCCGCGATTGTCGCAAACCTTCCACTAGATGAGCGACGTGCAATGGCCATCGATGATGCAAAATCACTTGGTGCAATGGCATTATTTGGTGAGAAATATGGCGATCATGTTCGCGTGATAAAATTTGGTGAATCTGTGGAACTTTGTGGTGGAATTCACGTTCCTGACACGGCGAAAATCGGACTATTTAAAATAGTTTCTGAATCAGCTGTAGCAGCAGGTGTACGACGAATTGAAGCCATAACTGGTAAGGCAGCAGAAGATTTCTATAAAGAAAAAGAAGCAACACTGTCTCAAATTCAACATGCGCTTAAAAATCCAAAAGACATCGTTAAATCGGTGGAGGATTTACTTTCTAAAAATCAACAACTACAGAAAGAAATCGAACAACTTATCCGTGAAAAAGCCAGCCAACTAAAATTACAATTGAAAGCACAAATTGTCAAAATTGGTACGGTATCATTTTTAGGTGGAATTGTTGACCTAGATGCCAATTCTGTAAAAGACATTCTCTTCCAATTGAAACAAGAAAACGAAAATTTCCTCGCAATAATCGGTAATAAAGAATCGGACAAATGTGGCCTAAGCTTGATGATTGATGAAAACCTTGTTGAATCGAACGGATGGAACGCTTCTCAGTGGATTCGCGAAGTTTCTAGTCATATTCAAGGCGGTGGAGGCGGACAAGCATTCTTCGCAACAGCCGGTGGAAAACGCAGTGAAGGATTGCAAACAGCTATTGACGAAATAAAAGCAAAAATTGCCTAACGCAAAAAAAGTATTAATTATTACCTACTACTGGCCACCAAGTGGAGGCAGTGGTGTTCAGCGTTGGCTGCATTTTAGTCGATATTTGGCTCAATTGGGTTGGGAGCCTATTATCTACACGCCCGAAAATGCAGAAGCCCCTATCGAGGATAACAGTTTGATTGATCAATTTACTGAATCTGTACATGTCATTAAATACCCTATTTGGGAACCCTTTGAAGCATACAAAGCTCTCACGGGTAAAAAAGGAAAAAAATTACAAACCGGTTTCCTGAATGAAGGTGGCAAACAAGATAAAAAATGGGTTCAGCAGTTTGCACTGTGGCTTCGTGCTAATTTATTTATCCCAGATGCAAAAAAGTTTTGGATCCGTCCATCAGTTAAGCATTTACGCGATTTTCTAAAGGACCATCCTGTAGATATCATTGTTTCCACAGGTCCACCGCATACCACTCACCTCATTGCACTCGGATTAAAACGTGCAACGGGTATTCCTTGGCTTGCTGATTTTAGAGACCCTTGGACAAACATTGATTGGTTTGACAAGCTACCAATGACGAAATGGGCTATTCGAAAACAAAAAAGACTCGAGCAGTCGGTTTTAGCTGAAGCGACTGGAATTACTTGTGTAAGTCGAACTTGGACAACAGAATTCGAAGAGTTAGCAAAGCGATCCATAAAACTGATCACGAATGGATTTGCACCAAATGACTTTCATCACTTTCAGAAAAAAGAGGATCAATACTTTACGATATTACACACTGGATCTTTAAATGCAGATAGGAACCCCATGGTTTTTTGGTCGTTTTTAGCAGAGGAAATTCAACGAAGCGAGGCACTTAAAAGTAAATTGAAAATACAGTTAGTTGGAGCTGTAGATGTGAGTGTTATTCAATCTATTGAATCATGTGGACTTAGCATTTATTTAGATCAAAGACCTTTCATTCCTCACGAAGAAGTCATTGACCTAATGTCCTCGTGTTCTCTATTACTTTTACCCTTGAACAATGTGAAAAATCAACAAGGAATTATTCCGGGAAAATTATTTGAATATTTGGCAAGTAACCAAGCAATCTTAGCCATAGGTCCAAAAACCGGTGATTCTGCACAAATTTTGAAAGAACAGTCAAATACACTTGTCATAGATTTTGATGAAAAGCCCACTTGGGATGCCATTCAAACATTGACAAGCGGTGCAATTGATCGCACACATACTTTATCAAAATATAGCCGACAAGAGCTAGCCAAAGAAATGAGTGCGTACTTGAACGAGCTTATACTAGAATCCTCGAAATAGCAGCAAGAATTCGCTCTGTTGCCTTCCCATCCCATAGCGGTGGGATTTCACCTTTTTTATACGTTCCATGATGAATTTCATCAATCAAACCTAAAATCACTGATTCATCGAATGGGACTAAGGTATTCGTGCCCAATTCAACGGTGATTGGTCTTTCCGTATTTTCACGCAAGGTCAAACATGGAACTTGACGATAGGTACTTTCTTCTTGAATCCCTCCACTATCAGTAAGGATCAAATCAGCATATTTCACTAGCGATTGAAAATCAAAGTATCCAAGGGGATCTAAGAGATGTAAATTCCCATTTTCTAACCATTGAGCAACGTTATCCGCAGCCTCGAAGTTTTTCCTTGTTCTAGGATGAATTGGAAAGACAATCGTATACTTTTCACTTAACTCTGTAAATAAGCGAATGATTTTGGCTTGACCCTCCAATGAATCTACATTTGAAGGACGATGTAGGGTCACCAAAATAAAAGGTTTATCCTGAATTCCCAAGCGTTGACGAATCGTACTTTTCAGAATCTGTGGTTCAAAATGAACCAGTGTGTCTATCATGGTATTTCCGACAAAAAATACTTCTCCATGCTTTTTCTCTTCTTTCAGGTGATCTAATCCACTTTGTTCCGTTACGAAAAAGAAATCTGAAATTTCATCCGTAAGTAGCCGATTGATTTCCTCTGGCATGTTTCGATCATTTGACCGTAATCCACTTTCCAAATGCGCCAATGGAATGCCCATTTTGTTTGCCACCAAAGCGGATGCAAGTGTTGAGTTTACGTCTCCAGGGACAATCATTAAATCTGGCTTGCCAATTTCCAAAATGAGCTCACTGAGCTTACTCATCATGCTGGAGAATTGATCGACAACAGAATGTGACGACGCAGATAGCATGTAATCAGGTTTCAAACCAAACTCTTCGAAGAATACCTCCGACATGTTACGATCCCAATGTTGTCCGGTATGTACAATTTCAACTTGAAATTGCGGGTAAGTACTAATCAGTTCTTTGAACCGTGTAACTTTAATGAAATTCGGACGAGTTCCAACGATGATGAGTATTTTCTTTACCAAGACTTTTTAATTTTAACCAAAAATAACAATTGTCCTTCATTTAATGCCATCATTAGTTAAGGTAAAATGAAACAAACGAAGAGACGGAAGCATGTTAAAATAAAAATAGTGTGAATTGTGAAAAGTGGATTTGAAATATTTTGTAATTTAGGTCAAATAAATCAAACTTAAAACGACAAAACATGAAAAAAACATTGATTTTTGGAGCATTCGCATCGTTGATGATGGTTTCTTGTGCGAAAGATTATTCATGCAAATGTGTAACAACGGAAACAATTTCAAGTGTAAATAACTCACAAACAACTGTAATTAACGGCACGAAAAAGGATGCAACTGCGGAATGTGCTGCACAATCTCAAACGGTCAACACGATTGTAAAAACATGTGCATTAGAATAAATTCTTTCAAATCATATCTCTAGGGGGCTACAGCCCCCTTTTTTATTTAATTTCTTCTTATGAATTTCTTCGAATCCATTTTTCTTGACCTTGGCTTTTCTTGGACTGCTTCAAAACTCATTCCATACATCTTAATGTCCATTCTGGGTTTTGTAATCGTATACACCTTTCAAAGTCGTATTCAACAAAAATGGAAGAAATGGATCCTAATGACAATGTTGGCTGTTTTACCTTTCAGCATTTATTTCTCAATTTTTCCCATTTATACTGGGGACTTTGTCAATCATCATTATTCTCCGGAACGGTTAGTCTCTTTTCCTAAAAAACCACTTGTAACAGTTATTGTCCTTCCTGGTTGTCCATATTGTCATGAAACAATCCGTTTTATGAATGAATTGCTCCGACGAGAACCTACATTAAATATTCGTTACATGGTCGTTGCTGAAACCAATAACCCATTGGCTGCATTCCGTAAAACCTTGAATAAAGGAATTGATGTAGAAAAATCAACGAAACCAAAAGATTGGATCGTAATGGCTAGAGGTGGATTTCCAACCATTATATTTAGTAAAAATCATCAAATCGTTCACGCTTGGGAAAATGATCAGTTCGGCGTAAGAGCTATTGATGAGATCATTCAACGTTCAAAATAAATTAAGCCTCTTCGCTTACTTCTATTTTACGGTTCATCCAGAAAACACCGATACACGCAAGAATCAACAAACTTGAACCAGCGAAAGATAAGTTACTTCCCGTTTGAAATGCTTTTGGCTCGAACTTCCATTCAATTTGGTGCTCTCCTTTTTTAATTTTTGCAGCACGAAGAACGTAGTTAGCTCTAAATGTTTCGATTTGTTTACCATCCACATAACAATTCCATCCTTCTGGATAATATACCTCACTGAACACGGCAATTTGATCAGCTTTACTCACGCTTTTATAACGCAATTCAGTTGTTCCATACTTGACCATGCGAATAGATGCTGTAGTGTCCATAGTCGTTCCTGAGGCAAGCGTTTTAAATTCCTGATGAACGATTGCTTGCTTTTTAGTATTACAATTTGCTAAAGAGCTTAATTCCTCGTTCGCACTTGAAACCCATTTAACAGATTGAACAAACCAAGCAGGTCCATTTGCATTCGTGTTTCGAATTGCCTTCGTTCCTGGATTAACAATAATATACTTCGTGTTTAACATGTTAATCGCTGGATTTTTGTCTGAAACGGACAATGATTCGATGGAAATCGTATCAAAAATCTGCTGCGCCATTTCTTGAGTCATTTCCATTTGACTAGCATATTTACGCAAAATGGTATTTTTTTCAGCGCTGATCTCTTGATTCAACTGCTGCATTTCGTTTAAGGTATTGAAATCAACAAGTTCCTGATAGCGTTTCAACTTTGCACCATGATAACCCCCAATACTTTTATGGAAAAAACTTGTAGACGTTTCTGCCATTGGATTAGAAAAATTCAACACTCGGTAATCCGTATTTAAATTCAAGGCGCCAAATTTTGCGTAAACAGCATTCATATCTTGATCCAATGCATCTTTGTAATATACATAATCTGACATTTTAGAAAGTATGGTCTGTTCATCTTTTGAATTAGACTTCTCTCTAGCTAAAATGCTCATGTCCGCTGTACTTGGAACGTATGGCATTGACGCATCAGATGCAACCACATAACTGGATGTTTGATCACCAGGTAATTCATTGTTCAAATATCGTTTGTTCACTGAAATGTTGTCAATCATAACAATCAATAACAAACCACCGATAACAATCGCTTTCGGTAAAATTGAACGCGACACCAAAACAACGATTCCTGCTCCCAATAAAATGAAAAGAATAGAACGTCCTATATCTGATTTGTAAAGATCTATTCGCACATCTTCTATTGCGTTTTTAATCCCAGTTAAATACGTTAATTGACTAGGATCCTTCACGTTTTTCGCTTGATCAGCAAACATGGACATTTCATTTTTTGTCAAAAACTCTCCTGACATTGAAGGAGAAACATACAGAATAAGCGCAACAAATACCAATGAAGCACTTCCAATCAACCAAGCTTTTTTATGTCCAATTAATCCTTCCTTACGGAATAATTTATCCAAGAAAAGAACTGCTAAGGCCGGAATCATCACTTGTAAGAGCGTCATGATCATTTTTGAATCACGAAATTTATTGTACATCGGGAATTTATTAATAAAAAAGTCATTGATTCCACCTGGATCATTGGATGAAAGAAGAATCACTAGTAAACCAATAATAAGGAAAGGCCACTTCAAGGAATCTTTTAAAAAGATTAATCCCATTAGAAAGAAAAACAACATGACTACACCAAAGTAGAACGCGCCACCACTAAAACTTTGTCCACCCCAATAACTTGGAAATGCTGGCTTTGATTGATCAGTATTCAGTAAAATATCCGCGTATTCGTAATAATCCGGATTGGCATTAATCAATTCTACCGCTTTTTCGTTGTTTCCAAGTAAATCTGTTTTTCCACCTTTTGCATTCGGAGCAACAAGGGATAGCCATTCTCCTGCGCCGAAATTATATTCTAAAATGTAATTTTTGTTGAGTCCTTCTTTCGCTGACATTTTCGATGCTTGCCCCTTTGGTTTGATGGTCAAATCGGATGTTCCTCTGGTTGTATACTTACTATACTCGAAAGTCGTCATCAAATTACTTGCGGATGACATTAACGTAAGGATAGAAACAATAGCCAATGCACCAATCGATTTCCCTAAGTAAATCCATTCTTTTTTCAATGCCAATCGAATCACCTCGGAAACCGCTACTGCTACTAATAAAAAGGACAAATAATAAGTCATCTGTAGGTGATTCGCAGTTAAATTCAAACCGAAAAACAGTCCAAAAACCGCTGCTCCAAGTAGCCATTTACCCCGAAATGCCAGGATCAATCCACCTAAAGCTGGTGCCATATATGCAATCGCATTTACTTTGGACATATGTCCAGCGCCGATATACAGGATATTAATGGTTGAAAAACCAAAAGCAACTGCTCCAATCATGCCCAACCACGGATTCACGCGCATACAAAGTGTCAGAATATAAAAGCCCAACATACTGATGAACAAAATACCAACAGGCCTTGGTAATCCAAGTTTAATTGCTTGATCAATATATGTTAACCAGTTCGCATTGTGTTCTGTCGCAATCTGATAACTTGGCATTCCACCGAACATGGAATTTGTCCACAAAGGCTTCACCCCATTCACGAATTCATAATCCACTATTTCTTTCGACATTCCTTGAAATTGTCGAATATCACTTTGTTTCAAGCTATATCCATCGAACAAGGGTGAAAAATATACACTTGAAAGAATTAGAAAAGCTGCAATAGCTACAAGGTGAGGTAAAATGGATTTAAACTTTGGATTCATAATCAACTATTTTATTTTGTGAAAGTAGGGAATTCTCTTAAATGTTACGCTTTTACATTTGCATATTTCTGGACATCCTTCGCATCAATTTCTTGATCACAGAGAATGACTAATCGTTCAATAATATTTCTTAATTCACGGATGTTTCCAGTCCAATCAAGAGATTTAAGCGCATTTAGTGCTTCTTTATTTAAAGACTTACAGGGTATTCCATGATCTTGACAAACCAGTTGTAAAAAATGATTCGCCAACAATGGAATATCCGCTCTTCGATCGTTGAGTGAAGGAACATGAATTAATATCACCGCTAAACGATGAAATAAATCCTCGCGGAATCTACCCTCAGCAATTTCTTTTCGCAAGTCTTTGTTTGTTGCCGCTACGATTCGACAATCAACTTTAACATCCTTTTCTCCACCAACGCGCTGAATGACATTTTCTTGAAGAGCTCTCAGTACTTTCGCTTGAGCACTCATGGACATATCTCCAATTTCATCTAAAAACAAAGTCCCGCCAGATGCCAATTCGAATTTTCCTTTCTTATCTTTAATAGCCGAGGTAAAAGCGCCTTTTTCATGTCCAAAAAGCTCACTTTCGATTAATTCAGAAGGGATTGCCGCACAATTAACTTCGATATATGGCATTTTGGAGCGATTGGATAATTCATGTAGTGATCGTGCCACTAATTCCTTACCAGTTCCATTGCCACCTGTTACAAGAACACGCGCATCGGAGGGTGCTACTTTTTCAATCATGGCCTTGATATCCACAATCTCCGGAGTATCACCAATGATTGCACTTCCCTTGATTTTTTTGACAGTCGTTTTTAGAATTTTAGTTTCTTGAACCAACTGATTTCGGTCCTTAACATTTCTCAAAATCACCAATATGCGATTTAAGTCTAATGGTTTTTCAATAAAATCAAAGGCTCCGATTTTGATCGCCTGAACTGCTGTCTCCAAGGTACCATGACCACTAATCATGACAATTGGGACATCATTCCCTTCACCTTGAACTTGTTCCAACAATTCCATTCCATCGACTAAAGGCATTTTGATGTCACAGAAAATGACATCCAAGGAATTGGAACGAATCATTTCTAATCCATCCTTGCCATTTTCAGCTTCCAAAACTTGGCAATTTTCGTACTCCAAAATTTCTTTCAATGCCCTGCGTATCGCACGTTCATCGTCAATAATGAGAACTTTCATAGCTTATTTTTTATTGTTCACTGTTCGTTCCAACATTGGGACAAACTTAAACGTTCCAAATTCTTCTTTTGTAAACGAAGTGTCGCTTTGCTTCATGATTTTAAGCATCTTTTGTTCCTTTCCTTCACCAACAGGAATGACCATGATTCCATTCACTTTCAATTGCTTTAACAGTTCTTGTGGAATTTCCGGCGCTCCACAAGTCACAAGTATTTTATCAAAAGGCGCATTGAGTGGACTCCCTTTGTAACCATCACCGAAAAAAAGTTTTGGTGAATAATTAAGGTGGTGAATAACATGTTTCGAGGAAAGTAATTCACTTTGTCTTTCAATAGAATATACTTTTGCACCCAACTCACATAAAATGGACGTTTGGAATCCGGAACCTGTTCCAATTTCAAGAACTTTATCTCCTTTTTGGATATCCAATAATTCTGTTTGAAAGGCTACCGTATATGGATGAGAAATTGTTTGTCCCGCACCAATTTGGAAAGCCATATTCGAATAAGCTTGGTCTTCAAAAGCAGTATCTAAAAAATAGTGACGAGGAACGGCATCGAAAGCATCTAAAATACGCTGATCCTTTACTCCCATGCTCGCTAATTCAAGAATTAGTTGCTTGCGTTTCCCTTTATGTTTGAATGTGTCTTTTAAGTGTTGCATCCTTGATTTTATAGTTGAATTCCCACTGGACAATGGTCAGAGCCAAAAACATCTGTCAAAATGAAGGACTCTTTTACTTGTGGTAAAAAGGATTGCGAAACGAGGAAGTAATCAATCCGCCAACCAACATTTTTCTCACGTGCTCCTGCTCGGTAACTCCACCATGAATAGGTAACTAAGTCTGGATTCAAGGAACGAAATGTGTCAACTAATCCATTTTGTACGAATTGATTCATTCCATCAATTTCTTCCTGCATGTATCCCGCTGCTTTATTGAAATTTTCTTTTGGACGAGCCAAGTCAATCGCTTGATGAGCAACGTTAAAGTCACCACAAACAACAACTGGTTTTATCGCTTCTAATTTTTTCAAGTAAGAGAGGAAATCCGAATCCCAAGATTGTCGGTATCCCAATCGCAACAATTCACTTCCAGAATTCGGAACATAAACGGAAACAACAAAATAAGTAGAATACTCAGCACAAACGACACGACCTTCCGTATCATGTTCAGCTATCCCGATTCCGAATGTAACATTCAAGGGCTGAACTTTGCTTAATATTGCCGTACCTGAATAACCCTTTCTTTCTGCAGAATTTGCAAAAACATGATATCCTTCTAACGTAGCGCACGCATCTTGCACTTGTTCAGGTGTAGCTTTTGTTTCTTGTAAACAAATGACATCTGCATTCACACGTTGCATGTCTTGAATGAATGTTTTTCCGACAATTGCTCGGATTCCATTAACATTAAAGGAAATAATTTTCATGGGTCTTCTAATTAAAAATACATCGCAAAGCGAAGTTTCAAATTTAATCAGAATTTAAGCTGGAAAAACAGAAATTGATAAGGTTCGAACGCTTTTTTTTCAGAATGGAAACTACGAAATTCTGTTCCAATGTTCATCACATCATTTAAAGCATATAAAACACCTAAACTTTCTGAGGCAAGATGTTTGCGTGTGATTTGAATATTATCAGGATCCATAAAATATTCCACGCGACCATACAACCTCATTCTATCCGATAATGAATAAGCGAATTGACCATTTAACTGCCCCCAATTTCGAGAAAAATTGATGCCTTGCGTACCGACAAAGAAACAACTTTGAAACAACCAGTTTCGATAAGCATATTGAACGTTCCATTCACTAAAAATGCGCATTTGAGGCTCCTTTGCTTGAATTGTAGTTTCGCGTCCCAAATAGGTTGACCAGTTAAACTTCCAACGATCGCGTTTAAACTCCAACAAAGATCCAAAAGAAGGTATGAAGTTCGCATAATCCATCTTTTGCCATCCGTTCATAGCGAACAGAGACAAACTCCAATTCGAATTGATGGTCCGATTATATTTCAATCCACTAATGTAATAAGGAACATATTCTGGAGCCAAACTTCTAGAATAGCTTATTTGATCAATGCTTTTGGGTGTTTCTTGCGTGTAAGGAGAACTAAACACACCAGCCGCAAGGCTTGATTTATTGAATTTACGTTGAACATACACTTCATAAATCCATCGTTTGTATTTCTTTTCAGCAGCATAATTTTGACTCATGTATGTTCCTAAAGCAGGAGAAAGAGCATATTTCCATTTGGAATTCTCCCAAGTAAACTCCATCAGATTCAAGTTGATTTGAAAGGAATTTAGATTCGAAGAAGAAACCAAATAAGGAATCTTCCTAATGGAATTTGATTGACCAACTACAGAATACCCATCAATTAATCCATGAAGCTGGAATCGTAAGGTGTCTTCGGTAGAAGCAAATCCAATCGTGGATAAAAAGAATAGAAAAAGGAGGGTTTGTTTTCCCATATTACTTTTGAATTAGATCACCGCTTGAATAGCGGATTTTTTTGATGAGCAATGGTTGACCATAATACCATATGTCTCCACTACTAGAAAGTTCTGCTTTTAATTTTACTTGATTTGCTGATAAATAAGAAATGCCATTCGATGCGTACATGAGCGATATGGAATCAGTTACGTGCATTTGACGCGCATCGAAACGACCATATCCATCAATGTCCAATCGAAGAAAATCACAAGTTCCGCCCAATGAAATATTGGAAAACCCATGTGGATTAACCACATTGATTGAATTTGCAATTACCGTTAAATCCAAGTCACCCGCCCCATCGTTCATCAAGACATCTAGGTGATTCGTTTGAATAGTATCTTCATTAGTCAGAAGTTCGGAACCCCAATAAATCAATTTGGATAAAACCGTAAAGTGAATTTTTAAAGTTACCTCGTCATTTTTATAGCGCAAGAACGGACATTTGTTTAAGTTCCAAATTTCCAATTTTCCATCGACCACAGTCCAGTCAATGAAATTCACCAAATTCTCACCAGCAATGACTTCCATAAACGAAACAGAGTCCTGAATCAATTCAATTTTCAGACGTTGATGAATTTCCATCTGCTGGAAATTCGGTAACACGATAATTTTACTAATCGGACTCCCCGCCCCTTTCCAACAAGAACGATTCTCAGGTTTTTTACACGATGTCAATTGCAAAAAGAACAAAAGCATGACTGTAACTTTCAATACCTTCATTGCGCTCGTTTTTTAAAGTGATATGTAAGTCCAAATTCTAAATAATCTGCTTTCGCATAATGCGTTTTCAGCCCAAAGAACGCACTTAAGGATTTTGACACGTAATAACGACAGCCCAAACGAATGTAAAGGGGTCCTTCCGCACGATAACGATCACGGACATAAACACCTAGTCCATATACGAAATTGAAACGGTTCAACGGAAGCAAATATGACGCAGAGATTCCAAGCTGAAGGATGTCCATCTGAGACTTTTCGACCATTGGTTCATAATTCAGCAACGCTTGTTTAGATATTATGTCAAGGTTCAATTCAAATCCAGATTTCGGACTGAAATAATTTCGAATGGATAGCGATCCAGCATAGACTGGGTATTTTTTTCCACCGATGGGCATCGTTTCCTTATTTGAAAGCATACCACTTACACTCGGCTGCCACTGTTTATAGACATAAAACATTTCCTTGGATTTAACCTTGAATATTTTTTCAGGGAAATCGTATTGATATCCGATAGAAACAAAGGGTAAATTGATTCCAAGATTCGGAACTTTGAATGAGCCATTGCTAAAATGCGTCATGTCCATCGCTAAGGTAATTGCGGATTGTTTAAAAGCAAATGTCTGCTTCAATGCAAAACACATCATCGCATTCACGCGAGAACCTATTGCGACATTTTTTGGATTTAAAATTGGATCATATGGACGATTGGTATATCCCAACCCTGTCCCAAACTTCCAATCCATACGGTAATTCTTGTATTTAATTAAAGGCATTTCAGCGAATCCATACAATCCAACAAAGCGTCCAAGAATTTCATTGTTTCCAACGGAACCAAGAAACAAGGTGCCACCAACTACTGGTTGCCGGTAGTAAGAATGCCAAATTTGTTCTCCATTAAGTTTCTTGAGGTATGATAATTCTGTTGCGAAAGCCACATGTTGAGCTAAATGCGCCATTCCCGCATGATGAGCGGCCAAGAATCCAACTTTCTCACGGATTTCAAATCCCGATTGAGCAAAGTTGAAGTTGCTGAAAACAATGCAAATGTAAAAAAGTAGGCCGCTTTTTTTCATAAACCAAAATTAATGAAATAATGGATGACAGAATAACTTTAACTTTGCTTTATGGATTCTAGACTAGTAGCGTTTGAACGCTTATTAAACATCATGGATGACTTAAGGGAAAAATGCCCTTGGGATCAGAAACAAACTTTCGAAACATTAAGAAATTTAACCATCGAAGAAACCTATGAATTGACCGATGCTATCACGAAAAATGACATGCAAGAAATAAAAGGTGAAATCGGGGATTTATTCTTGCACCTTGTTTTCTATTGTAAATTGGGTGATGAACAAGGTCAATTTGATGTGACAAGTGTCTTGAATGCTATTTGCGAAAAGTTGATTTATCGTCATCCACACATATACGGAGATGTAACAGTTTCGGGTGAGGAAGAAGTTAAAGCAAATTGGGAAAAATTAAAACTGAAAGAAGGTAAGAAATCTGTTTTGGAAGGAGTTCCATCTTCACTGCCAGCCTTAGTAAAAGCTACTCGTATTCAAGAAAAAGCCAAAGGAATAGGTTTCGAATGGGAACACCGACAAGATGTTTGGAAAAAAGTAGAAGAAGAAATGCAAGAACTTCAAGTGGAAGTGGAAGCAAACTCTGAACACGTGGAGGAAGAATTTGGTGATGTGTTGTTTTCTTTGGTCAATTATGCTCGATTTATCGGGATTTCGCCTGAAAATGCTTTAGCACAAACCAATCAGAAGTTCATTAAACGTTTTCAATTGATGGAAGATCTGATCAAAGAAAAAGAAATCGACATCCGAAACATGACCTTGAATGAATTGGATGTTTTTTGGGATGAAGCAAAACTTAAATTAAAAAAATCATGACTCAATTAGAATTTCAACTTTTAGAGACAGTCATCTTAATTGTATTATCTCTATTAATCAAGTTTTTAGCGACAAAATCAGTTAATCGGTTTCTAGCTCATTTCGACTTCGACTTGAAACGAAAACGAATTACCGTTCGCATCATCAATTTGTTCTTGTGGATTTTCATTGCCATTGTCCTTGCTGGGATTTGGAACATAAACAAAGAAGGATTGGTTGTTTTCATCACGTCAATCATTACTGTGATGGGGGTAGCATTCTTTGCTCAATGGTCGATTTTATCCAATATCACGGCAAGTTTGATTTTATTCTTCAATCATCCAATGAAAATTGGTGAGACCATTCACATTTTGGACAAGGAATATGACATTGAAGGAGAACTAATGGACATCAGTTTCTTCTTTATGTATATCAAAACAAAGGAAAATCATTTGGTCACTATTCCAACGTCTGTTGTACTGGCAAAAACGATTGTACGAAAATAATTATAGGCGAATGGATAACTCAAGTTGTCCTCCCAAACCAAGCTCCACTATTTTCTTTAACGTTGAAAAACGAACTTCTTTCATGTCGTTTTCTAATTTTGAAATATAGGATTTTGTGGTACCCACTTTGGTAGCTAATTGTTCTTGAGTCATCCCCTTCTCTAATCTAGCACTTTGTATCATCGCTCCTAACCGAAATTCTTGGTAGCCTTTTTCTAAACTATCGCGAGATTCAGAACCTTTAGGGCCATAATGCTTGTCTTTGAACTGATCTAAAGTCAGTACTTTACTTATTGTTTTCATAGTCCTTTTTTAATTGAATGGCACGTGCAATTTCTCTTCGTGGAAGTTTTTGTGTTTTTTTTTGAAAGGCATTGATTAGTACCACCAATTGACCCTCATCGAAAAAACAAAAAATTCGAAAAATATCACTGCCGTTTTGAATCCGAATTTCAAATAGACCATCTGTTCCGTGAATGTGCTTCAGGTATTGGGAAGGAATCACAGGCAACTCTTGTAGCAACTCGAGTGTCCAAATAATTTTCTCCTTTACTTTTGGTTTCTGCTGAACAAAAAAATCTTCAAAATACGTTTCAAAAAAGAGGATATCTCTGAACTTTTCTCCCACTTTCTCCATACAAAAATACAATTAGTTTCACTTTAGTACAACTTTTAGCGTATTTTTTTTACATTTTCAATTTTTAGGAACAAATTAAATAACGCAGAAATAACTATTTATTGTGCGGAGGAGTCTTAACTATGCGGGAAAACAGAGAAAATATTTCTCTACCGGTTGAGCCAATGCAGAAATATTCAAGTTATCAGAAGCTTCGGTTAAATCGATGATGTCTCCATTTTTCATTAACAGATTAATGTTCTGTTTGTCTTGATTGTATGCCTTGTTTGTTAAAACATCAGAATAGACAAAATAGTCAACCTCATCATCAGATAATTGATAGATATCTTGAATTCTTTTGCGCTCTGTTTTGATGCGCTCTTCACTAAACGGATCTTTAGAAATAACGATTTTAAATAGCTTTCTATTTACCAATGACTTTGCTAATTGGGATAAAATCGGATCATTATGTGTTTGCCAAACTTTAATTGCTGACCAAATGTCGTAATCGTCCAACTGAGCAAAATTCTCCAACACTTCTTTACGTTGATGAAAGTCATTTTCTGTTATGTCTTGTTTCATGAAAAAGGACAAGGCTGGACTCGCGAAAACATCATCTCCACGTTTCGCTAGAAATTTAGCTCGACGAAGTGCGTGAATCAACATAAACTCTGCAGCAACAACCGTTTTGTGTAAATATACTTGCCAATACATCAAACGTCTAGCTACAATGAACTTTTCAATCGAATAGATTCCTTTTTCTTCCAATACTAATTGTCCATCACGAACGTTCAGCATTTCAATCAATCGATCTGTTCCGATAATTCCTTCACTTACTCCAGAATAAAAACTATCTCGATTTAAATAATCGAGTCGATCCATGTCAAGTTGACTAGAAACCAACTGATGTAAAAACGGTTTGTCGTATTTATTTTGAAAGATCAGTAAAGCCATATCAAGCTGACCATCGAATTCCTTAGATAATTCTTCAATAAAAAAGGAAGATATTTCTTCGTGACTGACACCACAAACGATGTCGTATTCCAAGGCATGACTAAACGGACCATGTCCGATGTCGTGCAGTAAAATGGCCAGGCAAACAGCACGTTCCTCTTCAAGTGTAATTTCGTGTCCTTTGCGACGAATCGTTGCCACAGCTTCACTCATCAAGTGCATCGCACCCAAAACGTGATGAAAACGTGTGTGATTTGCTCCCGGATAAACAAGGTGACTTAATCCCAACTGCATAATACGACGAAGTCGTTGCATATGAGGATGTTCCAATATATCGAAAATTATTTCGTCCGGAATTGTAATAAAACCATAGACTGGGTCGTTAATAATTTTCTTCTTGTTGTTTCGATGTTGATTCGGTTGCAATTGAGTACCTTTAATTAAATTCATTCAAAACTATTAAAAATAAGGCATATGCAGGGTAAAATTCTTTGGGCGGACGATGAAATTGAATTATTGAAACCACACATTTTGTTTCTTGAAGCGAAAGGATACAGTGTCGACCCGGTAACGAATGGACAAGATGCGATTGAAAAAGCGCTACTTCATTCTTACGATATTATCTTCTTGGATGAAAATATGCCTGGATTAACAGGGCTTGAAACCCTATTCCAAATTAAAGAACAAAAACCACTTGTTCCGATCGTTATGATCACCAAAAGCGAAGAAGAACACATCATGGAGGAAGCTATAGGGAGTAAAATCGCCGATTATTTGATTAAACCGGTGAATCCCAATCAAATCCTTCTAAGCATTAAGAAAAACCTGGACCTATCGAAATTGGTAAGTCAAAAAACAAATTCAAATTACCAACAAGAATTCCGTCAACTCGGCATGCAACTCATGGGACGTATGGATGCAGAAGAATGGAAAGAGTTCTACGCGAAACTCGTTTATTGGGAACTGGAATTAGATAATATTGAAGATTCCGGAATGCGTGAAATTTTCGACATGCAAAAGAAGGAAGCAAATAAACTTTTTTGTGACTTTATTGAAGACAACTACCTGGATTGGGTCAATGGAACAGAAGATGCCCCACAGATGATCCAGACCCTCGTTAAAGATAAAATCGCACCATTCATTGGGAAAGAAAAAACAGCTGTACTTGTGATTGATAATTTACGATTCGACCAATGGAAGATGATTGAACCAATTTTATCGCGTTATTTTTCCAAAGAGGAAGAAGAGATTGTTTTCTCGATATTACCAACAGCGACACATTATGCTCGAAACGCATTCTTCGCAGGACTGTTACCTTCTGAAATCGAAAAACGATTCCCAACCTTATGGAAAAATGAAGACGATGAAGGAGGGAAAAACATGCACGAAAAAGAATTTCTAGATGCACAATTAAAACGATTGGGGAAAAATGTGAAATGGAGTTACAATAAAATTACCAACGTTGAGGCAGGAAAGAAACTTGGCGATTCTTTTCACACTTGGAAGGATAACGATGTGAACTTCATCGTGTACAATTTTGTCGATATGTTGTCTCACGCGCGAACAGAGATGGAAGTCATTCGGGAGCTAGCGGATAATGAGTCTGCATATCGATCCATCACCGTTTCTTGGCTAGAGCACTCTCCCCTACTCGAAATCATCAAGAAAATAGCAGAAGCTGGAATTCGCCTCATTGTAACGACAGACCACGGAACGATTAAGGTCAACAAACCAGTTCGCATTGTAGGCGAACGAAACACAAATTCCAATTTACGCTACAAAGCTGGACGCGGTTTAACTTATGAAGCCAAAGAAGTGTTTTCGGTGAAGAATCCCAGTGAAGCTTTTTTACCAAAACTAAAACTATCTGCGGAATTTGTTTTTGCTAGAGAACAGGATTTCTTTGTGTATCCAAACAACTACAATCATTTCGTGAACTATTATGGCAATACTTTTCAGCACGGGGGAATTTCCCTCGAAGAAGTATTGATTCCTTACATTTCATTGAAAGCAAAATAATCTTGCAATTTATCCTTCTTTAGAACAATTCAAAATAAGGGAATTCGTACCTTTGTACGAATATGAGCAACTTGGAACAAAAACCATTTAATGTACGTGAAATTCGCGAAGAATTTCCGGCACTACGTCAGCAAGTTTATGGGAAGAATCTCATTTACTTTGATAATGGAGCGACATCTCAGAAACCTAAATTGGTACTAGATGCGATTAATCTCTTCTATTCCAAGGAAAATGCAAATATTCATAGAGGCGTTCATTTTTTAAGTCAACGTGCAACTACAGATTATGAAGCTGCAAGACAGCGCATACAACGATTCCTCGGAGCAAGAAAATCAGAGGAAATTATCTTCACCAAAGGAACAACTGACAGCATTAACCTTGTTGCTTTTTCTTTTGGCACAACATTGTCTGCGGGAGATGAAATCTTGATTTCAGCGATGGAACACCATTCAAACATCGTTCCATGGCAAATGTTGTGTGAACGACAAGGTTGTGTATTGAAAGTTGCTCCAATCAACCAACGTGGTGAACTTATAATGGACGAGTTTGACAAACTTCTTTCGAAAAAAACAAAACTTGTTGCGATTACGCACATTTCCAACACACTGGGAACGGTAAATCCTGTAAAGGAAATCATTCAAAAAGCACATGCTGTTGGATCCAAAGTTCTCATCGATGGCGCGCAAAGCATTCAACACATGCGCATCAATGTTAAAGAGTTGGATTGTGATTTCTACGTATTTTCAAGCCACAAAGTATTTGGTCCAACTGGAATTGGCGTGCTATATGGAAAAGAAGAAATACTAGACCGTATGCCCCCTTATCAAGGTGGAGGTGATATGATTGCTCGTGTGACCTTTGAACGAACAACCTATAACGAATTACCCTTTAAATTTGAAGCTGGAACACCACACATTGCGGGTGGAATCTGTTTAGGGAAAGCATTTGAATTTTTGGAATCAGTTGATATGGAAGCTGCAGAACGACATGAACGAGAGTTAGCCAAATACGCTGAAGACATGTTAGATACTTTCGAGGGATTGCAAATTATCGGTGAAGCGAAGAACAAAACATCAGTCGTTTCTTTTTCACTAAAAGGAATTCATCCTTTTGACATAGGAACATTACTTGATAAACAAGGTATTGCCGTTCGAACAGGACATCACTGTACCCAACCATTGATGGATTTTTATGGGATTCCTGGAACAGTTCGCGCCTCTTTTGCGTTTTACAATACCAAACAAGAAATCGACACTTTTGTCGAAGCAGTTGAACGCAGTTTAAGCATGTTGAAATAAAATGAACTTAACAGAAAAGCAAGAAGAAATCATACAAGAATTCGAAGTTTTCGATGATTGGATGGAAAAATACGAATACATCATTGACCTAGGAAAAGATCTTCCGAAAATTGACGATGTCAATAAAACAGAAGACCGCCTCATTGAAGGATGTCAATCACGCGTATGGCTTGATTCCCATTTTAATGACGGGAAAATGCATTTTACGGCAGATTCAGACGCCATTATCACCAAAGGAATAATTGGACTTTTAATCCGTGTTCTCGATGGAGAAGAGCCAAAAGATATTGCCACAGCAGATTTGTTTTTCATCTCCAAAATCGGATTACAAGAACACCTTTCACCTACCCGCGCGAACGGACTACTTGGCATGGTAAAACGATTAAAACTAGAAGCAATTAAACATATTTCAGCATCATGAGTGACTTAGAAGACCGAATTGTTCAAATTATGAAAACAATTTATGATCCAGAAATTCCTGTGGATATTTTTGAACTTGGACTGATCTATGAAGTAAAAGTCGAAGAGGACAACCAAGTTTTCATCGATATGACCCTAACTTCTCCAAATTGCCCGGTTGCAGAGAGCTTACCAAAAGAAGTGGAAGATAAAGTAGCGTCAGTTGATGGGGTTACTTCTGCGAAGGTGAACATTGTTTTTGATCCACCATGGGACAAAGATATGATGAGCGAAGAAGCGAAATTAGAGCTCGGATTCCTTTAAAGTTTGTGCAAAGCGAAGCGACGCAAACGATATTGCTTTTTATCATAGTATTCAAACTCCAAGTCCTTCTTGGAACTAAGTAAAATACGCACATCAATCGTATCCGTTAAACGCTTCACGTATAAATGATCGCCTGATTCATTTATGTCAAAATTTGTGCTGTGAACAACAAATGAATCTTGAACTTGATTCAAACCGAAATAACTGTAGTCTAAATCAATTCTTCCGTCCATTTTTTTCAAATCCGACGAAATGACTATCTCCCCAACTGGAACACTATCATAAAAGGTGAATCCCTCGCCATCTAGAACACGGACAAGCTCAACTTTCCACCTTCCGTCGATTCGTTTTAATTGCGCTTTTTGTTTTTGGCAAGCTGCTAAAAATACAATCAGTCCAAATATATACAAACGATTTCTCATCCTTCAAATGCAATACTACACATTGCGATCATTCCCATTTTCAATGAATCTGAATCAATATTGAAACGTGGATGATGAACCGCGTAAGTGATTCCTTTTTCCTTGTTTCCAACTCCTAAACGAAAGAAGCAAACCGGAATTTCCTGACTGTAAAAAGCAAAGTCTTCGGCGGTCATCCGCAAAGCTAATTCATGAACTTGATCAGATCCAAAAACGTCACTAAAAAGGACTTTAACATCCTCAGTGAGCTTTTCATCGTTTTTCAAAAAAGGATATCCCTTGGAAATCGTTAAGTCGATATGTCCTCCAAATAGAGCAGAAACTTCCTCCGCTTCATTTTCTAAAATAGTATATGCTTTTGCTCTCCAAGTTTCATCCATCGTTCGAAAAGTCCCTTTAATATGCGCTTCCGATGGAATTACATTTGTTGAACCAAGTGCTTCAAAGCGTCCAAAGGTTAGAACATGTGGAACCGCTTCTGGGCATTCCACTTGGAAACGTGCTTTCACACGACTCATCCAAAGTGCGCCCATTTCTATCGGATTTACACACTTTTCCGGCAAGGCACCGTGTCCACCAATTCCTTTAATACTCACATGTAACTCATCGCTTGATGCCATGTACAAGCCTGGACGTAATCCAACATTTCCAACTTCCATTTCTGGAAAAACATGCAATGCGTACATTTTCTCCACAGTCGGATGGTGTAGGACTCCCGCTTTCATCATTAAACTAGCTCCACCTGGATTCATTTCTTCACCAGGTTGGAAAATCAATTTCAACGGTTGTTTCAATTCATTTCGATTCGCATGTAAAATCACTGCTGAACCCAACAAAATGGAGGTGTGAACATCATGTCCGCAGGCATGCATCCATCCATCTACCTCGGACCTATATGGAATATCATTTTCCTCCTGAATTGGCAAAGCATCTAAGTCCGCACGCAATCCAATACACGCTTGCTCCTTCGTGTGATGATCCGCTCCAATCCAAGCGACAACTCCTGTATCTGCAACATTGGTTTCATGTGCTATCCCGTAGCGAGTAAGAATTTCAGAAACAAATAGCATCGTGTTTTTCTCTTGAAAAGAAGGCTCAGGATGACGATGCATGTGTTCACGCCAAGAACGAACTTCTTCAAAAAGTTCCGCAACTAAGGACTTCAGTTTCTCAGGATTCATTGGATGAAATAGATGTATAACCGGACAAGATTAAACGAAAAGATACATAGGCTAGAAAAACACCAAAAATTAATTTTACCATTCCGGGTGAAAGTTTCAAGGATAATTTGGATCCAATATAGGCACCAATAAGAAAGGTTGCTGCGATAACAAGCCCATATTTCCATTCAACATTCCCAGACTTCCAGTAATTGATCACTGCAAACAGTACGACAGGCATGGAAAGCACAAAAAGACTTGTTCCTTGGGCTGTATGTTGGGAAATTCCTAGAAAAAAAACCAAGGCTGGAACAATGATGACCCCACCTCCTACTCCAACGAATCCACTGAGTACTCCAGCGAAGATACCAATGATGGCTAGGATAAGGATTGTTTGTGGTGTCATTTCCATTCAAAGATATCAAAAATAGCTTATTGATCAACGAGAAGATTACAACCACGAACATCTGCTTCGTCAAAGCGTCCCTCTAAATAAAACCCATCACCTTCTATCCTTCCTAAATCTTGCGTTTGGATAAATGCACAACTATGCTGATTCGCTAAATCGATGACATTGATTCCACCAGATCGTTCATTTGGAAAAAGTGTGAATGGATCATACGGGTCACGAATGAGAATTTTCATCCAAGGAACAACTTGAAATTTACCGTCCTTCATCGAATAGCCTTGGGATAGTAATTCTGTCATACCATATTCTGATCTCACGTGATCAACACCAAGTCCGTGTATGAGTGCGGCGTGTAATTCAGCTTTCGTCAATTCCTTTCGGCGGCCTTTCATTCCACCAGTTTCTATGATGATAGCTTCGGATAAATCAATTTTCAATTCGGCCAAATCGAGCAAAGCATAGGAAACACCAAAAATGATGACTTTTTTACCTTGAGAAACAGCTGCTTGATATCGCTGAATAAGTGAAGATGGTTCATGCAACAAGAATCCTGAAAGTGCTTGTCCGGATTGTTGTATGAGTGCATTGACCATATACACGAGCGATGAATCACCTTGATCAATATAATTTGGCAACAAAGCGAGTACCACATATTCCTCAACTGGACCAAAGAAATGCTTGAATCCAGATGTGAAGGAATCATCGTACCACCGTTTGTTTTTCACGAAATGTTGACTTCTCCCAGAATTACCTGTTCCACTGCTTTGAAAATGAAGATCATTTTCCATGGACAACTCATCCACAATGCGTGCCGTTTTGAAAAAGGAAATCGGAAGAAATGGAATATCATTCAACGATTTTGGATTGTTCCGATGGATAAGATCCACATACGAACGATAAACAGCCACGTTTTGATATTGGTACTGAAATAATGCCAAAGCACGTTCCTCGAAGTTCTTAGAAGTCGTGCTCAGTAAATATTCCATTGGATTCATCCAACAAAGTTAAGATGAAATGTCTATTCCACATCGTCAAGCCAGGAAATGTGTGTAATTTTGAACAAGCGTTGAAAAACGTTGTTAAAATAGAAATACACAATCGGTATATGAAAAAAACGGGAGTCTTATTGCTTCAATTGGGAACGCCAGACAGTCCAAAAACGAGTGACGTTCGACGTTACTTAACAGAATTTTTAAACGATCCGCGCGTAATCGACATCCCTTGGATTGCTCGTAAAATACTTGTGAACGGTATCATCGTTCCATTTAGAGCACCGAAATCAGCAAAAATTTATAAAGAACTTTGGAATCTAGGTGACGGTGTTTCACCGCTGCTTACTCACACGAAAAAAGTGCAGTCAATGTTGGCCGAAGCATTCAAGAATGACCACGTCACAATCGAAATGGCGATGCGCTATCAAAATCCGTCCATGGATAGTGTACTAGAGCGTATGCATCAAGCGAATTACGACGAAATAATTATTCTTCCTTTATTTCCGCAATACGCAAGTGCCTCAACAGGTTCAGCTGTTGAAAAAGCCATGAATATCATTCGTAAATGGTGGGTAATACCAGAAATTAAAATCATCAGTCAATTTTGGGACAATGAAGGCTACATAGATTCCATCGTAGAAAACACCAAACAATTCAACTTTAAGGACTACGATCATGTCCTCTTTTCCTACCACGGACTACCAGAAAGACAAGTTGATAAAGTTTATGAAGGAACCGACTTGTGTGCGGATGAACCATGTGAAACGGAATTGAATGACCGTAATAAGTTTTGTTACAAAGCAACTGCATTTGCAACAACAAGACTTATTGCTCAAAAAATTGGATTAACAAGCGATCAATATACGGTTTGTTTTCAATCCAGACTAGACAAAAAATGGCTTACACCTTTCTCTGATAAAGTCGTAGAAGAATGGGGTAAAAAGGGAGCGAAGAAGTTATTGGTTTTTAGTCCAGCTTTCGTTGCCGATTGCTTAGAAACTTTGATTGAAATCGGTGAAGAATACCAAGAGATTTTCGAAGATCATGGTGGGGAAAAAGTACAATTAGTTCCAAGCTCGAACAGTCACCCATTATTTGTCAATGGATTAGAAAAACTGATTCGACAAAAAATGAACTAGGATTCTTTTTGTATCCTTTATGATTACACATTTAAGTAGTAAATTTGCATTCGATTACATAAATAAATAGATATAATAAGTATGGCTTATAAAGTAAAAGACATCAGCTTGGCTGAATGGGGTAGAAAAGAAATTAAATTAGCCGAGGCAGAAATGCCCGGTCTTATGTCGCTTCGTGAAGAATACGGAACTACAAAACCATTAGCTGGAGCAAGAGTTGCTGGATGTCTTCACATGACAATCCAAACAGCTGTTCTTATCGAAACGTTGGTTGAATTAGGAGCAGAAGTTACTTGGTCTTCATGTAACATTTTCTCTACTCAGGATCACGCTGCTGCTGCAATTGCTGCTGCTGGAATTCCAGTTTTCGCATGGAAAGGAATGAACGAAGAAGAATTCGATTGGTGTATTGAACAAACCTTGTTTGCGTTTGAAGGTGGAAAACCATTGAACATGATTTTGGATGACGGTGGAGATTTGACCAACATGGTATTCGATCGTTTCCCTGAATTAACAAAAGACATCAAAGGATTATCAGAAGAAACAACAACTGGAGTTCACCGTTTGTACGAGCGTGTGAAAAATGGTACGTTAGTTATGCCTGCAATCAATGTAAATGACTCCGTTACAAAATCTAAATTTGATAACAAATATGGTTGTAAAGAATCATTAGTTGATTCTATTCGTCGTGCGACAGATACGATGATGGCTGGAAAAGTTGCCGTTGTCTGTGGATACGGAGACGTTGGAAAGGGGTCTGCTGCCTCATTAAAAGGAGCTGGAGCTCGAGTAATCGTTACTGAAATAGATCCTATTTGTGCTTTACAAGCAGCAATGGACGGATTCGAAGTAAAACGATTAGATACTGTGGTTCATTTAGGTGATATCATTGTAACGACAACCGGAAACAAAAATATCGTTGTAGGTCGTCATTTCGAAAACATGAAAGACAAAGCGATTGTTTGTAACATCGGACACTTCGACAATGAAATCGATATGGCTTGGTTGAACAACAATCATGGTGCTTCGAAAATCGAAATCAAACCACAAGTAGATTTATACAACATTAATGGTAAGGACATTATTATTCTTGCTGAAGGACGTTTAGTAAATCTTGGTTGTGCAACAGGTCACCCATCATTTGTCATGTCTAATTCATTTACGAATCAAACATTGGCTCAATTGGAAATCTGGTTACATTCAGATAAATATGAAAACGATGTTTACATGCTTCCAAAACATTTAGATGAAAAAGTAGCTCGTTTACACCTTGCAAAAATCGGTGTAGAACTTGAAACATTAAGTACTGATCAAGCTGACTACATTGGTGTAGCGGTGGAAGGTCCATTTAAAGCGGAACATTACCGTTACTAAAATTTGATACATATAAAAAAAGCCCTGACAAATATGTCAGGGCTTTTTTTATGTCTTTACTTTCTCTTAAAACTTATAAATGTACTGAGCGGAAAAAAGAGGTCCACCCACACCTACTTCTGCACCAAACGCAGAATTGTAATTGAAGAAATAGCGAAATCCATAACACAAACGAGCGGAAACCGGAATCACCACAAGATCTGTTGAATTATAATCTTTTGTTTGAATATCATTCACCCATTGTTTTTCCCAACGATTGTTCGTTCCAACTGCTAACCCAATATAGCTATCTACATTTGGACTCGAACTCGGTAATAAAAAATTAAAACGCGCCTGAACTCTTAATCGAGATCTATAATCAGTATACTTAGAACTTACGTAAGTCCATTCGTTATTGACAAAAACGGTATCCGTTGATAGATATGACTCTCGATATGAATTATACATGACATCGATACCAATACTTACATCATTCGAAATCATATAAGAATAGCGAAGTCCACTTGGCGGTATGCTCATTGTTCCAGAAATGCTCGTTGCGTTTGCTGAGGATCCTAAAAAATTAAATTTCATAAAATTTGGACCACCTGCATAAAGTTCGAACGAATGATTCCCTTGAAAAGAAGCTTGTCCATGAACAAAACCAATTGCACCAATAAACAAAAGAGCCAATAGTTTTTTCATTTCTTATGCTTCCATTAGTTTGATAAGGTTCAAAGCCGATCCAGCTTTAAACCACTCAATTTGAGAGTCATTGTATGTATGATTCAACATGATTTCCTCACTTGAACCATTTGAATGATTCAATTTCAAGGTAATTTGTTTACCAGGAGCAAAAGACGCTAAATCGGTAAAGTCAAATGTATCGTCCTCCATGATTTTATCGTAATCTGCTTCGTTCGAGAAAGTCAAACCTAACATTCCTTGTTTTTTCAAGTTTGTTTCATGAATACGAGCAAAAGATTTCACGATAACTGCACAAACACCGAGGTGACGTGGTTCCATTGCAGCATGCTCACGTGATGAACCTTCACCATAGTTATGATCTCCTACAACAATTGTTGGAACTCCAGCTGCTTTGTAAGCTCGTTGAACAGCAGGAACTTCACCATGTTCACCCGTCAATTGATTTTTAACTGAATTCGCTTGACCGTTGAATGCGTTCTCTGCACCAATCAATAAGTTATTTGAAATGTTATCCAAGTGTCCACGGTAACGCAACCATGGTCCAGCCATAGAGATGTGATCCGTAGTACATTTTCCTTTTGCTTTGATCAACAAACGAGCTGACTCAATATTTTTACCGTCCCAAATCGGGAAGTTTTCTAATAATTGTAAACGAGACGAATCCGGAGCAACTAAAATCTCAACTCCACTTCCATCTTCCGCTGGAGCTTGGTATCCATTGTCGTCCACCGCAAATCCACGTGTTGGTAACTCATCACCGTGAGGAGGATTCAATTTCACTTGTTCTCCCTTATCGTTAGTCAAAGTATCTGTTAACGGATTAAATCCTAAATCACCAGCAATTGCCAATGCAGCAACCATTTCCGGTGATGTTACGAACGCATGTGTGTTTGGATTTCCATCTGCACGTTTCGAGAAGTTACGGTTGAATGAATGCACAATCGTATTTTTCTCTTGTTTCTCTGCTCCTTCTCTTGACCATTGGCCGATACAAGGTCCACACGCATTTGTAAACACTTTCGTTCCCATTTTCTCAAAATCAGCTAGGATACCATCGCGTTCCGCTGTAAAACGAACTTGCTCTGATCCTGGATTGATTCCAAATTCCGCCTTTGGAGTAATTCCTTGCGCAACTGCTTGCTGAACGATAGATGCCGCACGAGCTAAATCCTCGTAAGAAGAGTTCGTACAAGAACCGATAAGTCCCCACTCTACTTTCATTGGCCAATTGTTTGCTGTCGCTTCCGCACGCATTTTAGAAACGGGCGTTCCTCTATCTGGTGTAAATGGACCATTAATTTGTGGTTCCAATTCACTTAAATTAATTTCAATGATTTGATCAAAGTAAGCAGATGGATTGTCATATACTTCTTGATCTCCGGTTAAATGTTCAGCAATTTTATCCGCTGCATTCACAACTTCCTCACGTCCCGTTGCTTTTAAATAACGACGCATAGACTCATCATAACCAAATGTAGAAGTCGTTGCACCAATTTCAGCACCCATATTACAAATGGTTCCTTTTCCAGTACAAGAAAGTGAGATCGCTCCTTCGCCAAAATATTCAACGATTGCACCAGTTCCACCCTTCACAGTAAGAATGTCTGCCACTTTTAAGATGACGTCTTTTGCAGAAGTCCAGCCATTTAATTTACCTGTTAATTTCACTCCGATCAACTTTGGAAATTTCAATTCCCAAGCCATTCCTGCCATAACATCTACAGCATCAGCTCCACCAACACCAATTGCGATCATTCCAAGTCCACCAGCATTTACGGTATGTGAATCGGTACCAATCATCATTCCACCCGGGAATGCATAGTTTTCCAAAACAACTTGGTGAATGATTCCAGCTCCTGGTTTCCAGAAACCGATTCCGTATTTATTCGAAATCGAAGACAAGAAGTTAAAAACTTCATTGTTTTGATTCAATGATTCTTGTAAGTCTTTGCTTGCACCTAATTTAGCTTGAATCAAGTGATCCGCATGAACCGTTGAAGGTACAGCAACACGTTTTTTTCCTGCTTGCATAAATTGCAACAAAGCCATTTGCGCGGTAGCATCCTGCATCGCAACACGATCTGGTGCAAAATCAACATAAGAGTTACCTCTTTCATATGCTGCTTGTGCGTTTCCATCCCAAAGGTGAGCGTAAAGAATTTTCTCAGATAAAGTCAATGGTCTACCAACGACTTTTCTAGCTGCTGCAATGCGCTCAGGATATTGCGCATATACCTTTTGAATCATGTCAAGATCGAATACTTTCATAGTGCTATTGTAATTATTATTGTGCGCGCAAATTTAATGAATTTGACGCATTAAAGAAATTGAAAAGGACTGAAATATTTTTTAATACAAAAGATTGATGGTAACTTACTCCTTCAAACAAGAGATTATGCGTTATTTTTCGGCACTATTTTGCATCATATCACTCCTTTCTTTTTCATTTTCAGATACAGAAAAAGGAAGCGCATCCTTTTACAGTAGCTCCATGAATGGACGCAAAACCTCATCCGGAGATGTATTCAATAATAACTTATTGACTGCCGCACACAAAACAATAGCACTAGGCACAATGGTAAAGGTGACGAACTTAAAAAACGATTCTACGGTTGTTTTAAAAGTGAACGATCGACTCTCTAAAAGTTCAAGTCATGTGATTGATGTGACCTTGGCTGCTGCAAAAAAACTTAATTTTGTACGAAATGGCATCGCGACAGTAAGTGTTGAGGTCCTTGCGAAAAATGAAGAAACTAAACAGCATTAGAAATTTAAAGGTACTTGAGCTTTCGACAGTTCTAGCTGGACCTTCCGTTGGAATGTTCTTTGCAGAACTTGGAGCGTCCGTTATAAAAATAGAACATCCAACTATTCCTGATGTTACCCGCTCATGGAAATTGACTTCCGAAGAAAAGGACAGCCAAGTTTCAGCCTATTTCTCTTCGGTCAACTATGGAAAATCTTACCTTTCATTAAATTTATCTATGAAAGAGGACCATTCGAAATTCCTCGAATTAGTGAAAGATGCTGACATACTCTTAAGTAATTTTAAATTTGGTGACGACCGAAAGCTAGGACTTGAATCAAATACCTTATTGGAAATCAATCCACGTTTAATTATTGGTAAAATTAGTGGATTCGGAGATCAAAGCGACCGAGTAGCCTATGACCTGATATTACAAGCCGAAACTGGATTTATGTCCATGAACGGCACCAAGGACTCCGGACCGATTAAAATGCCTGTTGCGCTCATTGATGTCCTCGCCGGACATCAACTGAAAGAAGGTGTTTTATTAGCCTTAATGGAACGACAACTAACCGGAGTTGGAAGCGAAGTTAGTGTTTCCTTATTTGACGCTGCCGTTTGTAGTTTAGCGAATCAAGCATCAAATTACCTCATGACAGGACACATAGCCCAACGAATGGGAAGTTTACACCCTAATATTGCTCCATATGGTGAGCTTTTTAAAACAAAAGATGGGGCGACCTTAACTTTTGCCATTGGCTCCGATAATCATTTTGAAAAATTCGTTACTGAAATTGGTGCCCCGGAATTAGCAACAGATGTTCGTTTTGTACACAATCAACAGCGTTTGGAAAATCGAGAATCCTTATTCGAATTGCTCGAAACCTTCATTGGACAGGCGGATAGTGAACAATTATTATCGAAACTTCACATCAAACACGTTCCATGTGCTAAAGTGAAAGCTTTGGATGAAGTTTTCCAAGCGGACGAGGCCCAATCCTTGGTATTAACCGAAGAAATTTCAGGGAGAATAACTAAACGTGTGCGCACAACAGCATTTAAATTCAATAATGATTAAAAGACCTAATTCACCAGAAGAGTGGGATTTGTATTTCAACCTTCGCTACGAAGTATTGAGAGCCCCTTGGAATCAACCTAGAGGGACGGAGCGCAATGAAGGAGATGAGACAGCCGAACATTTTGCCTTCATTGAAGAAGATGAAATCATTGGTGTTGGTAGGCTTGACTTCACGCCAAATCATGGAAGTCAAATTCGATTTATGGCTGTTGACAATCGCTACCAAGGCAGAGGTATCGGAAGGCAACTGATGGAACACATGGAAGGAATTGCACGAAACAAAGGTTGCAAGGAAACCATTTTGCATGCTAGAGAAATCGCTTTACCGTTTTATGAAAAATTAGGTTACAGCATCACCGAAAAGTCACATTTGTTATTTGGTGAAATTCAACATTTTTTAATGACCAAACACTATGAGCAACTCAGCTGAAAATTCATTCGTCCTAGACGAGTTTTATGATATTATTACCCCAAACAAAATCACATTATTTGATCGAATCGCTGCAGAGCGAACGCGTTATTTAACCATTGCTCTTGAGAACATTTACCAAGAGCATAATGCTTCAGCTGTATTGAGAACGTGCGATTGCTTTGGAATTCAAGACTTAAATGTTATCGAAAAGGATAATCAGTACCAAATTCAACGAGACATCGCACTAGGATCTGGACGTTGGGTGGACATTCATAATTTCAGTGATGAAATTGGTCCGACAACTAATTGCATTAAGGCATTAAAAGAACAAGGTTATCAAATTGTGGCAACAACACCGCACACAGATGCGTATACGGTACATGACTTGCCAATAGATAAACCACTCGCTTTCTTTTTTGGAACCGAGCGAAATGGGCTGAGTGAGGAAGTTATGCAAGCAGCTGATTTACACGTGCGCATTCCTATGTATGGATTTACCGAAAGCTTTAATATTTCCGTTTCAGTTGCCGTTCTACTCCAAACAATTCGACAACGACTTGAAATTAGTCAACATGCATGGAAACTAACAGATACAGAACAAATTGACCTTAAAATTCAATGGTGTGAGAAAATACTTAACGGTGGAGAAGCACTTAGTAAAGAATTCCGAGCTAGGTATCAAAAAGATTGATAAATTTGTGTAGTTATTTATCAAGATAAACAATTACATTATGGGAAAAGGAGATAAAAAAACAGCAAGGGGTAAACGTACCATGGGCTCATATGGAGTAACCAGAAAACGAAAAGAGGAAAAAGTAGTCATCGTTCCGAAAGTAAAAAAAGAAAAAAAGGCTGCAACTGAAACTGCTAAACCAGCAGCAAAAAAACCGGCAGCGAAGAAAACCGCAACCGCAAAATCTGAATAAAAAAAAGCTGTCAATTGACAGCTTTTTTTTTAACAAAATCTTACATTAATTCACATTCTATACGCTATGTGAAAAGTAATCATGAATTTTGACTCAAATTAATCAACAATGAAACATAATTTCGGAGCAGGTCCCTGCATTTTACCACAAGAAGTATTTCAACAAGCAGCAAATGCTGTGTTGGATTTTAATGGACTTTCCATTCTAGAAGTATCACACCGACATAAGGATTTCGTTGCGGTGATGGATGAAGCTATTGATCTAGTGAAAAAGGCCTTGAATGTTCCAGCTGGGTATTCCGTTGCCTTCCTTCAAGGTGGTGCAACTTTAGGATTTACCATCGTTGCATTAAACATGATGCGCGACACGAAAAAAGCAGGATACATCAATACGGGTACTTGGGCATCTGGAGCAATCAAAGAAGCGAAAAAAGTTGGTGTTGACGTAAACGTATTTGCGTCTTCTGAAGATAAAAACTTCACCTATATACCAAAAGGATATACGGTTCCTACAGATGTTGATTACATTCACTTTACTTCAAATAACACGATTTACGGTACACAATTCAAAGAAATTCCTAAAACGGATTTACCCTTAGTGTGCGATATGTCCTCTGATATCTTTTCCAAAGAAATAAATGTGGCGGATTATGACATCATTTATGCCGGAGCTCAAAAAAACTTAGGTCCAGCTGGTGCAACGTTATACATCGTTAAAGATGAAATCTTAGGAAAATCTACTTCGTCATTTATGCCAACTTATTTGGACTTAAAACAACAAGTGGAAAAAGAGTCTATGCTAAATACACCACCTGTATTTTCGGTTTACGTAGCTATGTTGAACTTACGCAATTTGTTAGCAAATGGCGGAGTGAAAGCAATGGAGCAAAGAAACAACGAAAAAGCGGCGTTACTTTACAAAGAAATTGATGAGAATCCAGCCTTTAGAGGTGCGGTTGAAGTGGAAGACCGTTCCAATATGAACGTGACATTCCTATTAAACGACGAAAGTAGAACTGAAGAATTTGACACCATGTGGAAAGCAGCTGGAATCGTTGGATTACCTGGTCACCGCTCTGTGGGTGGATACCGTGCTTCTATTTACAACGCATTACCCATCGAAAGTATTCAAGTTTTGGTAGATGTTATGCGCGCATTTAATCAACATTAATCTAGATAAAACTCATCACATGAAAATACTTGCTAACGACGGAATTTCAGATTTAGGAAAACAGCTAATTGAAGCTGCTGGTCACATTGTCATTACAGAAAAAGTGGCACAAGATCAATTAGCAGCGGCAGTAAATGAGCAAGGAATTGAAGCAATTTTAGTACGCAGTGCAACTACTGTTCGTAAAGAAGTAATCGATGCTTGTCCAAATGTAAAAATCATTGGTCGTGGCGGTGTTGGAATGGATAACATTGATGTTGACTATGCTCGAAGCAAAGGAATTCATGTCATCAACACGCCAGCTTCTTCTTCTCAATCTGTTGCTGAATTAGTAATGGGACAATTATTTTCTCTTTCCCGTTTCCTTCATGATTCATTTAAAAACATGGAGTCCAGAGATTTCTCAACCTTGAAAAAGAACTATGCGAAAGGCGTTGAACTTCGCGGAAAAACATTGGGAATCATTGGTTTCGGAAGAATTGGACAAAGTTTAGCATCCTATGCTCTTGGTGTTGGAATGAAGGTAATAGCCATCGATAATAAAAGCCAAGCTGTTGAAATTAAAGTGACTGTTGGAAATCAAGACGTGTACGTTCCAATTACCACTCAAACAGATTTACATGGTCTTTTAGGAGAAATGGACTACATTTCGATTCATGTACCAAAACAAACCGATGGAAGTGCTGTTCTTGGCGCAAAAGAATTTACTCATATGAAAAAGGGTGTTTTCATCTCGAATGCAGCTCGTGGTGGGGTTGTTAATGAATCAGACTTAATCGAAGCACTAAACAATGGTACGATTGCCGGAGTCGCTTTAGATGTCTTTGAAAACGAACCGAATCCATCTAAAGAATTATTAAATCATCCAAAAATAGCTTGTACTCCACACATTGGAGCAGCTACACTTGAAGCGCAAGACCGCATTGGAGAAGAACTTGCACAATTGATCATCGGATTGGCATAAATCCAAACATAAGACATAAAAAAAGGGACACATTTTCATGAGTCCCTTTTTTTTTGATTTTTTGAGCGATTGATTAATCTCTGATAATTTCAATGGAATCGATGCTATCACCTTCGCGAATATCATCAATGACATCTAATCCTTCTGTTACTTTTCCGAAACACGTGTGTGCACGATCTAAGTGAGAAGTATTTCTTCTTGAGTGACACACAAAGAACTGTGATCCACCTGTGTTTTTCCCAGCGTGAGCCATTGAAAGTACTCCACGGTCATGGTATTGATTATCTCCAGTTAGTTCACAATCAATTTGATAACCTGGTCCACCAGTTCCTGGCATACCTCTTTCACCTTCACGTGTGTTTGGACAACCACCTTGAATGACGAAATCCGGAAGCACACGGTGCCACTTTAATCCATTGTAATAACCTGATTCAGCTAACTTTACAAAGTTCTCTACTGTTTTTGGCGCATCGTTTTCGTAAAATGTCACATGCATTTCACCTTTGTTCGTTTTAATGATTCCTTTCATAAGCTAAATTTGATGCCACGAAATTACGGGTTGAAGTTGGATTGCTAAAATGGAGTTTTGAACAATCAACCATGGGAATACTTGTTGAAAACTTGGTTGATAACGTATCAGTAGGTAGTTTCATGTGACTTTAAGGTAATGTTAAATTTGTAAAGAAGGAACCAACAAACGAATTTCTATGTTCAGTACACTTACCAAAAGAAAACTCACCGACAATCAAGTTGCCAATGTTTTCATCAATGCTATTTTTGATAGCGTGGATAATGGCTTTTCAGAAGTGTCATCGATGATCAACGAAGATTCTGCTTTTGTCAAATCACCAGCTATCGACGCAAGCAATAATGGTGAATTTGGAATGATTGTTCTTGTGGGGAATTTATCTTTCTTAGAAAGTACTTTCGAAGCAGATCAAGCGGAACGCGTTGAAAACATCATTTTCGACAAAGTTTCCAAAATGTACGAAATGGACATGAGTTCTTTCAGAAGTTTGGTTCGCGAATACCAATCCTTCATCATGCGCGTTAACCACCCTTCAAAAAACTGGATTTACGGAATGTCTAAAGCGTTGTTTCATAAATACAACTTGAACGAATGCCAAGATGAATATTTCCGTCGCATGCAAGCGCCAAATCCATTATTCTTGAAAAGAATGGATGAAGTGATGTCCAATTTCATTTGGAATTGGGATGCCTTTTTCAAAAAATACCGAATCTAATTTTAAGACATAAAAAAAAGGAGCGAAATCGCTCCTTTTTTTTATGTCCAAACTTTTTTAGACTTCCTCTGCTTCCGTTATTGGCTTGCGAAAGACAATTTTACCATCAAAGACATCCATCACAATATTTTTTGCCCGGTCAATGGTGCCACTTAATAAGGCCTTAGACAACTCATTTAGCACTTGTTTTTGAATCACTCGTTTGATTGGACGCGCACCAAAGAATGGATCATAACCTATTTCCGCAATGTGATCGAATGCATCTTTAGTAACGTATAATGTCAAATCCATCGTTTTCATCTTGTCTTTTAATACATCCAATTGTATTTGAACAATCTGTCTGACATTCCCCATTGTTAATGGTGTGAACATGATGATTTCATCCACACGGTTCAGAAACTCTGGACGGATGGTTTGACGCAGCAACTCCATCACTTCTACTTTGGCTTTCTCAGAAGTAACTTCAAATTCACTCTCTTTTACCTTTTCAAAGCGATCATGAATAATCGAAGAACCAAGATTGGACGTCATAATAACTATCGTATTCTTAAAGTTCACCAAACGCCCCTTGTTATCGGTTAAACGTCCATCATCTAAAACTTGCAGCAACACATTAAACACATCAGGATGTGCTTTCTCGATTTCATCCAGGAGAATAATAGAATATGGTTTGCGTCTAACTGCCTCCGTCAATTGTCCACCTTCGTCGTAACCTATGTATCCCGGAGGCGCACCAACCAACCGACTAACCGTATGTTTTTCTTGGTATTCACTCATGTCAATGCGTGTCATTGCATTTTCATCGTTAAACAAATATTCAGCTAGCGCTTTTGCAAGCTCCGTTTTTCCGACACCAGTTGTTCCTAGAAAAATAAAAGATCCAATTGGTCGTTTCGCATCCTGCAATCCAGCACGACTTCTGCGAACTGCATCAGATAAGGCTGTAATTGCCTCTTCTTGTCCAACTACGCGCTTATGCAACTCATCTTCTAACTTCAACAGTTTAGAGACTTCGCTTTCCAACATTTTATTTACTGGAATTCCGGTCCATTTGGAAACCACATCTGCGATTTCTTCCACGTCGACTTCTTCCTTAATCATTTTCGAATTTGCCTGAAGAAGTATCAATTGCTCCTTTGATTTTTCTAATTTTTCTTCAGCCTGTTTGATTTTTCCATAACGAATTTCAGCCACCTTTCCATAATCACCATTTCGTTCAGCTGAATCCGCTTCGTATTTTAGGCTTTCAATTTCTTCCTTCACACGTTGAACAGCATCAATCACATCGCGTTCTGTTTGCCATTTCGATTGCAAAGAATTTCGCTGTTCATTGAAGTTCGCCAACTCTCGTTCCACATTATCCAATTTCTTGGTGTCATTTTCGCGTTTTAGAGCCGCACGTTCAATTTCCAGTTGCATGATTTTACGTTCAATTTCATCCAATTCTTCCGGTTTGGAATTAATTTCCATTCGAAGTTTCGAGGCTGCTTCATCGATTAGATCGATTGCTTTATCAGGAAGATGACGGTCTGTGATGTACCGTTGAGACAACTCAACTGCCGCAATAATCGCTGCATCCTTGATGATCACTTTGTGGTGATTTTCGTATTTTTCTTTTATTCCACGTAGGATTGAAATCGCATCCTCCGTTGTTGGCTCATCCACCAAAACCGTTTGAAAACGTCGAACGAGCGCCTTGTCTTTTTCGAAGTATTTTTGGTATTCATTCAAGGTTGTTGCACCAACAGCTCTTAATTCTCCTCTCGCCAACGCTGGCTTCAAGATATTTGCTGCATCCATTGCTCCTTCTCCTCCTCCAGCACCAACTAAGGTATGAATCTCATCGATAAACAAGATTATTTCTCCTTCTGCTGCGATGACTTCTTTCACCACGGCCTTTAAGCGCTCTTCAAACTCACCTTTATACTTTGCCCCAGCAATTAAAGCTCCCATATCTAGCGAATAGACAATTTTGGACTTTAAATTTTCAGGAACATCTCCTGTTACGATGCGATGCGCGAGTCCTTCAGCAATGGCGGTCTTACCTACTCCTGGTTCTCCAATTAAAATAGGATTGTTTTTTGTTCTTCTCGTTAATATTTGAAGCACGCGTCGAATTTCATCATCGCGTCCAATCACAGGATCTAGCTTACCTGTTTCGGCAAGTTCATTTAAGTTCTTCGCAAATTTCTCCAGCGATTGATAGGTGTTTTCTTGGTGTTGAGAGTTCACTTTCTCTCCTTTTCTCACATCCATAATAGCGTCTTTTAATACTGTTTTACTTATCTTATTGTCCTTTAGCAATCTGCCAATCGTATCCGTTGAATCTAACAAGGAATAGAACAGCAATTCAATGGACACAAATTCATCACCGAAATTTTTTAATTCACTTAGCGCATATTGCAAGATCCGATTCGCCCCTTGCCCAAGGTATACTTGTCCACCACTAACTTTTGGATACGTATCAACGATTCGATCCAATGCCGCAAGAAACATGGATTGATTAACCGATAGCTTTTTTAAAATAAATGGAATTACCTCTTGATCGACAGCAAATATTCCTTGAAGTAAGTGTCCAGTTTCGATTGACTGGTGTCCTTTTGATTCTGCAATTTGCTGTGCTTGCTGAATCGCCTCTTGTGTTTTGATGGTGAATTTCTGTAAGTCCATTTGTTCTTTATTTGAATACGCAGGAGGTTCGTCAAAAGCCAATCCAAGTCGAAATATTCAGCCATTTTTTCCGAATTCACTTAAAAAAGATGTCGTTTTTTCCGGATTTATCAAAAATCACAGCTTATTGACCAGACAATGTAACCATTTTCGGTATAGCTCCGTTAAGGACAAACATGATTATGAAAAGGATTATTGGTTTACTTGTTACCGCATTTGTTTCTTCTAGTTTGGAGGCTGCAATCGGAAATGACAATCCAATTATTCCTAAAAAAGCAGTGGCTTGTGTTCAAGTGAAAGAAGGTCAGACCTTGTACTTAATCAGTAAATCCAATCAACTTACACTTCGTCAATTATACAAGTTTAATGATTTCGGTCCTCAATCCGATGTCCTTGAGCCGGGAACGAAAGTGTACTTAGCACAGAAAAAAAGAAAATCAACTCAAAAAGAGTTTGTTATAGTGGATTGCTCAACCACACTACGTCAAATTTCCAATCAAGAAGGAATTCGACTGAAATCACTGATGAGAATGAATCAAGGTTCTTCTCCGGACGAACAACTACCGAAAGGAGAAAAGGTATTCCTTCGCTAACTTGCATGGCAAGTGAAGGAATTTGTTTGTTGTTTGTTATAAAGTCCCGCTTGTCGGGACTTTTTAGTTTACACCAATTGTTATTTTGAACAAATCACTTCATTTGCTGTTTTACTTTGCATAATGAAATCTGACGATTTCGATTTAAATTCTTTATTTTTAACGTAAAATCTCATTCATGAAATTAATTATATTCTCCTTATTTACATTTAGTTGCACCATTTCTTTTTCACAATTGGGGAATACGATGTATGGACTAGCTCGCACTTCGAATCCAGCAGCAGTTTACATTGCGACAATGGATCCAGCAACTGGAATAGCAACGAATATTGGACAGACTTCGGTTTCATCTTCCATTAATTTAACCGGAGCAGCCTTGAATCCATACAACAATCGCTTTTGTTTTTTTGGCGACAATGGACTGAAATCCGTTGATTTAGCAACTGGACAATTGACGAACACGGCAACCATCAACAATCCAAATGGAACAGGATACTTTGATTTATTTCGTTTTAACACTTCCGATTCCTTGATGTATGGATTATCACGACGCAACATCACCAACCCACAAACAGGACAAGTGACTGGAGCCATGTACTTAGCAACAATCAATGAAATAACGGGAACGATCACAGAAATTTCACCAACTTCCATTGGACAAAGTTTCGCATATTCTGGAAGTGCGATAGATCCGCACCAAATGGTTTTTTACTATTCGAATGGATCGCAGTTAGTTGGATTGGACATGTATAATGGAAGTATCTTTTCTAATCCAACATTAACATTCCCAAATGGTGGACAAAACTTTGACAATTTCACCTATAGTTGTGCGGATACTACGATGTACGGCTTAGTTCGTTCAAACTATTACACTGCTGTTTACAATCCTGTTACAGGCATGACAATGCAAGTTTTTGATTCAGCGGCGGTACACCTTGGGAAAGTGAATGCAATGACGGGTGAAGTAACGAAAATAGGTTCACAGTCAATTGGTGTCAGTTCATTTTCAGTAAATGGCAGCTCAACAATTGACCCAATCAATCTTATTTACTATTTCATCAGTGGATCAGGGACGGGACTCACTATTTACGGTGTTTCACTTCAAACTGGACTGGTTGTCAGTCAAGGTACGATTAGTAATACTGGCGCACTTTATTTCGACATGATGCGCATACAAACTGATTGTTACGAATCTTATCCTACCAGATTTAATCCATCCGTGAACATTGAAGAAACACTAACTAATACCAAAAACGTATCTGTTTATCCGAATCCATTCACTAATCAAATCACGGTTTCAAGTGAAACAGAATTACAAAAGATCGAACTTTTCCATGCGAATGGACAAGTAATCAACAACGCTTCTGTTTCCGGTAAAGAATTCACCCTTGAAACAAGTCAGTTGATGAACGGTATCTATTTCCTACAAGTAACGAACCTAGAGGGAATGGAAATCATTAAAATCATCAAATAGTTAACCTGATAAAGATCGGTATGAAAAAACTAAAATACCTCAGTGTACTTTCTCTTCCTGTTTGTGTTTGGATCAGTTTTCATGAAACAGGAATACTAACATTTCTACCTGCCATCATCTATTTCGGTGCCATTCCATTTTTTGAGTTAATCATCCCTTCATCTTCGGGGAATTTATCTGAACAAGAAAAAGAATTGGCAAGTAAGGACTCCTTTTATACGATTCTATTGTGTTTGATGCTTCCAATTCAACTTGGATTTCTTTGGTTTTTCTTGTCGCACATCACAGAAACGAAAAACACAACAGATTTGGTTGGACAAATTCTTTCCATGGGCATCATGTGTGGAGTAATTGGGATCAACATTGGTCATGAACTTGGACATCGTTCGAATAGACTAGAACAACTCATTGGAGAATTGCTTTTATTGACCTCTTTGGAAAATCACTTTGTTCCTTATCACAACCGCGGACATCATACCAATGTTGGAACAAAAAAAGATCCGGCAACTGCTCGAAGAAATGAATGGGTGTATATCTTTTGGTTTCGATCTCAAATCGGGAGCTACCTGCAAGCCTGGGAAATTGAAAATACACGAATGAGTATCATTGGGAAATCACGTTTTAGTTTTCAGCACAAGATGATTCAGTACACCTTGCTTCACTTCCTTTTCCTAGCAGCAATATTTAGCGTATTTGGTGGGATGGTGCTTGTTTACTTCCTTTATGCTGCAACAATTGGTATCTTGTTATTGGAAACCGTGAACTACATCGAACATTACGGATTATACCGCCATCAACGCGAAAATGGGACCTTCGAAACAGTAAAAAGAAAACATTCTTGGAATTCCAACCATTTGATTGGACGCGTCGTTCTATTTGAGCTAAGTCGTCATTCTGATCATCATTTCAAAGCAGACAGGCCTTATCAACTCTTAGAAACTTCCGATGATTCCCCGGTTATGCCGACTGGATATCCAGGTATGATGTTGTTAACGTTTATCCCTCCCTTGTTTTTCAGAGTCATGAACAAACGCGTGGATCTAGCTTTAAAATAACTTCTGACGCTTCAACAAGTATTGCAAAAGAACTTGATTGTAGCCTTCATGGATGTCCGCAGTCATGAAATCCACTCGATGATTGACACAACGCATTTTTACTTCGTTGAAATAGGCTTCGATTCCTTTCACATAATGCGCACGTACCTCTGCTGGCTGTAAGTTCATTTTCTCACCTGATTCCATGTCGATTAATTGATATGGGCGATTTTCCAATTCAAAATTTCGTTCCAATTTGGAATCAAGGACATGAAATAGAATTACTTCATGCTTGTTGTGTTTTAAATGTTGAATAGCGCGAAACAGTTCATCAATGCGATTCGGATCGTCTAATAAATCAGTAAAAACCACCACCATACTGCGCTGATGCGTTAATTCAGAAATATCATGCAAGGCTTGAATAGCATCGGTTCCTGAACGACTTTTTTCTTCGTAGTCCTTCATGCGTTTCTCTAATTCACTGTATAGAAAACGATGATGTGTTAAGGATGATTTCGCTGCTGTATGGATGTCTAATTTATCTGAAAAAACCGACAACCCTACTGCATCTCGCTGACGTTTCAACAATTCAATCAAACTTGCCGCAGCGTAAACTGAAAACTCAAATTTCGTTAGTCCGCCTTTCGGAAAGAACATCGAACTGGAACCATCAATCACAATTTGACAACGTAGATTGGTTTCTTCTTCGAACTTTTTGGTAAACATTTTTTCCGTTCGTCCAAAAAGTCTCCAGTCGATATTTCGAGTGGACTCACCAGGATTATACAAGCGATGTTCAGCAAATTCAACGGAGAAACCATGAAAGGGACTTTTGTGTAACCCTGTGATAAATCCCTCAACAACTTGCTTGGCAAGAACCTCAAGGTTCCCAAATTGCGCAAGTCTAAGTCTGTCTATCGTTGAATTCATGGAAAATGTATGGAACAAAAATAAACAATAATCAACGTTTCCGAGCAACCTAATTAGAATCAACACGTCAATGGACTATAAATCATTCGATATGAAAAAATTATACATCAAAAGTTTCGGGATTATCGCCTTGTTTTTGGCCAATGTATTGTCCAGTCAAGCGCAAGTAAGTGGATTTGCCATAACCGGATTAACAACTCCAACGTCGATGCCTACTTCGATTTGCGGATTGACAGCAAATGTCACGTATTCGGCATTAACACCAAGTACGAGTTCGGCTGGAACTGCAACGATCCCCTACGTAATCACCGGAAATAATTTCAGTGGTTTTCAATTTGTTTCACAAGTAAATTGGGGCGATGGTGCTACCACAACATCAAACGGTGGAACTTCCACAAGTGGGACAAACATCTCAATGTCACCGGCAATTGCACATACGTATGCAAGTCCAGGAACTTACAGTATTCATACTACCGTTTACAATCAATCCAATCAAACTTATGCATTGGATTCTGTGATGTTAACAGTTGGATCGTGTACAGCCTATTTTTATTGCATGATACAAGTGGATTGTAATAATGACGGAACCATTGATTCCCAAATCAACGCACCAGTTCCTGTTATGTTGACGAATGGAAATTATACCTATATCGATACAACCCAAAACAACATGTTCATGATGAACAATGTTTGGGCAGGTAACTACACCTTGTCCATCGATCCAACATGGTTAGCAGCAAATAATTATGTAATTGGAAATATTATCCCAAGTCCAACCGTCACTGTTGGAAGCGGAACCACAACAACCCTTATTACCCTCAATTGTGCATCCCAAACTACCATGCTATGTGCAACAGGTCAAGTGTATTGCGATGCAAACGATAACGGTGTATTGGATTCTGGCGAAACACCGATGGCGAATGCACCCATTTCCGTAAACGGAACAGTTGTCTACACGAATGCAAATGGTATATACAATATCAGTTATCCAGGAGTCATCAACGATACTGTTGTTTTAAGCATGAATTCGAATTGGTTGAACCAACATGGATATGCCATTTTAAACAACAACGGAAGTAACTTAAATTACATTACAGGAACACCATGTAATAGTGGAATTCCTATAAATACAATAAACTTCCCTTTAAGTTGCGGTGGCACGGTTACACCAACCATGTGCTATTCAGGTTTTGTTTTCTGTGATGCGAATGGAAATGGCGTCATGAATCCAAATGAAGCGCCGCTTGCTGGAGCTCCAGTCATACTTTACAACAATTCCTCAACGAATAGTTCCGTAACGGTGTATACTGACTCAACAGGTTACTTCACATATTGTGGACAATTTAGCACAAGCACTTACCTTTTTGCGACAATCAGCCAGTCTTGGTTAACATACAACGGATACAATCCAACAGTTGGTGTTATAACACTGGTTGGAAGTCCAGCTGGTACAACAAATACAGGACTTATTGCCATCAACTGTGGTGGAACAACAACGACTTGCGCGGACTTATGGACAACCGTTACACCTTGGATTGGTTATTATCAAAATAGTCTTGCTTACGTTAAAATCAACTGGGGAAATTATGGACCCGGTGCAGCTGGAAACTATACCCTAACAATGATTATCCCGGCGGGAGTAACGGTAAACGCCTCTTCCATTGCGAATGGAGGTACGGTAAGTGGAAATACCATTACTTGGAATTTAAATTCAGCATCTAGTTTCTTCAGTAATTACGACGTGATTACGTTTAATGTCCCGGGAGGACTTACATCAGGAACAGCGCATTATTTCACTTCAATGATTACACCTGCAACAGCTACAGATTGTTCAACATTGAACAATGCCGGAAGCTTACTGCAATTAGTTGGTAACAGTTATGATCCAAATGACAAAGTAGTAGCGCGTCCAGATGAAGCGATTCAGTTCTTTGGAGATGAAACCCAATACATCGATGCCATGACGCAAGAAGCCTTAACATATACCGTTCGATTCCAGAATACGGGTACGGCTCCTGCTCAGAACATTTACATCATTGACACCTTGGATGCGGATTTGGATTGGTCCACTTTCACCTTAATTCAAGCATCGCACAATATGCAAGTTGTCAATCTCGGAAATGGCATTATGCGTTTTGAATTCCCTAATATTTGGTTGGCGGATAGCACTACGAATGAGCCTGCAAGTCATGGACATTTGGTATATCGCATCATGGAAAATGCAGCAAACCACTATGGCACAGAAATTGAAAATACCGCTTACATCTATTTCGATTGGAATGCTCCGATTATCACAAACACCACGTATAATTTCAACAATTGGACAGAAGGAATTTCGGAAGGAAGCGACCAAAATATCCATATTTATCCAAATCCAGCAAATGAATCCGTAACGATTGCATGTGAGGGCAACTTCACTTATCAAATGGTGGATTTATCAGGTCGCGTGATTGCTACTGGAGAAGGAATGAATACGGAGAATGTAAACATCGAGAAAGCTTCCTCTGGAATCTACCAATTGACGGTTACATCTATATCTGGTCAAACAAGTTTGAAAGTGATCAAACAATAAGACTCACCTCACATTTTCACAAAAAAACGCTCATTTACATGGGCGTTTTTTTTGTACCTTGCGTCCGTGAACGAAATCAAAAAAACAGCGACAAAAACAGCCATTCTGAGCATCATTACGAACTCAGTTATGGCCGGAGTAAAAGGTACTGCTGGAGTATTTGGACGTTCGGATGCATTGATTGCTGATGCCATTGAATCCACGGCGGACATCTTCGCTAGTTTCTTGGTATTGTTTGGGTTGAATTATTCTACAAAACCTGCTGATGAGGATCATCCATACGGACATGGGAAAGCTGAAGCATTGGTAACATTCGCTGTAGTTGGATTCTTGCTAATTTCCGCAACAATCATTGCCATTGAAAGCATTCGAAACTTAAGTGAGCCCCAGGAAAAACCTGCATTTTTCACCTTGTACGTTTTGGGTGCAATTATTTTAATCAAAGAACTTTCTTTTCAATACGTCAATCGTAAAGCGAAAGAAACGAATTCATCTTCTCTAAAAGCCGATGCTTGGCATCACCGAAGCGATGCGATATCTTCTGGCATTGCTTTTATTGGGATTTCACTGACGTTTATTTTCGGAAAGGGATTTGAAAAAGCCGACGATTGGGCTGCATTAATTGCTTCAGTATTCATCGTATACAATGCCTTTTTGATTTTTCGTCCAGCATTGGGAGAAATCATGGACGAGCACATTCACCATGATCTGATTGATGAAATTCGTCTGCATTCGCTCGAAGTAACTGGGGTGATTGACACCGAGAAATGCTGGGTTCGAAAAACAGGAATGGTCTATATCGTGGATTTACATGTAGAAGTAGCTGGAGACATCAGTGTGTTTGACGGACATGAAATATCACATCGATTAAAGGATCATTTAATGGAATGTATTCCAACGATTGCTGATGTGTTGATTCACATTGAACCAGCGAGACAAGTGAATTAGCTTACCCTTTTTTCTTCGTTTGCGTGTAGCCTTCCTTTACAAGTAAATCGTAAATCTTATCCTTGAAATTCCCTTGAATCAAAATCTCATTGTCCTTGACGGTACCTCCTACCCCACATTTACTTTTCAATAATTTCCCGAGATCTTTCAAATCGTCTTCTGTTCCTGTAAACCCTTCAATTAAGGTTACTTCTTTCCCAGCTCGTTGTTTGCGGTCAATGGACACGTATAATCTTTGCTGATTATTCGCTAAGGTATCGGGCTCATCCTCCGATTCATGTTGAAATTGAAAATCTGGATTCGTTGAATAAACAACATTTACACGGCTCTTTTCTTTCTTTGACATAAACAAATGTACAAACAACTCCGAAATTCAGTTCAATCCAACAATAATTTCAATGAATTAAAGTTATGGTATAAGCTAAACTTTAATTCATTGAAGAACACACCATATCACATTCCGAAGCCATCCATAAAAATGTGGGCAGAGGACGACCGTCCGAGAGAAAAACTATTATTAAAAGGTAAGGCAAGCTTGTCAGACGCGGAGTTATTAGCGATTCTCATCGGTACCGGTTACCGCCATAAAAGCGCATTGGATTTAGCACAAGATGTGTTGGAACATGGACAAAACGACTGGCATAAAATCAGCAAAATGTCTGCTATTGAATTGATGAAAATAAAGGGATTAGGTCCTGCAAAGGCCATAAATATCATTTCCGCCCTAGAAATTGGAAATAGAAAAGCTGCCACGATTATTCCAGCAAAAACGAAGGTGCGAAACTCAAAAATGATTTACGATCATTTGAAACCTCATTTTTCCGGACTTCCACACGAAGAATTCTACGTTGTTTACCTCAATTTTGCGAACGAAATCATTGAAACGAAACAGCTTTCAATTGGCGGTATGACCAGCACGGTGGTCGATGGAAAGCTGCTTTTTCACTATGCATTAACATGTCAAGCAACTGGATTTATCTTAAGTCATAACCATCCCAGTGGACATGTTGGTCCTAGTGATGCAGATAAAAAACTCACCAATAAAATGCGAGATTTCGCTAAACTCATCGACATGCAATTAATTGACCACCTGATTTTCACAGATAATGGTTATTTTAGCTTCGCCGATGAAGGCCTCATTTGATTATGCCTGTAAAAAAAATCATTACCGTTATTGGGGCTCGTCCCCAAATCATTAAAGCTGCAGCGATAAGCCGCGCTATATCAAGTCATTACTCTGATCAATTGGAGGAGTATATTGTCCATACCGGACAGCATTACGACGAAAACATGTCCGAAGTTTTTTTTAACGAACTTGGAATACCGAAACCTGCATATAATTTAAATGTTGGAAGTGGCGCACATGGTACCATGACCGCAAAAATGATGGAAGGACTTGAATCCTTATTTCAAACAGAAAAACCAGATGCTGTTCTCGTTTATGGAGACACCAATTCTACGCTTGCAGCAGCATTAGCCGCAGCAAAAATTCACATCCCCGTGATTCACGTTGAAGCCGGTCTCCGAAGTTTTAACAAGTCCATGCCAGAGGAATTGAATCGAATTACTTGTGACCACATGAGTTCTTTGCTTTTTTCACCAACAAAAGCGGGAATAAACAATTTAAAGAACGAAGGATTTGATTTGAATCCACATAAAAAAGCCAACATCGACCGTCCGAACATTTATCATTGTGGTGATGTCATGTACGATAATAGCTTATTTTTCTCTGAACTTTCCGAAGAGAAATCGACTATTTTGGCCGGTAACAACTTGACGAAAAATCAATATGTTCTGTGTACCATACATCGGGACACGAATACAGATGTTGCAGAAAACCTCCAATCCATTTTCAGTGCACTCCTTCAGATTCAGAAAGAATCCAATTTAGATGTGATTTTACCCCTGCATCCACGGACAAAAAAGAAAATGGAAGAATTGTTAAGCGATGAACTTCAAGCTCAAATGTCGGATTCAAATGGATTTAAAATCATACCACCGGCAGGATTTCTAGACATCATCGCCTTAGAAAAGAATGCTCGTATCATTGTTACCGATAGTGGTGGACTTCAAAAAGAAGCGTTTTTCTTCAAAAAACCTTGCGTCATCTTAAGAGAACAGACCGAATGGATTGAAATCGTTGAAAACGGAAATGCACGATTGGCAGGGTCGAACAGAGAATTAATTGTTCGCAGTAGCAGAGAAATGCTCGAAAAAACAGATTTCACGTATCCGGATTTATTCGGAGACGGAGAAGCAGCGTCATTCATTTGTCAAAAAATTATGGAGGAGTTATTATGCTAACTATTTACGTTGATCAAATATCGACTCGCCTAAAGTATACCCTAAATTTTGTGCTAGAACATAGAGGTCTTGACTTTCAAATAACGAACGACTTTAAGCAATTCGAACAAGTTGAAGGATGGAAGCTCAATTATTCAGAACGTCACTTTGACAATGTTGTTCAGCTGATTCCAAGTACGTTGTTATTCGAGGAAACGATTGAACCGTATGAAATCACGAAGGAATTATTCCATAAAGAGGAATGTTTTTGTTTGAATGGGATTACGGATCCCTTAGCCAGTATCTTTTTTACGCTCACCCGTATGGAAGAATACCTTTCTGAAGATAAAGACAACCTTGGACGATTTATAGGGAAAAAAAGTTTGCTGTTTCAATACAATTGGCACGAAAAGGCCATGTGTGATCGTTGGAGTGTTGATTTCTTGTTCTTTCTGAAGGAACATTGTCAGTTGAATTGGCATCCTAAATTATCACTTGTTGAATCGATTGCTACGTTTGACATTGACAATGCCTTTGCGTATTTACACAAAAACATACTTCGTACTCAACTTGCAACGGCAAAGGACTTACTGCTCAACCGAAAAGATCGAATTTCAGATCGAAAAAGAGTCCTTGCGGGAGAAGTAAAAGATCCATACGACACCTTTGATTTTATTCAAACATTAGCGCTTTCTGGAGCAAATGTAATGGTCTTTTGGTTACTTGGAGATTATGGGACTTTCGATAAGAACATTCCTCATACGCAAGAAAACCAACGTGCCTTAATCTCCAAGATGTCTGAATTCAGCGAAATTGGCATTCATGCAAGTTTTGGATCAAATGATTCTGAATATCAATTGGGAGTAGAAATTGAGCGTTTACATCAAATCACGAATCAACCCGTCACGAAAAATAGACAACACTTTTTGATGTTGAATCTTCCTTATACGTACCAAGCATTGATTCGTCAAAACATCACTGACGATTATTCAATGGGATATGCAGATATTGCAGGATTCAGAGCTGGAACTGCTCGGATGTTTAATTGGTTCGACTTACACGCAAACGACACCACCTCTTTGCGTGTTCATCCGTTTACTTACATGGATGGAACGTTACACGAATATTTGAAACTAAGTCCAGCTGAAGCTAAGATGAAAATCAAGTCCTTGTATCAAGAAGTTTGTCAAAACGGAGGACAATTCTCCTACATTTGGCACAATGAAACAATTGGTGATTACGCACACTGGAAAGGCTGGAAAGATGTTTTTACATATACGATTAATTTAAATCAAACAGATTTTATTTAACCAAAAAGTATGAAACGATTTTTAGTTATTGGACTTTTGATGATCACCTTCACTTCCTGTAAACGTGAATGTGTCAAGAATCAATCGGCAGCTTGTTTAGAGCAAGTACCAGAGGGAACAACATGCATGGCTTACTGGGAAAGTTGGATTTACAATCCGGAAACAGATAATTGTGAATTTAAAGGTTATGGCGGATGTGGACCAGTTGGTTTTGAAACAGAAACAGCCTGTGAAGAATGTGAATGTTACAACTAATATCAATGCGATGAAACGAATCTTATTTTTACCCCTTTTTCTTTGCTACATATTGACTGCCTGTGAAAAGCCTGATTTGGCTATCGCAGTGCCAAATTGCATTGAACATAAAATCCAGGATATTCAAAACGCTCCTGTTGAAAATCCACCTAAAGAAGTATGGCTCTGGGAATATAACGGAACAAGTTATTATTATTTTACAGCGGCGTGTTGTGATCAATTTAGTGAACTGTACGATGCTGACTGTAACTTAGTCTGTGCACCAGATGGAGGATTCTCCGGAATGGGGGATGGAAATTGTGTGCCAGGAATCTTAAATGCTACTAAAACCTTGATCTGGAAAGATCCTCGTTGATTAGTAAAAACAGATTTTCTCTCGACCAAGTCGGAGTGCGATGGTCATTCCAGAATAAACGTACCAATCTTTTGTCGATGGATTTCCTCGAACACCGTATTTAGATCCGTCTAAGCTGCGATTGGACAAATCAGCAGCCATTTGAGACACTTCTTTATCAATGACCTTAGAGTTGGCATACGTAGCTGAGCCGACATCGTCCAAATAATCAGTAAAAGTTTTTCGGATAGCCAAATCAAAATTTACGGTTAATTTATTTCCGATGGCAAATTTCACGCCCATACCGAGTGGAACGCATAGTTGATAGTGACTGTATGATTTTCGTGTAGCGATGGAAGTCCCTTGTCCTTCGGTGGACATCGGCTGTAACGCCACTAAGGAATCTTTGTACATTGCCATTGGATTCATGTAAAATCCTCCAAGTTGCGCTAGTAGATAAACCGTACCGGCATTCTTATTTCCTTTGCCAAAGGTAAAAGGAACATAATGAAATTCAAGTCCACCAGCTACTTCGTGAATAACGGAACGAAATTCTAAGTTTCTATTGACAAAAAGTGAATTGGAACTTTCCTTATCGTACGCTTCCACTTTCCCGTAGAGGTAGTTGAAACGCAGGGTGATTCTTGGTTGTAAATTGTAGCGGTACATGAGTCCACCAGACCAATTACTTTGATAAAAAGGCTTGAATTGATTGAGATCCCCGATGTAATACATCTGTCCCACATTCAAACCAAATTCTGACTTAGAAAAAAAAGTCTTGCGCTGGGCTGTTAAGCTTCCAACGCAAGACAATATAAGAAACATAAAAATCAGTTTTCGCATCGTAGTTGATAACGTATAAACTTACGATTTATTACGCTTTTCCGTTACGTTTACGATCACCTTCCTTTAAAAAGATTTTACGGATACGTAAGTTCTTAGGTGTAACCTCTACGTATTCGTCGGATTGAATGTATTCTAAACACTCTTCCAAGCTAAATACTTTAGGTGGAGCCAAACGAACTTTGTCATCAGATCCTGAAGCACGCATGTTCGTCAGTTTCTTCGTTTTCGTTACATTCACACACAAGTCACCTGCACGAGAGTTCTCACCGATTACTTGTCCCTCATAAATATTCTCATTTGGCGCGATAAAGAATTTACCACGTTCTTGAAGGTTATTTAAAGAGAAAGGAATAGATGTACCTTGTTCCAAAGAAATTAATGATCCGTTTTGACGACCTGGAATCTCACCTTTGTACGGTTGGTATTCCAAGAAACGGTGATTCATGATTGCCTCACCAGCAGTTTGTGTCAATAAGTAATTACGTAAACCGATGATTCCACGAGAAGGGATTTCAAAAGTCACAATCATACGCTCTCCTTTCGGAACCATATTTTTCATTTCACCTTTACGACGTGTAACTGCTTCAACAGCCGTACCACTATGTATTTCAGGTAAATCGATTGTCAATTCTTCAATTGGCTCACATTTTACGCCATCCACTTCTTTGATGATAACTTGAGGTTGTCCAACTTGCATTTCATAACCTTCACGACGCATCGTTTCAATTAATACCGATAAATGCAATACACCACGACCGAATACCATCCACTTATCAGCTTTGTCCGTATCTTGAACACGCATTGCTAAGTTTTTCTCCAACTCTTTTGTTAGACGGTCAGAAATATGACGAGATGTCACAAACTTACCTTCTTTACCGAAGAATGGAGAATCGTTGATGGAGAATAACATACTCATCGTAGGCTCATCCATTTTGATGGTTGGAAGAGGTTCTGGATTTTCAGCATCACAAATGGAATCTCCAATCTCGAATCCTTCAATACCTGTTACAGCACAAAGGTCTCCAGCTTGAACTTCCGCAACTTTCATACGCTCAATTCCTTCAAAAACAAACACTTCTTTGATTCTGTGTTTTTCCAAACGTCCGTCAGATTTGGACAAGATGATTGGTTGATTTTCTTTCAAAACACCTCTTGACAAACGTCCAATCGCGATACGACCAACGTATGAAGAGAAGTCCAAAGAAGTCACCAACATTTGTGTATTTCCTTCTTCAATTTTACGAGGAGGGAAATATGCAAGAATACGATCTAACAAAGGAGTAATGCTGTTTGTTGGAGTTTTCCAATCTTCAGACATCCAACCATTTTTCGCTGAACCATAAATGGTAGGGAAATCTAATTGTTCTTCATTTGCGTCTAATTCGAACATCAGGTCGAATACTTTTTCGTGTACTTCTTCAGGTGTACAGTTTTCTTTGTCCACTTTGTTGATCACCAACAATGGTTTTAATCCCAAAGCAAGTGCTTTTTGCAAAACGAATCGTGTTTGTGGCATCGGACCTTCAAAGGCATCCACCAAAATACAAACTCCATCCGCCATGTTCAATACACGTTCTACTTCACCACCAAAGTCGGCGTGACCTGGGGTATCAATAATATTGATTTTCGTACCTTGATACGTTACAGAAACATTTTTAGAGACAATTGTGATACCACGCTCGCGCTCTAAGTCATTGTTATCCATGATCAAGTCACCTGTTGGACGATCACGTTCGTTGATCATTGTTCCTGCTTCAATGATTTTATCCACCAATGTCGTTTTACCGTGGTCAACGTGTGCAATGATGGCGATATTTCTAATTTCCATAATACTATTATGATTTTTTGTATCTACTTATTTGAGTTTCTAATTATGAACGTTTGCGGTCTCCACCGAACGATTTTCTTTCACCACGTGGACGATCTCCGCCCTCGCTTTTTCCGAATCCACCACTACGGCTAGATCCACCTGTGCTTCCACCTTCAGAGCGACCAGCGTAACCGCCGCCACCTGATCCACCAGAGCGACCAGCGTAACCGCCACCACCTGATCCACCAGAACGACCTGCATAGCCTCCGCCACCAGAACCGCCTGAACGACCTGCGTAACCTCCGCCTCCTGATCCACCAGAACGACCAGCGTAACCGCCGCCACCTGATCCACCAGAACGACCTGAGAATCCGCCGCCACCTGAGCGAGAATCACCTCCAAAACGTCCGCGTCCACGTCCGCCTTCGCTGCGACCTGATCCACCTTCTTTTTGTGCAGTAACTTCAATGTTAACTTGGTGACCTTCAAAGTCAGTTCCGTTTACATTTTTCAAGATTTTTTCTGTGTGCTCTTGATCTGCCTCAAAGAATGAGTAAGAAGTCAATAAGTCAATGCGTCCAACTGCTTGAGAATTCAAACCTGTTGCATCACAAACAACTCTTAACAACGCACCTGGATTCAATCCATCGCGTTTTCCAAGGTTAACAAAGAAACGAGTTTTTCCTTCTTCACGTGTACGATCAGATTTTCCACCTTTTCCACGTTCACCACCACGATCATCTCTCGCAGCAGCATTTAAATCTCCCGCACGATCATAATAGTTAATGAAACGATTAAACTCAGTAGAAACAAAACGCTTGATGATGTCTTCTTTCGACAAACTTTCGAATGCTTCCAAAATTTGTGGCATAAACTTCGCGATGTCGTCTTCTTTCACTTCCGTTGCAATGGTTTTGTTAATCAATTTCATCAACTGAATTTCACAAATTTCCTCTGCGTTTGGAATTTCGCCAACGGTAAACGTTGTGCGCATTTGACGTTCGATGGCTTTAATCTTGCCAATTTCACGTCCATTGATTAACACCAATGATTCACCTTTCTTACCAGCACGAGCTGTACGTCCACTTCGGTGCGTATAGTTTTCGATATCATCTGGTAAATTGTAATTGATGACATGTGTAATGTTGTCAATATCAAGTCCACGTGCAGCAACATCTGTCGCTACTAGGATTTGTAATTCCTTTGAACGGAAACGGTCCATTACACGATCACGCATTGCTTGCGTTAAATCTCCATGTAAAGGTTCTGCGTTATATCCCTCGCGACCTAATTTCTCAGCAACTGTTGCTGTTTCGTTTTTGGTACGACAGAAAATCAATCCGTAAATAGTTGGATTAAAATCGATTAAACGTTTTACCGCTTCGTAACGATCGCGTTCCTTCACCATATAATAGATGTGGTCGATGTTTTCGTTACTTTGATTTTTGTGTCCAATAGAAACCTCTAAAGGATCATGCATGTATGTTTTTGCAATACGCGCAACTTCCGTTGGCATTGTTGCAGAAAACAACCATACATTTTTCTCTACAGGCGTTGTTTCTAAAACCGCGTCAATATCTTCTTTGAATCCCATGTTCAACATTTCATCTGCCTCATCTAGCACGACATAACGCACTTGAGATAGTTGAATGACTTTACGATTCATTAAATCAACTAGACGTCCAGGAGTAGCCACAATAATGGATGTCCCTTTCTTAATGTCCGTGATTTGTTTTCTGATATCCGTTCCTCCATATACCGCTGTAATGTTACAGTCAAGGTACTTAGCAAATACATTTAAGTCCTTCGCGATTTGCAAACAGAGTTCGCGAGTTGGACAAATGATCAAACCTTGTGGAAGTCTGGCTTTTGTATCGATGTTATTAATTAACGGCAAGCCGAACGCTGCCGTTTTTCCTGTTCCTGTCTGCGCTAGGCCGACAAAGTCGCAATCCTCCTGCATCAGGTACGGAATTGCTTTTTCTTGGATGGGGGTCGGTGCTTCAAAACCCAATTCTGTTAACGACTTCAGCACCTCACTCCTCAATCCGAGCTCTTCAAATGTCATCTTGTTATTTTAAATTTGGGTGCAAAGATACACATAATAAAAGGATTAGTTGTTAATAAGTTGATTCTTAATGTTAAAAAACCATTAAACATCTTAAAATGGAGCCATTTACATGTTCTAAATGTGCCAAATGAATATCAATGAACGAAAATGTATGTAAACAAAATTGGACTTGCTTTGTGTGGATATTCATCGTATCTTGTCTTCATGTTTTACATCCTTCGATTTTTAAGTATCTGCCTTTTGTTTCAAATATGCATTCCCGCTGTTTTTGGACAACGTGTCAACTCGTTAAGACCAGACATTTCTGTAGATTCCATCGTGAAAGTCAAACCTGGCGCTTCCAAATTAGCGCTTGACCCCATTACGAAGCACCTTTTTTACTCCAGTTCCAACGGAAATATCTACGAGGTTTTTGAGGCGAGTCAAAGTGACTCTTTGCGATATACTGCGAATGACCATGGCTTGTCACGATTGCAAGGACTTTGCTTTATGGACAGTACCATTTACCTCGCTGGAAACATTTGGTATAGTACCACCGGAATAGGTATGATAATGAAAGGAAGGTTGCAAGCGAATGGAACAAGAGTTTGGACAACCATGGTTGTGACTGAAGCGTATCCGACAAGTAGCTCCTCGGGAGACCATGGATTTACTGGAATCAATGTTGATCCAAATAAACAATTCCTCTTTTTTTCGGGTGGATCACGCACATCCTTTGGTGAAGTAGAAAGTGCTAATGGGAATTATCCTGGAATGCGGGAGCAAGCCTTGACTAGCAAGATTTACCGAATTCCAATAAATGCAGAAAATCTTTATTGGCCGAATGACTCCACATTTTTGACAAATAGTGGATTTGTCTTCGCAGAAGGGACACGCAATGCCTACGATATGGCGTGGAATGCACAAGATCATTTGTTTGCAGTGGACAATGCCGGAGAGCGCGATGATCCAGAAGAATTAAATTGGATTCAAGAAGGTCAGCATTATGGTTTTCCGTGGAGAATCGGTGGAAACGCCAATCCGATGACGAATCCAAGTTATGACGCAAGTCAAGATCCATTAATCAATCCGAACAACAGCGCATATTTAGCTGGTCATTTTAACGCGGACCCGAACTTCCCTCCTGTTCCAGCTGGAATTCAATTTACCGAACCAATCAGAAACTATGGAAATGCCGCGGATTTTTACAAGGAAGAAAATACAGGTCAAATTAAACGTGCGAGTGAAGAAGGAACAAGCATTCGAACATTTACGCCACATCGTTCACCGCTCGGACTCGTGATTGACCGAGATGAACTACTCGGTTCCATTTATCAAGGAAAATCCTTTGTCATGAGTTTCATGCCTGGGGGCGACAGTACTGGCTATACACCTCTTTCTCCATGGGGAACTCCTTGTCCATTTGTTGATACCTCACGTGAATTGGTTATGATGGATCTTCAATACGATTCCTTGTTAACCGACTATACGATTCACAGTGCGAACATTGTCTCCGGGTTTTACCTTCCTGTAGATGCTGAACAAGTAGGGAACGCCATTTATGTCATCGAAAATAATGGAGTATTATGGAAACTGAACTTTCCGAACAAGTTGAATCCACCTACCTGTTATCAAGCAGGACTCATTACCTATCCAAATCCATTTTCAGCGACATGTCAAGTTTATTTCCCGAATCCATCAAAACAATGGAGACGCATTAAGCTTTACCAATCCAATGGACAATTAGCCTATGAATCTGCTGAATACGATCTCGATACCAACCCCCTTTCCGTACCCAATATCGCCGCAGGCGAATACACCCTCGTTCTCGAACAAGGAACTGAAATCCTCGCCCGTCAGAAGGTTGTAATTTACGATTGACCCTCACTTATTATCAACTTATTTCGTTCATTACACAACATGAAATAAAAAAGCAACGTTTACATAGACTAAATTTCCTATTTTTGACCCAAATTAAAACGAACACATGAATCTGACAGGTATCATTTCCATCTCTGGTAGACCAGGACTATTTAAAGTTATTGCACAAGGAAAAAACAGCGTGATTGTTGAATCCATGATTGACAAAAAACGTTTTCCAGCATACGCTACAGAGAAAATCTCCACTTTAGAGGACATTAGTATTTTCACGTATGAAGAAGATGTGAAATTGACCGAAGTATTGTCAAAAATGAATGAATCGTTTACCGATAATTGTCCATCTCACAAGGAGGACATGAAAACATTAGAGTCTGCATTGGCAACATTCTTACCAAATTGGGACAAAGAACGCGTATATCCATCCGATGTGCGTAAAATTTTCCAATGGTATCATTTAATCAAGCAAGCTGGATTATTTGAAGCAACTGCGGAAGGTGCAGAAGGTACTGAAGCACCAGCGAAAGAGGCGAAAGTAAAAGCGGAACCTGCAAAGAAAAAAGCGACAGCAGCAGCAGGACCAGCAAAAGCAGCAAAACCAGCAAACATCAAAAAGGCAGCTCCGGTGAAAACTGGTAGTTCCCGAGGAAAATAAGTTATAAACCATTTTAAAAAGTTCACCTGTCCAATCGTCAGGTGAATTTTTTTGTCCTAACATTACGTTCACATGATCATCGAAAAAAACAAACGTCAATTCTTAAACGAAGACCTAAGTATCCAATCTTGGGAAGATTTAAAATCCTATTTTGACGATTTACTCGCACGAGACATCGACAGTAAGGAGAAATTTGAACGTTGGTTGAATGACCGTAGCGAATTAGATGCCGTGCTTGAGGAAGACCTCGCTTGGCGCTATATTCGCATGTCCATTGAAACGAACAACGAAGAACTAGCATCTTCCTACACGTTTTTTGTGACGAAAATTCAACCGGAGTTAGCCCCATTGGATGATGCCTTGAATAGAAAATTCATGGACTCCCCTTATCGTCACGACTACTCGGATTCCGCGCATCAAATTTACTTTAGAAGCATTGAAACGCAGGTGAATTTGTTTCAGGAGAAAAACGTTTCCATTGAGGCAGAACTGAACGAATTAGCTCAAAAGTACGGAGCAATTAGTGCGGCGCAATCTATTGACTACCTTGGCGAAACGATGACGATGCAAAAAGCGAGTCAATTGTTAAAAGAGCAAGATGAAGTGGTTCGTCAAACGGCGTTCGATAAAATGGTGGAGCGACGTCGGGTCGATACAGACTCATTGGATGACTTGTATACGCAGTTGGTTACGAAACGACATGCTTTAGCCTTGAATGCTGGATTTGACAATTTCAGAGATTACAAATTTCAAGCACTTGGACGCTTTGATTACTCCAAAGAAGATTGTTTTGCATTTCACCACGCAATCAAAACACACATTGTTCCGTTAGTGAAAGACATTCATGCGAAAAAATTAGCCCTTACCGGCGACGCTAAATTCAAACCTTGGAATACCGAAGTTGATCCAGAAGGAAAAGCGCCATTAAAACCTTTTGAAACGGGCAAGGAGATGTTAGATGGTTGCGTACAGATGTTAGGCAACTTGAATCCTTATTTCGCGGACTGTTTAAAAACCATGGAAGAAATGGGTCACTTGGATCTTGACTCGAAAGCCGGAAAAGCACCAGGAGGATACAACTATCCGCTTTACGAAATTGGTGTTCCTTTTATTTTCATGAATGCCGTTGGAGCACAGCGAGATTTAGTGACAATGGTACACGAAGCTGGACATGCCGTTCATTCGTTTTTAAGTCGAGACTTGTCCCTTACTGGATTCAAGAACTTACCATCTGAAGTAGCAGAGTTGGCATCGATGTCCATGGAGTTACTTTCCATGAAAGAATGGGGACATTTCTATGCAAACGCAGACGAGTTGAACCGAGCGAAACGCGAACAATTAGAAGGAGTATTGAAAGTCCTGCCTTGGATTGCGCAAATCGACGCTTTCCAACATTGGGTATATGAACATCCAACACACACCGTAGCGGAACGTCATGCACATTGGTCCAGCCTATCTAAAGACTTTGGAACAGGATTAACCGATTGGACAGGATACGAGGATCAAATCGCCACATCCTGGCAGCGACAATTGCATTTATTCGAAGTTCCTTTTTACTACATCGAGTATGGCATTGCGCAATTGGGTGCTTTGGGCGTGTGGATGAACAGTTTAACAGATTTCGAATCCGGATTAACGGCCTATCAAGAAGCCTTAAAACTTGGATACACGAAGTCCATTCCAGAAATTTATGAAACCGCTAACGTTCCTTTTGACTTCTCCTCTGAGCGTCTGAAATCCTTAGCCGCATTCATTCAAGACGAATTAAAAAAACTGAACTAGAAATAAATTCGACTTGAATTTGCGCAGATTTTAAATTTCTCTTTATATTTGCACCCTCCGGCGAGATAGCTCAGTTGGTTAGAGCGTAGGATTCATAACCCTAAGGTCCCGAGTTCAACTCTCGGTCTCGCTACAAAAGCCCCGACAGAAATGTTGGGGCTTTTTTTTGTCTTTATTTTCGTGATAGCTTGCCGATGTATCGGCATTAGAGCGTAAAAAAATTTGATGGCGTGATAGCTCATCCGCCGCGGCGGAGGTTAGAGCGTAGGATTCATAACCCTAAGGTCCCGAGTTCAACTCTCGGTCTCGCTACAAAAGCCCCAACAGAAATGTTGGGGCTTTTTTTTGTCTTTATTTTCGTGATAGCTTGCCGATGTATCGGCATTTTAGCGTAAGATTCATAACCCATAGTTCAACATAAAACTCTTAGTCTTGCTACTCTAAACAACCCCTCATTTTAGCGACTTATTTTTAACGAAAATCGCTTATGCTGTAATTTCTCCAAAATTGTCATTTTTGAAAGAATTAAATAAATAGTGATAAGCTTTGCTAATACAAATCCAAGATTGTTTTTAGTTTTTTGAAATTTAATCTAGAAATTTCACCTTTGTTAAACAAATTCAATAATTCAATCAATATTCTTTCTTTATTATAAATATTTGATTTGGTAAAAGTATTAAGGGAGTGATCATTGGAAACATTTATTCTTGCTAAATGTTTCTTTTTTGACATCAATAATTTAGATCTTGTTTTTTCAGTAAGAAAATAATTTTCATAATGATATAAATACACATGAAGCTCTATTAAAAGATATGCTTTAAAACTACTTGTAAAGGGATGTGAAACGTTTTTTTCTAAATTCAATTCTAACTTTATCGGGAGATGATCACTAGAATCTTTTACCCATTTACCTGATTCATACTGCATGAAAACATCTTTTTTTTCTACCGTTTCACAATGCAAAATTCTGTCACAGAGATTTTTCGATAATAGCAAATAATCATTTTGATGCACAACAGAACCATAGGTGCTAACATAGGTTGGCTGAGGTAATAAATTATGTTCTCTGAGAGAATCAAAAATATTTTTTTCATAGAGTTTAAAAAAGTAATTAATCCAACTTTTGTCATTATTCACGCAAAAACCAAATGAAGAAGAATTAAAATCACCTCCTATTATCAGGTTATCATTTAAATCAAAAAAATCGGAAATCGGTAGAAAGAAATCTATGAAGATTTCATGCATCTTCATTGCTTTCGAATTACTCATTAATTCCAATAAAGATTTTTCGATTTTGCAATCAATCTTTTGCTCTTTAATAAATTGGAAATACTCAGTTTTAAACTTTTCAAGTTGAGAATTTTCAATATTCTTCGGATTTGAATAAATATTTATTATTCTGAGAATTTTTCCACTTAATAATTCTAATTCAATTCCAAAAATAGACCCAGAAATATTATTAAGACAATTTGCTTCTAAACATGCAATTGGACTTATTTTATTTACAATTTTTCGATTTACTAGAATGACATTTCCATAATCACATTTCTTGCCAATTTTGGGATCAGATATCGCTCTACTAAAAAATTTAAAATAATTACTATTAAAATAATCTGACTTTTGAAATGCATCATCAACGTGTAATCTTTTAAGTTCATGTTTCTGAAGTATCTCAATCCTCTCATTATGGTTAAAATCATATATAGAAATATATTCTTTCCCTATCTTAACAACTGAGTCGACCGCAATACATTCTTGAAGTAAAATTATTTCAGGTGAGAAGTCTTCAATCATTTTTACAAATTTAAACCCGGGAAATTGGAAGGGTAATTTCTCTCCAACACCTGAAATTCTGTTTTTCTGCATTTGATTAGAAGAAAGTATTTTGATCCTCATAATTATTAAATAAAATAAAATCAAATTTAAGTATATAAATCATTTACGAATTCGACCCTCGATCTCTCGATCTCGTTAAAAAGCCCAGACGATTTGTCTGGGCTTTTTTTATGCCTTTTTTTCTATCCAAACAAATCTTCGTACTTTCACTCTCGTTGAAAATTCTCCAATGATGAAAACATTGCTCTTAACTTGCCTGAGTTTGTTGATTTCTTTCCAATTTCTCGCCCAAGCGTCCACCTACAACCTCACCGTGAAAGTTTCTGGAATTGCGGTAAAAAAAGGGATGGTAGAGTTTGGACTCTTTCGGGATGCGGAAAAGTTCACGAAAATTGGAGGCACGTATCGCATGCTGCGGGTGAAAGTAGATGCCTCCGAGGAAACGGTGACGTTTCACAACCTGCCGAAAGGAAAATACGCTGTGTGTATCTACCTCGATGAGAACAATAACGACCAATGTGACAAGAATTTCTTTGGGATTCCAACGGAACGATTTGCCTTCTCTAACAATTTAAGGCCCATGTTAAGCGCTCCTTCTTTTGAAGATTGCTCTATCTATTTAAATGAGAATAAGTCCATTGTTATTCGTGCGGACTATTAATTTTGAGGCATGAAAGCTTTCCTCGTTTTACTCTGTGTGTTTTTTGGGTCGCGTTTTTCGTTTGCGCAAGATTACCGCATTCATTTTCTTCAAGATGGAAAAGAGATTCCTGTCCTCAATGAAAAAATTTTACTAGCGAAAAAACCGTTTCAAATTCAAGTGGAATTACTCAAAGTCGATGGTGTCTATGGCGAATGTTCCTTCAGTGATTCCTTGTTTCAAATTCCATTATATCAATCCTTACCCGAATCTGACCTCATCCAATGGAAAATTGCCGTTGAGCCAGAGTACAATGCAGACAAAGACATCATCGTTTCGAAGGAAAGCTATTTTTACTGGTTTTACAATCCAAAAGCAGATACGTGGCATCGCTTTGATCCGGATCCCATCGTTGAGAAAGGACGTGTTATTGGAACGAAAACCATCGAACGTATTTTTGTGTCAGAAAACTTAAACAGGGATAAAAAATCCATATTAATCTCTGAAATGAAGGAACCGTTGTACTTCATTTTCTTTTTGATGGACAAAAAAAACGAACAAGATTTGCAAAGAACAAGAATCGAAGTGAATTGGAAATAATGCTTTTAGCAGAGCTGAATCACTGAGAAGTAAATAGGCATTCCGATGATGATGTTCATGGGAAAAGTTACTCCTAAAGCCATTGGGACGTAAAGTCCAGGGTCTGCTTGAGGAGCGGCCAACTTCATCGCTGCCGGCACAGCAATATAAGAAGCGCTACTCGCTAAAATGGAGAAGATAAATCGGTCTCCTACATCAGGAGTCACAAATCCACTTAAAATTGCCACCATGATGCCATTAAACAAAGGCATGAGCAAGGCAAAGAGAAAAGAAAAGCGACCATGACTTAGGAATGCATTAAATCGACTAGCGGTAGTCATTCCCATTTTCAGTAAGAAAATCGCTAAAAAGCCTTTAAAAATATCCGTAGTGAAGTGTTGGATGTCAACGGCTTGTTTACCATCCGATAAAAATCCGATGAACAAACTACCTACCAACATTAAGACACTTCCATTTGTCAATGAATGCTTGATGATTCCGGCTAAACTCGAGTCTTTCAATGCCTTCTTTTCAAACCTCATCATCAGTAAGACACCGACAATGATAGCTGGGACCTCCATAATCGCCATGACCGCCACCATGTGCCCGCTGAAAGTCAATTTAACGGTTTCTAAAAAGGTAGAAGCTGCGACAAAGGTGACAGCGCTCACGGAGCCGTAGGAAGCTGCAATCGCACCGGCATTCGCGACGCTTAACTTGCGTTTTAGAATGAAAAATGAGTAAATTGGAATCACCGCAGCAATAGCGATGCCGAATAAAATGGCGTACAGGACACCTGCATTGAAATCGTGATGTGCTAATTCTTGTCCTCCTTTAAATCCTATGGAAAAAAGCAAGTACAGTGAAATAAACTTGAAGGACGACTCTGGAATATCCAAGTCACTTTTCACCATCACAGCAATAATGCCCAGAATAAAAAAAAGCAAGGTTGGATTCGTGAAATTTGTCAGAAGTAAATCTATGTTCATATTATCTATTTTTTTCAAAAGTTAAGCGACTTCCAGCGCTAAATTCTTGCGCTTTGCCGTGTGAATAAACTAAATTTCCATTGACAAACGTATGCTCGACTCGAGACCGAAATGTTATTCCTTCAAATGGTGACCATCCACAGGCATAGTGAAGATTCGCTGCTGTGACGGTTGTTTCTTGCTGTAAATCGACCAAAACCAAATCCGCAAAATAGCCTTCTCGGATGTATCCCCGCTCGGGAATTCGGTAAATTTCTGCTACGTGATGACTCGTTTTTTGAACGATTTTCTCTAGGGTCATTTGTCCTCGGTGATAGAACTCGAAAAGCGCCAACAGTGCTTCTTGCACCAAAGGTCCACCCGATTTCGCTCGATCGTAATTCCCGGTCTTTTCTTCCCAGGTATGTGGCGCATGATCAGTGGCAATGATGTCAAGAACATCCTCATTGAGCGCTTGCAATAATCCGTGATTATCTGCTGCGGATTTTATCGATGGATTCCATTTGATGCGGTTTCCAAGCTGTGGATAATCGTCTTCATTGAAAAACAAGTGATGAACACACGCTTCCGCTGTGATGCGTTTGTCACGGATGTTTCCCGCGTACTTCGCTAATAAATCCGCTTCATCTCTGGTGGAAATATGAAAAAGATGCAACCTGTTTTGATGTTTTTCCGCTATTTCCAATACGCGTTTGGTCGCTTGGACACAGGCTTCCGTTGGACGGATTTTGGAATGGTATTCGCAGGGAATATCTTGACCGAATTTTTGCGTATAGAACTTTTTATTGGCGTGAATGATGGCATCATCTTCCGAATGCAAGGCTATCAAAGAATTTGAACGACTAAACAATTGTTCAAGAAACTCCGGATAGTTTGCTAGAATACCTTCCTCGTTGTGAAAATAGAGTCCATCGTCGGTAATACCACAAACACGTTCGTTATCAATGCGTAGTGCTTCTTCTAAGTTGTCTTTGGAAATCCCCATGAAGAAGGAGTAATTCGCCCAAGAGGCCTGGCTCGCCAGTTGGTATTTCTCTTCAAGCAGCTCATTCGACAATACATTCGGCAAAGTATTTGGCATTTCCATGAACGAGGTGATTCCACCAGCAACAGCTGCCTTTGATTCACTTTGAATGGTTCCTTTATGGGTCAATCCTGGTTCTCTAAAGTGGACTTGATCATCAATCATTCCGGGAATCAACACCATTCCTTCCGCGTTTATTTCACGGAACTTTTCGTTTTCTGGCAAGGTGATGTGAGGGGCAATTTTCTCTATTCGTTGATGATGGATGAGTACATCGGCCAATGTTTGTTTGTTTTCATTAATGATGGTTGCTTGACGTATGATTGTTTTCAAGATCTAATAAGTTTAAGGATTACAGGCTGGACAAAAAGTGGGTTCTTCCGTTTGTCGTCCGTTTGGAAAAAAGACTTCCTCCTGATGCTGACAAGCAGAACACGCTAACACGTGTTTTAAGACCGAGGACGTTGGCGTTTCACAAATCCAACATGGTAGACCAGGTAAAACGGAAGTCACACCGTAACCGGGCATTGCACACGCTGGACACAAGACCTTTAATTGATTGATTAGTTTTTGTACGAGGAGTTCGATTTGCTTCATTCTTGGTGGATTGTGCATCGCGCGCATGTCCGTTTCGACAAAAACGGACTCATGTCTACGCATGCACACACGGAAGGCTGTTAACAGTTCATCCCAATCGTTGATTCCCTTTTTCAAGTACAACATGGACTGTTCTTCATTTCGAAGAATAAGCGCTTGATCCGGAAAGCCGATGGATTCACCAAACGCAACAAGCTCCACTTCGCTCCTTATTTTTCTTCCTTGGAAATTTGTTTCCGTCGTGAGGATCCGGGAGGAGAAAGAAAGGTTATTCTTAAAGTCCATGAGTAAGATGAGCTCGTCATGTGCCGTACAAAAAGGCAAGTCCGGATGTGCACCGAAAGAACCTTCCGTCGCGATCACCAAATCACAGCCTGTGACATCAAATCCTAGCTGACACTTTGCTTTTAAGGTATCTAGAGGACTTTGATTCCGCTCGATTTCACCAGAGAAGGTTCCAAACTGATCCGTATTGAACATGGGAATGGAAAAGCAATTCACTTTGAGTTCACGCTCCAATACAGGTTGAAGAACCAATTCTTTCCGGTGATTGGTCGCAATAAATAAAGATCTTCCTTCGAACATTTTTTAGTCTAGTACTTCGATTTCGATGGTAGAATGAATTTTGATTCTTTTCGCTTGCGTTGCAGGACTAGTAATCAGTTTCAGGATTTCATTCCTTGCATGTTGCAACTCCGAGAGACGTTTTTTAGACCCTGAATCTAGCGTAGCATTTTTCTCCCAAAGGCTCAGCGAATCCACCGAGTGAAATTGTATTTTTTTGGAGATGACATTAAGCAATAATTCCTTCGCATCCTCCGGAGAAAATTCCCCCGTAATAAACTTTATTTCTAATTTTTTCTCGTTTTCCATGAGCTCTTTTTTTTCATTTTTTTCCATCAGCATAGTCCCACAACGGAACTAGCGTGCAAAATTCCCTTTTTTAATTCATAGTTTTTTATTTATATTTATCCATAATTCATTAAATATATTTATGAACTTTACCCTAAATCAATTACGGATCTTTTTAAAGGTAGTTGAAACCAGAAGCATCACGAAGGCTTCACAGGAATTGGCTCTTTCTCAGCCAGCTGTATCCATTCAATTAAAAAACTTTCAGGCACAATTTGACGTTCCCCTCACCCAATTGATTAATCGCAGACTTTTTATTACGGACTTCGGACATGAAATTGCGGCTTTAGCGGAAAAGATTGTAAACGAGGTAAATGAAATCAACTACCAAACAGCACGCTACAATGGACAACTAGCAGGAAAACTCCACATTTCAGTGGTGTCCACAGGAAAGTATGTGATTCCCTACTTCCTTAGTGATTTCCTTTCAGAAAACCCGAATATTGATTTAAAACTTGACGTAAGTAACAAGGCACAAGTCATTGCGGATTTAACGGAAAATTCGGTCGATTTTTCCTTGGTTTCCACCCTTCCAAGCGACCTTAACTTGGAGAAAATCACCTTAATGAAAAACGAGTTGTACTTGGTATGTCATGCTCAATTTGATTCGGAAGGAATCAAGAGCTTGAATGATCTTCCGAAAAACATTCCTTTTATCTACCGTGAACTTGGATCAGCGACGCGCTCAGCTATGGAACGCTACATCGAACAACAAGGAATTTCCGTTGAGAAGAAATTGGAACTAACGTCCAATGAAGCGGTAAAACAAGCGGTTATCGCCAACATGGGACTTTCGATTATGCCCATCATTGGTATTCGACAAGAACTTCAAACGAAGCAACTGAAAATCATTCAAATTGAGGGTCTTCCAATAGAAACGAATTGGCACATTGTATGGAATCGCGGTACACGTCTAACGCCAAGCGCCAAAGCATTCGTTGAACACTTAGAGCGCAATAAAAGCAGCATCATCCAAACGTATTTTTCCTGAGTGAGCCTACATGAAGTTTGCAAGCGCAAAACGCAAGGACAAAAGAGCTTGTTGGTATTTGCAGAGCACTTCAATGTATTTTAAGTTCGCTTGAATATACGTGAGCTCTCGGGCATTCACCAGAAACAAGGAACTTTCTCCTTGTTCGAACATTGTTTTCTCCGCATCAAATAATTGTCGTGAGTCCAACACCGTTTGACGGTAAATATCTAATTGATTCTGTGCATTTAGCACATCATTTTGAGCCTGTTTGATTTTGGCTTTTAAGTACATTTTGTTGTTCACGTAGGATAACTGCTCATCTTGCACCTTCAACTTAGCTAATTCCAAATCGCCTCGTTCCTTTCTAAAAAGCAAAGGCATTTCGAATTGGACACCGATTTTATTGTTGTTGGGACTTAGATTTGTCATCGGATTATAGTTGATCGGTTCATTGATGAAGTTATAACTCAGATTTACCGTTGGTTTGACTTGTTCTCTTTTCAATTTCTGATCAATTTCCAAGGTCTTAATTTTCAAACCATTCATCGTTAAATAGGGATGATTTTCCGCAAGCGAATCGATATCCCTCTCAGACAACAATGGAACAACACCAAAGGAGACTGAATCCATTGCTATAGGTAGCGTAGTTTCGTCTAGCTCCAAGGGCTCTTGGAGTTCTGTCCACAAGTAAGTCGAAAGTTTTACTTTGGAGTTCAATAAATCCGTTTGATAATTATTCAGGAGCGACTGTCGGTACTGAACCTGAATCCGAGCTTCCACCGTATCGATGATTGGACGATCGCCAAGTTCAGCCGTTAATTTCACACCTTTTAGGCGAATCTGTGCCAAATCATAGGAATCTTGTAGAACCTCTTTTGAGTATTGTGCTAAAAACCAATTCCAATAGGCATAGCCAGATTCATAGATTAACTCATTCAAAAGCAATCGTTGTTCCTGCAAGGTACTTTCCAGGTAAATTCGCGCCTTGAACAATTCTGCCCGACGTTGGTCGATCATCATTCCTTGTCCCAAATTCACCGAAACTCCTCCGTACCACAGTCCACCAGCGGGTGTTTTATCCTCCGACGACAAATATGGACCACTATTGGATTCAAAGCCAGATTTCACTTGAATTCCATACCACGTTGGAATCGATAATCCGGCATTTACTTTTTGATAGTTGGCTACTCCATCGTAGTTTTTACGGTCAAATTGAGAAAACATCTTTGGATCAAACCCACCCTTCGCTTTCAGCAATTGACTTTCCCCCATTTGAGGTTTGATGCCAGCTTGCTTCACTAACGGGTGATTTAACAAGATGAGTTCATAATACTCTTTTTCACTGAGTACCGCTTGCGACCAGCTAAATGAGAGCGAGAAACAGAATGAAATTACAAGTAGGAATTGTTTCATTTCTTTGGTTTTTCAATTTTTTTTGTTTCATAAAAATTAGGTGGGAATCCATTGATTTTTCGCCACAATTCATATCCAATGAGTACATCATTTAAGAGAATCATTGATTTAGCCCCACCACCAACTCTCAAGGCTGCTGGCCATTCTTTATCCTTTTTATCCGGAGCAATGAGAACACGGAAATTACCTTCTTCATTCGCAAATTGATCAATGGCAAAAATCGACCCTCCAAAGGTTCCAAAACTAGTCGTCGGCCAACCAGAAAACACAATTGCTGGCCAACCATCAAATTGCACACGTACTTTTTGTCCTTTCTGAAGTAATGGTAAATCCATAGGACGAACGAACATTTCAATCGCTAAATCGTAGTTTCGAGGCATAATAGTGGCAATCGACTCACCTTGTTTGATGGTTTCACCAATTCCACTTGAAAGTACCTTCGTGACAATACCGTCCTGTGGTGCAAGGACATAGTACATTCCATTTCGGATGGAATAGTTTGCTGCTTGATTTTGTAATTTTATCACATCCACTTCGGTGTCATACAATGTGGACAGTGTCGAAAACTTATCGGATTCCGCTTTAGCGATTTCATCCTTGAACTTCGCTTCGATGGATTGATATTCCACTCTTGCATCGATGATATCGTTCGCACTTTGCAAGTACTTCTGTTGCGCAGCGATTTGGGATGCTTGCGCCCGTTGATACACTAATTTGCGCGATTCTACTTCTGTTAAGGATTTCAAGTTGTCTTTGTATAATTTCTCAAAGCGCTCATATTGTTGTTCAGCAATGCGCGCATTGATTTGCGTCGTATGAAATTCAATACTATCCGTTTTTAACTTCAAATAGGATTGATTCAGCTTGATTTTCGCTTGTTGCAATTTGAACTTACCTGTTTCAATTAATGCGTCAATCCGGTTATCAAGCGAAGAAATTTTATCTCCGTATGAAACAACAGACAATTCTTTGTTTTTCAATTGCTTATTCGTTCGACCAACTAAATCTGGATCCAAGTAACTTTCCTTAATTTCCGATAAAAATAAGATCGTATCCCCTTTTTTTACTTGATCACCGTCCTTTACGAACCATTTTTCAATACGCCCGGCAATAATCGATTGAATCATTTGTGGTCTTTGTTCTGGACGCAAGGTAACAATCTTACCATTTGCACGAATGTTTTGAGTCCATGGAAGAAGCATCAGCAACAAGAGCATACCCATCCCGTAGAGAATGGAACGCTTCAATCGTTTCGATGAATGCTTACCTTCTACCCGATTCATCGCTTTCAATTCAGTTGCATTCAACTGATTTTTGTTTTGTGGAGAGAGATTTAACATGATTGAGTCAACTTAAAGGATTCATAACTACCATCAAAGCGAATTTTGCCTTGGTTAATTTCTATTATTCTTGTGCAATAAGTGAATACCGCTGGATCGGTTGTCGCGACCATCACCGTTTTTTGCTCATCTTTGAAAATGTAGGATAAAAGCACCTCCTTTTGTTTGGATGTGAGTCCAGCCGTTGGATCTTCAAAAATCAATAGGCTTGGTTGTCCAATCATTGCTCGTGCCACCAACAATTTACGTTCCACATCAATTGGAATCATGTGTGATTCAGGATTTAGGATTCCTTGGTATTTTTCCGGCATTGAATGGACGAAGGATGTTAAATTCAAGGCACTCATTTCAGTTTCAATCTCCGAAAGGGAAATTTCATTTCGACCAAAACGGATGTTATCCGCAACACTTCCAAAAACCAATTGATCACGGTATAGAACCGAACCAATTTTTTCCCTCAAGGATTGTTTATTAAGGTTTTCAAGCGGAATTCCATTGATGGAAATCGTTCCTTTAGAACATTCCATTATTCCAACGAGGGAGCAAAAAAGCAAACTACTTGAAAGGGAAGAATCGCTGATAATGGCGATTTTCTCCTCTGGATGAATCTGCAACTGAATCTCCGATAAGGGACTTAACTCATAGGACTCCAGTTGACAAGTAACCTGGTCAAACTGAATAGAAAGACCTTTTGTCACATCCAAATCCTCTTGATGTTGGTTCGAAAGTTCAATAGGCAAATCCGTCACTTGTCCAATTTTTTCTATGGCCGTGAATACATCATACACGACTTCAATACTCAGAATCAATTTTTCAACGGCACTTAAGATGAGTAAAATGAGGATTTCTGATGCAACAAATTGACCGATGTTCATTTGTTGATTGATGACTAAAATTCCACCAATAATCAGGAACGAAAGTGCAATCAAAACCTTAAAAATGATCAAATACGCATATTGTTTGACTAATACCTTAAAATGCTGATCACGCGCTGACAAATATCCTTGCACGTAGTCGTCCGTTCGGTAAATGTGAAACTTTCGGTTCCCAGAGAGGTTAAAACTGAAACGTGCTTGAGCAATTTCTTTCAACCAATGGGCAATTTTATACTTGTAACTTGACTCTTCCAAACTTGCCAACATCCCTTGACGTGCGGTTAAACGAACGATGAGTCCAAGTGTGAAGACAAGAAAAACACCGAGAAAAATGAAAAAACTATGGTAGAAAGACAATAAAACAAGGCAAAATACCAATTGAAGTATTGCTGCCGTAAAATCAATTAAAAGCTTCGACAATCCTTTTTGAATGGTCAAGGTATCAAAAAAGCGATGTGTTAAATCCGTACCATATTTTCTCATCAACTCAGTTAAGCGAATCAATGGAATTCGTTCGGCAAACTCAAAGGCGGAACGCGTAAAAATTCGCTGCTGCAAATTCTCGGTAATCCGCAATTGAAAAATGTTCAATAGTCCGGAGAATCCAATAGATAAAACCACTAAAATCACCAGGACAAACCACGAGGTACTCATTTGTCCCAATTCAATGAAATTAATGATCATTTGAATTCCTAAGGGTAATCCCAATGATAAGATCCCACTAAATATGGAAAAAAGATAAATGTTTCGGATTTCTTTTTGGTCCGGACGAAGCATCGACCAAAACCGTGCAACGATTGAAGGAATGTGGTTATCCATGTTTGATTACTTTTAATAAGGTTTCAGTAAAGAATGACTCTACAAGGTCATCGTGTTGGTTCATATTTGTCAAACGAGGCAAATGAGCTGCAAAAAAGCGCTGTTGATTACTTCCCTCAATCATCGTAGATATAAGCATGTTAGGGAATTCATATGTTGGATTAATTTCAAGAATAATCGACGATACAAATTCCACCACTTTTTTGTATTCTGTGAATGCTCCATTTTTATTCTCATCATCTACATTCTTCGTCAAGAGTACCTTTGAAGACTCATTGATGACAATTTGCTTTAATTCCAATTCGTTATCAAGTACAAGTTCCTGCGTCGGATCTGGAATAGCCGTGAGGATATGAATGCAATTTTTCAACCTAACTTCTGCATCGGGTATGTTTTGCGTTCCCATGTGAATGCGAAACCACATGCAGGACCAATACCAATTAATCAAATAAAGCAGAATTTTCTGCTTACTCTCAAAATATCGGTAAATGGAGGCTTCTGTTGTATCAATTTCAATTGCTAGTTTCTTGAAGGTGAATTTCTCAAAACCTAAAGATGAAATCAAGGAAATACTTCCACGTAGGATTTTCTGTCCTAAATCCGAAGAAGTTGGATCTTTCAGGTATAAATGCTCATTCATCTGAATGGACATTTTTGAAAACAGTTGATTCATGTGTTTTTTAAATTACGCACAAATATAATAGTATTACTATCAATATAAAAATGTTTGCTATTTTATTTGCGATATACACTTAACACATTTCATCAAAAAATGTTTGGACAAAGAAAAATATTTACAAGAAAAAATTTGCTTATTGGTAATCCTCCCGCACACAGCGCTCCACAATTTTCGCGCTATTCAAGGCAAGCGGTATTCCTCCTCCGGGATGAACGGTTACACCAGCGAAGTACAATCCTTTTAAGGTTTTGGAGAAATTTGGATGTCGGTAAAAAGCAGAGAACGCACTGTTGGATGAATTTCCATAAATGGATCCTTGTTTACCAAAATACACAGATTCAATTTTTCTAGGTTCGTTTTGTTCCTCCACTTCGATGAGCGCTTCGATGTCCCTGTTCAAAGCCTTCGATAATTTTTCAATACACGTTCGACGCGTTTCCGCAACGAAAACATCCCAGTCTTGTCCAACGTTAATAGGCGCATTCACCATCACAAACCAATTTTCTGATCCTTCTGGCGCATCGCCTTTTTCCACCTTCGAAGTAATGTGAATGTAAATCGTTGGATCCTCGTAACGTGTTTTGGACTCAAAAATCGAATCAAACTCTGCCTGATAGTCTTTCGCAAAGAAAATATTGTGTACACCTAGCTGATCGAAACCAGCTTTCATTCCCCAGTAAAACACAATAGCACTGCTCGATTTCTCTTGACGCAATATTTTTTTCGGTTCGTGTAATCCTTTTAATAAGCGTTCATAGGTAAAATGGACATCCATGTTTGACACGACGATGTCACAGTCAACGGATTTGCGACTCGTGCGAATTCCTGTTACCTTATTTTTAGTGTGAAGAATTTCCTCTACCCGTTCATTTAAGTGAAATTGGACACCAAGTCCTAAACACAATTGATGCAAGGATTTCGAGATTTGAACCATTCCACCAATCGGCATGGCTGGACCCTCATTGAATTCCAAGTGACTGATGATGTTTAACAATCCAGGGGTGCGATATGGACTACTACCATTATACGTAGCCATTCGATTGAGCAATTGAGCTGTTTTCGGATTTTTAAATCGGGATTGATTAACCGCATTCATTGTTCTTATCATTCCATAAAAAGGAATGCGCAGAATAGCACGGAAAATTCCTTTGTTACACCATTGATTGATTCGATGTAAGGAAGCCTGAATGAAAACAGGTGACAACGATTGATAGTTCAGTGAAAGTCGTTTTAAAAAGCGCTCTGTCCGTTGCCGGTTTTCACCAAAAGCCGTTTCAAAGGTGTTCGCCGTTTGATTTAGTCCTGAAGGAATGTTTACTTGTTGTCCATCAGAAAAGAAATAACGACAAGACTCCTCTAATTGACGGTAGGAGAACTCAGAAGAATCCTTACCGCACAAAGTCATCAATTCTTCAATGAGCGCCGGCTCGGTAAAAACGGATGGACCCATATCAAAGCGATAGGAACCGATCCATTTTTCGTTTACTTTTCCACCCACGAAATCATTCGCTTCAAAAACAGAAACGTCATAGCCAAGTTTTGCTAAGCGGATAGCGCTCGCCATTCCGCCGGTTCCGGCACCGATAATTGCAACTTTCATCATATCGGTAACAAAGATGCCACTAAATTGTTAGTTAAAGCGCAATCACAAAGGAGAAATTAATGATCAAAAGATGGTGCTAGACCTAGTAAAACCAACGATTTTAGCCCGCTTTATTAACAAAATCACCGTTTTTTCAACATTTTATGCATTTTTTTTGACTGAAACCGTTACTCGCATTGATATTCCGATATATTTGTTTCAATAAAATTTATTACTAACTAATTAAAACCAAGTTATTATGAACAAGGCGGAATTAATCGACGCAATGGCTGCAGCAGCAGGATTGTCAAAAGCAGATGCTAAAAAAGCATTAGACGGATTTGTAGGAGCTACTACAGATGCATTGAAAAAAGGTGAAAGAATTTCTTTAGTAGGTTTCGGTTCTTTCGACATTTCTAAAAGAAATGCTCGTAACGGACGTAACCCTAAAACTGGTGCAGTTATCCAAATTGCAGCAAAAAACACAGTACGTTTCAAAGCAGGTTCTGAACTTTCTACAAGCGTAAACTAAGAAGAAATTTCTACTTAACTAAATAGGCTTCCAAATGGAAGCCTATTTTTTTTGTCTGTATTTTTCTAAAATCCTATGTGGCAGATTGTTTTGGAATGATTTTCCAAAATAAACGAGGAAGAAAACGTTTCAATTTCACCGCAATGAGTTCTTTGTTTCCAATCAATACTTCGTGTTTGTTTTTCATCAACGCATTCAACAATTGCTGGACACATACATCCACGGGCATTCCCGTCGCTTGATTGTGGTCCATTTGACCATGTGCTTTTCCTTCAGCAGTCACAGCATTCGTCGAAATAGGCGTATTGATTTTCCCCGGACAAGCAACTGTCACCTTTATGTGATAAGCACTTTCCTCCATCACCAAACTTTCGTAATAGCCGAAAAGGGCATGTTTGGATGCACTATATGCCGAACGCAAATGAAAACCGAATTTTCCTGCAATGCTACTGATGACTAATATTTGTCCGGATTTCTGCTGACGAAAAATAGGCAGTACCGCTTTCGTCATCGCGATGTTGCCAAAGAAATTGACCTCCATGATTTGACGATTTACGTCCATTGTAGTGTCATAGGCTGTCGCTCTTTGACTGATGCCGCCGTTGTTGATTAATACGTCGATTCGTCCATAGTGCGAAACGATTTGCTGTGCAAAATCTCCAACGTTGGACGTATCCGCGAGATCCACTTGAACGACTAAATGTTGTTCCTTGTGTTGTAGACTTTCCTTAAGTTCATTGAGTTTTTCTACGTTGCGAGCGGACAAAATCAATTGTGCTCCAGCGCGGTCTAATTGTCGGGCCAACTCCTCGCCGATTCCCGAAGATGCTCCGGTAATCCACACGACTTTTTGATGAAAATAGCTTGAATTCATGATGTATCAAAGATACGAAACTCCCGCTTCATGTCGCAGTCTACCGGAATTTAGTTTAAATTTGAGGACAAATAACAGACATGGAACTACGCAACTTGATTCAACAGCAATTCGAAGAAGCTCAGCAAACATTGGTGAATTTTCAAACGGAGGCGAACTTTTCATTGATTTTACAAGCAGTTGAAGCGATGAGTCAAGCCATTCAAAATGGTGGAAAAATCATCAGTTGTGGAAATGGCGGTTCTATGTGTGATGCCATGCACTTCGCCGAAGAACTCAGCGGACGTTTTCGCGATAACCGTCGTGCTTTAGCGGCCATCAGTATTTCCGATCCATCACATTTGTCTTGCGTGAGCAACGATTACGGTTACGACTTCGTTTTTTCGCGCTTCATTGAAGGACTCGGACAAGAAAACGATGTGCTATTAGGCATTTCGACCTCCGGAAATTCAAAAAATGTCATTCTCGCAGTGGAAGCAGCTAAGGCTAAAGGGATGAAAACAATTGTCCTTACTGGAAAAGATGGCGGTAAGCTCGCTGGATTGGCCGATATCGAAATCCGAGCGCCTCACTCCAACTTCGCAGACCGCGCACAAGAAATTCACATCAAAGTCATTCATTCCTTGATTTTAGGAATCGAACAGTCACTTGGACTTTAAAGTAATTTTGTAAAAATTTCGTCCGTATTGACGTACATGATTTGTATTCGGGTTTCTTTCGACGCTAGTTTTAGGTTTTGTTGAACGAATTCTACCAAATGTCGGCTTTGTCTTCCGGTAAAACGACTCCAAAAAACGACGACTATGTAATCCAAGTCTTTTATTTTAACACAGGGATATTCCAACGGTTTTAGGTGAGGGAGAAGCGAAGCCAAAGTCACCAAAGAATCACATGGCGCCTGCGTTTTCGCTGGAAAAACATCAAAATTCCCGTTGCGATTCCAGTTCAAATTGGGATATCCACCCGCAAAGCAGTTAATGTGGTACGAAATCAACTTACCTGTTGAATCAAAATACATTGCTTGAATAGGTTGTAATAAATTTTTCGCTAGAGCGGGATGAAGGGAATCTAGTTTTTGAACTTCGTCCACGTAAGTTGACAAAAGAGTTTGCTGGAAGTATATACTCATGCCCCATTTTCTTCCAAAGGTATACATTTCATCCTCAGTGATTATTCGAGGATTTTTCATGCCCATTGTACTTAAAATAAGCGGTGTGCAAGCCGTCATTGAAAGCAATATCAACAAAGAAACAAAACGAATATTACGCTGCATGCTGGGCCAATTTCGAATGTTTTCTTCCATAAAGGAAGTAAATCACCAAGCCCAACAACAACCAAATGGAGAAGTAGATCCAATTAGCTAAAGCCAGCTGACTCATCATGTATAAACAACTCAACAAGCCTAAAATAGGAATAAGTGACAATTTGTTTCGTACGGCCATAATCGTAATGAAAATGGTGAAGAGAATGAAAATCCAACTTGGAATTTTATTTGCAAAATGAGACCAACCTTCATTTTTCAAGGAGATGTTACCCCATCCCTTTTGTTCGATGACGTTTGCCAATTTCTCTGCTCCCGCTTCTTCTGCGTAAAGCACATCCAATTCAGTCACATTCTTTTCCGCATCCAAAGCCTGATTTACCGACAACGCATCTTTTTTCAAGGTTTGAATTTGAGGCTCACTTAGTTGCAGTAACATTTCTTCACTCGTTTTATACGTCGGTTCGTTTTGAATAAACGCCATCGTTTCTGTGCGATACGTTGTAAACAAAAACACCAATGTTCCGGCTAATAGAATCGGCATCACGAGTCCACCATTGATGAACGGCGTTTTGAATTTTCCACGGGGGATGTCCGTTTTGTTTTGAAGCACCAAGACTCCACCGCAGACGAGTACGAATGCAAACAAGGTTCCAATGGAACACAAATCGGTCACCATTGTCAAATTCATGAATAATGCAGGCACAGCCACAACGAATCCAACCACGATCGTAGCAAAGGAAGGCGTTTTGTATTTCGGATGAACTTTCGAAAATCGTTTCGGCAACAAACCGTCACGGCTCATGCTCATCCATATGCGAGGTTGTCCCATTTGGAAAACTAATAAGACGGAAGCCATCGCAACGACGGCACTAATCGAAATAATTCCAGCCATTTTCGGCAAGTGAATTTCATCAAATACAAAAGCCAATGGATCACCCACTGCCAATTTTTCGTACGAAACAATTCCCGTTAAAATGAGCGCAATGATGATGTAAAGAATGGTACAAATTACAATCGCCCACATCATTCCTCGTGGCAAGTCGCGCTGCGGATTTTCACATTCCTCAGCCGTCGTGGAAATAGCATCAAATCCAATGTAAGCAAAGAACACAGCGGAAACTCCTTTCAAGATTCCCGTAACGCCATTTGGTGCAAAAGGACTCCAATTGTTGGTGTCCACGTAGAACATCCCAACCCCAATCACCAAAAGAATAATCGCCAATTTAATAACTACCATGATGTTCGAGGCATTGCGGCTTTCCTTCATTCCACGGTAAACCAACCAGGTAATCAAGACAATAATGAACAATGCAGGCAAATCAAAAATAAGGTGAAAGCCAAAAATTTGCGGAGCACTCATCCACGCTTCTCGTGCTAGAATCAAAGATCCATCTAAATCCACCAGTTCTTTTCCTGCTGCCATCAATGTTTTTGCTTCATGAAATCCATTGGATGCGGACAAATAATCCATCTGAATCCAGCTAGGAAGATGAATGCCATTCGGAATACCAAGTGCTTTAATATGAATTCCTTCGAGCATGTTAGTAAAATAATCACTCCAAGAAATGGCGACCGTAATGTTTCCGATGGCGTACTCCATAATCAGTGCCCAACCGATAATCCACGCAATGATTTCACCGAAGGCCACATACGAATACGTGTAGGCAGATCCGGAGACAGGCACCATAGATGCGAACTCAGCGTAGGCAAAAGCAGCGAATCCACAAGCAATCGCTGTAAACAAGAATAAAAAGATAACTGCCGGACCACCTTGAGAACTTGCTTCACCGATTGTACTGAAAATTCCAGCTCCAATAATCGCCGCAATTCCAAAAGCAGCTAAATCTCTCACTTTCAAATGCTTTCCTAATGAATGCGAATCACTGTTTTGATCAGCCACTCGGACTTGCTCCAAAATGTCGTGAACAGATTTTTTGCGAAAAAGAGAATTCCAGGTCATAATTACATTGTTTAGCGGTACTAAAAGTAGGAAATTATTTAAGATTTCGGCCGAATGCGAACAGCTTTCCTTTTCATCTGTTACTTTTGTATGGTGGAAAAATGCATAGAAATAAAAGGAGCAAGGGTTCATAATCTGAAATCCATTGACGTGAAAATCCCTCACGGAAAGTTAACCGTCATCACAGGTGTTTCTGGATCAGGTAAATCGAGCTTAGCGTTTGATACCATATTTGCAGAAGGACAACGTCGCTTCATCGAAAGCATGTCTTCCTACGCACGACAGTTTTTAGGTAAACTGAACAAACCGGAAACGGAATACATCAAAGGAATCGCTCCGTCAATTGCCATTCAGCAAAAAGTTATTTCAAGCAATCCGCGATCGACTGTTGGAACGACAACTGAGATCTACGATTACCTCAAGTTGTTTTACGCCCGAGTAGGAAAAACCTATTCACCTGTTTCAGGAAAAGAAGTACAAAAACACCAGATCAAAGATGTGATCGATTTCCTCAGTAAGCACTGGCTGAACGAAGCAATTGCGATACTTTGTCCAGTGACACTTTTTGAGACAGAAACTTATTTAAATAAATTAGAATCACTTTATAGACAAGGTTTTACAAGAGTATACTTAAATGACTCATTTAAATTAATTGAAGACTTATTGAGTTCTGAATTCGATGAAGAATTCCTTTTGGCAATCGATCGTTTTAACAATGATTTCTCGGATGAAAGCAATTTAAACCGATGTACTGATTCACTCGGACTTGCCTTTACAGAAGGAAAAGGAATGTGCGCAATCCTTCACCACAAAGAGCAAAAACTACAATGGTTCAGTAACCGTTTCGAATTAGACGGCATGAGCTTTCAGGAGCCGAGCGTCAATCTGTTCGCATTTAATAATCCTTATGGCGCATGTAAAACATGTGAGGGTTACGGAATGGTGCTTGGAATCGATGAAGAATTGGTTTTTCCAAACAGAAACCTCAGCGTGTACGAAGGAGCAATCGCACCATGGAAAGGCGACTCTATGGGCGAATACCTAAACCAGCTAACCTACAACGCAAAGAAATTCGACTTCCCAATCCACCGCCCAGTGAAGGAACTAAGTCCAGAACAATACGACTTACTTTGGAAAGGAAATAGTTATTTCGATGGTTTAAGTAAGTTCTTTAAATTTATTGAAAGTCAAACATATAAGATACAATATCGCGTCATGCTTTCGCGTTACCGAGGAAAGACAAGCTGCCCGGAATGCAAGGGTACAAGACTCCGCGGAGACGCTGCTTACGTGAAGATCAATGACTGTTCGATTCAAGATATTGTACTCAAATCCATTGACGATGCTGCTGCATTCTTTCAAGATCTTTCCTTAAACGATTACGACCGACAAGTATCCAAGCACATTCTTCCTGAAATCCAACAACGACTCGGATTCCTGCAAGACGTTGGACTCGGCTACTTAAGTTTAAACCGTGGAGCCAACACCTTATCCGGTGGAGAATCTCAGCGCATTCACTTGGCAACTTCCTTGGGAAGTAGTCTCGTTGGATCCATTTACATTTTGGACGAACCTTCGATTGGCTTACACCCAAAAGACACTGCGCGACTGATTAAGGTTCTTAAAAACCTGAAAGCGCTTGGAAATACGGTGATTGTCGTGGAACACGAAGAAGAAATCATGATGGCAGCCGATGAGATTTTGGACATCGGTCCATTAGCGGGATCGCACGGCGGAGAAGTCGTTTTTCAGGGAGATTACAAAGCGCTCATCAACGCAAAGGACAGTTTAACTGCCAAGTATTTACTAGGAATCAAAGAAATTCCTGTCCCACAGAAAAGACGCAGTGGAAAAAACCGCATCACGCTTGCAGGCGCAAGACAAAACAACTTAAAAAACCTCACACTTGACTTCCCACTTAATAAACTCTTGTGCATCACTGGAGTTTCTGGATCAGGAAAGTCGACACTCATCAAATCTTTACTGTATCCATCCATCCGGAAAGAACTTGGATTAAGCGGTGATTTAATCGGGAAATGCGACGGGATTTCTGGAGATTTAAAATCCATCAAACACGTGGAATTCGTGGATCAGAATCCCATTGGAAAGTCCTCTCGAAGCAATCCAATTACTTATGTTAAAGCTTTCGATGACATACGCGAACTATTTGCTAGACAACAACTTGCAAAAATGCGCGGATACAAGCCTGGCTTCTTCAGTTTCAACGTAGAAGGTGGACGCTGCGAAATGTGTGAAGGTGAAGGAAGTATCACCGTTGCGATGCAATTTATGGCAGATGTCCATTTGAATTGTGAAACATGTAAAGGAACGCGCTACAAGTCTGAAACCTTAGAAATCGAGTACCGCGGAAAGTCCATTTATGACATTCTCGAGATGACACTTGATGAATCATTGGCATTCTTTAAAGAAGGTCAAGACCGTTTAGACGCCAAAATCGTTGAGAAGATTCAACCATTAGTCGATGTCGGTTTAGGCTATTTAAAAGTCGGACAATCCTCCAGCACCATGAGTGGCGGAGAAGCGCAACGGATCAAACTTGGATCCTTCTTAGCCAAAGGAACACAGGCGCCTCCCACCCTGTTTATCTTCGATGAACCAACGACGGGCTTGCATTTTTATGATATCGACAAGTTAGTCATTGCGTTTAATGCTTTAATTGACCGAGGACATTCCATTTTTGTCATTGAGCACAACATGGAAGTCATCAAATGCGCCGATCACATCATCGAATTGGGTCCAACAGGCGGGGAACAAGGCGGACACTTGCTTTTCGAAGGAACACCCGAAGAGATGGTGACGGCAAAAAACACGGAAACCGCTCAGTTTTTAGCAGAAAAACTACATCCAAAGCACTAAGAACCGGAGAATTGTGCATTTATCTGTTGATAAAATACAAAGCGTCCAGAATACACATAGCTATAATCCTTTAACTTTGCATAAAAATACATAACATGTCAGCAGATATTTTCGAAAAAATTCAGGCGAATCGCGGACCTATTGGACAACACGCGAAAGAATCTCATGGATATTTTACCTTTCCTAAGTTAGAAGGTCCTATCGGTCCTCACATGATTTTCCGTGGTAAAACACGTTTGAACTGGTCTTTGAACAATTATTTGGGATTGGCTGATCATCCAGAAGTGAGAAAAGTAGACGGAGAGGCAGCAGCTGAGTTCGGACTTGGATCACCAATGGGCGCACGTATGATGAGTGGAAACTCTGATTACCACGAACAATTAGAGCGTGAATTATCAGCATTTGTCAATAAAGAAAGTACGATCCTTTGTAACTTCGGTTATCAAGCGGTTGTTTCTGCAATTGACTGTTTGGTAGATCGTCACGATGTGATTGTTTATGACGCTGAATCTCACGCATGTATCCTTGATGGTGTGCGCTTACACATGGGGAAACGTTTCGTTTTCAAACACAATGATTTAGAAGATTGTGAAAAACAATTGCAACGTGCAACGAAATTAGCAGCTGAAACAGGTGGTGCGATTTTGGTCATTACAGAAGGTGTTTTCGGAATGCGTGGAGACCAAGGTATCATTAAAGAAATCGTTGATTTAAAACAAAAATACAACTTCCGTTTGTTCGTGGATGATGCGCATGGTATCGGTACACTTGGAGCAACTGGTGGTGGAACAGGAGAAGAGCAAGGATGTCAAGACGGAATCGATATTTACTTCGGTACCTTCGCGAAATCCTTTGCGTTGATCGGTGGATTCATTTCATCAGATGAGCAAGTGGTGGAATACTTACGTTACAACATGCGTTCACAAATTTTCGCGAAAGCAATGCCAATGCCATTGGTTGTTGGATTGTTGAAGCGTTTGGAGTTGATGAGAAATCATCCTGAATACAAAGCGAAATTGTGGGAAATCACTGAAGCTTTACAAAAAGGATTAACAGATGCTGGATTCGAAATTGGTCCAACAAACACATGTGTGACTCCTGTTTACTTGAATGGATCCATTCCAGAATCAACAAACTTGATTTACGACTTACGTGAGAACTACAATGTGTTCTGTTCGATGGTTGTATACCCAGTTGTACCAAAAGGAATGATTATTCTACGTTTGATTCCAACCGCAACACACACTTTAGAAGACGTAAGATACACCATCGAGTGTTTCTCTAAAATCGTTGGTAAGTTGAAAGCTGGAGAATACGTTTCAGATAAAATTGCAGCGGTTTAATTCAAACCAAAAATGACACCATAAAAAAAGGAGCTTTTTCAAGCTCCTTTTTTATTTTAGACGAAAATCAAATTATGTTTGATTGCATTGAGAACAATGCCTGCCATGTTTTTGATTTTTTTTATCTTAAAGTACTGAAAATCAAAAAAAAAAAAAAAATACATTTGTTACGCGCGTTACTAAATGCTTTAGAGATTTTTTGACGTTCTTGTTAGAAAAAATAGTTGCCAAAAACAATAAATCAATGAAAACAATTCTTTTCCTCACCGTCTTAATACTCGCTAGTTGCGAGTTGCAATACCAAAAGCAATTGCATCCATATAACTTAACCGTATACGATGAAAATGGAAATGTCACTGAATCAATATTCCAAATGTATAAATTAGTAGAGCGAAACAAGGATTTTCTTATTTTAAAATCAGACGAAACAGACACCTTATTTTTTGATGATAAAACGCATCTTCATGGAGTTATAAAGGATTGGAGAAATATGCAAACCCGCGAATCGACATTTACAGGTGAATTGAAGATAAATAAATATAAAAAAATAGAAATCACTGGAGTTTGCATTAAACTTTTAGGTGGTGAATATCGCGATTTGAAATGGGTTTTAAACTAAATACAAGATATGAAGCGTATTACATTGTTTTTATTTTTATTGATTTTGGCAGGGAGAACGAATAGTCAAACCTCTTTTCAATTAGAAGCCGGAATAAAAATTGGCGTTGCCACTATCTATAACCCAAGTATCACAAATGTTGGATATGTACATGATTATCGCGTAGGCAGTGCGCATGCTGCAAACATTATTCTGCGCAAAAACTGGAAAAAGAATGTGCTTTCTATTGGGACTCAACTGCAGTTTACAAATGTCAAATACCAAAATTTTTCATCTCCAAACTATATTGATTCTTCGTTGTGGCAGATGAATTATGTGAACTATTCGAACCGTATGTTTCATGCGCAACTGATGCTGGGTTTCCATAGGCGCTTACCTTTAGGATTAGAAATTGGCGCATACTTAACCCCAACATTCCTTTGTGTTTCCTTCGAAAATTATAAAACGAGTGATGGTTATTTTGATTTTATTCGTTTAACGAAAAACAATCCTGCTTTCAATCGTTTTGTGCTACTTGGTTCCATAGAACTTGCGAAAGTGCAAACCTTGAAATCAGGGAAATCATTGCGCTACACCTTGGGCTCAACGATTTCACTCAGTAATCCTGGTGGGGTAAATTCTTATGGAGTGGCGATATCTCCAAAAGGAAACTTTTCGAGCTTTTACGTGAACGCACAAATTGGAATTGCCTACCAGTTTCGTTAGTGACCTAAAAGCCAATTAAACCTAGTTTTTTAAATCAAAGACCATAAAAAAAGGAGCTTTTTCAAGCTCCTTTTTTATTTTCTATAAAGTTCTCATTAGCGACTCGCAAACGGGTGATTGTTCACCACTGGAATCTCCAAGGAAATCAATTTTTGAATGTCGCGAATGTACTTGCGTTCTTCTTTGTCACAGAATGATACTGCAATTCCAGATGCTCCTGCGCGTCCCGTACGACCAATGCGGTGCACATACGTTTCAGGAATGTTTGGAATGTCGTAGTTGATCACAAACGATAACTCATCGATGTCAATTCCACGTGCAGCAATGTCTGTAGCAACTAATACACGAGACGTTTTATCCTTGAAATTAGATAAGGCGCGTTGACGGGCATTTTGTGATTTGTTTCCGTGAATGGCTTCCGCTGTGACTTTGTTTTTTGCTAACAACTTCACAATTTTGTCCGCTCCGTGTTTCGTGCGTGAGAAAACCAAGACACTCGGTGCTTTCGTTTCTTTTAATACGTGTACCAATAAATCTTTTTTCGCTGGTGTATCCACGTAGTACAAGGCTTGCTCGATCATTTCCGCAGTCGATGAAACTGGATTCACTTCCACTTTCACAGGATCTGTTAAAATCGAATTCGCTAAAGAGGTAATCTCTTTCGGCATCGTTGCAGAGAAAAACAAGGTTTGACGTTTTGCTGGAATCATTTTGATGATTTTCTTCACGTCGTGAATGAATCCCATGTCTAACATACGATCGGCTTCATCCAATACAAAAATCTCTAAGTTTCCTAACTTGATAAATCCTTGTTGTTGCAAGTCCAATAAGCGTCCAGGTGTAGCAATCAATACGTCTACCCCATTTTTCAAACGGTTCACTTGTTGTGACTGATTTACTCCACCAAAAATAACGGTGTATCGCAATTTCAATTCACTTCCGTAATTCTTGAAACTTTCTTCAATTTGTATCGCTAATTCGCGCGTTGGCGTCACAATTAAGGCTCTAATTTTATTCGAGTTATCCGTTTGCTTGGATGCGTGAATGCGTTGAATGATTGGAATGGCAAATGCCGCTGTTTTTCCGGTTCCAGTTTGCGCACAGCCCATGACATCTCTTCCTTCGAGAACGTATGGTATTGCTTGTTGTTGGATGGGAGTTGGTTCGGTATAACCTTGTTTGGTAAGAGCGTTTAAAATCGGCTCTAAAAGATTTAATTCATTAAATTTCATATAATTATTCAATCCTACGGTTGAACAAATAAAGTAATGATTGACCCAGGATTTGTACAAAGGTACAGCAAATAAACCGGATAATCTATTTGAGTACGCCGCGCACTGCATCCAAGATGCGTTGAACACGTTGTTCTTCTACTTTCAGGATGGTTTCAGAAAAGGCAGAATCTTCGTCCAATAGCACTTTGCTCGTTCCTGAAAAGTGAATCGCATCCGGCTCTGCTCCTTTTGCAATTTTGGCAATGTTGCCAGCGTTTACACCGCCACCCGCCATGATTTCGATACGGCCATTTGCGTATTGTTTCATTTCACTTAAAATCGGTAAGCCGATGTCCACGTGACTGGCAAATCCGGAAGTTAAAATCCGATGGAATCCCAATTTGATTAAGTGATCCATCGAGCGTTTCCAATCGATGCTTTCATCGAATGCGCGGTGGAATGTCCAAACAAAATCAGGGAATTGCTGCTTCAAGGTCGCTAATGCTTCGAAATCCAAATCGAAATTGGACTTCAAAATTCCTACCACGACTCCTTGTACACCTGCCTGCTGACAAAAAGCCAAGTCTCGTTCCATCACAGCGATTTCTTCTGGACTGTAACAAAATCCACCTGCTCTTGGACGTATCAACACATGCGTATCGATTCCATAATCCAAGGCATACGTGATCATCCCCGCAGAGGGCGTGAGTCCACCCTGCTCCAAATTCTGACACAATTCAATGCGGTCAAAATCAAGTGATTTCGCTAACGTTATTGCTTCGATAGAAGCGGCACACAATTCTAATTTCATAGGTCAAAAATAGCTCCACAAAAATGCTAAAAAATTCCATATAAAAACGCCGTTGCTTTTCCTTATATTTGCATACGATTACAATCAACAATGGCAAAAGAAAAAGCACCTAACACGCAAGACCAAATGGATTTTGAAGCATTCAAAAAACAGGTACTTGCTGACTATCAATTGGCTTGTGAATCCCGCGAAGCATCCCTTCTTGGAAGAAAGGAAGTTCTTACTGGTAAAGCGAAATTTGGAATTTTCGGAGATGGAAAAGAGCTCGCGCAAATTGCATTAGCAAAACAGTTTCAGAATGGTGATTTCCGTTCTGGTTACTACCGCGATCAAACCATCATGATGGCGATTGGTGAATTAACGGTGGAACAATATTTTGCTGGATTGTATGCACACACGGATGTAGACATCGAACCACAATCTGCTGGACGTCAAATGGGTGGGCACTATTCCACACGTAACTTGGATGCCAACGGAGAATGGAAAAATTTGATGATGCAGAAAAACAGCTCTGCGGATATTTCTCCAACTGCCGGACAAATGCCACGTTTGGTTGGATTAGCGCAAGCATCGAAAGTATACCGTCAACAAGAAGCATTGAAATCGAATCCTGCCTTTGAGAAATTTACCAACGGTGGAAACGAAGTAGCATTTGGAACAATTGGCGATGCCTCTACGAGTGAAGGTCCTTTCTGGGAATCGATCAATGCAGCAGGTGTTTTGCAAGTTCCCATGGTGATGTCCGTTTGGGACGATGGCTACGGGATTTCAGTTCCAAGAGAATTACAAACAACGAAAGGAAGTATTTCCGACGCTTTATCAGGAATGCAACGCACTGCGGACAAACCTGGATACGAGATCTTCATCACCAAAGGATGGGATTACGCACATTTGTGTGAAACCTACGAAAAAGCGGTGAAATTAGCACGCGAGGAACACATTCCGGTACTAGTACACGTGAAAGAAGTGAATCAACCGCAAGGACACTCCACTTCTGGATCTCATGAGCGCTACAAATCAGCGGAGCGTTTGGAATGGGAAACGACTTTTGATTGCATCCATAAATTCAAAGAATGGATTCTTTCCTTCGAAGGAAAAGGAATGGCGATAGCATCGGAGGAAGAATTAAATACGATACAAGCAGCAGCGAAAGAGATGGTTCGCAGCTCCAAAAATACCGCATGGTCGCGTTTCACGGATAGCATGAAACAAGATCAAGCGGATTTAGTTTCTGTGTTAAAAACAGTGGCAGCGGAAAGTTCGCAGTCCGTTTTTATTCAAAAGGACATTGAAGCACTTGAAAAAGAAAAAGAACCAATTCGTCGTGACTTATTGACCTTGGCGCGCAAAGTATTGCGTCAAGTTCGGGAGGAGCAAATTTCCTCGAAAAAAACGTTAGGAAACTGGATTCAAAGCATGATTTCCGGGAACTTCGATCGTTACAGTTCACATTTGCATTCACAATCTGCACATTCAGCGATGAATGTTCCTGCAGTGGCTCCAAAATATGCGGATGATGTTCAAATGGAAGACGGTCGCATCATTCTCCGTGAAAACTACCGCACGATTCTAGAGAGTCGTCCAGAAGTTCTTGTCTTCGGAGAAGATGCTGGAAAAATTGGTGGTGTTAATCAATCATTGGAAGGATTACAAGAGCAGTTTGGCGAAATACGCGTTTCGGACACCGGAATTCGCGAGTGCACGATTATCGGTCAGGGAATTGGTATGGCGATGCGTGGATTGCGTCCAATTGCAGAGATTCAGTACTTGGATTATTTGTTGTACGCGATTCAAATTATGTCCGACGATTTAGCAACGGTACAGTACCGCACCAAAGGTGGACAAAAAGCACCGTTGATTGTTTCCACACGTGGACATCGTTTGGAAGGAATCTGGCACAGTGGTTCCCCAATGGGAATGATTGTCAATTCGATTCGTGGTATTCACGTTTGTGTTCCAAGAAACATGACGAAAGCCGCAGGATTCTACAATACTTTGTTACAAGCAGACGAACCAGCATTGGTCATTGAACCATTGAACGGTTACCGCACGAAAGAGCGCATGCCGATTAACTTCGGAACCTTCACTGAAGCATTAGGAATGCCGGAAATCGTGAAAGAAGGAAAAGATTTAACATTGGTTTCTTACGGTTCTACCTTCAACCTTTGCGAAGTAGCAGCGCAGCAATTGGAGCACATGGGTATATCCGTCGAATTAATTGACGTTCAAACCTTGTTGCCATTCGACATCGAACACATGATCAGTGATTCACTTGCGAAAACGAATCGTTTACTCATCGTTGATGAAGACGTCAGCAGTGGAGCAACTGGATTCATGTTGGATAAAATCTTGGTAGAACAAAAAGGCTACTATCACCTCGACTCGGCACCGGAAACCTTGAGCTCGAAAGACCATCGTCCAGCTTACGGTTCCGACGGTGATTACTTCTCCAAACCAAGCATCGACGACATCATTGAAAAAGTCTACGCGATGATGCATGAGGCAGAACCGGCGAAGTTTCCGAGTTTGTATTGAGACTAGTAACAGTAAACAGTGCTCAGTGCTCAGTGCTCTCCGCTCTCTTTCTCGCTCTCTTTCTCGCTCTCTTTCTCTCCGCCGCGGCGGACTCCGCTCTCTTTCTCCGTTCTCTTACTTCATTACGTATTCAAACGGCATGCGCATCTGAATTCCAGCCATGCTTTCAATTTTCTTGATGCGTGCGTAGATGGCTTTTAATTCAGTTGGAATCGCAACATCCATTTTGACAGAGTTTTCCTCCTCTTCTTGTTGTTGCTCGATCATTTCGGCAATTTCAGAAAGCGTATTTTTATTCACGATTGGATAGTATATGACTTTCGGAGCTGACTGCGTTTTACATGCATAAGCGATGGCTTTGGATAAGCCACCTAATTCATCCACCAATCCGATGCGGAGTGCATCTTCCCCACTCCACACTCTTCCGCGAGCTAAAACAGCCACTTTTTCCATTTTCATGTGGCGTCCTTCCGAAACGCGGGTTAAAAATTGCGTGTAGATTTTATCCACTTGTCCTTGAATGATGGACAGTTCCAATGGTGTTAATTTTTTATTCAATGTGGTCAATGAATGTTGATTGGTACGAACCTCATCGAAAGTGATTCCCAATTTATTTTCCAAGAATTTTCCTGTATACGGAATCATCCCGAATACACCGATGGAACCAGTAATCGTTGTTGGTTCAGCGAAAATACGGTTAGCCGGTGTCGCAATGTAATAACCACCTGAAGCTGCAACATCCCCCATAGAAACAATGACCTTCTTCTTCTTTTGTGTTTGTGACACTTCGCGCCAAATCTCTTCACTTGCCAAGGCACTTCCACCCGGACTATTGATTCTGAACACGACAGCCGTAATGTTCTTATCGTTTCTCACTTTTTGAAACAAACGACAAATACTCGCTGATGAAAGTCCATCGCCACTTGTTGCCACATCTCCTTCAGCTAAAATCACTGCAATGTTCGGTTTTTGACGTTTAACTATTAATTGACGATCAGAAAAGGCTTTCAAGGCGTATTTTTCCATGGATTGAATCTCCAATTCTTCGTCCTGTGCCATGTTCATCTTTTTCTTTAAAAGTCCCATGAATTCATCTCGGTATCGCAAACCAGTAATTAATTTTGCATTGTACGCAGATTCACAGTCCAAGATGTGTAACGAATCTACATGGTTGTCCAAGATTACGGTGTCGATTCCTTTATTCTCTGAAATGTCGTTTCGCATCGTTCTCCACATCGTACGCAAGAAAGCTTGTGTTTGCAAGCGACTTGAATCGCTCATATTCGTGCGAAAGAACGGTTCTACGGCACTTTTGAAGTCATTATTGGTTCCACGAACGATATCCACTTCAATGTTTAAATTATCCAATAAATTCTTAAAGAACATCAACTGAACACCGACACCTGTAAATTCCATGGTTGTCGATGGGAATCCATATACTTCTTTGGCAGCCGAACTGATGTAGTAGGCTGTTTGAGAAACGTATTCTCCGGACAAATAAGCCACAGCAAACTTCCCGCTTTTTTGAAAGTCCTTAATGGCATCGTGTAATTCCTTAGCGCTTGCTAATCCACATTTGAAGGAACCAAGTTCCAAGAAAATCCCTTTGATTTTTGGATCCGTTTTCGCCTTCTCGATTCCATAAAGTAAATCTGGAAGTCCAACCGTACGATCTATTTGAAAATCTGGCAAGGCAACAGATTCGTCACTTTTGTCCATCAATTCACCTGTCAATTTCAATTGTAGGATGGTAGAATTTCGAATCGCCAATGGTTCCGGACCAAAATTCCCGAAGGAACCAATGACACCACCAAGCACTAAGAAAAAGAGCAGGAGCGAAACGAGTCCGGCAATCATTACTGCAACAAAACTCGGCCAAAATAATTTACCGAAAGAGACTTTTTGATCTGACATAATTTATTAATTAAAGCGTGAACGAATGTTATTGGCGTTCACAAGATTAAGTTTAATACTGAAGCGAATTTCATTCGAATAATTGGTCCAAAGTGACCCCATATTTGTACTACGTACCAATGGGAAATAAACGCTTAGAATATTTGAAATACGTAGTCCAAGTCCTGCATTGTATGCCGTTTCAATAGAAGTTCCATTAGAGAAAGCTCCATAATCAGCAAAAACGCCAAATAGATTTGGTTTTATTGGCAATTGGAAATAAAGGTTCATGCTTCCTAGCCATTTAGAACTTATGCCAAAGGAACTCGTTGTTTTAAAATTACCAAAATTCTCCATGCGTTGTTGTGACCAGAATCCGGACACGTCATTTCGAGCAAAATTGTATTCTTCATAAAATAAATCCTGTACTCCTTTTCCACCACTTAAACATAAGTTGTATCGCTCAGATAAATAATCGATTGGGGTAATGGTAAGGTGTTGGTATAAGTTGGTCCCAAAGTAAGCACGAAGTTCGAGGTTCCGTTTCATTTTATTTTTCATGTAGCGCCAATTGTATTTGGCAGTCATGCTCATACGACCCAACTGAATAAGTTGACCATCGATATATTCTGCACGAACTTTTACACTCCACTGATGGTCTGGTGACGTCCAATTTAAACCATATTGCAAGAATCCACCTTTTTCATCATTTCCTAATTCAGAGGTTTTCATTCCATAAAGTCCTTTCACAAGAACATCCTGACTGATGTTGCTACGGTTTTTACGATTTCCAATCGTTGCAGACCAATAAGGCGTCAATGCTACGAAATTCTCCTCGGCATAACTATTGCGTGAAAAGGATTTAACGGATAAACCTAAGTTTGAAAATTTAAGTCCTTTTTTTGGTAGCATGGTGTAAGAAAACTCCGCCATTCCAACTGGTTTTTTACTGTAGAAACCAAACATTGGAGTCAGCACATAACTAAACTTTTGGAAAGGAAGTCCTAGGTTGTGGAACGTTGCTCCCAACAAGAATCCATCGTAAACATTTCCACCCAACATTGGTAACCAACGCAAACTATTGTGGTCCGCTTCGTTGTCGCTGAAAAGAAACTCTTGTTTGATCGGTTCGATTTTATGAAGTAGCGTATTCGCTCTCCAAGTATTGTTATTTCGGTTCAATTCCGGAATGTCCTTGGACTCATCGATGATCACTTTTTGAATGTCCTTAAACGGAGTTTTTAAAGTCACAACTGTTTGACCTGGTTCTAACCAATGTGTTTCCACCAATTGATCCTTCGTATAAACGTTGATTTCGATCGGTCCGTTTACTTGTCCAACGTTTTTCACACGAACGACCGCTCCTTGTTTTCCCATTCCCACATTTTTCAACTTATAGTCCACGTGATTGGTCGTTTGAATTAAATCCTCGAACAACCAAGAAAGGTCTTTACCGGAAGTAGTTTCTAACACCTTGCGCATGTCCTCTGGTTGTGGATGTTTGAATTTCCAGGCTTCAAAATACGCGGACATGGCTGCATTGAATTTTTCTTCACCCAAGTAATCCTTTAGGTAGAAAAATACGAGTCCTGTCTTCTGGTACATGATTCCACCGTAGTTAATGCTTGTAAACTGATCTGAATGTGTTTCTATCGGCTGATCGATACCAAGGGAAGCCAATGATGCATAGGTGATGTCGCCTGAGTCATGGTGATCCAACTCTTCCAAGTGAAAACGACCATTAAGGATCATGTCTGAGAAACGTGTGTTATTCGGATATTTCGTTTGAATGTAGCGCATCTCGTTCAAGGTATTCATTCCTTCGTCCATCCATCCATGGACGCGCTCGTTGGAACCTAGAATTCCATAGAACCAGTTGTGTCCGACTTCGTGAACGATTACGACTTCCAACTCTTCTTTTGAACTTGAGTTACCAATCACGGTTACGTTTGGATATTCCATACCACCACCCGCACTAATTGTTCCATCAACTGCGGTAACTTGGTTGTATGGATAATCTCCATTCCAAAGGGAATAGTAATAGGTTCCATCGTTGATGTATTCAATGGCGTGTTTCCAGAATTTCGTGTTTTGTGGGGTGTATAAGGCCCAAGTAGTTACTTTACGGTTAGAATGAGGAAGAACCACTTCTCCCCTCAATACGCGGTATCGTTTATCTGCGAACCATGCAAAATCATGCACCTTGCTTTGAGTGTAACGAATGGTTTTCATTTCTGACGAAGATTCAGGGAACTTCTCACTTCCGACTAGGTTTTCCTCTTCTGCTAATTTCAGACGGGTCATTTCTGCCTGATCTTCCATGAAAGCTACTTCACTTTTTGTTTGCAAGTCTCCCGTTGCACCAACGATGTAATTTTTAGGAAGGGTGATGCTCACGTCATAAGAGCCGTATTCAGAATAAAATTCACCTTGATTTAAATAGGGAATCGCATTCCAACCATTTTTGTCATAAACAGCCGGTTTTGGGTACCATTGAGTGATTTGGTAAGATTGCCCGATGTGTCCCATTCTTGAAATTTCACCCGAAGGGATTTTCACTTTGAATGGTGTGGTGATGCGAACGCGATCTCCATTTTTCAAAGGTGTATTTAAGTAAATGATGCAAATATCTTGATTTTCCGCGTCGTACTCCCATTTCAGTTTTACACCTTCGGATTTAAAATCTAAGGAATCGATGAATCCTTTGTCCTCTGCCTTAGCGAATGTTAATTTGCCATCACCTTGACGATAGAGTTGTTTTGCTAGTGCAGAATTCCCATCGCGGTATGCATTTGGCCACAAGTGCATGTAAATACGATCTAGGGTATTCGGAGAATTGTTCACATATTCCAGGACTTCATAGCCACTTAACTCATGACTTTTATCGTTTAAGCGAACTTGAATGGTGTAATTCACCTCTTGTTGCCAGTATTCCTGCGTGAATGCGGAACCAGTAATCAGTACAATGCAACTAGCTAATATGGATTTAAACATAGGGAAACGTTTCAAATATTTCTGTAAAGTTAGACGTAAAATCGAAACAACAAGTTACAAAAAAAAGGCCTTTCGGCCTTTTTCTATTTCTATGTAAAACGCTTAGCGCTTATTGAATCACCAAGCGAAGAATTTCACGTTGTTGGTTCAATTGAACATTCACTAAATATGTTCCTGCTTGCAATTGCGTTTGAGTCAATTCAAGGATTGAACCACTCATGACCGATTGGAATAATACTTTTCCGCTCATGTCGGTGATTTGAATGTTCACATCGGACATTTCTGCATCCAATTGGATGGCAAATGTTCCGTTTGAAGGATTCGGTACAAGACTTACGTTTGTGAAAGACACATCTGTTAATCCAAGGTATCCATCTACCCCATCACAATTTTCATCGATGTCATTCTCTAAAACTTCTGTTGCACCTGGATAAACATTTGGATTCATGTCGTCACAGTCTCCATCAACAAGAACATAACCTGGAAGTGGAATTGCTTGACAAGAAACCAATCCGATACCTGCACCAAATTGATCGTTATCTGAATCTAAATAATACGTATTGAAAATTAATCCTTCGTCGTTTGTTCCGTTACAGTTGTTGTCGAATCCGTCACAGATTTCTGTTGCACCTGGATAAATGGTATTGTTATTATCGTTACAATCACCACCGACAGCTACCATATTTGGCGGAGCTAAACAGAAATCAGCTGCTGTTGCATCGTCTCCGAATCCATCTTGATCAACATCTGAATAATACGTTGTAGGAGTAGTAACTGAAGCATTTGAATCGTCACAGTCATCTGAGTTCAATACGTAACCAGTTGGAGGCGTACATCCTGTGAACGTACCCATTAGATCTCCTAGTAAATCTCCGTCCATGTCCATGTACCAAACAGTGTTTGGATTAATCGTGGCATCGGCATCGTTACAATCTTGACTGTTTGTTACGAATCCCGCAGGCATCGTACACACCAATGTATCATTTGCAAGGTCACCAAATCCATCTTGATCGACATCCGCGTAGTATGTTTGAGGTGCTACAGAGAATGAATTCCCCCAAAGAGAAACATTGTCCATTCTAAATGTTGATGTATTCGTTGCCATCGAAGTCACATATAAACGGAAGGTCACGGCGTGAACATTTGCAAATGCTGCTGGCAAGGTAATTGTATCGTCCAACATGACATTTCCATTCCATGCCGAAGCAATTGTATCAATGTCCGTTGCGTAATTATCCAAACTTGAACGCAAATAAAGTACTGGTGTCCCTCCAGTAGAAGATGTTCTGTGATTGAAAGCAATTTTCGCTAAGTTCAAATTGAAACACTCATTTCCAGAGATGGAGAATTGGTTGTATTGGTTTAAATCCACAGCTGATGTTGTATTCCAAGCGGTATTGTTGAATACATTCGCAGTAGGAGAACAGGTTGAACCTGAATTAATGAAAGAGCCAAATGTTGCGTTTGTAGGTTGTGTAGTCACGTTGTTGGCTAAAACCGGACAATTCGCTACATCCGTAAATTCATACATTCCCATGTTGACTGGAGACAATGGTGCATCCACACCGTTACAATTTTCGTCGATTCCATTTGCTTCGATTTCCGTTGCTCCTGGATGAATCGTGTTATCATTGTCGTTACAATCTGTACTATTCGTTACGTATCCGGCAATTGGCGCACAACCAACTTGAGAAACGGCTAGGTTACCATAGCCGTCATTATCCAAATCTTGGTAATACGTAATATTCGAAACCACTGTTAAATTCACATGTAGCATACTATCACATCCAACGGCATTTGTTAGAGATTGCATGTATAGTCCAGTTGCGGAGTAAGTTTGACCGTTAATGGTATAAGGTCCACAGTTAGTCACATTGATTGTTGCCATAGAAGGTTGATTGATCGTCAAATTCAAATTGATGATACTATCACATCCTGCAGCATTCGCATTCGCTAATGTTTGAATATATGTTCCAGAAGTACTGTAGTTTTGACTATTCAAGGAATACGTCGAACATGCAGTTGTTGTAATCGTGTTGTAGGTAATACAGCTACTTGCTGCTGCTGGAGTAACAGAAGCCCAGGTTGTCCCTGCACGGATTTCATCTATTTCTAAATTTCCAGTTCCAGCTGCTTGACGTAAGAATACCGATTGAACACCATTGGCAGGCCAAGTACTTGTTCCACCCGCATTCGTTACCGCTGCTGCTGTTTCTGCACCTCCTGGAATAGGATTCACCCATAAAGATGAAGTAATCACTCCCGCAACAGCTGGAGAAGATACTTTTGCAACAATAAACAAGGTTGTTCCAGGCGCGTATTCTGTTGAAACATAGGTTGCAACTGCTCCAACACCACCTGAAGTGTTTAAGATACCCACTTGAAATGTTCCAGGCGTTGTCCCCGACTTAATGAAAATTCTTGGAAAATAGATACTCACTGATGCACCAGATGTTCCACCAAAACCTGTGAAATACGCGCCTGCAGTTGTTAACCCCGTTGTATTCTGAACATTCAACAAAAAGGACATATAAGCAGTCGTGCCAGTCGGAACATATGCTTTATTAATATCCTCTGTTCCTGTTGAAGTCAAATTAATGCGATTCCCTGCGGATGCTTGAAGTCCAGCGTAAGACAAACTATTTCCAGATGTAGATGGAGTGGTGATTGCCACCAATTCACCTGCAGTTCCACTGTGCGTAGCCCATCCATTTGCATTGGCTGCTCCTGTAAAATTAAAAGCTTCAAAAGCTTGACTAAAGCCTTGAAAACCAATAAATACGATTAAAACAAGTAAAAATCTTTTCATAAAAATTATTTTTTTTGTAAAAGTAAGGAATCAATGTGTATTTAAGATGTTCTTAACATTAAAAAAGGCGACCGAGGCCGCCTTTTATCAAGTTATTCATCTTTATTGATTACGCTTGAGGCGCATCAACTGTTTCTGTTGGACGTTCTGGTTTCGGCAAAAGAACTTTGCGAGACAATTTCCATTTTTTCGTTTTTGGATCGCGACCCATTACTTTAAATGTCAATACATCACCTTCTTTCACTACATCTTCCATTTTCGCTACTTTTTCCCAGCTAAATTCAGAGATGTGGATTAATCCGTCTGTACCAGTAAGGATCTCAACGAAACAACCGAAGTCTTTCACTGATTTCACTTTACCTTCGTAAGTCGCTCCGTCTTCCACTTGTGGAGGGAAAGCGATTAAACGAATCAGGCGAATTGCTTCATTCATATCGTCACCGTTAGTAGAAAGGATTTGAACACGACCTTCACCTGTTGCTAATTCTTCAATAGTGATGGTAGTTTTCGTTTCTTTCTGTAAACCTTGGATAATTTTTCCTCCAGGTCCGATAATCGCTCCAATCATTTCGTTTGGCACGTTGAATGCCTCGATGCGTGGAGTTTGTGGTTTCAATGTCGTACGTGGCGCTGCCATTGTCTCAGTGATTTTCCCAAGGATGTGGATACGTCCAGCTTTCGCTTGTTCCAATGCTTGAATCAATACTTCGTATGGAAGTCCGTCTACTTTGATGTCCATTTGACAAGCAGTAATCCCTTTTGCTGTTCCAGTCACTTTAAAGTCCATGTCACCCAAGTGATCTTCGTCACCTAAGATATCAGACAATACCGCGAATTTACCTTCGTCAGCTACAAGTCCCATTGCGATTCCAGATACTGGCGCTTTGATTTGCACACCACCATCCATCAATGCTAATGTTCCTGCACATACTGTTGCCATAGAAGACGAACCGTTTGACTCAAGAATATCAGAAACGATACGGATTGTGTAAGGATTATCGTCTGGTAAAACTGGTTTCAAGGCACGAAGCGCCAAGTTACCGTGTCCGATTTCACGACGAGAAGTTCCACGTAATGGTTTCGCTTCACCTGTTGAGAATGGAGGGAAATTATAGTGTAATAAGAATTTCTCTGTTCCTTTAAATGTAGCACCGTCAATTAACTGCTCATCCATTTTACCACCCAATGTAAGTGTTGTCAATGATTGTGTTTCTCCACGTGTAAATACTGCTGATCCGTGAACCATTGGTAAGTAATCAACTTCTGCCCAGATAGGACGAATTTCGTCGAATGCACGACCGTCCAAACGTTTGCGTTCGTTCAACATCACCCAACGAACTGCTTTTTTCTTCACTTCAGAGAAGTAAGGAGAAATGAATTTCGCTGCTTCAGCTAATTCTTCTTCAGAGAAAGAAGCTTTCACTTCGTCTTTAATTGCATCGAATAACTCTGTACGTTTTGACTTATTCGCCAAGCCCATACGAGCAACATCTTTACATTTTTCCATTGCCACTTCGTACACTTTCGCACGAACTTCTTCGTTGTGTGACTCATGACTATATACTCTTTTTGGATTTGCTGCAGGAACCTCTGCTGCAAGGTCCAATTGGAATTGACATTGTTCTTTAATAGCAACGTGAGCAATTTTGAAAACTTCCACTAATTCAGCTTCAGAAATCTCTTGCATTTCACCTTCTAACATGTTGATGTCTTTCATCGTACCAGCAATAACGATATCGATATCCGATAACTCCATTTGAGCCATTGTTGGATTCAATACGTATTCACCATCGATGCGTCCAACACGTACTTCCGACATTGGTCCGTTGAAAGGAATGTTTGATACAGCGATTGCTGCTGATGCAGCAAATCCACATAAAGCATCTGGATTGTTCACACCATCATAAGAGATCAATTGAATCATCAACTGAACTTCTGCGTGGTAATCGTCTGGGAAAAGTGGACGAAGTGCACGATCCACCAAACGCATTACTAAAATTTCTGTTTCAGAAGGACGTGCTTCACGACGGAAGAATCCACCTGGAAAACGTCCAGCAGCAGAATACTTCTCACGGTAATCTACCGTTAAAGGAAGGAAATCTACGCCATCTTTTGCTTCTTGTGCTGCAACAACTGTTGCCAACAACATGGTGTCGCCCATGCGCACCACAACGGAACCATCCGCTTGCTTTGCCAACTTACCTGTCTCGACGCTTATCTCCTTGCCGCCGGTAACAATTGACCTTTTTAAACCTATATTCATCTTTATTTATTTACTAATTAATGTAC
>JAHENC010000006.1 GCA_024643365.1 Crocinitomicaceae bacterium | reverse complement strand
TTTCTGAATCTTACACTAATTTCACATTCGATGGGTGAGAGTAATCGCGAATCATCGCGAGACGCCGCTTTTAAAACCCTGGTTCGCAAGAATCAGGGTTTTTTTATGTCCTATATTTTCTAAATCTCCATGGATGGATTTTTATTCCCGCGGATGTTCAACACAGAGATGAGCAATCCTGGGCTAATTCGTTGTGCTTTTACCAGAATAAACACCCGGAAGTTCCTCTTATAGTTTGCTTATACGTTTTCTTCCTGAACGATCCATCGAAATACGCGATTCTAAAGGTGTTCATTTTATCTATTTCTTTCCCTTTTTTCAATTTGATGTCAATTGATGATTTTTATATTTTACTTTTTTAGTTAGAAGAAGAATATGAAATTAACGATGTGACCTTTTGCTATCGTTCCATTATATTGGTTAATTTAGATGGGTACATTGAAAACAGCAATTATGTAAATTTGTAATGCTATTATTTAGTTAGTCAACACATGAAAAATAAAATATTCATTATCCTTTTATTGCTTGCACCTTTCTGTAGTGGACAGGAAATTGATCCTGATGATTCGTTCACATTTGAGATTTCTCTTCCTAATTCGATGTCGAATACCCCTTACAAGACGATTATGCAGGGGTTGATTCAATCAAGTTCGCACTATCAATATGCGTTTAAATCAGGATTGGCTTTAGGTGCTGGAATACACTACACCTATTTTACCATTAACGAATTTCGCGTGCCTTCTAAGGTTTACGGTGGAATTCATACATCTGCTGTATATGTAAAGTTGGGACATGAGAAATTTTGGACGGAAAGATTCGGGACAGATTTCGGTGTTAAAATGGGATACCTTCAAAGTTTCACGGTAAGTGATCTATTGAGGACAAAGGGTATTGCTTATAATTTTGTGGAAGGAACCTACATCGAACCATCACTTGGACTTGTTCTGACAGCTGATGTGAATTGTAGTTACCGACTGACAATCGGTTATCCAATTTATGGGTATTCATTCACTCCTTGGATGATTGGGATCGATTCAAATATTGGTTACGATCCAAAAGAATACTCAAGACCATCCTCACTTTTTAGTGTTGGATTTGCTTACACTTATTATTTTAACGGAAAGAAAACAGCTGCTGAAGACTAAGTTTGAAGTACGCCAACATTATAAGCTTTTTCAATAGGCGAGAGGTTTGCCATCTCAATTCCCATGGAAATAACTTTGCGTGTTTCCTTTGGATCAATAATCCCATCAACCCATAAACGACTTGCGGCGTAATATGGTGAAATCTGTTCATCGTAGCGGTTTTTAATTTGGTCAAACAATTCTTTTTCTCGTTCCGGTGTAATTTCTTCCCCCTTTCCTTTTAAGGTAGCCACTTCAATTTGAAGTAATGTTTTTGCGGCTGCGGCTCCAGACATCACAGCGATTTCAGCGGTTGGCCAAGCGAAAATTAAACGTGGATCATAGGCTTTTCCACACATGGCATAGTTCCCCGCACCATAGGAATTACCCATCACTATACTGAATTTCGGTACAACACTATTAGCCATGGCATTCACCATTTTTGCGCCATCTTTGATAATTCCCCCTTGTTCACTTTTTGATCCAACCATGAAGCCTGTAACGTCATGAAGGAATATCAATGGGATCTTCTTTTGATTGCATAACATGATAAATCGAGCTGCTTTATCGGCTGAATCTGAATAAATTACTCCACCAAACTGCATCTCGCCTTTGGCATTTTTAACGATTTCTCGATTGTTCACTACTATTCCAACACTCCATCCGTCAATGCGCGCATATGCAGTGATGATGGACTTACCAAAAGTAGGTTTGTATTCCATGAACTCAGATCCATCTACTAATGACTTTAAAATTTCTCTGGTCGGATAAGATTTTGATCGGTCTTCAGGAATCACTCCGTAGATGTTTTTAATATCAACTTCGGGTTCTACCGATTTAATGCGGTCAAATCCGGCTGTTGGATTGTGCCCTATGCGACTCATTAAATCACGAATAGTTGCGATGCACGTTTGATCGTCCTCCACTTTATAATCACAAATTCCAGATACTTCGGTTTGTGTTGTTGCTCCTCCTAATGTTTCATTATCAATGCTTTCACCAATTGCGGCTTTCACTAAGTAAGATCCAGCAAGAAAAATAGTTCCTGTTTTATTGACAATCAATGATTCGTCGGACATGATCGGTAAATAGGCGCCTCCAGCAACACAACTTCCCATGACCGCAGAAATTTGTGTAATTCCCATGGAACTCATTTGTGCATTATTTCGGAAAATACGTCCAAAATGTTCTTTGTCCGGGAAAATCTCATCCTGCATGGGAAGATAAACTCCTGCTGAATCTACTAAATAGATGATTGGAAGTTTATTCTCCATGGCAATTTCTTGCGCTCTTAAATTCTTCTTCCCAGTGATTGGAAACCATGCTCCAGCTTTTACGGTGGCATCATTCGCTACCACAATACACTGACGTCCTTTCACATAACCAATCACGATGACAACTCCTCCGGATGGACATCCACCATGTTCTTTGTACATCCCGTATCCAGCTAAAGCTCCAATTTCAACTCTGTTTGAATTGGGATCTAACAATAAATCGATTCGCTCACGAGCGGTTAATTTACCGTTCAGATGTTGCTTTTCGATTTTCGCTTTGCCTCCACCTTGGTAGATTTTTTCTAATTCTTGTTCTAATGCGCGAATCTTCAAACGCATTTTGTCTTCGTTGTTATTGAAATCTAATTCTTTCTGTGAAACAGCCATATTTGTTGATTGGGATTCAAATATACGAAATGTAATTTTTGTTTTTGAGGACTATTTTATTATTCTCAATCGTATCTTGAAGCCTTCCTTTTCTTGCTATGTTTCTACTTTTTCCTATTTTCACATATTAATTGAAATAACCCAATAAATCCATGAATCAAGATCACGTAATTGAATCACCTGAAAAACAAAAAAAGAGTCGATTGACTTTGTATATCTTGGTTGCGATGGTTCTCGGAGCGACTTTAGGAGCTGTAGTACATAAAAATTTCGATGCGGATACTGCTGCTAAATTTAGTTCATACATCAAGATTTTAGCAACTGTCTTTATTCGTTTGGTTCAAATGATTATTGCTCCATTAGTGTTGACAACTCTTGTTGTTGGAATTGCTAAATTGGGTGATCTGAAATCAGTGGGACGAATAGGAGGGAGAGCTTTGGCCTGGTTTTTTACTGCTTCGTTTATTTCATTGATTATTGGGTTGTTATGGGTGAATTTCTTGAAGCCTGGAGTTGGTGTCAATCTTTCAAATGTTGATCTTTCTGCTTCAACGGAAGTGACGGAAAAAACACAAGATTTCTCTGTTCAACATTTTGTTGAACACATCATTCCAAAGTCTGTTTTTGAAGCGATGGCAACAAACGAAATTCTTCAAATTGTCATTTTTGCTATTTTCTTTGGATTGGCAGCTGCTTCTATCGGTGATAATGTAAAGCCTGTCATCAATGCGATGGACAAGTTTTCTCACATCATTTTGAAAATGGTCAATTTTGTCATGAAATTCGCGCCAATTGGTGTGTTTGGCGCAATCGCAGGTGTCTTTGCTGTAAAGGACGTTTCGGATTTAATGATCACATATACGAAGTTCTTTAGTTCCTTCCTTGTTGGAATAGCTTCGCTATGGGTCGTACTCATTTTAGTGGGATACATCTTTCTAGGAAGTCACCTGAAAACCTTATTGAAACGAATAGTAAGTCCTTTAGTGATCGCTTTCGGCACAACAAGTAGCGAAGCGGTATTTCCTAAATTAACGGAAGAATTAGAACGCTTCGGCATCAAGGACCGCATTGTTTCTTTTATGCTGCCGTTGGGATATTCCTTCAATCTGGATGGAAGTATGATGTACATGACATTCGCGAGTATTTTTATTGCACAAGTGTATGGTGTTCATTTAGACACAGGAACCCAGTTAACGATGTTGATTGTTTTAATGTTGACGAGTAAAGGTATAGCAGGTGTTCCAAGAGCAAGTTTGGTTGTTGTTGCTGCGACTTGTGGGATGTTCAATATTCCAATTGAAGGTGTTGCACTGATTCTACCGATTGATCATTTCTGTGACATGTTCCGCAGTGCAACGAACGTTCTGGGAAATTCTGTTGCGACAGCTGTGGTTGGAAAATGGGAAGGCGATAAAGTATGAGTCTTTAGTTTCCTAAAATGGATAAAAGTGTAGTCTGATCGATATCATGCTTCCCTTCAAAACGATGTATGTGATATCCCAATTCTGAAAAGTACGTACATTCTTTTTCTTGATTTTCGATCGTGTAATAAGGATCATCTGTACCCAAAACAAAATGTCTGTTTCCTTCTGTTTGATTTGGTTTTTCAATATCCGGTGGAAAAACACTTGCCCAAAGAATAAATTGTTGAAAGCGACTTGGACCTTGATGGTACCATCGTGCAGCGGTCGCTCCACCTTGTGAAAAACCTAAAAGACAAATTTCTTCGAAGACATGGTTTTCCATCACATGAGATAACAGTTGATTCAGATTATTAAGGTTATCTTCTATGTCCAATTCACGTCCCTCTTTGGTCATCCATGAAGCTCCAACACGACCACTAGAACCTTGTAAATAAAACCGATGCATTCCTTCCGGAACGAGTAAGGCGTAATCCTCAGGGAGATGATTGAATTTTTTCGCGAAGTACTGCGCTAATTGTCCATAGCCGTGCAATGCGATGAGTAATTTGGGTTTACTCGAATAATCCTCAGATAAATGATATCGGAAATGCTTTTGGAGCAAAATCGTTTGCTCCAAAAGTTCCTTATTTTCTTTATTCAATGATGATTTGTTTTACAATCGCTTGTTTAGTTCCAATAATAGAAAGGAAATAAGTTCCTGTTTCAAATTGTCCCACAGAAATCGTTTCCTTGTTGGAAAGTACGTTTTTCGTAAATAAAATTCTTCCTTGAACATCGCAAAGTTGTAAGATTGCACCTTCGATAATTCCTGTAAATTCAATTATCACCAAGTCTGAAGTTGGATTCGGATATACAGATGAGATACTTGTTAGTTCATCTAATCCGATAGTCTGCCCTGCACATTCACACGTTGCAGAATAAACATCGTTGATGGTTGTTGCATCGCCATCGTCACAGGAATCCCCTGGGAATAAACAACTATTGTCTTCGACATTAGCCAATGGATTAAAATTACATGCATTTGGATCCATACATCCTGGAAAGATTTGCATACCTACACAGTCACACGAGCTGTTGTACGCATCATTCATTGTATCTGGATTGTTGTCATCGCAAGGCGCATCAGGATAGGTACAAAATCCATCATTTTGATTAGCCAACGGGTTGTAATTACAAGATAATGGATCCGTACATCCAGGAACAATTATGTCACCTACACAAAGGCAATCAGGATTAATGGAGTCATTAATGGTATTTGGATTATTATCATTACATAAACTACCTGGATACAAACATGATCCATTATCAATCGTTGCTAATGGATTATAGTTACATGAAAAAGGATCCATGCAACCAGGAACAATTAAGTTTCCAACGCAGTTACAGTTTGCACCGATGGAATCATTTGTTGTATTTGGATTTCCATCATCACAAGGCGAACCTGGATAAATACATGTTCCGTTATTTTGATTTGCTAAAGGATTGTAATTACACGCTAAAGGATCTGTACAACCAGGAACAATAATTGCTCCAACGCAGTTACAGTTTGGTCCAATAGAATCATTGATGGTATTCGGATTTCCATCGTCACACGTTGATCCAGGCAAGATACAAGAGCCGTCGTCTACAGTTGCAAGTGGATTGTAATTACACGCCAATGGATTCATACAACCGGGAATATTGTTCGAAATGATGTATCGAGCAAAAGCGAATTGGGTATTTGTTTGCGCACTGAACCCACCAAGAATTAGCTTGTTTCCAGGATATAAATCCATTCCATATGCATCATCCCAATTGGTAAAAATATTGGTTAAGGTATGTCCGTTTGTCCCCCAAGTTAAGTCCAGTGTGCCATTTGCATTGTAACGAGACACCACGAAATCTCTCGCTGCGCCAATTCCTGCTGAACCGGAAGTCCCACACGCCAAAATTTTCCCATCTTGTTGAAAGATGACTTCATAATACGTATCACTTTGGTTTATGTTAATAATGGTTTGACCATTCGTTCCAAAACTCAAGTTTGCAGCCGCATTGGTTTCCGATCTGGATTCTAGAAGGAAATCGGTTAGACCTGGGCCATTATTCCCTGAAAGAATTAATTGCGAATTGTGAAAATCTACATCGAAATAACGCGCATTCATCGCCATGTTTACCCAAACACCTCCTGTTGCAAAGGTAGTTGCCACAGCTCCTGAAGCATTGAATTTCGCAATCATTGGATAATACGTATTGCTGATATAAGCATCTCCCGCCAAAATCAAATCTCCATTTGACCCTTGCGCAGCACTCCAACAAGTTAAACTTTGTCCATTGGCAATCAGTCCGATTCCTGAACTTCCAAAGGTAAGATCAAGTGCACCATTGTAATCACATCGAACAACAGCCAGTCGATTCGTTGAGAATCCTGGTGTTTTCGTATTTCCAGCTAAAACAATGTGTGTTGGTGTCAATAAGATTTTACGCGCATAATCTTCACTTGAATCGATGTCAATCGAGAAAACACCACCTGTTCCAAAACTGGTATTCAAAGTCCCGTTTGGATTTAAACAAATCATGGCCCATTTAGGGTTCGCAGCAGTGATGGATAATGCTCCTGCAACCAGGATATTACCATTTGGTAAAACTTCCATGTCATAAGCAAAGTCTGATCCCCCTGGATTTGAAAAAATGTAGTATCCATTTGTTCCAAAGGTTAAATCCATGGATCCGTCTGCATTCATCTGACCAACACACATCTCCAAGTTTCCAGATGTGCCGGATGTTCCACAAAAGACCATTTTACCATTAGCCAAAGAAACGATATCCTGTGCGTTATCCATTGACGTACTCGTTGGACCAAAACTAGTATAACCAATAGTTGCGAAAGTTAGGTCTAGGCTTCCTGGTGCTTGAGAAAAAGCTAACTGGGAAAGAATCAAACACGTTATAATACTGTAAAGAAATTTCATTTATTATAATTTTGAATGTAAATTTAAGATTAAATTTGGACGTGCGAAAACTTCTACTATATGGTTTTCTCGGGTTAATGTGCTACCATTTACTCGGATTCTTCACTTATTTTGAGTGGAAGAAAATGGCAATTAAAAAAGAAGTGAAACAGGCAATCAAACATTCTGTTCCTGAAGCTCAATTAATTCACTTTCATTTTACTTTTCACGAAGCTCATCAATTAAAATGGGTAAAATCACACGAGTTTATTTTGAATGGACACTATTTTGATGTCATACACAAAGCAAAAAATAAGAACGGATACTTTTTTAAATGCATTAGTGATGATCAGGAAACTGTCCTTTTTTCGCAATTAAGATCAATGACTTCCTTTAACATAAGTCATTCGGGTGAAAATCAACCGGTAAACGTTTGGTTTAAATTTCTTTCGGAGCCAATGGAAGTTGTGCATACGACGCTAGATTATTCCATGAATGGGATTGAACTAAAATCATCCTTATTCAAATCTTATGAAGAATCCGTTTATTCTTTATTCCTTTCTACAGAAACTCCACCGCCCGATTTTATTAGTTAAAACCTACTTCTAAGTATTATATTAACTAATAAAAAAATCAAATGAAAAATTTCTATTGGGGCATTTTATGTCTCCTATGTATTGTATATACCCCGTCGTTTGCTCAAACGAAAATTCAAATCATGGACGACGTGAGTAAGGAACCCGTTTCAGGTGTTCGAATCACACTTCTTCATCCTGCAGTTATAAAATCGAATAATAAAAACGATAGCACGGTCGTTCTTGTATATGACGGCGGAAGAATTAATTATTCCTATCTAACTAGCGACAAAAACGGTTTCGCACTGGTGAAATTTGACGCATCGAAAATCACCTTAACGCATGAAGATTATTATCCATTAATGATTCAACGATCTAGTTTAAATAAGGATGGACAAGTGTTTTTAATTCCGAATATCCAAACAATGGATGAAACAGTCATTTCAGCAAGTCGCAACCTGGAGAAAAGAAAAGATGTTGCTCAAAAAGTTCAAGTGATGAGAGCAAAGGAAATTCAATTTCAAAACCAAAGCTCTACTGCGGACTTAATGACGCAAACAGGAAATGTGTTCGTTCAAAAAAGTCAACTCGGAGGGGGAAGTCCAATTCTTCGCGGATTTGAAACGAATAAAGTGCTTTTAGTTGTAGATGGTGTTCGAATGAATAACGCGATTTACCGCGGAGGACACTTGCAAAACATCATTACGATTGATAATGCGATGCTCGATCGAATGGAAGTTATTTACGGTCCAGGATCGGTTGTTTATGGTTCTGATGCATTAGGTGGAGTGATGTCTTTTACAACGAAGAATCCAACATTGAGTACGAACGATGACATACTTGTGAAATCTGGTGGATTTGCACGTTATTTCTCTGCTGCAACAGGATACGCAGCCAATGAGAATGTTTCTGTCGGTACAAAACGATTTGGGTCATTGACTTCGTTTACGTATTCCAATTATGGTGATTTAAAGCAAGGTGTGAATCGTAGTCCATTCGTTGGGAACTTTGGTTCTCGTCCTTGGTACGTTGAACGAATCAATGGAAAAGATTCCATGATGACGAATGCAGATACAAACCTTCAAGTTGGTTCTGCATACACTCAATACGACATCCTCCAAAAATTCACATTTGTTCAAAAAGAAGGTGTGACGCATAAATTGAATGTACAATTATCAAATTCTAGCAATATCGATCGTTATGATCGTTTGACCTTGATGTCTGGTTCGAAACCAAAGTTTGCGGAATGGTACTATGGACCACAATTCAGATTATTCGCTGCGTACACGCTTGAATTAACAAATAAAACGAAGCTGTACGATCAAGCAAGAATCACGATCGGGACACAATCTATTGAGGAAAGTCGTATGGACCGCAGATTCAATAAAAACATGTTGAATCACCGCATTGAAAACGTAGCCATTGCAACAATCAACGCAGATTTTAATAAACGCATTGGTAGAAATGAATTACGCTATGGAGTGGATGCATTTTACAACAAAGTAAATTCAACAGCATTCGTTGAGGACATCGTTGCAGATACTACTGGAAGCTTAGATACACGTTTTCCTGATGGTGGATCAATAATGACATCCATTGCTGCATACGCGACACATACCATTGAGTTTTCAGATAAATTGATTTTGAATGATGGTATTCGTTTTTCAAATGTTGGACTTTCGTCAACTTTCATAGATAAAACGTATTTCCCACTTCCAGTGAACTCCATAAAGCAGAATAATTCCGCGTTAAACGGAAATATTGGTTTGATTTACATGCCGAACAATAAATGGAGAATCACAGCAACTGGATCAACAGGATTCCGTGCACCAAACGTTGACGATATGACGAAAGTGTTTGAATCTGTTCCTGGAAAAGTTGTTGTTCCAAATGCAAATTTAAAACCAGAATATACGTACAACGCTGAAATCGGAATTTCTCGATTATTGGCAACAGGTGTGACTGCTTCTGTTAATGGGTACTACACGTATTTGGTAAATGGATTAACGGTTCAAAATGGAACATTCGAAGGGCAAGACTCGATCATGTACGATGGACAATTAAGCCGAGTGATGTCGACCGTGAATGCGGCTAAATCTAGAATTTTTGGTATTGAAGGAATGTTGAATGCGAAATTGAATGACCAATTCAATTTATTAGCAACCGTAAATTATACGAATGGTCTAATTTTAACTGATTCAGTACCTTATCCATTAGATCACATTCCTCCAACATTTGGTAAAGTATCATTGGGTTATGTAAATGGAAAATTCCGATCTGAATTTTTCGTGAACTATTCAGGATGGAAAAGAATCGCAGATTACAACATGATTGGTGAGGATAACTTCGCATACGCAACAGCTTCTGGAATGCCAAGTTGGTATACCTTGAATGCACGTTTGAACTATGCCTTCTCTCAACACGTATCACTTCAAGTGGCTTGTGAGAATATCTTGAATCAGAACTACCGTAGCTATGCATCAAACATCTCTGCACCAGGTAGAAACTTCATCATTACCCTTCGTGGACAGTTTTAAGTAACAGCGAAAAATAAGCTTCTAAAGGTCGGGGAAACTCGGCCTTTAGTTGTTTTTTAACATCCCGTATTTCTGTTCCTGCGGAATATAGAAAAAGTGAAAAGCCACTTTGGATGTCTTTGTTACTTTTGGTTCGAAGGTGTTTTTATCTGCATGAGCAGGTAGCTTTTCTAACGTAGATTCATATAAAATGATGTCTTTCTCAGGGCCATATTTGCCAGAAGTATACTCAAATGTATACGCCTCTGTTTTATCCGTCCCTAATCCATCAAAGGTTTTCCATTCAAATACTTTTCTTGGCGTGTGATTTGTAACCGTAAAGACATCTTTGAAATTCGCATTACGAATTCGGTAGTCGATTAAAATGTCTTGATAAGATTCTGCACTGATAGACGCTAGATTTACTTTTAAAGGAACTAAAGCAGAGGAAGGAATCGCAATAGGAGGGGAGATGAGTTTCAATCCACCGTCATAAAAGAACATGTAATTGTAATTTCCCATGAAGGCCATCTCTGCGGCTTTTGCTGGATTCTCGGATTTCATCGCTTCGTCCATGGCAAATTGCTTACGGTTGACAACGATTATGGCGTCCTCTTTTGCATCAGCATCTAGATTTCCCTTGATGATTTCTAAATGATATTTCTCAGTACCTAAAATCGACAAACTGGACTCCACATGTCTTTTTGCGTATTCATTTAGTGGTAATTTTGAAAAATCCTCTTGTGGTTCTTCGTCAAAGACCTCTGCATCTTTCGTCTTGTCTTGGCACGAAGGAAGAACGAGTGCCATAAAAAGGAGAATTAAAATAGCTTTCATTTCACAAAGATACAATTCTAACAAGTGAAAAATGTTGTTTTTTATCAAATTTTTAACTAATTGATAAATAGGCATATAGATGCTTTTATTTAATGAATTGCACGATTATTTTTCTTGTTTTGAAACCTTGGAATGATTCTTGGCGTAAAGGCTCTCAACAAACAACAAAACGATGACAACTTCTTTACAATCCCTTAGAACAAAATCAATTAGCCAAGCTAAATTGAAGCTATCTCAACACAGAGAATTAGGAACGAATAGTCCGATGAATGTTTTTGAAGTAGCAGAATTACTAGATAGTATCGTATTCGCAGAATACAAAATTCAAGATGAACAAAAATCGTTCGACTTGATCCTCAATTAATAAAAAGATAATTTATAAGTAAATGAGCCTTTCAGAAATGGAAGGCTTTTTTAATGTTCAATAACTGCGGATCCAATCAACACACCATCTTGATACCATGCCGCAAACTGTCCAGGTGTAATTCCTTTCTGTAAGTCATCGAAAAGAATGTAATATTCTTCATTTTTCTTAATCAAAGTACCTGATTGTAAGGCTTGTCGGTATCGTATTCTCATTTGACACTTTAAGCGATTTTCAGCATCAAACACTTCTGAACGAATAATCCAATTCAAGGTGCTCGCCTCTAATTTTAATGCCATTCGATTCAATCCTGGATGTTCATCTGTTTGTCCTGAATAAACGGAATTTGTTTCTGTATTGATGCCAATAACGAAACTTGGTTCAGGTCGACCGCCAATGTGTAATCCTTTACGCTGGCCAACCGTGTAATAATGCGCACCTTGATGCGTTGTTACTTTTTGTCCGTCGGATTCTTGGTATTCAAAGGGAGCGGCTAATTGTTCAACATGTTCCTCATCCCTTGGTATGTTTGCATACGCTTGAAACTGTGGCATGTCGATTGGGATTTCAATCACGTTACCTTGTTTCGGTGCTAACTGTTGTTGTAAGAAGGTCGGAAGAGCAATTTTTCCTACAAAACAAAGTCCTTGTGAATCTTTTTTGGTCGCAGTAACTAAATCGTGTTTCAGCGCGATTTCACGTACTTCAGATTTCTCTAATGCGCCTATAGGAAAGAGTGCCTTTGAAAGTTGCTCCTGACTAATCTGACAGAGAAAATACGATTGATCTTTGTTTTTATCGGCTCCAGCAAGTAAACTAAATGTTCCATCCGGATTTTCTTGTTTTTGACAATAGTGCCCAGTTGCAACATAATCCGCGCCTAATTCCATTGCTGCCTTTAGAAAAACATCGAATTTGATTTCTCGATTACAGAGAACATCTGGATTTGGCGTTCGTCCACGTTCGTATTCCATGAACATGTAATCTACAATGCGACTTTTGTACGCTTCGCTTAAATCGATGACCTGAAATGGAATGCCTAATTGCTGTGCGATTAAAAGTGCGTCGTTGGAATCGTCAATCCACGGACATTCATCTGATAATGTCACAGATTCATCATGCCAATTGCGCATGAACATTCCAATGACTTCATATCCTTGTTCTTGCAATAACAAAGCACTTACACTGGAATCAACTCCACCCGAAAGTCCAACAACCACTCGTTTCATACAACAAAGTTACACAAAGAGACGTTTGGTAAAAGGTAAAAAGGGGAATTATTCGAAAAGATTCGCTTTTTGTGCTTATTTCGTACAAATCTTGGAGACACAGTTCATTCCATCAATGGCTGCTGATACGATTCCTCCTGCATATCCAGCGCCTTCTGCACATGGATATAAGTTGGAAACGCTAATGTGTTGCCAAGTCTCGGGATCTCTAGGAATCAATACCGGGGAAGATGTTCTCGATTCCGGTGCGTGAATCACAGCATCATTTGTGACGAATCCAGGCATTTTTTTATCGAAGTCGATAAATGCTTTTCTTAGTCGGTCGATGACAAAAGGAGGGAAGATGTCATCCATTTCAACACTGACAATTCCTGGTTGATAGGAGCTTCTTGGAAATTCGGTGGATTTTTTCTTTTGAACAAAGTCCTTCAAACATTGTGCGGGAACTTTCTGCGTCTTTCCAGCGGCTTCCCAACTTGCTTTTTCAATGGATTGTTGAAATTCCAAACAGACAAAGGGATGTTCTGGGTTGGGAAAATCTGTAGGATCGATACTCACTACAATTCCGGAATTCGAATAAGGATTATTGCGTTTGGATGGAGACCAGCCATTGGTAACCACTTCTTGTTCATCGGTAGCACAAGGTGCGATAATTCCACCTGGACACATGCAAAACGAGTAAACGCCTCTACCGTCCACTTGCGTCACTAACGAGTAGGAAGAAGGAGGTAGGAATTCGTCGTTTAATCTTCCGTGGTATTGCAATTTATCGATAAAATCTTGTGTGTGCTCCACACGAACACCTAAAGCAAAAGGTTTGGCTTTGACTTCAATGTTTCGATTGTGTAACAAGTGAAAAATGTCCCTTGCGGAATGACCTGTGGCTAAAATCAAGTTTGAAACTCTTGCTTTTTGCTTTCCATTCAATTCAATTTTAACGATGAGTCCATTTTCAATAAGTACATCTGTTAACTTGTGTTCAAAATGAATTTCACCACCACAAGCGATGATTTGTTCGCGAATCGCAACAATTAACTGTGGCAGTTTATTCGTTCCAATATGTGGATGCGCATCGACCAAAATGTCTTCCGTGGCACCAAATTGAACAAGCAATTGCATGACTTTTTGAACGTCGCCACGTTTTTTTGAACGCGTGTAGAGCTTTCCATCTGAATAGGTTCCCGCGCCACCTTCACCAAAACAATAATTCGATTCTGGATTTAAAATCGATGATTTGGTTAATTGTGCTAAATCACGACGGCGGTTTCGAACATCCTTTCCTCGTTCAAAAAGAACAGGTTTTTTGTTGTTCAAGATGGCTTCTAATGCAGCGAAGAGTCCAGCGGGACCCGCACCAATGATGTGAATTTCTTCAGCATCTTTGACGATTGGAAATTGATAGGATTCAAATCGTGGACTTACTTCTTCATCAACCCACGTCTCGAACGATGCATTGACTTTGATGTGTCTATTTCGCGCATCGATACTACGCTTACGCCATCGATAGCTTAATTTTTGAGTTTTAGAAATTCCCAACTCTTGACGAATTCGGTTTTCTAAATAAGCAGCATCTTTTGCTTCTTCAGGGGTGCAGGAAAAATTAAGTTCGTTCATTATCCTTCAAATATGATGGAAAAAGTCCATCCGCGGTTATATAAACGATCAATTGGATTTGCGACTGTCGTGAAATCCTGAATAAAACTATTTTTAAAACCTTGGGAGTATTTTAGTTCCATTCCGAACTTAAAGAATGGAGCGAAAAATTCAATTCCAGCACCAATCTGTCCTTGCCAATCGTTGCGCTTGATTTTGATAAAGGGATCATAGAAGTTTTGTGAGGCATCTTCTTGTGATTGCAAATCCATGGAATATTGCATCCCAATTAACGAATAGGCCGTGAAATTATTGTAACGACGTGTTCGAAATTGAAACATCATCGGGAAATCTAAATTTGTTGAGTTAATGCGTTGCTGTCCAATTCCTTTCGGAAAATTAAAGGTGTCGATGCTCGTGTAATTTAACACGCGTTCTTGAAAGGAAAGGGTAGGAATGAAACGAAAACGAATAGTCGGTGTCCCTAATTTTATCGTGGTCAAAATTCCTAATTGTCCACCCGGTTGTGCATCGTTCGAAATGGATGTAATCCCATATTGTTCGTAGGCATTCACCTTTGCATAAACGTTGAAATCCGAGGAATTGACACCAAGCATGAATCCAAAATGAAGAAGGCGCTTATCAAAGTTTTTATACAATTGTTGTTTCGCCTTTTGTGTAAAGCCAAAGGAATGAAAAAGTAAAAACAGAATAAGGATACGCTTCATGCAGAGTATAACGTCAACTTAAGGACTTTGTTGCTTTAATTTTTTGTCCCGATGTAAATACTTGAAATCCCACCACTCAACGGAATGATTTTCACAGAGGTATAACCAACTTTTTCCATGACTGCTTGCATTTGTTTTCCTTCAGGGAAGGCAGCAACACTTTCAGGTAAGTATGCGTAGGCTCGTTCGTCCTTCGAAATGCGTTTCCCAAAAAATGGAATAAAATACTTCGAGTAGAAATTGAACAATTGCTTGATGGGGAACATTTTCGGTTTGGAAAACTCCAATATCACGGCTCTTCCACCTGGACGCAATACGCGTAACATTTCACCAAGTCCTTTCTCAAGGTTTTCGAAGTTACGCACCCCGAATCCAACAGTGAGTCCGTCAAATTCACCATCAGCGAAAGGTAAATTTTCAGAATCGCCTAATTGCATAGATATGATGTGGTCGTGCTTGCGTTTGATCATCTTTTGCTTTCCGACTTCCAACATTCCGGAGGAAATGTCCAATCCAATGATGTGTTCAGGGTTTAATTTCAAGCAGGCGATGGCAAAATCTCCAGTACCTGTGGCGATGTCCAATAATTTCTTTGGTTGAATCGATTTCAATTCCTTCACGGCTCTTCTTCGCCAGATGTGATCGATACCCAATGATAAAAAGTGATTCAAGAAATCATAGTTCGCGGAAATATTATTGAACATTTGCGCAACTTCCTCTTTTTTCGATTTGTCGGTATTGTAGGGTTTAACCACTTTAGGTTCCATGTTTATAAGAGTTTGTTTACTTCGTTCAATAATCGTTCTTTTTCGATACTCACAACACCCGGTTGCTCGCATACGAGTCCGCCTGCAATATTCGCAATCGCAGCAATGGTATGAATTTCGGCTCCAGAAATTAAACACAATGTCGCAACGGCAATAACGGTATCACCAGCACCGGAAACATCCGCAATGTTGCGCAAGTGCGCTGGTATAAAAATGGGTTGATCCTCTTGGATGAAAACACCGTGTTCTGATAACGTGATGAAGGATATGCTATTTCCTAAGCGACATTGTAAATCATTGACAGCGCTTAAAAAAGCGTCATGATCAGCAACGAAATCGAAGTCTAATTGCAATCCTTCTTTCAACTCCTTCAAATTCGGTTTGAACAAGGTGCATCCTTTGTATTCAAAGAAATGATCCTTTTTCGGGTCTACTGTAGTTGGAATTTGATGTTCTTTGGCTAATGATAAAACAGAAGCAATCAAGCTTGGTGTTAAAACCCCCTTGTTGTAATCTTCAAAAATAATCCCGTCGATTCCATTTTCTAAAACCGAGATAATTTGTTTTATTAATTGCGCTTCTTCCGCCGCGTTTATGAGATTCGTATCCTCCGAGTCAATACGCAATAATTGCTGATTGTTCGATAAAACGCGCGTTTTAACTGTCGTTCTTCGATTTGAGGAGGCATAAATACCATCCGTAGAGATGCTTGCATCTTTAAAAAGTTGAATCAACCGTTCGCCTTCAAGATCCGCTCCAATAACACTACAAATGATCGGTGAAGCACCAAGTGCCGCTAAATTAAAGGCTACGTTACCAGCTCCTCCAATGCGTTCATCCTTTTCAAAAAGATCAACAACCGGAACTGGTGCCTCCGGACTCATTCGATTCACTTTCCCTTTTAGGTAGGCGTCCACCATCACGTCGCCAATGACGAGCACACGCTTTTTAGAAAACTGATCAAATAAATCTTGGAAATTCACTAGCTTAATTTTGCTAAAGCTTCTTTCATACGAGAAAGCGCTTTCGTTAATGTTTCTTCGGATGCAGCGTAAGAAATTCTAAAACAATTCGGTGCACCGAAGGATTCACCACCAACTAAGGCAACTAATCCTTCTTCTAATAAGAAAAGACAAAGTTCATCTGAATTATGGATAGTTTTATCACCATATTTCTTACCAAAGTATGACGAACAATCTGGGAAGACGTAAAATGCCCCACCTGGTTGATTCGCGATCAATCCTGGAATTTCAGAAAGTCCATTCAAAACTAACTCGCGACGACTTTTAAACGCAGCAATCATGTCTTTTAAAACAGATGGATCGGCTTTCATTGCTGCAATTGCAGCTCTTTGTGTTATGGAACAAGTTGCAGAGGTAAATTGACCTTGAACTTTATCGCAAGCTGCAGCAATTTCTTTCGGAGCACCGATGTATCCCAAACGCCATCCAGTCATGGCCCAAGCTTTTGATACACCATTTACGGTAACTACTTGGTTGTAAACTTCAGGGAATTGAGCCAAGGACTCGTGTTTTCCAATGAAATTAATGTGTTCATAGATTTCGTCACTCATCGCAATGATGTGTGGGTATTTTTTAAGAACATTAGCGATGTCTTGTAATTCTTCTTTTGTATATACAGATCCAGTTGGATTACAAGGCGTCGAAAACATGAATAACTTCGTTTTCGGTGTAATTGCCGCTTCCAAATCTGCTCCAGAAATTTTAAAGTCTTTTTCAATTCCTGCATTGATTACAACTGGAACTCCTTCTGCAACTTTAACGATTTCCAAATAGGAAACCCAATACGGTGCAGGAATAATGACTTCGTCTCCGGGATTAATCAAACTCAAAACTACATTGGCAATAGACTGTTTTGCTCCAGTAGAAACTACGATTTGACTTTTATCATATGTCAAGTTGTTATCTCGACGAAATTTCTCTGAAATACTTTCGCGTAAATCATCATATCCGGGAACAGGTGTATACATTGTATAATTTTGTTCCATCGCTTCTACCGCAGCATCCTTAATAAACTGTGGCGTATGAAAGTCAGGCTCTCCAAGAGACAATGAAATAACATCAAGTCCTTGTGCTTTTAATTCTCTGCTTTTTCTTGACATGGCAATGGTTGCAGACTCTTCCATTGCTAATAATCGTTCGGATAACTGAATCATGAGTTGAATTTGGATACAAAGGTAGTTATTTTCAGAAAGTAGCCTTTTTTGAAGTGCTTTTTATTGTTTGATTTTTCAAGAATTTCACTTTTCAAGGAAAGACCTATCTTTGTTCTATGCGCATCGATATACTCACAGTATTGCCTCAATTATTGGAAAGTCCATTTGCGGCTTCTATTATGAAGAGAGCTCAAGATAAAGGACACGTTGAAATTTACGTCCACAACATTCGGGATTACTCCACGGATAAACACAAAAATGTAGACGATTACCAATATGGAGGAGGAGCCGGAATGGTCATGAGCATCGAACCGATTGCTGTCTTGATTGAGAAATTGACTTCCGAACGTACCTATGACGACATTATCTACATGACACCAGATGGAAAAGTTTTGGATCAAAACGATTGCAACCAAATGTCTCTATGTGAAAACATCATGATACTTTGCGGGCATTATAAAGGCGTAGATGACCGCATTCGTCAACATTACATTACGAAGGAAATTTCCATTGGTTCTTATGTGCTTTCTGGAGGAGAATTAGCCGCAGCGGTTGTTGTGGATGCAGTTGTGCGCTTGATCCCAGGTGTACTGAACGATGAAACGTCTGCGTTAACGGATAGTTTTCAAGATAATTTGCTTTCTCCACCGGTGTATACACGTCCGCCGGAATTTAATGGATGGAAAGTGCCTGATGTGTTACTATCTGGAAATCAAAAGGAAATAGACCGCTGGCGTGAAGAACAAGCATACCAACGTACCAAAGAACGTAGACCAGATTTGTTAGAAGAATAAATTTTAAATGAGATGAATTTAAAATCATTCCTATTTATTGTCGTATTTTTCATTTCCATGAATGTCATAGCGACACCGAAGGATTCTGCGTATACCTATCGGTTTTCTGTTGAGAATCATTATGGACATTCTTACTTGAATTTTCAGCTGGATTCTTCCTGGTATTTTGTGAAAGAACACTATCAAAATAAGCGATTCGTATACAATCAATTCAAGAATCCAAATTTGAAGGAAGAAATGCACATCATTCAAATGTCTGCTGATTTTTCGTTTGCTGATATCGGGAAGTCAAAAATTCCATCGAAAATACTCGCTCTGAACCTCAGACAAGTTGTCGAACAATACAAGTCCGCTGAATACGAAAAGAAAATGGGGTATGTGAAATTTGATGTTCCACATAAAAAAGCAGTATTGAACTTGAAAATGTTGGGCCAAGGGAAAGGATTTTTGTTGGTCTATCAATTACATGATCGTTCCACATGGATGATGTGGTATCCAGATTTAACGGAGGCAAAGAAAGAACTTTTGAAGTCACGTGAAGACAACGCAGATAAGATGATTTTAGAGTCATTTGTACCAGCGGACAAGAAGGACCCATCCATGGACGAACTTTATAATGACTCTAGCATTGTAGAAGCGGGGTTTACAGAAGGATTTGAAGGACTTTCAAGATTCGTCAATGAAAACCTGGTAATCCCTGATTCATTTATGAACTATTCGATCTCGACGAATGAAGGTACTTCCTGTCGATTAATCATCCGATTCGTTATCGATAATGAAGGGGAACTAAATGATTTTTATGTAGATAACATGGCTGCCGTTTTCATGCCTTCTTTAGTCAATGTAAGCATCAAGCTATACCGTGTAATGCCAAATTGGATTCCTGCAAGTAAACAGGGGGAACCAATTCAAATTTTCCTTCGATTACCTTTAAAATTTCAGGTTTTTTAATTTTTTTTTCGGATGAATCGATTTTTATTTAGTGCCATTTTCATTTTAGTTTCAGTTAGTTGTTTTTCACAATCCAACTGGACAGGCAACACTTCTCCAACGTATCCAGAATTAATTGACCACCTCCATAAACTTGACAAAACGCACCAGGAACTTTCTATGTTCAACATGGGTCCTTCGGATTATGGATTACCGATTTACTTGTTTGTCATCAACGGAGGGAAAGATTCTACTCGTACTTTTACGAAAGCACATGCTGGAACAACGATTCTCATCAACAATGCGATTCATCCCGGGGAGCCCGATGGAATCAATGCCTGTTTGATTTGGTTGGATCAGTGGATTGCACAAGGAAAACCATTGGAGACGAAAGATGGAAAGAAACTTCCGGTAATTGCATTTATTCCGGCGTACAATGTCGGTGGAATGATGAACCGTTCTTCGACGAGTCGCGCTAACCAAAATGGACCAGAGGAATATGGTTTCCGCGGAAGCACGCGCAATTTTGACCTGAACCGCGATTTCATTAAAATGGATTCTAAAAATGCGTTCACCTTTGCGAAAATCTTTCATGCTTTGGATCCTGATGTGTTCATCGATAACCATGTGTCCAACGGCGCGGACTATCAATACACTTTGACATACATCGCTTCCATGAAAGAACGCATGTCCCCACAAATAAATGACTTGACCTATGTGAAATGCATTCCTTACTTAACCGAGAAAGTCAAACTATACGGTTGGGACTTATTTCCATACGTTGAATTGAAAGGAGAGACACCTGCGCAAGGAATCCATGCCTTCAATGATTTGCCCCGTTATGCGATGGGATACGCGTCCTTGTTTCATTCGATTAGTTTTACGGTTGAAACACACATGTTGAAACCTTTCCCACAGCGCGTTCAAGCAACGTTGGCTTTCATGGAAGGAATCGTTGCATTTACTACAGAAAATGCGCTAGAAATTGAAGAAAAGCGCAGCGCAGCGAAATTGTGGGCAAGAAACCTACATCAATACGCCTTCAATTATCAACTTACGGAGAAAGCGGATTCGATCTCATTTAAAGGTTTTGAGCATTCGTTTCCATTGCATCCCATCACTGGATTAAAAGAATTGACCTACGATCGAACCTTGCCTTATGAACGCTTGATTCCTTGGTATAAAACGTATGTTCCGAAGGATACTGTAACCGTTCCGGAATACTATGTTGTTGGTGGACAAGAACAGGGAGTCATCGATCGCTTAAAAGCAAACCATGTCATTTATGAAACGTTGACAAAACAATCTATCGATACCCTTCGTGTGTTTTCCGTGAAATCGTACAAAAGTCCAAGTCAACCTTACGAGGGACATTTTAAATTAGCACAGATTGAAGTAGGGGAGAGCGAGCAAGCAATTGACTTGAAGCCAGGTGATATTCTTATTCCTAGTCATCAAGATGCTGCGCTGTTTATTCATGCATCCTTGCAGCCGAGAGCGGAGGATTCTTATTTAACTTGGAATTTCTTTGATTCGTATTTACAGCAAAAGGAATATTTCTCTAACTATGTTTTTAAGGATCAAATAGCTGTGATTCTAGACAAGAATCAACAATTACAGGAAGAATACCAACTTCGCAAAGCGACGGATGAGAAATTTAGAAATTCCGAATGGGATCAACTGTATTTCATATACAGCCGAAGTCCATATTTCGAGCAAACCTTTATGCGCTTGCCGATTTATCAGAAATTCTAAACGAATGTTTTAGAAGGAAGGACAAGAAATACGTCGGAAGTCTTTCATTTGTTTCTTGCATTTCAAGTTGATTCCCATGGAGATTTCATGAGATCCACCGGTAACACCACCTAATTGAGATACGGTTAAGTCGTAGCTGTAACCAATTCTGAATTTCTCTGTGGTGATACCTAAACTCACGATAAAAGCATCACGGTTGCGGTACCAAGCTCCAATCGTAAATGCTTCATATTTCAAGTAAGCTCCGATATTAAACTGTTGGAATCCATTCTGGTATTGGTAGATGACATTTGGCATCAAGGTCGTACTGCTTGAATAGCGTCCACGTTGACCAAGTTTAATGTTCGCTCCCATGTGTCCAGTAATACGAATTGGTAATCTTGAATCCCCGAGTATCATGGATTCATCTGGACGGTTCAAATGGTGTGCTGCAACTCCAAAATAAAAGTTTTTCGTGAATCCAACCATTCCAGCAGAAACATCAAAGAAACCATGGGAGCCATCTCCTCTTGGAACATCTCCCGTTTGATAAATGAATCCTCTGCGTGGGTCAATCATGTCTCCAAAAGTCAATTTACTCCAATCCAAATACTTTTGAAAATACGCAGCTTGTCCACCGAACATAATGCGGAATTTGCGATTCACTTTTAAATAATACGAATAGGTACCAGCAATCATGGATGTCTGAATCGTTCCTTGTCCTTGTTGGTCATGCATCGCCATGATACCAACTCCTCCGGACAAATTCTTTGCATAGGTATCGTAAGCCGCTGCATAGGTAATATAATTCCCAGTTAATTGCGGCCATTGATTACGGTAGTTCAGTGCAACTCTCGGACAGCCACTTGATCCAGCAAGTGCAGGATTCAAATAAACTGGATTTGAATAGAATTGTGTAAAGGTTGGATCTTGAGCCATGGAATGAAAACTCACATAAAAAAGACCAAGTAGGATGAGGTTTTTTAAGTTCATAGTAGTAGTTATAGGCTAATGTATCTGCGCGCTTTTTTGCTCACAGAAGAATGAATACGTAGGGTTAATTGATGTGTGTAAGTTCGTTGTTGTGTGCTCGCTAAAGTACCAAAACCTGATTGTCCGATCAAGGCAAGGTTCTTTCCAACATACCCGAAGGATACATTTCCTGTGTTTAAGTTTCCATAGGAAAGTCCAAGTTGGGCTTTTCCTGCCTTAAACGTAAATCCTCCGAAGAGTTGTTGTTGGTAATCGGAATGTTGATAGATTGCATACGGTGCAAAAATCAATTTTTCATTTCTTGAAATGTACTGTGTTCCAGTGATGACGTTGACGTTTCTTGACGCAGCCATGGTCTCTCCGTTATTAGAGAAAATATTTTCATTGTGTTTGAAAATGTTCGTGATTTGTCCACTCAAGAAAAAGATGGGTGTGTGAATGGTTAATCCAGCATCTAAATCACGGTACCACAAGGTTCGTCCAATGGATAAATTTGGATCGAATTGAAACTGGTTTACTTGCCCAGTGTTGTATTCAACGGAACTTTCGTTCACCATTTTTACTTGATTCAAGGTGTATGTTCCATTTTTGAATCGAACAGCCGGTTCCAAAGATATTTTACGCGACAAGGCAATTTTAGGTGAGAAAATCAAAGCGAAGTTACCGTTTCGAATGAGTCCTGATCCAAAGTCGTCGTAGTTAGCTTGGACACCGAATCCTGCGCGCATGTTTCTCGAGTAAGTATCAAAGGAAAGTTGGTTATTCATTCTGAACTGTGCTGGGTTTTCTAAAGAACGAATGGAGCTAACTGCTTGAAAACGTGTTTGTGAAGTGGTGCCAACTGAACTAAAATTCAACTCGAGATTGCTTTGTCCTGGCATTGTGTAGTCGTAACTCTGGTTGTTGCTTAGTCCGATGTCTTTCGATAAAAGCTGATCGATTTTTTTAAATAAGTCGATGTTTCCTAAACTAATTTCGGCCGCATCAAGTTCGATACTCACACTTAATTCTTCATTTTTAAAATCGGTTCGATACCCACCGACAATCATACCTTTCAAGGGATGAAGGATTATTGGTTCAAATTCATTAGAAGAAAAGGAAAAATTGGAATTTGGTAACTTGAAATCTGAATGTTCTTCCGGTACTGAATTTAAGGTTGTGTTGGTTAATCCAAAACTAGAGAAGGAACTTTGTTCCATTTTGGTATTCAAAGAAAAATGATCAGTCGTTTTCCTTGTCGTTTCATAAGGAGTAGAAACAGTCCGTTGCGGCAAGTAGAGTAGTGTTCCGTTAACAGAAGAAACAGACTGATCAGATTCAATTCTTTTAATCGTTGGGTTAGTTGTTTTTTGCGGAGTGCGTCCGGTGTGCTTTTTAACACTTTGCTGCACATTTAGTGAATGTGTGTGCGTTTCTTTCACTTGATTCCTATATAAAAGTGAAATTCCAAAAGTGAAAAAAATCAAAAGACTCAAAATAGCCAATAAAGGCTTGTAAGTTCGTTTTTTATAAAGTAGTTCTTTCTGTTCGAAAACCATGGGTGCCACATCAACTTTGGCCATTTCCCATGCATCCATGTCCAATTCAAGGTCCGGATGATTCATCAGAAACAATTCTAATTGCTGTTCTTGCTCCGCAGAAAGATTTCCTTCTGTGTAGTCAAATAGCCAGCGATCAATGTTTTCGTGTGTCGGTTGCATTAGGCAAGTAAAAAAAGTCCTTTTAACTGTTTTTTTATTTTCAAGCGCGCTCTGAATAAATACACTTTGACTTGAACGGATGGAATGCTGAGCATTTCTCCAATTTCTTCGTATGTATATCCTTCCAAATCGCGTAACAAGAGAATACTTTTCTGTAGAGGAGGAAGGGATGTGACCATTAAATCAATCGCCTGTTTCGATTCAAAAGACTGATCTGGTTTTTCAAATCCAGATTTATCGATAGAATCTAAGTGAAGCTTCTGTGTTTTTTTTCTGTGTAACTGATTCAACATCGCGTTGTGTGCACAGGTAAAAAGCCAGGATTTCACTTTTTCTTTCTCTACTTTTTCTCTATTTAACCACAATTTCTCAAATGCATCTTGAACAACATCCTGAGCATCCTCTGAATCCTTCAGGAAATGAACAGCAAAACGAAACAATGAATCGCTTATTTGTTCAACAGAATGATTGTATTCAGCACTAGTCAAAATTGTAGTATTACAGTTAAAACAAATTGAACTTGTCAAAAGTTACATGTCCAAGAAAAAAAAACAGTAACTACCTAACGAGTAAACTTACAAAATTATTAGCAAGAAGAAAAAAGAGGAGTTAGAATCCGAAATTATCGAAGCCCATTTGGGTGAGTTCTTGGTATTTCTCTTCGTTAAATTCGTACAGAGAAGAAGGTTTGTGTGGGACACCACGTTGTTTTTCCTTCAGGTTTGAAAGGATGTTTAATTTTTGAATTTTGCGACGGAAATTTCTTTTATCCAATGGTTTATCCAAAATACTCTCGTACAAGCGGTGCAGTTGACTCAAAGTGAATTTTTCAGGCAACAAGTTGAATCCAATGGGTTGAATTTTGATCTTTTGCTTCAGTTTATCTTTTGCGGCTTGGAGGATTTCGAAATGGTCAAAAGCTAATTCGGAAATCTCATTTACGGGAGCCCATCCGGCATTTTTTGCAAAGGAAGAAGCGTGAGGTAAATAATCTTCAATTTTCACCAGTGAAAAATAGGCAACGGTAATTACCCGAGCGTCCGGCTGTGCCCTGATGGACTTCAACCATTCGCGGTCAGATTCTTTGTGAATACGAAATGGATCTCCAAAAGCACCTACTTGTTCTAGATAAATGTCCTTTAATCCGGTTAATTCCTCCAAGACTCGGCTTGCGGCTTGATCTAAATTTTCATTGTCATAGATAAGGTTTCCTGGCAGTGCCAAACGTGGGCCTTTTTCAGCAGAAATCTCCCCGCGATCAATCACAAGCACGGTCAATTTTTCCAAGTCGAATCCAAAAATCACACAATCCACAGAGACATTTGGATTTAATTCAGAACCTATTTTTTTAAGATTATTATGCACGAAAGAAGGATTTTGTATATATTTGGAAAGTGTAAAAATGACACAAAGACTCAATTTATCATTTTAGAGATATGTATTTTATAGTAGAAAGTGGTTCAACAAAAAGCGACTGGGTTTTAGTTGATAGCAAAAATAACCAAAGTTTTTATTCAACAATGGGCTTTAATCCATATTTTCATTCATCCGATTTGATTGAAACGGAATTAAAGAAACAAGTGGACATCCTTGCAGTAGCCGATGAAGTACTTGGAGTTTATTTCTATGGAGCTGGATGTTCTAGCAATGAAATGAACAAAATTGTTGAAATTGGACTCAAAAGAATCTTTACAAATGCGGAAATAGTGGTTGATCACGATTTACTTGCAAGTGCATATGCGACATATACGGGAAGTCCTGCCATCTCATGTATCATTGGTACAGGTTCCAATTCTTGTTTATTTGATGGAGAAGAATTGAGTGAAGTTGTTCCGGCTTTAGGTTACATTCTTGGCGATGAGGGAAGTGGTAGTTATTTCGGTAAACAATTATTAAGTAATTTCCTATACCACAAACTTCCTGCTCATGTAGAAGCGGATTTTATTGCTACCTATAATTTAGATAAAGATCAAATCGTAAATCACGTATATCGTGAGCCCAATGCCAATGTATACATTGCGTCATTTATGCCGTTCATCGCGAAACATAAAGATGAGCCTTTCTTTAGTGAAATGGTTTATGCTGGATTTAAGAAATTCATGGAAGTACACGTTTGTTGCTATGAAAATTTCCAGAGTACAGAAGTTCACTTCGTTGGTTCTCTTTCTAAAATATTTGAGTCTGAATTGAATAAAGCAGCTGGGGAATTGGGAGTAACCGTTACTTCTATCATTCAAAAACCAGTGACAGGACTCGTAAATTACCACCTAAACTATATTCTAAACAAGCAAACTGTTAAAACATGTTAAAATCTATACTTTGTGCAGCTATCTCTTTTTTGAGCTTTTCCACTTTTGCTCAAAAAATCACACCTGATTGGGCCTATAATTCAACGATTTACGAAATAAACGTACGTCAATTCTCAAAAGAAGGGACCTTTTCGGCAGTAACAAAACAACTTCCTCGCTTAAAGTCAATGGGAGTTGATATTATTTGGTTAATGCCGATTCATCCAATTGGAGTGAAAAACAGAAAAGGATCTCTCGGTAGTTACTATGCGGTTCAAGATTACCAAAAAGTGAACGAAGAATTTGGAAACATGGATGACTTTAGATCCTTAGTGAAAGAGGCACACAAGTTAAATATGCGCGTCATTATTGATTGGGTGGCAAACCACTCTTCACCAGATAATGTTTGGATAACTGAACAAGGACATTTAGATTGGTACACCTTGGATTCTACTGGAAATGTTCAGCCAACAATTGGTACAGACTGGTGGGATGTTGCTGATTTGAACTACGACAATCCAAGCTTAAGAAAAGAAATGATCAATTCCATGAAGTATTGGTTGGCGGAAGCGGATATCGATGGTTTCCGTTGTGATGTTGCAGGTTGGGTTCCAATTGACTTTTGGATGGAGGCTCGTGCAGAATTACAAGCAGTGAAGCCAATTTTCATGCTAGCGGAAGCGGAGGAAATTCCTTTGCATGATGCATTCGAAATGACTTATGGATGGAATTTTCACCACATCATGAACGATATTGCAAAGGGAAAAAAGGATGCAACAGCGATCACTGAATATGTTAAAACGAATAAATACCCAGGAAATGCATTTCGAATGAATTTTACTTCAAATCACGATGAAAACTCATGGAATGGTACTGAAATGGAACGAATGGGGGATGCACGTTTCGCTTTAGCGGTATTAGCTTCAACCATTGAAGGAATGCCTTTAGTGTATAATGGACAAGAAACATCTTTAGACCGCAGATTGAAGTTTTTTGATAAGGATAGTATTGAATGGAAAAAAATGGACCTAGTTCCTTTCTACACCAAATTATTGAACTTACACCAAACGAATCCAGCATTATGGGTGAAAGATGGGAGTAATCAAGCAGAATTTGTAGCGACACAAAATTCGAAAGAACACTTAGTGTACATCCGTCAATATGAGAATCATCAAGTTATTACAGTTCTTAATCTTTCAAATAAAAAAACAGAGGTTTCATTTAATTCTTCCTCAATGTCAGGAGAATACACAGAGCTTTTCTCTGGAAAGAAAAAGACCTTCAGTGGTACAACTAAAATTTCGTTAGCTCCTTGGGGTTACCAAGTCTATTACAAGTAAAACATAGTACTAAATAGCTAAACCATGACTAGTACGAAACCAAACTTATCTTTTTGGCAAATTTGGAACATGAGTTTCGGATTTATGGGTATCCAATTCGGTTGGGGACTCCAAATGGCCAATATGAGCTCCATCTATGAGAATTTAGGGGCAAAACCGGAGGACATTCCTGCGTTGTGGTTAGCAGCACCCTTAACTGGATTGTTAGTACAACCCATCATTGGATATTTGAGTGACAGAACATGGCATCCTGTGCTTGGTCGTCGTCGCCCCTTCTTCTTAATTGGAGCAATCCTCAGTTCTCTCTGTTTATTCATTATGCCAAATGCTTCTGCATTGTGGATGGCAGCTGGATTACTATGGGTATTGGATTCTTCGATTAACATCAGTATGGAGCCTTTTCGTGCGTTTGTTGCGGATAAACTTCCAGAAAATCAACGTACAGTTGGATTCTCGATGCAGAGTTTTTTCATTGGAGTGGGAGCAACGATTGCCAGTGCCTTACCATGGATTTTTACCCATTGGTTTCATGTGAACTCAACAGCTTCACATGGTCATGTTGCTGATAATGTGAAATGGTCATTCTATATTGGTGGAATCGCCTTCCTTGGTGCCGTTCTGTACACTGTATTTACGACCAAAGAATATCCACCGACAGAAGAGGAACTCGCTGCAACGAAGGCTGAAAAGAAAGGATTGCTAAGTGGGGTCAATGAGATTGTTCACGCTATTATGCACATGCCAAAGAGAATGAAACAGTTAGCCTTGATTCAATTTGTGACTTGGCCTGGATTATTCCTCATGTGGTTCTATTACACACCAACCGTTGCGAATGATATTTTCGGTGGTGAAGTGGGATCAAAAGCTTACTCTGACGGACAAAACTTCGCTGGATTAACGTATTCCATTGAAAATGTCGTGACTTTGTTGTTCGCACTTGTGTTGCCATTCTTAGCCGGTAAATTCGGTAAGAAATGGACACATTTTCTGTGTTTGTTGATTGGTGGACTTGGACTTATCTCTATAAACCTTATTCAAGGTGAAGAAATGAGTTATGGACTGTTCATCGTTATGGGACTGGTTGGGATTGCTTGGAGTAGTATTCTTTCTATGCCGTATGCGATGTTGGCTGATTGTCTTCCTGAAAATAAAATTGGAATTTACATGGGTATTTTCAACTTTTTTATTGTTTTACCTGAAATCATTGCATCCCTTTTCTTCGGAAAGGTGATGGAAAATGTGTTAGATGGATCTAGAATTGCCGCGGTAACCATTGGTGGTTGTTTACTGATACTAGCGGGAATTTTAACATTGAGAATTAAAGAGGAAAAGTAATTTGTGATGGTGAAAGCACTCATTTTTGATCTAGACGGTGTCATTGTGACAACCGAACACAATCATTTTATCGCGTGGAAACGCACAGCGGAATCTTTAGGTATTCCATTTGAAGAAGAACACAACGAATTACTAAAAGGAGTCAGCAGAGTAGATTCACTCAAAAAGATTCTTGAACTAGGTGCTAAAACCATCTCCACTGAAGAATTTGATGCGCTCCTCATCAGTAAAAACGAATTTTATGTTGATTCTATTCAGGAATTGAATCAATCAGATCTCCTTCCAGGTGTTTTGAGTTTATTACAAGAAGCAAAATCGAAAGGAATCAAATTGGGCATCGGATCTTCTAGTAAGAATGCAAATTTCATTCTAAAATTATTGAAGATTGATCACTTTTTTGATGTCGTAATCGATGGGAATGGGGTAGAGCACCCAAAACCGCATCCAGAAGTATTTTTAAATGGGGCAAAAGCCTTAAGTTTTGCACCAGCGGAATGCATCGTATTTGAAGATGCAGCCAGCGGAATTACAGCGGCCAAAGCTGGTGGATTCATCGCAATAGCGGTTGGGAATCCAAACATCGCTAATATGGCGGACACATATTTTAATGATTTAACCGAATTTAGTTTAGAAGCGTATGCGTAATTTGTTTGAAATAGATGCTTGGAAAATAATTGAAAATAAGTTTGATTCCAGCAAGCAAAAACAAGCGGAAAGTATCTTCAGTATTGGTAACGGTTCCTTTGGACAACGTGCTAATTTTGAAGAACAATATTCAGGTGATTCCTTGCAAGGAAGCTATGTCGGTGGAGTTTATTATCCAGATAAAACGCGTGTAGGTTGGTGGAAAAATGGGTATCCCGAGTATTTTGCCAAAGTATTGAATTCATGTAACTGGATTGGTATTAACATCGAAGTGGATGGAATTCCATTGGATTTAAATACCTGTGAAGTAAAGTCCTTTCACAGAGAATTGGATATGCAACACGGGATATTGACAAGACATTTCAAAGTGAAATTGTCGAATGGCAAAGAATTAGAAGTACAATCCATTCGTTTCTGTTCCATGGCGAAAGAAGAAATCGCAGCGATTTCTTATACCGTGACGCCGATCAATTTTAGCGGGAATGTCAAATTCACGCCATATTTGGATGGAAAGGTAAGTAACCACGATGCCAACTACGATGAATTTTTCTGGTTGGAGGATAGCCGAAAAGTCGATGCGCAAAAAGGTATTATTTGTGGCCGAACGAAAAAAACCAATTTCTCTGTTGCTACAGCAATGCGATATTCATTCTGGAAAGGAACGGAATTGTTGACGATTCACCCGAATGTAGCAGAACGTGACTTCTATGTGGAGAACAATTTTGAACATTACCTAGAGAAAGGTATTCCATACACCTTGAAAAAGTATGTAGCGATTACGTCAACAATGAATCACTCGGATTTTGAATTAGCTGCGAAAGCAATTTCAAGGGTGCGTGATGCTTATACTGGTGGATTCGACAAATTGCGTCAAGACCACGAACAAGCGTGGTTGAAAATTTGGGAAAATGCAGACATCTTTATCAAGGGTGATACTGCAGCTCAACAAGGAATTCGCTTCAATATTTTCCATTTGTATCAAACATACACAGGGAAAAACGCAAAACTGAACATTGGTCCAAAAGGGTTCACAGGAGAAAAATACGGTGGAGCAACTTACTGGGATACGGAAGCATATTGTTTGCCATTCTATTTAAAAACGGCAGACCCGAAAATTTCCCGTCAATTATTGGTTTATCGTTACAACCATTTAAACGCGGCCATTGAAAATGCGGAGAAACTTGGATTCAAAGACGGTGCAGCCCTTTATCCAATGGTAACCATGAATGGTGAAGAATGTCACAACGAATGGGAAATCACGTTTGAAGAAATTCACCGTAACGGAGCTATCGCTTTTGGTATTTATAACTATGTTCGACACACGGGAGATCGCGATTATTTAAAGCAATACGGATTCCCTGTTCTTTTAGGAATTGCACGTTTTTGGACACAGCGTTTCAACTGGTCTGACAGCAAAGAAGCGTATGTGATGCTTGGTGTAACAGGTCCAAATGAATACGAAAACAACGTCAACAACAACTGGTATACGAATTACATCGCTCGTTGGTGTATCGATTACTGTTTGAAAATTAACGAGGAAATTGGTGGGTCAAACAATAAATTGATGTCCGAAAAGGAAATCAAAGCGATGCGACACATCGTTGAGAATGTTTATTTCCCTGTTTTGGAAGGAACGAAAATTTTCCTTCAACAAGATGGATTCATGGATAAAGAACAATTATCCGCTCACGATTTACCATTAACGGAACGTCCAATTAACCAACATTGGTCTTGGGACAGAATCCTTCGTTCGATTTTCATCAAACAAGCTGATGTCCTTCAAGGATTGTATTTATTCGAAGATCATTTCGATTTAGAAACCATACGTGATAACTTTGATTTCTATGAACCCAAAACGGTACATGAATCTTCTTTGTCTCCATGTGTTCACGTGATTCTTGCAGCGAAGATTGGAAATCTGGCGAAAGCCTATGAATTGTACTTAAGAACTTCTCGTTTAGATCTTGACGATTACAATCACGAAGCGGATGAAGGCCTTCACATTACGAGTATGGCTGGAACATGGATGTCCGTTGTTGAGGGAATGGCAGGTGTCCGCGTACATGAGTCCGGATTAGAAATCAATCCAACGATTCCAGAAGCATGGCAGTCCTATACCTTTAGGATTTTGTATCAAACCGTTCCATTGGAAGTTTCAATCGATAAAAACACTGTGAGCGTTAAAAACTTAGGTGGACAATCGATTTCTTGTAGCATTATGAACGAGTCTGTTCAAATTACTTCCGGAGAAGAATTTACCGCAAAAATATAAGTTGTATAAATAATGAATTGGTGAGTTTAAGCGAGGTGTTAATCTTCGTTTAACTCACCTTTTGCATGCATAAACAATTGTTTTCTCTTGGATACTTCTTCCATGAAATAACGCAGTTGTCCTTTGGATTGATAACGTTTTTTATACTGTCCGAAAAGAAGAACATTCAATACTTTACGTCCAAACGATAATTTCGGCAAATATTCTTCGTCTATCTTCTTTAGTTCGTTCATGGTGTCGTGAATAGCACCTTGTAAGCGCATGCTCACTAGTTGAAGGCGTATTTCCTCCGTTCGATCATTAAAACGGCTCAGATGATCTCTATCCAAGTTTTTAGCTTTTAAAATGCGCGTTGCTTGAAACTCGATGTCGTTAAATGCTTTGTATAATTCGTCGATTGTCATAATCCTGCAAAGAAAATTATTTTCGTTTAAAATATCCTAAAAATTCTTTATTTCCATCGCCTCCGAGAATAGGGGAGTCAATATAAGCTTGCCACTCTAATTGATTTCGACTACACATTTCTTTTATATTTTCCAGAAGGATTGGGTATTGTCGTACATCTTTTACTATTCCTCCTTTGGATAAAAACGCTCTACCTAATTCAAATTGTGGTTTAATTAACAATACAACATCTGCGTTTGGTTTCAAAAAACGAATAACAAACGGTATAACTTTTTCCAAACTGATAAAGGAAACATCTACAACCAATCCATCCACATCTTCTGTGATTTGTTTTTCCGTTAAGTCACGTGCATGTGTCTTCTCTAAGTTTACCACACGTTCATCTGCTTTGATTCGTTCGTGTAACTGTTTGGATCCAACATCTACGCCGAAAACTTTTTTCGCTCCTTTGGATAACAGTACTTCCGTGAATCCTCCCGTACTCGCGCCAAGATCGATGTAGACCTTGTCTGAACAATCGAATTTCCATTCCTCCAATGCTGCGACAAGTTTTAATGCTCCTTTAGAAACCCAAGGAATTTCTTCTGAAATCAATTGAATTTCGGCATCAATTGGAACTTTTTTTCCTGGTTTGGAAATAAGTTTACCATTGACCAAAACGCCAAATTTGGAAATGAGTTCCTCCGCTCTCACGCGGGATGAAACCAATTTTCGTTCCATGATAATTTTGTCAATACGTTCTTCTTCCATGTTTATTTGAGGGTATATAGTATGCGTTCTTTCGCTCCTTCGAACTGAAGGTAAATTTGTGACCCAGCTTCTTGCGTATAGGCTAAATCGGTGATGTCAAATACCAATGTCTGTTCCATCATCGCAACCGCACCGTCACCTTTTTTAACTGGGATTTTTTTTACATCCAAACGAATCGCTCGAATGGGGGGAAGTGATTTAGAAATGTTTGCACTTCCTGTCAAATCAAAATCCTCCACATCAAGAATTGGGTGAGCTTTCACAATAACATAAAGTCTATTTCCGATAATATTCATCGACTGAATTTGAAATAATTCAGCTCCCATATCAATGGTTTCGTTTTGACGAATAAATGCTTTTGGTGCTGTGACTTCTGTCATGTTCGCTGGTTTTGATTTTTTAACCGTGCCGCACGCGCTAAAAAAAAGGAGGATTGGTAATAAATAACGCATATTCGTATGTTTTTTAGTTTGCGAGGGGTCAAAAATAATACCATTTCGCTAAAGTGTCCTATTTTTGTGCACGCAATGAAAACAAAAACACTAAAAAAGAACAAAGTAAACGTCGTTACGTTGGGTTGTTCAAAAAATACCTACGATTCAGAAGTCATGATGGCTCAATTAAAAGCGAATCATTTTGATGTCGAACACGAATCTATGGAGGATGATGCAGAAATTGTCATCATCAATACATGTGGATTCATTGATAACGCCAAACAAGAGTCTATCGATACCATTATTCGCTACGCGGAAGCAAAAGCGGAAGGGCTCGTTGATAAAGTCTATGTGACCGGATGTTTGTCCGAGCGTTACAAAGACGATTTGGAAAAAGAAATCCCAGAAGTGGATGCGTATTTCGGTACAAGAGACTTGCCTCGATTACTCAAAACCTTAAAAGCGGATTACAAGCACGAATTAGTAGGAGAGCGTTTGTTGACGACACCAAATCATTACGCTTATTTCAAAATTGCAGAAGGATGTGATCGTCCGTGTTCGTTTTGTGCGATTCCGATTATGCGAGGGACACATATTTCGACTCCAATGGAGGATTTAGTCCTACAAGCTAAAAACTTAGCCGCAAAAGGCGTGAAGGAATTGATGTTAATCGCTCAGGATTTAACATATTACGGTTTGGATCTTTACAAGAAAAGAGCCTTATCTGATTTGATTAAACGCCTTTCTGACGTAGAAGGAATCGAATGGATTCGTCTACACTATGCTTATCCGTCTGGATTCCCAATGGATGTACTGGATGTCATGAATGAACGCGATAATGTATGTAAATACTTGGACATGCCTTTGCAACATGGTTCAACGAAGATATTACAAGCCATGCGTCGTGGAATTACCCGAGAAAAAACGGAAGAACTGATTCAAACCATTCGTCAAAAAGTTCCGGGTATTGCCTTGAGAACCACGTTGATTGCTGGATATCCAGGTGAAACGGCAGCTGAATTCAAAGAAATGTATGAATTCGTTGAGAAAAGTCGTTTTGATCGCTTAGGAATTTTCACCTATTCTCATGAAGAAAATACGCATGCGTACCAATTTACGGATGATGTAACCGCGAAAATGAAGAAAAAACGCGCAGATGAAATCATGGAATTGCAATCAGGGATTAGTTATGAATTGAATCAACTGAAGGTAGGTAAAGAGTTTAAAGTACTTTTTGATCGTGTGGAAGGTGATTATTTCATTGGACGAACGGAATTTGATTCCCCTGAAGTTGATAATGAAGTATTGATTAAAAAATCAGAGTCATTTGTTCGTTTAGGAGATTTTGAGCGTATTTTAATCACAAGTGCAGATCATTATGATTTGTATGGACAAGTTGTTAAATAAATCAATCAATTGAATATGAAGTTTATCGTCATCTTTAGTGTGTTACTCTGTCTGTTACAATCTTGTAATACCGATCGCACAGCTGAAAATGAACGTTTAGACTTAGTAACTTCCTGTTTAGATGAAGTTCAACTTTCAACGAAGCAGCAGGATGTTCAATTGAAAAGCATTCACTTGAATTACCCCAAACTTTCTGATAAGCGGTTCAATGATTGGATGCTCCACATGGTTCAACGGGATACAATTGGTGTCTATTGTACCGAACAAGAATATTTGGACATTACCTATAAAGTTGAACATTTCAGTAAAAGCTTGTTGTGTCTTTCGAAGCTCGTCAAAGTAAAATGTCCCATGGGAAACAAGAACTTTCAATTAAATGAAGTTCAAACGTATTTTTTAAAAAACGACTCTATTTTTAAAGTGGACTTTGAGGCACATGCTGATTTTACGAAATCAATCGCGAACAAATTAGAAACAAGAAGCATGCGTCGGTGCACACAGCCAGATATGAATCGCTTGGAATTTTTGCTACGCAAAGGACATTTCTATGTGCATGTTCCCTATGATTTCCCGATGTGTGATACAATTATACCGTTCAAATTTGAGAAAAATACGGTGAAGGTGGCATCACTTACTCCCATAACCAAGAAGTAGAAATTAATCTTCCTTATTTTCTTTGTTTGATTGTTGAAAAAGGGAAGAAAGATCTTCTGTTTTTTGATTTTGACGTCTGAAAAATCCAAATATTACTTTGCCAATTAAGTAGATAATGATATGTAATCCTGTACCAATAGTTACTAGGATACTATACATTCCTCCGCTTGAATGGTTTCCATCGTTCATTTCCCAATAAGCATAAACAAAGTAACTGAGGAAAATAATTCCGTGAAAGTACTTCCATCCAATCGGTGGTTTAGAGAAAAGCATCACAAGTCCAAAAAGGATTCCCATTCCCCAGAAAAATAGCATGTCTTCGTTCATGAAATAAAAGTAGTATTTATTGTTGTCAAAAAGCGGCATTTACAGAATTAATGAAGTGCTATAAAATTCTTATCTTCGCCAAAACTTCGATATGCGCGTGTATTTAGATAATGCAGCGACAACACCCGTCGCTCCAGAAGTGGTTGAAGCCATGATTCCTGTACTCAGAGATACTTTTGGCAATCCGTCTTCTACTCATTCCTTTGGAAGAAATGCGAAGGCTTTACTCGAAACATCGCGTCGATCGGTAGCGAAGCATTTGAATTGCGCGGCTTCTGAGATTATTTTTACATCTGGAGGAACCGAAGCTGACAACATGGCTATTCACACCGCTGTGACCGAATTAGGTGTGAAGCGCATCATTACGAGTGCCATTGAACATCATGCCGTTGGACATACAGCTGATGCTGTTTCGGCCCACGAAAAAATCGAATTGGTTTTAGTTAACCTTGATTCGAAAGGGAATGTTGATTTGATCCACTTGGAAAACTTATTGAAGGAAGCTAAACCGACCTTGGTTTCCTTGATGCATGCCAACAACGAAATTGCGACAATGATTCCTTTGAAAAAAGTTGCGCAACTTTGTCGTCAACATGGGGCTTATCTCCATTCGGATACAGTTCAAACAATGGCGCATTTCGCCTTCGATTTAGCGGATTTAGATATCGACTTTATTACCTGTGCCGCACACAAATTCCATGGTCCAAAAGGAATTGGATTTTTATATGCCAACAAGAAAACAAAAGTAACTTCGTTTATTCATGGTGGAGCTCAAGAAAGAGGTTTGCGTGGAGGAACTGAAAACTTGGCTGGGATCGTTGGATTAGCAAAAGCCATGGACTTAGCATATGAGGATGTAGAAGCACATCAAAAACATGTATTCTCCTTAAAATCGTACATGATAAGTCAGTTACATGAATTGTTTCCGACAGTATCATTTCATGGTGAAACAGATTTTGACAAGGCACTGTACACCGTATTGAATGTTTGTCTTCCTGCAACGGAGAAAACAAGTATGTTACTCTTTACACTCGACTTAAAGGGTGTCGCGGTTAGTGGCGGAAGTGCGTGTACGTCTGGAGCAACAAAAGGATCACACGTATTAGAGGGAATTCAAGCGGACATGTCACGTCCAAATGTGCGCTTCTCTTTCTCGCGTTATACGACAAAAGAAGAAATCGATTACGCGTTGCAACAATTGCAACAAGTATATCAACATAACCTCAGCTAGAAATAGCACAAATGCATGCAAAAAAGGAACATTTTATTCCTCTCCAGTTGGTATCCAAATAGGATAAAGCCTACCCATGGGAATTTTGTGTTTCAACATGTCCTCGCAGCTTCGCAGTTTCATCAAGTTCAATTACTCTATGTTTGTTTAGACGAAGAATTGAGTGGTAGGACAGAAATTGTTAAAAGTATAGAGCCTTTTCCTAGTACGATAGCTTATATTCCCAAATCAACAATTCCGTTCCTTGGATCCGTTTGGAACTATCTGCGCATCATATCGTGTTATTTCCAATTGTTACGCAATCTAAAAAACGAAGGATTTCATCCAGAGTTGATACATGCGAATGTGGTTTATCCCATCGGAATCGTTGCTCGATTGCTTTCGATTCGCTACAAAATTCCTTACATCATTACCGAACATTGGACGTATTACCACAAAGTGGTCTTGCCTCGTCCAAGTAAAATTCAGCAATTTTTAACGCGATTGACAGCCAATAAGGCAAGTTTGATTTTACCCGTGAGTGAAGACCTTGCACAAGCAATGCGAAGTTCCGGAATTCACACCGAAATGAACGTTGTTTATAACGTTATAGATACTTCCTTGTTTGTGCCGGGGGATCCCAAAGCACGTAAAGGGAATCAATTGATTCATGTTTCTTCATTAGCAAGTTTGCAGAAAAACCCAAGTTTATTATTTCGCGCATTCGCTGAGTTACTTCAATGGAATCCTAATTTAAACTTGCAAATAGTAAGTGACGGAGATTTTTCTATGTTTCAAGAGGAAATCAAGCAGCTGAAGATTGAGGGTCATATCGTCTTTCACGGGACACTCGAAGCGAAAGAAATTGCTGAAGTTTTGAAAGGTGCAGACTTATTCGTTTTAACGAGTCGTTTCGAAAATTTACCGTGTGTATTGATTGAATCCATATCTGCTGGAGTTCCAATCGTTTCAACGAATGTTGGTGGAATAAATGAAATTGTTCATTCAGCTTATGGTCAACTAGTGCCGTCAGAAGATCAAGATGCGCTTGTTGCGGCAATAAAAGAGCAATTAGTACGTTTGGAAAAGTACGATTCAAACGTTATGCATCAAGAAGCAAAGGCACAATTTAGTTATGAAGCAATTGGCAAAAGATTCTCGGATATATATGAAGCCATAATTTTCAAACATGGTTCGTAAAATCCTAGGTAATTTTGGCGTTCGCTTACTTTCGGCCATCATGAATTTGATGATTGCTGTTGTAGTTTCACAATACATCGGTGCCACAGGAAAGGGAGAGCAAAGTTTGGTGTTGACCATGATTGCAATCGTAACGATTTTTGACAACATGGTTGGTGGAGCTTCGATTGTTTATTTAACCAATAAATTACGCATTCGTGAGTTGTTTTTCGCTGCTTACCTTTGGACGTTTCTCGTTAGTGTTGTGTGCTATTTCATTTTGTCACACATGGAATTAGTCCCTGCGAAATTTATTGTCTCGGTGCTCATTTTGAGCGCTATTTCCTCGATCGTGTCCATACATAGTTCCATTTTACTCGGCAAAGAAAATTTAAAATCATTTAATTTATTGAGTTTCTTGGTTCCCTTGCTGACGTTATCTGCCTTGTTTTTGCAATTTGCCCTCAACTGGAATCGAACGGCAGAAGCATATGTTTATGCATTATACTTGTCTTACGGATTTACCTTCCTAATGAGTATTTTACTCATCGCTAAACACGTGAGAAAGGATTCTGACTTTCAATTGTCCAATACATGGATCACATTTAAATCATTGCTCTTCTATGGATTTCAAAATCAATTGGCTCATATTTTTCAGTTATTGAGTTTTCGAATTAGTTATTTTTTCCTGGAAAGATATTGTGGCGAAGCGGAGGTAGGGATTTACTCAAACGCGGTTTCCGTCATCGAATCCATTTGGATGATTTCCACGAGTATCTCCTTGTGGCAATATGCAAAAATCTCTAATTCTACGGATGTCAATTACACCAAGAATATAACCGAGCAATTAACGAAATACGGACTATTGACCGCTTTCGTTGCCTTATCGGCATTGTTGTTTATTCCCTCGGAGTTCTATTCCTGGTTGTTTGGGAAAGAATTCAATGGATTAAATGAATTGATGTTTTACTTAGCTCCCGGAATCTGGGTATTTAATTATGCGCTGATTATCGGTCATTACTTCTCTGGACACGGGAAATATTACGTGAACGCGATTGCATCCGGTATCGGACTAATTGTCACTTGTATGGCGGCATATTATTTCATTCCGACTTTAAAAATTCAAGGAGCAGCCATTACAGCGAGCCTGTCCTATTTTGTGACCTCAATTGTAGTCATTCTTTATTTTAAAAAAGAAGGAGCTAACTTTGTGGTCTTCCCATCAATCGGGGAATTAAAATTAACCCTTGGACAATTGAAACAGCATTTAACAAAGCGAACCTAGCACATGAATAAGTTAACTAAATTGGTCAAAGCACTTTCTCTGATTATTCAAAAACCTTATTTATTGAATAATATTGTAAAGGACGAAATCGTGTTTAAGTCTGACTTTCAACGTGCATTTCCCAATACAGCATTTCAACAAATTCGTTTGGTTGATTTAATGGAATCCGATGAGGTTCGTATTGCTCCTTATGCCTTTCTTTCAGGTTCTTCCTTAGCAACAGATTTCGCCTTGCTTCAGTTGTTGTGTCGAAAATATCAGGTGAAAGATTACTTGGAAATAGGAACGTGGAGAGGGGAGAGTGCGGCAAATGTTGCACCTTACGTTGAATCTGTTTATTCTTTTAATCTTGGAGATGAGCAATTGTTATCCATCGGTTTGGAGAAAAACTACGTAGAATCGCACCGTTTCTTTTCCAAAGACGTTCCAAACATTCAACATGTATTTGGCGATTCGCAAACATTTGATTTTGATCAATTAAATAAGAAGTTTGATTTGATTTTTATCGATGGGGATCATTCTACGGAGGCAGTGCGTCACGATACAAAAAAAATGTTGTCTTATTTGAAAAACGACCAGTCCATTATCGTCTGGCATGATGCAAAAAAGGACACTGAATACCCGCGTTATGAAGTGTTATTGGGAATTTTTCAAGCCTTGCCAGCTGACATGCAGAAAAACGTTTACTTAGTGGAAAACAGTCTGTGTGCAGTGTATATTCCCACGAGTATCACAAGTGAAAGTCCAATTTTGAATCGATTACCAAGGAATTCATTTGAGTTGACCTTGAAGAAGTTGTCCGTAAAGAATTAAAAGGAAGTTTAACGCAGTTCTTAGGGAAGTAAAGTCTATAAAGGGAAACTTATCTATTGAAAGCAAAAGACTATTTAAAACTAAATTTTCGTTGCAATAAATAACTGATTGTTACCACTACGCAAGAAGCGAGCACATTTGCAATGGAGGGATAAATCCCCATTCCTAGCACGAGAATTTTTAGTAATCCCCAATTGGTGGTAGATGTTATCACAGCACTGATTCCGTAACGTAAAAACTGAGCTCTTCCGCGCAATTGGCTTGCGGTAAAAACAACATATCGCATTAATAGGAATCCAATTAAGAATGAAATGCAAGCGCATATGATGGAGCTTAAAGTTAACGCCGAAATGGTTTGAGCACTTAGTCCTAGAGGTAATTGTTGCAAGGTGAAATCTTGCTTTTGAAAAATCAGGTTGTAAAAAACAAAAAAGAAGATCCAACTCAAAACTAAATTTCCACTTCCGCAGGCAGCATAGTAATACGTTGTCTTGTCAAAAATACGTCTGACAAGTGGATAAAAAAAATCCAAAATCTGATGAATGAGTTTAACCATTATGCCTTAAATTCTATTTCGTATCCTGTATGTCTTCGCAAGTTGATGACTTTTTGCTCATCCAAATACAGGTATTGTCCACGTATGCCACTTAATTTACCGGTAATACTTGCTTCTTTGTCGAAAGTCATCGATTGCACTTTGTTTGGGTAAGCATCAACGGGATAGTTAAAAGTAAGAATTTCATCGTTTTCCAACCAATATTGCGCTAAATCTGCTGGTAATTCATCGCAAACTTGCCATTTTTCTTCAATTAAATCGATTGAGTCATCTTGGATGTTGCGTAGCATGTTCTGCCAATTCGTTTTATCTGCATAAAAATCTTTCAACGCAACTTCGATCACGCCAGCCAAATAACGATTAGGAACTTCCGCTAGCAAAATGGCTTTGTTTGCACCCTGGTCGATCCAACGTGTTGGAATCTGAGTCGCACGTGTCACACCAACTTTAACGATGTCTGTTGCAGCGAGGTAAACGTAATGCGGTTGTAAGTGATGTTTTATTTCATAATCGATATCGCGTCCCTTGCCTAAGTGTGCTTCGCACAATTCTGGGTGTAAAATACACGGACTTGCCTCTGCTGAATTACTGAAACAGGAAAAACAAAATCCTTCACCGAAGGATTTTTTGGTCTTTTTGGAACAGGTGCGACACGTAATGGTGCCTGTCCATTGTAACTCAATTTCTTTGCCAATGAAATCATTTAAACACACGAGTTCCGGATGAGTAGGGAGGAAGTATTGAATGATTTCCTCGTGTTTCGTGTGCATTTTCTCTAACGTAAACTTCATTCCTCAGGTAGGATTTCCATTTTTGTTGCGAAATGATAACAGTAATCTCTTAGGTCTTCACTAATTAAATGTTCACCTGTTGCTTTTTCAAAGGTATCTGCCATTGTTAGTAATGTCTGATGAAAGAATTGTTTCATCTCTTCGATGCTCATATCCTTTGTCCATAAGTCGATTTTCATCGTGTTTTTTTCCTTTGGATCCCAAATGGATAGTAAAAAAGCAGATGCGGCAGCATCGGAAACGTTTGTATCTACAGCGCTCCATTTAATTGCTGATGGGATTTGGTTTGCATCTAATCCAACCGTGATAACGATGTCGGATTTCTTTGTAATTTGATCACTCATAATTAGTTAACTTGATATTTTTGGAGAATTTTATTGTATGGAATAAGCATTAATTCCTTTGGGCTCACGTCATTATTTTCCATGTATTGTTTCACAATCATGTATCCCATGAATCGTCCCATTCGGTCTGGACTTTCCTGCGGTAATCCGGTTGTAAATGGACCTTCATGTAAGAAATTCATACGGGTTTCTTCATCCGTTTTGAATAATAATTCCTCATCGACGAGGTATTCCCAAAACGATTTCTCGCTAGCAATCGCCCAATTGTAATCCTTTTTAGAGTAGCGCAGTATATCTGATTCTGGTAGTTCCGGTAAACAAATGTGCGTCAGAAATAACATTTTCCCCCATCGGATCATTTCGCTTGCATAATTTTCAGAGGTTTCCTCTATTCCATGTGAGCTAATCCATACGAGAAGGGCGTCAGATCCTACATAATTTGCTTGCATGGCCTCCTTGATCCAACCATAAAATTGATTCGAAGGAAGTTCTTGGATCAACTTGTCACTTGGACCTAAATATCGCTCTTGTCCAATGGCGATGGATTTGTCGGTGCAATACGCACTCGCAGCAAATCGACTATTAATGAAGTAAATGGAATTTGGCTTTTTCCAATTCGGCATAAAAAATGCGAGTCTTTTAAATCCGTTTAACAAGAGATTGCTCGATTCTTTGCGCCATTTAGCTTTAGTGGCTAATTTTTTCTCCAGAGCAAAAATGTATGGATTTCCATAAAATCGGTTAATGCCATTGCGAAAAGCAGTGTCAGAAGTCAAGGGAATCTCCAAAGCAAAAGAAAAAGCGAAGTTGAATAATTCTTCGTCCTTTTTCTTTAGATTCATCAAAAGAGCATCCCGTTGGGACCAATTCGCATGAAATGCCAACGAATCTAAATTCACAAAATCGATATTTAATGGAACTTCATCCACGTTTACTTCGTAGGTGTTCGATGAACAGGAAGCAAAGATGAAAATTACTAATCCAAAAAGCAGTGTTACGAAGCGAAAGGGTTTCACGATAATTCTTATTTTTGTTCAAAATTAACACTTAAAACAGAATCACATGAGATCAATGTCAATCAAACGAGTATCAAGCGTTATTTTTTCAGCTTTCATCGCTGTTGGAGTGCAGTCTCAAACTGTTGGAGATAAATCCTTACAAGCGGGATTAGTTGGTGGAGTTGGCATCAGTATGTTGAAAATGGGAACAAATAACCTTTCTGCGAATGGTGTAGGTGCAACGTTCACCTTAGGGACAAATTTCACGAAAGCATTTAAAGAAACGAAAAACCTTGCGTATACCTTTGGTTTAGAGTTTGATATCGAAAATTTGAATTATAAAAAAGAGAACGCAAATGTTTTTTATCGCTACACGGATAAAGTGATTAAAAATCAGAAGGAAACAGTTGCAACGACCGACAAATACTTTTTATTAAGTGAGCGAACATATAATCCAGTTTACATCAGTCTGCCTATTTATTTGAATTTCAGAACAGAGTTCATTGGTGATTTTCGTTATTTCGCCAATTTCGGATTACGCAATCGCTTCCTCGTTTCCAATAAGATCAACGATACTGGATTTTCGTTGGATAATTTGAATGATCCGTTTCAATCTTGGCAAAATCAAGAAAATGTTGACATGACATCCAAAGGTGAATTATTTATTTTCAATTCCAACATTGGATTCTCTGGAGGAGCGGAATGGAACTTTGCAGGAACGACAGTATTAAAAGCAGAACTTGGTTACTATTACGGATTCGTTCCTTTGTTTCTAGATCGTTCGGATGACAAAAAGAACTTGTTTATTTTAGACAACAATTTTAATAAAGTTTATTTCTCCAATAAATCAACTCAAAACCAAGTTGTTTTGAAAGTCTCAATCCTTTTTTAATTGAATCCAATCGTCTCTCATATTGTTGCTTGGTTAAAGTCCTACCAAGAAAAAGCAAACGTTGATGGTTTTATCATCGGTGTTTCTGGTGGCGTTGATTCGGCCTTAACGTCTACTTTGTGCGCCTTAACCGGTGCGAAAGTGATTTTGTTGAATATGCCGATTCGTCAAACCAGTGCGGAATATAATCGTGCTCAAGAGCATATCCAAGATTTGAAAAATAGGTTTTCAAATGTTCAATCTTTTGAGATTCCTTTAACAGAGATTTTTTCTTCTTTCGAATCCGTGATGCCTTTTGAAATTTCATCTCAAGCATTAGCGATGGCGAATTCTCGTTCGCGCTTGCGTATGATGACATTGTACGCGGTTGGACAGGCGAATCGTTGTTTGGTCGCAGGAACTGGAAATAGAGTAGAAGACTTTGGAGTTGGATTCTTTACAAAATATGGTGATGGCGGTGTGGATGTCAGTCCAATCGCTGATTTAACCAAAACGGAAGTGTTTCAATTGGCGGAATCTATTCATGTTGTTCATTCCATTTTGACGGCAGCGCCAACAGATGGACTTTGGGAAGATGGACGAAGTGATGAAGATCAAATCGGTGCTACGTATCCGGAATTGGAGTGGGCGATGGATTATAAAGGTGATTCGTCTGAATTAACTGTTAGAGAAAAAGTAGTCCTGCGTATTTACCAAGGATTCCATTCAGCAAATAAGCACAAAATGGAACCTATTCCCGTTTGCCTCATTCCAAGAGAATTGAAAAATGCTGAATAAAAGGAATTTTATGCCCTTTGACATGAAAAGAAACGGTGTTTTTCTGTGCTTCTTTTTATGTTCACTTTTTTCAATGAACACGTTCGGTCAGAAATCCATCGAAAAAGGTTTTGCTGATTTACAAGAAAAAAACCTCGGATTAGCGAATGAACATTTTCGTTCTGGTTTGAAAAAAAACGGAAGCATTGCGTGCTTTGGTTTATCAAAATTATTTATCACGCAGGATTATCGAAACCTTGATAGTGCCTATATTTATGTCCTAAGGGCGGATTCCTTATGGACTTCTGTATCTGAAAAAGTCAAAGTCAAGTTGAAAAGCGATTTTTCGTTTGATAAAAGTGCGATTGAGGCGCAACAGCAGTTAGTGAGTCAGTTGGTTTTTGATCAAATTCAAGCGAATCCAACCGTGTATGCTTGGAATCAGTTTATTCAGCATCATGCTCAGTTTCTTTCTAGAAACACTGCGATTTATCTGCGTGATCAATTGGCATTTGAGTTGGCAAAAGAGAAGAATACTTCTGTAGCATTAAAAATGTATATGGATTCCTTGCCAGAATCTTCTTTTGCACAAGAAGCCAAACATCTATATTTTGATTTGGAATACTCTGAAATGACCAATGATGGACAATTAGCTTCCTTCGTTCGATTTTACGAAAATTGTCCATTAAATACTCATTTAATGGAGGCGGCGAAAGAAATTTACCGTCTTGCTACGATCAATCATTCATTGGAAGAATATGTCTACTTTGTTCGAACTTATCAGTCTAGTCCATTCGTGAATGAAGCGTGGAGAAACGTCTACAAAATCTACTTGAAGGATTATTCAGTAGAAAAGTATGCGGCTTTTCAACGGGATTTCCCCGATTATCCCTTTATGCAAGAGTTAGCGGTAGATATTGATTTGTTTCAAATGAAGTTATATCCAGTTATCTCCGGTGGGAAATACGGCTTTATGAATACTCAAGGAAAATTAATGATTCCTGCTATCTATAACGAGGTTGGTCCATTTCAAGAAGGATTAGCTGTGGTTTCAAAAGATGATAAATTTGGTATCATTGACAAGAAAAATCAAATGCTTGTTGATTTTCAATATGATGAAATACTCGAGTTTGTGCAAAATAGGGCGATTGTTCGTAAAGGAGAAAAATATGGCGTCATTGATCGACTCGGAAAGTTAATTTTCCCTCTTGATTTTGATGACATTAGTTTTACCGGTAGTTTCTACGATACAGAAAAGAATGAAAAGATTCGATTGTATGATGCGAATTTTCAGGAGCTAGCGTATGTGGAAGATGTAGCCATTGAACCTAGTTATTTTCAGGCAATGTCGAGACAACATCCAGAATACGAATTCATTGGTGATCTAGATCGAACATCAAATAGGGCGGTTGTTAAAGTTGGTGGACAACTAAATTACATTGATTCAATGGGTAAATTAATGTTGACGAATCCATTGGAATGGTTTCCAGATGCTCTAAGTGTCTCTAAATTCTACAATGGATTTGCTGTTTACCGCAAAAAAGAGAAATATGGATTAATTGACATCAACGGGAAGGTTGTTCAGAAAAATGTATACGAATCGAGCGGTCCATTCACAGGATTTTGGCCGGTGAAGGACAAAGGCAATTGGGCCCTTTTGGATGTGAAAGGAAAGGTAATATTACCTTTCGAATATGATTTCATTCGTTATATGCCGGATTTAGGGTATTTAATCGAACGTGAAGAGCAATTTGGATTGCTAAACTCAATGGGTAAAATGATTTTACCTGTTTCTTTTTCAACGATTGAACGTTTTGAAGACGCGTACTATTTGGTGTCGATACAAGATAAATTTGGATTATTTTTAAAAGATGGAAGGGAAATACTTCCCATTCAATACGAGCGTATTCAACGATTTGATGCAGAATCTTTTGTCTTGACGCTAGATGGTCGCCTAACGTATTTCTTTCCGGAGACACGTGCGTTTATAAGCTTGGCAGAATGAAAAGAATACTAAAAAATCCGGAGCAGTTTTTTAAAATCCTCATGGGAATCATGACGATTTACGTGGGTGCTTTTGTTTATTTAGAACTGACCACGGTAAGAAAGGAAACGGCTATAGAATCTGATGAATTTTCCGTTTCCATTGAAGAAGTTCCAGAAGAAATTGAATTAACCCTGCAGCAAGATCCTGCATTTCAGGCTGGGGGAGACGTTCGAAATGTTGTTCGGGATGCATCGGATACGCGACAACGTTCCAATCAAGATTGGTCGCAAGATGCAGCAAGTTCTACGCGTTCGGGTAATCCAGAACAAAGCGCACGTGATTTTGAAAGAAGTTTATACGATGAATTCGGCGGGGCAAAAGAACGCGAACGAATTCAAGCGCAGTCAGCGGAACGCATGAAAAACAATACGAACGGAGCCAACGGGAAATTGAATCCAACAACGACTCAAAGTGGAAGTCAAAATCAATATGCGGGAAGTGTGATGGTTGATTTTTCCTTACCTGGAAGGACCGCCTTTGAAAATAAAAAATGGTACGTTCGAAATCCCGGTTATACTTGTGGGTACAATTCTGCAGGGACAGTTGTCGTCAATATTACAGTAAATAATGCAGGAAGAGTAATTTCCAAGATCGTAGATAATAATCGCAGTACGTCAGCTACTCCATGCATGATTGAACAAGCCTTGAAATATGCAGGAATCTCACGATTTAATGCCGGTTCAGGTAATGTCGCGGGATACATCAGTTACCGCTTTGTTTCCCAATGATGATATTTTAATCAAAATAATGATGAGTTATTCGGATTTTGTTATTTTTGTAGTCTAAAAGACAATAAATATGTTCATTGCGGCGAATTTAAAATTACTCAGAAAGCGTTCAGGAAAATCACAAGAAGAATTAGCGCAAGCGCTTGGATTAAACCGCTCAACCTATAGTGGATATGAAAACGAAGTGGCTCAACCCAGTTTGGAGATGTTGGTTTCTATTTCTCAGTTCCACAAAGTCACGTTGGATGACCTCATTGCAAAAGACTTTTCTAAATACGTGGATTCCGATTGGAATTCTATGGAGAATCATTGGAAGACAGGTGCCAAAGGGACGAATTTACGTATTTTGACTACGGTAGTTAACTCTGATAATGAAGAGGAAGTGGAATTGATTCCTGAGAAGGTTCGTGCCGGTTACGTCGCTGGTTATGCGGATCCTGAATTTATGCGAGATTTACCTACCTTGAAATTGCCGTTTTTATCCAAAAATAGAAAATACCGAGCATTTCCAATTTCAGGTGATTCCATGCCGCCGGTATCTCACGGTTCCTATGTCGTTGGAGAGTTTGTTCAAGATTGGTTGAGTTTGCCTTCAAATTCTCCATGTGTGATTGTAACCAACAATGATGGAATTGTTTTTAAATATGTTTTTAATCAGTTAAAAGAAGCACAGCAATTATTATTGGTTTCCTCGAATCCAAGTTATGAGCCATATACTGTTTCGGTTGAAAATGTTTTAGAAGTTTGGCGCTTTGTTTCGTATATCTCCAAAGAGATTCCTGATGTTCAATTGGATGCTGAAGGAATGGGCGCTTCCTTTAGAAATTTGCAAAAGGATATCCAACAAATTTTGATTCACTTATCAGATCCAAATAGTAAGGCTTGATTCCTTCCTTAATCCCACGGATATTATTATCTTTGCACTTCAAAATACGATAAGAACAGATGATTCAGGTTACTTTTCCAGATGGAACAATCAGGGAATATGAGAAGGGGACTTCTGCATTGCAAATCGCAATGTCTATTTCCGAAGGATTGGCGCGTAATGTACTAGCAGCACGTGTCAATGGTCAAGTGAAGGACGCGGTCCTTCCAATCAACGAGGATTGTGAATTACAATTATTGACCTGGAATGATACGGATGGAAAGTCGACCATGTGGCATTCATCTGCCCATTTAATGGCGGAAGCATTGGAGTTTCATTTTCCGGGTGTCAAACTTGCAATTGGTCCACCAGTTAATAGTGGATTCTATTACGACGTCGACTTCATGGACTATTCTATTTCCGAAAAGGATTTGGAAAAAATCGAGCAAAAGATGAAGGAGCTTGCGAAAGCGAAGAATCCATTTATACGTCAAGAAATCTCGAAAGCAGATGCAATTGCGTACTTCACCGAGAAACAAGATCCATACAAATTGGAATTGTTATCGGAATTGGAAGATGGCACCATTACATTCTATACCCAAGGAAATTTCACTGATTTATGCCGTGGTCCACACATTCCGGACACTGGATTCATCAAAGCAGTAAAGTTGACAGCTATTGCAGGTGCCTATTGGAGAGGTGATGAGAAAAATAAACAGTTAACCCGTATTTACGGTGTTACTTTTCCGAAACAAGCTGAGCTAACTGAGCATTTAGAGAAGTTGGAAGAGGCAAAACGTCGCGATCACCGAAAATTAGGGAAAGAATTGGAGTTGTTTACCTTTTCTCAAAAGGTTGGACAAGGATTGCCAATGTGGTTACCGAAAGGAGCAGCACTAAGAGAACGCTTGGAGAATTTCTTGAAGAAAGCTCAAAAAAAAGCGGGCTACCAACAAGTGATTACTCCGCATATTGGAAATAAAGAATTGTATGTTACATCTGGACATTACGAAAAGTATGGAGCGGATTCATTTCAGCCAATACGAACTCCAGATCCAAATGAAGAGTTCTATTTAAAACCAATGAATTGTCCGCATCACTGTGAGATATTTAGAGCGAAGCCTAGGTCTTATAAGGACTTGCCTGCTCGTTTCGCTGAGTTTGGTACAGTTTACCGATATGAGCAATCTGGTGAATTACACGGTCTGACAAGAGTTCGTGGATTTACGCAAGATGATGCGCATATCTTCTGTACGCAAGAACAGGTGAAAGATGAATTCAAAAATGTAATTGACATTGTTCTTTACGTTTTGAAAACATTGAACTTCCATAATTTTAAAGCGCAAATATCATTGCGTGATAAAGTAAACCGCGAAAAATACATCGGTTCAGAAGAAAACTGGGTAAAAGCAGAGCAAGCGATTATTGAAGCTGCTGCTGAAAAAGAATTACCAACGGTTGTTGAATACGGTGAAGCAGCGTTTTATGGACCAAAATTGGATTTCATGGTTCAAGATGCGCTTGGTAGAGAGTGGCAACTAGGAACGATTCAAGTGGATTACAATTTGCCGGAACGATTTGACTTGGAGTACGTTGGTGCAGATAATCAAAAACATCGTCCAGTAATGATTCACCGTGCACCATTTGGTTCGATGGAAAGATTCGTTGCAGTGTTGTTGGAACATTGTGCTGGTGACTTCCCTCTTTGGTTGTCAACAGAGCAATTTATTGTCCTTCCAATTTCAGATAAATACAACGAGTACGCAGAAAAAGTTTTAGAATTCCTAAATAATTACGATATTCGCGGACTTGTTGACGACCGAAATGAAAAAATTGGTAAGAAAATACGTGATGCCGAGTTGGCTAAAGTGCCATTTATGTTGATTGTTGGAGAGAAAGAGTTTGAGTCAAACCAAGTATCAGTAAGACAAAGAGGACACGGAGATCACGGATCAGTTACCCAAGAAGCGTTTGTTGCAATGGTGCAAGAAGCAATCGCTGCGGAATTGTCATAAGTATTTAAATTATTGAATGAGAAGAAATTCGAGACCATTTGTAAAAAGAGAAGTTGAAGCGCAACACAGAATTAATGACAAAATTGTTGCTGCTGAGATTCGTTTAGTGATTGAAGGTGAAGAACCTCAAGTAATGTCTGTTTCTAGGGGAATTGCCTTAGCGGAAGAGCAAGAACTTGATTTAGTGGAGATTTCTCCAAATGCTAAACCACCTGTATGTAAGATTTTGGACTACAAAAAGTTCCTTTACAATCAGAAACGTAAACAAAAAGAATTAAAAGCAAAACAAAGTAAAATCGTCGTAAAAGAGATTCGCTTTGGTCCCAATACAGATGACCATGATTTCCAATTCAAATTGGCTCACGCTAAGAAGTTTTTGGAAGAAGGTAGTAAGGTAAAGGCATATGTGTTTTTTAGAGGAAGAACCATCGTTTTTAAAGACCGTGGAGAAATTCTTTTATTGAAATTCGCGCAAGAACTTGCTGATTTTGGTGTTATTGAACAGCTGCCAAAATTGGAAGGAAAAAAGATGATCTTAATGATCAACTCGAAAAAGAAGTAATGAAGCTGATATAGATGTTTAACTTTTAAAAAAAGTAGTAATGCCTAAAATGAAAACAAAATCCAGTGCAAAGAAGAGATTCACCATCACTGGAAGTGGAAAAATCAAGCGTAAACACGCTTTCAAAAGCCACATTTTAACTAAGAAGGCTACGAAACGTAAGCGTAACTTGACACATGCAGGATTAGTACATAGTGCCGATCTTTCAAACATCAAGTTGCAACTATGTATGAAATAGTCCTTAGTTGGTTTGTAAATTGTTTAACCCGGTAACGAGTAACTAAGTCTTCACTGTTGAAGCACTCTTTATCAAAAAACTTAAAATTATGCCAAGATCAGTAAATCACGTAGCATCAAGAGCAAGAAGAAAGAACTTGATGAAACTAGCCAAAGGCTACTTTGGAAGAAGAAAAAATGTTTGGACCGTAGCAAAAAATGCTATCGAAAAAGGTATGCTTTATGCGTACTCAGGTCGTAAACAAAAGAAAAGAAATTTCCGTTCATTATGGATCACTCGTATCAATGCAGGTGCACGCCTACATGGTTTGAGTTATTCTCAATTTATGGGAGCAGTACACAAAAGTGGAATCGAATTAAATCGTAAAGTACTTGCAGATTTAGCGATGAACCACCCAGAAGCTTTTAAAGCGGTTGTTGATTCTGTAAAAAAATAAAATTAATTTATATCAGCTTAAAGCCATTAGTCCTTCGATTAATGGCTTTTTTTTAATCTGTTCGTTTGAATGATGTTGAAAATCGGTCTCGTCGGTACTGGTCACCTTGGTAAAATACATATGCGCAATTTACTTGAATTGCCGCTAGATTTTGAGGTGGTTGGTTTTTTCGATACGGATATTTCTATACGCGATAACATTCAAAACGAATTTCAAACAAAGTCCTTTACTGATATAGAAGAATTGATGAGTGCGGTTGATGCACTTTTAATCGCTAGTCCTACGTCATCTCATTTCCCTTTAGCGGTTCAAGCGCTTAAAAGGGGCAAACATGTTTTTATTGAAAAACCTGTCTGCTTAACTGTTGAAGAATCTAAGAAACTTTTACTGTATGCGCAAGAATCGGGGGTGATGGTACAGGTTGGACATGTGGAACGTTTTAATCCAGCTTTGCAAGTTGCAGCTCCATTCATACAAAATCCGTTATTTATTGAATCACGAAGAACAGCACCTTTTCAAAAAAGAGGCACCGATGTTTCCGTAGTGTATGATTTAATGATTCATGACATTGATATCGCCTTGAACTTGGCTAATTCAAATGTTAAAAACATCTCCGCATTTGGAATGAAGGTATTGAGCGACTCTATTGATGTTGCATCAGCATATTTGTCCTTCGAAAATGGATGTACGGCCTACCTAAGTGCTTCAAGGGTCTCTGAGCACCGAGAACGAAGTTCTTGTTTCTTTATGGAGGATGCTCATGTGTATGTTGACTTCCTAAATAAAAAGGTTGAGCGACATGAAATCGTGGAAGATTCATCCGAAGGTCGTCAATTTATTCAAAGTGTTCTTCCTGTCGAGGAGTCAAATGCTATAAAATTGGAAATGGCGTCATTTGCAAAATCGATTCGTGAGGGAAGTATTCCTGCAGTCAGCCTAACAGATGGGCATCGCGCATTGCAGATTGCGGAACTTGTTTTAGATCAAATTCACGAGTCCAATGATTTTTATAAAATAAAAACCGAAATAACACGTTAACGAATTGATGAGAGTTTTATTGTACCTTGTTCTTGTAGGCGTGCTAAGTGCATGTATTAAAAATAACCCAAATCCATCATGGATTGAAGTGAATCCATTCGTTCTTGTGTCCAATCCATCGCTTTCTGGCTCAGAGGGACAATTGTCACAGGATTTTCGAGACGTTTGGTTGTATATCGATGATCAAATGGTGGGTTGTTTTCAAACACCATTTAAAATTCCCATTTTGAAAGAGGGGAACGTCAATATTAAGATTTATCCTGCTGTTAGAAATAATGGCATCTCTACGGATAAAAAGATCTATCCATTCATGAATGTCTATGAGATAAATTCGAAATTGGTAAAAGATCAAACATTAACAGTGAATCCTATTACGAGTTACGTGAATAATTTAAATTTTTGGATCGAGGATTTTGAGGATGCTTCTATCAAAATTCAAGATGATCCAAATACGAGTATGGCAAGTCTTTTTATTTCCAGTGACAACCTAACTCCGTTTAATGGATTTAACTATGGCAAGGTTATTTTAAATGAGCTCGATACGGTTTGGGTAGCCAATACAACAGAACAATTGTCCATTCCCAAAAATAAACCTTGTTTCATCGAGGTCGATTACTACAACACTAATTCATTCGTTCAAGGATTTTTGGCCTTGAACACGAATGGTAATATATATCAAGATAATACTGGATTCAATGATCAGCCATTGAGCACGGTAAAGTGGAAGAAAATGTACATCGAATTGACAGAATTAATTGGGAATTCAACAAATGGTTCAAATTTCATTCAGACATTTAAAGCGAGTTTAGACTCGTTACAAACGGAAACGTTTATTTGCATCGATAACATTAAAATCGTTTATAAGTAACATGAAAGATCGTTTTTGGGCTTCTTGTTTAGTGTTCATCGATTACCTATTCGCGGCATTGGCATGGGGTGTGTTTTTCTATATTCGAAAAACGCAGATTGAAGGACAAGCATTTATTCCAGATTCGAAATTTTATTTAGGGCTTTCCCTTGTACCTTTATTTTGGGTATTCTTTTATTTCATTCAGGGAACCTATCATGACATCCGAAGAATGTTTCGCTTACAAATGGTAAATCTCACCTTGATAGCATCGTTTTTAGGGACGATCATTTTGTTTTTCACCTTACTCATTGACGACGACGTTAAGTCCTATCAAAATTTCTACCGTTCCATTTTCTTTTTATTTGGACTTCATTTTTTTATTGCACTTATCCCAAGATTGATTTTTAATACCTTACTCATTCGTTTCATCCGCAGTAATGGCCATGGATTTAAAACCATTATTATCGGTGGGAATGAAAAAGCAGTAGAGATATATAATGAACTTATTCAACAAGAGCAAAACACGAATTCCTTTATCGGTTACGTCAACGTCAATGGCAAGGATACTTTGTTAGACGGAATTATTCCATATCTCGGGCATGCCAATGATTTAGAAGCGGTCATGAGTCAGCACGAAGCGGAAGAAGTGATCCTCGCTGTGGAGAGTTCTGATCACAACCGTTTAAAAGACATGATTTCTCGCGTTGACAATGGGCGAATTCGCATCAAGTTGTTGCCGGATATGTATGCCATCCTCTCTGGTTCAGTTGAAATGACCAATATTTATGGAGCTCTGTTAATTGAAATTATCCCAGATGCCATGCCGTTTTGGCAACAAGCAATAAAACGAGTAATGGATGTTGTTTTCTCACTGATCGCGGTAGTTTGCTTGATTCCCTTTTATATTTTCTCTGCTCTGGCGGTCAAGCTATCCTCTCCTGGACCAATTTTCTTTTTGCAGGATAGAGTGGGGATCAATGGAAAAGTTTTTCGAATCATCAAATTCAGGACCATGTTTGTGAATTCTGAACAGCAAGGACCACAACTTTCCTCAGAAGGAGATCCGCGAATTACGCCGATTGGACGATTTATGCGTAAGACGAGACTTGATGAATTCCCTCAGTTTATCAATGTCCTACTTGGACAAATGTCCTTGGTTGGACCGAGACCAGAAAGACAATTTTACATCGATCAAATTGTTCAGGTGGAACCTCAGTATATTCATTTAACGAAGGTAAGACCAGGAATAACATCTTGGGGACAGGTGAAATATGGTTATGCAGAAAATGTCGATCAAATGCTACAACGAATGAAGTTCGACTTGATTTACCTCAAAAACAGAAGTCTTGCGTTGGACATAAAAATCATGTTTTATACCGTGATTATTGTTGTGAAAGCCAAAGGAAAGTAGAATCTTACAAGATAAGTGTTAGAATTCAAAAAACCTTTGTATCTTTGCACCTTCAAATTCATTTATAAACGTAGGTTTCGTACCTCAAATTGTAAACATTATGGCAACAAGAATCAGATTACAGAGACACGGTAAAAAAGGTAAACCATTTTTTCATTTGGTTGCAGCAGATAGTCGTGCAAAAAGAGATGGTAAATTCATCGAAAAATTAGGAACGTATAATCCAACTGCAAATCCAGCGGTAATTAACATCAATTTCGAGGCAACTTTGAATTGGGTTCAAACTGGAGCAGAAATGTCGGATACGGCTCGTGCAATTTTATCTTACAAAGGAGTTTTGTACAAAAACCACCTTTTAAACGGAGTTAAAAAAGGCGCTTTAACAGTTGAGCAAGTAGAAGAGAAATTTGCACAGTGGTTAGCTGATAAAGATTCAAAAGTTCAGAACAAAGTTGATGGATTAGTGAAAAATGCAGCACAAGAAAAAATCGCTCGTCAACAAGCGGAAGTAGCAGCAAACGCAGCGAAAGCAGCAGTAGTTGCAGCTAAAAACGCACCAGTTGTTGAAGAAGTAGCTGAAGAAGTAGCAGTTGAAGAAACAACAGAAGAAGTTGCAGCAGAGGAAGCTCCAGCAACAGAAGAAGTTGTGGCGGAAGAAGCTCCAGCAGTAGAAGAAGCTCCTGCGGTTGAAGAAGCTCCAGCAGCTGAAGAAGCATCAGAAGAAACTGCGGCTGAATAAGCTATATGCAAAAAAAAGATTGTTTTTATTTAGGAATAATAGCGAAACTTCACGGATTTAAAGGTGAAGTTTCGTTGTTTTTGGACGTTTCTAATCCAGCTGAATACGCAACGTTAGATGCGGTATTTGTGGAAATTGATGGAGGACTTGTTCCTTTTTTCGTTCAAAACATCAAGATTAAGACCAAGGGTTTCGTGGCTGTGAAATTCCAAGGTATCGATAGTGAACAAGATGCTCAACGCATTTTGAAAAAGCCAGTTTACCTTCCCGAAGCATTTTTACAGGAGTTAGATCAAACCTCATTCTATGATCATGAAATTATTGGTTACACTGTAATCGATGAAGTTCATGGCGATGTAGGAATTGTTGAAAATGTCATCGATATGGCAGCAAATCCATTGTTGCAGTTAAATAAAAATGGAGTAGAGGTATTGCTTCCTATTTTTGATGGACTCGTTCAAAAAGTTCAGCGCAAAAAAAAGGAGCTTTATGTAAAAGCTCCTGAAGGATTAATCGATTTGTATTTAGGTTAATTCACCTTTAATAATCCCATTGCAATTTTCATGCGAATTACTTTTTTCGCTGCTTCATCCACTTTACTTTTGAATTCTTTGTTCGTGCGGTAAGCAGTTAAAATCTCTTGATGGGCTTTCTTTGCATCTAATGGCATAAGCACGATGTCACATCCCGCGTTGATTGCTTTATAAGCAGCCTGTGGAACATTTACTACTCCGCCCATATTCATTGCGTCTGTTACGATGAGTCCTTTGAATCCAAGGCTATCCTTTAATAGCTCCGTAACGATTTTCTCTGAGCAAGTAGATGGTAATCCTTTTGTGTCGTATTTTGCATTGTTCTGTACGGCAATGTGTGCGACCATGATCGATAAAACTCCATTGGCAATCAAAGTTGGGTAATTACAGATTTCTTTCATTTCACCATCAATTACCTGTAAGGCCTTATGCGTATCGCCAGTCACTAGTCCGTGTCCAGGGAAATGTTTCGCTGTTGCAATAATATTGTTGCGCTGTGTTTCTTGAATAAAGGCGTCAGACCAAGGAATGATATTCGCTGGGACCGCGCCAAAACTTCTGAATCCAACCGTTGTATTTGGCGACATATCCACTACTGGAGAGAAGTTGTAATTGATTCCAATTGAATTCAAATCACCTGAAATGGTTTTTGCACAAGCAATTACTTCATCAATATTTTTTAATTCGTTCGCTTTTTTTACGATCGTTGAACCAGCAATTTTTCGGTTAACTAAACTCGGCTCAGCATCTGCGCTATATAAGAATGGAAGATTGCCAAATTTCGAATTGTTGGACTCAAAATCTTTAATCCACGAGCTGAATTCTTCTTTGGTGCCGTTCAACATCAAGACTCCACCAATCACGCGGTCTTTGATGTGTTGGTCAATAGTTGCTTTCGTTTGACCCAAACGTCCAACAGCGGGCATGATTAATTGTGCAACAATGGCGGTGTCATCCATTTGTTTAAAAACGCGTTCGACTTCTTTGTCTAATGAAGGATTATCCTTCAAGAAATCAGCCAATTCAAAACTAATTTCCGTTTTTGGCTGAATTACTTTTACTTGTTTTGTTGATTCATTTGATTGCGCACATCCTTGAAATAGGAGTCCTGCTAAAAATAATGGAGTGATGATTTTTTTCATAGTATAAATTGTCAGTTTCAAATTTAATGATATCCCTTTTAGACAGATTCGTTTTTTGATGAAGAAATAACCAAGGTCTTGTCAATAACTATGCCTAATCTTCGATTCAAGTACAGGTCATCAAAAATGCTTAACTTTAAATTCATATTGCTTAATTATTGCGCAAGTAAAAGAATGAAGTGTCATCAAAGCAATAAACTAACTGTTCGTTCAAATGAGAAAAACAATTCTATTCCTTTCTTTATTAAGTTCCTTCATGGGATTTACCCAAGTTCAAAACTTCTACGATCGTGCCACAATTCAAACCATTGAGGTGTTTTTTAGTTTTTCGAATTGGGACGCGCAACTAGATGCTGCCGTGGCATCTGAAGCCTATATTATTGCAGATTCGGTTCGAATTAATGGTGTTTCCTTTGACAGTTGCGGCGTAAAGTATAAAGGAAATAGTTCTTACAGTCCATCAAATCAAAAGAATCCTTTACACATCGAACTCGATCACATCAAAGGGAATCAAGATTACCAAGGATATACGGATATTAAGTTGCAAAATGGATACAAGGACCCATCCATGATACGTGAGGTACTTTCCTATGCCATTCTAGAGCAATACATGGATTGTCCCAAAGGTAATTTTGCTAATGTTTATGTAAATGGAGTGTATCGCGGATTGTATTCAAGTGCAGAAAGTATCAATAAAACGTTTAATGCTAATCATTATAACCAAAGTGGAGACACTTATTTTAAATGTAATCCTGTCGGTGGCGCTGGACCTGGAAGTACGGTTAGTCCAGACCTAAAATACATCAGCATGGATAGTAGTGCTTATGCAAATGGATACGAATTACGTTCTACTTATGGTTGGAATCGTTTAGTGGACTTAATCAATACCTTGAATAATGATTTTGCGAATATTGAGTCAAAATTGGACATTGACCGTGCGATTTGGATGTTGGCCTTCAATAATGTTCTTGTTAATTTGGATTCCTACAGTGGAGCTTTCAGACAAAACTATTATTTAACTTGGGATAACAACGCGCGATTCGTTCCAACAGTATGGGATTTAAACATGAGTTTTGCGGGATTCCCCGGTGGATCTGGTTCAAGTTCTAGTACGACAACCTTAGATCCAATGTCGAATAGTACTTCCACAATTCATCCGCTTATTGTGAAAATTTTGGGAAATCCGATGTATAAGCGCATGTATATGGCACACGTTCGTACCATAGTGCAAGAAATGTTTGCTAATGATTATTATTTGACGGTTGCGAATCAATTGCGCACAACGATTGATGCAACGGTGAATTCTGATCCGTATAAATTTTACACGTATACGCAGTTTCAAAATAGTTTAACTACGGCAGTCACTGGTACTGGTGGTCCAGGTGGAGGTGCGAGCATACCAGGGTTACAAGCCCTCATGAGTGGGCGTATTTCATATTTCAATACAAATGCAAATTTTGTCTTGGTTGCCCCAATGATTTCCAGTTTTTCTTCGAATGTTGCCAGTCCTGTTTATAATCAAACGATAACCATCAATGCCACTTGTGAAAATGAAACTGCTGTTTACTTAGGATACCGAACGAATTATCAATTAAAATTCAATCGTGTTGCAATGTTTGACGATGGCTTGCACAATGATGGAGCTGCCGGAGATCATGTGTATGGAGTTGAAGCATTAGTAAATGGCGTTGTATTTGAATACTACATTTATACTGAAAATTCGAATGCAGGATTATTTAGTCCACAACGAGCGGAGCATGAGTTTCATTCACTAACAGTTGCCGTTCCTTTTCCAACAGTAGGGTCAGTTTTAATCAACGAAGTAGTGGCTTCAAATGGTACTTCCGCGTTGGATCAAAACGGTGAAAATGATGATTGGATTGAATTGTACAATACGACTTCGAATCCAATAGATCTTTCAGGAATGTATTTAACGGATGATGCATTGGATTTAATGAAATGGTCTTTCCCTGTTCCAACTACCATTCCAGCTAATGGTTACATAACTGTTTGGGCTGATAATGATGTGTTTCAATCAGGCTTGCATGCATCGTTTAAATTGAATGCTTCCGGTGAATTAGTCGTATTAAGCAACGGAGCGACTTTTTATGATCAAGTTGGATTTGGTGTTCAAACAACAGATGTGGCCTATGCACGTTGCCCAGATGGAGGGACAACATTTGCCTATGTAGCTCCAACATTCATGGCGTCTAATAATTGCAATGCTTCAGTGGAACAGTTGAATTTTGAAGTGAAAATTTACCCGAATCCATTTAACGAACAGTTAACCATTCAGTTAGATGAACAATTGACAACTCGAGTAACGATTAGTGATGTGAACGGAAAAGTGGTGTTAAACGCACAATATTCATCTCCCGAAAATGTCATTTCTACGGCGGATTGGTCGAATGGAATGTACATTGTTACCATTCAGAATGAACGTGGATTGAAATCACTAAAATTAGTCAAGTAATGATTGGACAAAAAAAAGCCCCGACGATTTCGTCGGGGCTTTTTTTGAATGGTTATAATTAGTTGTTTCGTTGTTCTGAAACTGATTTCTCTAATTTTGCAAATTGCTCGGCTGTTAAAATATTTTTTAACATTGCTTTTCTTGCTTCTTCGTTTGATTTGATGATGGCTTTCTTTTGTTCTTCAGAATAGTTTGACATCAAAATCCCTTGATTTTTTTGTGCAATACCTAAATGCACGGTGTACACTTCTTCTTGTTGAGCTGCAGTCAATTTCAACATGGTTGTTTGACTTTGTGTTAATGCTAGCGCATTTTGTTCAGGAGATTGAGCTTGTTGTGCAGCAGCAGTTAGTCCTAAGAAAAATGAAAAACATAAAATTTTAATTGCCTTCATGGGTATTGTTTTTTGTAATTAGTTCAAATTTACGAAACGAAGTTAAGAAAAAAGAGAAAGTTCCTTATTCTTTATTCCTCGAAGAGACTAAAACTGAATTTATTCCGTTAATTTCGTTTAAAATTCACAATTGAAACTTCTTGCCTCGCAACATATAGACAAACGAAAATGGGATCAAATGGTTGCTTCGGATGAGCAATTGGATTTTTTTTCTTTGTCCTGGGTTCAAGAGATTTTACATCCAGATTGGGAAATGCTCTGTGATGATGACGGGAATTACATTCTAAATATTCCAAAAAGTTCAAAATTCGGATTTTCATATCGTTTGCAACCTTTCTTCATCCGATCCCTTCATATGACATCGAATTGCCAAGTGGATTTAACAGAAATTGCTCAATTTTTATCTTCATCGGCAAGTTATGTTCAGTTAAATGTGGATTCCGACGATCAAAATGTATTTCAATCTTTTGGTAAATATCAAATGCTCGATTTGTCTAATAGTGTTGAAGAAATCAAATCGAATTACACGACCAATGCGAAGCGGATTTTAAAGAAAATCCCTGCTGAATTAATTCTTGGTGAGTCAACGGATGTTTCTGAGTTCATTACTTTTTTTAGAAAACAAAAAGGGGAAGAGTTACGTGGCTTCACATCGGAAGTTTGGCGACGATTAACAATCTTGTTGGAAGAAACGCAACTTCGTGATATGTTAAGGATCCGAACCATTCATCTGAATGGCCTTCTCATTGCTTCTGGAGCATTCATTTCGTATAAAGGAACATCTTACTTTTTGAAAGGAACGGCAACGCCAGAAGGGAAAAAGTTGGGTGCGATGTATGCCATGATCGATCAGGAAATTTCTTCTATTCAAGAAACACACCACACCTTAGATTTTGTAGGTTCAAACAACGAGTCAATTGCTCAGTTTTACCGAAAGTTTGGTGCTGTCGATAAGCAATATTCGATATTAAAGCAAAATAACCTGCCTGCTATTCTGCGAATGTTTAAAGCTTAATTGATAATAAGTTCGTCCAAAAATACCCAAGTTGGATTCCCTGATCCTAAATGCCAATCTGGACAATTTCCCGGATTCACAATCGTGTAACGAATGCTTTTAATGGTTCTTGATTTGTCGGTTTCAAGTATTTGAGTGAATTTCTGATTGTATGGATTTTTATCCGTTTTTGTAGCTGATGGGATTAAAATAATTTGAGGATTTTGGTAGGTGATTCCATCATAAGAAATTTCATAGCGGATTTCTTTTGGTAGAAAAATCCATGCTTTCTGATCACGGATGCATGAAACACCAAATTCATGAATCGAAACAGGTACTTTGAAGGTCACGGTTGCCACGATATCTTTTCCATAATAACCTTGCCAATCGCCGGTTCTAAATTCATTTCCTCCATATAGTCCATCAATAAGTGCATTTTCTCCAGATGCTGCATATTGATTCGAATACTTGGTGTCTAATGTTAAATTAACATTTGGATTTTTGCGGATGAATTGACTCGAAACTATGGCGCTTTCGGCTTTAATTCCATCTGCATTCTTTCTGATTAATTGTAAATCTACTGTAGTTGTTTGCTCGATCTTGATTGGTTGAGAATAATTGTTCCAAGGGCCATTCTCCAAACGGTATTTTAACTCATAACTATCTGTAGAACTTAAAACAACATGACCCATTTCTAAGTACAATTGGTTGTTGAAAATGCGTTGTTCTGTTTTAATAAATGGAGCAGGAACTACATCTGCAGGTATTTCCACAGTGTTCATTTGGGGGTAGTTCGATTTCTCCGGTTTTATATCAGTCATTTCAAATTCTAATTTTCCACCAAGCATCAATGTTTTATGGTCAATTTGAAAATCTGGAATTAATTTCCCGTTCCATTTTACTGAAGCAACATAGCAATTCACCGCACTCTGATTGTTGCAAATGATTTCAATTTTTGAATTTGTTTGGTTGTCCACTTTGATTGTTGCCTTGCTAAATAAAGGTCTTCCAATTTGATACATGGTATTTCCAGGAGCGATTGGATAAAGTCCGAGTGAACTTAATACATACCAAGCACTCATTTGTCCGCAGTCCTCGTTTCCGGAAAGTCCATCTGGTTTTGCGTGATACATTTCCTTTAAAATACGATCAACATAATACTGTGTTTTATACGGAGCATTGGTGAAGTTGTATAAATACGCCATGTGATGTGACGGTTCGTTTCCATGTGCATATTGACCGATCAATCCGGTGATGTCCGCTTGTTCGCGTCCCGACAATTTCATTTCCGTGGTAAATAAACGGTCCAACCAAGCTTCCAATGAGTCACGTCCGCCAAGCAAATTTGTTAAGACTTCAATTTCGTGTGGTGCGTACAAGGAATACTGCCAACTGTTGGCTTCGGTGTAGTTAAAATTAACTTCTGAAGGATCAAACGGCCCATACCATTGTGCTCCGCGACGTGCGCGCATGAATTTTGTGTTTGGATCAAATAAATTGACAAAGGAAAAACTACGTTTATGGTACGTTTTTGCCATTTCGTTATTTCCCATAGCTGCAGCCATTTCTGCGATGCAAAAATCGTCGTATGCATATTCCAAGGTTTTAGAAACGGATTCTGGTTCATCGCTTGAACTTAAATAACCGTTACTCGCGTAGGTTTGTTTTCCAAGTTCATTGATGTTTGCCGTGAAATGCATGTCATTTAATGCTTTTTTTGAATCGTAGGACATTCCACTAATTTTTGTTTTACCATCCAATCCTTTCATGTAAGCATCCGAAATGACGCTAACGCTATGGTAACCAATCATACATTCCGTTTCGCAAGCTGCTAATTCCCAGACTGGAAGATCTCCTCCTTCGTCAAATTGACGTAAGAACGTACGAATAAATTGAGTAGTTCGTTCTTGTTGAATGAGTGTAAATAATGGGTGATTTCCTCTATAGGTATCCCAAAGGGAGAAGACAGTATATTGATTGTCCTTCACAAGCTGATGGATTTTTTGATCGCGTCCACGGTATCGTCCATCTAGGTCGCTCATTAAATTCGGAGCAACCATGCAATGGTATAAACTTGTGTAAAAGATGATGGCATCTTCGAAATTCAACGATTCAACCTTGATTTTACTTAATTCATTGTTCCATTTTTCGATGTTACGCGAATACACTTGCATAAAATCAAATCCTGGGATTTCGAGTTGAAGATTGTGAGCAGCACCTTTTTGATCCACATGGGACATCCCCACCTTGACATAAAGCACTTTGGTATCCTTCGGAAATTCGAGCAATAATTTATGTGTCCCTGCGATTTTTACTGGTTTGGCAGAACTGAACGGGGTAGAGGTTTCTATATGAAAATAAAAATGTTGTTCATTTGCCCAAGCTTCTGAAACTCGTTTTCCTGAGATACTCGTGTTATTGATGATCTCGAATCCTGCGTCAAGTACTTTGTCTCTGTAATCTAAATCCAATAGAATAAACTTTTTTCCTTTGGTGTTCATAAACGTATATTCATGGATTCCAGAACGTTCACTGGTGGTTAGACGAACATTGATTTGCTCATCCTCCAGATAAACTTCATAAAATCCAGCGCGCGCTTTTTCCTTATTGTGTGAAAACGTGGACCCAAATCCATTTTTTGCATCTTGGTATTTTGGGAGAAGTTTTGCCTTCTTTCCAGATTGAGGCACAATCAATAAATCCGCATAATCAGGTACGCCAGTTCCACTTAAGTGTGTATGACTAAATCCATAAATCACAGAATCGGAGTAATGATATCCACCACAACCATCCCAGCCATCATGACGTGTATCTGGACTTAATTGCATCATCCCGAACGGAGCACAAACGCCAGGGAAAGTGTGACCGTGTCCACCTGTACCAATTGTTGGCATGACGTAAACGTATGGATTAAATGTGTCGGAAGGTTTACCGACGATTTTCTGTGCTTTGTCACTCGCCTCCAAGACAATGTTTACTTGTGCGGATGATAGAAAGCCAAGCGCGCAAAAAATGATGCTGATTATCGTTTTCATTAATTGAATTTTCGTTTGTTTAATGCCGAATAAACCTTGTTTTTTAAAAAGTAATAATCCCAAATAATTCGGCCGTTATAGCGATAGAATTTTCTTGCCTTGGTATTGATTTGACGGCGTTTTTTGTAAAATCGTCCAAATTGTGCATACAGATTCATGTGTGCTAAAAACACCATCCATGTCAATTGGTATTTTCCTGAAAGTAGAAATTTTACTGCAGCAATTCCATCTAAACACATGCGCACAAACAAACTTGGAAATAAAAGTCCAGCGTGATTTTTTATCAACATGAAAAGACTGTTTCGGAAATTCAAATAGACTTTTTTTGGGGAATCATAATCAAGAGTACCTCCACCTAAATGGTATACTGTACTTTCCGGTACACAATGAAATTCAAAGCCAAGGTTTCCTAGCCGAATACATAGGTCAATTTCTTCCATGTGCGCGAAGAAATCGGAGTCAAAGCCTTTTACTTGATGAAATACATTTGAACGAATGAGCATCGCTGCACCTGATGTCCATGTTACTGGCGCGTTATAATCGTATTGATGGTCATCATTTTCAAGTGTGTCAAAAATACGACCACGACAAAAGGGGAAATAGTGCAAGTCAACAAATCCACCAGCTGCACCAGCATGTTCAAACGAGTGTTCGTTCCTGTAGGACATTATTTTTGGTTGACAAGCAGCAGTGTTTTCATTGGTGTCCATGAATTGCTTCAATGGTTCGATCCAGTTTTCAGTTGCCTCTACATCGCTATTGAGTAGCAGGTAATAATCGAATTGACCTTTTATTTCCTCTAACGCCACATTGTAACCGCCAGCAAATCCAAAATTTCGGTTTTGTTGGATTAGGCGAACTTGCGGGAATTGACTTTGAATAAACGAAACAGAATCATCGGTACTTGCGTTGTCTGCAACATAAACTGGAATTTCCTTTGAATAGGATAAAACACTGGGTAAATATGTTTCAAGGTGATGCTTTCCGTTGAAATTGAGTATGACAATTGCTAAAGAAGTATCCATCTGCTAGTATTGACGAAATAAATCGTTGCTATCACCACCCCAATGATTGACATTGTTTTGGTTGGGATTATCCACATTCCCATTGTAAGTATTGCGTTTAGCAAGAATCTGCGGCCATGCAGGATTCTTCAACTCTCCAATCATATCAGAGTGAAGTAGGCGATAGGCATTGTTTACGAGGTCAGGATTGTAAAAAACAAATCGTTTATTACTGTAGACACCAATTTTATTATAGGTCCAAATCTCATAAGGATATTCTGATGGAGAGGATTCCCTTGCGTTCACCTGGTTTGGTGCACCATATTTCAAGTAAACACGTCCACGATCTGTTTCAAATCCTTCTTGAAAGTTATTCCCGTAGATTTTCTGTACAAAGATGACTTGGGCCTTGTATTTTATCCACGATTCGTAGGGATTAGTGGGTGTTGAAACCGCCCAATATCCTTGAACATGTTTACGGGCTTCATCAATGTTTTTTGATTTCAGGGTTTCAATAATATTTTTAATCTCCGCTGGTTTCGAAATTGGGATTAAACTTTCTAAGAAATAGAATACTGAATCGGAGGGTATCGATGATTGAAAGGCTGGATCTAGCAATAGATTTTCCATGGTAAACATGTAATTGTTCTCATTGCTTCGCTCGAAATCATAGGTTTGTATGGAAAGTATTTCATTTGAGTTATTGGTCAAACGGTATTCGATTTGATAGTTTCCTGAATTTAACTCTTCGATGTTGATTGTTTCAAAAACGGGAACGACACTAGATTTATGCATGGTGTTCGTGCGTGTGAATCCGGGCATTTCGCTTGCATCCTTCATGTTGATGATGCGATGTGATAAAAGAAACGTACTGTCACTTATGTTCTCTGTTCCGTATAATTCTAAATAAACGGGTAACGTTTTTGAATCTGTCCCATAAAAACTGGAAATCATCGGAATGATGTGATAGCCCGATTTGTCAAAATTGGTTTGTTGGTCGCTTGGATAGGCATATTCCGCAACAAGGACATCGGAAATTTTGGTGTTCGTAGAAAAATCTTCAATGGAAATAGGCAGGATTCCTGCAATTTCAGAATCTTCTTTGTTGACATCTAGCAAATTGATTTTCAATGAGTACTTGCCAGGGTTTAACTGGACGCGTAAGATTTCGTAGAAATCGTCTTGTATGCTATCAATCGCCTCTGGGGATTCTAGAACATATCGATCGCTAAAAACTGTTTTGGAGCTATCTGCAATTTCTACCGAAATCAAGACTTTTGCTCTCAATCCATTTCCTTCGTTTTTGTACACGACGGAATAGGACACGAACTGCATGTATATCTCTAGGTAATTCCCAACATTTGGAGCATAAAATTGCTTTGTGTCGAGGTAGGTCTTTAGTTTTGCGCCTTGCGCAAAGGAGAGGCTCTGTAAAAGACAAAAACAGATTAGAATGATTTTTTTCATGTGCATTTAAAATTACAGAAAAAGCATCAATCTTCGATATTCAATCTTATTTTTTGTGCTAATTGACGATTATATGTTTCTAAGAGGAACTTGAAATAGTTATCTGTGCTTTTGGAAATACACTTGGTGTAGTGCTTCAATCTATGCTCGATATGATCTTGTATAACTTGCATTAAATCAAGTGCATGATCTAAATCTTTTGCTGCCAATTGAATTGCTTTAAAGTGGTTTTCAATGGATAAATCAATGGCAACTTTTCCTTTTTCACCTCGGTCCAAACATTCGTAATAACAATCCTTGATGTTGAATTCTTCTAATATTGCCGATGGCATGTATTTGTCAAATCCTTTTGGAAATTCAAATTCAACTTCGAATTCCATGTCCTCCAATTCAGAGATACGGGATTCCAAAAATCGATCTGGAAATTTGAAAGCATCCTGCCAATTGATGTAATCTTGCCAATAACCGAAACGACGAACATTGTTACCTAAATCGATGATTTGAAATTCACTTTTATTCGGGAGTTTTCGGGAACCACGTCCAATCATTTGGTGGTAAAGCGTCAATGATCGCGTTGCACGGTTAATGATAATGGATTCAACCGTTGGCTCATCAAATCCTGTTGTCAAGATTCCTACGGATGTTAATATCGCCCCAGGAGTTACTTTAAACCAATGAATGACGTCCTTTCGGTCTTTGTCACTGAAAGTAGAGTCCAGGTGACGAATGTTGTATTTCAGTTTCTTGAATGAATCTTCTACGCGACGTGAAGTTTCGATTCCCGCGTTGAAAATCAGTGTTTTTTTATTTAAACTAACCTCTTCATATGCGAAAATTAATTTTTCCTGCATAAAGAAGTTGCTGTAGAGTAAGTCAGAGCTACTAACGGTGAAATCGCCGTTTGTCCCAATTTTCAATCCGTGAAGATTGACATCATATTGGTAGGTTTCAGCATTGGATAAATATCCTCCTTCAATGAGATTCGAAATGGATTCTCCCACCAATAGTTTGTTGTAATTGTCTTTTAATGGTAGGTTTCTATTCGAACTTAAAGGTGTAGCGGTTACACCCAAAATATTGGCATCTTCGTAAAACTGGAAGATTTTTCTAAAACTATTGTAATGAGCTTCATCGACAATTACCAATCCAACGTCAGCAATGAAGTTGTCGTTTTCGTTTAAACGGTTATTCAAGGTCTCCACCATAGCGATGAAACATTGATACTCGTCCTGGTCATCCAAATGTTTTACTTCTGAATTAATGACCTTGTTTGCTACCTTAATGGCTGATAACTGTTGGGATGTTTGAACGGAAAGTTCAATTCTGTGCGTTAAAATAAGCACTTTTTTACCCCACTGTTCAATGAATCTACGAGCTATTTCAGAGAAAATAACTGTTTTACCACCTCCAGTTGGAAGTTGGTAAAGTAAATTAAAATTATTGCCGTTTTTCCGAAGTTCATCTAGAACTTGGTTGACGGTTTGTTCCTGAAAAGGGTAAAGCTTCTTTGCTTCGTATAAATCGAAATCAATCATTTTCGCAGTTGGGATTTGCAAAAATACAGCCTTTTCTTTGAATTAAGACACTATGATTTCAATTGAGACCAATGATGGAGGAAAATACCAGTGGCAATGGACACATTTAATGATTCCGCTTGCCCATATCCCGGTATGGTAACTGCTTGATTGATATGTTTTTGAAGTGATGGAGAGATTCCTTTCCCTTCATTTCCCATGACGAGAATTTTTATTTCTTTTGGATTCACATTTTCCAATTTCTCACCGTTTAAAAGTGCCCCGTGTATGGTGGAATTCAATTTTGGAAGAAATTCGATCAAATTTTCATAAAAAACAGGAATTCTAAATGCGCTTCCCATCGACGATTGAATGACTTTGGAGTTAAAGCAATTCACTGTGTCCTCAGAGCAAAGTATTTGTTTGATTCCAAACCAATCTGCTGTTCGAATGATGGTGCCGAGATTTCCTGGATCTTGAATGCTTTCTAATACAAGGATGCGTTCGTTTGGATTGAATTTTTTCTCTACAGGCTCATGAAAAAGTCCAATCATAGCAGAAGGACTATTGAATTGTGAAATGCGTTCCATTTCATTGTTGTTACATGAATAGCAGTCAAATTGATTCAAGTTTGATGAGTCGATTTCGGTGCTTGTATAAATAGAATGTACGAGCTCAGGAAATTGAAGGGTCAATTCACTGACTAATTTTAAGCCTTCCACTACGACCAATTTTTCTTTCTCCCGATTTTTCTTCAGGTGTAGACTTTTAATCCATTTTATCTTTTGTAGCGAAATTTTTTCCAACTTGATTATTGTTATTTTTGTACTTGGACATGAAACATCGAGCGAATTTACTAAATATTGCGATTATCCTTCTGTTTGTTTTAACGGCATGTGATTTAACGCGTAATGTACCTGCAGGAAAATACCTTCTTCGTTCGAATACAATTGAATTGAAAGATAATTCATCCATTGATAAGTATGACCTTGGATTAATCATACGTCAACAGCCAAATCAACGAAACTTTTACATCAATTTTAAATTGCGCATTTACAACGCGATTGACTCTGCTCATGTTGCGCACAAAAGAGAATTGAAATTCCAGAAATTCGAAAAGAAGCAAAGTAGAAAAAAGGAAAAGGTGTTAAACATCAATGCGAAACGTAACGAAAAGGCCATCGCTCGTGGGGACTCCACATTTTTTCCTAAAGAATATCATCAGGCAACCTTCACAAAGGTTCTTTGGAAGGAAAAAGTCAAATATAAATTTGGACAAAAACCCATTGTTTTTGACACGATTTTATTTCAAAAGAGTATAGAACAACTCGGATTCTATTTACGAAAGAAAGGTCATTATTATGGTAATGTAACAGGAGGATTAGTCATTAACGAAAAAAAACGTTTTGCATATCCTACTTATAATATTGAAGCCGGACCTCAATATTTTATTGATTCCGTTCGATACGTTGGTGCAAAACTGCTGCGCGATAAGCACGCTGCATATGTGAGAAAACACATTGAAAAAACAGGTGAGCATCCACTACTTGGAATGCCTTTCGATACGGATTACTTGAATGATTACCGAGAACTAGTAGCAAAGTATCTAAGGGATGACCAAGTGTACAAATTTTCGTCCAGCAGTATATCTTTTTCAGCGGACACGAATCGTCAAACCATGAAGGTTCGCTTAATAGTTCAATTTGACGATCGTTATGTTCCTTCAGAAACTAAGAAGGATAGTTTGATTCGAGTTCCGTATGTTGAAATGACTGTTTCAAATGTATATTTCCATCTTTCCGATACGACGAATATGGATGCAAGTTTTGCTCAACTGATGAAAGATCAACAATTGAGCTTATACGATCCCATTGCTCCTCAATTCCTAAGAACAACGAATTCGTTGGTTTATGACGAAATCCTTTATTCCAAAAAGCAATTAAAGGATAAACATGTTCCTGTTGGGACCACAAATCCCTTTCGTAAAATTACTGTTACCTACAACGGAGACTCCCCTTGGATCAAGCCATCCATTCTTGAGTTACAAAACTATTTGGAGAGTGATAATAAATACAAGGAATACTATTTGGATCGAAGTTACCGTTCCATCGTTCAATTGGGTGTTTTTAGCTCCGTCAAACCGATAATCATCGAACAACCGGGAAATAAATTAGCAGTACATTATTTCCTTGAGCCAGCAAAAAAACAAACCTATGGCTTTGATCCTAAATTTACATCCTCAACTGGTTTGCTTGGTGCAAATGCGTCCTTTAACTACACAAACAAAAATATTCACAAAGGAGCTGGAAAAATGACTTTTTCATTTGGAGGTGGATTTGAGTCTCAGCCTCTCGTCTTTCAAGATCAATCGAATCAGACGGTTGGTACGGGAAAAGGACGAACTTTTAACACCTTTGAATTTGGACCAAGTTTAAAATTTGATTTACCTGGATTATTCCCAACACCTGTAACAATGTTAGGGAAACGTCAGAAGCCAAGAACAGTTTTGACAACCGCTTACAACATTGAGAAGCGAAGTATTTTTGACCGAAGTGTTTTTCAGCTAAATTACATGTGGAAATTCTTAGTTGGTAAGACCCAGGTTTTCCAAATGGGGCTTCCAGGAGCATCTGTTATCAAATATGTTTCCATCAAAAAAAGTGCAGCATTTCAAGAGCAATTGAATCAAATCAATGATGTTTTTTTGAATGCGACTTATAACAATCAATTTATTTGGCAGGACTTTAAGTTTTCCTACGAGTACAATAACAAGGAAAAGGATTTAAAAGAAGGGAAGGAGCGGAAAAATGCTTTGAATACTTCTATTTATTTCAACTCAACATTTGATGCAGCGGGAAACTTGTTGTACCTATTTAGAGAAAGACAGGACACGTTAAGCGGACAATATTTACTTCGTAATCAACCGTATTCTCAGTTTGTTCGTTTGGATAATCAATTCATCATGAGTAAGCGTGTATTATCTGGATCTTCGTTGCACCTTAAACTTTCCGCTGGAGCAGGTGTTCCTTATAAAAATTCGAAAACCGCTATGCCTTATGACTACAGTTTCTTTGGTGGTGGTTCGAATGATAATAGGGGATGGAGGGCGCGAGCTTTAGGGCCAGGAGCCTACAAATATCACTTGGATACCAATCGTTTGGCTACTCAAATTGCGGATATTCGCTTCGCGGGATCATTGGAATATCGTTTTAGTTTGGGGTCAACATTTAAAGGCGCGCTTTTTACAGACTTCGGAAATATTTGGACCTATAGAGAGGATGCTAGTAGAGTTGGTAGCCAGTTTCATTGGAATACCTTTGTTCCACAAATCGCTATCTCCTCAGGAATAGGACTACGGATGGATTTAGAATATTTCATCATCCGATTAGATGTTGGTTTCCCAATTTACGACCCTGCTTTTGCCAAAGGTGCGAAATGGGTATTTCAGGAAATGGGAACACGTCAGACTTATTACCAAGAAGGAATGAACCAATTTAACATGAGCTTGGAACAAGTGAAGGAAATTATGCCTAAACCCTTCCTTCCAAATTACTTGAACTTCGGTATCGGTTATCCATTCTAAATCCTTTTCTCATGTTTAAATACGCATTCTTATTACTCACGCTCGCATCTCTTTTGTTTTCTTGTATGAAGGGACAAAAAGTAGATTTAATCATTCATAATGCCAATATTCATGTGATGGATGATGCGGGTTCAGTTCATGAAGCAATGGCCATTCGAGATGGGAAGGTAATTGAGGTTGGACCAGAGCGTCAAATTTTAAACAAATACAGGTCGGACGAGGATATCGATGCATTAGGGAAAGACGTTTATCCAGGATTAACAGACGCGCATGGACATTTACTGATGTATGCAAATCAGAAACTGGGGGTTGATTTAACAGGTGCTAAATCCATGGATGAAGTGATTTATCGCTGTGAAAAGTATTTTGCGAAATCTAGCAACAAATTTATTATCGGTGGTGGATGGGATCAATCTCTTTGGGGAAATGATTCCATGCCAAACAATAAAAAGCTTTCGGAAGTCTTTAAAAACATTCCTGTTTGCTTGTATCGAGTTGACGGACATGCGGCGCTCGTGAATGAGTTCTTGTTTAAAAAAGCTAAAATAAAAGGATCAAACGTCGATGGAGGAGAAGTGAAAATGGTCAATGGGGTTCCTACTGGATTTCTTCTTGACAATGCCATGAATTTCGTTTCAAAACTCTTACCGGCTTATCCATCGAGTCAAGTAAAGAAGGCAATTTCTGAAATTCAAGAAGAATTGTTTCAATATGGAATTACCGGAACGCATGAAGCGGGTATCGATTTCAAACACATCAAGTTATTTAAATCCATGATTTCCAGCGGAAAATTGAAACTGGAATTGTATGCAATGCTCATGAATTCTCCTGAAAACAGAGCATTTGCCATCAAAAATGGACCATATCGTTTTCGAAATTTATCCATTCGAAGCTTTAAGGTTTTTGCAGATGGTTCACTGGGTTCTCGCGGAGCATTGTTGAAAAAACCATATACAGATGATCATCATTCCCATGGATTATTATTGACTTCTGTTCATGAAATGAGAAATATAGCCCAGTTTTGTCTAAAGCACGGCTATCAGATGAATACACATGGAATTGGTGATTCTGCCAATGCTTTGATTCTCGATATTTATAAAAATGCGTTCATAAGAAATCCAGATCATCGTTTCCGCATTGAACATTCACAGGTAATTGATACACCTGACTTTATGAAATTTTCAGAATATGCTGTTTTTCCTTCCGTTCAGCCAACTCATGCCACGAGTGATCAGCGCTGGGCAGAAAATAGATTAGGGAAAAATCGCTTACAAGGAGCATACGCCTACAAAACGTTGTTGCGTCAATATGGAATGTTGGCAATTGGCACAGATTTCCCTGTGGAATCAACCAATCCATTTTTCACTATACATGCGGCCGTTCAACGTAAAAACCCTTCGAATCAACCCTTAAATGGATTCTTGTCACAGGAGTCTTTAAGTTTAGATGAAGTCATACGTGGAATGACTATTTGGGCAGCATTTTCTTCGTTTCAAGAAAATGAACTTGGTAGTTTAGAAAAAGGAAAAAGAGCCAATTTTGTCATCTTCGACAAACCCCTTGAAAGCAATCCTTCTTTTGAACAAAATTATGCATGGAGAACCTTTATACGCGGTAAAATGGTCTTTGCCCTAGATGAATTGTAAGATTTTGTGATACCAAATGAAATCCTTGACGTTTAATTTTTAAATTTGAAAAAAAAGCACATGAATACAGCAAAATACCTTTTGATCGTTTTTGGATTTTCGATTCCACAATTATTCGCACAAGCTATTCCCGGTACACTAAATTGGTACAATGGTGAAGGGCAAGGGATGTACACGGATCAAGCATACAAAATGCTAAAAAATAAAAAGTCACAACCGGTTGTTGTTGCGGTTATTGACTCAGGTGTAGATATCGAACACGAAGATTTGCAAGGAAAAATTTGGGTGAATCCAAAAGAAATACCAGGAAACAAAATTGACGATGATAAAAATGGTTATGTCGATGATGTTCATGGTTGGAACTTTTTAGGAAATGCAAATGGCGAGAACCAAGAAAATGCTCGTCTGGAGAAAACCCGTATTTATGCCAAATTGAAAGATAAATACGATGGAGTAGATCCTGCAACGTTGTTAGATGATTCTGAATATTTCATGTATGCCAATGCAAAAGCTGAAGTAGAAGGTGAACTTGAGAATTTATCTCAATACAAAGAGGGATTGGCAAATGGACAATTCGATGCGGAAACTAAAAAATACATTGAAGATCAATTAAATTACAATTTAAATATTTACTTCGATGACCGTAGTTTGATTGGAGATAATCCAGATGATTTCACAGATATTCATTATGGTAATAACGACGTGGAAGGACCGGAAGCATTACATGGAACACACGTTTCAGGAATTATTGCTGCAATTCGCGGAAATGGAAAAGGTGGAGATGGAGTTGCCGAAAATGTGAAAATTATGTCTGTACGCACCGTGCCAAATGGTGACGAGCAAGACAAGGATGTTGCATTAGCTATTCGTTATGCAGTGGATAACGGAGCACAAGTAATTAACATGTCCTTTGGAAAGGATTATTCGCCACATCAATACGAAGTGTATCAAGCAATGTTGTATGCGGATACGAATGGTGTTTTAATGATTCATGCTGCTGGAAATGATGCGAAAGATGTAGATGTTGAGCCAAATTTCCCAACATCTCGTTACGATTTTCAAGAAGAGGGACCTTTCAGTAATATATTAACCATTGGAGCATCCACAAGAACAAAGGGAGAAGCAATGGTGGCTGAATTTTCAAACTTTGGGGCCGAAACAGTAGATGTATTTGCGCCAGGATTAGAGATTTACAATACTGTTCCTCAGAGTGCATATTTGAACTTACAAGGAACTTCCATGGCAGCGCCAATGGTTGCCGGAGCGGCAGCTATGTTGAAGTCGTATTTCCCAAGTTTGGACATGTGGACAATTAAAACCATTTTGTTAGAATCAGCAACGGTTTATACAGGTTTTGGATTTCCATCGAAATCGGTGACAGGTGGAATTATCAACTTGAAAAATGCCGTGAAAATGTGTGAAAAAGCGGCAAAAGCACAAAAGTAAGATGCGCACATCGGTACTCATCCTTTTTTTATTTTCAACATCTTTTCTTTGGTCACAGTGGGAAGTTACGCATCGTCTTAATCAACTCGTGGATAACTGGCATTTCTCAGCAACCAAAGCGGACTTTCAACAGTACTTCAATTCAACAACAGAAGATTTTGTTTTCCTAGGAACAGCTCCAGGCGAACGTTGGGATAAATCAGCATTTCAATCTTTTTGCAAGCCTTATTTCGACAAAGGAAAGGCATGGGACTTTAAACCAAGTAATCGAATTTGGAATTTTACGGCGAACGGGACAGTCGCATATTTCGATGAGGATCTTGATACATGGATGGAGTCCTGCCGTGGAAGTGGTATTTGTATTTTGGATGCAAACGGAGAATGGAAAATCGCATACTATAATTTGACAGTCCTCATTGAGAATGAAAAAATCAAGGAATTCATAAAGCTTCGAAAAGAATAATGTTTGTTCCTGATAACACCCTTAAATCCGCAAAAAACTATTTTTGCGATCGGCTTGATTCCCGTTTTTCTACCACAGAATTAAAGTCCATGTGGATACAATTGATTTGTAAGCGAATGAATTGGACTTCCAGTGACTTGTTGTTAAATCATGGCGAACGATTATCAGAATCCGATCTATTGTATGTGAGAAGTTTCGTGAAAGGATTGCTGAACGATGTTCCCTTCCAGTATCTAGTCGGTGAAACAGATTTTTATGGTTTAAGTATTTCTTGTGACTCCCGCGCATTGATTCCTCGTCCAGAAACAGAAGAATTGGTGGCTTGGATTGTGGAGACAAATGCCCATCCAAAACAAATCATTGATTGTTGCTCAGGAACCGCTTGTATTGCCCTGGCATTAAAATCCACATACCCGAATGCCATTGTGCAAGCCTTGGATTATTCTAAAGAAGCATTAGACTTGAGTGCTGAGAATGCAAAAAAACTGAATCTTGAAATTGAATTGATTCATGAAGACGCATTAAATTTCAGTCAGCATTTTATCTCGGCAGCTACCGGATACGACGTCATCGTTTCTAATCCACCTTATATTCCTGAAAAAGAAAAAGTTTCGATGTCGTCGCATGTACTTGAACATGAGCCTCCGATGGCCTTGTTCGTGAAGGATGAAGACCCAATTGTTTTTTATAAAGAACTCATCAAATTTGCCAATCTCAAATTAGTTAAAGGTGGCTATTTGTTTTTTGAACTTCATGAATTATTTGGAAATGAAGTCAAGGAATACCTCCAATTATTTGGATTTGAGAATATTGAAATCCGAAAAGATTTACAAGGTAAATCACGTATGTTGAAAGCGCAAAAAGTGTAACTTTAACCTATGAATGCGATTCAGGCAAAAGCAGAAATTGAACAATTAATGAAGGTGTTAAATCACCACAATCATTTATATTATGTTCAAAATTCACCGGAAATTTCTGACTATGATTTTGATCAATTACTCAAAAGCCTAGAAAAATTAGAAAAAGAATACCCGGAGCTCTCTTCTGAAAATAGTCCAACCAAGCGCGTTGGAGGAGACTTAACCAAAAAATTTCAAGCAGTTGCTCATCGTTATCCGATGTTGTCTTTGTCCAATACCTATTCCGAGGAGGAAATAATGGATTGGGAAAACCGCCTTAAAAAATCGATTAACGAGGAGATTGAATATGTTTGTGAACTTAAATATGATGGCGTAGCTATTGGGATTCGTTACGAAAACGGACAATTAACCGCTGCGGTTACCAGAGGCGATGGAGAAAAAGGAGAGTTAGTTACCACGAATGTTAGAACGATTAGGACGATTCCTTTACAATTACAAGGGGATTTCCCACTTGACTTTGAGATTCGTGGGGAGATCTTTATGCCACATGAACAATTTGAATTGCTCAACCAAGAACGAGAAGAGGCTGGAGAAGCTTTATATGCGAATCCAAGAAACACGGCTTCTGGAACTTTGAAGTCCTTGGATTCTAAAGTTGTTTCGGATCGCAAATTAGATTGTTACCTATATGGACTTTATGGCTTAAATGATTTGCAAACCGGGCATTTTGAGTCTGTATTAAAAGCAAAGGAATGGGGATTCCGAATTCCTCCACCAGAAAATAAATTCATTGAGAAAACGAATAGCATTCAAGGAATCATGGATTTTATTCATTTTTGGAACGAAGAACGAAACAATTTACCTTTTGATATAGATGGAATTGTTATCAAAGTGAATTCGTATGATCAACAGCGTAAACTGGGATTCACAGCAAAGTCTCCTCGTTGGGCTATCGCTTATAAGTTTAAAACAAATCAGGTAGAAACGCGTTTAGAGGCGGTTACCTATCAAGTTGGACGAACAGGAGCAATTACTCCAGTAGCCAACTTAAGACCCGTTCAATTAGGTGGGACAACCGTGAAAAGAGCATCCTTGCACAATGCGGATCAAATAGAAAAACTCGATTTGCATGTAGGGGACCTCGTTCAAGTGGAAAAAGGAGGAGAAATCATTCCTAAAATTGTCGGCGTGAATGTGGGTGAACGTAAGTCATTGGAACGGATTCACTTCATAGAAACGTGCCCCGAATGTCAAACAGAACTCATTCGTAAGGAAGGAGAAGCTCAACATTACTGTCCAAATGAAGTTGCATGTCCTCCGCAAGTGAAAGGGAAAATTGCCCATTTCATCAGTAGAAAAGCAATGAACATAGATGGCTTAGGGGAAGAGACCATTGAAGTATTATTTGAAAAACAATTAATCAAAGACATTAGTGGCCTATATCATTTGACTTTTGATCAATTGCTGGAACTTGACCGAATGGGTGAGAAGTCAGCAAATAATTTATTGAAAGGGCTTGAGGCCTCAAAACAAATTTCATTTGAACGTGTCCTTTTTGGATTAGGCATTCGTTTTGTTGGAGAAACGGTTGCTAAAAAACTGGCACATGCCTTCGGGAACATGGATGCCTTAAAACAAGCAAATTTTGACGAATTAATCGATGTAGAAGAAATTGGTGAAAAAATTGCTATTTCAGTACTCCACTATTTCCAAGATTCAGCTAATTTAGCTTTAATTGACCGATTGGAAGAAATTGGACTTGCTTTTGAAACAGTTAAAAAAGAACAAGCATCGGCCGTTTTAAGTGGTAAAGTATTAGTAGTGTCAGGTACCTTTGAGACCTTCTCAAGGGATGAAATAAAAGAATTAATTGAACGCAACGGTGGAAAAGTCGGATCATCTGTTTCAAGTAAAACAGATTTTCTCATCGCTGGAGCAAATATGGGTCCTGCAAAGCTAAAATCAGCCACTAATTTAGGAGTGGTTATTATTAGCGAAGATGAATTTATAAAATTGATAAGTTAGTGAACAGTAAAAATATTTGGGAATCAGCTAAGTCTTTGCTTGTCGCCTTCAATTACGAAAACGAGGAGCAACTAAAGGATTTTAGAAAATCGTTGGACAGTATGCTCAATTCGAGTAATGTTGACCGACTCATTATTGTTGTGAATGTCCCCAAAGAAGTGGATAAAAATACCTTGCCACCACATTTTTTAATTTATTATAATTCTCCATTGGACTTTAATTTTTGGAATAAATTGAAGGATGTTCAATTGGAAACCGAATTACAACGAGCTTACGATATAATGATTTGGTTTGGTCATACAGAGGCTAAAATATTCCCTTATGTAAAAGAAGCTGCTGTCAAACGTAAAATCATTGTTAATGAACAAGATGCATCTTTTGATTTACAGTTAAATGCTGGTTCAGAAGTCCCCTCGGAAATGCTCGATTTCGTTATTAAAACGCTTAAAAAAATATCTACAAATGAATAATCCATTTACAGGAGCAGGTGTTGCTTTAGTAACTCCTTTTTTAGAAAATGAACAAATTGATTTTGACGCATTACGTCGTTTAGTACGGATGCAAATCGATGAAGGAACTGATTTTTTAGTTGTTCAAGGAACGACAGGTGAATCGCCAGTATTGACTCAAGAAGAGAAAATGGAAGTGCTTCAAACAGTCATCGATGAAAATAAAGGTCAATTGCCAATTGTTTATGGAGTCGGAGGAAACAATACTCGCGCTTTAGAAGGGATTTTTGCTAAACTCCCAAAAGGTGTTGATGGAATTCTATCTGTTTCACCCTATTACAATAAGCCAATTCAAAAAGGAATTATCGAGCATTTCAAATTGGTCGCTTCTTATACGGAATTACCAATCATTCTATACAATGTCCCAGGTAGAACGGGTTCAAATATGACGCCTGAAACAACCTTGGCATTGAGTGAAATTCCAAATGTCGTCGCAGTAAAAGAAGCTTCTGGAAACATGGAACAAATCATGGAAATTATCCGTTTGAGACGTCCAGATTTCGGTGTGCTTTCCGGTGACGATAACTTAACAATGCCGTTAATCGCTGCAGGAGCGGATGGTGTGATTTCTGTTGTGGCAAATGCCTTTCCAAAGAAATTCTCAAAAATGGTACATGCTTCCATGACGGGAGATTTAGATTCCGCACGTAAAGAACATTATGACTTATTTAACATCACTAAAATGTTCTTCGAAGAAGGGAATCCAGGTGGAGTGAAAGTTTCTTTGAATGTTCAAAACATCATGTTGGAGAAAATGCGCTTGCCATTGCATCCTGTTTCTGATGGACTGCGTCAACGAATCACTACGGAAACTCAGGCTATATTGGCATGAGAACGATCATTCTTGGTCACGTTTTAATCGGATTACTTTTTTCATGCACAGATTCGGTACCTCCCAAAAAGACAGTTCCAAAAGTGCTCAAGGCTACAAGTGTAAAGGCTTCATTTGAGAAATTGAAGGATACTGCACTTGTATCCCAGTTTAATCTTGTAGATGTACAATCGTTGAATAAAGACATTTTTGTGGAGTTGAAATATGCCACAAAAGATAATTTCATGGGAGTCATTTTGTACGATCGCTTGAAAAAAGCATATTTGCAAAAAGATGTAGCAGAACGACTGTCAAAAGTTCAAACATATTTATCCCAGTTAAAGCCTAGCTTTCATTTGGTGATATATGATGCGCTTCGACCTGTGAGTGTGCAACAAAAAATGTGGGATGCCCTCGATTCATTGCCTCCTGTCGAACGAGGGAAATTTGTCTCTAATCCAAAAAACCGAAGTTTACATAATATGGGCGCAGCCGTTGATTTAACCATTATAGATCAAAACGGTGTTCCTCTTGATATGGGTGCTGGATATGATGATATTCGTCAAATTGCCTATCCATCGATGGAAAAACAATTTGTAGCTGAGGGAAAGTTAACGGCCGTTCATATTGAAAATCGCGATTTGTTGCGCAAAGTGATGAAGTCTCAAGGATTTCGTCAACTACAAACAGAATGGTGGCATTTCAATGCTTGCTCACGTTCAGAAGGACTGCTGAAATATAAAGTGCTCTTCGAAGAACCTTAATAATTCAAGAAAATGTGCGTAGTATCAAACGCTGTTGTATTTGCTTCTAAATAACCTTGATTTGGTGTATTTAATACCCAATAGAGTAGAGAATACAGCGTGTTTCCTTTGTTTATGCAATAAATAGTCGTGTCCAATGCTCCGTAAAAATTTTGTTCTGTACTCGGACAACACTCCGCGCAAGAAGCATATCCCGCTTGCTTGATGTATTGAAAATGATCCATCGATTGTGGATTCTGGTTAACGAAGTTTAATGCAACCCAAGATTGAGCCCAAGTCGATAAAGAATAGGTGTTTTCTTCCTTTAGTTTTAATTCGGAAAAATAGATCGTTTTCTCTATAGGGAAATATAGATTCTTATTCACGCGAATGATGTATTTTTCTAATCGTTCTCGTGGAACGGTAAATTGAAATTTACCATCGGCTCCAATGATTGAACTTGAAACGAATTGTTCATTACTGGATGCCAATGGAATTTTATACAAGCTTATTTCTGCTCCAGTATGGGCAGTTTGAAATGTCGCATCCGTAACTGAACCATTGATAATAAATTCACCTGCTCCTTTGTCACAGCTGTAGAACATTCCAAGGATAACGAAAAGCAGAACTAATTTTAAGCGTTCCATTTATCGACTAAATTGATTTTTTCGGCTGGAATGAATAAATAGTCACCTTGCTCGGATTGTTTTCCATTTTCAGCAACACATTTTCCATTGACAATTCCGTGTTGAATAAAATTTAATTCAGTGAAAAAGTTCAATAATAAATCGGTGTTTTTACTGTCAATTTCTATCTGAACAATTGGACGCTTTTCAGTTAATACAGCGCCTAATTGACTAAAAACTTCCCATTCATGTCCTTCAATGTCGCATTTGATGTAATCAATACGCTCGAACGTGCTAAAAAATGCGGAGGTATTCACCATTTGAACTTGTTGGGTAGTTTGATGCTCGCCTTCTTGTTCATTTCGCATTACATGTGGAAGTCCAGTGCGCATCATCCCATTCGTTTTTGGTAATACCATTGTGATGGATCCGGATGTTTTGCCCAGTGCAACGTTGTGCAATTCAACGTTCTCTTTACTTCCAATAAAGTAATCAAGCACAGCGTGAAATTGCGGCAATGGTTCAATGGCAATTAATTTTCCATTTGGAACTAAGCGAGAAAACGTTTTTGCAAAATAACCAAGGTTTGCTCCAATATCAATCACCACATAATCTGCTTGTATAATGCGCTGAATAAAGTAATGGAACTTAAAGGATTGTTTGTTTTTCAATAATCCCAATCGATACATGAAGTAAAAACTTCGATGTAAAGTCATCAGGTATTGACGCTCACTCAGCAAGAAATATAAAAGTCTTTTCAATTGCTCTTCGTTTGAATAACGAAGGTACATTTTTCCATTTGGACTTCCTTGTTTTTCGTTCAAAAATGCATGTATTGAGCAGAGAATTGTAATTTTAAGGCATGAAAAATTTACTCTTTGGATTGATTAGTCTTTGCACATCTACAATAAACGTGTATGCACAATTGGATTTAAAACAAATTATGTCCGGTTCTGACTTTGTTGGGAATTCACCGGAATCCTATGCTTGGTCAATTGACGGACAATCCATATATTTTTATTGGAATCCTGAAAATAAGATTGGATCTAGTCTTTATCAATATTCTTTAAAGGATCAGAAGTACGTGGAATTAAGTGATTCCTTGGCATCTTCCGTAGTGTTTTTTGATGCTTCACAACGTGATTTTCAACGTCAATTCATGAGTGATGAAGGAGTTTTATGGAGTGTGGATAAAGTAAATGGCTCTCGTCAAACTCACTTACAAACAACCAATGCAGTATTCAATGTTAAACGTTCCAAGAGTCCAACGATTGTACTTTTTCAGCAAGGGGATCAAGCTTTTTCCCTGAATATCCAATCAGGTTCCATCAGACAATTAACAAATTTTAAATCGGGGGACAAAAAACAGACGCGAAAGGACAGTAGTTTTTTGGAAAAACAACAAATCGAGTTGTTTGAGTTTATTCAGGATAAAAATGATCGATCAGATTATTATAAAAAACGAGCTATAACGACACGATTTCAACTTCCAAAGGAACAATTTGTAGGTGCGGCTAATTGGAGTGATATTCAAGTTGATCCATCTGTGAATTATGCAGTTTTGCGTTTAACAGAAGAGGTAGAATCTAAGCCAACAAGTGTGGAGCAGTTTGTTACAAGCGATGGATTTACCAAGCATCAATTGGCACGCGATAAAGTCAGTGTAAACGAGCCAAATCAGAAAATGCTTTTGTATCAAATGACGACAGATACCTTAATTCAATTAGATTTCTCTATGTTGACAGATATCCGTCTCAAACCCGCTTATTTAAGAGAAAAGGATACTGTTTCACACTACCAACAAGACCGTCCGCTGTTTATTCATGCCGTAAAATTTTCTCAAAATAAGCCTTTGGCACTTTGTGATGTTCGTAGTTCGGATAATAAAGACAGATGGGTTGTATTGATCAATATGGCTACGGCAAGTGTCAAAGAAATCGAACATCAACATGATGAAGCTTGGATTGGTGGACCTGGTATTTCATCCTGGAACGAAGCGGATGGAAATATGGATTGGATAGTGGATGGAGAATCGTTTTATTTTCAATCAGAAGAAACAGGTTATTCTTCCTTGTATCAATATGAATTATCTAAAGGAAAAAAGACCTGCTTATGGCCAGTGTCAAAAACAGAGGTGTACGAAGTTCGGATGTCGAAGGATCGCAAAAACCTTTACCTAGAATATAATCCATGTGAAATTGGAAAAACAGGACACCATGCTTTTGGTAAATTGAGCCTTGAGAATTTAAGTTTTACACCATACACAAATTTACAAGTTGGATATAATGAAGTCTTACTATCTCCAGATGAAAAGAACTTTGTGGTGAGAAAGTCCTTCGCGAATAAACCGTGGGAATTGTATACTGGACAGAATAACTCCAATAAATCCAATTTGAATCAAATCACACATTCGACAACCAAAGCATTTGACGCGTATTCATGGATTGATCCACAAGTGATTTCCATTCCGGCATCAGATGGCGTGTCAATCTTTGCCCGTATTTATGAGCCATCGAAAGAAACGAAAAATGGCGCGGCTATATTCTTTGTTCATGGTGCAGGTTACCTACAGAATGCACATCACTATTGGAGTAATTATTACCGTGAGTATATGTTTCATCATTTGTTGCGTGAAAAAGGATATACGGTAATCGATTTAGATTACCGAGCAAGTGAAGGATATGGTCGTGATTATCGAACAGCTATTTATCGTCACATGGGAGGAAGAGATCTGGAGGATTTTGTCGACGCAAAAGCATATGTTGTCAAAAACTATGGAATTGACTCAAGAAGAGTAGGAATGTACGGAGGTTCGTACGGTGGCTTCATCACCTTGATGGGGTTATTAACGAAGCCAAATGAGTTTGCGTGTGGCGCAGCATTGCGCTCGGTTACAGATTGGGTACATTACAATCATGAGTACACCAGTAATATTTTAAACAGCCCTGAAACAGACCCAGAAGCGTACCGTAAAAGTTCGCCTATTTATTTTGCTCAAAATTTACAGGATCCTTTGGTGATGTTACACGGAATGGTAGATGATAACGTGCAATTTCAAGATGTCGTACGCTTAAGTCAACGTTTTATTGAACTTGGGAAAAAGGATTGGGATTTAGCCGTTTATCCAATAGAATCTCATGGATTCAAAGAATCTTATTCGTGGTATGATGAATACCGACGGATTTTAGAATTAATGGAAAAGAACTTAAAATAAGCACATGTTAGTAAGAGAATTGGTGGACAAAGCGGAAATGTTGAAATACCTTCAGGTATTAAATGAGCTTTATCCAAGTTTGACGGCAGAAGAGTATTCCCGTGAGTTAGATGAAATGCTTCCTTGTCGTTATGGACAAGTAGCTGCTTTTGAAGAGGATGAATGTGTAGCGATCTGTGGTTTTTGGATTGGAAACAAACTTTGGATCGGTAAGTATTTGGAACTAGATAATATCGTCGTTCGTGCCTCTCACCGAAGTCAAGGTGTAGGCAAGTTGATGTTCGATTTTCTAGAGAGAAAGGCTGTCGAACAACAGTGCAAGATGCTTTCCTTGGATTCGTATACAAGCAACTTTAAAGCACATAAGTTTTTCTACAATGAGGGATATGTTCCAAAAGGATTTCACTTTGTGAAATTATTGGACGAGGATGCTATTCGATAGAACAAAAAAAACCGAGTCTTTTGAACTCGGTTTAAAAATTAATTCGCTTTTTCTAAGAATGTTTAGCAGCTAAATAACGCTCGGCGTCCAAAGCGGCCATGCAACCTGTTCCTGCAGCGGTAATCGCTTGACGATAGGTTCTATCAGCTGCATCTCCAGCAACAAATACACCAGGTACGTTTGTTTTTGAACTTCCTGGTTGTTCGTATTTGATGTATCCCGTTTCATCTAAGTTGATGAAATCTTTGAAAATTTCTGTATTTGGTTGGTGTCCGATCGCAACAAAGAATCCTGTTGCAGGAATTGTGCGCTCTTCTTTCGTTTGAATATTTTGAACACGTGCTCCAGTGACTAATTGACCATCGCCTAAAACCTCCAACGTTTCTGTATTGAACAAAATTTCGATGTTCGGAGTTTTCATAACACGTTCCGCCATGATTTTGGATGCTCTGAATTCATCACGGCGAACCAACATCGTAACCTTCGTACACAATTTTGATAGGTAATGAGCTTCTTCACATGCAGAATCACCTGCTCCAACAATGATCGTTTCTTGGTTGCGGTAAAAGAATCCATCACATACTGCGCATGCGGAAACACCACCACCTAATTTCAAGTATTTTTGCTCACTTTCTAAACCAAGGTATTTGGCAGATGCACCTGTAGAAATAATCACCGTTTCAGCATGAATCTCTGTTCCATTTTCTGTCCAACATTTGTGAACGGAACCACTAAAATCTACTTTCGTGATAAATCCAGAACGAATGTCTGTATTAAAACGTTTCGCTTGTTCTTCTAATTGCATCATCATTTCAGGACCAGTGACTCCTTGTGGATATCCTGGGAAATTCTCTACTTCGTTTGTTGTAGTTAATTGACCTCCTGGCTGTAAACCTTGATACATAACCGGTTTCATGTCAGCTCTTGCTGCGTAAATAGCTGCTGTATATCCAGCTGGACCAGAACCAATAATCAAGCATTCAAGGTGTTCTACTGTACTCATATCATTTGTTTTTTAACAGAGCAAAAATAAGGGATTGTCTTCAATTAGAGTGCGACACTTTTGATCTGTTCTAAACAACTTCTCAACAATCAGGTAACATTTCAACTATGAATACGTCAGAAAAAAATAATTCCTTATTTTCGTGAACTTTAAAAAATAGAAATGGCTAAAAACATATTGATTGGTTTGTGTTGTTCACTTGTCTTCACAAGTTTCGCACAGAAAAAAGAGGAGGCGCCAAACAAAGCACCGTTGAATTGGTATTTGAACGATCCAAGTGATAAAGGAATTTATGGAGTAGGAGCAGAGCGCGCTTATGAGTTATTAAATGCAGCTGGTAAAAAACCAAAACAAGTAATCGTTGCGGTTATCGATAGTGGAGTAGAAACAGATCATCCGGATTTAAAAGATGTAATTTGGGTAAATGAGGATGAAATCCCTGGAAATGGAATTGATGACGATAAAAATGGATACGTGGATGATGTTCATGGTTGGTCGTTTTTAGGTGGAGCAACGCAGGACATCAATAACGAAGCATCTGAATTATCGCGCATGTATCACAATGAAGCAGCATATTTCAACGGAAAAGCTGAGTCTTCCTTCTCTGCGTCGGATAAAACACGTTACGAAGCCTTCTTGAAACTGAAAAAAAGTTACGATGATGATTTGAAAAATTCTCAGCAGCAATTAGCTTCAATGAAAGCATTTGATTCCTATGTTCAAAATGTAAAAAAAGCATCAAATGGTGAATTTTCAAAAAAAACCAGCGGGGATTACACTCCCATTTCTGAACAAGAAAAACGTATTCAAAACCGATTGAAAGCGATTTTAATTGCGATGCCTGCAACAACCTTAGAATCTGAAATTCACCATGCGATGGAATCAGTGGAAGGAAGCATTAAAATGTCTACCGTGAATGCAGATAGTATTCGTGCCATCGTTGTTGGAGATCATCCAAATGATTTAACAGAGAAATATTACGGTTGTAATCGTTACGAAGGTCCAGACGCTATGCATGGAACTCACGTTTCTGGAATCATTGCTGCTACTCGCGGAAATGGAATCGGAATCGATGGAATTGCAAATTGTGCACGCATCATGGTGGTTCGAGCTGTTCCAAATGGAGACGAACGCGATAAAGATGTTGCGAATGCAATATACTATGCAGTGGATAATGGCGCAACAGTAATTAATATGTCCTTCGGGAAATATTATACGCCAAACAAGGAATTGGTGGATGCAGCTATTCGATATGCGGAAAGCAAAGATGTTCTTTTAGTTCACGCTGCTGGAAACGATGCGAAAAACAAAGATGTGGAAGATTCATACCCAACACGTATTTTAAACGATGGAAAATGGGCGAGTAACTGGATTGATGTAGGAGCAAGTAGTTCATCCAAAAAAGGAAAAACGATTTTAGCTGATTTCTCTAATTACGGAGCAAAATCAGTCGATTTCTTCGCTCCAGGTGTGGATATTTATTCAACAGTGCCTGACGCTAAATACGAAGACGCATCTGGAACATCGATGGCTTGTCCAGCAACAGCTGGAGTAGCGGCATTAATTCGTGGGTATTTCCCTGAATTGACAGCGGCTCAAGTTCGCGAGTTGTTAATGAATACGTCGGTTAAGTACAAAAAAACTGTTCAGATCCCAAGTGCCAAAAAATCTGGTGAGATGACAGAAACTTGTATTACTGGTGGATTCGTGAATGCAGCGGAAGCGGTTGAATTCATGCTGAATAAAAAATAAAACACCCCTTGTAAAAATGAGAAGCCACATGTAAATGTGGCTTTTTTTTATGTTTATGAAATGGAAATTAATGAACGGATTACAACTTTCATCTTTAAGGTCTCGTTTCATTTTGTTACTTTTGTTTACGCTAAAAAAAACGCCACTAAATGACAAATAACCCTGTTTTAATTATCCTTTTTGCTGTCATCATTGTCTTCATGATGTTGCTTGATTTGGGAGTAGTCAACAAACGAAGCCATGTCATTACCAATAAAGAAGCATTGAAATGGACGCTTATTTGGGTTTCGGTTTCTATGTTATTTAGTTTAGTCGTTTATTGGCAGTCCGGTTTTGCAAAATTTGCCGATTATCAATCCGCTTATTGGATAGAGGAGGCATTGTCTGTAGATAATATGTTCGTGTTTATCCTCGTTTTTCGCTTTTTCAAATTGGAAGGTAAACTGCAACACAAAGTGTTATTTTGGGGGATTATCGGTGCGATCATATTTCGAGCGATTTTCATCTTTTCAGGAATAGGATTAATCAATTTAACCTATTTGCCTGAATTTAGTATTGGATCTTGGAATTTTAGTTTAGACCAAGAAGCAAATCGAGGTTTAGCAGAAAATGCAGGTAAGTTTTTCCGTCCCAATGCTATTTTAACAATATTCGGTATTTTCCTAGTCTATGCAGGGATAAAGTCTTTATTTGCAATAGAGGATGAAGACGATAAAGAGGATTATTCAACAAGTTTTGGTGCTCGAATGGCGCGTAAAGTATTTCCGATTTCCAAACACTATTACGGAGATAAATTCTTTATGTCCTGGCATAAAAAACGATTTGCAACGAAGTTATTCTTGGTATTGGTGGTGATTGAAACGACAGATTTAGTATTCGCCATTGACTCCATTCCAGCTATATTTGCCATCGCACCTAATGATCCAGTGATTCTATACACATCGAATATCTTCGCTATTTTAGGACTAAGATCGATGTATTTTTTATTGGCGAATTCCATTCACATGTTCTCGAAACTGAAATATGGTTTAGCCTTTATTCTTTCCTTTATTGGATTAAAAATGTTGCTTTCGCCTTTCATTCATATTCCATCATCAATTTCATTGCTCATCGTCATTGGAGCCTTGTTCTTATCGATTTTGGCATCGATTTATTGGAAAGAGGAAGAAGCGTAATTAAAAAAGGAAACTTGCTCCTTCTTCGCTTTTTGTGACCATTTTTCGAACGTTAGCGAATAGTTCTCTTCCGAAAGCAAAGGTATCATCGTTTGAAATATAAGTCGCTTCTCTTGCTTCCACTTCTACTTGATTAAGAACGGTTAATTCACCGTTATGAGAGTCTAAGCGAATGAGATCTCCTGTTCGAATTTTCGAAATCATACCTCCATCTTTAGCTTCTGGCGTAAGGTGAATTGCTGCGGGAACCTTTCCCGAGGCACCTGACATTCTTCCATCCGTTACCAAAGCCACTTTAAATCCTTTTTTCTGTAAAATCGTTAAGGTTGGAGTCAATTGATGTAATTCCGGCATTCCATTATGTTTTGGGCCTTGGAACGGAAGTACAGCGATGAAATCTTTTTCCAATTCTCCGTTTTTAAAGGCTTTGATCAAATCACTTTGCTCATGAAAAACAATCGCTGGGGCTTCAATAACGCGTTGATCATCGGATACAGCAGCTGTTTTAATGACAGATCTACCCATGTTTCCTTTTAGGATTTTAATTCCGCCATCAAGTGAAAATGGCTCATTGACAGCACGTATGATGGATTCATTTAAACTTTTACTTGCGCCATCGACCCAAATTAATTCATGGTTTTCAATTCTTGGTTCTTGTTTGTATTTATTCAATCCTTTTCCAAGAATTGTATACACATCTTCATGTAAAATTCCATGTTCCAAAAGCGTGCGAATCACAAATCCCATTCCACCTGCAGCATGGAAATGGTTTACATCCGCAGCCCCGTTAGGATACATTCTTGTTAACAATGGAACAACATCGGAAAGATCTGACATATCATCCCAATTGATAATGATTCCAGCAGCTCTGGCAATTGCGATTAGGTGAATAGTGTGGTTAGTGGATCCGCCAGTTGCTAATAATCCGATGATGCCATTTACAATAACTTTCTCATCAATAATGTTTGCAATAGATCGTTCAAATCCGATGGATGTATTTTCGATGGCAACTTTTACTGCTTCTTCGTTCAATAAATCGCGTAACTCAGTTCCTGGATTCACAAAGCTAGAACCTGGTAACTGCATGCCCATGATTTCCATCAACATTTGATTACTGTTGGCAGTACCATAAAATGTACATGTTCCTGGCGAATGGTAGGAATCAGATTCTCCTTTAAGTAATTCCTCTCGTCCAATTTTTCCTTCGGCAAACAATTGACGTATGCGACCTTTTTCATCGTTGCTAATTCCAGTTGGCATAGGACCGCCCGGAAGAAATACCGTTGGTAAATGTCCGAAACGCAATGCGCCCATCATGAGTCCTGGAACAATTTTATCGCAGATTCCCAGACAAAGTGTGGCGTCAAACATATTATGCGACAACCCAATAGCGGTTGACATGGCAATCACATCTCTAGAATACAAGGAAAGTTCCATTCCTGGTTGTCCTTGGGTAACACCGTCACACATCGCTGGAACAGCTCCTGCAACTTGCGCGATTCCATGGTGTTTGTTCGCGTAAAGACGAATGTTTTTTGGATAATCTTCATACACCTTATGTGCAGAAAGCATATCGTTATATGCGGTGATTACTCCTAAATTCGGTAAACGATTTTGTGCTAATTCAGTTTTGTCGTGAGTGCCGCATGCCGCAAAAGCATGCGCAAGATTTCCACAACTCATTGCTTGACGCGTGACACCTTCTTGATGTGCACTTTTCATTTGTGTCAAATAAGTAGCTCTGCTTTCGCGGCTTCTTTCAATAATTCGTTGGGTAATCTCTAAAACTTTCGCATTCATAGTTTAAGAATTTTCAGTGTAGTAAATACCTTCTAAAAAGGGAATAAAATGATGTATGGGGTGATTTCTCTCGTTGCTTTCAGTGAGAACTTCTAGCTTGCGTGCGCCTGAGATCATTAAAAAGTTGTGTTTCCCTTTCTTTAAAACAGGGCCACAGAATGTGATGCGTTGAGTTGGTTCGTTTGGAGCGTTGGTATTCGCTAACAAGTTATTTGATTGAGTTGCATCTTCAGAAGAAGTGTCATTTGGGAATAAAGATGCAGTATGTCCGTCATCACCCATGCCAAGTACAATGACATCTGGGTTTTCAAACACCCGATTTTCTTCCGTCGCAAGCTTCAAGTTTTCAACGTAGTCAGCTGTATTGATGACCATTGGATGCATCATCGCGATAGTCGCTTCGTTTTGCATCAAACTTTCTCGAATAAGTGTTTCGTTTGAAAACGGACTATCCTGAGGGACAAAACGTTCATCAACCAGTCCAACATGCACTTTTGACCAATCCAAGTCTATTGCACCTAATTTATGATATAAATTCTTTGGTGTACTTCCGCCCGAAAGCAAAATAGTCGCTGTTCCTTTTTCTTCAATCTCTACTCGTAAAATAGCTGCAATTTTACTTGCTAATTCAACCTCAAGTAGTGCTTTGGATTCGAATGAAATTAATCTCTCCATGACTTTGTTATCCAAGATTCATTTTCATCTAAAATCAAATCACCAGGACCCCATGTTCCAGCTTCGTAAAGAACATTCGACATATTGCTCGATTTCCAAGAATTGGTAATTGATTCAATGTAAGTCCATGCTGCCTGTAGTTCATCTTGACGCATAAAGAGCGTTTGATTTCCACGAATCACGTCAATAATTAATCGCTCGTATGCATCTGGGAAACGTTCTTTAAACGAATCGATGTAATCTAATTTCAAAGCGATGGGCTTGTAACGGTATCCACCTGGACCAGGGATTTTTGTCATTTGAATTAATTCAATACGTTCCTCTGGTTGAAGGCGAATAATTAATTTATTGTTGTTCAATTTTTCCTTTGAAGGAAAGATGTTGTGACGAACCTCTTTAAAGTTGATGACGATTTCTGAATATCGCTTGATCATTCGTTTTCCTGTTCTTAAATAGAAAGGAACATTTTTCCATCTCCAATTATCAACATAAGCTTTCATAGCAACAAAAGTCTCGGTTTTGGATTCGTATTTTTCGATATCCTCCAAATAAGAACTTACTTGATCACCATTAATTTTACCTCGTGAATATTGTCCTTTAACGGTATCCGTTTGAACTGTTTTTTTGTTGAGTGGACGTAAGGCACGTAGCACTTTTAGTTTCTCATTTCGGACTTCATCTGCCTCTAGAGAAACTGGTGGCTCCATGGCAACTAAACAAAGCAATTGAAGCAAGTGATTCTGAACCATGTCTAATAAAGCGCCTGAATTGTCATAATAAGAGGCACGCTTTTCAACACCTAGGCTCTCCGCTACGGTAATTTGAATGCTGTCAATGTTTTCTGCATTCCATGCGCGTTCGAATAAATTATTCGCAAAACGCAAGACCATTAAATTTTGAACGGTTTCTTTTCCTAGGTAGTGATCGATTCGATAAATTTGATGTTCATCAAAGGCTTGGGTAATTTCATCGTTGATGGCATTTGAAGATTCCAAGCTATAACCTAGCGGTTTTTCAATTACCACCTTGCTCGATTCATTAACGAGATCACATGCTTTGAGTGTGCGTGCGATAGGTCCAAAAGCAGAAGAAGGAGTTGAAAAGTAATAGATGTTTTGATATTTGGGAAATTGCTTCAGAAAGAAATTTAATTCCGAATAATCTTCCAAAGTAGCGTCCGCAACCTTAATTAGCTTAATTTTTGTAATGAATTTTTCAATTTCATTTCGATTGTAGCGGTGGTGATCACTTGTTTCTAAAAATGGAATCAACTTATCGAAAAAATCTTTTTCATCTGGATCTTTTCGTGTGATTCCAACGATGTTATAGTCTATATTTATTTGACCATCAAGCTCTCTGTGAAATAGTGCTGGATAGATTTTTCGGATTGCTAAATCACCATCTCCACCGAACACCACAATATTAAACGATTGAAAACGTTCTGTATTTAAATTGGTTTTTTTGTTGTTTGCATTCATTCTTAGAACAGCATTAGTTTGTGTCAAAAATACACTAAGTAATTGATAAGCACAATAAATTTACTTAAATTTAGCAACTATTTAATGTTTATAACGTCTTTTAGTCGATGCTGATAAAAACGATTTTCTTATCCCTTTCTTGTCTGTTGATTTCAACAAATAATTGGGCTCAAACGTATGTATTTGGACAACTAACTGGATCTCCAAATATGATCACAACAGGTTGGAATTTAACAGGTAACGCTCATATTGGAGATACACCTGGTGATGTAGATGCTTTCAATAATGAAATGCTTCTTACCAATAATACCACGGGACAGTCCGGTGGTGTTTTTTACAATACGCCGATTAATCTTTCTGCTTGTCAAACATGGACAGTTGAATTTGAATACCGAATTGCCGGCGGGAATGCGGCAGATGGTTTAGCCTTTTGCTTTTTAAGCGTTCCTCCAACTGGATTTGTAAGTGGGGGTGGAGTTGGAATTCCGGGAACAGCTAATGGACTTAAGGTCGTAATTGATACCTATGATAATTGTAGTCAAGGAGGAACAAATCCAGAAATTCAGATTTTCAATGGGATAGGATACAACGAATGTATACCAGCAACTCCGAAGATTCAGAATTCAGGTGGATCCTTAAATTATTTACGCAACACCAATTATCAACCGGTAAAAATCATATACAACAATGGATTGGTAACTGTTTTAGTCAATAACGTTCAACTTTTACAGGCAACATCTCCTGTTAATTTTACAGGATATGTTGGGTTTACTGCTAGTACAGGTGCTTTGTATGATTTGCATTCGATTCGAAATGTCACGATTTATACCAATCAAGCAGTTTCGAATGCGGGTATTGATGCGACGACTTGCTCGTCAACCGGTGTAGCAATCGGAGCGACTCCGAATCCATTAAACGTATATTCATGGTCTCCATCTATTGGACTTTCTTCCACAACAGCTGCAAATCCAATTGTGACATTACCAAATACAACCGGCGCCCCAATTACCCAAACCTATACGGTAACAACAACTTTAGCAAGCAATCCTGGACTTTGCCCAACAACGGATCAAATCAATGTAACCATCTATCCTCAATTTAATCAAACAGTTGCCCAAACAATTTGTAACGGAGGTCCATATGTATTTAATGGACAGTCACTCACGCAGTCCGGAACCTACTACGATACGCTAAATACCATTCATAGTTGTGATTCAATCATAACACTGAATTTAACCATAGGAACGGCTCAAGCCAATGCGGGGCAAGACATTTCCATATGTTCAGATGAAGTCGGAAATCTTGGTGTGTCTCCCATTGCTGGTTACAATTATACATGGTCACCTGGAACGAATTTATCTGCTTCTAACATTTCGAATCCTACTATTTCGGCGGTAAATACGACAGGCGTCCCAATCGTACAAACCTATACCATGACTTCTAGTTCGGCATCTAATCCAAATTTTTGCCAAGCCACCGATCAAGTTCAAGTAACAATTTATCCAAAGTACATTACCAATATTACCGACACCTTGTGTGATGGCGGACCTTATAATTTCAACGGTCAATCAATCACACAAACTGGAATTTATGTGGATACCTTATCGAGTATCTATAGCTGTGACTCCATTGTGAATTTAAATATCGTTATTTCTACAGAACCTGTTTTTTCACTTTTGGATTCTACCATTTGTATTGGAGGTGCATTAACTTTGGCTCCTCAAGGAGTAGGTGGAACATACACTTATGCTTGGACACCTCAAATGGCTGTTCCGACCAGTACAGGAAGTATGACATGGAATCCAACCGTTTCAAATGAATTCTTTTTATTAGCAACGAATAATTACGGATGTACACATCTAGATTCGCTTGATTTAACAGTGAATCCACTTCCAATCATGGGATTAGTAGCTTCCGCTCAAGCATTATGCCCGAATGAAAATTTAACATTAACAGCTTCTGGTGCGTCCACATATTCTTGGAGTGGCCCAGGAGTTACTTCTACAACAACCAATAGTCAATCGATTTTCCCAACTGCTTCCGGCGTATTTAATGTGATTGGATACACAGCTCAAGGTTGTGTTGATTCCATTCAGACCAATTTCACCCTTTACCCGAAACCCGATTTGATTTTTACTCCAGATCAAGAAATTTGTGTTGGTCAGATAGCTTCTATGACAGTATCTGGTGCTGACACATACACATGGAATCCTGCAAATCTTCTGGGAACACAAGTTTATGTGAGTCCAAACATAACTACATCGTATCAAGTGATTGGATTCAATCAATTTAACTGTACGGATACTGCTGTTTCCGTGTTAACAGTTCATCCAAATCCAGTTGCAAGTATTGGTGCTGAGCCCTTTCTTTTAACGAGTGACTCACCAAATGTGACGTTTACGAATTTATCTTCTGGACAGTTAATTTCCACATGGAATTTTGGTGATGGAATCATTTTGGAAGAGTCAAATTCAACTTTTGAGTATCAGTATCCATTCGATGAAGGCAATTACACGGTTGAGTTACTAGTGGAAAGTCAATATGGTTGCCTGGATTCGATAACGCAAATTATCCAAGTGAAAGGGGATGTCTTGTATTATGTTCCAAATGCTTTTACTCCTGATGGTGATGAGCACAATAATACATTTTCTCCTGTTTTCACTTCAGGGTTTATTCCAGGAAGTTATCAGTTTGATGTTTATAATCGTTGGGGTGAGTTAATATTTTCTTCTCAAAATCCGGAGATTGGTTGGGATGGATATTATAACTTTGTGAAATGCGGGGAAGGAATGTATGCTTATAACATACAGTTCAAAGTAAGTTCAACAGGGGAATTAAAATCTGTTTTTGGACATGTAAACCTGCTGAAATAATGCGAAAAAGATAATATGAAGCGATTTTTAGTACTTTTTTCTTTCTTTTTCTTTCTAGGAATAAATGAATTTAGTTTTTCGCAGAATATTTTTGGAATCGTTAATTCTTATGCTGCCGTAAGCGCAGTGACTCCTAATACCGCAACATTGTCAAATATTGGACCCTTTCAAGTTGGGGATAAGGTATTGATCATTCAAATGAAGGGTGCGACTATAACTACTACAAATACCTCGGCATTTGGTACAATTACTCTTTTGGGAAGTGCTGGGAATTTTGAATTCACCTATATTGGTTCGATTTCAGGAAATACCGTGACATTTACGAATAACTTATGTAAAACCTATTCCGTTAGTGGAAAAGTTCAGTTGGTTAGAGTGCCTGTATACACAAATGTGACCATCACTGGAAATGTGACGGCTCAACCATGGAATGGTTCAACTGGTGGCATTGTTGCCATTGAAGCAACCAATAGTATTACGTTCAACGCTAATATAAATGTATCAGGACAGGGCTTCGTTGGTGGTGCTGTCTTTACAGGATGGTTTGCTTGTGGTGATTCGAATTACGCCAATCAAAATGCTGGTAAAAAAGGGGAGGGGATTGCTATTCCTCCTGTCACCATGGATGCAAATCGCGCGCCACTAGCTAATGGTGGCGGTGGAGCCAATTCTGGTAATCCAGGTGCTGGTGGTGGTGGTAATGGTGGAATCGGTGGACGAGGAGGAAACGAATTTTACGGTGGATGCCAATTAAATGTTTCTTACGGCTTAGGTGGAAAAGCGCCAAGTTACGCTACTTTTAAAGCTTTCCTCGGCGGAGGTGGAGGTGGTGGATATAAGGATAATGGACTGAATGCAACTGCAGGGTCCAATGGAGGTGGAATGGTATTTTTAACATCTCCAACCATTAATGGAAATAATTTCACGGTGGATGCACGTGGTGCAAATGTCATCGGAAATACGGATTCCGAAGGTGCAGGCGGCGGAGGTGCGGGTGGCTATATACATTATATGTGTAACAACACCAGTTCCTCTATAAATCTTGATCTTCGCGGTGGAAGTGGAGGTAATATCTTTAGTACTATGTGGTCATCTGCATGTCATGGTCCTGGTGGCGGTGGTGGCGGTGGAGCGGTCAGCTACCTTCAAGGAGCAATTCCAGTAAATGTGACTAATTTATTAGCAGGTGGTAATCCTGGAATGGTTCTGCATACTGGCCCGGCTTGTGCGGGAACTTCACATGGAGCAGCTGGTGGTGCAGCGGGAATTCAAGTGTTTAATTATCCTGTTCCAGCGGCTTCGGTTTTGCCAAACTTGGGTCCAAATGTTTCTATTTGTTCAGGGCAAACGATAACCCTTCAACCAACAAGTTCCTTTACTTCATACTTGTGGAATAATGGCCAGACAACTGCATCCATTACCATCAATTCTCCGGGTATTTATTGGGTAGATGTTCCAAGTGGTTGTACAACATCGAGAGATTCGATTGTCGTTGGACTTAGCACTTTTCCTTTTCAAATTGGTCCAGATATAACCATTTGTCAAGGGGATTCTGTCATTGTTCAATCGGTAGGTAGTTTTAATTCCATCAGTTGGAATACAAGTGCCACTTCAAGCTCCATTCAAGTAAATTCTCCGGGAATCTATTCAGCCATTGCCACAAATGCAAATGGTTGTACAGAACAGGATTCAATGGAGGTATTTCAAAATCCAACTGTTTATTCAAGTTTTGCTGATTCCATATGCGCGGGATCGACCTATACTTTTCATGGTCAAAGTATAAGTCAAGCGGGAATTTACGTTGATACTTTACAGAATCTTCTCGGTTGCGATTCCATTGTCACCTTGCAGTTGTCTTTAGTTCAGCCAAATTCATCGAGTATTTCAGCGTCGATTTGTGATGGAGATACGTATGTTTTTAATGGACAGAATTTAACAATTTCAGGACAGTATTCGGTGATAATTCCATCCGTGTTTGGTTGCGATTCCCTAGTTCAATTGACGTTGACCGTGAATCCTTTGCCTGTTGTCACTGTGCAAGATACGATGGTGTGCGTGAATACTCCTGTAACGCTAATTGCCAATGGTGCATTAACATATGTTTGGGATGTTCCTCAAAATCCAAATGGAAGTATTTCGGTTGCACCTTCATTAACGACAAGTTACTCTGTTTATGGTTTAGATGCATTAGGTTGTATTTCTATTCCAGTTAGCGCAACCGTTTTTGTTGATCCAACTCCGCAACCCAATTTTTATATAAATCCGGATCAAGTCGAAATCGATGAGCCGATTATTACCATTTTTAATTTGACGCCGGGGAATAATCAAAACACGTGGACTATTCAAGGCGCTACTTTTGTCAATAATCAGAGTTCATTTGATTATTCTTTGCCTTTCCTGGAAGGACAATACTCTATACAATTGGTGAGTGCGACAAATTTAGGCTGCAAGGATTCATTAACCTTGTCAGCTGTTGTTCAGGATAATGTGGCTTTGTTTATACCGAATTCATTTACGCCTGACGGCGAGGAGCACAATAACGTTTTTCTTCCGGTTTTCTCCACTGGATTTACACCAATCAATTACCGTTTGTCTGTATATAATCGATGGGGAGAAACGATTTTTGAATCAACGAATCATACTGTTGGTTGGGATGGTCATTTGGAATTTGTTCTTTGTCCAGATGGAATTTATAATTACCAAATCTCTTACTCCAAGAAAGAGGGTGAAAGTCCGATCAATATTGATGGACACGTGAATTTATTGCGTTAAGAATTCCTGCTTTGCATCGGACATAAAACGATGAAATACTTCTTCGATTTGACGCTCTTTTTGATCAAAAACAAGATGTGCTGTGGGAAGTTTGGTTTCGAAGGAAATTCGTTTCGCTACGCCTTCACATGATTTCATTAAGCCATATTTGGTTGGATAATGGTTCATCCATTGATGCGCGCGAAGTTTAGACATGAAATCTATGAAATTTTCTGGATAATGATCTTGAAAATCCGTTTCATGCGTGTAAAAATCGTCTAAAAATTGATGGTAATCGGATGTGTGAAATTGATTCCAGTTTCTTGCGAGTAAATGATCGAAAAACAAATCTACTGCAACGGGGCCCACTTTAGGGAGGTCTGACATTAAGTCGAACTTCAATTCTTTGACAAGGGGATGGTTGTCAATATAGAAATCAATTGAGCGATGCAATTTAATCCCTTTTTGAATCACTTCAGGAAAGTGCTCATGTTTCGAACCACGAACAAAGTCTCCAAAGAGATTTGCAAGCATCAACTCTTTGTCATTTCCAGAAAAGTAAAGGTGTCCTAAAAAGTTCATGATAAAAAAAATCCTGCCGAAGCAGGATTTAATTAATATTCATCTTCGTTAAAGAGAAAATCTTCTCTTGACGGATAATCAGGCCAGATTTCTTCGATACTTTCGTACATATCACCTTCATCTTCTAGGTCTTGTAGGTTTTCTACCACTTCTAATGGAGCTCCGGTGCGAATTGCGAAATCAATTAATTCCTCTTTTGTCGCTGGCCATGGAGCATCTTCTAAATAAGAAGCAAGTTCTAAAGTCCAATACATAATTCTTTGTTTTAGGTGTTATTTTTGGCAAAAGTAATTTTTATTTCCAATAAAGCAAATTAAAAATGAAAACTATGCAATAAAGCAATCATAATTTAATATCGAGGCTTCCATTCTTGTTCTTGAATTCCGAGTTCCATGGCGATAATTCTACCTAATACGAATAGGTAGTCACTTAGTCTATTTAAATAGGTAATCACAAGCGGAGCTACAAAATCATGCTCATCTAAAGTGACAACTAAGCGTTCTGTTCTGCGACATACGCAACGACAAATATGAATGTGACCAACAAATGGATGTCCTCCAGGTAAAACAAAACTCGTTAGTTCGGGTAGTTTAGCATCCATGTTATCCATCCAATCTTCCAATTTCTCGATATCCGTTTCCAATAAATCTGGAATTTTCATGTTTGATTTCTCTGGGTCAGAAGCAAGACTAGATCCAATCGTAAATAAACGATCTTGAATTTCGATGAGTTGTTGAACAGCTGTTGTGTTGATGTCAAAAGAGCGAATTAATCCAACATATGAATTAAGCTCGTCAACCGTCCCGTATGCTTCAATGCGCAATTCTCCTTTAGAAACTCTTGTTCCTCCAATCAGTCCGGTATGACCCTGATCCCCTTTTTTAGTATAAATTTTCATTTTATGTTGCTTAAAATGGTGTTCAATTCTTCTTCGCTATGAAAAAAAGAAAGGATTTTCATCATGACACCATCCACAATAGAATCTGGACAAGATGCGCCAGAAGTGAGGATGATTCGCTGATTCGATTCCGTAGACAAGAAATTAGAATCGTTTATTGATTTTGTATGAATGTCAAATGAACGAATTTGCTCTTTTGAACGTATTTCACTTTCGTCTTTAATAAAGAAACACGGGAATTTTTGCTCTAGTAATTCGACAAGATGACTCGTGTTTGAGCTATTGTATCCCCCAACGACTATTGCCATGTCAGCGGAAGTTTCCATCAAAGCAAGCGTTGCAGTTTGATTATCGTTCGTAGCATAACAAAGTGTATCACGTGTATCTGCGATGTGTTCCTTAATTTCTTCTGTTCCGTATTTCAATAACATCACTTCACGCAAATAGAGTGCTATTTCCTGCGTTTCACTTGCGAGCATCGTTGTTTGATTGACAACACCGATTTTTGTTAAGTCTTTAGTTGGGTCGAATCCAGGGAATGATTTGCCTTTGAAAATGGATTCAAAGGAAGCGACATCCATTTTTCCTAATATGAAATCACCAAGAATTCTTGCTTCTTCAATGTCCTTGACAATTAGCGAAGGAGCATTTTTTGAACTGTGAGAAAAAGTTGCGCGTGTTTCTTCGTGCATATGTTTCCCGTGGATGATGATGGTGTGATTGGTCTCTCCAAGTTTTTCGGATCGATTCCAAACTTTTTCCACAAATGGACACGTCGTATTATAGGTTGATATGTCAACGCCAATTTCTTTTAGTTTCTCCTCGATTTCTAAGGTTGTTCCAAAAGCTGGGATGATCACTAGATCTTCCTTGGTTAAATGGTCAAATGGAATGAGTTGATTTCCTTCCGTATCCTGAAGAAATTGAAGTCCATGACTAATCAGGTCCTCATTTACCGCGGGATTATGGATCATTTGACTCAATAGAAAAATTCGTTTGCCAGGATTTTCGTAAATCGCTTTGTAGCTTTTTTCAATGGCGTTTTCTACACCGTAACAGAAACCAAAATGACGTGCAATCACAAAGGTTACGTTGCCAAGTTGCAGTTCCGTTGGACTAAAATCTTTTTTGCGTGGATCAGCTAATTTTCGTTGCGCTTTCACTTTTGAAATGATCTGCGAACGGTAAAAAGCTGGTACTTCGAATTGTTTCATAGTGTTAGTTCAACGAATGAATCAAGAATTGGTTCATTTGCGTTTATACATTTTTTCATACCGATCAATCCAATCTTTCACGGTCATTTTTTGTGCCAATTCACCGATTAAATCAAATGGAATTTCTTGGCCATGTTTGAAACGAATACACGATTTGCCCATGTCCAATTTCTTTGAGCTATGTTTCGGGAATTCAGCCACAAACCAATTCAACAAATTTTCATCACTGTAAATTCCCATGTGGTAAACTGCAATGAAATTCTTCTGACATGCAATGTTTAAAAACGGTAGTGGAAGTTTTGGTGTACAATGGTAACCGTCCGGATAGATTTCATGTGGCACGACATATCCAATCATGTTATAGCTTTCAGCTTCTTGAAATCCTTCCGGAATATTCTGTTGAATGACTTCCATCAAGCGTAGAAAGTCCGGACGATGTACTTCTGGAATTCCAGCGATATATGCTTCGACAGACATGTAAATTAATTCGTTCTACCTGGATAAACCTGTAAAGCTACACGTAAACATTCAACCGCTTTTTTCAATGAATCCTGGTTTAATACGTATGCAATTCTCGCTTCTTGTTTTCCGGCCCCTGGAGTAGAGTAGAATCCATTCGCTGGTGCCATCATTACGGTTTGACCTTCGAATTCAAAATCTTCTAATAACCATTGGCAGAATTTTTCTGCGTCATCCACTGGGAATTTAGCCACACAATAAAAAGCGCCACTTGGTTTTGGACAAAAGACCCCTGGGATGCTATTGAGTCCATCTACCATGATGTTTCTTCGTGCAACATATTCACTTACCACATCATCGAAATAGGATTGAGGCGTGTCTAAAGCTGCTTCAGCAGCGATTTGATCAACGGTTGGTGGTGATAATCGTGCTTGTCCAAATTTCAAGGCAGCACTCATGACTTCCTTGTTTTTCGTGATCAAGGCACCAATTCTCGCTCCACACATGGAATAACGTTTCGAAACGGAATCAATCATGATCACATTCTCTTCGATTCCTTTTAAATTCATTACTGAAAACGGAATTGCACCATCGTAGCAGAATTCACGGTACACTTCATCCGCAAATAAATATAGGTCGTGTTTCAAAACGATTTCTCGCAATTGCTCTAATTCTTCTTGTGAATACAAGTATCCTGTTGGATTCCCCGGATTACATATAACGATTGCTCTTGTTTTCGAGGTAATTTTCTTTTCGAATTCTTCCACCGGAGGCAAGGCAAATCCAGATTCAATAGATGAGGCAACGGGAACAACGTTTAGTCCTGCGGTAACCGCAAATCCATTATAGTTCGCATAAAACGGTTCCGGGATAATGACTTCATCACCTGGATCACACGTACACATGAATCCAAAAATCAATGCTTCTGATCCACCAGTTGTGATAAGGATATCTTCGCTATTTACTGGAATTCCACTTTTTTGATAAGATAATGCCAGTTTATTTCTATAACTTTCAAATCCAGCTGAGTGGCTGTATTCTAGGACTTTGCGATCTAAATTATGAATGGCATTTAAAGCCGTTTCTGGCGTTTCAATGTCCGGTTGACCTATGTTTAAATGGTAAACAATTTTCCCCGCTTTCTTTGCTGTTTCCGCATATGGAACGAGTTTTCTAATCGGAGAAGCTGGCATCTGAACGGCCTTATCTGAAATTTTTGGCATGTCTTTGTTTTTATTGAATCAAAATTAATCATTCTTCTGAAATACGGAGGTGAATCATTGTCCAGAACAAACAATCTTTGTTTGTCGTTTTAGAAATACGAATCCACCTTCTGCGCCAATTTGCCTGAGTTCGGGGTAAATAGCCATGAATTCATCCTTCTGCTGAATCTTTACGACAAAATAGGCTGGCTTCATGAGCGTTTCCGTGGCAAGTTCCTTTTCATTCATTGTTTTTTCATTTCCGAGCTTCACGTTTCCGTAAAATAGATGAGCATATGATTTGAATCCCAAGGTAGTAAAGTAAGCATCTTCATGCTGATGTCTTTTATAAAAATCAATGGCGGCACCTTGAGAAATATCTTCAATTTTCGGAATGACAAACGCATTTATGCTCACCAAACTTAGGATGAGTCCCATCCCGAGGGAAAGGTAGTATTTGATGTAAATATCTTTTCTTAAGTACCTGAAAGATAAAATAATGGTTAATGTTATTAAAACAAAAGGTATAAGTTGTGCAAAGGACCAGTTATAGGATTCTTTCATGGCTTGAACAGCGAAAGGATCTTTCACTTCGATGTTGTCAATTATAAGTTGAGTGTGTCCAACAAGATAGCCTAAAACACCAAAAATAAGTGCTAGTAAAATCAGGAAAGAAAGGATAAAATAATGAATACGTTTATTGGTTTCAAAACCGTTTTCCCACTGTTGAATGACAAAACGAGCACCAAAATAAGTGATTGGAAAATAACAAAAACTTGAATAGTGAACGATTTTAGTCTTGACAATGGAAAATAGAATTAAGGTAAACCACAACATTCCATGCATGATGAGATCCAAGCTTGTGCGTTTAATTTCTTTGTTTCTCAGGTACCCAATGAGAAAGAAAGATGCTGGAAAAACGCCTAAAAGCAATATGACCCAATGGTAATAAAGTGGGCCTCCGTGTCCTGCATCTTGCGTTTGAAACAAGCGCACTTGATACGTGATGAATTCCTGAATAATTTCTTGGTGTCCAGTTGTAAACAATAGTATGAACCAAAGCGAGCCTATAAACAAAGTCGTTAAAAGGAAAAGGATGATTTTGCTAAAGGAAGGGAAGTCCTTGAAGCGATTGTAAAGGAAATAAACGGCAAATGCTCCACCAATTAACAAGAGAGCAACAGGTCCTTTCGTTAAGATGGCGAGACCAATAAATACTCCAGATAGAATAAAATTTCGAATTGTTTGATCATGGTTTCCCTTATAGAAATAAATGATTCCATTAAAAATAAAGAAGTTAAACCAGGGGTCAATGATCCCAGAATTGAAGTACGTAAAGGGTAGAATCGAGCAAGCGTAGAGTGCGCTCCAAGCAATCCCGAATTTCTCTCCAAAAAATTCCTTACCGAAACGATACAAGGCTAATAAGGTGAAAACGGCTGCGATGACATTTGGAAATCGTGCTGCGAATTCATTGATCCCAAAAACAAGCATAGATAAAGCTTGCATCCAGATGAAGAGGGGAGGTTTCTCCCAGAAGGCTTGAAAATTAATGGTGACATTGAAATAATCCTTTGAAACAATCATTTCACGTGCACATTCGGCGAAATTCACTTCATCCCAATCGAAAAGTGCGGAGGAGCCTATTGTCGGAATGCAGGCTAGAAAGACAAACAATACTATGAACCAATGGAAGTATTTTGTCATGTTCTATTTGTTAAGTGGCTGGTCTAAATGTAGCCATTTGGATTGTAGGAACACCTGCGTGTATTTCATGCAAAGAAAGCCAATCATGGCTCCGGCGAACATATCTTCGAAATAATGCTGTGACAAATAAACACGTGTAAAAGCAAAGAAAAGTGCACCAATGAAGCATAGTATTTTGGTTTGCCAATTTTTAGCGAAGTTCATCGCCAGAAATGTAAACAACACAAAAGAACTCGTGGAATGTCCAGACGGAAAGCTTTGAAATAAGTGGTAATGAAAGTCTTTTATTTGATGAAATCCCTTCACGTGCTGAAAAACGTACATGGGTCTCATGTGGTTTTCGAAGATAAAGTGTTTGAGAAATTGGACTAATCCAGACGAAACTAAAAAAGCAATCAAAAGAATGATGGCTAATTTTCGACTTCGAAAAAGAAATACGAGAAAGGCAACAATTAAAAGGAATAATCCATCTCCAATATTCGTGAAAATAGGCATGATGAAATCACCGATTTGCGAATGAAAGGAATTAAAAAATAGGTGCAATGAAAGTTTATCTGTTTGTACAATGATTAACAAGGCGAAAATCCAAAATAAGTAATTGCACCAATCAAAGAGGCTTGATTTCATTTTCATGGTTCAAAATTACGGAATCCTGCGAATGATGAGCTTAAAAATAAACAGAAGTCGTTTTCTTTTCTTTGATCATCATCACGAACAATACAGCATCATATGCAAAGTGTGCGGAGATTGAAAACCAGAGTCCAAAGTGAATGTATCCAAAGGATATGATAAAGATAAATGGAAGGACAATCAATCCATACATGGAGAATTTCCAATTCCAAGGATTTAAGTAGCCGTGTAATGCAACGAAAATAACAGAAGTAATCCAAGGTCCTAACAATGGTTGGATTCCAGCTCTAAACAAGAGTTCTTCGCCAATTCCCGCACAAAGTGATAGAAAAATACCATCAGCGTAGGTGAGGGGGAGTTGATCCATTATTCGGTCGACACGATTGGGCAATTGATCAAAGAAAGGTGCTTTCATGAATAAGTAAGCGATAAACGCATAGGCAAATCCAAACTCTAATCCAAAACCAATTGGAACGAGTTCTATGTTTTTTACTTCGAAAAATTCCGTCCAAGTCGTTTCTTGAAAAAAATCCAGCAAATAGAAACCAGGCATAGGAAACAGAAGTAATGTAACCAATCCAAGCAAACGTATTTTAATAATATTTGTCAATTTTTTTTCGCTGTCCTGTTTGGTGGATAAAAAAAATACTTCTATATTCGTCCAACTAAACCTAAAAGAACGCCTATAGACCAAATTTACTTTTAATTGTTGACACATCAGCAGAAATTGTAAGTTATGGTTTTATCTTCGTTAAGCGATTCTGAATTAATCCGTTTGTATATTGGTGAAAATGAAAAGGCATTTGAAGTGCTTTTGAAACGCTATAAAAATCAAGTGTACAAATTCATTTACTTGAAAGTAAAAGATGTCGATTTGGCCAATGATATTTTTCAAGAGTCCTTTATAAAGGTTGTTCAAAACATCAAAGCAGGAAAATACAATGAAGAAGGTAAATTTCTTCCTTGGGCCACTCGTATCGCTCAAAACCTGGTTATTGATTATTACCGTAAACAATCAAAGGTTCGGATCTTCTCTGAGCGAAATTCATTTAATGAGGACTTTGGTATTTTCCAACGTATTGCTTGTGAGGACAAAAATTACCTTCAGAAGAAATCAACAGAAGAACTAGAGGAACAATTAGTGAATTTACTCCATCATCTTCCAAAAGTTCAACGTGAAATCGTTCAAATGCGCATATTTCATGATTTATCATTTAAAGAAATAGCTGAATCCGAAAAGATTAGCATCAATACAGCGCTTGGACGTATGCGTTATGCCTTGATAAATCTCCGTAAGCTCTTGGAGGAAAACGAAATAGTTACTCATTTTGCCTAGACGATTTTCAATTCTTTTTCGAGTATCAACCGGACTTTTCATCCTATTTTGGCTATCTTTGTTTCCTAATATTACTGGATTACTATGTTTGAAAATTTAACGGATAAGTTTGAGCGCGCGTTTAAAGTCTTAAAGGGACAAGGGCAAATCACGGAGATTAATGTTGCAGAAACACTAAAAGAAGTGCGTCGCGCATTACTTGATGCCGATGTGAACTTTAATACGGCGAAGCAATTCACCAATACAGTTAAAGAAAAAGCTCTTGGACGCGATGTTCTAAATGCCGTTTCTCCAGGTCAATTAATGATTAAAATCTGCCATGAAGAATTGGTGGAATTAATGGGAGGAAATGAATCAGAGATTAACTTAAAAGGTAATCCATCTGTTATTTTGATGTCCGGATTGCAAGGTTCTGGTAAAACAACTTTTTCTGGAAAATTAGGTTCGTACCTAAAAAACAAAAAAGGAAAGAATGTTCTTTTGGTCGCATGTGACGTGTATCGTCCAGCAGCGATTGATCAATTGCATGTGCTTGGAGAGCAATTAGGAATAGAAGTTTACTCCAATCGAGAAGAGAAGAATCCAGTTGCTATTTCACAAGCAGCCATTCAATATGCGAAAAGTAAATCATTCAATGTCGTCATCATCGATACCGCTGGACGTTTAGCTGTAGATGAGCAGATGATGAATGAAATTGCACAGGTCAAAGAAGCTGTTCAACCAAATGAAACATTGTTTGTGGTTGATTCCATGACTGGACAAGATGCAGTGAATACGGCGAAGGCGTTTAATGACCGTATTAATTTCGATGGCGTTGTTTTAACAAAATTGGATGGTGATACACGCGGTGGAGCAGCATTATCGATTAAAGAAATCGTCAATAAACCGATTAAATTTGTTGGAACGGGTGAGAAAATGGATGCGCTTGACATCTTTTATCCATCTCGTATGGCAGACCGTATTCTTGGAATGGGGGATGTCGTTTCCTTGGTAGAACGTGCACAAGAGCAATTCGACGAGGAGGAAGCCAGAAAATTGCAAAAGAAAATCATGAAGGATCAATTCGACTTCAATGATTTCTTGGCACAATTACAACAAATTAAAAAAATGGGGAATGTGAAAGACCTTATGGGAATGATTCCTGGAATGGGGAAAGCCATGAAGGATGTAGATGTTCCCGATGACGCATTCAAAGGTGTAGAGGCAATTATCTTGTCCATGACTCCCAAAGAAAGAGCGAATCCGAGTTTACTGAATAATCCAAGAAAAGCGCGCATTGCCAAAGGAAGTGGTACAACTTTACAAGATGTCAACAAGCTCATGAAACAGTTTGAGGAGATGCGCAAAATGATGAAAATGATGAGCAATCCGCGCAACATGATGGGGATGATGAACAAAATGAAAGGTATGGGCGGAATGCCTGGTATGTAATATGGAGGAATTTGATCTATATCCACAAAAACCGTTGATTGAGAAAGTAAAAATCGAGAGCAACTGGGGATTGACATTTTTTTCTTTAGTACTTTTTGTAGGGACTTTTCTTTTCTTATTTAAAGACCAAATACGCTTCGTTTTATTTCTTATTTTGGTGTTGTTTATCCATGAGATGGGACATTTCCTCTTCATGAAGTTATTCAAATACGAGAACGTCCGCATGCTTTTCATACCCTTAATGGGGGCTTTCGTTCAGGGTAGCAAGGAAAAGTATTCTCAAAAAGAAAGTTTTTATGTGATATCAGCCGGGCCCTTTCCTGGAATTTGGATTGGTTCCGTTTTGTTGGTGTTTGCCTCGGTCTATCAACAAGAGTGGATGTTGGAACTGAGTTTTCTGTTTTTATTTTTGAATGTGATCAATCTTTTTCCAATCGATCCTTTGGATGGTGGACAATTATTCAAGTTGTATGTCAATAAAAAACGGGATCTATTTCTTATGTTATTCGCATTGTTTTCGTCGATGCTCATGATTTTTGTGGGATGGATGATTGATAGCTACATCATTTTAGCCTTTGGTTTTTTAATGGGTTTTAAAGTGCGTGGATTTCAGCGAAATCATCATTTGAGGAAGATTTTGGATGAACAGAAGATACCCTACGAATCAACATATGATGATTTGAGTAATGAACATTATGCGAAAATAAAAGAGGTACTCATTGAAGAAACTCCAGCATTGAAGAAGTATTTGAGTATCAGTGAGGAAAATAATGATGATTTCATGGCTTCACACGTGAATTCTACGCTGTTGGCTCCAGTGTTAAAGGATGCAGGAATGGCATTAAAGGTTAGCATTATTATTCTTTGGTTACTTTCCTTGAGTTTCCCCGTCTATCTTTTAGCGAGCGATGTACTAGATTTCAGTTGGTACTTTGAAAAACTATGATCATGTCATTGAAAAACATTTTTTTTGGTCTAATACTCTTCTTTTCATTCTCTTTGTGGAGTCAATGTGAACAAGTGTTTGTTTCTGGTAGGGTGGTAGATACGATGAACCGAGATATGTTCTATAATTTAATGGTCATTAATAAGTCCACGGGGAGAGGTGTTTTTGGTCAACCGAACGGTTATTTTTCTGTTTATGTGAATTCAGGAGATAAAATTGCACTTTCAACTAAGGGATATCCTGTTTACGAATTTATCGCTTCTGCGGATGGCGATTGTCAAAATCATATTCTTGCTTACATCGAACGAATTCCTCAGGAAATTGAACAAGTCGTTGTTCGCCCCTTAAAATCCTTGGAGCAAATAAAGGAGGAGCGTCAAGCTTTGTCTCAAAGAGAAACACGTTTGGTATCTGGAATAAATGTGCTAGAAAGTCCAATCACCGCTTTGTATCAAGCTTTTTCAAAGAAGGAACAAAATAAGAGATGGATTTCGGAACAACAATACAAAGATGATCAACGACGTGTCGTGAAGGAGTTACTTCGTTTATATGTGGCATTCGATATCATTGATCTTCCGGAAGCTACGTTTGATGATTTCATTACGTTCTTGAACATCGATGAGAATTTCATCAAGACGGCATCAGAAATGGAATTGGTTTTATTTATCAAGGATAAATACGAACATTTTAAAGCCTTACAACGACGTTAATTATTGCAGGCGTTTCGTTGGTTCCCAAATACTTGATTTAATCCCTCCTAAAAACTTAAAAAAACCAAGGAACAAAGCAATGTTCATGGAGGTGAAGTGAAGGATGTAACGCACCCATTTAAAATGAACGCCGATTTTTTTTCCAAGATAATCGGGAATATACAATCCCAAGGGAAGGATAAATAATGCGTTCATGATGGCGTATACGATGTGCTCACGACTCAAAAGACTAGATCCTACCAATATAAACAACATGAAAAACGGTAAAATCCAACGAAGGAATTTGTGAGAGAAAAAAGCATAGGAAATTCCGTCGAATCTGAATAACATTGACCAAAATCTCTGTAAATTTTGAAAGTTCCCCGCGGAAATACGAATTTTACGTTTGAATTCTATCCATGATTCATTCGAAACATCTTCAAAAACCCTTGCATTCTGCTCGTTAATACAAGTATAGCCTTTCTGCAAGATGAGCATGTTTAAATAAAAGTCATCTACTAAAAAATGAGTTGGGATTGGTTCGAAACACAGTTTTCGAAATGCGAAACATCCTCCAAACGGACCCATCATAGCTCCCCAGATTTTTCCTTCGGCACATTTTGTTTGAACTTCATTTGAAATATAGCCATTCTCTGCTTGGGATATCCCGGTTTCTTTGATTCCAAAATGCTCCATTCGGCTATCTACAAGTCCTATTTTAGGGTTTTTAAAGTGCTTTACTAATTCACTTAAAGTGTTTGTGTCAAATAGTACATTGGCGTCTGTCATGACAATGATATCATGTTTTGCTTCTTTGACTAGATTATTGACAATATTTATTTTCCCTTGTCTTTCTGAGAACTCAGAAAGCGTCATGTGTGGAAATTTATCCCGGTAAGATTCAACGATAGCGCAGGTGTTATCTTGGCAATTATCAGCGCCAATTAACAATTCAATGCGTTCTAAGGGGAAGTTAGAGGCTAATAAAGTTTCTAATTTTTGACCAATTACTTTTTCTTCATTGTGCGCTGGAATTATGATTGATATAGGAGGGAGTTCATCCTCATAAATCAGCAAATTGGTTTTACGGTATCTAGAAAAGTACTGGATCAATTTTGGATAAATCACGTAGCTGTGAATAATCAAACCGATGCCTAGCCATAATGTGATTTCAACGAATACCATGTATAATGAATGCTTGTGTTACAATATTAAACATTATTTACTGATTGGTTTTAAAAATCAAACAGATGGTAGAAATTGTTCTTCCAGTATTTCGTAGACTAATTCCGATGAAAAATGAGTTTGAATGTACTGTTTCCCATGTTTACCTCGTTGAATACAGTTCTCTTTGTTTTTTAATAAGGCTTGAATATCAGAAATAAACGATTCTTTGTTTTTATGAACGGGAATTATGGATTCAATTGAAAGTCCTTCAGCAGCCTTTGTCGTTAGCACGCAAGGAGCTCCAATACTCATCGCCTCGAGTATTTTCATTTTTATCCCTGAGCCTGATTGTAGTCCCGCTACGAAAAGACCATTTTTCGCAATAAATTCAAGTGGATCTTCTACAAAGCCATGAATGATCACATTTTTTCTCAGGTATTCAGTTGGAATGTCCGTGCTTTTTCTTCCTGCTATGTGGAACTCTAGGGTAGGATTATCTTTTAGTAAAATAGGGAAGATTTCATCAATGAACCATTTAATGGCTTCCATATTCGGTTCCCAGTCAAAAGCACCAAGAAAACACATTCGATTTTCAGTCCACACCATCTCCTTGTTGTTTTTTGGCATTGAGGAGGGTAAATAGTGGACCTTCGTTTTGGTAGCTTGTTCAATAAAAGCTGTATCACCCTGAGAAATAGGAAGAATAACATCCACTTGATTCCAAATGGATCTTTCTTCTTTTTCCAGTGATTTGGCCAATTGATTTATATACCAAGCTTTCATTGGGTTCTTTTCGTTCTTGGCTAAATCCTCCCAAATTCGAAATTCTAAGTTATGCGATCGATAACAGATTTTGCCATTAAACGCCGTTCGAATAATCGGTGTATATATAGCTGCGTATAAACTTTCGAAAATCACTACATCATAACTGTTCGAAGTCAATTTCTCCTTGAGTATTTCTGCAACGTGCGACTGAAAGAAGCGCTTTGTGTGATATGATTTTTGCGTAAGCAAAGAATAAAACGCTGGAATCAATTTGATCTTTGTGTCAATCGATATTCCTTGAAAGGTAATATTAGGAAGACTTAAATGCTCGTATGCAGAGGCATTGAATCCATGCTTATGGGTACTTAAGGTGAAATAATCTACTTTTTCGACTCGATTTAGTTCACTTAGGTCCAAGAGAAAGCGACTCATGGCCAAGCAGCCACCATCTACAATTGGATAGGGTGGTTTGTGGCTAAGAACGAGTACCTTCATTTTTCTTCATTATTTTTGAAAACAGTTTTTTCCACATTTCTTGGGAGAAAACTTGCGCGTCATTTGCAGCCGCTTTAGTGATGATCCATGCGACAGGAGTAAAGAAAAATCCAGCAAGCCACATTCCGATAAACGGAGAGACAGTATTGGTTTCGGCTAGGTTTTGTCCAATGCTGTTCAACATGAAGTAAACCATAAATGTCAGTGCGGCTACAACAACTGGAGCGCCAAATCCACCTTTTTTAATAATGGCGCCAAGTGGCCCACCGACAAAGAACAATACCACTACTGCGTATGTTAACGCAAGTTTTTTATGGAATTCAATCCAGTATAAGTCGGATTCTTTCTCGAGGACTTCCATGAATTGATCCTGACTGTCAACCGTTTCATTCGTGCGTCTCAACCTAGAGATCACAATATTTCTAGCTTGAAGTTTATCCTCCTCTGTTAATTCCTTGAATTGTACGGAGGGAACTTTCTCTGCCTGAGCCAATCCTGAATTTGGATTGTGGTAAACAATTTTATCGTTGAAACTCACAAACTCCTTACTGCTGTTTTTTGCAAATGTTTCTTGAATTTTTAGCTTCTTTTTTTCTAAGGAGTCCATCGCGGTATGAATTTGAAAGACGTTCATCATTTCATATTTATCCGTAAACAGATCCTCGTCTGTTCGATTTAAATTGAATCCAGCAATATCCAATTTGTATGTTCCGTGTTCAAAATAAGAAACGCGCGACGGACGTCCTGAAGGATTTTGTATGCTGCCATCAGGAAGGAAAAGTGGATTTTGAATTTCCAACTCCTCTAATATCTTTCCGTTCTTTAAATCAAAAAACATGAACTGTCCGTTTTCGGATTTGTAAATGCGAGCTTCATTTGCTTTAACGGTTTTCAATTCGCTTGGATGACTATAATCGTGAATGGTGATTCCTTTGTAAACTGAATCGTTGTAGGCATCCACTTTGATCGAAAAACCTTCAAAATCTTTGGTATATACACCCGGAGTTAGAATGGATGAAATTTTTGTGTTTTGGATATCGTAGATCAACGTATGAAATTTCAAATTAAACACTGGAATTACGTAGTTAGCAAAGTAAAAAGTGCTGATGGAAATCACGATAACAATATACATCAACGGACGCATGATTCGATACAGCGATAAACCACTAGACTTCAATGCCGTTAGTTCATTATTCTCAGCGAAACTACCAAAGGTCATTAAGGAAGAAAGAAGGATAGCTAGTGGAAGTGCTAATGGAATTAAATTCGCTGAGACATAGAAAAGTAGTTCTAGGATCACCCAAATACTTAATCCTTTACCCATGAGGTCATCCATGTATACCCAGAAGAACTGTAAAATTAGAATAAACATCGAAATCACCAGGGTCACAATGAAGGGGCCTGCAAATGAACGAATGCTAAATAGGTACAGTCTTTTCAACCTTGAAAATTTCGGCAAAGGTAGCTAATAAACGTAGAAAAAGAAGAAGAATTGTGTGATCTACGAACCAAGTACTCTTTTTAAGTCAGTGACTTGTTGGTTCCAAAGCATAATCGCACTTTCTTTGTCTGATGGGTCAGCAAAATCAGTGATTTGAAGGGATACGGAAGAGGTCATGGGATCAACGATATACGCAATTTCGAAATACACATCGAGTCCATCTTCTTCATCCGAAAGCCATCTCCAACGGATTTTGGCGTTTGGCTTGTTTTGCAATAAGCGCGCTTCTTCCTCATTTCCATCCCATTCAAAAGAATAAATATCATCTTTAATATTTACATCATCCGCGAACCATTCTGATAATCCATCAGGCGTGTTGATTAATTTTTCCAATACACGCGGTGATGTCTTTAACAGGAATTCTAATTCGTATTTTTCTTTCATGGGACTTTCGTAAATAATTCTAATTTTGTTAAGCCTCTGCAATATACTAATTAATTCGGAAATGTCCCTCACTAATTCGCTAGAACATCTAGGAAATCAACTTTTTAAGTACCGTGGATTTGTTCCGGTTTTGTTCGCGATTGTTGCGTTTTCTATTCAGATAATTGATACCACAGAACGATTGTCATATGGTTTGGTCAAAGAAATAGCTTTTTTTTTAGTCGTTTTAGGTCATTTGATTCGTGCCCTGACAGTCGGTCACCGCAGCATGCAGACTTCTGGACGTAACCGCAGTCATCAGGTGGCAGAAGTGTTAAACACAAGCGGAATGTACTCCGTTGTACGTCATCCTTTATATTTGGCGAATATCTTGATTTGGATTGGCTGGACCACCTTGCTTTGCATTCCTTGGTTGATAGCGTTAGCTACTTTCGTTTTCGTCGTTTACTATTTGTTTATTATGTATGCGGAGGAGCAATTTCTGCGCAGAAAGTTCGGTCAGGAATATGAAAGATGGCACCTCAGAACGCCACGATTGATTCCAAATCCATTTTTGTATACTTCGAGTTCCAATGATTTTTCGTGGAGAATCGTATTCAAAAACGAATATCCAGGCTGGACGGCTAGTTTGACCATTGCTTTGTGTATTTTCTCACTTCTAGTCAATAAGATTTATCCTTTTTCAGAATTCTACAGATCCTATGTCATTGGGTGGTTGATATACGGCAGTGGAATTGCTATTTTCGGATTGACTTTTCGTTTCCTCAAACATCGAACGAAACTCTTTCACGAGATGGACTAATGTCCGCTTTGGAATACTTGACGTTGTTGAAGGGAGCGTCCAAGTGTTAATTCATCCGCATACTGTAATTCAGATCCAACCGCAATTCCACGGGAAATCGAAGTAATCAAACATTCGAACCGTTGTAGTTTCTTGAATAAATAAAAATTGGTGGTGTCACCTTCCATGGTTGGACTCAATGCAAAGATGATTTCTTTGACCGTTTCTTTTTCCAATTTGAGTAGGAGGGACTCAATGTTTAAATCCGTGGGACCAATCCCATCCATCGGAGAAATGATTCCGCCGAGAACATGGTAAATCCCCTGATACGTCGAGGTTGATTCAATGGCCATGACATCGCGAATATCTTCGACAATGCAGATGGTTCCGTGATCGCGTTTTGGGTTCGCACAAATCGCACAAATCGGATCGTCTGTCATGTTTCCACAACTTTTACAATGCAATACTTTTTGTTTGAAATCGATCAGTGCACTCGTGAAATCAGCAATTTCGACCTCGCTTCGTTTGAATAAATCGAGTGCAAGTCGAAGTGCTGAGCGACGTCCAACACCGGGAAGTGTTGAAAGTTGATCAACAGCCTTTTCGAAATGTTTTGATGGGATATTCACGTGTAAAATTGAATTTCAAATGTACTTATTCTTTTCAAAACAGCATGGTTTCTTTGTAAATACTATCGTTAAGTTATAAGCCCTCGTAACATTTGATTAACTTTGTGACATCATGGCAGTGAAAGAACTTAACATACGGAACAAGCGTGCTCGATTTGAATACCATCTCGAGGAGGAATTTACTGCTGGTATGGTACTTTCTGGAACGGAAATTAAAAGTATTCGAAACGGAAAAGCTTCTATTTTAGAAGCATACGGCATCTTTTACAACAATGAAGTTTGGATTCGAAACATGCACGTAACCGAATACGAAAACGGATCATTTTACAACCATAAACCTCGTGCGGATCGTAAAATTCTTTTGAATCGCAAGGAGATTGTTCGGATTGAGAAATTCCTCAAAATTAAAGGGAACACACTTATTCCAACGAAATTATTTCTATCGGAAAAGGGATGGGTGAAAATCCATATAGCGTGTGCTGTTGGTAAAAAACTTCACGACAAACGCAATGACTTGAAAGAGAAAGATGATCGTCGTGAAATGGATCGTGCCTTGAAACGATGATCATCCATTAAAGAAATTAATCTCTAATTACCGGGTAACCAGGGAATTTCGTTTTGTCAAAAACGAATTTTTTATCGTCGATTTCTGGATTCGATGTGAACTTCGTCATTGAATAAGTCATCACCGTACCGTCTTTCGCCTTTAAAATGGCTTTTTTCAATTCATTATCCGTTTTAGAAATGTATAGAACGATGGTATGATATTCCGCTTTAGCAGGAACTTTTGGGAAAAGGTCAATGACGTAAACCGCTTCACCATTTAGTTTGTCTTCGCGGTCAAATTTATTTTTAAATCCAGTTTCCCAAATCGTCATGAGTTTCTTTGGATTGATTCCATCTTCGTCATCTGTTGCATCAGATTCATAAACCGAGCGTTCCTCTTTGATAACTGTCCACGTTTTTACACCATTTGAAATAATCGTGTTGTCTCCGTAAGAAGCATAGAACTTATTTCCTTTTACCCATCCTTTTCCTGTTTCGTTCTCATTTGCTCCACTCGATGCATTTTTAACGGTTGCATTGAATTCGATGTAGAAGGACTTCATCGTTTTCATTTTAGTAGATAGTTTGTCAAGAATTCCTTGCGCTTTTGCGTCTTGAGAAAATGCAGTTCCTGAACAAAGGAAAAGTACAGTAAAAAGGAGGTAAATTAATTTCATGTCTTAAATTTCAATGCAAATATCAGAAATTATGCCAAGAACTAAAAATATAGTTAGCGAATGATGATTAAAGGTCTGTTCAAAAGTTGATTTTCCGTTTCAATTTGAAGAATATAGGTTCCTGTTGAAATGTTTTCAGGGATTTCAAAGATGTTACCTTCAAATTTCCTCACTGATTTAATCGACTTTCCTTCTGGTGAAATGAGCTTTATACTTTTCATTCCTACTCCTTGCAAGGTTAAGCAAGTTCCGCTTTGTATTGGATTAGGATACATAGAGAATGGATTTTCAAGGGTTTCGTTTATGTTCGCCAAGGAACCTAAGTTGATGTTATCCAAATAAATGTTATTTCCCCATCCACCTTTATTTCTAAATGCAACTTGAAGATTTGCTTGCCCCAAGTATGTGCTTAAATCAACGGAATCAGTTCGCCACTGATCTGCTGTTGGAATGAATGAACTTTGATTATCAGGAGCGGTCGCTAAATTTGTCCCTCCTTTTAAATACACTTGTTGGAAAGTCAAGCCACAATCTGTTGAAATCATAACAGCTAGAGTATCTGTGTAACCAGCTCCCCATCGTGCATAGGCAACATCAAAGAATAAATACGGTTGAATGTCTAGAACACTTGCGTCTAGCGGCATCACTAAATCATCAAAGGACTGCTGTGAATCAATGTCGTAATTGTTGAATACAGCTGATTTCGTAGAATTCCCGAATCCACCTGTATTTGTAGATAAACTCCAGGTTCCGCCACCATCTTGGTTGTTGATACTCCATCCATTTGGTAAGAAATTTGACTGAAAGTCCTCGTTGATTCCTGTTTGTAATTGATAAAATGAAACGTTCACAATTAAACTATCTGTATCCGAATTTCCTGCGGCATCTGTAATTTGAAGAATTGCCAAATGATCTCCAGCGGTACTAAAAAGTACACTTGGATTTCGTAAGTTGGATGTGGAAGGTTGTCCAGTAGGAAAGGACCAATTCCAAGTTGCATTGGTATGGTTTAAGAAAGAATGGTCTTCGAAATAAAAGGAGTCCACCGCGCACACAGCCACTTGACTCAATTTATCGACAGTGATTCTACAAATAGGTAATGTTGGATTTTCAGTTAAGCCACTTTCGAAAATTCCTTTACCATAAGAAGCTAGCCTAATTTTCGCATCGCGGTAAAAGGGTTTTAAAATATTTCCGCTAATAAATGTTGGCAATCCGGCGTTATCTAACGTAAAAGCTGTGGAATTATTGCGGTAGTAGACTGCTTTATTGGTTGCAACATAAATGCCTCCTTCTGTCCCAGCAATGTGAGCGATGGACTGAACACTTTCGTTATTCAATATGGAATTCGTCCAATTATCCCATGTTTGACCACCATTACTTGTTTTAAATACTTTATTCCCGTTCGCTCCACTTGGATAGGCAATCCATAATTCATTTTCGTTAAGTGGATTAATGGAAAGTAGCATGCGACGGCTATTTCCACCTGGAATTGTTACCTGTGACCAAGTTTGTCCACCGTCTATGGTTTTCCAAAGTTTCCCGGTATTACCAGAAGCTGGCTGTTGATTTAGGTAAATGACATTTGGATTTGAAGAAGAAACCTCAATGTATTTCACCTGGTCGTTTGCTGCGTTTCCAAAAGTGAACAGCACATTGAAAGAAGCACCTGCATCCGTTGTTTTATAAATCTTATTTTCCTTTCCAATGTACGCGATGGAATAACAATTTGGATGGAATTCCATTTCGCTTGATTCGGCGGCATAGTAACTTTCGTTTGGAGCATTTCCAAATGGTGCGCCTGAAATAGGGTCACTTAAATTGTATGGAATGCGTTTTCCACCGATGTCCGAGAAATACGTTAAGCGATTTTTTCCTGGATTCACATAACCTGTTGCCGCTTCGCCACCACCAAGCTCCAGGAAATTACCAGCTCCATAATTTTCATGGTAGGCTAGGTTTCCATTGTGATATAATCCACCAACGAGCACATCTTCATTCCATCCGGAACCAAATCCCCAGTAATCTGATCCATGAACACCGGACATGCGGAATTCAGGTTCAGTTGTAAAAAAATCATTGGAATGGTAGATTCCACCGTCAGTAGTGATCCATGTTTCATTTCCGATAACTCGGAAATCTTGATTGTCAACGTGCATGGATAATGGTCCGCCAACGTAACCTGAAACCGAACTAAACGTTGCGCCGCCATCTGTGGATTTATATACGTTTAATCCGCCAACAAAAATAAGATTCGGATCGACTGGCGAGGCCATTAACGCACAATTGTAAAATCCTTGGTGATAAAGCCAAGTGCTCGTTCCAATCGCCAAATTGACATGTGTCGTGGTATATGGACCACCAACTGGTCCATTTGGTAAGGACCAAGTTGTTCCGCCGTCATCACTGCGGTACACACCAATGTATCCTAAGTCATCCGGTTTCGATTCGCCAATTAAGTATGCATACACACGATTTGGATCAGCTGGAGTGACGGCTATGCGTGCTCCACCGTCATTACGAGCGGCATCGTTTGATGTATACCAGCCATTTGTTTGTGTTGCCCAAGTTTGCCCTGCGTCGGTGGATTTAAGAAATTCACAATTTAAAGTACTTCCATTGTGTTTCACTAAATACAGAATCGTGCTATTTGCTGTATTTGCTTTGATGTCATAACACGCATCCGAATATTGCTGAATCCAATTCAAGCCGCCATCGGTACTTTTGAAAAGTCCTTTATCGGTTGCTGCAAAAACGAGGTTGCTGTTTCCTGGATTAATGAAAATTTCATTCACTCCAAAATTGGAATTGGGCAGTACATTTATCCAAGTAGAGCCACCGTCCAATGAACGGAAAATTCCTTTGTTTCCTCCAGCGAAAACTGTATTTGGATTCGAATTTTGAACTTCGACAGCCGTTACACCACTTCCAAAATCTAGAGCTAGTGAAATGCAGGTCCAGTTTACACCAGTATCAACACTTTTGTAAACTTCACCTGGTTCCGTACCACAATAGCAAACATTTGGTGAATTCAAACATTGATCAAAACTATACACATTCGTTTGACCTGACCCCTGTGTTAAGCCTTCTTGGAAATTCGTAATGGGTCCAACAACACTCCAATTCGATGTTTTTTGCTGTTGTTGTTTGCGTAAATAGGCTTTATCAATTTGAACTTGTGTTTCATCACTTGGTTTGATGATGTATCCTGCTTCATTGAGGTAGGGTAATGCAGCTCTTCTCCAACGTTTGTAATATTGAGTGTGATAGGTTTTAACAAATTCATGATCAGCAAAATAGGAGCGATACAAGGCATCTACTTCAAAAACACTTGGGTTTTCCGAATACATGAGACGTGCCCAATCAGGAAGTGAAGAAATTTCGTAAGAACTGGGTTTTTTAAGGTTTTGAGAGAATGTGATTCCTGAAAAACAGAAAATAAAGAAAGTTAGTAGTAGGCTAGTACGCATCATCTAGGTTAAATTGAATGATGCTAATTTAGTGTTTTTCGATAAATTCCTTTTTAATGCAGAAATCTATGTTTCCAATCTGGACTTGGTACCATGCAAGTCTCTTGCATTCCAAATACGTGATAACGCCTTCTTGCACAAAAACGATACATTGCATTACGAATAAATGGAGGAATCAATCGAAAAATGGAAAATAGTTTCCAAAGACCACCTAAATCCCTTAAAATTCCCAGAACGGCTGTGCTTTCTGTAAGGATTTTGCCGTTTTTGAGGTAAATGACAGAGTCCAATGGATTCACTTTCATTTGAAGTGATTCTATTTTTTCTCTAACAAAATCTGATTGTGCTGTTGTGAAATAAAATTGTTTTGTTCGATCCTTTTTGAGGATGAACTGCACAAACGAATTACACAGAATGCATACACCATCAAAAACAATGATCTTTTTATCCGGCATTATTTTGATTTTGGAACTTCAATTTTCTTTGCGTTTTTCACTTTTTCTTTCGTTAAAGCTAGATCTAATACTTCAGACATTTTACTGACAAAATGGAAGGTAATTCCTTTCAAATAGTCTTCTTTGATTTCATCAATATCTTGTTTGTTTTTCGCACAAAGGATGATTTCTTTAATTCCAGCACGTTTTGCCGCCAAGATTTTCTCCTTGATTCCACCTACAGGTAGTACATCGCCGCGTAGTGTGATTTCACCCGTCATCGCCAGGTTTTTCTTCACTTTTCGTTGCGTAAATACAGAAGCTAGGGAGGTCAACATGGTAATTCCGGCGCTTGGTCCATCTTTTGGTGTTGCACCTTCAGGCACGTGCACATGAATGTTGTGTTCATCAAAGACTTCTTGTTCTAGTCCAAGCAACTCACTGTGACCTTTTAAAAACTCTAATGCAATGACAGCTGATTCTTTCATGACATCACCCAGATTTCCGGTTAAGGTTAATTTTCCTTTTCCTTTTGTGATGGATGATTCGATGAATAAAATATCACCACCGACTGATGTCCAAGCTAATCCTGTTACGACTCCTGCCGTTTCATTGTTTAGGTATTTTGTACGCGCTCTTCCAGCTCCGAGGAAGGTAAAGAGGTCTTCCATGGTAATAGTTGCATTGAATTCTTCTTCCATTGCAATTTGACGAGCTCTGTTTCGAACCAATTTTGCAGTAACCTTATCTAATCCTCGTACTCCAGATTCATTGGTGTATTCCTCCACGATTTTCTCCCACACTTTTTTATCCACTTGGATATCATTCTTCGTGATTCCGTGTTCAGCAATTTGTTTAGGAAGTAAATGTCTTTTTGCAATTTCAATTTTCTCTTCGATGGTATATCCATTGACTTCAATGATTTCCATACGATCCAACAAAGGCGTCTGAACGGTACTTAAACTATTCGCCGTTGCAATAAATAGTACCTTCGATAAGTCAAATTCAGTTTCTACATAATTGTCGTAAAACGCACTATTTTGTTCCGGATCCAATACTTCCAAAAGGGCAGAGGAGGGATCTCCGTGATGATTCCTACCTAATTTATCGATCTCATCTAAAACAAATACAGGATTTGCGGTTTCTGCTTTTTTCAAATTTTGCATTACGCGTCCCGGCATAGCTCCAATATATGTTTTACGGTGACCTCTGATTTCCGCTTCGTCGTGAAGTCCGCCAAGAGACATGCGTATGTATTTTCGTCCTAGGGCTTCAGCGATGGATTTCCCTAGGGAAGTTTTCCCAACTCCTGGGGGGCCATAAAAACAAAGAATCGGAGATTTCATGTTTCCTTTTAATTTAAGGACAGCCAAATATTCAAGAATACGTTCTTTGACTTTCTCCATTCCGAAATGATCGCGTTCAAGGATTTTCTTGGCGCGCTTTAAGTCTAATTTATCATTGGTATAAACGCCCCAAGGAAGGTCTAGTAATAAATCCAAGTAGTTCATTTGAACCGTATACTCGGCTCCTTGCGGATTCATGCGTTGTAGTTTTTCAAGTTCTTTGATGAATAGTTTTTCTACGCGCTCATCCCATTTCTTAGATTTTGCACGTTCTTCGAAATCTCGAACATCTTGAACTTGGGGATTGTCTCCCAACTCATCTTGAATGGTTCGCATTTGTTGATGAAGGAAGTATTCTCGTTGCTGTTTGTCTAAATCCTTGCGCACGCGGTTTTGAATTTCGTTGCGCATTTCGAGCATTTGCACTTCGAGTGTCAAATGTTCCATCACCATCATTACGCGTTTTTTGACATCCATTTCCTCTAGCATTTCTTGCTTTTTGGCAACGTCTGCATTCATGTTTGAGGAGATGAAGTTCACTAAGAACGTTGGGCTGTCAATGTTTCCGATGGCAAATTGTGCTTCGGATGGAATATTTGGACTTTCACGAATAATTTGAAGAGCCAAGTCCTTGATTGTCTTGAACATAATATCAAGTTCTTGATTCCCTTGTTCAAGTGGAATTTCTTTAAAAATATTCACTTTTGCACGCATGTACGGTTCTGTTTGCACAGGTGTGACGATTTCAAAACGGCGCTTACCTTGAAGAATAACAGTCGAGCTACCATCAGGCATTTTCAATAAACGGACAATTTGTGCAACGGTTCCGATGGAGTGTAAATCAACGAAATTAGGTGATTCCTCTTCTTGGTTTTTTTGAGAAACGACACCAATGATTTTATTTCCTTTGTTGGCTTCTTGAATTAATTTAATGGATTTATCTCTTCCAACTGTAATTGGAATAACGACGCCCGGAAAGAGTACATTATTTCGTAAAGGAAGGATTGGGAGTTCGTTGGGAAATTCTTGATTATTCACATTTTCCTCCTCCTCAGCGGTAAATAAAGGGATGAATTCTGCATCTGATTCCATGCCAGACATCCCGAAAAAACCGTGTTCAAATAAATCACTCATATATTTTTTTATTGCGACAAGTTGTCATATTAGTTTTGAGAATCTCAAACTTTCGTAAGTAGAAACTAGGTACGGCGAATTGGACAAGCATTGTGCCATGCTTGAATTGACTGAAAATTCGTCAGTTTAAAGCCTGGATTGATGCAAGGTTTCAAAGATTTTAAGATCGGCGGCTGTAAAATCTACATGACGACGTTCCATCATGGCTTTTGCTGCTTGTATGGCTTTGTCCAGTTGAAAAACACTTTGTTCGACTCCATTGATCCAGCTAAAAGAGGAAAGGTGTTTCTCAGGAAAGGAATCTGAGAAGACATTTACGGCAAATCCTACAACAGATGCAGTGTTGAACATGGTGTTTATCGCACTTTTGGAGTGATCTCCCATGCAAAGTCCCATGAATTGTAATTCACTTGCTTCGATGCTTTTGGATTCGTAACTGTAGCTAGAAACAGTGCTGTAATTATTCTTTAAATTGGAGGAGTTTGTATCAGCTCCAAGGTTACACCATTCTCCAAGAACGGAATTCCCCAAGAATCCATCGTGTCCTTTGTTTGAATAGGAGTGAAAAATGACATTGCTTACCTCACCACCAACTCGACAATGAGGTCCAATGGTTGTTGCTCCATAGATTTTAGCCCCCATTTTCACCACCGCTTCTTCACACAAAACGAAGGAACCACGAATCATTGATCCTTCCATGATTTCGGAATTTTCCCCGATGTAGATTGGGCCATGATTTGTGTTTAGTATACAACCTTCAATAGAAGCACCTTTCTCAATGAAAAGTAAATCGCTTGATCCGATTAAAGTATTTGTTTTGGATAATTTCTGTGATTTACGTTCGTCGGTAATCAGGTAAAAATCCAAATCAATCGCTGCTTCATTCTTTTGGAATAGGTCCCAGCGATGTTCTATGACAATCGGAGCAGCACCAACGTATTCTATTTTTTTGGTGGAATTCCCATTTTCTGCGATGAAAAGTCCATTCATATACAGTGAATGTCCTTCTTCTAGCGCATAAACAGCAACTGCAACTTCTTCATTTGGAATAACTTGTGCGTTCACGCGAATGCTTGTCTCAAGTGCAGGGAACTTTTCTTGCAAATAGGATTCGGTGATAAATCCAACTTCACATTCTGGAAGCAATCGCTCCCAGCGTTCGTTGTTCGTATAAATCCCCATGCGTAAATTGCCGACCGGTCGACTTAAAGTCAATGGTGCGAAGCGTAAGTGTAATCCGTTGTCGTCTAAGTTGATTTTCATGCTGTTGCTTTTTCTGTTGTCGCTGTGCTGGTAAGGTATAGTAGGATAAACGTAAGTCCTCCATTCAAGATAAGCATTTCATGGCCAAATGCATAGCCATTCATCCAGTTTTCTACTTTGTAATTAGGATCAAAATACGTCATAATTAATGGTCCGTAAGTTATTCCAAGGCAAATGAGTGGCGCAAGGACACACACAATTGGAACCATGTAATTTTTTAAGCTTCGTTTGGTGAGAATTCCAAATGCAAACAAGCCCAATAATGGACCATAGGTAAATCCTGCAATCGTGAAAATCAAATCAACAATGCTTTTATTGTCCATCCATTTGAAGTAGAATACCAACAACATGAATAGCACCGCAAAGGATAAGTGAACTCCTTTTCGAAGATTATTCTTTTGCGTTTCATCCATGTCGCTGCGACGTTCAAACCCTAAAATATCAATGCAAAAAGATGACGTAAGAGCAGTAATCGCTCCATCTACTGAAGGAAAAAGCGCAGAAATTAACCCAATAATGAAAATGATGAAAATTCCAAAAGGCAAATGTTCTTGTACGATGGATGGAAACAAATCATCAGGTTTGAATTCCCAACCATTTTTCGTGGCAAAAAGTTGTAGCATCCCACCCAAAAGAAGGAATAATGCGTTCACAAAAAGAAGGATGAAGCTAAAAACCACCATGTTTTTCTGGGCATCTTTCAAGTTTTTGACGCTGATGTTTTTCTGCATCATTTCTTGATCAAGTCCGGTCATCGTAATGGTAATAAATGCTCCACCGATAATGTGTTTCCACATAAAATCCTTGCGCAGGGGATCCGTACTCCAAAGTTTGGTCATGCCGCCTTCAGACATCTGATTCCAAATGTGCCCCCAAGACCAATTCAATTCACTTTGAATTGCAAGAATACAAACGACTAAGGCTAATAACATGAAAACAGTTTGAAGTGTATCGGTCCAAACGATGGTTTTAACACCACCTCGAAATGTGTACGCAATAATCATCGCAATGATAATGACTGTCGAAAGCCAAAAGGGAATCCCTACACTGTCAAAAACGAATAGCTGCAGAACATTAATCACTAAATAAAGACGAACGGTAGCACCTAAAGTTCGAGACAAAATGAAATAACCAGCTCCCCATTTGTAGGCAGCAAAGCCCAAACGGTATTCCAAGTATCGGTAAATGGAACTTAAATTGTATTTGTAATAGAGTGGGAGTAGGACGTAGGCAACGATGAAATAACCGATGAAGAATCCAAGTACCATTTGGTAATAATAGAATCCGTTGGCTGTTACAGTTCCTGGCACAGAAACAAAGGTTACCCCAGAAAGTGAGGTTCCAATCATTCCAAAAGCCACAAGGTACCAAGGACTTTTTTTATCGCCGGTAAAGAAACTTTGAGATGTTGAATTTTTTGATGTATAATGAGAAATCAACAGTAAAACGCCGAAGTAGGCGATTAGAATGATGATGATAAAAGCTTGATTCATGCCAATAATTTGAAGTGTAAAAATAATCGAAAGGACGATATGTGCTGAGAATTTTACGCATTACTTTTCAATCGATTGTTATCTTTGTCCAAAACAACGAACATGGAACTTTGGATTTTTCTTCTTTTGATGATTTTTTTCGGACTAACAATCATCGCATTGGTTTATTTCTTTTTGAAAAGACAGGAAGATCAAGAATTAGTGAAACTTCAGTTAGAATTACGCAAGGGACGTCAAGAGTTTTTCTTACCATCACGCTTAGAGGCATACCAACGTGCTATTTTATTGATGGAAAGAATTCATCCGAATAGTTTGGTGATGCGTGCACATCAGGGAAATGTTTCCGCTTTGGCACAACAGAGCATTCTATTAAAAACGATACGTGACGAGTTCGATCACAATGTTGCACAACAGTTGTTTATTTCAGAAACAGGATGGAAAATGATGCGTGATTCGAAAGAAGAGTCTATTCGTTTAATCAATCTAGCTGCCGCACAAATGGGGGATAACGCTAGCTCTTTGGACTTATCCGCTAAAATCATGGAAATGTTGGCTCAACTAGATGTGATGCCTTCAGAAGTCGCTGTTGCCTTCTTAAAACAAGAGTTCCAAGCGTTATTTTGATTTAAACTTCGCTTTTAGGATTTCCACGATCATCGGTAGGAGCGAAAGTCCAACGATGCCAAAAATCACCACTTCAAAGTTTTTCTGAACGAAGGACATATTTCCGAAGAAATAACCCAGCAAGGTTAATCCGGAAACCCAAGCAACGCCACCAATGACGTTGAAACGCAAGAATTTTTGATAACTCATGTTACCGATTCCTGCTACAAAAGGAGCAAAGGTGCGAACGATGGGAACAAATCGAGCAATGATGATCGTTTTGGATCCATGCTTTTCGTAGAATGCATGTGTTTGATCAATGTATTTTTGTTTGACTATTTGTCTATTTCCAATTTTCCATTGGAGCACTTTCAATCCAATCGTTTTTCCTAAAAAGTAATTGAGTCCATCACCGAGAATCGCTGCCACGATTAAAAGTGCTAGGACGAGAAAAAGATTCAATTCGGCTGTTTCGCCATTTTTAACAACTCCGGCACAAAACGTTCCGGCAGCGAATAATAAGGAATCACCAGGTAATAATGGCATTACGACTAAACCGGTTTCAACGAAAATAATCAGGAATAAAATGCCGTAAATCCACATGCCGTAATCTTGAATCAAAACAAATAAATGCGTGTCCAAGTGCAAGAAAAAATCTAGAAAATCTTTGAGTAGGGTCATTAGTCGAGTTTTAAGGATGGATCAACGTGTTCAATCCAACCGAGGATTCCACCTTCCATGACAAAAACGTTTGGAAAATGAAATTCTGTTTCTAACAAATTTACAACAGCTTCAGCACGACGACCAGATTGACACATGATGACCACATCTTTATTGGAATTAATTTCTTCTTGTCTCAACGAAATTTCGCCCATGGGTATGTGCGTAAATCCAGCGTTGCAATGTTCATATTCGTAGTCTTCACGAACGTCAATCACGATCAAATTGTCCTCTTTTGACAATCTTTCTTTACAGCTTTTTGGGTCGATGTAGCGCATAAATTGTTTTGACAAAGATAAGATTTGCTTTTAATTCTGAGCAATCTCATAGATTTTCGCACCATTTCTCAGTGAATGTGGATGAGAAATCCAAGGCATGAAAACGGATGTCACGTTATTTCGTAAGGCAGATTGCTCTTTGTAGTATATGCGCCAAGATTGCTTATTCAGTTTGATTTCTCTTCCATAAGTTGTTTTTAGAATTTCTAAATTTCCCTTGTTGAAGGTGAATTGGACATTTCTTTTTCGAATGGATATGAATTCTAGATTTGAGGGATATAATTTTTGGTAATTGATTGCTGAAAATTGAATTTTGTCTGGATTTTCATCATCGTAAAAACACCAACTTCGCTCTCCTAATTTGAGAATCACCGTTAGTTTATTTTCGTTTAATAGACACAGTTGTGTGCTAGAGGCATTGAGAAAACGTTGGTGACTGATCCACGCTAAAATGAACAAAAAGTGGAAGGCATTTACTTTCCAATAGCTTTTTTTGATATCCCCCAAGAAGAGAATGCTTGCGTTGAAAAGTAAGATAGGCGCTAGAATTATTTCTATTTCAAATCCATAAACAAGCGCTGCTGGCCAGGATTCGATCCATTGTATTAATCGAAACATCCAGAAGACGGAATAAAGTAAGATCAGTCCATTTAGTTTTCCAAGTAAAGGGATTTTGTGAGTGACTAAAATAAAAATTCCGGCTCCTAAAACAATTGATGAAAGTCCCATGAGCCCAAGGTTGGCAATGGCGAAGTAATTTGGGAATTGATGAAAATAATAAAGTGTTAATGGTGTTGTGGCGACTTGTGCAGCAAATCCAATCGCGGTTCCTTCCCACAGGTAGTAAAGAATTTTACTCTCCGGTTTATAAATGGAGGAAATTTTTGGGTAAAACAAAAAGATTCCCAGCATGGCGAGGTAGGATAATTGAAATCCAATATCAAACAAGTACATAGGTTTCCAAAGAACAATGATGAAGGCCGTAAAAAACAAAGAATTAATTGAGGATGTTTGTAATCCCTTCCATTGCGTCCAAGTGAGTACACTAAACATAAAAACAGCTCGAATTACGGATGGTGAAAATCCAGTCATGAGCGCGTAGAACCACAATAACAGAATAACGAAAAGCAGAGCTGTTGATCGATTGACCCATCTAGCTCCAAGTTTAATGAGTGCCAATATAAGTTGTAAAATAAGTCCGATGTGTAATCCCGAAACAGCTAAAATATGCATGGAGCCCGTTGCCGTAAAAGCGTTTCTAATTTCATTGTCCAGCAAGGACTTGTCGCCTAAAATCAATGCTTGGGCAATTCCCAATTCTTGTCCAGTCAAGTGTTTCGAAAGAATGTCCAAACATAGTTCTTGAGCATTTCGAATGGATTTCGTTAAAAACGAACAGGGAACGGTTTCAAGCACTTGAAAGTCCTCTGTTTCCATAAAAAACATTCCACAAATACCTTTGGTCTTCCAGTATGTTTTTAGGTCAAATTCACCAGGATTCCCTTTGTTTTCAATGGGAATAATTTCGGCGCTTACTTCAAGAAGTTGATCCAATTTTGGCGTATTTTTGCCCTTAGCGTAAAATCGCACGGGAGTGTGGTAGGATGTTTTTCCTTTTCGCCATCGAATTTCACCAATCCCTTTTGTCCACGGTTGTCCGGATTGAATCTCGGTTACCTTCATATGGAAAATTGTTTTTCCTTTATGGAAGTGCCAATCCTCCCAACCCGTATGATGTTGTTGTTCGTAATGTGCGAGAAAACCGAGAAATCCAAAGATCGTGAAGAGTATGATTTGTTTCGACGCAACACGCAATTGATCCAAACTTTGAAAAATCAATGACGCAATGGTGAGATTTGCTAAGACAAGGATAAGGTAATCCTTGAATTCCGGGATTTTTTCGGCGCAAAGTATTCCAGTAGAAAAGTATAAACAAATGTAAACAAAGGGATAGCGAGAAAAGGCTGGACGAAAATCCGGCGACACATTTGACATAGTAGGAGAAGTTTAATTCAAGTAAAACTTTCCATCCATCCAAATAATGATTTCGTTTTTTAAAAATTCGCGTAAAAAATCTTCAGTCTCTTTTTCTGTTAACTTGATTTCAACAGAAAGTTCCTTCAAAGACATCGGTTTTTCCAATAGAGCTAGAATTTGTCGCGGAATAGAATCTAGTGGAAGCGCATTTTTTTGACAAACGTCACAGGTTCCACATGGATCAGATGTTTGTCCAAAGTAAGCAATCACTTGTTGTGTGCGGCATTCATTTTTTTGACAAAACTGAATCATTCCATCCGCTTTTTGGATGGCAATGTCTCGTCGTTCTTTGTAGATGCTCGGTTTAAGGTAAATATGGCTATCCGGCAATCTTTCCGTAATGTAGGTTACCGTTGGAAGACTACTTCTCAGGTTTAAATCAATGATTCCGTGTTGTTGCATAAACTCTAGTTGTTGAGTTAAACGTTCAGAATTGATTTTTAGTCTTTTGCAGATCTCATCCTCGTGAATTGCATGGAAATATTCAAAGATTCCGGGGTAAGAGCGGATTAAAAGTGTGGATAGCGGATGTATGGATTCAAATTGAATCTGGAAATTGTACAGCTCTCGATTCGTGACGAGAAACTTCAGTTTTGTTGGATGAAAAGTTCCTTCCGAGAAAAGTAGGTTTTCATTCAGTTCCAATATTTTTAGCGAGTGAAAGGTTGTTTCGTAATCAAGTTTATACACTTGACACATTTTTTTTAAATCGAGTGGATATGTTTCGTCTTTTCCTGATCCAATCGCAATTTTCAGGAAATTAGATATTGCACGATAGGTATTGAGAACATCCGTTTTTGCCGGAAATTTCTTAAGGGTCGAATTTCGGAGGTTTTCGGTATCCTGATCTTCGAAAAACAAAAGTGCTTTCGCTGTTTTTCCATCTCTTCCGCCTCGACCAGCTTCTTGAAAATATGCTTCCAAGGAACTTGGGATTTCATAATGAAGTACAAATCGAACATTCGGCTTATCGATTCCCATACCAAAGGCATTTGTCGCGACCATGATGCGCCGTTTTTCGGACATCCAATCGTTTAACATTCGCTCTCTTTCTGACTTTGTGAGTCCACCATGGTAAACGCCGCAAGAAATACGGTTCGACATGAGCAGTTTTACCATTTCTTTCACCGACCTGCGCGTTTGACAATAGACAATCCCGACATCGGTAGAATGTTTGCAATGCGCTAAAATGGATTCCATTTTATTGCTTGTTTTACGAACTTGGTAATGTAGGTTTTCTCGAACAAATGAAGCTTCGTGTATCTGTACCTTCTTTAATTCTAGGTGGTGAACGATGTCCTTTTTGACACGTTCTGTTGCAGTTGCTGTTAGCGCTAATACGGGAACATGAGGTTTGTGAACACGAAGATCCTTAATGTGCATAAAACTCGGTCTGAAATCATGTCCCCATTCTGAAATACAATGCGCTTCATCGACAACAAGAAGTCCGACAGGCATTAATTTAAAGCGTTCAATGAATAAATCAGATTGACAACGTTCCGGAGATGTGTACAAAAAATCGAGTCCACCGAAACGCGCATTGTCGAGGATGTAATCGATTTCCTTGTAACTCATCCCGGAGGTAATTGCTTTCGCCCTAATTCCCCGTTTATTGAGGTTGTCTACTTGGTCTTGCATCAAGGCAATTAACGGTGAAACAACAATGGTAATTCCTTCACGAATCAATCCAGGTACTTGAAAGCAAATAGATTTCCCTCCGCCGGTAGGTAAAAGAGCAAGTACATCCTGGCCAGCTATTGCATCCTCTACAATGGCCTTTTGATTTGGTCGAAAATGATCAAATCCCCAAAATTGTTTTAATACTGCTTCGCTTTTACTCACTATTATCTATTACGGTACAAAAGTACAAGAATTGTCTTGTGAATAAAATTAGTTGTGGAGGAGGAATAAAGGACGTATATTCGCGCAACAAAATACGCGTATGTCAACTACATCTCTCAATTTTTCAGTTGAAAAAAACACTCAATCAGCATTATCTCAAGTAGATTGGGACAACTTACCATTTGGACGAATTTTTTCGGATCATATGTTCATTATGGAGTATGCTGATGGTCAATGGCAAGAAGGGAAAATTATTCCTTTTCAGCCGATTCCGATGCATCCAGCGATGTCTGCGTTACATTATGGTCAGTCGATTTTTGAAGGATTGAAAGCATACAAGAATGTAGAAGACGAAGTTATTTTGTTCCGTCCGGATATGAATGCGAAACGTTTTGCAGAATCTGCAGCACGCATGTGTATGCCGGAAGTTCCTGAAGAAATTTTCATTGAAGCAATCAAACAATTGGTTGCTGTGGACAAAGATTGGGTAACTGATCGTCCAGGATATTCATTATACATTCGTCCATTCTTATTTGGAACGGATGAGTTAGTTGGAATTAAACCATCTGACACGTACAAATTCATGGTTATTACTTCGCCAGTTGGAGCGTATTATGCAGAACCTGTTCGAGTGAAGATTGAGGAACATTATACTCGCGCTGCAAAAGGTGGGGTTGGACGTGCGAAAGCTGCCGGAAACTACGGTGCATCGTTGTATCCAGCAAAACAATGTCAGATGCAGGGTTTCCACCAATTAGTTTGGACAGACGCAAAAGAACATTTGTACATTGAGGAATCAGGTACGATGAACATTATTTTCCAAATTGGAGGAAAGTTGATTACACCTTCTGAAGATGCGGATACAATTTTACGTGGAATTACAAAACGTTCGGTTTTAGAACTTGCAGCAAGCTGGGGAATAGAAATTGAAGAACGTCAAGTTTCAGTTGAAGAAATAGTAACTGCTGCGAAAAATGGAACATTGGAAGATGCATTTGGAGCTGGAACAGCTGCAACAATCGCACAAATTATCGTGATTGGTTACCGTGACGAAATTTTGGAATTACCGGCATTTGAAACGCGTACCATTTCGAATCGAATCAAACAACACATGGATGATTTGAAAGCAGGTAAAGAAGCGGATGTATTCAATTGGAACGTTCGCGTATAATTTCCTTGTGGAATTTTACTTTTCTATGCGTCTCACTTAAGACATGAGATTCTACCTTTTATTTTTTCTGACCTTTATTGTCTATTTTGCCAATACGCAAGTGTTGCGATTGACATGTTTGGATAAACGCACCGGTGATTTAGTTTCCAATGTTGGAATTTCCATGTCTCCATTTTTAGGAGGTGATTCGATTGTTTATCAAACAACGGTTAATGGTGTGACGGATTATCAATTGACCAAAATCGACTTAGGGAAAACCTTGTATTTTGATTTTCGACATGCGATTTATCAATCGACCAACATTGAATTTCATTTCAGGGAGCGCAAGGATACTATTCGTTTAGAGGTTCTTTTAATTCCCATGCGCATTCAATTGTCAAAGGAAGTCATCGTGAAATCAGTCGGTGTGCCAGATACTGTTTTTGGTTCCAAACGATTGAGCGTCGGTGATTTTGAGTTGCAGGCGAACGGAGACATCATTCTTTTGGCTTATCCGAAGCAATTGCAAAAAGGCAGTGAATTGATTTTGTTCGACGGGGAAGAAACGAAGTCAAGTGCCTTACTTAACGATGCAGCAATTGAATTGAAACGAGATTTCCGTGGGAATGCACATGTCATTTGCAAGGATCACGTATATGGTGTCTATTCGGATGGCGATCAGATTGAATTAGGTCAAATACCGAAGGATTATTATTTCAAGTACATTGAACCGATTGTCGATACCAATACATCGAAGATTTTCTTTTCTGATTTCAGTAAGATTTATCCAGCTTTCGATTATTACGTATTCGATAAATTAGACTCTTCGTATAAATCCATTGTGAATATCAAAGATGATTTAATGATGGAACTCTATCGCTCCGAATACAAATGGATGGATGTCCGAACAAAGTTATGGGCGAAAAACAAAGAACTCGAAACGGGAATAGATGCTGAGATTTACATAGGTGCGAATTACTTTACGCAATCGATTTACTACCAGGAAGTCTATGCACCGATGTTTCATCGAAACGATTCCATTCTTGTTTTTAATTATCCTAAGGATGCCTTGTTAGTTTACTCGATTGATGGTAATCTGATGGATTCCATTCCGCTATATCATCACTATCAAGCAAAGGAAACAGGGTGGAGGCGCAATGTGATTCAAGATCGCGTGACAGGTTCCATTTATACGACGTATGAAAAAGATGGCTATTGCTACCTTGGACTTGTGAACGTAAAAACAGGAGAGATCAGCGAAAAAGTGAAGTTAGCCTTTCGCTATGTGGATAAAATCCGCGTTCATAACAATTATGTATATTACGTATATCGTCCCTTTGAATCCATTCAAAAGAAATTCTTGTATAAGGAAAAACTTCCCTATCAATTCAAGGGAATGGACAAAAATTACGGGACTAAAATATCGATTGAAACCGGTAAGTGATCGCTGTACCCACCTAGAAATTTATCACCAGCATACGTTCTGAAGGGAACTTTATTTCCTTTATATTCGGTAATCAAATACGGAAATGACGAGATTTTCCCGGAGTTTTCTTTCATGCGCACAGCACCTTTGGACATACCTTTGGAGACATAAATGTGATCCAAGACGCCCCATTCTTCTTTGTAGTTATATGAGCCTCCGAATTCACCAGAAGCTGCTGTTACCGCGGGAATCAATCGTTGCTGAATGATTTGCGGTGCTTTGTCCTGTGGATGGTCATTTAAATCTCCCAAGTAAACGATTTTCGCAGATGGATTTATTTTCATGATCGAATCAATGAACTGTGCGCCTGCTTCTGCTGCTTTGATTCGTTTCGGTTCGCTGGTATCTGTTCCGGAGCGTCTACTTGGCCAGTGATTGACCATTACGTAAATGTATTCTTTGTTGCATTTGAATTTTGCCCAAACGATGTCACGGGTAAGGGGAGTGGTATCTCCCGGAAGGACAAAACGGATTTTCCCAGATTCTTTTAAACTTAACAATTTCTTGTCGTAGATCAATCCCACATCGATTCCACGTAGGTCAGGACTTTCGTAATGAACGATACCGTAAGTAGAGTATCCTTCTTTGATTAAATCCGTCAAAACGCTTTTATTCTCGATTTCCGAGAATCCAATGATCATTGGACGATTTAAATCGTTCATTACCTGACGAATGTGTGTCAGTTTTTCGTTGTAACGCGTTCCATTCCATTGAGACTTCGATTGTGGAAGGAATTCTGCATCGTCATTAGGTCCATCAATGGTATCGAACAGGTTTTCCGTATTGTAAAATGCAATCTTGTACGTTTTTTGCGCAAAGGAGCATTGAACGAATAGAACAAGGACAAGTAAACTTTTAAATTTCATCAATTCTTTTATTAATTACCAACTTCCACCGGAGCCACCTCCGCCAAAACTACCACCACCGAATCCACCGAATCCGCCACCACCTGAGCTTCCTCCGCCAAATCCACCGCCACCGAATCCTCCAACGAAGAATCCACCACGTCCGAATGTCGTTCCATTGCCTCCGCGTCCACCTTTACGGATGAGCAGAATAACAATAACTAGAATGAAAAGGAATCCAAAAATGGAGCTTGCTAGGTCGTTTTTATGATTGGCTTTTCGGTAAGATTTTTCATTGATTTCTCCTTTGGCCATCTTCTCCAATACGACAATCGCATTTTTGATTCCGGTAAAGTAATCTCCTTTTTTGAAATTTGGTATCAGTTCGTTGTCTACGATTTCACCACAAGAAATATCTGTTACGGCTCCTTCCAAACCTCTTCCCGGAGAGATGAAAACTTGGTGTCCGCCTTTTTCTTCGGTTGGTTTGACAAGAATTACGATTCCATTGTCTTTATCCGCTTTTCCAACACCCCATTTTTCTCCAATTTCGGAAGCATAGTGCCAAGCTTCGTCGCCATTGATGTCATCAACAATGACTACGGTTATTTCGTTGCTTGTTTCTTGTTCGAATGCGTCCAACATCGCTTCCAATTCTGCACCTTGTTCCTCACTAACAATTCCCGTTTGGGAAAAGTTGTTGAAGAATCGAGGTGGGTTTGGAGCGTCCGGAATTTGACTCCAACCTATGGCGCTAGTCCACAAAAGCACTAAAATGGCTAAAATCGCTTTCATGCTTCTGTGCTTATTTCGTTGGACAATTCGTTTTCGTCGTTTTCCATGTATGGAAAAAAGGATTTAAGTTGCATTCCCGCTTCTGTAATGGCTGCGATGATACCATCAGCAAAACGATTTTCTTTAAAACAATGAATCATTTGATCCTTTGTACTTGCCCAAAAATCTGAAGGTACAACAGCGTCAATTCCTTGATCTCCAATAATGGCTAATTTACGATCACTGAAAGAAACATAAATGAGCACACCATTGCGCAATTCCGTTTGATGCATACCTAATTTCTCGAATACCGTGACTGCTCTTTTGACAGGATCGGATGAACATTTTTTGTCGATGTGCACGCGAATTTCACCAGAAGTCAATTTCTCAGCTTCTTGGATAGCTTGTACAATCAGGTCGTTTTCTACTTGGTTAATCATTCCAATTCGAAATCAGGTGCATCTTGACTTCCTGCATTCGCTTTGAACCCTTCTTTCTTACCGAATTCTTCTCGGTTCAATAACATACTTGCGAAGAAGCTGCGAATATGCGTGTTGTACGTTTTAACGGAACCATTGTATTCGTCACGTGCGTAGTTGATTCTGTTTTCAGATCCTTCCACAGCACGACCGAAGTCCACAAACAATTTAGTAGAAGTCAACTCTGGATACGCTTCGTACGCCAAATTAATGGCTGTGTTGATTTTTCTACCCATCAATTCTAAATCGTCTGGCGTTTTCGCGTTCACGATTCCAGCTCTTGCCTGAGTCACTTGTGTTAAGATTTCGCGTTCGTTTTTTGATCCAGCTTTCACTTGTTTCACTAAGGCAGGAATCAAATCAGCGCGACGTTGGTAGGCAGACTGAACATTTGACCATTTTTCGTCCACCGTTTCTTGGTAGCCAACGGCATTGTTAAAAAGGCTACGGTAACCTAAAAAAGAGAAAAGAATGATAGCTCCAATACTCGCTAAGACAATGTAAATCGGTTTCATAATCGTTGTTTTTGTTGTTTATTTTCTATTATCTGTCAATTTGTGTTCCAAGATTTTTGTTGTGACATTTTGGCATTATACTGCTCTTTCTGTATTGTGTTTAATGTGGTTTAAAACACGTAAATGAATTTTATGAATGATGTAATCGCTCCAAGCGCGCCAGTAAATCGCTGGACGTATATTGTGGTAATACCATGTAGTTCCCTCTAATTTGGTGTTTCCGTTTGGAAGTCTAGTCAATTTAAATTGACCTTTTTTCGATACAAAATAATCATGTAAATGTGGCGCATCGATGTCCCAAAAACTCAATTCTTTCATCGGTGCAGGTTGTTCCAGCACTGAGAATTGAAGCAAGTTTGGTTCATCCCAAATTTGAACAGGTTCCACAAAGCATCCCGTTGTGAAATGGCAGTAGCGTACAGAACCAACTCCAGAGCCTTTGATGGTAGCATGCGTCGGATAAGCAATTCCAGCTTTGAAAAGTAATTCATTTGGATGAGCTAGATGTGGAAAAGCGACCACTTGTTTCCATACTTGTTCGGGAGTTGCATCTATTTCAATGCTTGTGATTACTGGTTTTACCTCTGGCTGAAGATTCTTCTCTGTCCATTGAACGAGTGGAATGAGTATCACAAGCACAAACATTGGTTTCATGTCCTTATTTTGAGATCGACTCAAATATTGGAATGCGAGCCAACAAGCGACGAATTGACATAAAATAGCGAGGGGAAGTGCCATGATGATACAAATCAATCCTTCAATCGCGAAAATCAGTAGTCCAGCAGTACAAACGGTGAGTGTCAACAAGGCCAATTTCCAACTTTTCTTCCATGTGATGACTTCGTAACGCTGGTAAATGAAAGCGGGTAGGGCACCCATTAAAAAAGGAATTAACATGAAAACAGCGATTCCGTAGTCCCTTATCCAGTAAATCCCAATCAGCGCAAATACCGCGGAAATGAGTGAAGTGATGCCGATGGCAATCCATTCTCGTTTGGCTTCTTGCTTGTTTTTAATAGATTGATTCATACGTTTAAAATTACGGAGTTTCGGTCAGATTACCCTAGAATTTTAGTAATTGCTATTACAAATTATCTGAATGTGAATGTCTTACTTGTTTAAAAATGATAAAATGGCATGTATGTAAAGTGTGGGTTGTTCAAGAGCGATTGAGTGTCCCGCTTTGGGGATAATCACCAATTGATGGTTTTTAAATAACCTTAAATATTCTTCTGCGTAGCCCCATTTTCCACCGTCAAATTGTCCGAGCATAATTAAAATCGGGATCTTACATTTGGATATTTCTTTCCGTCGATTAGTGATTCTATAGAAACTTTGCGCGGTTTTAATCTGTACATAATAACCATAGCCACTTTTGAGTTTCATTTTCGAAGCGTCCATAACAGTGGATTTATTCATTTCAAAATTTAAGTTTGTCGCGAAATCATCCATTTCCTTGTCGGAGGCTAGTTTGTAAGCAAATTTTTCTGCTAGAAACTTCACGACCCTAGCTCTCAAATGATAGGCTTTTTGACTACCCTGAGCATTCGTAAACGTTGTTGTTTTCAGGTTTAAACTATCTGGAGCTTTTATTTCTTTTTGCGCATAATTGATGGGGAGAATCGGACCTGGACCTGTGAAAATGAGTTTCTCCACTTTTTCTTCATGATCTAAAATGTAATTGCTTGCTAAAATTGCGCCCCAAGATTGGGCAATTAAAATAACCTTTTGTGCTCCAATTTTTTTAATAATTTCCGCTAAGTCCTTTTTATGTCTGTCAACAGTATATTCGTCCATATTCTCAAGTCTATTTGAATGTCCACAGCCTACTAAGTCATACACATACACGTCGTAACCGTAGTTTGTTAGATTGGATAATGTTTCGATGTTGGCATCAAATATCGGCGCACCTGGTCCACCTTGTAAGAAGATTATTGGATACGGTTTTTTTGTTCCTTTGGCTTTTAATAGAGAATAGCCTATCCGAGAACCTGACTTTAAGTTCCAATATTTTGTACCCTTCCTGTGCTGAAATTTAGGAGCATTGTATGTCTTAGGATAAAGCGCAACAGAAAGAAAAATGATTATTCCAAATAGGATGGAGTATTTAATCATTCGCTTAGCTCACAGCAGCAATCGCCGCGTCATAGTTCGGCTCATCTGCAATTTCTCCAACCAACTCGGCATGTTTTACCATTCCGTTGGCATCAATTACTACCACTGCTCTCGCATGTAAGGCTTGCAAAGGACCATTCGCCATTTCTATTCCGTACGTTTTCCCAAACGTTCCTGCAGCAAAATCGGAAGCGTTTACCACATGTTCAATTCCCTCTGCGCCACAAAAACGTTTCTGTGCAAAAGGTAAATCACGGGAAACACACACCACTTTTGTGTTCTCCATTGCTGCAGCACGCTGGTTAAAAGCACGAACCGATGCAGCGCAGGTTGGCGTGTCAACACTTGGGAAAATATTTAGAATCAAATTTGTTCCTTTGAAATCGTTTAAGTTTAGAGCGGAAAGATCTTCTTTTACCAATGAAAAATCTGGTGCTTGCTGTCCAACCGTTGGAAGTTCGCCTGTTGTTTGAAAAGGATTACCTTTTAGTGTTACTGTTGCCATTGTTTATTTTTTTAAATTGTATTTTAATTTCGTTTAATTTACTTCACTTATAGGGCTCTAAAAATCAACATGCTTTAGCACTTTAGCCTAGGAATGTTCTATAAAAATAGATAAATACTTGGTCGATCATCGAATGAAGAACGAATTTGTTGAATTTTCGGCGTCTCTGCATCTTGGTGTCACAATTTGTGATACCAACTTTTTCATTTCCTCTGCTGTCATTACCATTTGCTATTTTTTATATCCCACTTGTTTTCTTTGCCTCTGCTGCGTACTTTGTTTGTCTTTCTGTATAAAGTAATTTAACACTTGTTCAATGCCATCAAAGCGCTTTCCATGGCTTCGCTCTAGCTCTTCTAATCGCTCCGCTAGTTCTTGATAGGTGAGGCTCCATTGACGCATCATCACAAAGGCGCGCATGATGGCTATGTTCATTTCAATGGCCAAATCAGAATTGAGTAAGCCGCTTAACATGGCTACTCCTTGTTCTGTAAAAGCAAATGGGAGATAGCGTTTTCCGCCCCAACTTGAGGTGCTAAAATTGCACCTCAAGTTTTGCCATTCTTCTGTACTTAATTCAAACATAAAGTCGGATGGAAATCTCTTCAAATGATTTCTTACCGTTCTTTTTAGGTATTTTGTTTCTACCTCATACATTTTTGCTAATTCATAGTCAAGAATGACGCGTTTCCCCCTGATTTCATGAATGCTGTTTTTAATTGTTGTTAGTTCCATCTTTGTTTTTTTTCTATTGAATTTAGTGAAAAATATCAATTTGATTAAAATATCATCAAAGTAAAAGATGAATATCTAATCATTTTAGTATCTTTGTTGGACCAACGATAGCACGCATTTACTTTAATCTTTTTGATCATGTCAGTATTGCGTTCGATTGTTCACATGGACTTAGACACGTTTTTTGTCTCCTGTGAACGTTTATTAGATAGTCGTTTAGTTGGAAAGCCCATTTTGATTGGCGGGACAAGTGACCGAGGTGTGGTTGCGTCCTGTAGTTATGAAGCACGGCAGTTTGGTATTCACTCTGCGATGCCCATGAAGATGGCGAGGGAACGTTGTCCAGAAGCCATTGTCATTAAGGGGAATACACAAACGTATAGTGGATACTCACGCGCGGTGACTGACATCATCCGCGAGGCTGTTCCCGTGTATGAGAAAATGTCCATCGATGAATTCTACATTGATTTCACGGGAATGGACCGCTTTTTCGGCACTTTTAAGTATGCAGGAGAATTGCGTCAGCGCATCCTCAAGGAAACAGGATTGCCGATTTCCTTTGGCTTATCCCAGAATAAAACGGTGTCCAAAATTGCGACAGGCGAAGCGAAGCCGAACAATCAAATTCACGTCGACTATGGAACAGAGCGGGACTTCCTAGCGCCATTGTCCGTGAAGAAAATTCCGATGGTGGGAACAAAGACCTATCAAACCTTGTGTAACCTCGGCGTACGGAAAATCAAAACGGTGCAGGACATGCCGATGGAAATGATGGAAGGCGCCCTGGGAATGAACGGTGTGGGAATTTGGAAGAAAGCCCAGGGAATCGATCATTCGCCCGTGGAACAGTACAATGAACGGAAGTCCATTTCGACGGAACGCACCTTTGATCAAGATACAATCGATGTGGTCAAGCTGAACGGAATCCTCGCAGCCATGGCGGAAAATCTCGCATTTCAACTGCGCAGAGGAATGAAGTTGACGGGCTGTGTGACGGTGAAAATTCGTTATTCTGACTTCCAAACGCAGACTTTGCAAAAGCAAATCGCTTATACCGCGGCGGATCATGAGTTACTGCCCGTTGTGACAGAGTTGTTTAAGCGCATTTACAACCGACGTTTGCTGGTTCGACTCATTGGCATTCGATTTAGTTCCTTGGTTTCTGGACACCATCAATTAAACCTGTTCGACAACGATGCGCATTTTGCTTCGCTGTACAAAGCACTGGATCAGATTCGCATTCGCTACGGTGATCGCGCGGTGATTCGGGCAATTGGCATGGAAGCTCGGACAATCGGACACCACAATCCATTCAATGGCGAACCACCGATGTTATTGGCAAATCGACGGGTGTAAGGTATCATGAAAACAAAGTCGCATTTTAGTTTGAAATACGGCATTCATTCCCCGGAAGCGATTGTGCAATGGGCGGTGGATAGTGCGTATCCGTATGTGTTTTTGGCGGACATCAATTCGACTGGAGCCGTGCTTGCGTTTGTGCGGGAAGCGCAGCGAAAAGGAATTCCAGCAGTGGTGGGGGTGGAACTGCGTAATGGACGCGAACGGATGGCCACCATCATCGCACGAAACAATCATGGATTGAATGAATTGAACGTGTTTTTAAGTCAATTTATCCATCAGGGAAAACCCTTTCCAAGGGAATTGCCTCACTTTTCTAGTTGTTATGTGTGTTATCCAATTGAACGTTATCCAATAAAATTAAAAGAACACGAATACATTGAAATACAGGTTCATGATGTCATTTACTTAAATTTAACATACAAGAAGGTTCCGCGTGGAAAACTGATCGCTTTGCAATCGATGATCTTTCAGTCGAAGGCGGATTTTAACGCGCATCGCTTGCTGCGAGCCATTGACCATAATTGCCTGCTGTCGAAGTTGGAAAAAGAAGACCAGGCGGATGAGAACGAACGTTTTATGTCCTATGAGGAATGGCGAAACAACTTTGTCGATTACCCCGAAATCATCGAACGAACCGAAGCCTTGTTTGGACGTTGCCGCGTGAACTTTGAATTCGGGGACGATGCCAAGCCTCAAAATCCGACGACGTATACGGGAAGCATTGAGGGAGATCGCGCCTTGTTAAAGGAATTGTGTGCAGAAGGACTCGATTACCGGTATGGCGTGGTGACGGATGAAATCATCGAACGCATCGAAATGGAGATTGAGATCATTGCAGAAAAGCATTACCTGTCCTATTTTTTAATCACCTGGGACTTTACCTCGTATGCGCGATCCAAAGGGTATTTTCATGTCGGACGGGGGAGTGGGGCGAATAGCATTGTGGCGTATTTGCTGCGTATTACGGATGTCGATCCACTGGAATTGGACTTGTATTTCGAGCGTTTCATCAACTTGTACCGCAAGAATCCGCCGGATTTTGACATTGACTTCTCGTGGAAGGACCGCGATGACATTGTACGCTATTTATTTGAACGTTACCCACATACGGCATGGCTGTGCACGTATAACACGTTCCAGTACCGCGCAACGATTCGTGAATTGGGAAAGGTCTTTGGATTGCCGAAATCGGAAATCGATTTGTTGAGTAGTGGAAAGTTTCAATTTGACAAGTTGGACCAATTCTCCCGCTTGGTTTTACGTTACAGCAAGTACATCCAAGGATTACCTTCGCATTTGAGTGTGCATTCGGGTGGAATTGTGATCAGCGAGCGTCCAATGACCTGGTATTCCGCGACTTTTTTACCACCGAAAGGCTATCCAACGACGCAATTTTCCATGATGGAAGCAGAAGACGTTGGCTTGTACAAGTTCGATATTTTGAGTCAGCGCGGACTCGGGAAAATCCATGATTGCTTGGAAGTGATTGCGTATAATCGTCCCGAAGAACCACCACACGACATCCACGATGTGGCACATTTTAAGCAGGATGCGAAAGTTCGTCAGTTGTTGTTGGATGGAAAAGCCTTGGGCTGTTTTTACGTGGAATCCCCAGCGATGCGCATGCTGATGGCGAAATTGAAGGTTGAAACCTACCTCGAATTGGTGGCGGCAAGTTCGATTATTCGTCCAGGAGTGGCGCAGTCGGGGATGATGCGCGAGTACATTTTGCGTCACCGCAATCCAGAACGACGCAAGGAAGCGCATCCGATTTTATTGGAAATCATGCCCGAAACGTATGGTGTGATGGTGTACCAGGAAGATGTGATCAAGGTTGCGCACCACTTTGCTGGACTCAGTTTGGCGGAGGCGGATGTCCTACGGCGTGGAATGTCAGGGAAATTTCGATCGCGGGAGGAGTTTTTGCGCGTACAGGAACAGTTTGTTGGAAATTGTACAAAGAAAGGTTACGATCAGAAATTAACAATGGATGTCTGGCGTCAAATTGAAAGTTTTGCGGGATATGCTTTTTCGAAGGGACATTCCGCGTCGTATGCGGTGGAGAGTTACCAGAGTTTGTACTTGAAAGCCCATTATCCCTTGGAATACATGACGGCGACGATCAATAATTTCGGAGGATATTACCGCACTGAGATTTATGTTCATGAAGCGCGTCGTTTTGGCGCAGAGATTCATGCTCCTTCCGTGAATGAAGGATCGTATGAGTGTATGTTGCGTGGGAATGCATTAATTCTTGGTTTCAACTTAGTTGCTGGAATAGAAGCGTCATTGGTGTTTAAGATTTTTGAGGAGCGAAACCGTGCGGGAAAATTTCGCGATTTCGAAGATTTTGTCCGTCGTGTTCACGTGCCTTTAGAGCAAACGTCTTTATTGATTCGGATTGGTGCATTGCGTGATTTTCCTGAGAAGCGCAAGGAATTGTTGTGGAAAGCACATTTTCATCACCACAAGAATCCACAACGGGAGCGAAGCATCGAATTGTTTGAGGTTCGTTCGCGTCATTTTGAACTACCAGACTTAGAAGAGCAGGAGCAAGAAGCGTATTTTGAGCAAATGGAATTAATGGGATTTCCCTTGTGTAATCCGTTTCGCTTGCTTCAATCAGCACTTCCGGCGCAGCATGTGAAGGCGGTTGAAATGGAATCGTTACTGGGAATGACCGTTGAATTGTTTGGTTATTTGGTGGCCATCAAACAATCCAAGACAACAAAAGGGGACTTGATGAATTTCGGGACCTTTATTGATGAAAATGGTGATACGATTGATACGGTTCATTTTCCGGAGAGTGTGCGGCGTTTCCCCTTTCATGGTAAAGGAATTTATCACTTGCGGGGTGTAGTCACAGAAGAGTTTTCTTACTATTGTTTGCAAGTAGGGTGGATGCAAAAATTACCTTTTCAGCAGGATGTGCGGTATATGGAATTGTCGTAGAGAAATCTTAACTTCGTAAAAAAAAAAACACCATGAAAGGCAACATTTATCCATGTTTTTGGTTTGACGGAAAAGCCAAAGAAGCGGCGGAACTATATTGTTCTTTGTTTCCCAATTCGAAGATTACATCTGATTCAGGATTAACCGTATTTTTTGAATTAAACGGACAGACATTCATGGGTTTAAATGGTGGGCCGATGTTTAAACCAACGGAAGCAGTTTCCTACACGATCAACTGTGAAAGTCAAGAAGAAATTGACCACTACTGGAACGGATTAACCGCAAATGGAGGAGAAGAAGGTCATTGCGGATGGTGCAAAGATCCTTACGGATTTTCATGGCAAGTCATTCCTGCAGATTTAGGGAAATGGATGTCGCATCCAACAAATGGACAAAAAATTACAGAGGCATTTATGAAAATGCATAAGTTCGACTGTCAACTTCTCGAGGATATCTACAACTCCTGATGTTGCGCATCTTTATTCCCATTGTCCTAGGACTCATCGTCTGGATTATCGTTATTTGGCAGGTATTATTGAAGAAAAAGAAATTCGACATGAAATCCCTGTTGATCCTAAGTGCATTATTTACAGCAATTTGGGTAGTGATTTATTGGGTTTTATTGCGTTGATTTATTTTCCGTAAGAATGAATTTTTTAGCACATTAGCACACTGGTAGATTCACAGTTCGGAATTCCAGCGGAATCTCTTTTGGCTTAAGGCTGTTTAGAATTTGCTATATTTATCCTTGTGAAGCGCTTTCTTACCTACGTAGCTACCTTGATTTATCTCTTTGGAATCGTTGGATTCTTGTGGAACTTTTCCCTGGGGATGTTTGGCGTGAAAATCAATGGTGAAATGCCGCTGTTTGATATCCAGCGCATTGAAGAAGCGAATAATCGAATTTATGTAGGACTCGGGGCTTATAAACGCGTACAAGTGTACGATTTAAAGGGGAATTACCTGAAGTTCATACCGGTTCGTGGTGCTTATCAGTCTTATTTCTTTTTCGTCGATGAACAAGAGCGATTAGATGTCCCGAAGGTATATCCTGCGGTGGCGGACCGGTTAAATGACCTATTCATGGAAGAATCGGACTATCAAATCACCTCATATTTTCCACTTGTGATTTCGAAAAAGAAAGATGGAAAAACCACGGAGGTCGTTCGTCAAACGTGGCTCTATCTGTTCGCACCTGTTTCTTCTTTGCTGGTTGCCGGGTTAGGAGGAGTTCTCGTTTTTGCATTGAATGTATTTACCATCATTGATGTCATGAATCTTCCAGGAGATGAACGTGAAAAACGAATCGAATTTTTCAAGCGACTCTACGGAAAAAAGCAGGTTGAAGCAGATAAAATGTAAGTTAAAATGAATCGAAAAACAAGCATCATCCTCCTAGAGCTCTTAGCGTACACGCTGCTCTTTACCTTGTCGCTCACATTTTTCCCGGTGTGTAATTTTTACTTCTTGGAAAAAAATGACGCGATGTTAACGAAGCCGCAGTATTTCTTTGATTTCAAGATCGCCTTTCTTTTCCCCCTCTATCAGATACTTGTACTGATTGGCTTTTTTAGTTTGAAAAAAGTCGTGATTTTTCGGATGAATTATTTCGTCCTCTTATGCATGTTTCTCTCATATGTGTACATCAACCTGGGATTTACTTGGTGGGGAGCAAGTCCCTTTCATCCGGATTTTCAGGCCGGTTATTGGTTAAGTCAATTGTTCCTGTTAGTGACTATTGCGCGTACTTCTTTCTACAGGAAACAGTTGGATGATATTTCGTTCCATCCAAAGTTTCGCATGACTTTCACGCTTCTGGCCAAAGGGATTCCGCTAGTATTTCTTGGGGCTATTCTTCTCACGTATTACACCGCAAAAAATAAGCCTATCATGCGAACGAAATTTAGTCGCTATGAACGGGGGAGGTTGGTGGTTATTCAGTCTTGGGACTACAGTGAAGCATACAATGCACATGTTTCTCGTTACTTTAGTACCGACTCCTTGCGAAAGGAGAAGTACCGTCTCGATAGTGCATCCTTCATGTTTTTCGATAACGATATAAACATCACCAAAAAATTCACAAAGCGTACAAGGAATGGAAAGCTGGATATCGAGGAAATATTAGAAGAATATGATTAATTTGTTAGGTATTTCAAAAATGAACGTTAAATAGAAACGTAGGATTAATTTCGCTCAAATGAAGCATGTGAATCTTTACTTATCATCTTACGAATACCATTAGCAAATTAACCCATTAGCACATTAGTCCATTAACAAATTAGCACATTAAGTCTACTTCAACTTTAAATCCAGTAAATAGATAAAGCTTGAAATGGTTGCAAACGCATTCGAAGCACTGATTCAGGATCGCTTTCCGCGTGCGCATCGGTTCATTCGCAGAAACTACGATACGTATGGATATCCGCTGTCAAAAGACATCACGACGCCGTTTAAATCCAATGTTACCTATGTTCTGATGAAACCCTTAGAATTGTTTTTCTTACTATGTGTATATTCGTTCAGCGAAAAGCCCGAGCAGTTGATTCATGCACAATACAAATGTTAGATATAAGTGGAGATCACGTTCGGTAAAACGAACGAGGGCAGCGGAATGCTCGTTTGAACATAAAATACATGTTCAAAGCAAAACATAGAATGAACGATGTATACGAAAAAACAACGAATGATCTTACCAACTTTATCTTCAGTCGTACGATTGACATACGCTTCGATGTCCAGTCGTTATTGCGTGTATTTCTTCCTGTTACTAGCGCTAAGTTCTTGTGATCTTAGGTTGAAAAAAGAAGCTGCCTTCAGTCCTGCTTACCTCCGCCAAATCAAGGATTACAAATTCGATCGTTCGATTTTGATTCGAAATGATTCCATTCGAATCAGCTATTTTAGGCCAGAAAACACGGAGTTTCGATTGAAAAACACTCAGTTTCATTTGCCAGTCATCGTTAGTTTACGAAATGAACAAACGGGTCAATCCAAAGAGATTCACATCTATCCCAACGAATGCAAGGCTAATTGGAATTTCGAAAATGAACAGAAATCCAAACGAAATAGGTATTCAACATCCCTGTTTGAACGTGAGTTTCTGTCCGCTGTGAATGAATTAAACCTGAACGACAAACACAACACGGCCAATTACATCTTGAATGAAATCATGACTTCGGTACTTCATTGTGAAAGGCTGGACATCAGTCAATTGGAAGGGTTAGAGGACATGCCATTTACAGGGTCCAATCAAGAGGAGAAACCTTCTACATGTAAAGTTCGAATCCAAAAAAACAAAGCGGAAATTCGTAAAAAACTCAATGCGACCACTTGTTATAGTATATTCTATTGGGATGAAGAAAATGAACGGGTGTATGAAATAAATTACGAAAACTATCGAAATCATCAGGTCATGAAGCAACTGAATTTGAAGGTTTACCGCTTTAGTTGCATGGGAATGATTCTTGAAATGTAATCAACGAACGAATACCACACGTATCTATGAAATACTTGAAATCCTTCATTTCCCTCAGTATGCTTGGTTTGACTTTGCTCGTAATCTTGCTTTTTGTCTTGCGTTTCTTTGGTGTAGAGCCTCGTTCAGCTTATGAGACGGAAATAGAAAAAATCCAAGTGTATGGAATCCCGTTAGTCATTTTATTGAGTCTATTTCTCACAGTGGACAAGCGTAATGGAACAAGAAGTAACTTTACATGGATTATTGTAACACCCATTTTTTCATATGCATGCATTTTTTTAATGTCCGTTATTCTTTTGTTTTCCACTCAACATTGGATAGATTTCACCATTACGTATCAAAATAAAAAAGACCCAAATCGCACAATTCGCGAGCAATTAATTGACCTTGGAGCGCATGGATATGCACATCAAGGTAGAGTTGTGGAAGTCCGTCCGACCCTAGTTTTTTTTGAATACTGTGTCCCTATTGATACCAATCAACTACGAAAAAGCGAATGGCGCTATGTCAATCTAGAAGGAGATGTGAAATTTCCGTGAGCCTTACTTGTGAATGATTTAATTGGAACCTCATTTAGGTGTAATAAATTTGGGCGGAGTCATCTTGATAGTATCATATGATAGTATCCAGATACAAAATCGACAGAAACAAACAACTGCATTTATTGATTTCTAATTTCCTTTTTACGACTTTTGAGCTATAAAATAAATGCAATGAAACCAATCATATTTTTTTTGTGCTTCTTAGCTGGACTTTATTCCACAGAGACAGCAAATGCCCAAACCGCTCCGGGATTTCCTGAACAATGCATCGGAACTTGGAAGGGAATGATGCACATTTACTCATATGGGAATTTGCGGGACAGTGTCCAAGTGGAATTATCTGTCGCTAAAATCGACGACAATTCCTGGAAATGGAAAACGGATTATATTTCTGAAAAAATGCCCGTTACAAAGGATTACATCATGCGTCAAGATTCGAAAGCTGTAAATACCTTACTATTGGATGAAGGCGACGGTGTCATCTTGACAAATTACTTAACAGGAAATAAACTGTATTCCAACTTTGAAACCGAAGGAATATTTCTGACTTCAAGCTATGAACTAGTCGGTAAGGATTTGATTTTCGAAGTCACTTCGGGTCAAAAACTCAACGAAGCTGAAGAATCGGGTGTCACCAACTACTCTGTGGATTTTGTTCAACGAGTTGTCTTTCAGAAAGTGAAGTAGTCCTGAAATTACTTCATCTTTAAATCCAACAAATAGATGAAGCTGGAAATTGCCGCAGCGCCTAATTCTAACTCGCGTTTGTTGACACTTTCAAAAACGTCACTCGGTGCATGATGGTAATCAAAATACCGTTGGGAATCCGGTACGAATCCGAACAAGGGAATTCCTGGATACTGTTCCTTCAAAGGACCGATGTCGACACCGCCATATCCTTTTTCAAAGACATGTAAATCGTAGTTTTTGAAGTTCGGAGCAAAGGTTTGAAGAAAGGCAACTTGTGCATCGGTACCATCGACACCAAATCCGCGTGGGACGAATCCACCGCGATCAGACTCCAACGCCGCAACGTGTTTTTCACCAGCGGACTTCACAATAGTGGCATAGGATTTCCCACCCATATTTCCATTTTCTTCGTTCATAAAAAACACGACGCGCAAGGTGTGGTTCGGTTTGTAGTTGAGTTCTTTCAGGATACGCAATGCTTCCAAGCAATGAATGACTCCAGCGCCATCGTCGTGTGCTCCTTCACCTGCATCCCATGAGTCTAAATGTCCTCCAAAAACAATGATTTCTTCTGGTTTTTCGGTTCCACGAATTTCAGCAATGACATTATAAGAAGTCGCATCTGGAAAAACACGGCAATCCATTTCAAAAATAAAGCGAACTGTTCCCTTCGCTAGCGCGGAAGATAAAGCGCTTGCATCAGCCGTTGCTAAAGCTCCAGCTGGAATCCGTTCAATGGAATCTTCGTAATGCATGGAGCCAGTGTGTGGATGCACATCCTCTGGAAGTCCAAGGGAGCGAATAATCACCGCTTTTGCGCCAAGTTTTCCCGCTTCCACTGCACCATTTCCGCGAATCGCATAACACGCTCCGTAGGCTTTGAATGTTTGAATTTGTGTTGCATCCATTGCTTGATTTAAAAAGACAATTTTTCCTTTAATCTTGGATGGTTTCGCTTTTTTCAAGTCGTCAATGGTCTTGAATTCAATGACTTCGCCTTCCATCGTGCCATTTGTTCCAATAGAACCACCTAAAGCGAGTAGGTGGACTTTGGTTAATTGTCCGTCGGAAGTTCGAAACCATGCACTTTCTTTCGTCCCTCTTTCCCAATGTGGCACTTTGATTTCCTGAAGATACACACGGTCGAATCCATATGTATTCATCTTCGCTTGACTCCATTCCACCGCCATTTGTGCTTCTGTTGAACCACTTAATCTTGGACCAACGTCTTTGCATAATTGTCTCAAGTTTTCGTAGGATTCACCACGAAGTAAAGCTTCATCGTAAATAGCGCGAATCATCAAGGAATCTTGACCGAATAGAACGGTAGTTATGGTAAGAATACAAGCGGAAAGTAAGTGTTTCATCTTTGAATTTTGCCATAAAAATAACCAAAATCAGTGGGAATCATTTGACCTTGTAAAATCTAGCGCTTTCCGTGACTCAGTCAGGCGAGATTCTTTGTATCTTTGTTCTCAAAAAATATTTAGAATGGCTTTAAAATGTGGAATTGTCGGCTTGCCGAATGTTGGAAAATCAACTTTATTTAACTGTTTATCAAATGCAAAGGCGCAATCGGCGAATTTCCCTTTTTGTACCATTGAACCAAATGTAGGAACGACATCCGTTCCAGATCCACGTTTGCAGAAATTAGAAGCATTGGTGAATCCAGAGCGCGTTTTGCCAACAACGATGGAAATTGTTGACATCGCTGGATTGGTAAAAGGAGCGTCAAAAGGTGAAGGACTTGGAAATCAATTCCTAGCAAACATCCGTGAGACAGATGCGATTTTGCACGTACTTCGTTGTTTTGACGATGGAAACATCATCCACGTTGACGGAAGTGTGAATCCAATTCGCGATAAAGAAATCATTGACATCGAGTTGCAATTAAAAGACTTAGATTCAGTAGAGAAAAAAATCCAAAGTTTAGCTCGCGTGATTAAATCTGGAGATAAAGATGCGGTGAAAGAAAATGAATTAGCGCACAAAATCAAAGAAGGATTGGAGCAAGGTCGTTCCATCCGTGGCTTGGATTTCACTCAGGAAGAATTCGATATTATTCATAAATTCAACTTAATCACTTCGAAACCGGTGATGTATGTATGTAACGTGGATGAAGATTCTGTGAAAACTGGAAACGCACACGTGGAAGCTGTGAGAGCAGCAGTTGCTAGCGAAAACGCAGAGGTAATGATTATTGGAGCGAAAATTGAAGCTGACATTACAGAATTAGAGACATACGACGAGCGTCAAATGTTCCTTGATGAACTTGGTTTAGAAGAGCCAGGGGTGAACCGTTTGATTCGTCAAGCATACCATCTATTGAATTTACAAACATATTTCACTGCAGGAGTAAAAGAAGTTCGTGCGTGGACCATTCGTAAAGGAATGACCGCGCCACAAGCTGCTGGAGTGATTCACAGTGATTTCGAAAAAGGATTCATCCGTGCGGAAGTGATGAAATACAATGATTTTATTACCTACGGATCTGAGAGCGCTGTCAAAGAAGCTGGAAAATTCAAGGTTGAAGGAAAAGAATACGTGGTAGAAGATGGAGATGTGATGCACTTCCGTTTCAACGTTTAATACAAGCAGAACATGATAGCAGCAAATAATCCAAGTTTACGTTCATGGATCTCCGTTCCTGAAGGATCTGATTTCCCAATTCAAAACCTTCCTTTTGGAGTATTTACAACAGGTGGTTCCACAGCTCGTGTGGGAACACGCATTGGTGATACGGTGATTGATTTATCCATACTTGCAGAATCTGGTCAACTAGAATTTGCTGGATTTTCAAAGGAAGATTTCTCACAAGAATTTTTGAATCCAATGATGAAAAAAGGAAAAGAGGCAACACGACGTTTGCGTCAAGCCCTTTCGGATCTTTTTTCAACGGAGAATCAAGCTGCATCTGCAAATGAATCGATTCTAAAGGCATTATTTTCAGTAAATGATGTGACGATGTGTATGCCGGTTCAAATTGGCGATTACACAGACTTTTATTCAAGCAAAGAACACGCAACAAACGTTGGAATCATGTTTCGTGATCCAGCAAACGCTTTGTTGCCAAACTGGTTATGGATTCCTGTTGGCTACCACGGACGTTCATCCTCAGTGATTATTTCCGGACAAGATATTCATCGTCCAAAAGGACAAATCAAACCAGACGATAATGAGCCGCCTATTTACGCAGCGTCTCGTCAAGTTGATTTCGAATTAGAGATGGGATTCATTACCTATGATGGTAAACCACTTGGAGATTCGATTTCGACAACGGAAGCAGAAGATTATATTTTCGGAATGTGCTTATTCAATGATTGGTCAGCACGTGATATTCAGAAATGGGAATACGTCCCTCTAGGACCATTCCTAGCGAAAAACTTTGCGTCGTCTATTTCTTGTTGGATTGTGACCATGGATGCATTGCAACCGTTCGCGGTGGAATCACCGGAACAAGACCCAGCAGTTCTTTCATATTTAAAATTTGAAGGAAAGAAATCCTACGATATTCACCTACAAGTTGGAATGACTCCGGAAAATTCGACGGAAAAAATCATTTGCAACTCAAATTTTAAATACATGTATTGGAACATGTCCCAACAATTAGCGCATCATACCGTGAATGGTTGTAATGTGCGTTGTGGCGATTTAATGGGTTCAGGTACAATTTCTGGTTCAACGCCTGATTCCTTCGGTTCTATGTTGGAGTTAGCTTGGAAAGGAACGAAACCACTCGCAATGAATGATGGAACTGAAAGACGTTTCATTCAAGATGGTGACACTGTTACGATGAGAGGTTTCTGTCAAAATGACGAAGTTCGAATCGGATTCGGTGAAGTAAAAGCAAAAATCTTACCTGCGAAATAAATGCAAGACTACGACTCCTCAACGATTGATCTAGAACTCGAACGCATCGAAATATTGAATGCGTTCAAAGGCTTGTTACGAGCTATGAAGGATAGAAGTCGCGAGGAGACTAAAATGATTCGTAAAGCTTTCGATATTGCACTGGAAGCACATAAAGACATGCGCCGTAAATCTGGCGAGCCGTACATTTACCATCCTATTGCAGTGGCACGTATCTGTGCGGAAGAAATGGGATTGGAGCCAATTGCTGTTGCGTGTGCACTTCTACACGATACAGTCGAGGATACCTACATTACCTTGCAAGATATTGAAGATATTTTCGGCTCGAAAGTGAGGGCAATTATTGATGGACTAACGAAAATTCCAGAAGTTTTCGATGAGAATACGTCCATTCAAGCGGAGAATTTCCGAAAAATGATTTTGACGATTTCAGATGATTTTCGTGTCGTACTCATCAAATTAGCGGATCGACTTCACAACATGCGTACGTTATCGAGCATGAAAGTGGAGAAACAATTGAAAATAGCTTCTGAAACGCGATTTCTATATGCTCCTTTAGCTCACCGATTGGGCTTATATCCAATCAAAACAGAATTGGAAGATCTTTCCATGAAGTACTGTGAACCGGAGGTTTTTAAGGAGATCGACTCCAAATTGAAAAGCACTCAGGATGTACGAAATCGTTTTATTCGACGTTTCGTTGCACCCATTAAAGAAGAACTAGATAATCAGGGTTATCACTTTGATATCAAGGCACGTCCAAAGTCAATATTTTCGATTTGGCGTAAAATGCAATCGAAGAATGTTCCATTTGAAGAGGTGTTTGACTTGTTTGCGCTACGCATCATTGTCGATACGCCATATGAATTGGAAAAAGCAGACTGTTGGCGCATTTATAGTATTGTTACCGATTTCTATCAACCGAGTCCCGATCGTTTGCGCGACTGGATTTCAACTCCACGTGCCAATGGATACGAATCCTTGCATACGACGGTAATGTCACCTCAAGGACGTTGGGTTGAAGTGCAAATTCGCTCCAAACGAATGGATGATATCGCTGAACACGGATTAGCGGCACATTATAAGTATAAAGAATCGAAAACGGACGAAAACAAATTCGATCGTTGGATTGCAGAAATTCGTGATTTATTGGACAGTCCAGATATGAATGCCTTGGACTTTGTCAATGACTTCAAACTGAATTTGTTCAATGATGAAATCTACGTATTTACTCCAAAAGGAGAATTACGCGTATTGCCAACAGGATCAACAATTTTAGATTTTGCATACGACATCCATACGGAAATTGGTGATCGTTGCATTGGTGCAAAGGTCAATAACCGATTGATGCCTTTAAGTTATCAGTTATTAAATGGCGATCAATTGGAGATTTTAACCTCCAAAAAACAAAAGCCAAATGATGAATGGTTGAAATTCGTCGTAACGGCGCGTGCCAAACAAAAGATTAAATCTTCATTAAACGAGGAACGCAAACAGATAGCGTCAGACGGAAAGGAAATATTGGAGCGTAAATTCAAGCAGTTTAATGTGAGGATGAATCCAGAGAACATCCAATATTTAACCAATCATTTTCATGTTTCGACAATCAGTGAGCTCTATTTCCGAATAGCCAAAGGGAAGGTTGATTTGTCCAAGCTACGTGAATTAGAGGTCGTTGGAGGTATGTTGCAATCGCAGCGTAAAATACAATCCAAAAAAATAAATAGCGGAACGGAAGAAGGAACCTTTGAGGGAATCAATACAGATAAAGACACCATTATCATCGGTGAAGACTTTAAAGGTTTTGATTATCAATTAGCTCGTTGTTGTAATCCGATTCCTGGAGATAAGATTTTTGGTTTCATCACGATTAGTAGTGGAATTAAAATTCATCGTTACAATTGTCCGAATGCCGTTCACTTAATGTCGAAACTGGCTTATCGTTGCCTCAAAGCAAAGTGGGAAGGAGAGCAATTGGTAGAACGCATTGCTGCGATTCGAATTGTGGGAATCGATCAATTGGGAATGGTAAATCGATTAACCGAAATCATTTCCAAGCAAAATCACGTGAATATGAAAAGTATTTCATTTGAAACGAACGATGGTGTTTTTGAAGGGCGAATCAAAGTGCTAGTATACGATACCGCTCAGTTGGAACAGTTAACACGTAAATTCGAAGAAGTGGAAGGCGTTCAGCGAGTAACTCGTTGGGATTCAGCAGAAGGAGAGGAGATTCAATAATCCTTACGAAGAGAGTAGGGGTCCTTCGGTTTTAAAAGTGGATTCCACGAAAATCCTTTGATGAATTGTTCTTCCGGTTTGATTTGATTCATTGGATAAAAAATCCCATCCGGTTTGTCATAGTAAGTAATAGATTTTACCTCACCACTGTCTAGTTCCACCAATAAGTCAGATGCGAACAATCGGTTCATTCCTTTCCGGATTTTCACCAAACTCGTATCTGTTTTCTTTTCTTCTTCAGGATAAAATATGGTCCAAGCATTTCCTTTGGCATCTGCTTTTACGAGTTCATTATTGACAAAATATGCAGTCATGGTTCTACCAGCAAGTTGATTGTAGTATTTTCCCGAATCTATTTCCATCACAGCACTGGCCTGATCGATGATTTCTATTTGTTTCAAGGAGCTATCCTGCATGGATATTTTCATGGTAAGTCCTTTCAATTCAGCATTCTGAGACCAAATTATTGGTTTGCTTCTAAGAAATAATTCTTCTGTTTTTGGATCGTAACGAGCGGAATCACAAACTCCTTGCATTCCTTCATTATACATTCGCACACTTCGGTGTGCAATCGTTTCAGTTGTTCGATTCAAGCTGTCTTTGTGCATGATTAAGGAATCTGCATGTAGATACAACGTATCACCGTCATAGACTTTAAAGGCAAGGGTATTTCCCGTTAAATAAGCAAGATGTAAGCTGTTACTCGATTTTGCTTTATTCCCCATAAACGCCATATTCTGGGTGAAATCTTTATAAAATACATTTCCGCGACCTTCGTAATTGTTGAGTTTCGTATTTAAAAACAACGTATCTCCTTTAATGATGCTTGTCTTTTGAATGACTTCAGCTTGTTTATACAATACACCTTCTTCGGTTTGCACATGAAACCAACCTTTACGACAATGAATGGTAATACTGTCGTTTTGCATGGTGGATGGGCCGTAGAAATAGAGTTTCTGCTGTTCATAGGCAAATTGCAGTGTATCCGTTGTGACTTTTAAGTCATTTTTCAAGTATTTCACATCTCCGCTAAAAAAGAAACTTCCATTGTTTGGATAGAAATAACCCAGTGTACTCGTAATGCGTTCATTTGAAACAATCGATTCAATTCGACCTTTGTTTCGGTAGATAGCTCTTCCTCGTTTTGCGTCGTAATCGAGTGAATCCGAACTCAGTTTGTATTCTTGGTCACGTACTTTGACATCTCCCCAAAGTTTTGCGTACTTGTTGGCTTCGTCGTAATATAGGGAATCACAGTAAAGATTGACATCGCCTTTTCGGATGTGCACATTGCCGTATGCTCGAACAATTTTTTCTTTATCCTGATAGTGAGCTGAATCACAATACATGGTGTTTCCATGATAGATAAAACTAACGGTACCAACTAATCGATGCTTTCCGGTAGCTTTGTTGTAATAGATTTTTTCAGAACCTGGAAGTAATTCCAGTGTTTTCTTTTGTGCACATAGCTTTCCACTCAAAAAAAATGCGCTCAAGAAGAGCGCAATTTGTATGAATGGTTTGATATTCATTTTTAGTGATTCGCTAAAGTTTGTTTTCTGTCTGGTCCAACAGATACAACGTTGATTGGCACGTTTAATTGTTCTTCCAAATACGTTACATAGTTTTTTAACGCGTCCGGAGCGGTTTTGTAGTCTGACAATTCTGTCAAGTCACAGTTCCATCCTTCCAATTCCTCATAAACTGGAGTGAATTCCAAATCACTTACATCAAAAGGGAAATCGTATACTTTTTCGCCATTTACTAAGTAATGTGTACACACACTGATTTTATCGAAAATACTGAGTACATCTGCCTTCATCATGGAAAGTTCAGTAACTCCGTTGATCATAATCGCATAGCGCATTTGAACGAGGTCAATCCATCCACAACGACGTGGACGTCCAGTTGTTGCACCAAATTCACGACCTTCTTTACGGATTTCTTCTCCAACTTCATCATCTAATTCAGTAGGGAAAGGTCCGCTACCAACACGTGTACAATAAGCTTTGAAAATTCCAATTACTTTTCCAATGCGTGTTGGAGCAATTCCTAGTCCAGTACATGTTCCAGCAGTAACTGTATTTGAAGACGTAACAAATGGATACGTTCCAAAGTCGATGTCTAACATCGTTCCCTGAGCACCTTCCGCAAGTACACGTTTTCCGTTCAATAAGGCTTGGTTTAAATAATGTTCGCTATCAACCGCCTGTAATTTTTTAAGTGATTCAATCGCGTCCATCCAAGGTTTTTCAAGGGATGAAAGATCATATTCGAATCCTTCGTAATGTTTTAACATTCCCACGTGTTTTTCCACGAGGATGTCATATTTTTCTTGGAAGTTTGGAGAGAAAATATCCCCAACACGTAAACCGTTTCTTCCTGTTTTATCCATGTAAGTTGGTCCGATTCCTTTTAGAGTGGATCCAATTTTATTTTTTCCTTTTGCTGTTTCTGATGCAGCATCGAGAAGTCTGTGCGTTGGTAAAATTAGATGTGCTTTTTTAGACAACAATAAGCGATTCGCAAAATCAATGTTAAATGGAGCTAACTTATCCAATTCACCTTTAAAAATAACAGGGTCAATTACCACACCGTTACCTACTAAGTTCACCACATTTTCATGAAAAATTCCAGATGGGATTGTGTGAAGGACATGTTTGATTCCGTTAAACTCTAATGTGTGTCCAGCATTTGGTCCACCTTGAAAACGCGCAATAATATCATAATCAGGAGTTAACACATCGACAATTTTCCCTTTGCCTTCATCACCCCATTGTAATCCTAACAATACATCTACTTTCATGCTTATTTTTTAAAGTATGCTTTGACTTCCATCAATGTGTTTGCCATGTGAAACACTTGATTGATTTTCGTCAGTTCAAAAATTTTCGTTAATTGGTCATTTACATTCAATACAACAACATCCCCTTGATTCAATCTTGCTCTTGTCAAGACCTTGACAAAAAAAGCTATGCCAGATGAATTGACATAAGACAAGTTCGCCAAATCCAAGACAACATTCCAATTTGTCATGGTATTGAGTAATTCTTGTGCATCTGCTAGGTCAGCATCCGACATCAACTTACCTTCAAAAGATAAAATTGAATAATCCATATCGACAAGCAGATTCACCTTCATCTTTATGATTTTGGTTGATTTTTCACTCCATAAAAATAAAGAGAGTGGTGTTGAACAGTCACTTGAAATAGTTCTTCGATTGTTGCTTTAATTTGCTGGATTCGTGGATCACAAAACTCGATCACTTCTCCTGTATCTGTACAAATGACATGGTCATGTTGTTTCGAACCATGAGACTTTTCGAATTGTGCTAAATTCTTTCCAAATTGATGCTTTGTCACCAAGTTACAAGCCAAAAGCAATTCAATCGTATTGTAAAGAGTAGCTCGAGAAACACGGTAATTATGATTTTTCATTTTGATGTAGAGTGTTTCTATATCAAAATGCCCTTCATATTGGTATATCTCTGCTAAAATAGCAAAGCGTTCGGGCGTTTTTCTGTGACCATTCTGTTCGAGGTAAGCCGCAAAAATATCCTTTACTGTCCCTGAAAGTTCTGTTATATTCATAATTTAAGCAGAACAAATTTACGTATTAATTTAGTTGATAAACAGATAAGTGCTTATGAATGTCCTTAGGTTATTAACACCTTTTTCACGTTTATGGACAAAAAAAAAGGGAGGCGAACCTCCCTTAATCTTATTGTAAAAAGACTTATTCGCCTTTCTCCATTTTTTGTTTCAATTCAGCCAATCCACCTAAATCACCTAATGTTGATTTTTCAGTATTTTGGTTGATTGCTTTCACTGCTTGATCGGTAGAGTTACCATTTCCACTTCCTCCAGCTGATTTTTTACCAGCTTTCGTCATTGTTGGTTTGTCTTCACCTTCTTCAAACATACGAGTATGAGAAAGAACAATTTTCTTCGCGTCTTTGTTGAATTCGATCACTTTAAAGTCAAGGATTTCTTCCAATTTAGCGTTAGAACCATCTTCTTTTTTCAAGTGTTTCGCAGGACAAATCCCTTCAACACCGTAAGGAAGAGCAACGATACCAGACTTATCTTTCATATCGATGATTGTTCCACTGTGTACAGTACCTTCAGCGAAAGTTGCTTCAAACACATCCCATGGATTTTCTTCCAATTGTTTGTGTCCTAAAGAAATACGACGGTTATCGCGATCGATTTCCAATACAACAACTTCCATTTCTTCTCCTACTTTACAGAATTCAGATGGATGTTTGATTTTCTTTTGCCAAGAAAGGTCAGAGATATGGATTAATCCATCAACTCCTTCTTCTAACTCAACGAATACACCGAAGTTAGTGAAGTTGCGAACTTTCGCCATGTGACGAGAAGATACAGCATATTTCACTTCGATATCATTCCATGGATCTGGCATCAATTGTTTGATACCTAAAGACATTTTACGCTCTTCGCGGTCTAAAGTCAAAACTACTGCTTCTACGCTATCTCCAATTTTCATGAAGTCTTGTGCAGAACGTAAGTGTTGAGACCAGCTCATTTCAGAAACGTGAATCAATCCTTCAACACCTGCAGCGATTTCAATGAACGCACCGTAATCTGCCATCACAACAACTTTACCAGTTACTTTGTCACCAACAGCGATGTTTGTATCTAATGAATCCCATGGGTGTGGTTGCAATTGTTTCAATCCTAAAGCGATGCGTTTTTTGTCATCGTCAAAGTCAAGAATTACCACATTGATTTTTTGATCCAATTCTAACATCTCTTCAGGATGCGAAACGCGTCCCCAAGAAAGGTCTGTAATGTGAATCAAACCATCTACACCACCTAAATCGATAAACACACCATAAGAAGTAATGTTTTTCACAATACCTTCTAATACTTGTCCTTTTTCTAATCCAGAGATGATTTGTTTTTTCTGTTCTTCTAATTCCGCTTCGATAAGCGCTTTGTGAGAAACAACTACGTTACGGAACTCTTCGTTGATTTTCACAACTTTGAACTCCATGTTTTTACCTACGTAAATATCGTAATCACGAATTGGTTTCACATCAATTTGAGAACCTGGTAAGAATGCTTCTATACCAAATACATCAACGATTAATCCACCTTTCGTACGACATTTAACGAAACCAGTGATGATTTCACCTGTACGTAATACATCGTTCACACGAATCCAAGCACTGTGCATACGAGCTGTGCGGTGAGAAACAACTAGCTGACCAGTTTTGTCCTCGCGACACTCAACGTAAACATCAACTACATCTCCAATTTTTAAATCTGGATTGTAACGGAATTCGTTTGCTGCAATAACACCTTCAGATTTGTAACCGATGTTCACGATTACCTCTTTCTTGTTTAATAATGCAACTGTACCTTGAATTACTTCTTTCTCATTGATAGAAGTTAAGGTTTTCTCGTAAACATCAGATAATTCTGATCTTTCGATTTTGGTATAGCCGTCTAATTGTAACGCTTCCCAATCAAAATCTGCAGCTCCCTGCATTTCAATATTCTTTGCCATGTGGCTTAATAATTTGTATTTCAGAATCCCTAATTTTCCGAAAGGATGAAACATTTTTTGTTGTGATTAGGGCACAACTTCCTCTTTTGAGGGTGCAAATATAGAAATAATTCCTTTAAAATATAGGATTTTATCAATTCAATTAAAACTTTCTGACATTCTTTGAATCCCTTGGAATCAATTCTAGTTATCAGCGATGTTTTTAGGGAAAATTGAGAAGGTTTTGAATTGTTCTCCTTGAAAACTCATTGAGGTTTTCCAAAGCGTTTCCGTTGGAGTAAAAAACAAGGTTTCAAGACTTAGGTTTGTTGTGCTAATCCAAGAACGCTCCTTGATTTCTTGTACTAATTGTCCTTTTCCCCAGCCTGAGTAACCTAGAAAAAACCTTATTTTAACAAGTGTTTTCTTGTCGATTTCAATCATCTCCAGTAATTCTGTAAGATCTCCTCCGTAAAACAATCCAGGAAGAATTTCCTCACTGGATTCAATTCCCGGAATCATATGTAAATAGAATAGGCTATTATTAGCAACGGGGCCACCGAGGTAAACCGGTATCGAGGTTGGTGCGATATCCATCAAATCTTTTAATTGGGCAGTTGATTGATGATTTAAAACAAATCCAAACGATTCAGCATCAGAATGTTCGCACATTAATACAACTGAACGTTCGAAATGCGGGTCCTGGAGAAAAGGCTCCGACAACAGAACGCTTCCTTTGGAAGGAAGGTTTCCATTGATGAAATCGATGGTTTCTTTGAGTTTCATAGTTGACTTAATCAAACGAACTTAATCAATAAATATTTGAATTTAGTTTCAATTTTTATAAAATATTTACGCTTTTTTTAACGGCAGCTTCACTTTGAGTTATGCTCAAATCAATTAAAGGAATTAACTTTGGAAGCAATTACAGCTGTTTTTCTCATACACTTCATGTAAGAGAAGAAACACTTACCGATAATACCACAGTACACTAATATGGCTCAAAAACCAGCAATACCAAAGGGAACAAGGGATTTTTTACCAAATGAGGTAGCGAAAAGAACATACTTATTTGAATCCATTAAAACGGTTTTTAAACGATATGGATTTGCACCAATTGAAACACCAAGTTTTGAGCTGTCTAGTACGCTCATGGGTAAATATGGAGAAGAGGGTGATCGTTTAATTTTTCGCATCCTTAATTCAGGTGATAAATTGCGCAAAGCAGATTTAGAGGCACTTTCCAATGATAACCTACCGAAATTCGCTTCTTCACTTGCAGAAAAAGCACTTCGATACGACTTGACTGTTCCTTTTGCACGCTTTGTCGTTCAACATCAGAATGATCTTTCCTTTCCATTTAAACGTTATCAAATTCAACCAGTTTGGAGAGCAGATCGTCCACAGCATGGTAGATACCAAGAGTTTTTTCAATGCGATGCGGATGTTGTCGGTTCGGACTCCTTGCTTTGCGAGGTCGAACTGATTCAAATTTTTGATGATGTTTTAACGCATTTGAATATTCCTTCTTTTACCATTAAACTTAATAACCGTAAAATCCTCAGTGGGATAGCGGAGGTTTGCGGTGAGGCAGATCGTATTATTGACTTAACAGTCGCCATTGATAAGCTAGATAAAATAGGTGAGGAGGGAGTATTAAACGAACTTTCCCAGAAAGGAATCAGCGATTCAGCTATTGAGAAAATCAAACCCCTCTTTCAATTTGCAGGCAGCAACCAGGAAAAGCTGCAACTTATGCGTACATACTTAGCGGATTCTGAAGTTGGAATGAAGGGAATTGAGGAATTGGAATATGTAATGAACATCATTGACTCAATGGGGCTTAAGCGTGCTGACTTAGAGTTTGACTTAACCCTTGCTCGTGGATTAAATTATTACACAGGGGCCATTTTTGAAGTGAAAGCAAACAATGTGAACATGGGTTCAATTTGTGGTGGTGGACGTTACGATGATTTAACAGGACTTTTCGGTTTAAAAGGACTTTCCGGAGTAGGGATTTCATTTGGTGCTGACCGTATCTACGATGTGATGACGGAATTGAATTTGTTTCCAGCATCTGTAACCAAAGGACTAAAAGTACTTTTTATCAATTTTGGAGAGTCGGAAGTGTCAACCTGTTTGACTTTGGCGCGAGAATTACGTGAAAACGACATTGATTGTGAGGTTTATCCAAGCACTGCAAAGATTCAAAAGCAAATGAAATATGCAAATGACCGTTCTGTTCAATACGTCGTTCTTTTGGGTGAAGAAGAGTTAAAAGCTAAAAACCTCATTTTAAAGAATATGTCAACGGGCGAGCAGGAAACGATTGACTTTAAATCATTTACAAACAAAATATTAAGCTTATGAAATTAATTTTTGTCTTATTGACATCTTTGACGTTGTTCGCATGCGGTGCGTCAAGCACGAAAGGAAAATGGAACGATGAAGATCGTAAAGAAGCATTGAAGGATGTGAAAGAATTTTCTAGTGCGTTAGAAACAGTTGGGTCGGCTAAAGACAAATGTTTTAACTGCTACATCGATAGTTTAGAGAAAATCTATGACAACTATGATGCGGCAAAGAAATTGAATGAAGATGACCGTTTAAGTATCTTGATGGACTGTGCAATACAGTACATTCATTTCGATTAGAATTTACTACATATAATAAAAAAGTCCCGGCGAGAACGTCGGGACTTTTTTATTATAATTTGATTTTTATTTACCAAATCTTCGCAATCTTTTTCGCATCGTTGCGCATTACTCGTCCTTCTTTTACATCAAATGCTTCGAAGAATTCTGGGCAATTTTTCAATGGACCGTTCACCCGATACATACCAGGAGAATGCGGGTCATTCGCAATTCGGTTTTTCATTTCTTCATCCGTATACTTAATTTTCCATAATTGAGCGTAAGCGATAAAGAAACGTTGTGCTGGTGTAAATCCTTCACGAACTTCATTTGCCTTAAACTCCGCCGTTCTCTTATACGCATAAAACGCCATGGTGAGTCCGCCTAAGTCTGCGATATTCTCTCCCATTGTTAATTCTGGATTCACACATTGATCTTCCATAGGACAAAATGCCGCGAATGTTTCACCAAGAATTTTCGTTTTTTCACCAAAGGATTGTAGGTCTTCTTCTGTCCACCAATTTTTAAATGATCCATCAGCAGCAAACTTTGCTCCCATATCGTCAAAACCATGGGTAAATTCGTGACCAATCACCATTCCAATTCGACCATAATTCACAGCATCCTCTGATTTCTCATCAAAGAAAGGTGCTTGCATAATTCCAGCTGGAAAAGCGATTTCATTCAAAAGTGGATGATAATATGCGTTCACCATGTGTGCTGGCATTCCCCATTTGTCTTTGTCTACATCTTTCTTTAAATCATTGAAATTTTTAAGCACGCTAAAGCGATTCATTTCCTTCACATTAGCTAGGTAATTATCCGCAGTAAAATTCAAGCTTGAATAATCTTCCCATTTATCCGGGAAACCAAGTTTGCGTCCGATAGAGGAAAGTTTGTTCAATGCTTCTTGTTTCGTCGCGTCAGACATCCAATCTAGGTTTTGAATGCGTTCTTTGAAAACAGCCAATAAATTATCAACCATTTCATTTACGCGTGCTTGAGCTTCTTTTGAGAAGTGTCTTTCAACGAAGGCTTTTCCAAGTAGTTCGCCAATTTCAATGTTGGTAATTTCATCAATCGCCTTTTCGTTTAAGGGTTTTTGAACCTTTTTTCCACTTAATGTCGTTCCGTAAAAGTCAAAGTTCAATGCCACAAATTGCTCATTTAAACTTCCTGCATAATGATTTAATATGTTCCATTTAAGGTAGTTTTTCCATGTTGAAATGGATTCTGCTTCTAACAATTTCGCCACTTTCGTTAAGTACTCAGGATTACTAACAATAATCGTATCAGGGACTTGACATCCAACTGTAGAGAAATAATAACGTAGATCAAATGAACCCAATAAATCGATTGTTTCCTTAAAGCTTTTTTTATTGTATGTTTTTTCTGGGATTCTCATTTCTGCCGGACTCATCATGGATTGAGCCAATTTCGTTTCGAACCCAACGATTTCTTCACTCATTTTTTGAGCTTGCTCCGTGTTGTACCCAAGAAGTGCAAATGACTTGGTAATGTGTCGCTTGTATGCTTCTAAAATCTCCTTTTTGTTTTCCGTCAAATAGTAATCTTTGTTCGGTAAGCCAATTCCACCTTGCCCCATGTATGCGGCATTTTTAGTCACATTTTTCATGTCTTGTCCAACACCAAAACCAAAAACAGATCCAATTCCATCTCTGTGATTCATAGCAATTGCAGTAACAATGAAGTCTTTTCGATTAATTGAATCAATGCGACTTAGTTCTCCTTTAATTCCGGATATACCTAGTTGATTTCTTCGTTCCATGTTCATGAAAGAAGCGTAATAGGATCCAAGCAATTGATTTTGAGACCCTTTTACTCCTTGATTCGCTTGTGCATCCTCAAGAATTGACGTTAATTTCTTTTTGTTTTCTTGATCCAATTCATTGAAACTTCCCCAACGAGATTCCGATGCAGGAATTTCATTATTTTTAACCCAGTTTCCATTCGCGAAAAGAAAGAAATCATCTTGGGGTTTGATCGTCTGGTCCAAGTAGTCCATGCTGATAGTGTTGAAATTTCCACTCGTAAGGGAAACTTCCTTTTTCGCGCAAGAGCTTATTAAAATTAAGCTCGAAATAGCAAGTAAACTTTTGTGTAACATGTGCATTAATTAAGGGGTGTATATAACATTTCAACGTGTGGAATTCCATCTTCTTCGTAGTTCTTTCCTGTCGAGAAGAATAAATGACCGTTGTAAAATCGTTCTAGGTGTTTTTGTGCTGAAATTCGCACTGGGACTTTCCCAAATTCTTTTTCGCAAAAAGCCATGCATTTATTCATGAGTTCATGTCCTTGACCGTTTCCACGAAGTTCTTCTTGTAATACCACTCTTCCAATAGAAACTTCACCGTAAGATATTCCTGGAGGTAAAATTCTTGCAGTTGCAACAATATCCCCCATTCCATCACGACAAATTAGGTGGTAACATTTTTTATCTTTTCCATCAAGGTCTTGGTAAATGCAATTTTGTTCAACAACAAATGTTTTGAGCCTTACAGCTACGATATCATGAAACTCGACGACACTGAGTTCATTAAAGTGTTTGCATTGAAAATTTAAATTCATGGCCTAAAATTAGCGCTTTTTTTAGTTGACAGTTATCAGTAAAGGCGAACTTACCAGTTGATCAGGAGAAATCATAGGTTCATCATAGGGGATTTCGTTTCCATAGCGTTCCTTCATGATTTTGCGAACGATTGGACCATCTATGTTAAATTCTCTCAGTGGTATAGGTGCCGCTAATTTAATGTGTAAAACATTCCAGTAACATTTGTAAACTAATTCTGAGCAGTACAATTCTTTATCCGACCAATTAAATTTACCATCGTAATTCTTGCCAAATTGTTGAGAAGCATATAACCTTAAGGCTTTTATTTCATTTTCAGTCAAAAGTGATGAGTCTTTCATTCGTTTCACAACGAATTCAGCATTTACCCCACTTTCAATCCAATCGTCCAAACGTCTCTTACCAACAGGTTGCACGGCTTCATAAACATATGCTATATTGTTTTCATAAAAGATAATTCCACAATGAGAATAAGGTGATTGAGTTGCTTCTTCAATCGCTGCACTTTGTCGAGATGGAGAGGATTGGAAAATAATATCGCCATCTTTGAACTGCTGAGCTAAAGCGGTTGCAGGCAGGATGAATAACAATAAATAAAATAGTTGCTTCATTTTACCGTATTTAATAAGAACCAAAATACCTTCTCAGGAACCATTCCCCGGCTAATAATAAAAAAAGCAAAATAAAAGCGATCAAATAATCGAGTAAATCATCAAAGGTGTGATCTTCATAGGTCACCGTTGCAATATCGTTTCGCTTTGCTAATTCATCCAACATACTTCGGTAGGAGGAAAGGGTATGGAAAGAACCATTCGATTGTTTGGAAAGTTGTTTTAATGTACTGTGATTCGCAAAAGATTCTAATTTTTCTAACTGAATTTCCTCCACAATGAATTCTCCCGATTTCAGGTATTTCTTACCATTAAAAGTGGTGCTTGCCTTCCAAGCGTACTTCCCAGGATTTAATTTCCCTTGATTCAATTTGTAAACACTTCCAGCAATCGCAAACTGGGATTTGTATTGTTTCCCTTTATCGTTCGTTAGAAGGAAGTCGATTTTAGGTCCAGTAATAGGTTCCATAGAGGCATTATAGAAGGAAGCCGTTACAATCAATTCCTCTTCGCTGTTCATGCGTTTAGGAAGTTGGACCCGCAATCCCATCCCTTGGTTTTTGACCATCAAATAATTTGCGATTTTCCCGATGAATTCATTAAAAACATCGTGGTTTTGATGACGGATGAAATCATTAAGTCTCCAACGCCAAATACCTTCACCAAAGATGACACCATTTTTAACTTTTTCTCCTTTTGTAAAGAACAGCAAGGGGTCATTCTTTTTGATTTGACCTATGCGCTGAAACAACAATATTTCTGCACTAGGATCCACTTTAATAGCGCCGAACTTTGCGGTTAGAGGCGGTAGGAAGTCGATGGACGATTTACACGCTTCGCTTAACTCGAATGCGTTGAATCCGCTATTAAAAGTTGGTTCTAGTTCCTCGGACTGACTAGAACTACTGGATTTTAATCCGATGGACAATTTTGCGATTTCATTCGCATCCGTTTGTTGACCAATAACATAAAGAATTGGAATTCCAGCTGATCGTAATCGTTGGTGTTGCGCCGGATCAAATTGAATTCCCGGTTCATGCCAAATTACTAAGTCCACCTTATTGATACTCTGATCCCAGTCCTTCAATAACATGCTTTTTACTTCGTAATTTTCATTTCTTTCCAACACGTCTTTGAAGGCACTCATGTCCGGATGAGGAGCTGCAGAAAGTAACATTATTTTACTTCGTGCATCGACGACTTCTATGTAGAAATTCCTACGGTTGTTTTTGATTGAGTATTCACCGTTTAGATTGGAAATCACCGCTGTGTAGGATTGAACGCCGACCTTGTCTGCCTTCAATTGAAAGTTTAATTGTTTAAAGTTCTTTTTTTGATTTCCGTAAGTAACCGTTTGATTAGCTACAGTTTTTCCATTGTGCAGAATGCTTACTCGTGCACTTTTTCCTGAAAATTTAAAGGATTCAATATCCACTTCAACAGGGAAGTCATTGTTTAAATACGCCAAGTCATTCGCTGACACATTTTTAATAAAATGATCTCTTTTTGGAGTGGTATCTCCAACGGCCAAGGAGAATACAGGTGTTAAATTTAATTTTTCAGCTGCATAACTTGGATTCGAACCAACATTATAATTCCCATCTGAAATCAAGGCAACACCTCCGACGTTTCTGTTGTAAAATTGTGTGTTGATGGCTTCAAATCCCAACTCAAGATTCGTGCTTTTTTCGTTAAATTGAATTTTATTCGTTCCCTGTTCACTTCCGATAGACCATTCGATCAGTTCGAATTGATCGGCATAACGTTCAGATAATTCCTTGCGGTAACTTTCAAGATTTCTCTCCACAGACGAACTGTCTTTGAAATTCTTCATTGAAGAGGAATTATCGACAAGCGTAATAAAAATTGGTTTCTCCTCACGGAAATGCGTCGCTTCGAAAACGAGTCCGAGTAACAAGATTCCAATTAAAAACAATGAAGAAAAGCGCAAAGATTTAATCAATGTCTTTTTCCATCTCGCCAAATCACTGAGCCAACTCACTTTTTGGTAGTAAAAATAGGTTAACACCAAGGATAGAAGTCCAATTGGAACAAGCCACCAAAGTGAGAAATCTGTGAGTAAATGCATGACTTCAAAAATAAGGACAATTCCGGAAATGTCATGATTTCTTTTCGGTTAAAATCAAATTCAAAAAAGGAATCCGTAAATTCGTAAAAATTTTCAATCATATGTCAAAAACAGTTTACATCGTTGCTGCGGCAAGAACTCCAATGGGAGCATTCATGGGCGGCTTATCAAGCATTCCTGCAACCCAATTAGGATCTGTAGCAATCAAAGGAGCATTAGAAAAAGGAAACATAGATGCAAGCATCATTGATGAAGTATTCATGGGGAATGTACTTCAAGCTGGAGTTGGTCAAGCACCTGCTCGTCAAGCAGCTCTTGGTGCTGGACTAGGAAATAATGTCCCTTGTACAACTGTAAACAAGGTATGTGCATCTGGAATGAAAGCGATTATGCTTGGAGCACAATCTATTCTTGCTGGTGATAACCACATTGTTGTAGCGGGTGGAATGGAGAACATGTCTCAAGTTCCTCATTATTTAGATGGAAGAAATGGCGTGAAATTCGGTAACATTTCCATGTTAGACGGAATCACTAAAGATGGTTTATTGGATGTGTATTCCAAAGTACCAATGGGAAATTGTGCTGAATTATGTGCAAAAGAACATAACATTACACGTGAAGACCAAGATCAATTTGCGATTGACTCTTACACCAAAGCTGCAACTGCTTGGAGTAACGGAAAATTCAATAACGAAATCGTTCCAGTAGCTGTACCACAGCGAAAAGGAGATCCAATTATGGTTTCTGAGGACGAAGAATATAAAAATGTCTTTTTAGATAAAATCCCTGGATTGCGTCCCGCTTTTGATAAAGAAGGAACCATTACTGCTGCAAATGCATCAACATTAAACGATGGAGCATCAGCATTGGTATTGGCTTCAGAAGATGCGGTAGCGAAATTTGGTTTAACTCCAATCGCGAAAATTGTTAGTTACGCGGATGCTGCACAAGCACCAGAATGGTTTACTACAGCACCTTCATTGGCAATTCCAAAAGCGTTGGCGAAAGTAAATATGACTGTTGCAGATGTTGATTTCTGGGAATTGAACGAAGCGTTTGCTGTTGTTGGAATTGCCAACACGAAAATTCTTGGAATAGATCCAGCGAAAGTTGACGTTAACGGTGGTGCAGTAGCACTTGGACACCCACTTGGGAATTCAGGTTCACGAGTGATTGTTACTTTGATTAACGTACTAAAACAAAATAATGCAAAAATTGGTGGAGCTGGAATTTGTAACGGTGGTGGAGGTGCATCCGCAATGATCATCGAGAACATCTAAAAAATAGGTTCAACCATATTTTATATAAAAAGGCAGGAGTTTATCCTGCCTTTTTTTTTGATTTAACAAAACTTTTCAATTGTTTCATTGTTACTAAAACATGTATCAATTAAAGACCACACAGTTTATTCCAGCAACCTTGACAGAATGTTGGGATTATTTTTCATCCCCAGGGAATTTGAAAGAAATCACTCCTCCTGGAATGGGATTCAACATCAAAACCGATCTTCCAGCGAAGATGTACGAAGGAATGATGATTGAATATAAAGTAACTCCTTTGTTAGGAATTCCAATGACTTGGATTACAGAGATAAAGGCAGTGAAAGAAGGTCAATTCTTTATCGATGAGCAACGTAAAGGACCCTATGCGATTTGGCATCATGAACATCACTTTAGAGAAGTAGAAGGAGGAGTTGAAATGACTGACATCGTTAGTTATGAAGTACCATTTGGGATTTTAGGAAAACTCGTTCACCCGATTATTGTTAAGCCAAAATTGGATCAAATTTTCAAGTACAGAACCAAAAAAGTAGATGAGATTTTTCCAAATAAAAAGTAAGCTGATCGCACAAACAATTTCGTAACTTTAACTTATGGAAAATACCGAAATAATTAAGGTTCAACACCTCGCGAAAAACTTCGGGAGTTTTCAGGCGGTAAGGGATGTGTCTTTTACGGTCAATAAAGGAGATGTGTTTGGATTTCTAGGTCCAAATGGAGCAGGGAAGAGCACAACCATTCGTTGTATGTTGTCGCTCATTAAACCTGACAATGGACAGATTCAGTTGTTTGGAAAGGACCTTCACAAGCACCGAAATGAAATTCTTTCCAAAGTTGGCAGCATCATTGAAAAGCCGGACTTCTATCGGTATTTATCGGCAGAAAAGAATTTGGCCATTTTTGCACGCATTTCAGGCAAGGATGTTTCCAAACGGGAAATCGCCGAAATGTTAGATTTTGTTGGCTTAAATGGACGAAACCGAGATAAGGTGGGTGGATTCTCTCATGGAATGAAACAACGATTAGGGATTGCACAAACTTTGTTGCATCAACCAGATTTAATCGTTTTGGATGAACCAACAACAGGATTAGATCCACAAGGAATCGTAGAAATTCGAAATTTGATTTTACGCTTAAAATCTGAACAAAATAAAACGGTTATCCTTTCTTCTCACCAATTATCCGAAATTGAATTGATTTCGAATCGCATGGTCATAATCAATAAGGGGCAGTCGATTATCGAAGGAGATGTGAAGGAATTACTGAATGCGCAAGAAATGGTTGTTCAGTTAGAGGTAAATGACATGGAAAAAACCATGAATGTCCTTAAAGTAGGTTTTGAAAGTGCTAGTTTCAAACAACTTAATGAACGCATCATTGAAGTGAACATCGAAAAACAACTGGTTCCAAGTTTGAATCAACTATTAGTTCACGAAGGTGTGGAAGTTCATGCGATGGAACCTAAACGAAAACTCGAAGATTTTTTCATGAAAATAATCCAATCCTAATGCTACTGAAAAACACCTATAACGAGTTTATTAAGATTCTCGCAAAACCAAGAAGTTACCTTGGAATTGGCGCATTGACTCTGCTCGTATTATTGATTCTGTTTGCGATGAAGGCGGATGGAAAATCATTCATTTCTTTTGTGACTGCCTCATTCGAACAAACGTTGTCGTTCAACGGAAATATTTTGAATGGAAATTTAATTGCATTCATCATACTTCAAATGTTGATTGTACATATCCCACTATTGGTTTCATTGGTGACAGGTGATTTGATTTCAGGGGAGGCAGCGATGGGAACGATTCGTATGATGGCAACAAAACCCATTTCGAGAACGCAAATTGTCCTTTCCAAGTTTATCGCTGGAGCAGTTTATACATTGATCCTCACTTTGTGGCTTGGATTCCTGGCATTAATCGTTGGGAAATGGATATTTGGAACGGGAGATTTAATCGTGCTGAATAGCGATGGGTTAGTAATTTTAAAGGAGCAGGATATTTTATGGAGGTATGGATTAAGTTTCGGTGTGGCTTATTTGGCTTTACTAACGATTTCTACTTTGTCCATTTGTTTATCCGCTTTCGCAGAAAATTCGATTGGTCCAATTGTAAGTACGATGTCCATCATCATACTCTTTACCATTATTGGAACCTTAGACGTTTCTGTTTTTGATTCCATTAAACCTTTTCTTTTTACGACACACATGGCATCCTGGCGTTCGTTTTTTGAAGATCCTGTTCCATGGACCACCATTCGAAATTCCGTTTCCATTCTCGTCATTCATAACATTGTTCTCGTTTTGATAGCAGTGTACAAATTCAATAAAAAAGACATTACATCCTAATGAAAAAAATCTTCAGTTTTTTATTTGTACTTCAAGCCTTAACTTCCTTTTCTCAAGAAGTTGATGCTGATGCAGTCATCCAACAAGTTGTTCAAAAATTAAACTCCGTTAAGGATTATTCGGTGGACGCCAATATCAAAGCTAACATACCGCTTATTAAAATAATGCCGGTAAATGCTTCCATTTATTTTAAACAGAAGGATAAATTCAAAGTGGTTTCCAAAGGGATTGCTATTTTACCGAAACAAGGTTTTACTGATGTGAATGCTTTTTTAATGAACAAAGGTTCTTACATGGCTGTGTCAAGCGGGACAAAAACAATTGGTGAAATCAAAACGAACTTAATTACGGTTATTCCAACAGGGGAGACCAGTGAGATTATTCTTGCGAAACTGTGGATTGACACAAAGAGAGATGTAATTCTTCGCTCACAGGTCACAACACGCTCTAGCGGTACCGTTATTGTTGATTACACCTATGGGACAGAAGTTCAATTTGGACTTCCAAATCAATTGACTTTCACGATTGATGTAAAGAAATTCAAAATGCCAAAGAGTGTGGCAGCAGATTTAAATAAAACCGATCAACAGAAGAAAAAGACTGCAGACAAAGATCAAAAAGGAACGATTGTCATTAAACTGTCGAATTACAAAGTGAATAAAGGCATCAATGATTCCGTATTCAAAGAGAAGTAGGTTACTTTTTAAATGGTTTGATTTCTTTCAATTCTAATTCTTTTAATCCTTGCTCAAGCTCTAGATCATAGTCATCTTGTAACATCAGCCAGAATTTACCGGTTGTACCGAAATACTTAGCGAAACGCAACGCAGTATCTGCAGTAATTCGACGGTTTCCTTTAAGAATTTCACTAATGCGCGTTTGAGGTAAAAAGGTTTCTTTTGCCAAACGATATGGAGTGATTTCAAGTGGGAGTAAGAACTCTTCGAGTAAAACTTCTCCGGGATGAATGTTTTTTAATTTTTCCATGACTTTCTCTTTTAATGATAATCTACTAGTTGTACATCGAGGGCATCATTTTCATACCAAATGAAAATAATACGCCACTGCTGGTTCACACGGATACTATGATAGGAGGAAAGGTTGCCTTTTAACTTCTCTAAGCGATTTGCAGGTGGAATGCGCAAATCTTTTAAGTTTTGAGATGCATGTAGCATTTTCAACTTTCGACGTGCTATTTCTTGAATATCAGGAGGATACCTTTTGGACGCAATTCCCAAGTAGATTTTCTCTGTTTCTTTATTCCCAAATAGCTTTATTATAGTAACGTTTTGTGTTACTAACGTCAAAAGTAAGTATTTATTTTAGAGAATTGAAAAAAACAGAAAAAAAAATTAAATCGCTTCATCATCAACTTGCAGGATGTGCAATAAACGATGGATGATTGGAGAAAAGAATACAGCTGTGCAGGTAAGAAAAGCAACACCACTATATAATGCGTAAAAGCTTGAGAATAATTTTGCAGCATCTGTTTCTAACGGAATTACAGGTCCCATTCCTGTTAGAATCATACATGCCATGTGAAAAGCATCAACCCAACTGGGAGCGCCAAAATATTTGTATCCAACTGTTCCTATACCAACTGAAAAAACAATGAGCGCTAAAGCAAAAAGCATGTAACGTATGACGCGCTTGACAAAAACATTGATCCCTGCTACTTTTTGTTTGTTATGCTCGAATTTCATTTTGTGGTGTTATATACACGCTTTAATTTCTTCGATGATGCGTTTTGCCAATTGATCGGCTGCATGCTCATCTTTACTTTCTGAATAAATTCGAATGATTGGCTCCGTATTACTCTTTCTCAAATGCACCCATTCTTTCGCAATATAGATTTTGACACCATCAATCGTATCCACTTCTTCGTGTGCGTATTTCGCTGCCATATCCACTAGAACTTTATCCACGTTAATGTCAGGTGTAAGTTCGATTTTATTCTTGGAAATCGTATATTTTGGATAGCTGTCGCGAAGTGCAGAAACGCTTTTTTTCTCGTGAGCCAAATGACTCAAAAATAAGGCGATTCCAACGAGAGAATCACGTCCATAATGTAATTCAGGATAAATGATTCCACCGTTTCCTTCGCCACCAATAACAGCGTTGACCTCTTTCATTTTGCTTACCACATTCACCTCACCAACGGCCGCAGCTGCGTAGGTTAATCCGCGCGCTTCAGTGATGTCGCGTAATGCTCTTGTTGAAGATAAATTTGACACGGTTGATCCTGGTGTGTGTTTCAACACGTAATCCGCACAGGCAACCAAGGTGTATTCTTCACCGAACATTGATCCGTCTTCACAAACCAAAGCTAAGCGATCTACATCTGGATCCACTGTAATTCCAAAGTCAGCATTTACCTCAAGAATTTTCGCTGAAAGGTCTGTTAAATGCTCTGGTAAAGGTTCTGGATTGTGAGGGAAATGTCCGGTTGGCTCACAGTACATTTCTGTGATTTTCGTAACGCCTAATGCTCGAAGCATAGCTGGAACAAAGATCCCACCAGTGGAATTCACTGCATCAACAACAATAGTAAAGTCTGCCCCAGCAATTGCTTCTTTGTCTACCAGTGGTAAAGCCAGAATGGCGTCTATGTGTTTTTGTAAATACGAATCATCGTTGCGAACGGTTCCTAAGTCATCCACTTCAGCAAAAACAAAACGTTCTTGCTCCGCGATGGACAATACTTCTTCGCCATCTTTACCACTAATGAATTCACCTTTTTCATTTAACAATTTCAAGGCATTCCATTGTTTTGGATTGTGACTAGCGGTTAAAATGATTCCGCCCTGGGCATTTTCTAATGGAACAGCAACTTCAACTGTTGGTGTCGTTGAAAGTCCAAGGTTAATGACATCGATTCCAAGTCCAAGTAGGGTAGAGACCACTAAGTCGGAAATCATGGCTCCAGAAATGCGCGCATCGCGTCCAATAACCACTCGGATTTTTTGTCCTGGATTACGTTCCATCAACCATGATCCATATGCCGCAGCAAATTTCACTGCGTCAATTGGAGTTAAACCATTGTCCACAGTTCCACCAATGGTTCCACGGATACCAGATATTGATTTTATTAATGTCATGTGCTAAAAATTAAGCGAATTTCTTTTTATTGGAGATCATTTGCAAGCAAGCTGCTGCTGCTTCAATTCCTTTATTCCCATGTTTACCACCTGCACGATCAAGCGATTGCTGTTCATGATTATCCGTAAGTAAACAAAATGCTACGGGTTTATTGGTTTTCAACATCACATCCATGATGCCTTGTGTCGTTCCTGAGCAAACAAAGTCGAAATGACGTGTTTCACCTTGAATCACTACGCCAATAGCAATTGCACCATCCATATCGCCACGCTCGCAGAAATATTGCGCTCCTAACGGCAATTCGAAAGCTCCAGGTACACGTTGAATATGAATGTTTTCTTCGATTACTCCATTTTCAAGTAAGGTAGCAATTGCACCTTCCATCAAACGATTAGTAATATGATCGTTCCAATCAGAAACAACAATGCCGATTTGGAAATCGGCACCATTGATTATATTTTCAGTTGAATACGAAGATAGATTTTTGTTGGCTGTCGCCATCGTCTTTCTTATTTAGTGCTCACGCGAGCGATGTATTTTTCAATTCCGTTTTGAGAAGCGTATGTTGGATAATCATCACGAATACGTGTGTAGAATCCTGCTGCATCTTCGTTCTTTTTCAATTTCTCCGCAACCAATCCAGCTTTAAACAAATACATTGGTGTTGTTAACTCATTATCTTGAGCATCAGCAGCATCCATATAGAAAGTTAATGCCTTATCATAATTTCTCATGTCCGAATAACAATCACCTTGTAATCCGATAGAGAAAACACTGATGTATGAATCATCCAAAGAAACACCTTCTAGGTTTTCCAAAGCTTTACGGTATTCACCTTTTTTCATGTATTGTGTAGCTAGTAGGTACTGTCCGATTTCTCCTCCAGTTTTCCCATCATTGCTATTTACAAATGGCACTAAAACCTTGATTGCTTGATCAGTCGAGTCTTTAGAAATGTAGTTCATTGCTACCCACCATCCATCATTTGATTTCTCATTTGCAGGAACCCAAATCATTTGTCGGTAAACGAAAAACAATAATACTGCAGTCAATAATCCACCAACAATATATGTTCCTAATTTGAATTTCTTATCGTTGTTGAATTTAGCTTTTAATTCTTCTAAACTTAAATTTTCAATCATTATCTAGTTATTTAGTTGGCAAAGATAATTTTTTTTGGCTAATTCTTGAAATTCTGAATTAAAAGTCTCTATGTTTTCTAATATTTCTATTGTTCCTTGAGGATATAATTTAAGTCATGATCAAACTGCTTTTTGTATTTTTGCACTACTTATGAGATCTATCCTAATTTTACTTACATTAAACCTATTCTTTGCTCAAACCTTATTTGGACAAAAAACCAATTCAAATGAGGACGGAATGGTTATCGGAAAGATTGTTGATCAACAAACTGGAAAAGCATTGGAATACGTATCGGTGAGGCTTTTTAAAGCAAGCGATTCGACTATTGTTTCTGGCGCATTTACCACCGTGGATGGTAAATACAGCATTCCTTGTCCATATGGTTCTTTTTACTTGAAAATAACGTTCACGAATTATGATCCTATTTTAGTTTCGGCGATAACCGTGAAAACAGCACTTCCCATTTTTAATGTCGGCACATTAAAAATGAGAAAGATTAGCGAAAAAACAGAGCGAGAAATTAAGGTGATTGCCGAGAAAGATGTTTTAAAGGCTGGAATTGATAAAAAAATATACAATGTTGCTGAAGATTTAAATGTTCGTGGTGGGACGGCAAATGATATCCTACAACGACTTCCTTCCGTTGAAGTTGATCAAGATGGAAAAGTGATGTTGCGTGGAGAAGGCTCGGTTACTGTGCTAATTGATGGACGTCCTAGTTCTTTGAGCGGTGGAAATGGAAAAACCTTGCTTGATGCACTTCCTGCGGGATCGATTGAACGCATTGAAATCGTTACAAATCCTTCTGCCAAATACGATCCAGATGGAACTTCGGGGATTATCAATATCGTGCTAAAAAAGAACAAGCTAAATGGATTCAATGGCTTGGTCTCAACAAACCTCGCTACAACCTTTCAAAATGGTGGAAATGTTGGAGAAGGAAATTTGTCCTTAAGTTATCGCACAGGTATTTTTAATATTTACGGAACATACAATGCGCGTTATTTAGAAGGTTATCGAAACAATTATTCGCATATTGTGCAAGGAACAGGCGCTTCTTATTTCAACTTGGATCAAAGTCGTTTAGGAACTGATTTGAATGCTGGACATACGTTCCGTTTCGGGATGGACATCAACTTGAAAGCAAGAAATACTCTTGGCTTCTCGGCAACAGGAAACATTGGTGTACGAGATCGCACAGGAGATTTGTGGAATTCAACGTATGATTTACTCGGACAACGAGACAGTTTATGGCTACGCTCTTCTTATGATCCTTCCCAACAAAAAAACGTTGATTTCAATGTAAATTACAAGTATGATTTAAAAAATGAACGGGGAAATTTAACCTTTGATGCAACACAGTCCCTCGGAAACGAAAACACCCAGGGTTATTATACACAAAGTTACTACACTCCGGACTCTGTTCTGACGAGTTACCCTGAATTAATTCAAGAGTTGCGAAATACAGAAAAGAACAATATTACCACCCTTCAATCTGATTTCACTTACTTGTTCCCAAAACTTGGTGCGCGTTTTGAATCTGGTGCCAAAGCAATTATTCGAGATCAAAGTGTTCATCCAGTTTCTTCCACATACGATTGGAGCACTCAAATGAATGTTGAGGATAGTCTGGCTAATTTCCTTTACGAATACAACGAACAAATTTATAGCTTGTATGCGGTCTATGGTCAACAAATAAACCGGATCAAGTTTCAAGGTGGATTAAGAGCAGAAAACGCTTATCAAATCCCAAATTTGGTCACAGACTCTATTCGAATAGTGAATCACTATTTCAATTTATTCCCATCTGCTCATTTACGTTATGTGTTGAAGCCGAAATCTGAAATTAGCTTAAGTTACAGCCGTAGAATTACACGAGCTTCTTCAGCAGATTTAAATCCATTCACGAATTACTCTGATCCATTCAATTTACGAACTGGAAATCCATATTTGCAGCCAGAATTTATTCACTCATTTGATTTAGGGTATTCATTGGAAAAAGCAAAATACTCAATCACTGCGAGCACGTTTTATCGAAATAGTACCGGCGTTATTTCTCGCGTAAAGGAGTTTTACGAAAATGGGACAAGTGCTGTAACTTTCATGAACATTGCAGAAACAAAAAGTCTTGGAACGGAATTCGTTTGTATGTTTCGTCCAACAACTTGGTGGAAAAATACGTTTTCCTACAACGCGAATTACATTTGGTACATCACGAATCAACTGGACTTACCGAACCGTCAAGGATTTAACCACAACTTCAAATACAATTCATCAGTCGAATTTTGGAAAAAAACAGCGACACTTCAACTAAGTGTGACCTATAATGGACCACGTGTTACAGTTCAAGGAATTGCACAAAGACAAGGCCCAATCGATTTGGCATTTGAAAAGAAACTTCAAGGTGGCAAATGGACAGTCGGGGCACGTGTTACTGATATATTCAATAAACAAGGATTCTACATGCAAGTAAATCGTCCTGGTGTGGAGCAAACAGCAGAGTTCAAATGGTTGACAAGACGATTCTATCTTTCTGCAAGTTATAAATTTGGTAAGTTGGAGATGTCTAATAAATCAAAACTTCCTGGTTCCGAAGGAGGCGCAGAATAAGTACTTATTCTATTTTTTTAATAGAATGTTTAATCGGTAAATTTCGTGTTTTACATCATCAGGTATCGTTAGGTCTTTCAATAGATGCGTTTGTTCGATTCCTTTAGTTTTGAGCTCTAAAATCCACTGCAGAAAGCGCATAGAGTCAATAATGGATGTTCGTTTTACTTCCTCCTTTGCATCATCCAAAAATTGCAAGTCCCAAAACATTGCCCATTGACGATAATTGCTAGCGATAGATTGTTGGATTTTAATTAATCCACTAAACGATTTCACATGGTTTAATTGCCCTAATAGCAACGCTCTGTTCCGTTGAAAGGAATGAAATGCTGTTTCAATAGTCTCGGTAGCTATCGGTGAAATGTCTATTTCGTTTTCTTCAGAGAAGGAATATCCAAGCGTTATTGAAGCCTCCTGTAACAAGGCCAAACGTTTTTCTTTGGATGGAAAGAGGAATACATGATCTGCTTTCTGAATGAGATCTTGTTTGGCTTTGAAAAGAGCCATCTCAATACAATCATCTAAGTCATCATCATTCGTAAGGGAAAGATGTATAACTGCTTCAGATTTTGTCATTCATCTTTGTTTTTGCGCATTTTAATATTCAAAAACTCAATGGCCAACGAATACACCAAAGCGAAATAGATGTATCCTTTCGGAACGTGCTCTCCAAAGGACTCAGCAATTAACATGATTCCAATGGTAACAAGGAAGCCAAGCGCAATCATTTTGATGGTTGGACGCTCATTAATGAAATCACTGATTGGACGTGAGAACAACAACATAACAATCATAGAAACAATAACGGCTAAAACTATTATAATCAATGGGTTCGCGTGCGTTTGTTGAGAAATGTCATTGGTCATTCCGACAGCAGAAATCACGGAGTCAAAACTGAAGATGAAGTCAATGATGACAATCTGCATAATTACCCCTCGCAAAGTGCTTTTTTCCTTGGATTTATGTTCTTCCTCTGAACCTTTTACACTGGAATGCATTTCCGTTACAGACTTGTAAATCAAGAACAATCCACCAATCAATAACACTAAACTATGTCCAGTGAAGGATTGTCCCATGACCGTAAACAATGGATGCTGATCCAATGTCATTACCCATGAAATCACACTTAACATCAGAATACGGATGATTAAGGCTAAACTCAAACCAACTAAGCGTGCTTTGCGTTGTTTGACACGTGGAAGTGGATCCGTAACAATGGAAATGAAAATGATATTGTCAATTCCAAGAACGATTTCCAATAAGGTTAAAATAAATAAATAAGTCCAACCTTGAACAGTTCCTAGGATTTGAAATGAAGCGAGAAAATCTTCCATGTATCGTTTAGTTTCTTAAAAATTCAAAATAGCGATCTAAGTCGATTGCGTTGTTGGCGTCATCCGTTTGGACTTCCAACACCTGTGTTTCACAACTTGGATCAAAGAACAAAGGTAAATATTCTGTTAGTTCCTCCAAGGAAGAAAGCGTTTTCGTTTGCAGACCATAAGCCATAGCGATTGATGCTGGACTTTTCGCCTGTTTTGCTTCAAAATAACGCTCTCGTTGCTTGGAATCCGCCGGACCCGGGATTATTTTAAAGATTCCTCCGCCGTAATTCTGAATAACAATCATCTTGAAATTTCGCGGAAAAGGTTCGTACCATAATGCGTTGCTGTCGTATAAAAAGGAGATATCTCCACTAATTAGTACGTGCTGTTTTCTTGGATTGACAATTGCTGCACCGAGTGCCGTGCTCGTTGAACCATCGATTCCGCTTGTTCCACGGTTGGATTCATAGCGCACACCGGGAAGTGGGTCAAATAATTGAGCATAGCGAACAACAGAGCTATTTGCTAAATGTAGTATCGAATCCTCAGGAAGCAATTCTTGAATTGTTTGAAAAACCTGGAGGTCTGTCAAGTGTGGGAATTCAGAAACAAAGTCTAAAGCTCGGTCTTTTGCTTGAATATCCACGCGTTTCCACTTGCCATTGAAGTTATATTTGTTCGCTTGTAGCTCATGTTCGTTTACCTGAGCGAAGAAATCATCTGCCGAAACAGGAAAGGACTTCGTTAAACAACGATAAGTGTCCATTTCTGGAAATTCTGCTCCTAATTTATAGTGTTTCAGAATGTTTGCCTTGCGTAAATAGGCCTTAATTCGCTTTGAAACAACCGCTCCGCCAATCGTCACTAGGATCTCTGGCTCAAAGGAAACATCATTTTGATCAAAACCATTTAAAGTACGATCAATACAATGGATAAATCGTTCGTGCTGGATGTTCGACGTATTCTCGACCAATACAACAACATTAGGAAATGACGCTAACTTCATAAGTTCCTGTTGCAATCTTGGATTCGCCTCCATTTGCCCACACAAAACGAGTGTTTTATGTTCGTTGAATTCAGTTATGATCTCACTCATTTCAGTCTCCTCAATGTGTTTTGGTAGGGAAGGAGAAGGTAAATAAAAATGGTAATTCGTTGTTTTTTCGACTGTCTGATAAAGCGGTTCGTTCAGACCAACATTCAAATGAACCGGACCTTTCCAATTACTCTGGGTGATATGCAACAAGCTGGCTAGTTCTTGTTGATGCGTTTCAATTGATTGATTATTGAACAACTCTTCATCGAATTCCAAGCTGCCAAGGATGTGGTTCTTGAAGACATCTCGTTGAACAATTGTTTGTCCGTCTCCGTGGTTTATCCAAGCGGATGGACGATCAGCAGTCAATACTAATAAGGGAATCGAGCGATAGTATGCTTCAGAAATAGCAGGATAGTAATTTAAACAAGCACTTCCGGAAGTACAACAGAGCGCAACGGTTTCACCCAATTCCTGGGCCATCCCTAATGCAATGAATCCAGCGGAACGCTCGTCGTGAACAACAAATGTTTCAATTTCAGGATGTTCATCAAATGCAATGGAAAAAGGTGCATTTCTCGATCCGGGAGAAACAACAACCTTGCGAATGTCGTAAGCTAAAAGCTGATCGACAATCAATTGCACCATGATTTTTGAGCTGGAAATCATCCCGCAAAAATACCAAAATTTAAAGGAGGTTTAACAGCGTTCTGCTTTTATTTTCGGTTTCTTCCCATTCTTTTTCAGGAATCGAATCCGCAGTGAAACCACCACCAACATAGAGGTAAATGTGTTCATCGATAATTTGAGCGCAGCGCAGATTGACAAAGAGGTCCATGCGATGCTCATCCATGGAACCAATGATTCCAGCGTAAAATTGACGACCATGTTTTTCCTTGCCTTGTATCCAATCTAAAGCATCCTTTCTAGGTGTCCCGCTGACTGCTGGAGTAGGATGAAGGTCCTTAGCGATTTCCCATGCTTGTTGAAGGGTAGACGTCCATTGGAAATCAGTGCGTAAATGCGCCAATGGACCAGCAAGGACCGTTTTGGGTCCATCGTGACTTAATTCGGTTACACCATGTTTGATCAATGTTTCTCGCAAAAACTGACTCACGAAATCTTGTTCTTCACGTTCTTTATCACCCCAAGGGCTTTGGTCGTCGGATTTCTTTGTTCCAGCGAGAGACATGCTTTCAAAACGTTGATTCGTTCCTTTTATTAATGTTTCAGGAGTTGCGCCAATCCATTCACCCAAAATTGAATCCTTAAAATAGTATACGAATGCGTTTGGATAAGCATCCACTAAACGTTCAAACAATAGCTTTCCTGGGATTGTCAATTTTTCCGTTTTTATCCGTGAATACACCAATTTCTCCATGGAGGACGAACTCAAAAGCGAGACAATCTCCGCTGACTGCTGTAAATAGTCCTTTTTTGAAATGATAAACGGTGGATGGAATTCCCGAGAAAGTCCGTCATTATCGTTTGACTCCTCAAAAATATACTTAGATATATTATTAAAGTCAGTTATTATAAAACCTTGTGAAATAAATGATTGCACTTCTTTAAAGTATCCATTCTTGGAAACGATTACTTGTCCTGGAAATCGATAATGAAGCATAGAAAAGCACTGTTTTAAACAAATATAAGCATTCTAGGCACTTGCGATTCTGTATGAAGCACTTGAACGAGAATAGTTTCGTACTTTTGCACTTCAAATTTAAGCACCCCATGAAAATTCTCTTTAGTTACCTCGGACGCTACAAATCATTGGTCTTTTTGGCACTTGTATTGGCAAGTATCAACCAAGTTTTTTCCTTGTTAGATCCGTTTATATTCGGTAAAATTTTGGATCGATTCGCTACGCATCCAAAGGATTTCACTGAATCACAATTCATAGAAGGTGTAGCTTGGTTAATTGCCGCTGCAATTGGCGTAGCAATGGTGAGTCGAACAGCTAAAGCATTTCAAGATTACAGCATCAACTTAATCATTCAAAAGTTGGGCGCGGACATCTATACGGATGGATTGAAACACACTTTACAGATTGCATATAACGAATTCGAAGATCAACGAAGTGGAGAAACCTTGAACATCCTTCAGAAAGTGCGAACGGATGCAGAGCGTTTCATTATGAGTTTCATTAATATCCTATTTGTATCGATTGTTGGATTGGTCTTCGTAATGGTATATGCCTTTACGGTTCAACCAGGATTAATCCTTTTGTACTTGTTTTCAGCAGCTGGATTGAGTTTCTTCATCAGTTTCCTATCCAAGCGTATCAAGAAAGTTCAGATGACCATCATGAGCGAAACGAAGCAATTGGCGGGAAGTACAACGGAAAGTTTACGTAATATCGAATTGATTAAAAGTTTGGGATTAACGCAGCAAGAGACTGATCGTCTGAATGACAGAACGCGTAAAATCCTTCAGTTAGAATTGAAAAAAGTGCGTCAAGTACGAAGCATAAGTTTCATTCAAGGAACAACGGTGAATTTATTGCGTCAATCCATCATGTTTATTTTGATGTATTTATTGTTCCACGGTTCTTTATCCCTTGGACAAATCATGACACTGCAATTCTATTCCTTCTTTATTTTTGGGCCACTGCAAGAAGTTGGAAACGTGATTATTGCATACCGAGAGGCGGAAGCATCCTTGAATAATTTTGAAAAGATTATCAATACTCCGATTGAAGAGAAGCCAGAAAATCCAATTCCATTGAATGCGATTGAGAAATTAGCATTTAGTGACCTGACGTTTAGACATAAGTCTTCTAGTTATGACGCTTTGAGTAACATCAATTTTGAAGTGCAAAAAGGTGAAACGGTAGCCTTTGTTGGTCCAAGCGGATCCGGGAAAAGCACATTAGTGAAATTATTGGTCGGGCTGTATTCCACGCCAACAGGAAAAATATTTTACAACGGTATTGAGTCAACAAGCATTGATCGCGACGAATTACAACAACAATTGGGATTTGTCACACAGGACACACAGTTGTTTGCAGGGACGATTCGTGAAAACTTATTGTTTACAAAACCAGAAGCGACCCAAGAACAATTGGACTTCGCTTTAAGTCAAGCATCGTGTGAAAGCATGTTGGCACGCAGTGAGCACGGAATAGATACGGTTATCGGTGAAGGTGGAATGAAACTTTCCGGCGGAGAGAAACAGCGTCTATCCATTGCACGTGCCTTGATTCGCAATCCACGTTTATTAGTATTTGACGAAGCGACATCTGCCTTGGATTCCATTACGGAAGAAGCAATTTCAAATACCATTCGTTCGATTGGAAGTCACAAGGAACACATCACTGTTTTGATTGCCCATCGCTTATCGACAATCATGCATGCGGACAAAATTTTCGTTCTCGAAAAAGGAGTCATTGTCGAAACTGGAAAACACGAAGAATTATTGGCTGAAAAAGGCTTGTACTACGCGATGTGGAGACAACAGATCGGTGAGAGAAGGGAGTAAGAGAGGGGGATTTAGAGTTTATTTCCTTAATCAAATTAATTCGTGATTACGAAAGTGTACCTTCCGTTCCGATTGTTGATCGTAGCTAATTCGGTGAAATTTAGATTCCAGGTTTCCAATTATTTTCTTTAATTACAAAAGGATTCAAAGGAAAGTATGAAAACAAAAAAAAAGCTAGCCATTAGGCTAGCTTTTTGATTTTCTGGCGGAGAGAGAGGATAATGAACAATAATCCTACACCCCTTATATTTACTAGATTTCTCTCAATTTTTTATCTAATGGGTAACTAGTTAGACATATAGTGCTAAAGACGGGAGCTTTAACTCTAGACTACTACTGTAACCAATTAGCGTTTCAAATATAAATAAATAATTACGGAGATTTTAAGAGTGAACGATATTTTTTTTCGACTCCTTTTCTTCTTATCAATGTTAATTGCAGTGTAGTCAAAGCACTGAAAGTTCGCGATGGATCACCGCTAGATGTTCCATTAGTACAATTTGGCTGGAGTAAAACAGAAGGGCGACATGTATTTCTTGGAGAAAAAAGCAAAGAAGCATCAGAAACACGCAAGCATTCCGAACTCACCGAGGTTGCAAAACTCATATTCTCTAAGAAACCATCTGTTTCACCTGGCGAATTAGTGAAATTAGTCATGGAAGAACTAGATGTCAAAGAAAGAATGGCAAGAAACTACATCAAATTCATGAAGGATAAACAAATCATTGAGAAAAACCACTTGAATTCCTTGGAATACAGTCAAGTTTCCATGGATTTCTGATAAAATTCCCACAGAATCACATAGGATTCCTGTAGAATTACCAGTTTAAACCCCCATTTCTGGTAAAAGTCCCACGGTTTTCCTGTGGGACTTTATTTATTCATTCAAATTAAATTATTTTATTACATTTATAGTTAAATGATGATTTTAAAGTCTTACATATTAATTTGTTTAACAGTAATTTATTCGATTGCCTCAAGCGGGTTTTCAATAACTTCACATTACTGTGGCGGTAAGCTTATAAAAGTTTCATTAATACCTCCAAAAAGTTGTTGTAAAGATGGTGAGTCATCTAAAGGATGTTGTCATAATGAAACCAAGGTTTGTAAGTTAAATGATACACATCTTCAAAATCATGAATTACATTATTTTCAACCTATTATTGCGATAGTTGAACCAATAGAATATTCTTTTTTTCAAAAAACTTATATATTATTTAGTAGAGTTACACCCAAAGAATATCACCCACCACCTTTACACTTAAAAACACCAATCTTCATAAAAAACAGAGTTTTAATAATTTGATTAAATGATAGTCAGGGTAATTCCCTGTTGAATATAAGTACACCTTCTAGTGCCTAATTATCATTTATTAAAGTTAATTAAAACGTTTTATTTTGAAAAAATCTATATTATCAGCAATCGTTTTTGCTACAATTACTTGTTCTGTAAATGCTCAAATTCCAAATTCTGGTTTCGAAACTTGGATGAACATGGGGACCTACGAAAATCCTGATGGATGGTCTACACTTAATGATTTTACTACCGCTGCGAGTGTATACACAGCAGAAAAAGGAACTCCTGGTAGTCCAGGTACATCTTATTTGAAATTAACTTCAAAGACGGTAGGATCAGCTGTGGTTAATGGAATTGCCGTTAGTGGAGTATTGGATCCAGCAACACAACAACCTATTTCTGGTTTTGCATTTAATCAACAACCTTCGGCTTTGACCGGGAAATGGCAACATATGATTTATGGTTCAAGTCAGGGTTCAATAACAGTTACACTCACACGTTGGGATGCTACAATGAATTCACGTATGGTTGTTGCTACGGCAAATAAAGTGCTTACAGGAATGGCTATTGTACGTCGTCAAACTAAAGTGAACTTTTCACTAGTTGGAGTTTCGTGTTGATTCAAAACTATTTATTTTTATTTGATTTTCAAAACTTTGCCACAAAATTGATCTCTGATATGCTTTTC
>JAHENC010000005.1 GCA_024643365.1 Crocinitomicaceae bacterium | reverse complement strand
ATGTTTATCGATGCTTATCGGCGTTTATTTGCCAATACAGAACTTCGAGAAGATAGACCCCAAAATATCGGTATCCACATCGATGTGGCCAGTGATGTTTCCGAGGTGACGCATGGCTGTTCGGATGTCCATAGCGATGAAGTCACCGGTGGTGCCAATGTGCAATCCTTCTTGGGCTTTGCTCAAGGCTTCATCTGTATTCTGCAAGGACTCATAATGGCGTGCGTTCGATACAATCGTCTCTTCTTGGATGTTGAAATCACCTAAAACAAAGCTGACCAACTGTTCCTTTAACTCGTTGATTCCGGTGCCGGTTAAGGCGCTGATTTGTAAGCTTTCTGTCAAACGTGATGCATCTAAATCGACTTTGTTTGTCAATAACATCACATGTTTGTCAGGATGTTTTTCCCGTAGTTCTTTTACCCACGCTTCGGTTTCGTCGAGATTCTCGGAATCGGAAGCATCAGCTAAACACAAAACAATTTTCGCTTGTTGGATTTTCTGCTGGGAGCGTTCAATTCCCATAGCTTCGATGGTTTCTGTAGTTTCACGGATTCCGGCTGTATCGATTAAACGAAATAAAATCCCGTCGATGTTTAAGGTTTCTTCAATGACGTCTCGTGTCGTACCAGCAATATTGGAGACAATCGCTCGTTCTTCGCCAAGCAACTGATTCAATAAGGTACTTTTTCCGGTATTCGGCGCGCCGACAATCGCTACTGGAACTCCGTTTTTAATCGCATTTCCCAGTTGAAAGGAAGAAGCTAAACGTCGAACCATGTGCAGAACGTCTGCGACCATATTGTTCAAGGCTGTGCGATCAGCAAATTCTACATCTTCTTCAGCAAAATCCAATTCCAATTCGATCAAAGAAGCAAAGTGAATCAATTTCTCACGTAATTCTTGCAGTTCACTCGAAAAGGTACCACGCAATTGTTTCAAGGCAATTTCATGCGCGTTTTTCGATTGCGAAGCAATTAAATCAGCTACTGCTTCTGCTTGGGACAAGTCCATGCGTCCGTTTAAGAATGCACGTTGAGTGAATTCGCCCGGTTCCGCCATGCGAAAGCCAACACTTCCCAGTGCTTGTAAAATTTGCTGTTGAATGTAAATCGAACCGTGGCAAGCAATTTCGACACTTTCTTCTCCTGTGAAACTCTTTCCGTCGTCGAACAAAGTCAATAAAACCTCATCAATACGTACTCCTTCCAAATTCGAAAGCCAACCCAAATGAACAGTATGTGTTTTTTGGATGCTTAAGTCTTTAGAGAATAGCTTCGTTACCAAGGATTTTGATTGTGGTCCAGATGTTCGAATGAGTGCAATCGCACCAATGCCATTCGCGGTGGCAAGTGCACAAATTGGATCCTGAGCAGCAAGTTTCATGGCACAAAAATACGGAGGATTCTTGACTTATCGGTTTAAATAACTCACATCGACCAAGCTATTGAAAAAGGCTTTCAACTGCTTTCTTTCTTGAGGACTCAATGTAAATGGAACGATGGTTTTGTTTTGCAAGGGATGTCCATGTCCGCCTTTGACGTAATGATCGAGCACCTCATCTATCGTGGCTAAACTGCCATCGTGCATATACGGAAAAGTCAAGGGTAAATTGCGCAAGGAAGGAACTTTGAATTTCCCGATATCTAATGAATCATGGTGAATGCGAAAACGCCCTTGGTCACTTTTGCCTTCATACGAAGCATACAATCCATTATTCTCCGCAACATAGGTCGTGAAATTCGGGGCTGGATGACATTTCGTGCAATACAAGGTTTCAGAAAACAATTTCCATCCGGCTTTTTCCGTTGCATTTATCGCATGCGTATTTCCTTTTTGATATTGATCGAAGCGAGAATTCATGGAAATCAAACTGCGCTCATATGCCGAAATACTTCGTGTCAATACCCAAGCATCAAAATCTCTGTGGTAGATTTCCTGTGCCGCTTTTTGGTATTCAGGATCGGCTCTCAAGACTTTCATCAAGTCTTTCATGTTGTGGCCCATTTCTGTTTTCTCTTGAATGGGAACGATGACTTGCAACTCCAAGGTTTCCAAATGTGCATCAAACATCGCTGTTTTCAAAAAAGCTGAATTGAGTAAGCTGGGTGAATTTCGCTCCGTGTGTTGTCCTTTGATTCCTTCGCTGACGGTTAAGTTGTCTGTGAATGCTCTGCCAGGCTTGTGACAAGTCGCGCAAGAAACAGATCCATCGATGGAAAGTCGTGTGTCGAAAAACAATTTTTTTCCAAGTTCGATCTTCGCATCCGATTGTGGATTGTCCATTGGAGTTGGAACAACTATTCCAACATTTAAATCTAGTGGACTCTTACACTTGGTGAGAGAAATTCCCATCAAGAGTAACAGTAAAAAGGGACCAGAAAAACGAATGATTTTCATTAGAATACCAGAACTTGACGACTTTGTGCTTGGCCTTTTTCATTAGCGTATTGAACAAAGTACATTCCTGGGGTTAGTCCAATCCACGTAAATTGGCCAGTAGTATTTCCCAAACTTTGCTTACGCAATTCACGTCCAAAGGAATCAAAAAGCATGATTTCCGATTCTGAAAGTTTCCCTGTCCAGGTACATTGTATCGCTCCTTGTTGTGAAGAAAACTGAATAGCCGATTGACTAACAATTGAAATATCAGCATTGGCTGGTTGATCAAAAACATCTTGAGTATTCACGTTTTGCATCGCTGTAATGTTCAAACCCGTTTCATCGTGCAAAATACCAAGGGTAGCGAGGTTTATACCATTCAACCAACGATCGATGTGACAGTCAAAATTTAATTCCACTTGATTTGCACTGGTATTGGCTTGAACCACATTGGTATTTGTCACCATTTGCTGGTTATTGTTTCCAAGGTTATGCAATTCAAAATAGGATTCTGGAACATTATCATTGTTTCCATCCGCTTTACCTCCGGTAATCATGTGCATGTAGCCCGTAGACCATCCCCAATACATGGATGGGGATTGAAAACTCAATGCATTCGAAGCGTCGTAGGTCGATATGTCCTGTGCCAAAGCACCTGACTGTGTATTGAAACGTTTAGGTACACCAATTAAGAAATTGACTTGTTCAACAGTTGTCACCGGATGTGCGCCTAAATAGATCGTATAATTCGCATCGTCTATCAAATAAACGGTTTCTCCCAAGGTTAATACTTGTCCACCATCGTGAATTATCGTGATGTCAGCTAAGTAATACTTGAAATAATCAAGGGTGATTTCTTGTCCATTATTGCCTGTGTAAACCGTTTGACTCTGAAAGGTCTGCGTATCAAAAACCGGCTTCAATCTCAAGAAAATATTTTTTTGAGAAAGTCCCAAAAAGGGTAAAAACAACAGAAAAATCAGCTTTTTCATAGCTTATGATTTATGGAAGATGTACAATACCTCATTTTTCATCAAACGGAATCGCTCGATTTGTTCAGTAGTAAAATGCTTGTTCAAATCGAATTCAGTTACGGTGAATCCAGCTTTTTCCAACCATTGCGGGTAATCTTTTCCAAATAAACGGACATGGTCCTTCTGCCAGAAATGTTTTTCGCGCTCTGCCGGACTCGTAATGCTCGGATCTTCGTAGGTCGTATCACGAGAAAAATCTTGTGGCACTTGCATGATTGCCCAAGCACCGGATTTCATTACACGGAAAAGTTCACGCATGCATTGCAAAGGATCATCGACATGTTCCATCACATGGTTGCAAAAAACAACGTCAAAACGATTGTCCTCTAGTGGAATTTGATGCAAGTCAAAATGTATATCTGCCAAGGGAGAAACCAAGTCCCCTGTTAAGTAATTCAAGTTTTTTTGCGCACGAAAACGATCAATAAAACATTGCTCCGGAGCAACGTGAAGAACGGATAATGTTTCCGCTGTAAAGAAATTGCTTTCTTGCTGTAGATATAGCCACATTAAACGGTGACGCTCCAAGGTTAGGTCATACGGACAAAGCACATTTTCTCTGTGTGCTACGTCGGAACCGTAGGATAAAAACTTCGAAAATGATCGTTCACATACAGGACATTCCACCTTATTTCCTCGGTACAAGGTCGGAGCAAAAAGACGGAAAACATAACTCAATCGGATGAGTAATGGTCGAGGTAAACGATTCAATAATAACTTGTACAACTTCTTCACTATTCAAAGGTAAAATATAAAAGGCAGATATTGACTAAATTTGTGCAATCTCATCCACAGAATGACCTATTTTTTGTCCTTCGAATGTACTTTTTATGTCCAAAAGACCTCCTCTTACTGAACCTATTGCAACGCAAGTTCCTCATGTTTTAATGGAACATGGACACCAACGCAACGATCCCTATTTTTGGATGAATCAACGTGATTCAAAGGAAGTATTAGACAACTTGCAAGAAGAAAATTCCTATTGCGAGGAATATTTTGAACCCATCAATGGACTTGTGCAAGGACTTGTGGATGAATTTGATGCGCGCATTGATCCAAACGATGTGAGTTCTCCCTTTATTTTACAAGAGCACACCTATCAAATCAGACAGCAAGAAGGGAAAGACTATGCGATTCTTGTCCGTTGGGAGAATGATGAAGAAAAAGTTTTTTTAGATGAAAACGAACGTGCTGAAGGACATTCATTTTATGAATTAGCCGAGTGGAGTCCATCGTTGGATGATCAAACTTTGGCCATTTCAGAAGATTTTGTGGGACGCAGAAAATATGAAATTCGATTTCGCAAGAATGCGGATGGAAGTTACTACGAAGACCTCATCCATGATACGGATGGCAGTATCGTTTGGGCGAACGACCATCAAACGATTTTTTACATTAAAAAAGATCCAGAGACTTTACGTGAATACCAAGTGTTCAGACATCAACTCGGAACCAAAGAATCTGAAGATTTACTTGTTTTTCAGGAGGATGATGAACGCTTTTATGTGAGCATCAGCAAAACCATTGACAACGCATTTATTCTGATTGCTTGTCACAGTTCAACTACCTCTGAAATTTCATTGGTGGATGCGAATAATCCTAGACAAAATGCACAGGTGTTTTTACCACGAATTGCAGGACACATCTATGAATTGAGTCACCACGAAAAAGGATTTTACCTTTTGAGTAACGATCAAGCTCCAAACAAAAAAGCGCTTTTTACGGCAAGGATTCCACAGGAACTGAGTGAATGTCAAGAAATTGTTGCACACGATCCACAGATACTTTTAGAGGATATTTCTGTTTTCAAGGACTTCCTATTAATCGAAGAACGTCAGAACGGATTGCGCAAATTAAGAATCAAAACTGAAAAAGAAGAGCGCTATATTTCCTTCGAGGAAGAAACCTATTTTATTGGATTAGGGGTCAATGATTCCTATGAAACATCGGATATTTTCTACACCTATAATTCGATGACCACTCCGTCTAGGGTGTATCGTTATTCAGTAAAAACGGGTGAACAAACTATTTGGTTTGAGAAAAAATTACTTGATGCTCATTTCAACTCAAGTGACTATCAATCCGAACGCATTTGGGCCTTGGCAAATGATGGAACACGCATTCCAGTTTCCATCGTATATAAAAAAGGAATAGTTGTAGCGAAAGCGCCCTGTTTACTTTATGGTTACGGATCCTACGGATATACGCTTCCGGATGTATTCAGTGCAACTCGTGTAAGTTTACTCAACCGTGGATTCATCTACGCCGTTGCGCATATTCGCGGAAGTAAGTACATGGGAGAACATTGGTACGAAGACGGGAAATTCACTAAGAAAATAAACACATTTACAGACTTTATCAATGCAGCGGAATACTTAAGCATGAAAGGATACGGCGATGCGTCAAAGTTTTATGCACAAGGTGGATCAGCAGGTGGTTTATTAATGGGTGCTGTCACAAACATGGCTCCATATCTATGGAAAGGCATTATTTCCCAAGTGCCATTTGTCGATGTCGTAACCACCATGTTAGACGTTAGTATTCCATTGACAACCGGCGAATGGGAAGAATGGGGAAATCCTCAAGAAGAAGAATTTTACGAATACATGTTGAAATATTCTCCATATGACAACGTGCGTTCCATGCATTATCCAGCCATGTTTATTACCACTGGATATCATGATTCGCAGGTGCAATATTGGGAACCGATGAAATACGTAGCAAAGTTACGTGCATTGAGAACGAATAAAAATCCACTTGTTTTTGAATGTAATATGGACGCAGGTCACGGTGGAGGATCTGGACGAAGTAGTGAACGATTAGAAATTGCGAAGGTATATGCGTTTATCTTGGATCTTGAGGGTATTCATCAGTAGCCTATGTCTTTTTTGGACAATGAATTTGCCTGCGCAAACGAATCCGAACATCTTGGATTTTAGCGCTGCGAAAATCATTTCTGCAGAAACGGGATACACCTCGGCTCCGTTTACATTACATTATCCATTATCGAGCGAAATCGATAAAATCACGTTTAAAAACAACTTAGCACCCTTCTTGCGCTTGGGATTCAATTACAAATGGTTCGTGATTCGCTTTAGCATTCCAAACATTGGAAACATCCGAGATGCAAGCAATTATGGGAACACGAAACAATATAACTTGGGAATGGACTTCAGCTTCAAAAAAGTCTATTACGATTTCGAGTTTAAGTACATTCATGGTTTTTCCATCCAAGACGCCAATCGTTGGGATAGCACATTGGATGATATTCATCGAAATTCCATTCAGCCGAAAATTCAATCTTTGAATATTTCTGCGAATGCGTGGTATTTCCACCACAAAGATTTTAAGATGGGTGCCTTACTTGGAAAACGCTCTTACTACACGAATTTAGTACATACCTGGTACGTGAAAGGAACCATGAACTTCTTCGGAGTCGACACAAAAAATGGTGGTCTTATTCCTACGGTTTTACAAGACGAACAAAACTCCAAAACAATGAGTAGTACCTTTTCGGCTTTCGATGTTGGCTTCGTTCCAGGTTACGCTTACGTGAATCGATTTAAGAATTGGCAAATCGCTGGTTGGGCGGGATTCGGTCCGGTCATTCAAGCGAAATACTATCAAGTAAATGGTGATTTCCGTGGATTTTTAGGACTCGCACCTCGTTACGATATCCGGATCATGGGTGGCTATACAACGCCCAAACATTTTCTATTCCTTGTGACAGATTTTGATAATAAATCAATACGTTTCAATGAATTGATCTACCGTCAATCTTTTTATACTATTAAACTTGTTGGAGGTTATCGATTTCCAATAAAGGAAAAGAAACATAGTGATTTCTTAGAGCGCATTAAATTGTGAAATTGAAAATGGTTTTGTTCTTTCCGGATTCAATGACCATTTGATAATCCCCTTTTTTAGGAAAATTCAGAATGAATCCACCATTCAAGGGTGTTGGGTAGAAAAAGTTTCGGAACGCATCTTGAACAGTGATTTTAATATCCTCAGGATGCACACCGTTGTACAACAGTTGATACGTTCCCGCTTGATCTTTCGCAGGTTGAATTGGCACCAAAGAAAGAAACCCTAATTCTTTTTCAGCGTGTTTTTTATTAAAAACATAGCGCACTTTTTTCTTGATTTCGAGTTCGGAAGTATTTTCACCTTCATTCCACAAATTCCAGGCATATTTCAACGGAGTGGTTTTCTTGGCGCCAAGGAATTTACTTGCTTTATATTCATTATCAGAAGTTAATTTCCAAACACGAATGTAATCGACTTGATAATCAGCTGGAAATTTCGTTTCTGCATTTGGACCAGGATTGAACGCAAATCCGTCACGTGCCACAGCCATATTCGCAATGACATTCATCGGCGTATCGAAATCACCCGCATAATGTGAAACTGGAACACCATTGACATAATACGTTAAGGAATTTGGAAGCCAAACGCCAGAATAAGTCACGTATTCATCCGTCAGTTGTTGATTCATTTTCACCCATCCACCCCAATTTTTTGGTAAGCCGAAGGGTTTTGTGAAGACCTTTTCACAGGAATCCGGACAATGCACATCGATATGTACTTCATTGGGCCGTTCTCCTTTCATTTCCATGAAATCTATTTCGTCTTTGGAATTCTGACCATAAAGCCAAAATGCTGGCCATAGTCCTTGTCCAGATGGTACTTTTGCACGAATTTCAAAATATCCATAGCGAAACGATTGTTTACTCCAAATACAGGAAGTGATATAATCCAACTTTACGGAATTTCCTTGGATTTCCAATCCATGCTTTTTCGCTTCTTCGTGGTTGATCATCCAATCTTCTACCGGATAAAATCCTGGATTAGCATTGACTTTCATATGTAAAACACCTTCTTGCTGACTCAACATTTCTGGCGAAGCGTATTGCTTTTGATCGGCTAAAAGTCCACCCCATGGATAGCGTTTATGCCATTTAGCTTCATCGACATTTGCTCCTTCAAAATCATCTCCAAAATGATAATTCCATGACACAATTTCATCCGTCTTGAGTTGAAACATGCGTGGCTCTAACTGAGCATTTAATTGCCCAGCAAACAAAAAAAGAATGAGCAATTTTCTCATCAGTACTTTATGAAAATATTTTTTGCTTCTGTGAAGAAACGCAGTGCTTCCCATCCGCCTTCGCGTCCGACACCTGAAGCTTTTACTCCTCCGAATGGCGTTCTTAAATCGCGAACAAGCCATGCATTTACCCAAACGATGCCGGATTGAAGTTCATCTGCCACACGGTGAGCGCGGTTCAAATTGGATGTCCAAATGGTTCCTGCCAATCCATATTCCGTTGAATTAGCCATCATCAACGCTTCTTCTTCTGTGTCAAACGGTGTAATCGTTACTACCGGTCCGAAAATTTCTTCTTGGTTCGTTCGACAATCGTAAGCAAGTCCTTCGATAATGGTCGGTTCAATGTAATATCCTTGATCATATGGTGCCGACAAGTGGACGCGTTTTCCACCAGTCAATACGGTTCCACCTTCTTGTTTTGCTAATTCGATGTAGGAAAGAACTTTTTCCATGTGAGATTCAGAAACAACAGCTCCTAATTTTGCTTCCGGATCACTCGGGTAAGAAACCTTGGATTTCGATACTTTGGCCACAAAAGCTTCTTTGAATTTCTCATAAATCGGACGTTCTACAAAGATGCGTGATCCACACAAACAAATTTGACCTTGATTGGCAAAGGAAGAACGAATAGTTGTGCTTAACATGTCCTCAAAATCACAATCTGCAAAAATGATGTTTGCATTTTTTCCGCCTAATTCCAAAGATAATTTCTTGAACATAGGTCCTGCAGTGCGAGCAATGTACTCCCCCGTTTTCGTTCCACCGGTAAAGGAAATTGCTTTGATTTTAGGATGTTTCACAATGGCATCTCCAACTTTAGGTCCAGTGCCGTGTAGAATATTTAATACACCAGCAGGCATTCCTGCTTCTTGTGCAATTCTTCCCAATAAGTAAGCTGTGTACGGTGTGATTTCTGATGGCTTGGCAATGACGCAGTTTCCTGCTGCTAAAGCCGGAGCGATTTTCCATGAAAACAAATACAAGGGTAAGTTCCATGGAGAAATACATCCGACGATACCAATTGGTTTGCGCGTGGTGAAGTTGATGCCAACTCCCTCCATGAGGTGGGATTCAGAAGCGAAATGTGTGATGGCTGTAGCGAAGAAATGGAAATTCGAAACCGCTCGAGGAATGTCCACATGGGCTGCTAACGAAACTGGTTTCCCGTTGTCACGACTTTCCGCTTGAACAAATTCATCCATGTGTTTTTCAATGCCTTCAGAGAGTCGAACGAGTATTTTACTGCGTTCTTCAATCGACATCTTAGACCAAATTGGAAACGCTTTTTCAGCGGCAGCTACTGCATCCAACACATCTTCTTCATCCGAATCCGGAATTAAAGCGTAAACTTGTCCCGTTGCCGGTTCATAATTGTCGATGTATTGTCCATTTTTCGGTGGAACATAGGTCCCATTGATGAAATTTTGCAGCTTTTCCATTTGACTTAATTTGAGCTACAAAGTTGGAAAAAAGAAACGGAAAATAAAGGGAATATTCGTGTTCGATTCCTTTTGACTAATTTTATTCCCGATTATGACTATTCAAGAAGCACAAAAAACCATCGATGAATGGATCAAAACGGTTGGCGTCCGTTATTTTGATGAACTGACGAACACCGCGATTCTCATGGAGGAAGTAGGAGAAGTTGCTAGAATTATGGCACGACGCTACGGTGAACAAAGTGAAAAAGAAAGCGACAAAAACAAGGACCTCGGCGATGAATTAGCTGACGTGCTTTTTGTGGTGATGTGCCTTGCGAATCAAACCAATATTGATTTGGAACAGGCGCTCAAAGAAAATTTAAAAAAGAAAACAATCCGAGATGCCGACAGACATCTTTCAAATAAAAAAATCAATCCATGAGCGAGTTAATCGACCAAGTCATCAAACAATTAAAATCTAGATCTTCGGTTGTGGCTCATGCCGAACCGGAACAATACTTGGATTATCTTTGGCCCATCGTTGATGACATTATTCCTCATCCAGAAGAAGGATCTCCGCGTGCCATTATCGTTTGTGCTAACAATGAAGATGCGCGTCATATCGAAGAATACTTTCAAAAGGCAGCAAAAGCGAAGGACCTTACTGTCGATTTAGTCGTGGAAAAGGGAAATAAATTAAAACAACGCAACGATTTGTTCGATGGCACTGAAATCATCGTTGGTACGACACGTCGCGTGTGCGAGATGTACTTTCAAAATGGATTTAACATCAAAAAATTAAAATTATTCATTGTATTAAGCATGGATGATCAAATGCGTGCCGGTCAAAAAGGATTTGTCGCTCGTCTTGCGGAGAGTTTACCTAAATGTAAGCAAGTATTGTTTGCTCGAAATAGCGACGATGAACGCATGAGTTCGTACATGGAAGAATTCCTTGTGAACTATTCCACAGTAGATTTGTCTGAATAATATGTCTAGAGAAACTGAACACCTACAAAACTTACGTCCAGACGTATTTACTGAAAATGAACATGCAACGCCAATCGAACGTTTCCAGAACGAAGTTTTGCGTCCCATTCTGAAATTTCAACACGACTTATTTGTCATTGAATCGAAAGCCAATGTCATTCTCGATCATTGTTTCAAGCGAACTATTCAAGAAGAACAACGTGCTGAAGTGAAAAACGTTTTCGCAAAGAATACGGGAATTAAATATCAATTTATTGGTATGGTAACGGGACTTCTGACTACTGAAGAATTTCAACAATACCAATTGAACAAATCCGATTTCGATAAACGGATTACAGCAATGGTGATTGAACGTTTGATTGATTCGAGACGATAAGCCCCTAAATCATATCGAAAGCCGCAATATACATAGGGTTTTCAGGATGGAAATCACCACGAACAACTACATCAACAGGCGAAACACCTAAAATTCGGTGCATGATTCCCCAGTTCATCTGATCTTTTAACTTCACATAGAATGGATCTCGTTCATCGTTCCACCAAAGCATGGTATGCCGTTCTTCCAAAGCCAAAACACCCGATAAAAAAGCCTCAAGTTTTGTAGGACTTTCTTCCAATAAGCAGACTGCCTCAGGAACTAAAAATTGGTGGTGTTTCACATTCACCAACTTGCGTAAAATCGGAAGATAAGGAAGCGCTTTGACAAACACTCCTCCTAATTTTCCTGGAAGTCGTCTTATTTCCCAACTCACATCCGTAAACTTAGCCAAAGCCAATAGTTTGCCATCTGGAGAACGCCAACAATGGATGGATCCATCCTTCAGGTATTCCTCAAAATATGCCGTGTGATTTTGGTATTTGGATCGAATGAATTCGAGGTGTTCTGTTTGAATCGCTTCTTTGCTTATGCCTTTTAAATGTTTGGGATAAACGCGACTAAAAGTTTGTGTCGCCAATTTTGCCTTGGTTTGAAATCCGAATTGCTCGCTCATCCATTTACTGCGTTCATTTCTCGCATCAATGTATGCATAACACATATTCAAACTACCGGGGTGTTCTGCTGAAACGCGTTGGAAAACACCTTCGATTTCTTGCTTTAAGGACGATTTATGTATGTTTTGACGTGCCTTACCTTTCGATTGAAATCGCTTGTCAAAGGCGAAATAACGTAAATACAAACCAAATGATCGCTTGCAAAAAGTAATATTCGCTAATAAATGGTCATTTCGTTTCAAAGAAAAACTAAGAGGAGAATCTGTTTGATAAATGCGGTCTTTGACATCCAAATGACGGTACATAGCGCCGTTCGTACCAAGCGTTGTTTCCTCCAATAACTGAACCAACTCCGGTGTTATATGCTCCGTAAATTCAAATTTCATGGGAATCCGATTTTAGCTCAAGAAAATTCGTCAAAAATTGATCTAATTCCTTCAACGTTCCTGTTTGTAATTGATGAAAAACGGGAATTCCTCGAGAAGCCAAAAACGCAGACGTTGAAGCACCCCAAGCCAAACAGTTCGCTTCGTTCGGAAGTTGATTGTTTTCTAAAAATGATTTTGCATTACTCGGACTCGAAAAAATATAGAGGTCACAAGGTTCAATAACCCTGGAAATCGAACTCGTTCGATAGACAATGATTTCTGTTCTCTGATCAATTGGAAGAACACTCGAATATGTATTTAAACTTTGTTCGCTCTTTGGAAATAGCACATGGCGCTGTCCCAACCATGTTTTAAAGATTTGGGCACTTTCGTTTGGATTACCTGCGTTTGCTGCAATAAAATCACATGAAATCTGAAATTGATTCTTAAGTTTCTCTGCAGTTTCTTGTCCTGCACAAGCGTATTGTAGTGCTAACGGAATGGTTGGTTCTTGATTAAAATAGAATTCTGCCGCACGTATACTTGAGAAAAAGATAACTTCACAAGCAAGGTTTTTCTCAAAAGAGACGGACTCAAAGCTTACCAATGATTCCGCGATTAATTCTTCTCCGCTAGAAACGAATTTTTGTAGTGTGTTTCCAACTTCTTGAATTGGACGAGAGATAAAAATACGGTGAGGTATCACTTTTTTAATTCCTGTACAATTTCTTGTGTCAATGCCGTTTCTTGTCCAGCGACATATGTGTACACCTGATTCACTGCAGCTTCCTTCGCGGATGGTGAATAGGAAACGTAAACGTGATCTCCGACACAATAAACGCCAAGAGGCAATTGACAGCCACCGTCCATTTGACGAAGAACTGAACGCTCCAATCCGATGCGCGTTGCCACTTCGGTATGATGTAATTTTTGTAGGATTTCAGTTGTCACCTGATCATCCACACGTGTTTGTAATCCAAGAACACCTTGAGCCGGAGCTGGAATAAACGAAGTTGGATCTAAAACGATTGTTTCAAGGTCCGATAAATCTAATTCCAAGCGCAGGACACCTGCACGCGCCAATAAAATCGCATCGTAGTGACCTTGACGTAGTTTATCAATTCTTGTGGGAACATTTCCACGAAGTTCTTTGATTTCTAAATCCGGACGTTGAGCGAGAATTTGTGCTTTTCTTCGAGCAGAAGAGGTTCCAATCACCGCATTTGCTTTCAGGTTCCATGTTTGACTTGCATCAACTGCTTCGCGTCTCATGAGTAGTAATTCAGAAGCATCCTCCCGGTAAGAAACGGCTGCTATGTGCAATCCTGCAGGCTGTGTCGTTTCTAAATCCTTGTGAGAGTGAACTGCCAAATCTACTTCACCGTTCAACAGCGCTTGTTCAATTTCTTTGGTGAAAAATCCTTTTCCTTCCAATTTATCAAAACTGAGGTCTTGAATACGGTCACCTTGAGTGACAATGATTTGAATACTTACCTCACAACCAATCTCTTCCAATTGACGACGTACGAAATGAGCTTGCCACAAAGCGAGGTCACTACCACGTGTACCAATGCGGATCTTAGGATTAGTTTGCATTTTTAAGTATAATTTCTTTGGCTAATTTCATCGGTCCAGAGATGTATTTTTTCTCCATGTATCCAATGATTTTATCTAATAATTCTTTTGCTTGGGGATCGAGTTGGTCTAAGTCCTCACGGAATACCGTCTCATATGCCATGTTTTTAATTTCCTTGACTTGTTGTGGAACATCTTTCATGGCAATTTCCACTTTTCGTTCCTTGAACAAGTTTTCGAAAGCTTCCATTGCATCGGCGATGATTTGCTCTACATGAAGAATTTCCTTCGAACGCTCTTTCAAGTTCTCATTTGAAATCTTCTGCAAATACTCGATGGATAAATAATTGATTGGGTGTGCGTTCAAAATGGATGCATCTAAATCCTGAGGAATAGCTAGATCAATGATCACGCGTTCATGAACTTCATTTTGCAATAAAAATGCATAGAGTTCGGGAGTTAGTACATGATGTTTTGCCGCCGTACAAGTAATGATCACATCAAATCCTTTGTCGAAGTTCGCTAATTCGGAAAGTGCGTAAGCTGATCCTTTGATTTCATTCGACAATTTCTCTGCACGTTCGAGTGTTCGATTGAACACATGGAAATTACGGAATCCATGTTTTTTCAAAAAGCGACACATCGTGGTATTCGTCACACCAGCACCTACAATCAAAATACGCGCATCCAAGGGGATGTTCATGGTTTTCATATGATGGTAAGCCAAAGAAACAACCGACACTGGTTTAGTGGAAATCGAAGTTTCCGTGTAGACTTGTTTGGCGCACTGAATGACTTGCTTAATCAATAAACGAATAAAATCACCTGTTAATCCTAAATCTCTGCAATGTTCATATGCTAATCGGACCTGTGTTATGATCTCTCGTTCACCAACAATCATGGAATCTATAGAAGAGGCCACAGAAAGTGCATGCTTTACAGCTGTATTTCCGGAATACATTTCTGCACGGTGAACAAATTCCTCTAATTGAATAGGAACTAATTTGGGGTAAATCAAAGAAAGAATTTGGTGGACATAATCCGCATCCAATTTGTGCTGTTTAACAAAGGTAATCTCTACGCGATTACACGTTGAAAGGAACTGAATTTCATCCAGTTGCAACGCTTGCTTTAACCGATCTAAATGCCCTAATTGGTCTTCTTTCTCAATGTGTAATAAACCAATTTTATTGACGTCTAAATTTCGATGCGTAAATGCGATAATATGTAGGTCCTTCAACACAATCAGTATCTTTGACTGCAAAAGTACAAGCCTACTAAAGTTGTAATGTCATGGAAATGTCACGTTCGATTATTTAGAATACATTCAAATAACGCTCGAAGGCTGTATCTTCGTGACATGAAAGACATCGAACTGATTTTATTTGACCTTGGCGGAGTGCTTATTGACATTGATTATCAAGCTACTGAAAATGCTTTTGTAAAACTAGGTACAGTTGACTTTGAAGAGAAATACACGCAATTTCAACAAAATCAACTTTTTGACTTATTTGAAACAGGTCAAATTTCTGCTCAACATTTCATCAATAAACTACTTGATGCTACTCGCAAGGGAACGAGTCCGAATGAAGTTGTCCACGCTTGGAATGCAATGATTTTAAGTTTTTCAGAGAAAAAAGTGCAATTAATCCTTGAACTCGCAAAGAAACAACGCATAGCACTACTAAGTAATACGAATGAATTACACATGGTGGAGGTAAAAAGAGAATGGGCGAAAGTAAGTCAAGTGCTTTTTGAGTCCGTATTCGAAAAGGTGTTCCTTTCTCATGAAATCAAACAACGTAAGCCGCATCCAGAAACATTTGTTTGGGTCTGTGAGCAGCTGAAAGTGACGCCGAGTAAGGTGCTTTTTATTGACGATAGTCCACAGCACATTTCTGGTGCTCAAGAAGCTGGTTTACAAACTTTTTATTATCAAAAAGACGTAGAATTTTATGCGCTTTTTTCTTGACAAATTTCCACTAATAATGATCCAGTAGATTTTGGATGAAGGAAAGCAATACGCTTGTTGTCCGCTCCATCTTTTGCTACTTCGTGAATGAGCTGGAATCCTACCGCTTGAAGTCGAGCAATTTCTGATTCTATGTTTTCCACTTCAAAAGCTACATGGTGAAAACCAGGTCCATTTTTACTTAGAAACTTCGCGATCGGCGATTCCTCATTGGTCGCTTCCAATAATTCTATTTTAGATTCGCCAATTTGAAAAAAGGCCGTCATCACACCTTCCGAAGCTACACCTTCTCGCTTGTAGCACGTAGTATTTAGCAGTGCTTCGTACATCGGAATAGCTTCCTCTAAGTTTTTTACTGCAATTCCAAGATGTTCAATGCGTTTCATTATTCAGCGATTTTGATGAATTTTTCAGTTTGATTGTCGAAATTTATGAAGTATACGCCACTAACCAAATTGGTGCAATCTACCATGCTGGCGAATCCTACTTTGAGCAAGTTTCCGTAAGCATCGTATACTTCGAATTTCGTTTTCATTTCTTTTGATCCGGTCTTAAAGTACAAATTGTCTCGCACCTTTGTTGGACTAATTTTTAATGAAGTAAGTCCCGAATTGAAAAATACAACTTGTGAACTTCGTTTTTCTCCCGTATTATCAATTTGTGAAACGCGGACTTGATTTTTGCCAGAATGCGGGGTGATTTGAAAATAATAAGAATTGGATTGTTTGGTCCCTTTACCTTTTACTTGTCCGGCTTCCACCCATCTATTCCAGCGGTATTGCTCAATGATAAAATCCAGCGAACCCGCCTCATCCGCTGTCGTCCAATTTATCACTCCACTTTTATCAACATTGATTGAAGTGCAGCGAAACGTGCTTTTTGGTAGAAGAATTTCTGGATTCATAAATCGAGGCTGACAACCAATAGCATGTTCTAAAACAACGAACACATTTTCGCCTACTTTTAATTGAAACAACTGAAAATTTATTTCAAAATGAGCTGATTGAATAGCTGCAGGTAAAATTTCCCCATTCACAAGCACTTTTGTGACACAAAAACCAAAGCCATCAGATTGGGGCGGATTGTAAACGACCAAATTATTGTTTTGAAACGTTCCATCCAGGGACAAGAGTTTTTCCTGTGCTAGACATTGGAAAACGGATAACAAGAAAAATGAAGTCAATACAACCTGTTTCATCAATAAATGGAATTACGCTTCAAAATAAATCGTCAACGAAAATACAAATATACCCTGAATACAAGTTGATTCCATTACTTTTGTAGGTATGTTATACATCAAAGCACTACACATCATTTTTATGGTCAGTTGGTTTGCCGGACTCTTTTATATGGTTCGCTTATTCATCTATTTCGTGGAGGCCAGTGAACAGGAAGAGCCTAAGAAAAGTATTCTTCAAGAACAATTTGACATCATGCAAAAACGGTTGTGGTGGATAATTACCACTCCAGCAATGATTTTAACTGTTGTTTTCGGAACAATTATGATTGTTGATCAACCATCGTATTATTTATCTCAACCATGGATGCACATGAAATTAGGATTCGTTGGTTTGCTGCTCCTTTACCATTTTTACAGTCAAAAAATGATGAAGCAATGTCAACAAAGAACGATTCGTTGGACATCTGGTAAACTCCGAATATGGAATGAAGTAGCGACGCTCTTTTTGGTGGCAATTGTCTTTCTTGTTAGCATGAAAAATTCATTGAATTGGATTTATGGGACACTTGGATTCTTTGGAGTAGCTATTCTATTGATGATCGGAATTCAGTTATATAAGAAAATGAGGAAAACTCGCAGCTGATTTGTTCAAAAATTTAGGTTGTTTCTTTAGAAAGTTTGCCTAACTTTGCAAAAAAATTTAAAACTCGCTTAAAGATTCGCTAATGCAACAATTCAGCAAACTTTCATTTTTGATGCGAAAAGTCGCAATTTTACTAGCCTTCGTTGGGGTTTCCGGTTTTTCATTCGCAAATGAAGAGAAAGAATTCAATGTAAGTGAAATGATTATGCACCATATCAAGGATGCACATGAATGGCACCTTTTTGGACCTGAGCATGGAGGAACAAGCATCTACTTACCAATTATTTTATTGGATAATGGATTGAAAACGTTTAGTTCAAATCATTTTTACCACGGTGAGGCAGTTGAAGTAAAAAGTAATGAACAAGGTACAAGTTTACATTATGTTAAAGGGGTTGGTCCTGCAGCAGGATATGCAATGTACCATGAAGAAATTTACAAATTAAACGCTCAAGGTGAATTACATTTCGAAGGTGAACACCCTCATAATAGTCAACCATTAGACTTTTCGATTACTAAAAATGTGATGTCTCTTTTAATGGGTGCTTTTTTAGTCTTAATCGTCATGTTCAGTGTTGCTAAATTCTATCGTAAAAATGGTGCTGTAGCTCCAAAAGGGTTAGCAAAATTCTTCGAGCCAATCATTGTAATGGTACGTGATGACATCGCAAAGGCGAATATTGATGAACACAAGTACGAGAAATACGTTCCTTACTTGTTAACCATTTTCTTCTTTATTTGGTTTAATAACATGTTGGGATTAATTCCTTTCTTACCTGGTGGAGCGAACCTAACAGGAAACATTACTGTCACTTTATTTTTAGCTGTTTGCACCCTAATTGTCACCTTGTTTTCAGGTAACAAAAACTATTGGGGACATATTTTCTGGATGCCAGGTGTTTCAGTTCCTATGAAATTCTTCATGATGCCCATTGAAATCATCAGTATTTTCACAAAACCATTTGCCCTAATGATTCGTTTATTCGCGAACATTACTGCAGGACACATTATTGTTTTAGCATTGATTTCCATCATTTTCGTAAATAAAAACATGGCTTGGGCAGGATTGTCTGTGCCGATGGCTTTGTTTATTTCGATTTTGGAAGTTTTAGTTGCGTTTTTACAAGGATTCCTTTTTGCGATGCTTTCAGCATTGTTTATTGGAGCTGCGGTAGAGGAAGCGCATCATTAATTAGTAACCTTTTAATTCAAATATAATGACAGGAATGTTCGGTAGTATTGCAGCAATCGGTGCTGGTATAGCAGTTTTAGGCGCAGGTCTAGGAATTGGTAGAATCGGTGGAACTGCAGTAGAAGGTATCGCTAGAAACCCAGAAGCATCTGGAAAAATTCAAACAGCGATGATTATTGCAGCAGCACTTATTGAAGGTGTTGCGTTATTCGGTGTAGTAGTTGGTCTACTAGGCGCGAAAGCATAAATCTTTAAGGGTAGTTGGAACGGTTGGTTTCAACTACCTTTATATTTAACACATTAATTAAAAGAAAATGGATTTAATATTACCCGACTTAGGTTTATTGTTCTGGACAGGAATTGTTTTTTGCCTTCTCTTGTTCTTACTAGCAAAATTTGCTTGGAAGCCTATTTTAAATGCAGTAAATGCACGTGAACAAAAAATTTCTGAAGCATTAGAATTAGCTGTGAAAACACAAGCTGAAATGAAAGCATTAAAAGCTGAAAATGATCAAATCTTGAAAGAAGCACGTGCAGAACGTGACAATATTTTAAAAGAAGCGAAAGAAGCAGCGAATACGATGATTGAAGATGCGAAAACGAAATCTAAAGTAGAATCACAAAAAATTGTTGAAGCAGCTCGTTTGAACATTAACAGCGAAAAAGCAGCAGCAATTGCTGAAATAAAAACGCACGTGGCAACATTGGCAGTTGAAATTGCTGAGAAAGTTGTTCGTGGCGAATTGGCATCGGATGAAAAACAAAAAGCATTAGCAGAAAAACTTGCTGGTGATATTCAAATGAACTAATCAAATGAAATCAACGAAAGCAGCAGGACGTTACGCGAAAGCATTATTAGAGTTAGCCTTAGATCAACAAAAAATCGAGGTTGTCGAAAAAGACATGCAGCAAATTATTACAGTTGCAAACGAGGCGCATGATTTCCAAGTGTTTTTAAATTCTCCTTTAATTAAGGTGGATAAAAAACTAGAAGTGATCAAATCGATCTTTGGAAATTTTGATGCATTATCCATTTCATTTTTAGAAATGGTTGCAACCAACCGAAGAGAGGATATTATCACTGAAATCGCCAGTGCTTTTTTAACTCAATTAAAAGAGCATAGAGGTATTGTTCAAGTTACGATTATCAGTGCAAAAACCCTAGATTCTCAAACAAAGAATCAAATCACATCAAAAATAAGTGCGTCGATCAAAGGTGCCTTAGAAATCACTGAAGAAATAGATGAGTCATTAATAGGTGGATTTATTGTCCGCATGGGTGATCACCAAATTGATGCTTCCGTTTCAAATCAGTTGAATCGATTAAAACAAGAATTAGTAAAATAGTCAAACGACACATTAAATAAAGTAAACATGGCAGATATCAAACCAGCAGAAGTTTCCGCAATTTTAAGAGAACAACTTTCTGGATTTCGCTCTGAAGCAGAATTACAAGAAATAGGTACCGTTCTTCAAGTAGGAGATGGTATTGCTCGTATCTACGGGATGAATGGTGTTCAATATGGTGAATTGATTGAATTCGCAGGTGGAATGCAAGGAATTGCATTGAACTTGGAAGAAGACAATGTAGGAGCTGTACTTTTAGGACGATCTTCAAGTGTAAAAGAAGGTGATACTGTTCGCCGATTAGGTAAAATCGCCTCTGTTAAAGTTGGTGATGGCGTAGTTGGACGTGTAATTGATACATTAGGACAACCTATCGATGGTAAAGGACCAATCGCTGGTGAGTTATTCGAAATGCCAATTGAACGTAAAGCACCCGGAGTTATCTTCCGTCAACCAGTAACTGAGCCTCTTCAAACAGGTATCAAAGCGGTGGATGCGATGATTCCAATCGGACGTGGACAACGTGAGTTAATCATTGGTGACCGTCAAACAGGTAAAACAACCGTTGCAATTGATACTATCATTAACCAACGTGAGTTTTACGATCGTGGTGAACCTGTTTACTGTATTTATGTAGCTATTGGACAAAAAGGTTCAACAGTTGCTGGTATCGTTAAAAAATTAGAGGATGCTGGTGCAATGGCTTATACTACTGTTGTAGCTTCCAATGCATCTGATCCAGCTCCAATGCAGTTTTACGCACCAATGACTGGAGCAGCTGTAGGAGAATACTTTAGAGATTTAGGTAAACCAGCATTGATTGTTTATGATGATTTATCTAAACAAGCGGTTGCTTACCGTGAGGTATCGTTGTTGTTACGTCGTCCACCAGGACGCGAGGCATACCCAGGTGATGTATTCTACCTTCACTCCCGTTTATTAGAGCGTGCAGCGAAAGTGATCTCTGATGATAATATCGCGAAACAAATGAACGACCTTCCGGCTTCATTGAAAGATAAAGTAAAAGGTGGTGGTTCATTAACGGCACTTCCGATCATTGAAACACAAGCAGGTGACGTTTCGGCATACATTCCAACAAACGTAATTTCCATTACGGATGGACAAATCTTCTTGGAAGGTGACTTATTTAACTCTGGTATTCGTCCAGCGATCAACGTAGGTATCTCCGTTTCTCGTGTAGGAGGATCTGCTCAGATTAAATCCATGAAAAAAGTTGCTGGTACTTTGAAATTAGACCAAGCACAATACCGTGAGTTAGAAGCGTTTGCGAAATTTGGTTCTGATTTGGATACGGCAACTAAAAATGTATTGGACAAAGGAGCTCGTAACGTGGAAATCTTGAAACAAAAAGAAGGAGACCCATACCCGGTTGAAAAACAAATTGCGATCATCTATGTTGGAACTAAAGGACTTATCCAAAATGTTCCGATCAACCAAGTGAAAAACTTCGAGAAAGATTATTTGACTGTATTAGAAGCAAAACATGCTGACACATTAGTTGCATTGAAAGCTGGAAAATACACAGATGAAATCGAAGCTGTTTTAACGAAAGTTGCGAAAGAAGTCGCTGAGAAATTCTAATTGTTCACCATCATTTGATTGAAGATAAACATCAAGAATGGCTAATTTAAAAGAAATACGTAACCGAATTACCTCTGTAGGTTCAACGATGCAGATCACTTCAGCAATGAAGATGGTTTCTGCAGCTAAGTTGAAACGCGCACAAGATGCGGTTACGCAAATGCGTCCATACGCTGGTAAACTGAAAGAAATCTTAGAAAACTTAAGTTCAACACTTGATCTTTCTGAGAATGCCTATTCAGAGCAACGCGAAGTAAAAAATGTGTTAGTTGTTGGAATTACATCAAACCGTGGTTTGTGTGGTGGATTCAATAATAACATCATTAAACGCGCTGGAGTACTTATTCACGAAGACTATAAGGACGCAAATGTTCACGTTTTAAGTATTGGCAAAAAAATCAGAGACGTTTACAAACGTACTGAATACAACTACGCGAACGAACGTATCGAAAACATGGAAGATGTTTACGCAGACCTACGTTTTGAAGTTGTTGCTCAATTAGCGGAAGAAATCATTCAGCAGTTCAATAACAAATCATTTGATAAAATTGTTCTGGTGTACAACCGTTTCATTAACGCTGCAACGCAATCTGTAGAAACAGAACAGTTCTTACCAATCGTTCCAACAGTAACCGAAGGTGAAAGTACAGGTGATTATATATTCGAGCCATCTAAAATTGAAATTGTAGAGGATTTAATCCCTAAATCGTTAAAAATTCAATTGTACAAAGCCATTCGCGATTCATTTGCAGCAGAACACGGCGCTCGTATGACTGCTATGCACAAAGCAACAGATAATGCGAATGAACTTCAAAAAAGCCTTAAATTAAGCTATAACAAAGCGCGTCAAGCTGCGATTACTAACGAAATCTTAGAGATCGTTGGTGGTGCGGAAGCATTGAACGGATAAGCTTCACTTTTAGAAATAAAAAAGCCCTGACAGCAACGTCAGGGCTTTTTCTTTGTTTCATATTTTCAGTTGAACTATAGTTCTAATTCCCAATTAAAGCGTTCATTGATCGTTTTAAAAACTTTTGCTTTCACTTCAGGAATGCTTATTTTATCCAAGACATCTGACATGAATGCAGTCAACATTAATTGCTTGGCGCTTTTTTCCGATAATCCTCTCGCTCGCAAATAGAAAATTGCGTCGTCGTCCAACTGTCCCGTTGTAGAACCGTGTGAACATTTTACATCATCCGCATAAATCTCTAATTCTGGTTTTGAATTCACACTTGAATCATCACTTATCAAAACATTGGCATTGGATTGATATGCATTTGTTTTTTGAGCGTCTTTGCGGACAAATACTTTCCCATTGAACACCGACATTGATTTGTCATCCATGATGCCTTTATAGAGCTCGTGGCTTTCACAATTCGCTACTTGGTGATCAACTGTTGAGTAATTAGCAAGGTGTTGTTGTCCGTTCAACATGTACATACCATTCAAATGCGTTTCTGCATGCTCTCCTTGAACTTGAATATGCAAATCATTACGCACTAAATTTCCATCCAAAGTCAATGTGTTAATTTGGAATACAGAGTCTGCATCTTGCCAAATTTCTTCATCCGAAAAGGAATACATTTCACTTGATTCCAGTTGAACCTTCTCCACATTCACATGTGCTTGCTCTCCTACTTCAATCGATGTATGAACATGAGAGAAGCATTCATTTGTCGCCTCAGAAGCATAGGTCAAAACTACCTTCGCTTGTGCATGCTCTCCGATAGATACATGATGACGGGTAAATCCAGCGTAGGATCCTGTGCACACATGTACTATTTCAATCACGGAATCAATGATGGCATTCTTAGCTACATGAATACAAACGCCAGATTGCGCATATAATACATTCATTCCAGCAAAGACATCCTTTATACTTGATGTTGGAAGTGACTTAGCTGAATGAATATAATCTATTGTCAGTCCTGTTGGCAATGTCGATTCCGGAAGGTGTACCTTTCCATTAACGATAAAAATAGCGATGGCATCTGAACAAATCTGATATTTACGGAAATCAGAAATTGTTTGTGGATTGTTCAAATCAAACTGAGCATTTGCCAGTTTAGTCAAGCGCGTGTATTTAAATCGTTCAACTCTCGTTGTAGGAAAGTCATTTCTCATCATAAAATCACGAGCTGTAGCTGCCATAGGCAGAAGCGCACTGATTTCGGTAGAGGCAAATCGACTTGTAAATTGACTTAATTTATTCGAGTTTTCCATTGCTTTTTCTTACGCTTCAATTGAATCTTTGATCCAGTCGTATCCCTTTTCCTCTAATTCCAATGCCAAATCTTTCGTTCCAGTCATCACGATTCGTCCGTTGTACAAAACGTGTACGAAATCAGGAACGATGTAGTCCAACAATCGTTGATAATGCGTGATCACAATCGTCGCATTTTTGTCAGATTTTAATGTATTTACTCCATTTGCCACAATGCGCAAAGCATCGATATCCAAACCAGAATCCGTTTCATCCAGAACCGCTAATTTCGGTTCTAACATCGCCATTTGGAAGATTTCATTTCGTTTTTTCTCGCCTCCAGAAAATCCTTCATTCACTGCTCGGGAAGCTAATTTGCTATCCAATTCCACGATGGCTGATTTTTCACGAACCATTGCCATGAAATCCTTCGCTGAAATTTGATCTTCACCTTTGTATGCTCTGATTTCATTCAAAGCAGTTCGAAGGAAATTTACATTCGATACACCTGGGATTTCAACGGGATATTGAAAAGCTAAGAATAACCCTTCTCTCGCACGATCCTCTGTCGATAATTCCAATAAATCTGTTCCGTCGAAATCAACTGATCCTGCAGTTACTTCATAGTCTTCTCGTCCAGCTAAGACACTAGCTAATGTGCTTTTTCCAGCACCATTCGGACCCATTATCGCATGAACTTCTCCCGCTTTCACTTCCAAGTTTAATCCTTTCAGGATTTCTTTTCCGTCGATGCTTGCGTGTAAATTTTCAATTTTAATCATCTCTTATCTTTTCTTAATCAGAACTAATTCCTTTATTCTATTTTCTTAACCTACACTACCCTCTAAACTAATTGCCAGCAATTTTTGTGCTTCCACGGCAAATTCCATCGGTAGTTGGTTTAATACTTCTTTGCAATATCCATTCACAATCAAGCTGATCGCTTTTTCCTCACTGATTCCACGTTGCATACAATAAAACAATTGGTCTTCTCCAATTTTAGATGTTGTTGCTTCATGTTCAATTTTCGCCGTTGGATTCTTACATTCAATGTAAGGGAACGTATGTGCACCGCATTCGTCAGTCATCAATAGTGAATCACATTGCGAAAAATTACGGGCATTTTGAGCACCTTTATTGATTTGTACGAGTCCACGGTAAGAATTCTGTGATTTTCCTGCGGAAATTCCTTTGGAAATAATCGTACTCTTGGTGTTTTTACCGAGATGAATCATTTTGGTTCCCGTATCTGCTTGTTGGTAATTATTTGTTACCGCAACAGAGTAAAATTCTCCAATAGAGTAATCTCCTTTGAGTACGCACGAAGGATATTTCCATGTAACCGCAGATCCTGTTTCTACTTGTGTCCATGATATTTTTGCATGGGAATGACACATTCCTCGCTTAGTAACAAAATTAAAAACCCCACCTTTCCCTTCTTTATCACCTGGATACCAGTTTTGAACGGTGGAATATTTAATTTCCGCATGATCCATGGCAATTAATTCTACCACAGCAGCGTGCAATTGATTTTCATCACGTTGAGGAGCAGTACAACCTTCAAGGTAAGAAACGTATGATCCTTCATCCGCGACAACCAAGGTACGTTCAAATTGACCAGTTCCACCTGCATTAATACGGAAGTATGTCGATAATTCCATTGGACAACGAACACCTTTTGGTATGTAACAGAAGGATCCATCAGTGAATACCGCTGCGTTCAATGCCGCATAAAAATTATCGGTCATTGGAACAACTGATCCCATGTATTTTTTAACGAGATCAGGGTGATTTTGCACTGCATCTGAAAAAGAACAGAAAATCACACCAAGTTCTCCGAGTTTTTCTTTGAACGATGTGGCTACAGAAACAGAATCCATGACAAAATCCACGGCAACACCAGTTAGACGTTGTTGCTCTTCCATTGAAATCCCCAATTTTTTCATGGTTTCTTTCATTTCTGGATCAACGTCATCCCAAGACTCGTATTTTTTGGTTTGTTTTGGAGCGGAATAATACGCAATTGCTTGAAAATCTGGTTTTGTATAGTGAACATGCGCCCATTCTGGCTCTGTCATTTCCTTCCAGATAGCGAAGGCTTTTAGTCGGTATTCCAGTAACCATTCCGGCTCTTCTTTCTTTTCAGAAATTAAGCGGATGATGTCCTCATTTAATCCAATTGGAACAGTATCTGCTTCAATATCCGTGACGAATCCAAATTTATACTCTTGGTTTTCGAGATCTTGAGCTAACTCATTTTCAGTATATCCTGCCATAGCTTTTTCTTAAACAGAGAAAGACTCTCCACATCCACATGTTCTATCTGCATTCGGGTTTTGAAACACAAATCCCTTTCCATTTAATCCACCGGAAAAGTCTAAGGTTGTCCCAATTAAATACAGGTAACTTTTCTTGTCAACGACCACTTTAATTCCGTTATCTTCAAAGGATTTATCTCCTTCTAAATCCTGGTTGTCAAATGTCAATTGATACATTAATCCTGAACAACCACCACCTTGCACTCCAACGCGGATAAAAAGACCTTCTTTACCCTCATCTTCCATCAACCTTAAGGCTTGCTTCTTTGCATTGTCTGTAACTGTAATCATAATCAGTTTTTATTTAGATTAATTATAAATAAACTGTTAATCGTCCACAAAATTACCACTTTTATGGTATTTGAACAAACGTTTATTTGATTATTTAACCTAGAAAACACCGCCATCAAATGAATGTTTTCGTTTCTTGAAAAAAATTGGTAATTTTCACTACGATTTACTCATATTTTACCGCTATGCGATCATTAGTACTAGGAATTATCGGGCTTTTCACGTTTACTGTAAATAGTCAGTCCATTAAAGTTGATTCAAAAGAATACCAAAGTTTGAAATCTCAAGGAATGATTACTAATCAAAGTATGATTGACCTCGTTCCCTCCAATAATCCATTGATACATTATTCAGGTAATGCAACAAAATCAGGAGTTTGTGATTGTTTAATCCCTTTGGATACAACCTTCACTTTAGCCATGCCCCCAAACGATGATGAATTTTCCAATGTCATTGTACTTCCTTTCAATTTTAGTTTCTACGGGACTTCGTATGATAGTTTGTACATTAACAATAATGGAAACATCTCATTTGATCTTCCTTACAGTACGTTTACAGCCAATCCCTTTCCAGATCCTACCTATAACATGATTGCTCCTTTTTGGGCTGATGTCGATACACGTTCCACCAACGGAGGAAATGTTTGGTTTAAGTTAAATCCTCATTCACTCGTTGTTGTTTGGGATCACGTTGGATATTGGAATATGATGGAAGACAAATTAAACACCTTTCAATTAATTATTTCGGACGGACAAGACACCTTGGTTCCTGCCGGAAACAACGTATCCTTTTGTTATGGAGACATGCAATGGACAACCGGATCAGCATCGTTAGGCGTAAACGGAATTGGCGGAACTCCCGCAACAGTTGGAGTGAACATTGGAAACGGACTTGATTATTTTCAAGTTGGACAATTTGATACACTTGGAACGTCTTTTGATGGTCCGTACAACACCTTTGATGGTGTTGATTTTCTAGATGATCAAGAAATCTACTTTAATTTGTCCAGTTCAGCAACAAATATTCCGCCGCTTGTCATGAGTAGCCTAATTTGTGATACAATTGATGTCTACACCGGTGATACGCTGCACAAAAGTTTAAACGCGATTGACTTTACCCTCGGTGTAAGTACACCTGAAATTGGACAATTAACAAGCTCCACTTTATCCTGTTCACATCCAAGTGCATTGACGTATGTTGCCATTCCAAACGGAGAATTCACAGAGTATAATTTAACGTTTGACGCAACGAATGTTCAACCAGGAATATATTCCATAGAAATGGACATGACGGACAACGGTGTTCCAGCGCAAACTGTTCACAAATCCATTCAGATTCGAGTGATCTACGATGCTAATTTAAGTGGATTATCTCCATTAACGGAGGAAAGACTAAGTGTTTTTCCAAATCCAACGTCTACCATATTGAACATAGACGGAGCTCATTCAGATGATCAAATCCAACTTTTGGATCTTCAAGGAAAAATCGTTTTAACTGGAAATCAACCGTCCAAATCAATGGATATTTCTAGGCTTGAAAACGGTGTTTATTTACTGCGCGTTACACGAGATGGAAAACACATCCAAACAGTAAAAATCCTAAAAGACTAATAGACTTTTGATAATGTGTATTTTTGAACTATGAAAATTCACATTGCAGCAATCATTTTATTACTTTTCGGACCTACGCTTTCCGCTCAACAAGGAACTAGTTCCTATAAAACAAAGTATGTCGTCATTTTAGTAATTGATGGACCTCGTTTCAGTGAAACATATGGTGATACTTCCTGCCGTTTAAGTCCTGTGTTGTGCGACTCACTTCGGTATGAGGGTGCGTTTTATGAGGATTTCAAAAATAATGGTGTCACTTACACGGTTCCGGGACACACCGCTATTGCTACTGGCGTTTATCAGCGAATTTCGAACTCCGGGACTAGTTTACCCAAAAATCCATCTTTGTTTCAGTACTACCTAAAGTCAACTGGCGCCGCAAAAAAAGATGCCTACATCGTTGCGAGCAAAGGAAAGCTAGATGTGCTGGCAAATACTGAAAATAAGAAATGGCGCGATCAATTTTTGGCAACTACGTATTGTGGCCCTAACGGAAATGGATTAGGTTACGGTAAGGATGAAAAAACGTTTGCAAAAGTGACAGAGTTGGTATCGAGTCCCGAAGCGCCCCACGTGATGTTAATCAATCTGTTAGCAGTAGACGTTTATGGACATGCAAACAACTGGGAAAAATACCAGCAGTCAATCACGGCATGTGATGCTTATGCCGCTAATTTATGGGCGATGATTCAATCCAATCCTTTGATGAAAAATCAAACGACTTTATTTATCACCAATGACCACGGAAGGCATCTAGACGGAGTAAAGTCAGGATTTGTGAACCACGGTGACCGCTGTGAAGGATGTAGACACATTTCACTTTTAGTACTTGGTCCAGATACACCAAAGGGATTGACAATCAAAAAGGAGGGCGAATTAATCGATATTTCGAAAACAATTTCCACACTCCTTCACTTTGATATGCCTACGAGTAAAGGACGCTTTTTAGAAGAAGCTTTTAGACCTTAGAATATATCCTCCAATAATTGATCATCGACCAAATTTGGTAAGGTTACTTTCAGATTTGGTTCGATTTCCATCGCACGCTTAATGGCAAAAATAGCATTTTCGTTTCGTGCCCAATTGCGTCGCGCGATACCGTTGTTAACGTCCCAATGCAACATCATTTTTAAATTACGATCTGCGTCAGAGCTACCATCCAAGAGCATTCCAAATCCACCGTTGATTACCTCTCCCCAACCAACTCCACCGCCATTGTGAATGGAAACCCAGGTTGCACCACGGAAACTATCTCCAATCACATTTTGAATGGCCATATCAGCGGTAAATCGAGATCCATCGTAAATATTGGACGTCTCGCGGTATGGTGAATCCGTTCCAGAAACATCATGATGATCACGGCCTAAAATTACTGGTCCTATTTCACCACGAGAAATTGCCTGATTAAAGGCTTCCGCAATGCGCATTCTTCCTTCTGCATCTGCATATAGGATTCTGGCTTGTGATCCGACAACCATTTTATTTTCTTGTGCACCTTTAATCCACTGAATATTATCTGCCATTTGCTGTTGGATTTCAACCGGACTATGCAGCATCATTTCTTCCAAAACTCGGCATGCTATGGCATCTGTTTTTTCTAAATCACTTGGATCTCCTGAAGCGCAAACCCATCGAAATGGACCAAATCCGTAATCAAAGCACATTGGACCTAAAATATCTTGAACGTATGAAGGGTATTTAAAATCAATGTGGTTTTTTGCCATCACATCACCTCCAGCACGAGAAGACTCTAATAAAAATGCATTACCATAATCGAAGAAATATGTTCCTCTCTCTGTGTGCTTATTAACGGAAGCAGCGTGGCGTCTCAAGCTTTCTTGAACATATTCCTTGAATTTGTCAGGGTCATTTGCCATCATTTCATTGGACTCTTCAAAAGTAAGACCTGCAGGATAATATCCTCCAGCCCATGGATTATGCAAGGAAGTTTGATCCGAACCTAAATCCACATGAACCCCTGTTTCATCAAATTTCTCCCAAACATCCACAACATTTCCGAGGTAGGCAATCGAAACAACTTCTTTGGCTTCTTGTGCCTTTTTTACACGGACTGACAATTCATCTAAATCGGAGATTATTTCGTCAACCCAACCTTGTTCATGTCGCGTTTTTGCTGCTTTTGGATTCACTTCTGCAGTCACTGAAATAACACCAGCAATATTTCCTGCCTTCGGTTGTGCACCTGACATTCCACCAAGTCCAGCTGTTAAGAATAATTTTCCTCTAATATCATCACGGTTTTTAGCCAAACGACGAACGGCATTTAGAACGGTAATTGTGGTGCCATGAACAATTCCTTGTGGTCCTATGTACATGTATGAACCAGCGGTCATTTGTCCGTATTGTGTTACCCCAAGCGCATTGAATTTTTCCCAGTCATCTGGTTTAGAATAATTCGGAATCATCATTCCATTCGTTACTACGACGCGAGGAGCATTTTTATGCGATGGAAATAATCCCATTGGATGTCCAGAATACATGACTAACGTTTGTTCGTCCGTCATTTCAGACAAATACTTCATGGTTAAACGATATTGAATCCAGTTTTGGAATACAGCACCATTTCCACCGTAAGTAATGAGTTCATGAGGATGTTGCGCTACTGCATGATCCAAGTTGTTTTGAATCATCAACATGATTGCGCGAGCTTGAAGTGATTTTCCGGGGTACTCCGAAATGGGACGTGCAAAGATAGCGTGATTAGGACGGTAACGGTGCATATAAATGCGACCGTATGTGTTTAATTCAGCAGCAAAATCTTTCGATAATTCAGCGTGTTGTTCTTTTGGAAAATAGCGCAACGCATTCGCAATGGCTAATTTCTTTTCTTCCTTTGATAGAATATCCTTGCGTTTTGGCGCATGGTTGACGTTCGAATCCCAAGATTTTTCTGTGGGAATATACGTTGGAATTCCTTCTTGGATTTCTTGTGCAAAAGACAAATTTGACATAGTTGTTCAATTTTGAACAAAAGTAGTCAATCCTAGTATTTCACAACGACAAATCCGTGTTTTTGTATCTTTTCTCCACCTTCAAAAATCGCATCAATGCGGTAGAAATAGGTTCCTTCTTCAACGATGTCTCCAGAACTTGTTTTTCCATCCCAATGTCCCGCAGGATCCGCATATTCATAAATTACATTTCCCCAACGATTAAGGATGTAACACTGAAATTCTGCAATACCATCATACTCCACAAAGAAGGTTTCATTACCTACTTGCGAAGAAAGGGAAATGATATTCGGTGCAGTAATGTCACACGGTTTAACCGTAATTGTTGCGATATCAGATACCGTATAACATACATTTGATAAAAAGAACGGATAATCTCCCGGTTGATTCACAATACGTGGGACAGCGTTATATCCGTCTCCCCAAACGAAGGTCTGCAATGGATTGTATCCAGGTTGTAACGGTTGAGAATTCACCATTAAAGGACTCAATTCAAAATTGGCATTTTTACAAATCGCAGTATCAAGCAATTCCGTGTAAATATAGGGTGGGAATTCAATTTGTGAAATGATGGTGTCATTACATGAGTTATCGATGTACATCACATCAAAGATTCCACCGACTTGCATAGTGTTAATCTCTGGGTTATCGACCAAGTTGCTTGGTAAAAAATGAATTGACGTATCTGCACATGCCCAAACACCGCCGCTGTAAGAAATGGTGTTTTGTACCTGGTAGGCGTAGTTACAGGCAATTGTATCGTCAAAAATCGCAGGAGTTGGCAACACATAAAGCGTAACTGTCGTGTCATACTGACAGCCAAAATTATCAGTAACATTGTACGTGTAGTTCGTATTACCTGTTACACTTGGCTGAATCACAATCAAAGTATCCGTTTGGCCAGAAATAATCGATGGATCCGGAGACCAAAAATCTCCCATGACAATGTTCTGATATCCCTCAGATTCAGGATACAATGACGCATTGAAATAAATCGCCCATTGGAAAATGTATCCATCATCAACTCCTTGGTTATCCTGAACAGAAACTGTCCATGGACCATTAATCGGACATCCAGCAAATTGATTGAAATCGCCATCTGGCAAATACACTCCATTTGGGTTCATGGAAGGAAATCCGTACGAATTAATTACTGTATTATTTAAAGCTTCTTCCGCACAAATGGTTCCCAGTGTAGCATTGGTAGGCGAGAAACAGTATGTCCAAACAGGAGTCCCTGGATTACCTCCATCAATATTCGTATCATTTCCTAGGAAGGTTCCGATTCCATTTCCGCAACCACCCGGTACCAATTCATTCCAACCGAAAGGCGTTTGATTGTACGCATTCATCAAGGATACCGTTGTTCCATTCGGACAAGTCAGCGCGATTTCAATATCTCCGATATACGAGTGTTCGATATCGATACACAATTCATCAAAATCATTTGCGGAAGTAATGACAGCAGTTGAGTCAAATCCAGACATCGGTACAATAGATGAATAGGTTTGTCCTGCTCCATCGGGCAAGAACGTTAATCCTGCAAACACACCGCCAATTTGAAATTCTCCACCAGGAATATCGATTCCAACTGTATCCGTTGCCGTCACCCCACCAATCAAGTTTGTGCTAACTCCGAGACAAACTGTATCAGCCAATGGACCCGTACCGGTAAAAAATGGTGTTTGAGAAACCCTTACTTTGCAGAAAATATTTGCTTGATGCGGGAAAGCATCTTGCACTTTTAAATCCACATAATAACCTGATTGAGCAGGTGGGGTGAACCAAACTGAACTTCCAGTAAACTGTCCTACTCCACCGATTGTCCAAGTATAGTTGCAGTTTGCTACCGTTTGTGAGTATCCTGTATTCGTGTTTTCAAATGAATATGGGAACAAAGGCGTTGCAGTAAATAAAACGGAATCTCCAAAACATAAATCGACGTATCCTGTATCAAGCGGATTCAAAATATTCGTTCCAACTCCATTTTTAAAGGCTTCAATATGTGGTTCAATCGGTTGTGGTGGATTTCCACATGCAACATTTGCTACCCATCCAGTTCCTTCGTTTGCTCCATTTGAACGAAAGCGCAGGGTTAAACATCCAGATGGATTATTCTGAAAAGAAGCTTGAACAAAGAATCCAACCGGATTAGTCCCCGAATTATAAGCTCCTAATAACGGTGAGCTTGTGGACGGGCCATCATACACGTACAAGGTATCTGTTGGATGAATGTCAAACTCAAATCCAATATTCGTTGCAAAAGAAATCGAAACTTTTGATCCTTGTGTTAAATCTGGACAAAGGACTAAAGTCTGATCCGTATTCGGCAAATAATTCCCAACACCGTCAATGAAGTTTGTTCCACCTGTTGGTACAATACCAGCACAGTTTAAAGGATTTGTCTGGCTATAATCTGGGTCAGCAATCGTTAATGTTACTTGAGAGAATCCCAAATGAGCTAGAGCAACGAATATAATGCTTAGTATTTTTTTTGTCATTAGTTCTTGTTTTGCATTTCCAACTTAAGAATGTTGATGGACTTTACGACCAAAAGTTCGTTGCTGCCTTCAATTTTGAAATATTGTGTACGGTCCTTAATTTGCAGTTGATAGTCTGTAAAACGAAGGTCTTTTTTTGATTTCACGGAAATAGAAGGGAATTGACTCACATCCTTACCCTCTGGAATGACAACTGTGTAACAAGCATGGTCTATCGCGTAGTTGAGAACATTTATCGTACCCTTTCCATCTTGTTCAAATACTTGTAATTCCGTTTTTGAATAACTTTTTGCTAATGCCGGACTTGCCTTTTGAGCAACAAATTGTTGGCAAAATGCAAGTAAGATAACGAGTAAACCTTTTTTCATGAATTCAGTTTTGTGTCGACAAGACGTTTATTATCGTTGAAAAGTTGTACCTAATGTTCAAATATTTCAATTTCATGCTAAGTTAATAAAACTTAATTTTGTCGAAACATAATTCCTTAGTTAAAATTCATGGAGAATTCAGCATTAGAAAAAGTAGCTTCTCAAGTAAGAAGAGACATCGTTCGTATGGTTTCAGCAGTTAATTCAGGCCACCCTGGAGGATCACTTGGCTGTGCCGATTTTTTAAGCTTTTTGTATTTTGAGCAAATGAACTTCAATGCCGAGTCTTTTGACATGGATGGTATTGGTGAGGATTTGTTTTTCTTGTCGAATGGACACATTTCACCAGTTTGGTATAGTGTTTTGGCAAGAGCTGGTTATTTTCCAGTTGCAGAATTAGGGACGTTTAGAAAGCTCTCTAGTCGTTTACAAGGACACCCTTCAACAGACAAAAAACTACCTGGAATTCGTATGGCCTCTGGTTCATTAGGACAAGGTCTTTCTGTAGCGGCAGGAGCTGCTCAAGTGAAAAAGTTAACGGGTGACAAAGGAATCGTTTACACACTTCACGGCGACGGAGAATTACAAGAAGGTCAAATTTGGGAAGCGGCAATGTATGCTGCTGCAAACAAGGTAGACAACCTCATCGCAACAATTGATTACAACGGACGTCAAATTGACGGAGATGTAGAAGATGTGATGTCCTTAGGAAACTTGGCACAAAAATGGTTAGCATTTGGTTGGGAAGTATTGGAGATGGACGGACATCAGTTCGAAGATATCCGTGCAAAAATGACCGCTGCAAAAGCGTTATGCGGAAAAGGAAAGCCCGTTGTGATTATTATGAAAACAGAAATGGGTCAAGGTGTTGATTACATGATGGGGTCTCACAAATGGCATGGTGTTGCACCAAACGCAGAACAACTTACTGTAGCGTTAGCACAACTTGAGGAATCGTTAGGAGACTATTAATGAAACAGTGGATATGCGTATTATTTGTTTTTCTTTCTAGCTTTGGCTGGACGCAAAAAAACACGCGCATATTGTTTATTTTGGATGCTTCAAATAGCATGAATGTCGATTGGAATAATAACCAAACGCGCATGGAAGCAGCGAAAGAAGTGTTGATTCAAGAAGTCGAGAAGTTGAGAGGAATTCCAAATTTGGAAATTGCATTGCGCGTATACGGTCATCAAACTCCGGTTACGAATACCTACCAAGATTGTAACGATACCAAATTAGAGGTTCCCTTTGGAATCAATACAGTGGACGCTATCAAAACAAAGGTAAAGTCCATACAAGCCAAAGGTTCTACTCCAATCGCACGTTCACTCGAAGCTGCCGCTGGTGATTTTCCCGATACACTTGCTAGAAACTACATTATTTTAATCACTGACGGACTCGAATCATGTGATAACGACCCATGTATCATCGCCCGCAAGCTAAAGGATAAAGGTGTCAAAGTCACCCCATTTGTAATTGGCTTAGGGATGGATTTATCCTACTTGGATAAGTTTGATTGCATTGGTGCTTATTCTGATGCTGAAAGCAAGGAGTCGTTCAGAAATGTTTTATCAGCAATTGTCTCAAAGACCTTGGTGAACACCACGGTTCAAGTGAACTTAAACGACATCACAAAAAAACCACTAGAGACAAATGTCACGTTGTTCTTTTACGAAAGCGGAACATCCAACATAAAATACACGTTTACACATACACTAAATCGCAAAAACCTTCCAGATACCTTGGTCTTGGATCCAGAAGTAAAATATGATTTAGTGGTGAACACGCTTCCCAAATTGGAGAAAAAAGGGATTGTCCTGCAAAAACATACACACAACACGATTGTATTGGATGCACCACAAGGATACTTGAAGTTCACAGCAACAAAAAACACGCAAAATCCAAGTTTTCAAATGCGCGTCGCTATAAAGGACGACAGCAAAACCTTGCATGCTCAAAATTTAAACTCCACACAAAAATACCTTGTTGGGACATATGACCTAGAGATTTTCACCTTGCCGAGAACTTATCAACGCGTGGAAATTACTCAAAGTAAAACAACGTTTGTTGACGTCATTCCAGCGGGAATATTTCAATACACCTTGGTGAAAGCAAGCGTCGGACAAATTTTCTATGAACGTCAAGCCAATCAGTGGGAATGGGTTTGCAACATAGATGAAGGTCCATTGGAGGGAAAATGGTCCTTGCAACCAGGAAATTATAAAATTGTTTACCGCGAAAAAGACCAAAAGTCGAGCGCATACACAAAAGAAAAAAAGTTTAGAATCGATTCAAATAAAACACTCTTATTAAATTTATAGTTATGGAATTTGAAATACTAGGTAACAAAGACACGCGATCAGGATTTGGTGAAGGATTAGCGGAATTAGGACTCACGAATCCAGATGTAGTAGCATTGTGTGCTGATTTAACTGGTTCATTAAAAATGGATGCTTTCCAAAAAGAAAATCCAGATCGTTTTTTCCAAGCGGGAATCGCTGAAGCAAACATGATTGGACTAGCTGCTGGGATGACCATTGGTGGAAAAATTCCATATACCGGAACATTCGCAAATTTCTCAACTGGACGTGTTTACGATCAAATTCGTCAATCAGTGGCTTATTCTCAGAAAAACGTGAAAATTTGTGCTTCACATGCCGGACTTACCCTAGGTGAAGATGGTGCGACACATCAAATTTTAGAGGACATCGGAATGATGCGCATGTTGCCTAATATGACAGTAATCGTTCCTGCTGACTTTAATCAAACAAAACAAGCAACGATAGCGATTGCTGAACACAATGGTCCAGTTTACTTGAGATTTGGTCGTCCTGTGATGCCGATCTTTGTTAAACCAGACGCAAAATTTGTGATTGGGAAAGCAGATGTTTTGGCTGAAGGAACGGATGTGACCATCATAGCATGTGGACACTTAGTTTGGAAATCAATTGAAGCATTAGCGATTTTGAAAGAGAAAGGTATTTCTGCGGAATTGATTAACATGCACACCATTAAGCCATTAGATGTTCAGGCGATTTTAAAATCGGCAGGTAAAACAGGATGTGTTGTAACGGCAGAAGAGCATATGATGAACGGTGGATTAGGGGAAGCTGTTTCACAAGTATTGAGCAGAGAATTACCTTGTCCTCAGGAATATGTAGCCGTGAACGATTCATTCGGTGAAAGTGGAACTCCAATGGAATTGATGACGAAATACGGCATCGATACCCAAGATGTTGTCAACGCTGCAATGAAAGCTTTTGCTCGAAAAGGATAAATTAGTCTTGTAACCTTTGTTGCTTTCATAACCAATAACATACGTACATTTGGTTTATGAAAAAAAACATGGGAAACACTGATCGTTTGATTCGCATCGCGATCTCCGCAATACTTTTAATTGTGTCGTTATTGGGAATACTCCCATCCACACTTAACACAATCGCACTTATAGTCGCGGTCATTTTTATCTTGACATCATTCGTGTCTTTTTGTGGACTTTATGCCCTTTTTGGATGGAATACGTGCAAAATTAAATCTTAATTGATTTCTTCTTGGATGAGTTCCGCTGCAGCTTTCAATGTTGAAAGGGCTGGAAAGCAAGTGCCTTTTGCACAAACAAAAATTCCCGTAGAATAACTTGCTGACATTGGAATTTCTTTGTGAAATGACAAGAGGGTGTTTTCTGGCCAACTAACGATTTCACTCGTTTCAACTTCTATGAGGTGAACTTCCGCCATTCCCTGATTCATTTCCAATAATAAATGTGCCCAATTGGAATATCCAGAGCCATACGTCTCCATCCCATCATACATATTGGCTAACATTTGACGCGCAAATTCGATCCATCGTTCTTTTCGGAAATACGTTCCAAGTCTGAAGAAATTCCTTGCCATCACCGAATTACTGGAAGGAATAACATTGTCATGTATTTCCATTTTTCGAACAACGAGTTGCGTATCATTTGAGGTGAAATAACACATCTTGCTTTCTGGATGCATAAATTCTTTTTCAACGAGCGAAGCCCAAATCTTCGCATGTTCTAACCAAATGAGTTCGCCTGTTCGATGATACAAAACAATGAACGAATCGATGGCATGTGCATAATCCTCTAAAAACCCATCAATACTTGCGACACCATTTGTGTTTACATGGTATAAATGTTCATTGTCCTTTAGTTGACTCGATAGAATCCACTTACCGATTTTTCGTGCCTCAATCAAAAATTCTTCTTCGTGCAAAGTATTATATGCTTGGCACATTCCTTTGATTAACTGAGCATTCCATGATGTTAAGCATTTATGGTCTAGTCCGGGAGCGATGCGTTTATGACGTTCCGACAAAAGCAACGATTTCCATTCGGAAACTTTATTTTCGAGGGCTTCTAAAGTGATGTTCCATTTATTCGCGAATGCAATATCGCTTTGTGATTTTAGGAGAATATATTTATCGTCTTCCCAAAATCCGCGATTCGAAACGGTGTAGTAATCAGCAAAAAGGGCGTAATCTGATTGAACGATGGATTTTAGTTCAGCTTCATTCCAACAATAGTATTTTCCTTCTTCCCCTTCACTATCGGCATCTAAGGCGCTGTAATATGCGCCAGATTCATCTTTCATTTCACGCTGCAACCATGAAAAAATCTCTTGAACGATTTTCTTGTAGTGATTCTCCTGGAAGGCCTCATATCCCATCGCATATAATTCCATCAACTGGGCATTATCATAAAGCATTTTCTCAAAATGCGGAACTTTCCAGATCATGTCGACAGAATAACGCGTAAATCCACCGCCAATTTGATCGTAGATACCACCAAAAGCCATTTTGTCTAAGGTTAAGCGCAGGTAATCTTTGAGCTTTTCATCTTTGAAAAATCGACTATGCGCTAATAAGTAGGCATAGTTGTTAGGCATTGGGAATTTCGGTGCTCGACTCATGCCTCCTTCCATCCAATCAAATTGTTTTTTCCATCGCGCGACCAACTCCAGTAATTTTTCGCTTTGAAGATCTTGTTCGTCTTGAGGAATCGCAATTAATTCATTAACGCTGAGTCCTTCGTGAAGTTTCGCTGCATATTCCTCTACTTTGTCCTTATCGTTTTGAAAGGTATATACCAAAGACTTCAACACATGGATCCATTGTTCCTTTGGAAAATAGGTTCCTCCATAGATTGGTCGTCCATCTGGCAAGGTGATGCAATTCAATGGCCAACCGCCTTTTTGAGTCATGAGCTGAACTGCTGACATATAGACTTGGTCCACGTCTGGCCGTTCTTCTCGGTCCACTTTAATATTGATGAAGTGTGCATTCATTAAATCTGCCACTTCCTGATCTTCGAAGCATTCATGTGCCATGACGTGACACCAATGGCAGGCGGAATAACCAATGCTGATTAATACTAGTTTATTTAGTTTTCGTGCTTGTTCAAACGCTTCGTCAGACCAAGGCAACCAATGGATTGGATGATGTGCGTGTTGAAGTAAATACGGCGAAGATTCGTTTATAAGTGAATTGGGAGGTGTCATCATGATGTATTAAAAACAAAGAAAACTTATATTTGTTGAATAGAATCAATCCGTGCAAAATTTTCGTCCATACCAAGTACTATTTTTTGTCATATTAGTACTTTCACTTTTATTCATCCCTTCTTTTTTATTGCCTAATGGCGGAGCTAATTTCTTAGGTGTTAAATGGCAATTTTTAGGTTTTGAAGAAGTGTTGCATCCAAAAAAACAGGAGAAAAAGGACATTGCAAAAATCATTCAAAAGGTTGACACCAGCGATATCAATGAGAGCTTGGTGAAACACCTTGGGAAAACTTCCGGGAAATTAGGATTGGCAGCTGGAGGTGATTTAAGTACCGAAAGCGCGACATCCCTACACCTGAATGAAGTCGCCAAACAAAATTTATTCCGCTTCTTTACCCAACTTAAAACAGTTTCGGAAGAGGGTCGCAAAATCTCGATTTTCCATTATGGGGATTCACAGATTGAGGGGGATCGCATGACCGGATATATTCGTCAGCGCATTCAAAATCAATTTGGGGGAAATGGTCCCGGTATGATTCCGGCAACAAACGTTTACAATACCCAAACCTTTAAACAAACCTTCTCTACTAATTTCGAACGTTTGACCTCGTTTTGGGGTAAAAAGTTAAGCACGCGAAAATACGGAGCGATGGGTTCCGCATCAATTATGTTAATCGATACAGCAAAAACAAATCGCGGGGAAATAAGCGAAGGCTGGATAGAAATTGAAGCCTCCAAAGCAGCTTTTGCACGAGCACGTGACTTTAATCAAGTACGTTGTTTCTATACAGCTTGTTTTAAACCCTGTGCGGTAAAAGTGTATGAAAACAATAAGTTAATTCATGAAGATTCGTTGATTAAAGATGGGCTAGGACATTCGCTTGATTTGAGCTTCCCTAAAACTCCTGGGAAGTTGAAATTTGTTTTTAGCACGACTAAAAGTCCTGTTTTTAATGGCTTTGCTCTGGAAGGCGATATCGGTGTGCAAGTAGTGAATGTAGCGATGCGTGGTTCCTCTGGACATGCAATAAGTGCAGGAGATGCCGCATTGTTTCGAAAAATGCACAACGAACTAAATACCGAATTAGTCATCCTTCAATTTGGCGGAAATTCTGTTCACGCGTTTAGAGATAGTAGTTCCGTTCGTTACTACATGCGTAGTTTCAAAAGCCAAGTACAATACATTCAAAAAATTCGTCCGAGTGCAGCAATTTTAGTGATTGGTCCAAGTGACATGTCACACATGGTGAATGGGATTTTTGAAACCTATCCATATCTTCCTTATTGCGTCAACCAAATGAAAAAAACCTGTGATGAAACGGGTGCTGTCTTTTGGGATTTATACGCAGCAATGGGCGGGAGAAATTCAATGCCTTCATGGGTCAGTCAAGGTCTAGCCGGAAGAGATTACATTCATTTTACTCCAAGAGGAGCAAGTTATGCTTCTCAGTTATTCTATGATGCATTCATTGCGGAATATGCTAAGTGGTTAGAAGGACAAAGTGGAATCAAGAAAGAAACGGCAGAATGATACGCTGCTTGTTGCTCCTTTTTCTTTGTTCGAATTCGCTTTTTTCACAAACCGGAGATCTGAGAACAATCGATTACGCGCTCATTCCAAGCGATGATTCACTCATTTCGAAAAAATATGCGTTCATCAACAGTGATTGCAATAGCTTCCAGTTTTTTTCTGAAGAAAGTCCAAATTGGACCTATTTGCACGAGCAGATGAGTCAAATGATTGCCAATAAGGACCGTAAATTGAATTTTTACCACATTGGCGGATCTCACATTCAAGCAGACATATATACGCATGATTTTCGCACTTTTTTACAATCGAATTGGCCGGGACTCAATGGTGAACGAGGACTTGTTTTCCCCTTTGGATTAGCAAAGACAAATAATCCATCTAATTATCATTTTTCCTCTCCCAATGTATGGAAATCGTATCGAAGTGTAAATGACCATCCTGATGATCTAGACTATGGACTAACAGGAGCGACAATTCGATGTGCTGATTCGGTTATTACCATCAACTTCAAGCATATGCGTACAATGGTGAAGCCACCATTTAATAAATTGCGCATTTACCACAACACCGGTGAATTTCCTTACGATTTGAACTTTGGCGGACAAGAGCTATTAGTGAGTGAAACCTTCCATCATGTGGAATTCGGCTACTCCGAAATCACCTTCACTGATTATATTGATTCCCTGGATTTACAATTTGTGAAAAATTCAGAGGCACCAAATACCTTAGAAATTTATGGCTTCGAGTTGTTAAACGAATTGCCTGGAATTACCTACAACGCTATTGGCATCAACGGTGCAGGACTATACACGTATTTAGGAAATGAACATTTTCTGAGGGATTTAAAAATTCACCCACCAGATTTATTTGTTTTTTCCGTTGGAACCAACGATGCATATACGTCCTATGGAAACTTTCGCCCAGAAGTCTATAAGAACAATCTAGAATCATTGATGAACATCATTCTTTCTGTGAATCCAAAATGTGCTTTGCTGTTGACTGTGCCAAACGACAATCAATTTCACGGAGCACCCAATAAAAATACAGAACGACAACGCCAAGTGATCGTCCAATTGGCTCAAGAATACCAAATGGCTGTTTGGGATTTTTATGGAATTATGGGAGAACTCGGTTCGTCACTCACTTGGAAGAGAAACGCATTAATGCAAGGAGATTATGTGCATTTCACTTCAGATGGGTACCATTTAAAAGGAAAATTATTAATAGATGCTTTTTTAAAATACTTAGCAGCATTTGACGAACTTAGTAGCCACTAACTATGGAGAGAATATACCAGCTTTTTTCATTCAACGTTGAGGAACCACTCATTTTTACACAGCTAGATTTTTGGCTGTTTTTCATTTTGGTGATGGTTATTTTTTCAGCGATTCACAAGCATTTTTTAGTGAGAAGTATCTTCCTAACGGTCATCAGTTTATTCTTTTACTTTAAGACGTCCGGCTTATTTGTTTTACTCTTAAGCTTGACACTTGTCGTCAATTACGTGTTTGCTATACTTGTTGAATCGAGAGAGAAAGACCGATCTAAAAAGTGGTTGATTGCTGGGTCCGTAATGTTCAATTTACTGTTACTCGGTTACTTTAAATACGCCTATTTCTTTACTGATTCCTTCAATCAATTATTTCAAACGAAGTATGAAATTGTCAATCAATTCGCTTTGTGGGGAAATGGATTTTTTGGGGAAGGAACCTTCGTGGAAAAAATATTGATTCCCGTTGGAGTCTCCTTTTTCACTTTTCACAACATCAGTTTTGTGGTCGATATTTACCGAAAAGAAATCAAAGTAAGTAGTTTTTTCGACTATACCTTTTACGTGACTTACTTTCCCCATTTAGTTGCTGGGCCTATCGTTCGTGCACGCGATTTTATTCCTCAGATTAACCAACCCTTTACCTTAAACAAACAAGATTTCAGTTGGTCTTTGGTACAGATTACAAAAGGATTATTCAAGAAAATCGTTTTAGCTGATTACATAGCTGTTCATTTCATTGATAAAATTGCTGATTCTCCTGAAGCATATCCGGGTTTTGTGAGCGTATTGGCAATGTGGGCATATTCCTTACAGATTTATGGTGATTTTTCCGGTTATACGGATATCGCTATTGGAATTTCTCGCTTAATGGGATTCACCTTGTTAGAAAATTTTCATTCGCCCTATAAAGCGGTTTCGGTTGCAGATTTCTGGCGCCGATGGCATAAATCGCTTGGGTCTTGGTTACGCGATTACTTGTACATTCCATTAGGAGGGAATCGTTCTGGAGGAATCGGGACTTACCTTGCCTCGACCATTATTTTTGTGTTTTTGATCTTTATTACCCAATGGTATGAATTAATTTACGTCTACCTCGGACTCATGATCCTATATTTCTTATGTTGGCATCTATTTCCGAAAGTCAAAAATTACTTGAACCGCGATTTGAACTTATTGATTACTATGGTCGTTGGTGGACTCTGGCATGGTGCGAGTGAGAACTTTGTCATCTGGGGAAGCATGAACGGACTTGCGCTCATCTTTTTTCAGTATTGGAAGAAAATTAGTCCATATGAAAACAGTTCTAACTGGGGAATTCGAGCATGGCGTATTTTTATTACGTTTAACTTTATTACGTTCACTCGAATTTGGTTCAGACTGGACGAAGCAAGTGAACCCGTTCAGATGTTGAATCACATCTGGACACATTTTGATTTCACCTGGGATGTTTTTGTGAAAGTGCTAGAAACCTATCAAGCGGTATTCTGGCTAATCTTAACCGGATTCGTCTTGCACTGGCTTCCGCAATCTTGGAAAGATAGAGGGACGCATTTATTTGCACGTATTCCATTCCTTTTCCAGGCAGTCTTTATTGCCTTCAGTGTTTTCTTGATGTATCAAGCCATCTCAGACACTTTCAAGCCTTTCGTTTACTTCCAGTTCTAAGCAGCAAGATAATAGCCAAAGAACAGTAAATCTATACTTACGGTAACTATTGTTGCCAAGGCAATCCATTTCATTGGTGCTACAGAAAGCAAGAAACTTAAGGTCAACATGGTTGGTATTAAGATCACAATTAAGGCAAAAGTACTTCCTATTGCACCCATTCCAACTGTTAGTCCTCCGAGGCAACCTACCACTAACAAAATGATGGCAATCCATCCAAAACGATTGAATTCCATTTCTTTAACTAATTTTTCAAACATCTTTTTCTTTTTTACAAATTTCGATGTTGTTCCGTTTTCAATTCATGAGATTTCTTCTCAAAAAAGCTGATTTTAGTCAATAAAATCAATCGAAATGAATTTAGTTGGTCAATTACTTGACAAACGGGGTCTCGATGTCGTATCTTTGCCCCCTACATTGAAGAAGTAGGTAAATATTGAGCTTATGAGCAAAATGAAATTATCGGAGTTCGACTTCGATCTTCCAGAAGATTTAATTGCAAACTATCCAAGTGAAAACCGCGACGAAGCACGATTGATGGTGATTCACCGCGAAACGGGAGAAATAGAACACAAATTATTTAAAGATGTGTTGGACTATTTTTCTGAAGGTGATGTCATGATTATGAACAACACGCGTGTTTTTCCAGCTAGAATGTACGGAAATAAAGAAAAAACAGGTGCGAAAATCGAGGTTTTCTTATTGCGTGAGTTAAATCGTGAAAGTTTATTGTGGGATGTACTCGTTGATCCTGCACGTAAAATCCGAATTGGAAATAAGTTATACTTCGGAGAAGATGATTCATTAGTTGCAGAGGTTATTGATAACACTACTTCACGTGGACGCACCCTTCGCTTTTTGTTTGATGGTCCATACGAAGACTTTAAAGCGAAAATCACTGAGCTAGGAGAGACTCCACTACCTAAATACATCAAAAGAGATGTGGAACCTGAGGATGAAGAACGTTACCAAACAATTTTTGCGAAAGTAGAAGGAGCTGTTGCAGCACCAACTGCAGGACTTCACTTTTCTCGTCAATTATTAAAAAGACTTGAATTAAAAGGAATTGACTTTGCTGAAGTGACACTACACGTTGGATTAGGTACTTTCCGATCTGTTGAGGTTGAAGACTTAACCAAACATAAAATGGATTCTGAGCAAGTAATTATTTCTCAAGAAGCATCTGACATGGTCAATAACGCAAAACGCACGAAAAAACGTGTATGTGCTATTGGAACTACCGCGATGCGCTCTATTGAATCATCGGTTTCTACTGAGGGGTACTTAAAACCATTCGACGGATGGACAAACAAATTTATTTTCCCTCCTTACGATTTCAGTATCGCAGACAGTTTAATTACAAACTTCCACACACCGCTTTCTACCTTGTTAATGATGATTTCTGCTTTCGCAGGACATGATTTAATGATGAAAGCATACCAAGAAGCAATCAAAGAAAAATACCGTTTTTACTCTTATGGCGATGCCATGTTGATTTTGTAAAATCAATCTTATTAGCATAAAAAAAGAGAAGGATGACTTCTCTTTTTTTATGCGCAATATTTTAAGGATTAATCGGCTAGAACTAAAATATAATTGTTCTTTTTTCCTTTTCCTAATAAGACATATTTGTTATTAATCAGTTGAGCTGTTCCAACCATAAATTGTTCGTCAACCTTTTCCTTATTGACCGAAATCGCGTTTGCTTTAAGTTCACGGCGCGCATCTCCATTGGATGATAAGAATCCCGTTTTTGCTGCCAACGCATCAATAATAGTGATTCCGTCACCAAATTCAGCGCGGGAAATAGTCGCTTGTGGAACACCATCGAAAATACTAAAGAAATCTTGTTCAGACAAGGCTTTCAGATCCTCTGAAGTTGATTTTCCAAATAGAATATTACTTGCACTAATCGCGGTCTGCAATGCCTCTACACTGTGAACGCGAATCGTGATATCTTCAGCCAGGGCTTTTTGAAGTGCGCGTAAATGAGGTGCCTCTGCATGTTCTTTTTCTAACGCTTCGATTTCTTCTCTCGTTTTCAGCGTAAAAATGCGAATGAAATTCGCAGCATCTTCATCTGCCGCATTTAACCAATATTGGTAGAATTGGTAAGGCGATGTTTTCGCTGGATCCAACCAAACGTTTCCACCTTCGGTTTTTCCGAACTTCGTTCCATCTGCTTTTTTAATCAGTGGTGTGGTTACGGCATAAGCCTCACCTCCACCTTTGCGGCGGATTAATTCTGTTCCTGTTACAATATTTCCCCATTGGTCTGAACCGCCCAACTGAACGATGCATCCTTTGTGTTGGTTCAAGTAATAGAAATCGAATCCTTGTACAAGTTGGTATGAAAATTCTGTGAAAGACATTCCTGTTTCCAAGCGGGACTTTACCGAATCCTTTGCCAACATATAATTGACAGAAATGTGTTTCCCTACGTCACGAATAAACTCCAAAAAACTCATGTTTCGGAACCAATCGATGTTATTGACCATTTCCGCTCCATTTTCACCTTCAAAGGACAAGAATTTTTCCAATTGCGCTTTCACACATGCTACATTATGTTGCAATGTCGCATCATCCAATAAATTTCTTTCTTGAGACTTTCCAGATGGATCTCCAACCATTCCGGTTGCACCACCCACCAATGCGAATGGTTTGTGTCCAGCCTTTTGAAAATGGACCAAGGTCATGATTTGAACCAAGCTTCCAATGTGTAAAGAATCTGCTGTAGGATCAAATCCAATATATCCAGACGAACTTTTCTTCAATAACGCTTCTTCCGTACCTGGCATGATATCGTGTATCATCCCTCTCCACTGTAATTCTTCGATAAAATTCGTTGGCATCTTATTTTGTTAATTCTTTAAATACTTCTTCTAAGGATTTCTGCTCAATGTTCAACGTAAGGATTAACCAATTTTGAGCTTGTGCATGTTGAGCAACTGATTTCCTTAAATCCTCCGGTGCGATTGATTCAATCAACCAACCTTTTTCTAGGGCTTCGACCTTACTCACATTCGGGATTTTCGATAACTGCGCTTTCGTTACAGCTGAATCAAACTCTACATAGACCGTTTGATGTTCTAATTCCTGCTGCAATGTTTTCGCTTTATCATCTGCCACAATTTGACCTTTTGATAAGATAATCACACGGTCACAAATAGCTTCTACTTCCTGCATGATGTGCGTTGAAAGCAACACCGTTTTTTGTTTTCCGATTTGTCGGATTAACTCACGGATTTCCACCAATTGATTGGGGTCTAATCCAGTAGTTGGTTCATCGAGAATCAGTACCTCTGGATCGTGAATAATGGCTTGTGCCAATCCGACACGTTGACGATATCCTTTGGATAAAGCGCCGATTTTTTTGTTTTGCTCGACATCAAGTCCCACCGCATGTACCATTTCGGCCACGCGTGCTTTCAAGTTTTTCACTTTGTAAATGCGCCCAACAAATTCGAGGTATTCACGGACATACATGTCCACATAAAGCGGATTGTTTTCCGGTAAATACCCAATCATTTGACGGGTTTTCAGTTCATCTACATCGACTTTAATTCCACCAATGTATACTTCACCGGAACTTGCAGGAATGTATCCTGTCATGATTTTCATGGTGGTAGATTTTCCAGCTCCATTTGGACCTAAAAAAGCTACAATTTCACCTTTGTTTACAGAGAAACTTACATCCCGCACTGCGGCTTGTTCTCCGTAATATTTAAACAGGTTTTTTACTTCTATTGACATCGCAAAGCGAAGTTAATAAAAATCAAGGACGTATCTACTTACTTGTGATTTTCCTTGAAAAGACTGCATAGAAAAACGCAAACATCGTTATTCCCATTTGGGACTCGAGTGTATCTTCAAAGAGGAAGGTGATCAAAGCAATCAAGCCAAATAGAAATCCAACCCATTGCTGCCATTTCCATTGTTGGATGATGAACTTTAATTGAAAATAGAGGAAAAATAAAAAGCCAAAAATTCCAAATGTGAGGTAGTATGTTAAATAGGAATTGTGCGCGCGGAGTCGTCGTTCAGGGGTCAATGGTGACTGACGTTTGTTGTACATTTCTTGCATCGCATCGTCGACATCACCAGTTCCAACTCCTATGATCCAATGGCTTTCAATAATGGACCATGCATTTTTCCAATATTCGATGCGCTCCAAAATGGAATGTCCAGATGGATTCGTGGCATGATGAAGTTGGTAACGGATGTCTAATAACCTCGCTTGAATTCCACCATATGTTTCATGAACATCGGCAAAACCTGTTTCAATGAATTGAATGTCCTCGTTGGTTAATTTTTGAACTCCTTCAGTTGTTGCACAAAGTCCTTTGGATGATAAGTACCGTTCTAAGGTGGTAGCAACTGGTTGCTTACGTTTATCCAAACTATCGTAATTCACAGAAGAACGTAGATTCCAAGCAGTCTCCATCTCATCGTATTGTTCTACACAAGGAATTGGGTAATTGACTGGTTGAGATAAATAGTAGATGATGAACGTAAAACCCAAAATTAAAACGATGAGGCTAGAAATAAGAAAAATGAATTGTCGACGTTGCCAAAGCACAAAAATGATGAGTCCAGCAAGGACAATGCCTACAGCAATGACTCCCGATAACACTTGACTGTAAAAAGTATAGGTCAAAAAGAAAAGGGCACAAGCAATGAATCCATTTCGGTATTTTGCGCCTTGATACAATCGTTCTAAACAAAAAGCTAATCCAATTCCCATAAGGATTCCATAACGGATGTGGGAACCAAATAAGGACATGTCTCGAATGTCTATTAAGTTCAGTTTTTCGGCAAAAAAGTGATAGGCAATTAAATTGATGCTGGCGGTGATCACTAATGTTAAAATAAAGAAGTGAATAAGTTTGGTCCAACGTTTTGTGCTCGGAATTGGATGTGCACCAACAATGATTGGAATCAACAACAAAGATGTTTTTTTTCGGAAGTCATCTATACCGTAATCAAGGTTATTCGTCCAAAGCAATCCGAAAAGGTGGAGCCCATAAAAAGCAAGAATGAACAGAATGTGTGGATTCTCTCGAAGACGTTGAAAATAGGATTTAAAATTTCCCTCTAGCAAGAGATTTAAAACGCCCAATAGGAGTCCCATGGACATTAAAAATTTGCTGCATACGACTCCAATGATAAACAAGGAAAGCACAAAAAAGTGTACTCGGTGATGAATTTGAGGTCCGAAATAGCGTTTTAACATAAGAGTCTAACGCTTATTTTTTCAAAATAGTGTTGTACTCTGTTTGATTCATCAAAACTTGCACCGCACGTTGAACAACGATGTCATTTTTGAGTGAAGCAACTGTTCTTCCTTTCTGAAAGTAATACCTTGAGATGATTTCGTTTTCCAATATTTCCGAAATTTCAGCCTTGAATTTCTGTAAGTCTCTTTCTTTTGAAGGGGTTACTTTCGAGATCATGTCCTCGTAATCGGCTTTAATTTCCTCGAAATACCCTTCCTTTTCAGCTGTTTCTTTCATTTTTTTCAAGGATTCTTCAGATGCCGTAGTATACTTGAATTCCTGTGCTAAAGCATATTTTTGAAAATCCATATATTCTTGTTCTGACAATTTAAAGTCCTCTGCTTTGGCAATTGTTGGATGTGCTAAAACATAGTCCGTAGCATAATTAAATACGCAATTACTTGTGATAAGTACCGCTGTTAAACGACTTAAGTCTGGGCTTTCCACTTTTAAATCTGGTTCAATCCCACGTCCATCAATCACTTTTCGTCCATTTTTTGTTTGAAAAGACTTTAACAATGAATCCGGAATTTCCTTGGCTTTTGCATTGTTTTCCTTGTCATAATACTCTAATCTTTGCACACAGCGTCCAGAAGGCGTGTAATATTTAGCGATGGTGATTTTGATTTTGGAACCGTATTTTAAATCATAGGTTCTTTGAACCAAACCTTTTCCAAAGCTGGTTTCACCGATAATGACAGCACGGTCTAAATCTTGTAGTGACCCAGAAACGATTTCACTTGCTGAAGCAGAACCTCCATCTACAAGAACAGCTAACGGCATTTCTTGAACAAATGGTTCTTCCAAGGTAGTGTAAACACGATTTTCTTCTTTAACACGGCCTTTTGTGGTCACCACTACTTGATTCTTTGGAACGAAGAAATTAACAATCTTCACTGCTTCAATGAGTAATCCACCACCATTTCCTCTTAAATCTAAAACAAGCTGTTTCGCTCCATCTGCCTGCAATTTCTGAATGGCATTTTTGACATCGGCAGAGGCCGTTTGAGTGAAACTATTCAATTTTACGTAGCCTACATCGCCTTTCAACATGCCAAAATAAGGCACATCTGGAATTTTAATTTCATCGCGAGCAATGGTAATTTTCTTTTTTCCTTCGCCTTTTCGTTCAATCTCTACTTCGATACTTGTTCCTTTCGGTCCTTTCAAGGCATCGGAAACCTCATCGGTTGTTTTCTTTGCCATGTTTTTCCCATCGATGGTCAAAATTTTGTCTCCCGCTTTGATGCCACTTTTTGCTGCTGGACAATCCTCGTAAGGTTCAGCAATGAATGTGTAATCTCCCATTTGACGAATTAAGGCACCGATTCCACCGTATTGCCCAGTAGTTAAAAGACGGTAATCCTCGATATTGGATTCATGATAGTAAACGGTGTATGGATCCAATTCTTTAAGCATCGCATCAATAGCCGTCTTTGATAGCTTTCCATTTTGGGGTTCATCAACAAAGTATAAATCAAGGTTCTCGTAAATTTGATCCATGATTTCCAAACTTTTCAAGGTCTCGAATCCAGTGGATTGAGTCCAAGCTGTTTGAACCGAGAAAAACGCAAGGGTGATCCATAGGACCGCGTAATGTTTAATTTTCATCTTTGATTTCACTTATTAGTTTGTTGATTGCTACTAGCAATTTTTGTTCCAATTCAAGATAGGGAATTCGTTCATTCAATTGATAGATCAGCGCAAAATTGATTTTTTTATTGCAATTTGTCAAGTGATTTTCCAAGGTAGCTTTATTCAAACGTAGAATTTCCCGAAAACACCGTTTGACATAATTTCGGTCATGAGCACGTTTCAAGCGTTTTTTGGGAACCGAGAAGACGACTTGAAAAGAATGGTCCATCTCCTCTTGTGTTTCTTGGAACATCACATTAATCGGATACGCTTTTAGCCGCTTCCCTTCGGAAAACAAACGATCAATTCGTTTGACGCTGCATAATTTATACGCCTTTCCTAAAGAATATTCCATTGCAATCAATTAATGTTCGATAGGAGATTCTGAATCAAACAATTCCACGATTTCGTAACGGAAATCAGTGAGCTTTTTCAGGCTTGATGCATCCTCATATGACCCTTTAAAATCCATCACGAAGCTTGCATATAGAGACTTCATCGTACTTAAGCGTGGATGAATTTCCATTTTTTTGTAAACACTTCCAGCTAAGAATCCTGGTTTTTCGCCAAGGACTAACTTAGTCAATGAATGAATGATTTCATTCGAAAGTTCGATCAATTCTTTTTCGTCAAAGTGCGCCATTATTCTGAAAGTTTAGTGTCATCAATTTCTTCAAAATCATCAAATGAGTCATCAGCCGAATCTTTTTTAGCGCTAAAACTGCTATTTACCTGAACTAAAGGTTTTCCTGAAATGATGTAATTCAGTGCATTTAACATCTTAGAGAACATTCCAATTAAAAAGAAAAAGCCAATAACCTTGAAGATAAAACCAATCAATGCGGCTTTTTCAATATCCAAAATACGCTCCTTAAACCAAATGGAAATAATATTTTCTGAAAACTGAGGGAAAAACACGAGTCCAGCGAAGGTGAATCCACTTACTACAATTAACGCCAATTCCCATTGACGGTTAAAAGGGATATCCTTCATTCCTTGCGTGAAATTAGACATCATTTGAATGCGTTGTTCTTTCTTCTGAAGTTTGCCGAGGAAATAAACCATGAGTATGATAAAACTAGGGACGATGTGTTGGTAGTTAATTTGAAAAATAGGCTCGTCCATTTGCTCTAGGCAAAACAAGAAGGTCACATTCACGAGAAATAAGTATTTCACCGTTTTTACCAAGTAGATTTCACCCAAGGTACGTTTACGGGTACCAATGAGTAATTGCCATGCCATTTCGATAAAAAACCAAAGGAAGCCGTAGATAGCAAAGAGGACTCCTAATCGGAAAATAAGGTTGATGAGTTCCAAATTTGATGTTTTACACGAAGGTAGGAAATAGTTTGAAGTGCTCGACTACAAAACGGATTCAGAAAAAATTATTTTAGTTCAAACATTTACAGGGTGGATCAAGTAAAATATTCACGTTGGGGAGTTTTCGTTTCAGGTCATCTGCGAAATTTGTTCCATACATAACCCCTTCAATGTTTAGTGTTCTCAGTTCAACTAAGCTAAAAATTCCCGTGCCAAAATCCTCAATGATGTTGTCATAAAAATCGATTAGTTGAAGGTGCTGACAATTGGCTATTTGATTTGGAATGGACGCAATTCGATTTCGAGAAGCATTTAACTTCTCCAAGTTGGGTAATTGGCAAATGATCAGAGGTAAAAATGTGAACTTGTTTTTACTAATATTAAGTTCCGTTAGTTGATCTAATGATGCCAACTCATCCGGCAAGTGAGTTAATTGATTTTTCTCTAAATTCAAATAAGTTAAATTGGAAAAGTGCCACAATTCCTTAGGTAGGGAGTCTAATTTATATTTCTCGAAGGAAATCGCATGAATCGTATCAGGATGAGCGCCAATAACCTCGTTCCACATGTAAATTTTACCGTGGTTCAGTTGAGCATAATTAAGAAAACTGAGCAGTAGAAAAATAGGCGCGAACAGTTTCTTCATCTTGTTGTATTTGGACTTTTAAAGCTTCTAAGTTAGGGAATTTATGTTCAGCTCGGATAAATTGTAGCACTCGAATTTGACAGGCTTCGTTATAAATTTCGTTTTGAAAATCAAGTAAATGAACTTCGATTTTACGTTCGAGCTTCTCTTCCTCAATGGTTGGACGCCATCCCACATTCATCATTCCTCGACATGATATGCCAGCGACATCCATTTCAACCGCATAAACACCCGTTGCAGGGATGATTTTCTGCACGTCATCTACGTGAATATTGGCCGTTGGAAATCCAATTTTTCTTCCGTTTTGTAATCCTTTGACTATGGTACCCCTCAATTCAAACGGTGAACCAAGGAAGGCATTTGCGGTGGAGATTTCGCCTCCTAAAATAGCCGTTCTAATTTTTGAAGAGGAAATATTTGCTTCGTCGATTTGCTCTGCAGGAATCTCCAATAATTCAAAAAATCCTTTCTCTGCATACTTCTTCAAAAAGGCTAGATTCCCTTCTCGGTTATGTCCAAATTGGTGATCGTAGCCAATAATCACCATTTTCGCGTTTAATCCTTTGATTAAAATGTCCTCTACAAAACGTGTTGCGGAGAGATCAGCGAATTCCTTTGAAAAGGGATAAATCACCACATTTTGCAATCCAACGGATGCCAGTTTATCTAATTTTTCTGTTTGAGTCTGTAATAAAAGTAAATCTGCTTGTTCCGGAAATAGCACCATCCTTGGATGTGGGTAAAAAGTCAATAAAACACTTTCTCCCTCACATTTTTCTGCTTCAGAAATAAGGGTTTTCAAAATTTCCTGATGACCGAGATGCACGCCATCAAAGGTTCCGATCGTCACAACGGCGTTCTTAATGGGCATTTTTTCCGTAAGTCCTTCAAAAATTCGCATACTTCAATTGAGGCGCAAAGATACGCAATTATCCGCCTATTGTCGCTTGCTGAAATCGTCGTATCTTAGCCACACTAAAATGAACTTATGAAATCAAACTTTTTGCGCTACGTATTAATGCTTGTCTTTGTAGCAAAATCCCTTTTCTCCTTCGCAGAAGAAGGAATGCTTATTCCATCCTTGATTGCAGCATTTGAGTCGGATATGAAGGCGAAAGGAATGAAGCTTTCAGCATCGGATATCTACAGCGTTAATTCGACAAGTATGAAAGATGCCATTTTGCAATTTGGGGGCGGATGTACGGCAGAACTGGTTTCTAGTCAGGGGCTTTTATTGACAAATCACCATTGTGGTTACGGACAAATTCAGTCGCATTCTTCGCTCGAACACGATTACCTAAAAAATGGCTTTTGGGCAAAAAATAAATCAGACGAATTAACGAATCCCGGTTTAACTGCAATGCGAATTGTGCGCATTGATGATGTGACGAAAGATGTGTTGATGGGCGCAAGTTCAAAAAGTGATCAAGCAGTGATTGCAGCGAACATTAAAAAATTATGTGCTGCAGCAATCGTTGGAACGCATTACGAAGCAGAAATCAAAGCCTTCAATTACGGGAACGATTACTATTTAATGTTAAAAGAAGTTTTCTTGGATGTTCGTTTTGTTGGTACACCTCCGAACTCCATTGGGAAATTTGGTGGGGACACCGACAATTGGGTTTGGCCACGACATACTGGAGATTTCTCCGTTTTCCGCATTTATGCTGGAAAAGATAACAAGCCTGCAGCCTATTCACCAGACAATGTTCCTTACACTCCATTGCATTACCTACCGATTTCTTTTCAAAACCGTCAAGAAGGCGACTTCACGATGGTGTACGGATTCCCTGGTCAGACAGAACAACACGTTGTTTCTTCCTATTTGAAATTCATCATCGAAAAGGAACGTCCAGCGCGCATTCACATGCGCGATCTCTCTTTAGCCGTGATTGATGAAGGAATGAAAAAATCGGATTTAACACGTATCCAATACTCAGCAAAACAAGCCAATATTGCGAATGCATGGAAAAAATGGATTGGTCAAATTGAAGGATTAAAAAACCTGCAAGCCGTTCAATTGAAGTTGGACGAAGAAAAAGCATACAAAGAAATGGCGTTAAGTAAGCCCGAATGGACGAGATACGCAGAGGTAGTAAACAAGCTGAATGCATTGGTGGAAAAAGACCAGCAAATAGAATTCAAATATGCATTGGGCGCAGAATATTTCTCATACGGACCAGAATACTTCAAACTCGTGCGTGGAATGGAGGATTTAGTGACCAATTACGCGAAATATGCTGAAAATGGTGAATTAGCGAAAGTGATTGAAAAAATGAAAACGTCCGCTGAAGGATTCTTTAAAAATTTCAATAGCGATGTTGATTTGCATATTTTCATCGATCAAACCAAAGCTTACCTTGATTACACCGAACAGTGGAAGGAAATCACAAAAGACGTCAAGTATTCCGTAGCAAATGAATGGTTTTTGAATTATGTGAAAGGTATGGCAATGGAAATCTATGCAAATTCCATTTTCACCAATCAGGAACGATACATGGCATTTTTAAGTTCTTTCTCCGAAAAATCAATTAAAAAATTGAACAAGGATCTTGGATACACACATTTCTATCAGTACTTCCAGTCCTTTAGAAATGAAACCGTTCCTGCATATCGCACATTCCAAACGAGTGTGAACAACTTGATGCAAGTGTATGTAGAAGGAAAATACACGATGTTTCCGGATAAAAAACATTGGCCTGATGCGAATTCAACCTTGCGCATTACCTACGGACAACTAGAAGGATCTGCCCCAACTGATGGCATGCGTTACACAGAACATACGACCTTGGATGGAATTATTGCCAAATACAACACGGGGAATCCGGACTTTGATTTATTACCAAGAATGGTGGAATTACACGCCGCTAAAAACTACGGTCCGTATGCACAAGGAGACGATCTTTGGGTGTGTTTTACCGGTTCTAACCACACGACTGGAGGAAATTCCGGGTCACCCGTTTTAGATAAAAATGGCTACTTAATGGGCTTGAATTTTGACCGTTCATGGGAAAGTACAATGAGTGATTATTTGTTTGATTCGAATCGTTGTCGAAACATCGTTGTTGACATTCGTTACGTTCTTTGGGTCATGGATATTTACTCTGATGCCAAACACTTGGTGGATGAAATGACATTAATGAAAGAATAAATTTATATTTGCTTTTTTTTACATCTTTTTTCACTCACAAATGAGGAACTTTTTCTTGATTTTAGCGCTATTTGTTTCAACAATCAGTGCACATGCCACAAAGGATCGAATTCAGTATTCAAAGAAAATTGAAGGATATCTGGTAGATTACAAAACACGCAACGAAGTAGAAAAGGTGAAGGTGAGCTTAACATCCACTGTCACTGGTAAAGTCTACACTGCTGAAACAGATGAAAATGGGGTATTTACCTTCAAACATGTTCCGATTGGTAAAAGTTTGTTGATGCTCATCGATGAAGACTACCGTCGAGACACCTTAAAAGTGTTCGAAACCAACGCAAAAGAACACCTTGTTCATTACACTTTTAGTAAAACACAACCATTTACAGCAAATTTAAAGGTAAGTTGGATGTTCAACTGGGGCGATCGTAAAGTCACAGAAAACGGAAAAACTTTTGTAAAAGAACATTATTGGTCACATGTTATGGCGAAAGTCATTCTTGTCATCTATGGACTATGTCTACTGTTAATCTTCTATTACAGCATGGTGCAACTTTCCCTTGCCTTCGCTTACCGTAAACAACGTAAAGCTCAGCAAAGTAGAGTTGAACCAGCGTTTGATTTAGCAAATGCTCCAAAAGTAACTGTTCAATTGCCGATGTACAACGAAATGTATGTTGCGGAACGAATTATCGATACCATTGCAGAATTTGAATACCCTAGAGATAAATTCCAAATTCAAGTATTGGATGACTCTACTGATGAAACCAAAGATATCATTGCCAAAAAAGTAGCAGAAGTTGCGGCGCGTGGAATTAATATCCAACACATTCACCGTGTGGATCGCACAGGATACAAAGCGGGAGCATTGGATTCCGCAATGGATCAAGTAGAAGGAGAATTCATCGCGATTTTCGACGCCGATTTCGTTCCAGACAAAGATTTCTTATTGCGTACAATGCCTTACTTTAACACCGATAAAATTGGTGTGGTTCAAACTCGTTGGGGACACTTGAATAAAACGTATTCATTGTTAACTGAATTGCAAGCGTTTGGATTAAATGGACACTTTGCTATTGAGCAAGGTGGACGAAATGCACAAGGACACTACATTAACTTCAACGGTACCGCGGGAGTTTGGAGAAAAGCATGTATCGAAGATGCAGGTGGATGGGAACATGATACCATCACTGAAGACTTAGACTTGAGTTACCGTGCGCAAATGCGTGGATGGAAATTCAACTATTTGGAAGAGGTAGAATCTCCAGCAGAATTGCCAATTACGATGTCAGCCTTGAAAAGTCAACAACACCGTTGGATGAAAGGTGGTGCTGAAGTATTTATTAAAATGTGGAAACGCATTGTGAGTACAAAAGGATTGAAATTCTCTGATCGCTTACATGGATTGGCGCATTTATTCAATTCTTCCGTTTTTGTATTCATCTTGATTCTTTCTTTATTGAGCTTGCCGGTACTTCACATTAAGGATTCATTCTCTGATTTGAATTTCTTCATTCAAGTAGGAGCATTCTTTTTATCAAGTACCGTATTCCTTGCCTTTTACTACTGGAATGCCTTCAGAGATAAAACTGGACATTTCTTCAAAGACTTGGTGAGCTTCGTGGTACGGTTCGTTCAATTCTTAACGGTTTCTATGGCGCTTTCCTTAAGTAATGCAGTTGCGGTTATTGAAGGATACTTAGGAATCAAAAGTTCATTTGTCCGCACACCTAAATTCAACGTGGCGAAAAAAGATGAATTTACAGGAAATAAATACGACAAGAAAAGTTTATCGATTATCAACATCGCTGAAGGAATCTTGATGGTCGTATTTGGATTTACAGCTGTTAATCGTGCAATATATGGGGATTTAGGAATGGTTCCTTTCCACTTGATGTTAACAATTGGTTATGCCGTGATCTTCTTTAACACCCTTAAAGAAAACCGCTCTCCACAAGGTTAATTACTCATTTGTCAGCGACAAACTCTCGAGTTTTCCGCTGCGGAAATGAAAGGTACTACGGAAATTTTCTCCTTTGGAGACATATGTTCCAATGCAATAATTATCCTCACCGGAATCCTTTCCTTTGAACTTAAATACGAACGTACCTTTTGGGTTTTTCGTGAAGAAACCATGCAACACTAGTTCGGCTTGTGAAATGGGATACACTGCTTCTTTCCCACTGATGTTCAAGGAGATTTTGTCCTTTCCCAAGTGAACAATGGTTTTGGCATCATTCATCTCCATCGCGCGCTCGATAGTCCCATAGGGAATATCCGTGGGAATTGAGAAGAAAATAAACAAGCCGGTAATGAAAGATAACATCGTATTCATGCCACAATTTTAGCAAAAATAATGCCGTAAATTCTCATTGCAGGCGTTTTTATTTTGGGTATTTCCTGACGACATCATAGAACCGAAGATTATTTGGTGCGGATTCACTTTTTCAGACTTCGAACTTTTCGCTAACTTTGTTCCTATGCAATTATCCATGACAGACCTACAGAAAAATTTAGTGATATACAATAGTATGAAAGGTGAGAAACAAGCCTTCATACCCATTCATGAAAACTTTGTTGGTATGTACGTCTGTGGACCGACACTTTACAGTGAGCCACACATGGGTAACATGCGCACTTTCATCAACTTTGACCTTATCTACCGCTACTTACTACATCTTGGATTCCAAGTGAAATATGTGCGTAATATCACAGACGCTGGACATATTACCAACAGTGCAGGTAACGATGAAGATTCCATTGGAAAAGCTGCGCGCGCCGAGCAATTACAATCCTTGGAAATCGTTTACAAATACAACGTACGTTTCCAAGAATTACAGCGCATCTACAATTTACTTCCGCCAAGTATAGAACCAACTGCTACTGGACACATTCAAGAACAAATCGAAGTAATTGAGCAAATTTTAGCGAATGGTTACGGATATGTCGTGAATGGATCAGTTTATTTCGATACCAAACGCTATATGCAAGATTACAATTATGGCATCTTGAGTGGACGCAAAGTGGATGAACTCGAAAATGATACACGTCAGTTAAATGCGCAGGACGAAAAACGCTTCTTTGCAGATTTTGCACTTTGGAAAAAAGCGAATCCAGATGACATGCAAATTTGGCGTTCTCCTTGGGGAGATGGAAATCCAGGATGGCACATTGAATGTACCGCTATGAGTACGAAATACTTAGGTAAACAATTCGATATTCACGGTGGTGGAATGGACCTTAAATTCCCACATCATGAAGATGAAATTGCGCAAAGTTGTGCATCGGTTGGTTGTAATCCGGCGAATTACTGGATGCATGCAAACATGCTGAATGTCAATGGACAAAAAATGAGTAAGTCATTTGGGAATTACTTTTTGCCTAAAGAAATCATTGAAGGAACAACCCAATTATTCGATAAACCATACAGTGCAAATGTGCTTCGTTTCTTCATGATGCAAGCGCATTACCGCAGCAACCTAGACTTTACACAGGAGGCCTTGAATGCTTCTGAAAAAGGATTCGCCCGGTTAATGGAAGGACTCAAAACGATTGAAAAACTTGCAACAAGTACTTCCTCTTTTGATGTCGATTCCCTGATAGGGTCGTTCTATACAGCCATGAATGATGACTTCAACGCACCGATACTTGTTGCGAATTTATTTGAAGCAGTAAAATACATCAACCTCATCAACGATGGAAATGCGAGTATCTCCGAAAACGATAAGGTAAAACTAACAACAGCGATGCACTCCTTTATTTTTGATGTACTCGGACTCGTTTCAGAACAGGAATCGGATAGTGGTAAGTTGTCGCCTGTGATGAACTTAGTTCTCGACTTACGTCAACAAGCACGCACTAACAAAGATTGGACAACATCTGATAAAATTCGAGATGGATTAGCAGCTGCAGGAATTGTAGTTAAAGACGGGAAAGAGGGAACGAGTTGGAGTTAATCCTCCGTTGAATTTGCTTGACTTGGGTTCAGTAAACCATTCCACAATTTAATGCGCATTTCAAGGGCTTGCTTCGCACATTCAATTGCTTCTTGCCATTTTTGCTCATCATCCCCGCAGATTTCATCCATCATTCGTAAGGAGATCGGTCCGTGATCACCGCCGTCAATTTCGATGTGACGTTCTAAGTAATACAATAATTTCGAAATGTTCTCTTGTCCTTGTGCTTTCATTTCGCGCAAAATCTCAATAAACATATCTGGAATTAAATCTTCTCGTCCAAAGGTAAATACAGAAGCAATTTTATGCATTTCCTCCGTCTCGATTATCGAAAAAGTGAAGCGCACGAATTCTTTTGTTTCTTCGTTAATTCCTAATTGATAAAGTGACTCTTCCACTGTTTTCCCGTAGGAAATCCACTCTGTAAGTTGATGAATTGGGAGGGTGTTTGCGCCTATTTGCTGCATCGCTTCCAAATACATTTCGAAGTGACTTGAAACTTTTCCTTCGGCATCAGTATCGGATTCCTCACCAAGAACAATCTCATTGATGAATCTTCGGGTTTCTGGATTACCTTTCGGAGACCATGGAAGTTCAACACAAGTTAGACCGCGTTGTAAGGCCTTTAACAAACTCATAAAGTCCCAAACAGCGAAAACGTGCTGTTCCATAAAGGATTGAAAATCCTCCAACGTTTGAATTTGAGCATATAGTGGGTGATCCACCAATTGCTGTCTTAATCCGGAGATTTCTGCTTGTAATTTTTCGATGTGCGCGTTCATACTGAAATTGTTAGCAATGAGAATAAGGGTACTAAAAGTGGAGTAAAATTAATCGTTGAACTGATTACTTCCTACCTCTTCTAACAAACGTTTTACACAAAAGTTGAGCGAAAAATGAACAATTTTTCGAATTAGGATAATTTTATTCCCAACTCTTTTAATTGTGCATCATTCAATGGAGAAGGTGCATCAATCATTGTATCTCTACCGCTGTTATTTTTCGGGAACGCGATGTAATCACGAATGGACTCTGATCCACCCATGGTTGCCACCAATCGATCTAAACCGAATGCTAATCCACCATGTGGCGGTGCTCCGTATTCGAATGCACTCATCAAGAATCCGAATTGCGCTTGCGCTTCTTCTTTCGTGAAACCAAGTAAGTCGAACATACGAGATTGCAAATCGCGATCGTGAATACGAATCGATCCGCCTCCTAATTCAACACCATTCATGGCCAAGTCGTAGGCATTTGCACGTACTTTTCCTGGTTCTGTATGAATGAGGTGGAAATCTTCTGGTTTCGGTGATGTGAATGGATGGTGCATCGCGTGGAAACGCTCGCTGTCCTCGTCCCACTCTAACAATGGGAAATCATAAACCCACAATGGAGCGAACTCATTTGGATTTCTCAATCCAAGTTGCGTTCCCATGAACAAACGAAGTTCGTTCATTTGTTTTCTCGTTTTCGCCGTTTCCCCACTTAATAACAATAATAAATCTCCTGGTTGAGCCCCGGCTTTTTCTGCCATTGCTTTCAAGTCGGACTCATCGTAAAATTTGTCCACACTTGATTTAAACGTTCCGTCTAGGTTGTATTTCACATACACCAATCCTTTGGCTCCAATTTGGGGACGTTTCACCCAATCGGTTAATTCGTCTAGTTGTTTGCGCGTGTACTCTGAACATCCAACCGCGTTGATTCCTAAGACCATCTCTGAACTATTGAAAACAACGAATTCCTTTTGTTGTGCGATTTCTGTAAGGTCAACGAATTCCATTCCAAAACGGATGTCTGGTTTATCGGAACCATAGCGTTCCATCGCTTCTGCATAACTCATTCGTGGGAAAGCTCCTTCGAAGTTCACCCCACGTACTTCTGCGAACAAATGTTTAATCAATCCTTCGAACATGTCTAGGATGTCATTTTGTTCCACAAATGCCATTTCACAGTCGATTTGTGTAAACTCAGGTTGACGGTCCGCACGTAAGTCCTCATCACGGAAACATTTCACGATCTGGTAGTAACGGTCGAATCCACTTACCATCAATAATTGTTTGAAGGTTTGCGGTGATTGTGGTAAAGCGTAGAATTGTCCTTCGTTCATGCGACTCGGCACGACAAAGTCACGTGCACCTTCTGGTGTCGATTTAATTAGAACAGGCGTTTCGACATCTAAGAAATCTTTGGAGTCTAAGTATTTTCTTGTTTCCAATGCGACACGATTACGCAAGCGCAATTTCTCTAACACTGGATTTCTTCTCAAGTCTAAGTAACGGTATTGCATGCGGATTTCATCTCCTCCATCCGTATCGTCTTCAATGGTAAATGGTGGAAGTTTAGCTGCGTTTAAGATCTTGATTTCGTTTACGTTGATTTCAATCTCTCCGGTAGGCATGTTGCGGTTTTTACTGCTGCGTTCAATCACTGAACCAGTCACTTGAATCACGAATTCACGTCCCAGTTTACGCGCTTGTTCACACAATTCAGCGTTTACTTCCATATTGAATGCCAACTGAGTGATTCCATAACGATCGCGTAAATCCACAAACGTCATTCCACCTAAATCCCGAGAACGTTGTACCCAACCTGCTAAGGTTACGGTGTTCCCCACATTTTCCATTCTTAATTCACCACAAGTGTGCGAGCGATACATAACATTGATTTTGAATGGCAAAAATACAAAAGATATCCCTAAATGGAAGGACAGGCGGACAGAAAGCGAGTGACGAATGGAATTTCTATCGTACTTCTACTTAAGTTACCGTTCAAAGCAGGAGAAATGTGTAAATTTGTCCTACAAAACAATCAACTATGTCAACAATCGGATCTGAAGAAATGAAAGGAATTCTAGCGCAACTAGGAATTCAATCTACAAATTCAGGTGCTTCCACAGGAAGTAACTGGATGAATACAACAGGAGCAACTATTGACTCCATCTCACCTGTAGATGGAAAATTAATTGCTTCGGTTAAGTCTGCTACAGCAGCAGATTACAATGCGTTAATTGAAAAAGCACAAGGAGCATTCGTTGAATGGCGTAAAATTCCAGCTCCGAAACGTGGAGAAGTTGTGCGTCAATTAGCAGAGCGCATTCGTTTTTACAAAGAGCCACTTGGGAAATTGGTTTCTTACGAGATGGGGAAATCACTTCAAGAAGGACTAGGTGAAGTACAAGAGATGATTGACATCTGTGACTTCGCTGTTGGACTTTCACGTCAGTTATATGGATTAACCATGCATTCTGAGCGTCCAGGACACCGCATGTACGAACAATACCATCCACTTGGAATCGTTGGAATCATTTCAGCGTTTAACTTCCCAGTTGCCGTTTGGAATTGGAATACAGCATTGGCTTGGGTATGTGGAGACGTGTGTATTTGGAAACCATCCGAAAAAACACCTTTAACAGCCATTGCATGTCAACGCATCACACAAGAAGTATTCGAAGCGAATGGTGTTCCAGAAGGAGTATCAAACGTGATCATCGGCGACGCCGAAATCGGAAAATTAATGGCGAATGACGGACGTGTGCCGTTAATCTCTGCAACTGGATCTACACGCATGGGTAAATCTGTTGGAGCAGCAGTTGGAGAGCGTTTAGGTCGTTCTTTATTAGAGTTAGGAGGAAACAATGCGATTATCATCACGCCAAGTGCAGATTTGAAAATGGTTGTTCCAGGAGCCGTATTTGGAGCCGTTGGAACAGCAGGACAACGTTGTACATCTACACGTCGTTTGATTGTTCATGCATCTATCTATGATAAAGTAACGGAAGCATTGACATCGGCATACAAGCAATTGAGCATTGGAAATCCATTGGATCAAAATAACCACGTTGGACCATTAATTGACCAAGACGCGGTGAACAATTACTTGCATGCAATTGAAGCAGCACAAAAAGAAGGTGGAAAAGTATTGGTTGAAGGTGGCGTGTTGAGCGGTCCAGGCTATGAGTCTGGATGTTACGTGAAACCATGCATCATCGAAGCTGAGAATCACTTTGCAATCGTACAACACGAAACATTCGCACCAATTCTTTACGTAATGAAATACAGCGGAGACGTTTACGAAGCAATTGCTTTACAAAATGGCGTTCCTCAAGGACTTTCATCTGCGATCATGACGAATGAGTTGAAAGAATCTGAAGCATTCTTAGCAGCAGCTGGATCTGACTGTGGAATCGCGAATGTCAACATCGGAACATCAGGTGCGGAGATTGGTGGAGCTTTCGGTGGAGAGAAAGAAACAGGTGGTGGACGCGAGTCTGGATCTGATGCATGGAAAGTATACATGCGTCGTCAGACAAACACCATCAACTATTCAGATAGTTTGCCTTTAGCACAAGGAATCAAGTTTGATTTGTAAGAAGTTTAGCTTCTAGAAATAAAAAAGCCCTGACGGAAACGTTGGGGCTTTTTGTTGTCAATTATTTCCTCTCTCGCTCATTCACGATTAAAAACCGTGCACTCAAGAAAATGGTGTTCGTATCGAACGAAGTATAATTTCGGTTGAAAGGGTATAGTAAATGGTAGCCAGTTTGAATGTGGAATTGGAGGATTTTGATGCCGATTGTTGGACAAATCCCCACACGGTACTGCTCAAAATTTGTACGCATACAGACGTTCATTCCGTAGGTTAGTCCGACGGTGTTTTCCTTATGCCAGAAGCCAAGGTCGTAGCCTAAAACTGGATTGAAGTGAGTGAAGTCATAAGAATAATTCACTCCCATATGCAGAGCATTGGTCGTTGATTCAAGGAACTTATCCGAACGTTTCCATTGTTTTTCTAAACCAATTTCTCCAGCATAAAATCGCCCACTTTGAATGCCTATGTAGGGTCCAGATTTCATTACTTTCTTCGGTTCTTTTCGGTCTAAAATACCTTGTGCACTCAACTGATGCACGAAAAATAGAAAAAGAATGAACTTAATGTTTTTCATGTTTCGGAGGATTGATTTGAGTTTCGTAATATTCAAAAAGAGCACTGGAACTTACCCCTGGAATGGATCCGTGGAGAACGGTTGTTATAAGCGGTAAGATGATGGAATGCTGTTTCGTCTCCTTGGAAATGATTGTTTCCTTTTGATCGAAAGAAATGAGCATCAACAATAAACTTCCGACAAAGTAAGTCCATTGTAGTAAGCCCAACAATGCCCCAGCCAAACTATTCAACACAGACAATTTTGCTAACTTAATGACACTTTCCAATACTTTTCCCCCAAAATACACCCCTGCTCCTACTACTAAAAACAAACTCAAAAATGTCACAGGAGCAATGTAGCTGCTGGTCCAAGAAAAGTGTTCTTTTCCATAGCCAACAATGACATCAGTAAAATGAAAAGCTGCATATAAACCGACAATAACTGCCAACAACATAAACAGAGACATGATGAATCCACGCTTGTAGCCTTTGTATGCGCCGTAGATGAGTGGAAGTAAAATAATGAGGTCCAACATTTTCATCTCCGAATGTAAAAAGAAGGGCGCTTGAAACAACAGAAAGCCTAAAATTCTTCTAAACATTCGCTTGTGGGTTAAAGAGATTGTTACTAATCTTGTGCTATGCTAGATCCATTCAACGACCAATATTTCATGAAGCAGGCTTATTTGGAAGCTCAAAAAGCCTTCGATCAAGACGAAGTTCCCGTGGGAGCAGTCATTGTTTGCAAAAATCAAATCATTGCACGTGGTCACAACCTAACGGAGAAGTTAACAGATGTTACGGCACATGCGGAAATTCAAGCGATTACTGCCGCTTCGCAATATTTAGGTGCAAAGTACTTGAAGGAATGTACCTTGTTTGTCACTTTAGAACCTTGCTGCATGTGTGCTGGGGCCTTGTATTGGTCTCAAATAGACAAAGTAGTTTTTGGTGCAAGAGATGATCGTCGTGGTGCAGGACTACAAGAAAAATCCTTGTATCATCCTACCACTTTGGTAACGAATGGCATTATGGAAGTGGAATGTCAACAATTGTTGAAAGATTTCTTCGCACGTAAGCGTTAATCACGCATAAAGCGTATCTCGAATAACCTCCATGGTTACTTTCAAACTAAAATTTGGCAGGTGAAGTTCGGCATAATTGACCAAAACTTCTAGGCTTTTTCGAACGACATCCTTCGGATAGTTTTCCGTCGTTTCTTTTAAAAACTGAGCCTTCAAGAAGGACAATACCGCTGGATCCTGAACGTATTTACTTCCACTAGGTGTATTTGTAAACATGCCACGCTCGATATCAAAAGCACTTGCTTCTTCTTCATCAAAAAGTGGTGCATAACCCAAAAATTGCATGTATTGAGCCAAGAATTGCGTAGGAAAAATAAAGTCATCCGTGCGTGTTTCTAAGTCGATGAGTTGCGCTTGAACGTATTCGAACAACTGTGGATCTGGGCCTTGTTGCTTGATGGTTTGCTTGAGTACATCCGCCATGAAAAACACCAACATGACTTTCTGTGGTTGCGTATAGAGGTTGGAAGGAGTCCAGGCATAATCCATGGTTTGGATGATGCCTAGCTCACTTTCCGGTCTTTTAAAATAGCTTATTTCATATAAGCCCAATTGATTCAAGGACTTGCCTTTCTTTTTGACTCCTTTGAAAATGAAACTAGCGTAACCCTTTTCAAGAGTGTAAAAATTCAGGATGCTACTGCTTTCTGAATAATGGTGTTTGTCAATTAAAATACCAAGTTCCTTCGATTTCACTATCTTCTAGCCACTTTAAAATCAATTTTGTAGTAGAAAATAGGCAAGAAACCAAGTTGGGTATTTTGGCTATATGGTTGGTAATTCGGATTAGCGATGTCTTGTGGTAAAATCGCAGGATTGTAGGTTAAACTCAATAAGTTTTTCGTATTTAATAAGTTCACTAAGTCCAAACCAATCTCATGCGTTACTTTATCCGCATTTTTTCTCCAACTGATTTTTAAGTCCAAACGGAAGTAATCTTGGAATTTGTAATCGTTGAACGCGCTATCCAAGAACAAAATTTCTTTAGCCGCATTCGATGCCGCTACATCCACAAGGCCATAGCGTTTTCCACCAGCTCTTGTCACCTTGAATCCAATTCCAATGGTGTTTTTCGCATTGATGTTAAATTCTTTTCCAGCCAATAAATTCACTACGTAATTTCCGTTGTACGAAGTATTGCGAAGAATGCCATCGCTTCCTTTGTATTTGGAATCGAAAATCGATCCTGTGAACAAGAAGAAGAAGGTTTTGTCGAAGTATTTCTGAACCGTTAATTCCAATCCGTAGTTGTATCCAGTTCCTGTATTTTGTAAGGAATCTTGGAACAAACGCGAGAATCCGGATCCAACGTTGATCATCGAGAAGGAAGACGGTGTAATAGATACAGGCACATCGTACAAATGTTGGTAATACGCCTCTGTTTTGATGTTGAATCCTTTCGTAAAGGATTTTTCATAGCCAATTCCAGAATGGATGCTTTTGGTGAATCCGACATTCATGTTACTTGCTGGATTGCTTGCTTGATTTGGTAAGACTTTGTACGCATACGTATAATAGGGTTGTGTCTGACTGTGTAAGCCTCCACCCGCGAAGATGGACTGATTGCCTTTCATACGATATTTCCATCCGATGCGAGGTTCTAATGGACTAACGCTATTAGACAGTGTAAAATACTGCGCATGAAGTCCGGCAGAGAAGTCCATGTTTTCATTAATGCGCCATTTCCACTGAACGAATGGTTGAACTAAAGCGGCAGTTCCTTGATAATCCCAACGAACTTTCCATGTGTTTTGATCATCCAAATCACTCAAACAAGAATCCAAGAAATTCATATTCATGACGTCCAGGATGATTCCCGCCTTCAAAAGGTGTTGTTTATTGATTTTGTGATTAACTGCCGTATAACTTGACAATTTACGGATCGTGTATTTGTAAGCCATCATTGCGTAAAGCGAATCGAATTGAATGGTTTGTGTCAATGTATCCACTTGACGTCCTTTTAAATAATCATGATTCGTATGTTGTTCTTCTTGCGAGAAAGCCAAGGTAGAAGAAATGTATGTTTTCTCACTCAAAGTTTTCTTGTAATTGAAACCAGTTGTGTACATAGATGTCCCAAAATACTGGTCGCGGTCTCCTTCTCCATAAAATTCTTGGGAGTATTCTTTTTTATCGGAAATCATGATGGAAATATCACTCGCTCCACCTAATCCAAAAAAGGAAAGTTGGCCACCATTTTTCAATTGCCAGTTAAATTTGAACGCTCCGTCACCATAAATTGGAATCGCAGATGTTCCAATTTGAATTCCCAAGGATTGAAACATAGACAGCGTTGAATAGCGTCCCATTGCTAAAAAAGAAGATTTTCCGTTTTTCGAAAGTGGTCCTTCCGCTAAGAATTCCGTTCCAAGAAATCCGAACTGTCCAGTAAACTCATGTTGTTTATTGTTTCCGTTGCGTAATTTTAAGTCAAAAACTCCTGAGGTACTATTTCCATACTCCGCTGGAAAGGCACTCATAAAGAAATCAGAGTTGCCAAGCATTTTATTATTAATGATGGAAACAGGACCACCTGAGCTTCCAGCAATTGCAAAGTGATTTGGATTTGGAATATCGATTCCTTCCACACGGTAAATCACTCCAAGCGGAGAATTTCCACGAACTACGATATCATTGCGTGAGTCATCTGCTCCATTTACTCCTGCAAAATTTGAAGCCATACGAGCGGGGTCCATTCGGGAACCTGGATAACGGTTTGTTTCTTCAACACTAAATTGTTGCGCTGAAAGTAATGCCATTTCATTGATGACCTCACCGTGTTTCTTTGTTAGTACTCTCACTTCATTTTGCTCTGAGATTTTCTCTTGTAGAGGGATTTGAAGGATTAATTCGCGTCCTGAACTCACTTCGATGGTCATGGACTTACTATCATAGAACGAATAATTCGCACTTAATTCGTGTTTTCCGACTGGAACTTTTGTAATTTCCCACGTTCCATCGGTTGTGGAAAGCGCACGATACAATTTACCATCATTCGCATCGATGGAAATTTTTACAGCATTTAGAGGGAAATTCGTTTCACTATCGAAAACTTTACCTCTCACAGTTTGCGTTGGGGTTTGCGCGTAAAATCGCAGGTTAGGAATAAAACAAAGTAGTAGAATAATTAATCTCATAAGCTTAGGTTTTAGGGAACGAATATATTGTTTTTATTGAAAATAGCATCAAAATAATTCCTTGGAAACTTTTGCACGGTTTTTGGATAGCGAGGCAATTATTGTTAATTTTAAAAAAAAATTATATGAAAACCATTGCATTATTATCGATCATATTTTTAACGAGTCTACAATTGTTTGCCCAAAAAACTGCAAAAGAAGATGTAGTATGGCACACAGATTTAAACAAGGCTATGGAATTATCCAAAAAAGAAAACAAGCCGATGATGTTGTTTTTCACTGGTTCAGACTGGTGTGGATGGTGTAAAAAACTTCAAAAAGAAGTGTTTACGCAAACTGAGTTTAAAAAGTGGGCTCAAGACAACGTGATTTTAGTGGAAGTCGATTTTCCTAGTCCAAGCGTTCAACAAGCGGAAGAATTAAAAGTACAAAACCGCATGTTGCAGCAGCAATTTGCTGTACGTGGTTATCCTACATGTTTTTTCGTTAAAGCAGACAAATTAAAAGATGGAAAAATAAACTTTACACAATTTGGTCAACAAGGATATATCGCGGGAGGTCCGGTAAACTGGATCAACAGCGCTACCACGCTTATCAAACCGAACTAATCCAAATTCAGCGACGAAAATTCGTCGTATTGAAAACCTCTTGAAAGCAGGAACCTCATCAGTTTCTGCTTTTTTATTTGTAGGTTTTTTTCTGAGGAAAGTTCACGGTTTTTTCGTTCAATTAAGGACTCCATCACCTCTTGATATTCTTCATCTGAGATAAATGCATAAATGCCTTCTTGAATCAATTTAGCGTCGATGCGTTTTTGAAAAAGTGCCGCTTTGATTTTCTGTCTACCCCATTTTTTGATGCGTAGTTTTCCCTGAACGTATGCTTCAACGAAGCGTTTTTCGTCTAGAAAACGATTTTCCTTAAGGTGTTTAATGATTTCGAGGGACAAGGATTCATCTGCGCCCAAACGTTCAACTTTCGTTCGAACCTCTGAGACGCAGCGTTCCTGATAAGCACAAAAGGCTTCTAATTTAAAGATGATTTGCTCTTTTGAAAAAGCAGGTGGATTCATTACAAGGTAATTTCCTCGTTTGATTTATTCACGAAGGAATATTGTAATAAATGATGAGCGGTCAAACCACGAACCGGAATCCATTGTTTGTATTTCAAGAACCAACGCAACTGTTTGCTGATGATGCCTTTTTTGAAGAATGCTTCCAAGTACGGGTGAACCAACAAGGTAACTCCTTTTTCTTTTCGGTCGTTCAATAAATAACTCAAGTTATTTTCGATTTCTTCCGAGAAAAGAATGCTGGCTGTTACTTCTCCACTTCCGTTACATGTTGGACACGTTTCCGAAGTTTCGATGTCTGTTTCTGGTCGCACACGTTGACGTGTGATTTCAATAATACCGAACTTAGACGGAGGAATCATGTTGTGTTTTGCACGGTCAGACTTCATAAATTCCTTCATTTTTTCGAAGAGAATTTTGTTGTTTTCTTTTTCGTGCATGTCGATAAAATCAACACAAACAATTCCACCCATGTCGCGCAATTGTAAAACACGCGCAATTTCTTCCGCTGCTTCAACGTTTGTTGCTAATGCATTCGATTCTTGTCCGTCGGCACCTTTACGGTTTCCACTATTGACATCAATTACGTGCATCGCTTCCGTATGCTCAATGATTAAGTAACCTCCACTAGGTAAAGGAACTTTCTTACCGAACAACGCTTTTATCTGCTTATTGATGGCAAAACGTTCAAAAATGTCAATTTTACCTTCGTAATTTTTAACGATTTTCTCTCTTCCTGGAGCGATAGATGAAACATATTCCTTCATCTCCAAGGCTAAAGCTGGATCGTTGACATGTATATTTGTAAAGTTTCCATTCAACAAATCACGAAGAATAGAAGTGGTCGTATTTAATTCACCTAACACACGACGAGGAGGTTGAATTCCCTTTAAATTCGCATGCATTCCGCGCCATTTTTCCAACAAATTTTCAAGGTCTGTTTCCAAGTCGGTAGTCGACTTATTTTCAGCCACTGTTCGAATAATGACACCAAAGTTTTTTGGTTTGATTCGATTCATAAGGTCCTTTAAACGGTCCTTTTCGTTCGAATCTTTGATTTTTTGACTAACAGATATCTTATCTGAAAAAGGTACAAGTACTAGGTAGCGTCCGGCTAGCGTCACTTCAGAACTCAAACGAGGTCCTTTCATGGATATAGGCTCTTTTGCCACCTGCACCAAAATGGGCTGTGACGAAGAGAGTACATTGCTAATTTTACCGTCTTTTTGAATGTCTTTCTCTAATTTGAAATATTGCAAATCTGCGACATTTTGTTTCCCTTGCATCGATTCTTTAACAAATCGCGCAAGCGAATGGTACTGTGGACCAAGGTCCAAATAATGCAAGAAAGCATCTTTTTCGTACCCAACATCAACAAATGCAGCGTTCAAACTAGGAACCACACGACGTACTCTTCCTAAATAGATGTCGCCAACAGCAAAATCTGAATTACCACGATCCTCATGTAATTCAATTAATTTGCCGTCCCGCAACAAAGCGATCCAAATTCCATTTGACCTGGTATCGACAACGAGTTCTAGGTTCACAATTAGAAGTTTACAGGATGAAACAATGAAAGCTCACTGAAAGAATCAATGAGCCTCCTTTTCTTCTCAAATTAAGAAGTTCTTACTTCTTCTTCTTGTGACGATTTTTTCTAAGACGTTTTTTACGCTTGTGCGTAGCCATTTTATGTCTTTTTCTTTTTTTACCGCTTGGCATAATATATATTTTAGTGTTACTTGAATCTAAAAAAAATGCACCCCCTCAGAAAAGGGAGTGCAAAGATAAATAAAATTTTGAAATATCGAAATCTTATTTCACGCTTACCTTATTCTTTACTTCATCAATAAATACTTTTGATGGTTTGAAAGACGGAATGTTGTGAGCGGGGATGATGATTGTCGTATTTTTCGAGATGTTACGGCCAGTTTTCTGTGCGCGTTCTTTCACGATGAAACTACCAAACCCTCTTAAATAGACATTATTCCCTTTCGCTAACGATGCTTTGATTGAGTTCATAAATGCCTCAACTGCTCTAAGAGCTTCGTTTCTTTCTAATCCTGTTTCTTCTGCAATGTCTGCTACGATATCCGCTTTAGTCATATTTTCTTGATGTTAATTGATTTTTAATGCGGTGCAAAAGTATATCACAGAAACTTTATATTGTTAATTTTCCTGTTTTTTTTCTCAAAAATTTTCAAATGGAGCAAATTCAACGTGAGTTAAGCAACTGGTATCGCATCCACAAGCGACCACTTCCTTGGCGCGAAACAACGAATCCGTATTTCATTTGGCTCAGTGAAATCATCCTTCAACAAACACGTGTAGAGCAAGGAATGGCGTATTATTTTAAATTCATAAACACTTTTCCCACCGTGTTTGATCTCGCAAAAGCAGATGAACAAGTGGTGTTGAATTTATGGCAAGGACTCGGGTATTACAGTCGAGCTCGGAATTTGCACCGCACTGCAAAACAGATTGTGGAAGAATGTGATGGTACTTTTCCAAATAGTTACGAGGGCTTGCTAAAATTGAAAGGCGTTGGTCCATACACAGCGGCAGCGATTGCCTCTTTTTCATATGACTTGCCGCATGCCGTATTGGATGGAAACGTTTTTCGTGTATTGAGCCGCTTACACAATTGGGATACTCCTATAAACTCCACTCAAGGAAAAAAAGATTTCGAGAAATTCGCGAACGAGCTTTTGGACCAAAAAAATCCCGGCATGTTCAACCAAGCCATGATGGAATTTGGCGCTTTGCATTGTAAGCCTACCCAACCATTATGTGGCGAATGTCCACTTACCGTTTACTGTCTGGGATATGCTCACAAGACGATTGGACATCTTCCTGTCAAGTTGAAAAAACAGTCGGTAAGACAACGATTTTTCGTCTTTGAGTTGATGCAACCAAAAAAAGGATGGATGTTCCTTCAAAAAAGAAATGAAAAGGATATTTGGCAGCATTTATATCAATTTCCGCTGAAAGAATTTCAAAGTTCAGCAGAAAAAGAGCAGTACTTGGTATCCATATCATCAAACTTTCAGTCGAAAGAATACCGTCATGTACTTTCGCATCAACATTTATTTTGTCATTTTGTTGTTCGAGCCGCGAATAAACAAGAGGACGGAGAGCTTGTACGAATAGAGGATTTACACCAATATCCAATCCCCAGAGCAATCGACCGTTTTTTAGAAGATTATGGACTTGATATTTTTCATTCCCAAGCAAGATAACTTACTACCTTTGTAAAAATTCGAATCATGATTCAACTGATACATTCCACTGAAGCCAACTATTGTGCTTCAAAAATCTATTTACTTGAAACAAGCGCAACGCAAATCTCAGGATTAACCACGGAAAGCATTTCAGGTTTTCAATCAAGCGATAAGAAATTTGACTATTTCAAAAGCTCAGAAGGCTTTACTTTTTTAGTAAAAACAGATCAAAAAGCAGAAGAAATTCGCGTTTTGGGAAATACGATAGAAGGATTGATTTGCGATACAGAAGAAGGAATAAAACTCTTCGGGTCAAATAATGCTGCCTTATACGCTTTGTGCGAAGGACTTCTTTTATCGAGCTACCGATTTACGCAACACTTCTCAAAACCAAAAGACTACAAATTCAAACAAATTTTCGTAGATGCCTCTTTAACTAGTGAGCAAGTTTCCGAATTGATGTCGATGTCTAAAGCAGTTTTCTGGACACGTGATATGGTCAATACACCTGTTTCACATTTGAACGCAGAACAATTAGCTGAATCGATTTCAAAACTCGGTGAAGAGGCTGGATTTCAAGTGAATGTACTTGGGAAAACGCAAATAGAATCCCTGAAAATGGGTGGTCTCCTTGCAGTAAATAAAGGTTCAATTGATCCACCAACGTTTACCATTGCCGAATACAAACCGGACAACGCGGTGAATCAAAAACCAGTCGTTTTAGTTGGGAAAGGAGTCGTTTACGACACTGGTGGACTCAGTTTAAAACCAACTGCTGGTTCTATGGATACGATGAAAGGTGACATGGCCGGTGGAGCAACAATGGCCGCAGTGATTTACTACGCTGCTCTGCAAAAACTCCCTGTTCATATCGTTGGACTCATCCCAGCAACTGATAATCGTCCTGGTGGAAATGCCTACACACCCGGTGATGTTATCACTATGTTTGATGGAACAACAATCGAGGTGCTAAATACCGATGCAGAAGGAAGAATGATCTTAGCAGATGCGTTAGCCTACTCTGCCAAATATGATCCAGAAATTGTTATTGACGCCGCGACATTAACAGGAGCAGCCTTGAGAGCAATTGGCACGGAAGCAACAATTATCATGGGAAATGCAGATGATACGTACTTTCATGATTTAGAAAAAATTGGATTTGACGTTCATGAGCGCGTTGTTCGTTTTCCATTCTGGGACGATTACAAGGCACACATGAAATCAAAAATCGCAGACATGAAAAATATTGGAGGTCCAAATGCTGGAATGATCTCTGCGGGAAAATTTTTAGAGCATTTTGTGAAAGCTCCCTATATTCACATGGATATTGCGGGTCCAGCTTGGTTGGATTCAAAAGAAAATTATAAAGGAGATGGAGGAACAGGAGCGGGCGTTCGTTTGCTGTACCAATTCTTGAAAAATCGTTATAAATAATGGATAAAGAACAAGGAACAACGAAAGAGCCAGTTTCAACTAAGGAATTGTACAAAGTCGGCATCACACTCGGTGACTTGAATGGAATTGGTCCAGAAGTCACTTTGAAAGCATTGAAGGACAATCGTATCTTGGGTGATTTTACTCCTGTGATTTACGGGTCAACCAAGATCATTTCACACTACAAAAAGTTGCTAGAGCTTCAAGATTTTCAATATACTTCCTGTAAGGATGCGAGTGAAATCCAAGCTAAAAAAATCAATGTCATCAACATTTGGAATGAAGATGTAGAATTACAAGTTGGAGAAGCTACTGCAACGGGAGGTTCATATGCGTTCAAATCTTTGGAAGCTGCCACTCAAGATTTATCCGAAGGGAAAATTGATGTATTGGTAACAAGTCCATTTAGTAAAGATGCCATTCAAAAAGCTGGATTCCAATTCCCTGGACACACAGAATACCTGGCGGATATGTCGGGCGTTCCAGAAGCATTGATGATTTTAGTTTCAGAAAGACTCAAAGTTGCCTTGGTAACAACACATATTCCCATTAAAGACGTTAGTTCGGCCCTTAATAAAGAAGGAATTCTCTCTAAAATTGAGAAATTCGAACAATCCTTGAAAAAAGATTTCGGAATTGTTAAGCCTAGAATTGCCGTGTTTGGATTAAACCCACATGCCGGAGAAAATGGCAAATTAGGAGCTGAGGAACAAGAGATTATTTCCCCTGCAATACAGCAAGCAAAAAACAAAGGGGTTTTGGCATTTGGACCGTTTCCTGCTGATGGATTCTTTGGTTCAGATTTAAAAAATCAGTTCGATGGAATCCTTGCGATGTATCACGATCAAGGACTTACGGCATTTAAAGCATTGGCATTTGATGACGGAGTGAACTTCACTGCTGACCTCCCAATTGTTCGAACATCACCAGATCACGGGACAGCATTTGACATCGCCGGTAAAAATTTAGCGAATGAATTATCCATGCGAAGTGCCATGTATTTAGCCGTTGAGATTTTTAAAAATAGAAAGTTTAATAAGCAGATTCATTCAAATCCTCTACCCTTCTCAAAGGAAGAACGCGGGAAAAAAGAGTCTGATCGTCCGATATAATTTTAAAATTCGAAATAAATTTTATAATTTCGCGGATTCATTTTTGTTCATTGTAAAAACGATATGATAAGTCCTTACACGATACCATTTGTTGGATTAAAGCTAGGACAACATCTTTTCGATTTTGCTTTAGACAAAACGTTCTTTGAATCTTTGCCGTATTCATTGGTTGATGACGGGAAATTAGTAGTGAAATTAAACTTGGAGAAAAAAGAAACAATGCTTGTAGCTAGTTTCGAAGTCAAAGGAGTTGTTTCAGTTGCTTGTGCTAGATGTAATGAGGAAATGAGTCAAAAAATCAAAGGTGATTTGACTGTTTACTACTTGTTTGGTGACGAGGAATCTGAGGATGAAAATTTGATTGTTATTCCAAAAGAAAGCTATGAAATCGAAGTTCAACAATCGATATATGAAATGATTATGTTGGCATTGCCAGCACGATCGGCTCACAAAAAAAATGAATGCAACGAGGAAATGGTTAGACTAATTGAACAATACATGTCGAAACCTGATACCAAAGATGATAAAGACAATATTGACCCACGATGGGCAGCATTAAAGAATTTAAATTGATATAAATACATAGTTATGGCGCATCCTAAACGCAGAATTTCCACAACAAGACGTGACAAACGTAGAACGCACAAAAAAGCGACTGCTCATCAAGTGGCAACATGCCCTACAACAGGTCAGCCTCATTTATTTCACCATGCACACTGGCATGAAGGGAAATTATACTACAGAGGTAAAGTAGTTGCAGAAAAAGAATCAACAGTAGAGTAAGGAACCATCTCGTTTTCTAAATGAGGATTGGTCTAGATATCTCAGGGGGCGATTTCGCTCCCAAAGCAACTATTGATGGTGCATTATTGGCGAGAGAAGTTCTGTCCAATGATGTAACCATTGTTTTGCTTGGTGATGAAGAAATTATTCGAAGTGAGTTTGCTAACCGCGGAAAAGACTTTAACGGTTTTGAAGTGGTGCACGCACCCGAGGTAATTACTTATCACGATCACCCAACTCGGGCGATTCCAAAAAAACCGAATAGTTCTATTGCAATAGGTTTCGATTTACTCGCTAAATCGAATTTAGATGTTTTTGCTAGTACAGGTAACACCGGCGCAATGTTGGTTGGAGCCATGTATAAATTGAACACAGTTCCAGGAATCATACGTCCATGCATTACTTCAACACTTCCATGTTTAGATGGGTCTCAAGCCATTTTACTAGATGTTGGATCAAATGCGGATTGTAAAGCTGATGTTCTGTATCAATTTGCGGTATTGGGGGCACTGTATTCTCAACACGTTCACGGAGTTGAAAACCCAAGAGTAGCATTGTTAAACATTGGCGAAGAAGACTCGAAAGGAAATCTTTTAACCATTGCTGCTTACAAATTACTTTCAGAATCAGATGAACTCAACTTTACCGGAAATATTGAAGGTAGAGATTTGTTTACTGGTGTTGCAGATGTGATCGTTTGTGACGGATTTACGGGTAATATTGTTTTGAAAGAGGCAGAGGGAATTTATACGCTCATGCGCAAACGCGGAATACGCGATGAATATTTTGATCGTTTTAATTACGAAAATTACGGCGGGACACCGATTTTAGGTGTGAAAGGAAATGCCGTTATTGGTCATGGTATTTCCAATGATATTGCCATCAAAAATATGTTGTTACATTCCTACGAAGTGGCCGCTTCAGGATTAGCAACGAAAATAAACGATGCATTTAACTAAGAGATGAATAAACTTACAGCAGCAATTACGGCAGTACAAGGATACGTTCCAGAGGACATTTTAAGTAACGAGGATTTATCCAAATTTGTGGATACTTCTGATGAGTGGATTACTTCACGAACGGGAATCAAAGAACGTCGCATCATGCGTAACGGAGCCTCATCTGATATGGCGGCGGCGGCCGTTAAGCAACTTTTAGAAAAAAAAGGAATCGATCCAATGGAAATCGATTTAGTTATTTGTGGAACGGTTACACCTGATCACCCTTTCCCGAGTACAGCGAATATCTTGAGTGACAAAACAGGAATGAAAAACGCGTGGTCTTTTGATGTTAATGCTGCTTGTTCAGGTTTTCTTTTTGCACTTGCAACAGGATCTCAATTCATTGAAACAGGAAAATACAAAAAAGTAATTGTAGTTGGTGTCGATAAGATGACTTCTATTGTGGATTATCAAGATCGTACGACATGTGTGATTTTTGGTGATGGAGCAGGTGCAGTTTTACTTGAGCCAAATACAGAAGGTCTTGGATTACAAGACTTTATTTTGCATTCAGATGGATCTGGTCGCGAATTCTTAGTTCAACCAGCCGGAGGATCTTTACATCCTGCAAGTATTGAAACAGTTGAAAACAGAATGCATTATGTGAAACAAGAAGGACAAAGCGTCTTCAAATTTGCCGTAACAAATATGGCAGATGTTTCAGCTAAAATCATGGAAAAAAATAGTTTGACATCCGATGATGTTCAATGGTTAGTACCACATCAAGCAAACTTGCGCATCATTGATGCAACGGCAAATCGAATGGGGCTATCCAAAGAAAAAGTGATGATCAACATCGAAAAATACGGAAACACAACTGCGGGTACATTGCCATTATGTTTGTGGGACTATGAAAAACAATTGAAAAAAGGAGATACACTTATTTTATCCGCTTTTGGTGGTGGATTTACATGGGGAGCTATTTATTTGAAATGGGCTTATAACTCATAATATTAGTAATTTTGCAAAACAAATCATTGTTATGAATTTAGAAGAAATCAAAGACCTAATTAAACTTGTTTCTAAGTCAGGAATTGGTAAAATTGAAATTGAAAACGAAGGATTTAAAATTGCCATTGAAAATGGAACGTCTTTCAGTGAACAACCAGTTTATGTGCAAGCTGCTGCTCCAGTAGCAATGGCTCCACAAGCTGCTGCTCCAGCACCGGTTGCTGCAACTCCTGTTGCTGCTGCAGAAAACACGGATGAATCACGTTACATTACGGTGAAATCTCCAATGATTGGAACATTTTACCGTACTCCTGGACCAGACAAAGATGCTTTTGTAAACGTTGGAAGCACTATTCAACCAGGAGATAAACTTTGCATCATTGAAGCAATGAAAACATTTAACGAAATTGAATCAGAAATTTCTGGTAAAATTGTTAAAGTTCTTGTAGACAATGCAAGTCCTGTAGATTACGATCAGCCACTATTTTTAGTAGATCCAGCTTAATTGCTGCAAAAAATCTTCCTTTATGTTTAAGAAAATTCTAATCGCCAATCGCGGTGAAATCGCTTTGCGTGTGATTCGTACCTGTAAAGAAATGGGTATTAAAACAGTCGCTGTTTACTCTACTGCTGATAAGGATAGTTTACCAGTTCGCTTTGCTGACGAAGCAGTATGTATCGGTCCACCAGTATCGGCGAAATCATACTTGTCCATACCTAATATTATCGCAGCTGCAGAAATTACGAATGCAGATGCCATTCACCCAGGATACGGATTCTTGTCTGAAAACGAGAAATTTTCCCGTGTTTGTCAAGAACATGGAATTAAATTTATTGGTGCTCTTCCAGAACAAATTGCAGGGATGGGAGATAAAGCAACGGCAAAAGCAACCATGATTGCTGCTGGTGTACCATGTATTCCTGGATCCGTTGGATTATTAAAAGATGTTGCGCAAGCGATGGTGGAAGCCAAAGCGATTAAATATCCTGTCATCTTGAAAGCAACAGCTGGAGGTGGGGGTAAAGGAATGCGCATCGTTTGGGAGGAAAGTGAACTTCAAGGAGCATGGGATTCCGCACGTCAAGAAGCAGGCGCTGCATTTGGAAACGATGGAATCTACATGGAAAAGTACATCGAAGAACCACGTCATATTGAAATTCAAATTGCCGGCGATCAATTCGGAAATGCATGTCACTTATCTGAAAGAGATTGTTCTATTCAACGTCGTCATCAGAAATTAGTGGAGGAAACACCTTCGCCGTTTATGACAGATGAACTTCGTGAGCGTATGGGTGAAGCAGCCATTAAGGCAGCTAAAGCAGTGAAATACGAAGGTGTGGGAACGGTTGAGTTTTTAGTTGATAAAAACCGTGATTTCTACTTTATGGAAATGAACACACGTATTCAAGTTGAGCATACGATCACCGAAGAGGTAATTAATTTTGACTTGATTAAAGAGCAGATTTTAATTGCCGCTGGACATAAAATTTCTGGTAAAAATTATTATCCACAAATGCATGCGATTCAATGTCGTATCAATGCAGAAGATCCATACAAGGACTTTAGACCTTGTCCGGGGAAAATTACCGATTACCACTGTCCGGGTGGACATGGAATTCGAATTGATGCACACGTATATGCGGGATACACGATTCCACCAAATTACGACTCAATGATCTCCAAATTAATCGTTGTTGCACAAACACGTGAAGAAGCGATTGCTAAAATGAAACGCGCACTTGGAGAATATGTTATCGGCGGTGTGAAAACAACCATTCCTTTTCATCAAAAATTGATGCAAAATGAAGATTTCTGTAAAGGAAATTTCACGACTAAATTTATGGAGAGCTTCGAATTTTAGTAAACACTAATTTATTTATTTATTTTTTGCTCATTCTTGAACTCATTAGGCAACTGTTTTATTGTTACTTCGTTTATTATTTGCTAAATTTAGCCTGCTAAAACGAATTATAACGAAACACAATTACAACTAAATGAGGTTTCTTGCCCTTATTGTTATTTCGCTGTTTTTTACAGTGGGATTGAATGCCCAGTTATGTACTCCTCAAACGGTTACATTTCCCATCACACCTACTTCTACTCTTCAATATACACCTTCGTATTCATCCGGAGTTATTTTATTTCCATTTACAGCTACTTCAGGGTGCACATATACATTCTCAACTTGCGGTCAAAGTAGTATCGATACCTATTTGCGATTACATAATTCTGCATATACCATTCTTGGTCAATGGGATGACCAATGTGGCTTGCAATCAAATTTTTCTTGGACTTGCCCTACTTCAGGACAATACTACGTGCATTTATCAAAATTCGTATGTACACCGTTAACTGCTGCGACTACGATGAGTTATGTAGTTTCATGCCCCACTCCACCATGTAATAATCCTGTTGTCAACGCTGGACCTGATGTCGTGATTTGTGCTGGACAAACAACAACTTTAAATGGAACTGTAACAGCTGGTACAGGTGCCGGAGGAAGTGCTTCAAGTATCACGATTTCCATTACTGGAACAAGTTTTCTAGATGAGACTTCATGGAATTTAACTAATGCATCGGGCACGTCAGTTGGATCCGGGGGGCCATATACAACCGCTTCTACTAACACAGTCACATTAACCAATGTTGGAACTGGTCCTTATAGTTTTTCTCTAGAAACACAAGGGACCTTTAATGATAATAACGCAACTTACACAATTTCCTGTAATGGAAGTACTGTAAATACCGGATCAATTACTGGTGGACAAACAACCACAGCAAGTGTAACAGGTTGTGGTGGAACATCTGGGGGAGGAACATTGCCTATTACATATGTCTGGTCGCCTGGTGCGACATTAAGTTCTACTTCTATTCTAAACCCTATAGCAACGCCAAATGTTACAACTACATACACTTTAACTGCAACATCGGGCACCTGTACTTCCACAGATGATGTGACTGTTTTTGTAAGTCCCGCACCGACAATTAATGCTGGTCCTGACGTTACCATTTGCTCGGGACAAACAACGACATTAAATGGATCCGCAAGTGCGGTTGGTGGATTCGGTGGTCCAATTGATGTCAACATTTTCTCAGGTAGTAATTTGGACGAAACAACTTGGAATATCACAAATTCTTTGGGAGCAATTATTGCTTCAGGCGGACCTTATACATCAGGGTCGAATCAAACAATTACCATCAACGCACCAAGTAATCCGCCTTTTACATTCAATTTAGAAACGCAAGGAACGTTTAATTCAAATGTAGCCGGATATAATGTTTTATGTGGTGGGACATCTATCAGCGGGGGATTGGCAATTCTTACTGGTGGACAAACAATCGCTATACCAATATCGGGATGTCCAGGTTCAATTCCAATAACATACTCTTGGTCACCAAGTACTACATTAAGTAGTTCTACCCTGGCTAATCCAATCGCAAGTCCAACTACTACTACAACTTACACCCTTACTGCAACTGCTAATGGATGCACCTCCAACGACGATGTAACCGTCAATGTGGTTCCTGGTCCGACAGTAACTGTGAACAATGCTACAATTTGTGGTGGACAAACGGCAACACTTATAGCAACAACAACTGCTACCGGTGGAGCCTATTTGTGGTCTCCTGGAGGCGCGACAACACAAACTATCGATGTTAGTCCTACAATTACAACAACATATACTGTAACTTATTCGAATGGAAATTGTTCTAGTGCACCAGCAACAGGTGTCGTGACAGTTTCTGCTTCTCCAACGTTAAGCGTAAACTCGAGCACGATTTGTCCAGGAGCTTCAGCAACATTAACAGCAACGGCAAGTCCAAGCGGTGGAACGTACCTTTGGTCACCCAATGGCGAAACTACCCAAACAATTAGTGTTTCTCCAGCCACTACCACAACTTATTCTGTTTCATATAACTTAAACGGATGTAGTTCTTCAACAGCAAATGGGACAGTTACCGTTTCGAATGCAGTTGATTGGGCAAATATTCAAACACCAGGGGGTACAACAATTTGTCAAGGGCAAACTTTGACAATTTACGGTCAAGTTTTCGAGGCGGGAGTAACACCTCTGCCCGGACAAGGAGCTGGAATTACCGTTCAATATGCATATAATACGAGTAATACGAATCCGGCAACATGGCCCACTACAAGTTGGACAGCGGCTAGCTTTAATGCAGCCGGAACTGGCTTAAACAACGATCAATACATGGGGGTAATTCCTGCTTTGAGTCCAGGCACATATTATTACGCATTCAGTTACACCATGAACGGTTGTACTTCATACGGAGGCTTCAGTGTTTCAGGTGGTGGATTCTGGAATGGAACGACAATTGTGAATGGAACATTGATTGTTAATCCAAATGTAGTTCCAACGTTTAATCCAATAACAGCCATTTGTGCAGGCGGCACATTAAATGCCTTGCCAACCACATCTTTAAATTCAATATCTGGTAGCTGGTCACCTGCTTTGAACAATCAAACAACGACAACGTATACATTTACACCGGGAACAGGATGGTGTGTTACAACTACAGCACTTACAATTACGATCAATCCTTTACCGATTGTAGCAATTACTGCTCCCACGACTACTGTTTTAACATGTGCGACTCCGTCGATAACATTAACCGCAACTGGAGGTGGGACTTACTCATGGTCGAATGGTACAGCAATCGTTGGAACCACTTCTACAATCAATGTCACAAGCCCAGGAACCTATACTGTAACTGTAACTTCTTCAAGTGGATGTACTGCCACGGCATCACAAGTAATCACACAAAATATCAGTTTACCAGTTGTGGTTATCACACCTCCTACGACCACAGTATTAACTTGTACCACGACATCGATAAGTTTGACAGCAACAGGTGGGGGCTCATATTCGTGGTCTAACGGAACAGCAATCATAGGAACAACTTCCTCGATAACGGTGAATACTCCTGGGATTTACACAGTGACGGTAACAGGTGCAAATGGTTGTACTGCTTCAGCTATTCAAAACATTACTCAAAATTTAAGTGCTCCAAATGTTACAATAACACCACCAGCAACTAGCATACTTACATGTACGACGACAAATATTAATTTAATCGCTTCCGGAGGATCGTATTCATGGTCAAACGGGACAACTGTAGTTGGAACTTCTGCCATACTATCGGTTTCATCACCCGGAACCTATACCGTCACTGTCACTGGCGCAAATGGATGTACTGCAACAGCGAATCAGACAATCACACAAAACATTACAGCACCTGTTGCAGGAATTAATTCACTTACCACAACAGTATTAACCTGCACCACACCTTCCATTTCCCTGACCGCAACAGGTGGTGGTACTTATTCTTGGTCCAATGGAACAGCCGTAGTTGGGACAAGTGCTTCATTGAATGTGACCACATCTGGAACCTACACTGTAACTGTTACTTCTGCAAATGGATGTACTTCAACAGCTTCTCAAACAATCACACAAAATAATACAGCTCCGGCATTGACAATAACACCGCCAATTTCAACAGTGCTCACTTGTACGACAACAAGTATTTCTTTAACCGCGAATGGAGTTGGAACCATCTCTTGGACAAATCCATCAATAATTAGTGTGAATCCTTCTATTACAGTAACAACACCTGGTGTTTACACCGTAACATTAACTGCAGCAAATGGATGTACGGCTAGTATTAGTCAAACAATTACACAAAATACCACTGCACCTGCGGCTGCTATTACTGCTCCATCAACTACAGTATTAACTTGCTCAACTACGAGTATTACACTCACTGCAACTGGAGGAGGAACATATTCGTGGTCGAACGGAACAACTATAGTTGGGACAAATGCAACACTTGCCGTTACAACACCGGGAACATATACTGTGACGGTAACTGGAACAAATGGATGTACAGCAACTTCCTCAACTACGATTACACAAAATACTGTTGTACCTTCGGCGGGTATTAACATACCATCAACGACAATATTAACTTGTACAACACCAAGTATTTCTTTAACCGCTGCTGGTGGTGGGACTTACTCATGGTCAAATGGAACTACGATTGTTGGATCAGCAGCTACACTTCCTGTAACGACTCCAGGCACTTACACGGTAACCGTCACAGCGCAAAATGGTTGTACGGCAACAGCTAACCAAGTAATCACTCAAGACATTGCCACTCCAATAGCTTCGATTACCAATAATACGAATGCAACGGTTCTTGATTGTAATACAACACAGATTTCCTTAACAGGAGTTGGTGGAACTAGTGCTTCATGGAGTAACGGGACATCAGTAGTTTCAAGCGTTGCAAATTTAATCGTCACAACAGCTGGCACTTATACATATACAGGTACAAATGCAAACGGTTGTTTTGATACGGAAATAATTACGATCACATTTACTCCCAATACGAATCCAAGCTTCGCACAAATCGCTGCCATTTGTACAAATGGTTCATTCACTTTACCGAGTACCTCTTCAAACAATGTGACAGGAACATGGAGTCCAGCTCCGAATTATACCGTAACTACGACTTACACCTTCCAACCTAATGTTGGATTGTGTGCAAATACGACAAGTATGACAATAACTGTTCATCCGTATCCAGTTGTTACTATACAGAATGATACGATTTGTATAGGACAGAGTACCACATTAAATTCAACAGTTAATCTTGCCGGTGGAACCTATTTATGGTTCCCAACAAATGCAAACACATCGAGTATTTCTGTATCCCCACTCACGACAACGAATTATCAATTAATCTATTCATTAAATGGTTGCGCAACTGCAAGCTCAGTTGAAGTTTACGTGAAGCCAGTTTCTACCCCTGTTACCTCAAATCAAACAATTTGTAATGGTCAAACAGCCGAATTGATTGCAACAACTCCACTTCCAGGAGGAACTTTCAATTGGTCAAACGGTGTGCCAAATGATACCATTCAAGTGAGCCCGTCCGCAACGACAACTTATTCAGTTTCATATAATTTAAATGGATGTCTTAGCTCGTTAGTAAATTCAATTGTTACTGTTAATCCCGTTCCAACATTAGGAGTAAATAACAGTACCATTTGTGCAGGGGATAATGCAACGATCACTGCCATTCCCAATTTATTGGGTGGTACATACTATTGGGGAACTCCAAGTGTAATCGGTGCAGCTAGTCAAACGATTTCGCCATTGAACGATACTACACTTTCCGTTTATTACACTTTAAATGGCTGTACAAGTCCTGTGGCAACGAGTTCAATAATCGTGAATCCACTTCCGATTGCCACATTTAGCGCTTCTGTTACACAAGGATGTGCGCCATTATTAGTAACACTGACAGCAGACGATGTTAGTAATGCGACTTATAGTTGGACCACAAGTAACTCATTAACTGGTGCTGGTATACAAACAAATTTACAATTCCAAATGAATGGTGGTTTCGACGTAGCTTTAACAACGACGCTAAATGGATGCACGGTTACCGAAACTCTTGCAAATTACATACAAGTGGATAATTATCCCATTGCTGCATTTGAACCTTCTTCAACCATGTTCAGCGAACCAAATCAAACATTGAATTTCATGAACAATAGTTTAGGAGCTTCAACGTATGCATGGGAATTTGGGGATGGAGGAACCTCTTCAGAGGAAGGGCCAAATCATACATTTGCCGGTAACGAACTTGGATTCACAATTGTTTTAACCGCTATTTCAAATTTAGGATGTATTGACACCGCTCAATACTTCATTGGTTACGATCCGGGGTTAGTATATTACATCCCTAATTCATTTACACCAGATGGGGACATGAATAATCAAGTTTTTATTCCTGTATTCACGAGTGGAATTGATATCTACCATTACACCATGTACATTTACAATCGCTGGGGTGAAATTATTTTTGAAAGCAATGACCCAAAAATTGGGTGGGATGGTTCATACGGAGTTGAAGGGAAAGATGCCGAAGTGGGAGTATATACCTATCAGCTTTTCATTAAAATACCTACTTTTGACGAGCGAAAAATGATTCTCGGTCATATTAATTTAATTAGATAAAAGTGAAAATAAAACAAATCTTATTACTAAGCACCCTTCTTTGGAATCTAACTCTTGTTTTTTCTCAAGGAACACCTATTAGTGTTGGAACTCAAGTTACCACATTTAGTAGTATGATTAGAGGATATCATTTTACCGCTCCAACAAACTTCACAATTTGTGGGTTAAATGTTCCACCCGATGCAAATGCCGCGGGAACACAAACAATTCGTGTGGTTAGATTTACCGCTGGTCCACCACCTGCATTTGCAGGAACAACAAATAGTTTTGTTCAGTTATTTACGATTACGAATGCTCCAGCAACCGGAGTTGTTCCATGTAATATCCCAGTTGCAACCGGTGATATTATTGGAGTTTACGGTGCTCGCGGTGCTAACTGTGTAAATAGTTATGGTCCTGCTAATTTTGTGACAAGCATAAATGGATTTAACACGACCTTACAACGTAGCGGGATGCAATCATGCCCGGCGGGTACTGGTGCGGCTATGGCTAACATATGGTCGGAAGTTAATTACAACATTGGAAGAATAACGATGTACATTAACTGCTGTCAAACTCCTACTATTACCGCAAGTTCTAATAGTCCTATTTGTTCCGGACAACCGTTGAATTTATCAACCACCGCAAATCCAGCAGGAACATATACATATGCTTGGACAGGGCCGAACGGATTTACGTCTACAATACAAAATCCTACAATTGCCTCACCTACTGTAGCTGCTGCCGGTAACTACACCGTTGTAGTGACTGTACCAAACTGTGGAACAGCGAATGGAACGACAGCGGTTGTGGTCAATCCTGGGCCTACTATTACGGCGGCGCCGATTACCATTTGCCAAGGTGGCTCTGGAACGTTAACTGCAAGTTCTTCAACCGCAGGTGGAACATGGACATGGTCTTTAAATGGAAATATTTTAGGAAATGGGGCAACCTTAACGGTCAATCCAACAACTAGTACCTCCTACACCGTGGAGTATAGTGCAAATGGATGTACAAGCACCAGTAACGTTTTAGTCACGGTTGAACCAACCCCTCAACCACAAATTGTAAATGACAGTATTTGTCTTGGACAATCAGGAACCTTATTTGTTTCCAATGTTTCTGTTGGTGGAACATACTTATGGTCTACAGGAGCTACTACTGCTTCTTTAAGTGCTGCTCCGACAACGAACACCACGTATTCCGTAGTATTTACAAGTTCCAATGGATGTGTTGCTCCCAGTGTAACTGCTGATATCATAGTTAAACCCAATCCAATTGTAAGTGTAGTCAATGACACTATTTGCTTAGGTTCAAGTACAACAATTTCTAGTACAGTAGATTTAACAGGTGGAAATTTTACATGGTCACCACTTCCATCCATAAGCAACTCCATCACCGTTACACCAAATAGCACGTCAACATATACAGTAATATACAACCTACAAGGATGTGCGGATACAGCTAGTGCGACGGTTTTAGTGAATCCAATTCCAGTTGCTTCTACTTCAAATACGACAATTTGTTTTGGCGATGTAGCGACCTTAAATGCCAGTGCGAATTTGCCAAATGGCACCTATTTATGGTCATCGAATGAAACGACAAACTCCATTCAAGTGAGTCCAGGAACAACGACAACATATTCTGTAACGTATACGTTGAACAATTGTACAAGTCCGAGTGCGAATGCCATTGTAACCGTGAATCCAATTCCTGTCGTTACATTGTCCAGTGCTACTATTTGCGATGGAGATAACGTAACACTGACCGCTACACCAAACTTAACAGGTGGAAGTTACACTTGGGGAGCTTTAAATACTCCAGGAGGAGCAAGCCAAACATTGAGTCCGTCAGTGGATACAACGTTAACAGTTATTTACACTTTGTTGAATTGTCCGAGTTTGCCGGCTAGTGGATCGGTAACAGTGAATCCGTTACCAATCGTGTCATTTAGTTCAAACATTGTGGAAGGATGTGCGCCACTTGGAGTGACATTCACAGCGACCGATCAAACCAATGCAAGTTATAATTGGACGACAAGCAATGCATTAACCGGAACTAGTTCGTCTACTACAATCGTTTTTCCAACAGGGGGAACATACGATGTTACCTTAGCGGCAACAACTGTAAATGGTTGTTTTGCATCCAATTCAATGGCTAATTACATCTATGTTGAAAATTTACCGATTGCGGATTTCGAGTCTCCTATTAGTATTTTCACGAACGAAGCACAATATGTTCAGTTCAGTAATTTTTCTACTGGAGCGACAAATTATGTGTGGAATTTCGGAGATGGTCAAATGTCCACCGAAGTTGAACCATCACATATTTTCCAAAGTACAATGAATGGGTATACCATCAACTTAATCGCTTTAACAGACCTGAACTGTTTGGATAGTATGTCCGTTTCCATTGGATACCAATACAACGAACTGTACTATATTCCAAATAGCTTTACACCAGATGGAGACCAAAACAATCAGGTATTTTTACCAATATTCTATTCAGGATATGATCCGTTAAACTTTGAAATGCAGATTTATAATCGCTGGGGTGAGGTGCTATTTGAAACGCGAAACGTTTTCTTTGGTTGGGATGGATCAGTAGGCGAAGAAGGTTTAGATGCGCAAGAAGGAGTTTATACCTACCGAATCATTTTCAAGAATCCAGATTTGGATGAGCGAGTTGTGGTTACGGGTACAGTCAACTTAATTAGATAAGAGGCTGTCTTTAGTAAAACAGGAGCAACGATATGCATCGTATTTTTTTTTCAAACTTACTGTTTTCACTTCTGCTGAATTTATTGATTAAGCCACTAGCCATATTTGGCATAGATGCTCAAGTACAAAATGTTGTTGGTCTCGATCAATACGGTTTATATTTTTCATTGTTGAGTTTATCGTTAATTCTAAATATCCTCATGGATTTAGGAATTAATAATTACGTAATTAAAACAGTCGCCAATAACCAAGAAGAAGCTAAATCTCAAATCAGTAGTATTCTTTTACTTCGACTTGTACTATTTCTATTTTACATCGGGATTCTCTTTACATCCGCGTTTTTATTAGGTTACGATTCAACAGCAATGAAACTGCTGTTCTTTTTGGGTTTAAATCAATTATTCATTGTTTTCATTGCGTACTTCAGGGGGTTTTTCTCCGGTTTGCAACACTACAAACTTGATTCATTTTTCTCTGTTTTTGATCGGATTATTTTGATCATCACCGCAGGATCGGTATTATTGATCAATATGGGTTTTCAAATGGACATCCCATTATACATTCAATTACAGTCATTCGGGTATTTCCTCACTTTTATTTTGGCCTTTATTTTCTTTAAACGAATCGTTGGAACAATTCACTGGCAAATTGATTTGCTCCATTTTAAATCCGTACTAAAACAAAGTTTACCGTTTGCTTTACTGATTATTCTTATGTCCATTTACACACGGATTGATGGAATACTATTACACGAGTTAGGGTCGAATGGTGATAAAGAGGCTGGAATATATGCCAAAGGATTTCGACTACTAGATGCGCTATATATGTTTGGAATGATCTTCGCAGGATTATTGTTCCCCATGTTTTCGAATGTATTACATGAATCAGTAAAAAAAGTTCGGGAATTAGTTCTGATTTCTGCGAATTTCCTCATGAGTGGGGTTATTGTGGTTGTTTTCATTTTGATTTTTCATTCCGAAAATATCCTTCAATTTATCTACACCTCAGATGCCGGAGCCATCACTCCTTTTTGTTGGTTAATGTTAAGTTTCATTGGAATCGCCATGAATTTTGTCTTTGGGACACTTCTAACTGCGAATGGCAATTTAAAAGAATTAAACATCATTTCTGCCATCGGAGTAGTCATCAATATCAGTCTAAATATCCTTCTGATTCCTAAATATGGAGCCGCTGGAGCAGGATTTACAGCATTTATTACACAGATTGCCATGGCCATCACTCAATTCATTTTATGCGCAAGGTTTTTTCACTTCAAGATTGGAATAGTAAACATTGGGAAATGGTTACTCTTTACCATGAGTTTCATAAGTGCCATTTTACTTTTCCATTTTACCCTCATGAATTTAGAGGATCAAAATTTACTAAATGATTCACCCATGTTATTTGGACTGATTTTCAGTATCGAATTATTGCTAGGATTGATTCTCATGTTCGTTTTCAAATTCATCGAACTCAAACCTTTGAAAAATCTTTTTTTAATCAAGTCCTAAATCAAATATTTTTTGAATTTCGGAGTTATTGTCATAGCTTGCGGCAAAAATCATAACTTCGCGGGGATAAATTGATATGACACAGATAAACTTACAAGAAGAACGCATGGGCTTAATCCAATTCATTTGGAAAAGTAAAAAGCCGATCTTAATCATTACATCGATTGCAGCCATTGCTTCCATCGTTGTATCTTTTCTCATTACACCACTATACTTGTCATCGGCTATTGTATTCCCAGCAGCAACAAGCAACGTTTCCTTCTCGGATCAGCGTAATGCAAAAGCAGCTGCAATGGACTTCGGAGAAGAAGAACAAGCAGAACAATTGGTGCAAATCCTACAGTCTTCCCGCATTAAAGACCGAATCGTTAATAAATACAATTTGTTGGCTGATTACGAGATTTCGGAAAATGACCCGAATAAATACTACAAATTGAACAAAGCTTATTACGGTGACTTCACGTTTAACCGTACGCGTTTTGGGTCCATTCAAATTGATGTATTAAACAAAGACCCCAAGAAAGCAGCGGCAATGGCAAATGACATTGTTGATTTAATCGATACGGTAAAGAATGAAATGATTCGCGAGCGTACCATGCCTGCTTTTGAAATCAATTTACGTAAGAAAAAGCAAATGGAACATGAACGTGACTCCTTACTGACACGTTTAGAAGAATTAGCACAAATGGGGGTTCTGCCAAACGATGTTCGCGCAACCTTATACCAAGCCCTTGTAGATTCGAAAAATTCTGCTGAAAAGACTGAAATTCAACGAAAAATCGATATTAATACGAAATATGGTTCTGTATACGACGGACTTGAGTACCAACGTAATGAGAAAATCGTTAAAATTGAAGACTTCCGTGTATCATACGAGCAAGCAGAGTCAGATGCAAACGCGAAATTCAACCATAAATTTGTCGTGGAAAAGGCAGTTGTCGCAGACAGAAAGGAAAAACCAAAACGCATGATTATTGTGCTTGTTTCGACAATTGGTGGATTTATTTTTGGTCTTTTCTTTTTGCTTATTCAACAACGCATCAAAGAGCTAAAATTGAACGAAGTTTAAGATCTTGAAGAAAACGGTCATTTATAGCGTAGTTGGATTACTATTATCCATCATTTTTGCCTTATTGATTTGGAACGACCAAGAATACTTGAGTCTTTTCCCTGCTGGACTTTTAGCTATCTATTTTGCCATTTTTCAAACGGAAAAACTCTTTATTTCGATTGCCTTCTTTACTCCGCTTTCAATTAATATTGAAGAGTTCAATTCAAGCTTCGGACTATTTTTACCCAGTGAGCCATTACTTTTTGGTTTGATGTTATGGCTATCTGCACTACAGCTATATCGTCCCTTTATGCCGAAAAACCTATGGCGCCAGCCCGTCCTATTTTCTGTCGGAATATTTATTACCTGGATTTTCATTAGCTCCATTACAAGTTCTCATCCGATTGTTTCCTTTAAATTTCTATTGGCAAAACTTTGGTTTATTGTACCTGTATTGTTTTTTGGAATCCATTTCTTTCAAAAGGAAAAAAATAGAATTACCTTCATTTGGTTGTTTATTATCTCTTCCTGTGTTGTGGTGATTTACACAATTACGCATCACGCCATGTTTGCATTTGGAGAAAAAGAAAGCCATTGGGTGATGTCTCCTTTTTTCAAAGATCACACGATTTATGGTGCCATCATCGCCCTTAATGTCCCGCTCGTTTTTGGATTGTATTTGTACAAAAAACATGCCCCGCTCATTCAAGCTGTAATCATTGCGATGATTGTACTTATTCTTGCCGGACTCTATTTCTCCTATACTCGAGCTGCATGGTTAAGTGTTTTTGGCTGTATATTCATTGGTGGACTCATTTATTACAAAGTCAATTGGAAACCTCTTGCAGGAATTGCTGCTATTGTATTACTCGTCGTTTTATTCAAATGGGATTCCATTCAAATGGAGCTAGCACGAAACAAACAGGATCACACGACCGAGTCATTTGATGAACGCCTGCAAAGTGCGACAAACATTTCTACGGATGCATCTAACTTAGAACGCATTAATCGTTGGAGTTGTGCCTTAGCCATGTTTGAAAAAAGACCTGTTTTCGGTTATGGTCCCGGAACATATGCCTTTGAATATGCTCCTTTTCAAGAACCTGAGAATCTCACAATCATTTCCACCAATTTCGGAGATATGGGAAATGCCCATAGCGAATACCTTGGTGCTTTAGCGGAAATGGGCATCATCGGATTACTTTCCTTCTTAGGAATCGTAGCGACTATTTTTTACACAAGTATCATGGTTTACAATCGGATTCCTTTATCAGATAACGGAACGAGAATTCTGATTTTGAGTATGATCATGGCCTTGTCAACCTACTTTATCCATGCCTTCTTGAATAATTTCCTAGATACGGACAAAGCTGCAGTTCCGATTTTTGGCATGTGTGCAATGATTATTGCACTAGGGCTTCAACAACAGAAATTAGCGTCCGATCCAAAGTGACGGATTCAAGCTTTTCGTCATTCCACCAGCAACAGAGTGAATTTCGAAATGGCAGGTAGATACCCCACTGTCATCAGCTAATAAACTACCAATCGCTTGTTTTGATGACACTTTTGAACCAACACTTACATACGTTTCTTGCATATTTCCATAAACCGTGCGGTACGCCCCGTGTTTTATAACCACAAACTTACCCGCTCCATTAATCGAGAATACACTTGTTACTTCTCCCTCAAAAACGGATCGAACACGAGCATATTTGGGACAGGTAATATCAATACCATTATTATTGGTAACCACACCCGCCAATGTTGGATGCGGATTCGTTCCGTAACGCTCTGTAATGCTCCCTTTTTCCACGGGCCATGGTAATCTACCACGATTAACCTCAAAACTTTTACCTACTGCCGATCCTTCTGTTGATTCTGTATAGGTTACTTGTTTTGGTTTTGTGGGCTCTGAAGGAGTCGCTTTTGGCGTTGTTTTAGGCGTTTCTTGCGTCTTTCCTGATGTTCCACCACTTGTTGTTGCTTTCGGCGTCGCAGCAGCTAAATTTGCCTGGCGTTTTTCTTCTTCTTTTCTCGCCTTTTCACGTTCGCGTTGGCGTGCTTGTTCGCGTGCAATTTCCTGACGGAGTTCCGCATCAATACGTTGTTTTATTTCTGCCTTTTTACGTTCGTCTGCTTTCAACTGAGTGAGTAAATTTTGCTCCTCTTTTTTAAACTTTTCGTAGGACTTTTCTTTCTTCGTTTTATCCTTCGTAATTAGTTCTCTTTCTTGCTTCTTTTCTTCGAGCGCAAGTAATTTTGAATCCTTTTCTTGAGAAATATTGGTAATTTCCTCTGCAATTAAAGCTTGATGTTGTTTAATTAGTGCTGCTTGTTTTTGTTGAACCCCGGCTACTTTTTTCAAGTAACGGTTTCGCTTCATGGCTTCGTTGTAATTGTCCGCTGACAATAAATACATTACTCTTCCATAACTGCTACGGTGCTTATAAGCGTACAACACCATCTTTTTATATTGACGTTTCAGGTCACTTAGTCTTTTTTTGAGGCGTTTCACTTCCTGTTTTTTCTCGACCATTTTGATCTCTGCCATGCGGACTTGATTATCAAAAATTCGCACCAACGCTTCTCTGCTTTTGATTTGATTTTCGATTAATCGAATTTCATTCAAAGAGGCTTGAGAGTTTGACTTTACCTTTGATAAAAGTGCTCTTGTATTAGAAATACGTTTTTCTAATTTTTGTTGTTCTTTTTTCAGCTTTTCTTGACTTGACTGTCCAAAAGACAGGTTCGTAAGGAATAAAAAGAACAATAAACTACTTACATTTTTCATATTTCTCTGGTATGACAATTATTAATTCTTGTGGTTCATTAATTTCCACTTTTTCATAATCCATTTTGATGTAAATCCCTTTTTCTTTCGCTTTGATGTGCATATGCACAACCTTCGGGACATTCATTCCATTTACTTCCTGACGCTGCTCATAAATGACTGTGATTTCCGTTGAGTCACTTGGACTTTTTATCGTTGTTTGCTGAAGTGATTTACCATCATTACTTAAGATATAATTCAAAACGATGTCCTCTTTTGGACGTCGGTCCATTCGTTTTTTATCGCGTTTTTTATGGGTCGAAATACTGTAACGATACGGATCATGGTCCACAAAATATTTCTGTTCAATGTTGTAATCCAAGGGTTTACCCAAAAACAACTCTTCCATGTTTTCATAAGTAAAATCAACGCCAAACGTTGTTTTTAAATAATCCAAGGATTGGACGGTGTAACACTTTTCGCGTTTATTTACAACGGTAATGGTGTCTTTGGTTACCATTGCTGTTACTATTGGAATGCGTGCATAGGTAATAATCGCACTAACAGCACTGTCGGCAACAATCTTCAGTGACGTTTTAAACGAAATATCCGTAGTGGAATCTTTATAGTTGATGTCCAACTTAGAATAAAACGTTTTCGGTTCGATTTTCGATAAACTATCTAATCGATCGACCAACTCTTTATCCTTTATTTTAGGCAGTTTATCCCCGTTCATTAATTCGTTCCCTACTTTAGGAGAACAAGCAAACAAAGTCCAGATAAAACTAAGTCCGACAGTTATTTTAAAAAACAGGTTTTGCATACTTCTTTTGTGTAATTTTTTCATTCAGCACTTTATTGGCCGAACCAAGTTCTTTTGCTCTAAGCCAATAGGACATTGCTTCGTCCTTTTTTCCTAACATAAATAATACATCGCCCAAATGTTCAGCGCATAATTTGTCTGTAGCTTCTGTATCTCCACAAGCCCGTTCGAAGTAGGTTTTGGCTTCTGGGTATTTTCCTTGTTGGAAAAGAATCAATCCTTTTGTATCGAGGTAACGTGGTTCATCAGGAAATTGTGCCAATACCTCATCGATGATTTCATTAGCTTTCTCCAATTCTACTTCATTCAAGGCTAACTGGTAGGCATATTGATTTCGCACAAAGGTGTTCTTCACAGATAAACTGCGCGCCTTTTCATAGGAAGAAATGGCTTCTTTTATGCGATGCAACCCAAATTCCGCTTCGCCGATTTGTCCGTAAAATTCTGCTTTTAAATCTGCATCTTTTAACACATACTCAATTCCCGTTTGTAAAGTGGTTAGGGACTGTTGAAAATTACGTTGTTGATTCAATGCTGTTCCGAATACAAAATAAGGGAGTGCTTGAGTTGGAAAAAAACCGATGCATTTCTCTGCATCAACAAGCAAACTATCAAACTGCTGAAATTGGTATTCCAATAATAAAATTTGATTCCAAATAGGATAAACATTCGGATCGCAAGTTACGGCTGCTTTATACGACTCAATCGCCTGAACGAATTGATTCACCTTGAAATAATAGTCCCCTGAAATAGAATGTGCTTTTGCCTCCTTCGGATATTTCTTGCACATATACAGAACCAACGATTCCATATCTGGATCCATGACCGCTTGACCTTGAAGAGCGATTAAAATATTCATTTTCTGGTCTATACTTGGTCCATCAGACTTTATCGCCGCTTTTAAATTTTGTAGTCCGTTTTTGATATCACCCGATTGCATTTGCATGTCTCCAAGCATCAATAAAGCCATTCCATTGTTTGGATCCAAGGCAACCAATTCTTTTAATAAATCAAACCCTTCTTGAAAACGTTTATGTTGCAAATAGTAATCCACTAAATTCGCAATGATCATAGGTTCTCCCGAAAATTTCTTTTTTGCATTCTTGAGCACGGTAATCGCCTCTTCATCTCGTTTAGCAGAAACAAGGAGTTTAAATTTCTCGATGGCAATTCCTGGATTTGCTCCAAGGTTATTTTCCATTCGATTCAGTAAATCCAAGCCTTTTTTTACGTCTCCGATTTGCGCATAACACTCTGCTGCGCCTGCATAGTACGTAGGATTATTCGGTGTTTTCTTGAGTAACTTCTCGAATACCGAGATTGCCTCTTGGAATTTTTTCGACTCAACATACATGAATGCCAACTCACTTTGGTAATGTTCATTTTTTGGATCAATGTCCGAAGCTTTCAAAGTATGAAAGGCAGCTTGATCTAAGTTCTCCTGGTTCAAATAAATCTGAGCTAAGGCAAAATGTGCTGCATCGTCCATTTCATCCATCACGAGGCAAGCATTGAACTTATCGATCGCTTCTTGATTTTGTCCATTGAGTTTGAATCGCACCCCTTCGTGAAACGTATGGATGTATGCCGCATCATGCTCCACTGGCTTCTTTTTCTTCAAATTCGCACAGGAAGTAAAAACAAGTGTCCAACAAATAAGAAAAAGGAATTTATTCATGTGTCGTACTAAAATCACCCAAACTTAGGTCTTTTGATCGTCCGTTATAAACAACATTCGAGCCAAGCATGGAATCAGCCAAGACGGCATTCGAAATGCGTGTGCTTTGTTGGATATTTGTATTGCGTATGATGGAATTCTCTACGACAGAATTCGCCCCAATAGAAACATGAGGTCCAATAACAGATGCATGAATCTTCACATTTTTACCGATGAAACACGGTTGAATAATAACCGAATTAACACATACCGCACTTTCATCTTGCATGGGTAGACCTGCGGCATGATCAAATTCTAATACTCGTTGATTGGTATGAACGGTCACTTCTTTATTCCCACAGTCAAGCCATTCTGAAACTGTTCCTGGTTTAAAAATAACTCCAGATTCAGTTAAACGACGAAGAGCATCAGGTAATTGGTATTCCCCGCTTTTAATCACAGCGTTATCAATTAAGTATTGTAATTCCTTGTGTAATCGTTCGCCATCACGGAAATAATAAATCCCGATCATCGCTAAATCCGAAACAAATTCTTTCGGTTTTTCGACGAAATCGATGATTTCTCCACGCTCATTCATTTTGATCACGCCAAAAGCACTTGGATCCTCAATTTGCTTCACCCAAAGAATTCCTTCATCTTCCGAGCTGATTTTAAAATCGGCTTTGAATAAAGTATCTGCAAAAGCTACGACAACGGGCCCTGTTAATTTCTCTGCCGCACACAACACCGCGTGAGCAGTTCCTAATGGTTGGTGTTGGTAATGAATCGATCCTTTAGCTCCCAATTTCTCCGCAACAGCTAATAATTCTTGTTCCACCTCAGTGCCAAACTCTCCAACGACAAAAGCGATTTCATCAATTTTCTCTGCACAAACGCGTGCGATGTCCTCAACGAGTCGGTGAACAATTGGTTTTCCTCCTACCGGAACAAGTGGTTTTGGTACGGTTAAGGTGTGTGGTCTAAGTCGGCTGCCTCTTCCAGCCATTGGCACAATTACATTCATCTTTTCTTATTTTACTCCCGTACTACCAAATCCTCCCGCTCCACGCGCTGAGTCAGTGAGTTCCGTGACTTCTGTTAATGTTACTTTTTGAATCGGACAAAATACCATCTGAGCAATGCGTTCTCCGTCTTCAATGACAACTTCTTCCTCAGATAAATTGATTAAAATCACACCGACTTCTCCACGGTAATCTGCATCTACAGTGCCGGGTGTATTCAAAACGGTTAATCCTTTTTTCAGTGCCAAACCACTACGTGGACGAATTTGACACTCGATAGATGGATCCATTTCTAAAAATAATCCAGTCTTGATTAACGCACGTTGCAAAGGTTTTAATGAAACGACCGCATCAATATTCGCACGAATATCCATCCCGGATGAACCAGTTGTTTCGTATTTTGGCAAGTCGTGTTTTGACTTATTGGTGATTTTTACCTGCATTTTATCTAATTGTAGTCAAAATTAGTAAAATACAAGTCCTGAAAACGGCTTTGAATTAGGAGAAATCAACAAGGTACTATTAACAACCTACAGACTTATTTTCTTTATCCCATTTGGATTTGAGCGGAATTTTCGCCTCAATTCATTACTTTTGTTTTCGCAAATAAATTGTTATGTTAGAAATTCAACGCATTCGTGCAGAAAAAGACGCTTTAGTCGAAGGATTGTTAAAACGCAATATTCAAGCAGAATCCACCTTGGATGAGATTCTAGCTAAAGATGTCGAATGGCGTGCTGCGAAGACCGACATGGATAACATCGCTGCGGAAATGAACCAATTGGCGCGTTCCATTGGTGATTTATTCAAGACAGGAAAACAAGCAGAGGCAGCTTCATTGAAAGAGCGTACAGCCGGACTCAAAGTGAAAGAAGCTGCGTTGAAATCAACCGTAGACAAATTAGAAGATGAAATCACTAAATTGTTATACACCTTGCCAAACGTTCCAAACGAACTTGTTCCACGTGGACGTGATGCGAACGATAACGAAACCGTTTACGAGCAAGGAGCGATACCAAATTTTGGTTTTGATGCTTTGCCACATTGGGATTTAGCGAAGAAACACAACCTCATCGATTTTGAGTTAGGGGTGAAAGTGACTGGTGCTGGATTTCCGTTTTATCGAGGAAAAGGAGCGAAATTACAACGTGCGTTGATTCATTTCTTTTTAGAAGAAGCGAGTAAGGCTGGTTACGAAGAAATACAAGCACCGTTAATGGTGAACGAAGCAAGTGGGATTGGAACAGGACAACTTCCAGACAAGGAAGGACAAATGTACTACATGAAAGAAGATGACTTTTACATGATTCCAACAGCGGAGGTTCCTTTGACAAATATTTACAGAGATGTCATTTTACCTGGCCCTGATTTCTCAATAAAAATGTGCGGTTACACGCCATGTTTTAGAAGAGAAGCCGGATCTTACGGGAAAGATGTTCGCGGATTAAACCGCCTACATCAGTTTGATAAGGTAGAAATTGTCCGCGTTGAACATCCCTCAAACACTGCACAAGCATTGGAAGATATGATGGAACACGTGAAAGGACTTCTAGACAAACTTGGGCTTCAGTTCCGTATTTTGCGCTTATGTGGCGGAGATATGGGCTTTGCCTCTGCCATGACTTACGATTTTGAAGTGTACTCCGCTGCACAAGAAAAATGGTTGGAAGTAAGTTCCGTTTCTCGCTTCGACACGTTCCAAGCAAACCGTTTGAAGTTGCGTTTTAAAGATGCAGACAAAAAATCTCAACTTTGTCACACCTTGAACGGATCTGCGCTTGCATTACCAAGAATCGTTGCTGCCTTATTGGAGAACCACCAAGATGAAAATGGCATCGTCATACCAGAAGCACTTCGCCCGTATACCGGATTTGATCGCATCGATTAATTGATGAAACGGGTTACAGGTATCGGTGGAATTCTCTTCGAATGTGAGAACCCGGAGGAAATGAAATCGTGGTATCAAAAACACCTCGGATTGCAAACCGATGCATACGGAACCAATTTTGAATGGCGGAATGCAGAAAATCCAAGTCAAAAAGGATTTACCCAATGGAGTCCGATGCCTAAAGATACCGCTTACCTCAAGCCATCGAATCAATCGTTCATGATGAATTACCGAGTGGAAAATTTATCCGCGCTCATACCCATTTTGATACAAGAAGGCGTACAAATTCTAGATGAAATCCAACTAGAAGAGTATGGTAAATTCATTCACATTTTAGATCCAGAAGGGAATAAAATTGAACTTTGGGAGCCCAATGACGAAGTATATGATCAAATCGTTGATGGACGAACAAAATAATCGTTTCTTAAACAATCTATTGGAATTTCGAACGTTAATCAAGCCAACAACCTTATCTTCGTAAGGCATGATGCCGAACTATTTTTGGACTTTCTTCCTGTTTTGTTTTATTTCCATTGGAGCACAAGCCCAACATGGGAATCACCGTACAATTCATCAAAAATTTAACACGGATTGGAATCGCATTGACACCCTCAGTATATATCCAAGTTCATTTATCGTAATGAAGGGAAAGGACACTTTAAAACCGAGTGAGTACCAAATCGATTTTCTTTCGGCAAAATTTCGATTAATCCATGAATCAACAGACAGCTTGATTCTTCGTTACCAAGTTTGGCCCTATGATTTCACCAAACAGTATATGAAACGCGATACGAGTGTCATCTTTCAAGGAAGACCACAAAGTGAGCGTGACCTATTCAAAATCGAAGCTAATTCCACCCCGCCAACACTCTTCGGAGGAAATGAAATCGCAAAAAACGGTAGTATTTCTAGAGGATTGAGCTTTGGTAACAAGCAAAGTTTAGGAATCAACTCCGCATTAAACTTAGAACTTAATGGAATGATCAGCGATAACTTGAAGTTAAGCGCCTCCATTTCAGATGCGAACATTCCTATTCAGGCAGATGGGAACACCAACAAACTTCAAGAATTCGATAAAGTGTACATTCAATTGTCGAACGATCAGTTCAAGTTAATTACGGGTGATTTTTGGTTGTCGAAGCCGACCGGATATTTTATGAACTACAAAAAACGTGGACAAGGAATCAGCTCAGAATTCCAAGGGAAAACGATGAAAGGAGACCGTTGGTTCACCCAAAATAGCGTTGCGCTTTCCAAAGGAAAATTCAACCGACAAATCATTCAGGGGATTGAAGCCAATCAAGGTCCATATCGCTTGAGAGGAGCAGAAAACGAACCGTTTATTACCATTCTCTCGGGAACTGAACGCATTTACATCGATGGGAAATTGCTGATGCGCGGACAAGAATTCGACTACACCATAGATTACAACACTTCAGAACTCATTTTCACATCTCGTCATTTGATTACCAAAGATTCGCGTATTGTAGCCGAATTTCAGTATTCCGATCAAAATTATGCGCGTTCCTTGCTCCAAAGCGGAACGCGACTTGAACTTAAAAAAGGTCAAATTTGGTTCAATGCCTACCGTGAGCAAGATGCAAAAAATCAGTCCTTACAGCAGGACTTAAGCAGTTCACAAAAGTACAGCCTGTCACAAATTGGTGATGATTTATCCCAAGCTATTGTAAATAGCATCGATTCAGTTGGCTTCAGTGAGAATCAATTGTTGTATCAATTGGTTGATTCACTCACCTTTGACTCGGTCCTGGTTTTTAGCGTTGATCCCGCGCTTGCACATTACCGAGCGTCCTTTCAATATGTTGGACAAAACAAAGGAGATTACGTACTTGATTCGTATAACGCACTTGGGAAAGTGTACAAATGGGTCGCGCCCGTTTCAGGAATCCCACAAGGTGACTTTTCTCCCAATCGAAGTGTGATCACTCCGAAACGAAAACAAATGATTTCGAGTGGATTTTCACTCAATGTTAAATCAACGATGCGCATCGAGTCAGAGTTGGCCTTGACTACCAATGACCTAAATACCTTTTCACGGATTGGGTCACAAGATGACCAAGGATTCTCGAATCACTCCAAGTTGGTGCAAAAAATTCCCATGAAAAAAGACGAATGGCAAGATGTATCCGTGGAAACCTATTTAGAATTTGAGTATTTAAGCAATCATTTCAGTCCCATTGAACAATACCGAAAAGTGGAATTCGACCGAGATTGGAATACCCGAAACAAGCAATTGAGTGGATTTCAACGGAGCGTGAATGCCGGAGTCAACCTAGCAGATAAAAAGAAAGGAGCCATGTCCTTAGCCGCACAAAACTACGCGATTGGAAAAGATTTTACTGGTTCACGGATGTTCACAGAAGGAAAATGGAAAGAACGTAATTGGCAAGCCACTTGGGATGCCAGTGCACTGAATGCCGTAACTGCGCTGAATGAAGATACCAATTCATTTATACGACATCGTGTTGACCTCAGTAGGAATTTCGGCAAACTAAAGTTCGGATATAAAGATGATCATGAGCGAAATGTCTATCGGGATAAATCGTTAATGAATACAAGTAGTTATCAGTTTTTCGATTACCAATTTTACTTGTCTAATGCGGACACTAGTTCCTATCAATATAAACTGTATTACCGCGAACGCATCGACCAGCGCAGTGATTCCATTCAGTTGAGAAAGGCCGCAAAAGCAAGAACCGCTGGAGCAGAACTAAGTTGGAATCAACTTAAAAATCAACGTTTGACCATCCTAAGTGCGTACCGTTCATTGCAAATAATCGATAGCGTTTTACTTCCGCAAACACCAGAGAATTCCTTGGTCGGACGCATCGATTACGAAGGACGATTTTTCAAAAACGCCTTAACCATCAATACGTTCTATGAAGTTGGTTCCGGATTGGAACAGAAAAGACAATTTCAATATTTGAAAGTTAATGATGGACAAGGACTTTACACTTGGATTGACTACAACAACGACGGAATAAAAGATTTAAATGAATTTGAAATCGCTCAGTACATTGACCAAGCAAGTTATATCCGTGTGTTTATTCCGAGTAATGAATATGCCAACACTTTTTCAAATGAATACAATCAAAGTGTTTTTTGGCGACCAGAGCGTATTTGGAACGATAAAAACACGTGGAAAAAAGTCCTAGGGAAATTCTCCGACCAAGCGCGACTTCGCATGCAGCGGAAAATCAATGAATTCAATTTGGAAAGTGCGTTTAATCCATTTTTCAACAACATCGCAAACACCAGTTTAGTCAGTTCTTCCATTACCTTGAACAATTCCCTTTTCTTCAATCGGATGGGGAAAATCTTTACAGCAGAATACCAAGTGCAACAAAACGATACCAAGAATTTATTGGCCAATGGACAGGACGCTCGCAGTCAAAAAAGTCAGGAAATCCTCCTTCGTTGGAATGTTCATCCAACATTTTCCATTGAATCGAGTGCGAAAACAGGCACAAAGTCAAGTTTAGCAGATTACACCAGTGGTAGAAACTACGTTTATGACTACCGACAAGTTCAGCAAAGTTTGATTTACCAAGGATCAACGAATTCGCGCTACGCATTAACAGGAAGGATTTCCAACAAACAAAATGAAGCAATTTTCGGTGGAGAAACATGTATGCTTAAAGAACTCGGACTTACTTGGAAGCAAAATCAAACGGAAAAAGGCGGATTTCAGGGAGAATTTAAATGGATTCAATTGGATTACACCGGTTCTGTGCAATCTGCAATCGGTTATGAATTATTGGAATCACTCAAGCCTGGGACGAACTATACGTGGACCATTGGCTACCAGCGCACTTTGTCCAAAAACATACAAATGACGCTTCAATACAGCGGAAGAGACACGGGAACATCTAGAACCATTCACAACGGATCGATGGAATTACGGGCCTTCTTTTAGGACATTTTACATATGAATTCACGTGCTGCTTCACGCGCTACTTCATCCGCTTGAACGTATTGTTCGTAACTTGGAGTCAAGACGTTACTTGCAGATTCGACCACCGCTTGATTGATTTCTGCAATTTCAAGAAAACTAATTTTTTCATTTAAGAAAGCATCCACTGCGATTTCATTTGCGGCATTTAAAGAACAAGCTGCTGTTCCTTGCATGTCCATAACTTTAAAAGCAAGGTCGAGGTTTTTAAACACCTTTCTATCCGGAGCTTCAAACGTTAATTGTGGGTAATCCATGAAATTGAAACGCGGGAAATTAGTCGGGAGTCGCTGCGGGAAAGTGAGTGCATATTGTATCGGAAGCTTCATATCTGGAAGTCCCATTTGAGCCTTCATACTTCCATCTTCAAACTGCACCAAACTGTGCACGATGGACTGTGGATGCACAATGACATCAATTTGATCCGTCTGTAATCCAAATAACCATTTCGCTTCAATGACTTCCAATCCTTTGTTCATCAAACTCGCCGAGTCGATGGTGATTTTCGCTCCCATAGACCAGTTTGGATGTTTTAAAGCTTGCGCTAAACTTACCGTTTGCAATTGCTCATATGAGAATCCGCGGAAAGGTCCGCCAGAAGCGGTTAAATATATTTTTTCAATTGGATTCTGAAATTCACCAACTAAACATTGAAAAATCGCAGAGTGTTCGGAATCTACCGGATAGATATTCACTCCCTTTTCACGAGCTAATTTCGTGATGAGTTCACCAGCAACGACTAACGTTTCTTTGTTTGCTAGGGCAATCGTTTTTCCAGCTTCAATTGCATGAATCGTTGGCTTGAGTCCGGCGTAACCGACAAGAGCGGTCAAAACGGTGTGTACTTCATTCGATTCCACCACTTGACAAAGTGCCTGTTCTCCAGCATAGACATGAATGTCCTCACCCCAAAGCGCATCCTTTACCTTTTGATAGAGTGATTCATCGCTAATCACAACAGAATTCGGGTGGTATTTGAGCGCTTGTTCGATTAACAAGTCAGCATTTTTACCAGCTGTTAACACTTGCAAGTCAAAATATTCCGGATACGTTTCCAGTACTTCAAGCGCTTGGGTTCCGATAGATCCTGTGGATCCTAAGATGGCGATGCCTTTTTTCGAATTCATTGAACAAAAATAACATTTTCAAGGGGAAGAAGTTCGCTGGGTCAGTCTATAAAGACATTTATACAAGGAAATAGATTTAAGTCAAAGTGTTATAAATTAAAATAAATTAAATAATTTTATACTAATGCCAATTAACTGTAAAGAGAAAACTCTTTTCACAAAACTTGGTTTCGTACAATAAATATGAATTACTTTCTTGTTTAATTTATTTATTTCTCATGAAGTTTCCTTTTATCACTCTGTTATTATTGAGTTCGGTTTTTTCCCAAGCACAAATCAACACTTCCGAAAAACGCATTGAAATTGATTTAAAAGACGGTTATTTCAACGAGAAAATTCATGAACTGGATTCCGCTGGATTTTTAATCACGAGTGCGGAAGGCAAACCAAATAAAACGACAAATACCCTACGCTTTCAATATTATTCAATTGACCTTGAATTGCTGGATGAACAACATTTTGACATTCCAAAAGGGTATATCCAAAACGCGGAATTTAGAAAAGGCACCAGTTATAGTCAATTGTACAGTTCGGTGAAAGGACAATTCTTCATTTTGAATTACGATACAAAAAGCAGAAAATTAGTACGGATTTCAGGGAAAGCAGATAAAAAATTATCCGGTCCTTTAGGATTAAATGCCATCAGCTACTTTGCCACAACGAAAGACTACGCGTATTTTATTCTAAACGCATGGCGACGAAAATACTTGTTTACTTTTGATTTAAAGACGAAAACGGTTAAATCAAGTCGAATCGCCGTAAAAGGAGTGAAAACAAAGAAGCTAGTCATTGAATCCCCTACCTTGGATACCTCGATGTTGTATGTCCCGCTCATACATTACAAACCTAGAAAAAAACCCACATCTTACTTGATTGAATTTGATGTGAAAGGAGAATTGTTAACGACAACTCCGTTAGATAAAAAAGTAACTAAACGTTACTTTAATACAACGGTCTCACCGCTTCCAAACAAAGACATCCTCATGAGCGGGATTACAGGCAGGGACGCCCGATTTGGTTCAACGGCTATGTACATCACGACAACCGTGGATGAAACCGTGCAAAATACGCAGTATTATAATTATGCTGATTTGCCTAATTTCTATGATAACAGACCCGGAGGCACCAAGCGTAGGGTCACATTTATCCAATGGATCTTTAGTAAATTCGGACATGACGTGACCTATTATTATCAGATGACCGAACCACAAATCATTCCATGTGGGGATAATTACATTTACATCACAGAATTTTTCGTTCCCACATATGGAATGGCTGCGACTGTTCGCGTTGAAAAAGGAAAACGGGAAACGACCATTAGACGCGTATTTAAAGGGAACCAATACACGCATGCACTTGTGGCTAAAATCACCAAGCAAGGAGAGATGATTTGGAGTCAATGTATTGAAATGAATCCCGAAACCAAACCTTATTATAAGAAACAATTTTTGAACATCCTTGAACAAAACGAGGAGTTTGTTCACTTATTTTACGCGGATGTTGAGAAAATATACGAACTCAAAATTGACTTTAACGGAGAGATTCTGTCTAATCAAGTAGTAGGAAAAATTGACGGATTATTAGCCGATGACCAAGTAAAACTCAGTTACGCTGACATCGACTATTGGTTTGATCAACATTTTATTTCTTATGGAGCACAACGCATCAAAAACACGAAAGATAAAAGTGTGAAAAGAAGAAGAACGGTGATTTACGTGAATAAAATCGGGATGGGAAAATAGTTTATTCCGTTTAAACGTAACAATGCTTCGACAAACTGCAACAAATTCGTGAAATTCTTCAGCTAAAACACGCATTATGCATTGGAAAAATAAGGTGAAGATTGTCCTGTTCATCTCTGCCATAATAATCGCTTATCCATTTTTTACGATTAGCTATTTTGAAATAGAAGTGCCGCGAAAAATGGTCACGACTTATTTCTTAGCACCCATTTTAGTGCTATATCTTCTATTAGTTCCGCGATTTTACTTTAAAAAAGTTAAACCATTGGACCGTTATCAAGCCAAATCAAAAATGAAGGGAAAGCTAAGGGAAATCTACTCCATTATCATGATGATTCTTTGTGGAGTTGGTATCACTCTGGGGATTTTCTTTTCCCTCATTGTGACAACGAATAGTTTTCACAGTTCTAGAATAAAAATTCGCGAAGTTGTTTTGAACTACGAGCCGTATACCACGAGACACGGAAGACTCAGGCATTACATTGACATCATAAATCCCAAAACTAAAAACAAAATCCGCCTTGAAGTATATAGAGAGTATCAAAAAGGAGAGCTTTTTGAAAAAGAAATGTACGATGGTGTTTGGGGAATCCTTTATTCAAAAAACTAGAGCTATTTTAGAGATTACTAACTTTTACACCAGCCAAATCCGCTTTGCCATGTTTCAATAACTCATAGGTGAGTCGGTCCGCTTCACAGTCGATGAATTTCACTCGTTTCAAATCATTGTACTTAAAAAAGGTCTGAAGGAATTTCACTTTGTGAAACGTTACCTTGCTGAAGGAACATTTCTCGAAGGAACAGCGGTCCATCGTGCCACTGAACTGCACATTCGATAAGCGTGTATTCACAAAAGCTGTTCGGCTCCATTCTACTTGATCAAAATTCAGTTTGTCGAGACCTGCATAGGAAAAAAGTACTTTGGTCAAATCGGACTTTGTAAGATCGCAAAATGAAAGGTAAGAACTGAGGAATTCTGTTTCCTTTAGGTTCGCACTTTTCAAGGAACACTGTGTAAAATTCGACTTTTGAATCAGCATATTCGTCAACTTCGCCTGGCTAAAGTCGCATTGGTCTACGTTGTTGGATTTCATTTGAACGTTGGATAAATCGGCACCAATAAACTGGCACTTTTTGACATTGGCAGCATGAAACCTTTCTTGAATATTTTTAATTCCCGAGAAATCCACGTTTACCCAGTTGCTTTCGGACATGTTCCAGTTGTGCTTTTTCTTTTTATCAATGGAATCCAGTTCGGACGAATAATTTTCTTGTGGAAGCGCCTTATCGTCATTCACGACATTTGATATCCCTCGTTCTGAAAAATAATTCAAATCAACAGCCAACAATTCAGCGATACGACTGAGTAAAATGATATCCGGAAGCGATTCTCCTCGTTCCCATTTTCCAACCGCTTGTGGACTTACAGCTATTTCCTGCGCTAGCGTAGCTTGAGAGAAATTCTTTCCTTTACGAGCTTTCGTTAACTTAATTCCAATGGATTTGGGAGTGATCATCATTCTTATTTAATGGATTATTCCACAAAATTAAGACTTATAATGTATTTAAATTTATTTTTTAGTTGTTTTTACACTACTTTTAGTTGTTTTAATATATATTCCAATTGTTTTTGACGTTTTGTTGAACCTTTTGATAAACAACTTACATTTACACCATGAACAACTGGACCGAAACGAATAATGAACTCAAAAAAACCTTTGTTTTTTCTTCTTTTAAAGATGCCATGGATTGGATGGTGAAGGCGAGCGTTGAAATAGAGAAACAAAACCACCATCCTAAGTGGACCAATGAATACAACAAGGTACATGTGAGTTTAACAACACATGATGTAGGAAATACCATCACCAACAAGGATAGAGCGCTCTCAGAAGCATTAGATGCCATAGAATTGAACGGATCATCGTTATAGGCGGCTACCAATCCAACAAATTTGAGATTGATCGAGTTGGCGCCACGTCGGTTAACGAAAAAGATTCAGTTGTTATTTAGAATTGATTTTATTTCTACCAATGATTATGTTAAAATCATCGCAATAACAGGTGCGATTTCCAGCATACCACGAATAAAAATTCAACTTATTTCCAACGATTGTTTTATCCACAGTAATACTTAATTTAATTTTTTTCCATCCATCTTTTTCTTCAATGACAGTATTGCTCGCTACATATAATTCATCAGCATTATTTGCAGTACATAGTAATAAATAATCATCGTCCCCTGAGTGTTTCCAAATTGTTGCTTCAAAATAGTCGCCTACTTTAACATCATCAATGGTACAACCCGTACCGTACATGTTTTCTTTTGTGAGTTTCTCTGAAAACTTACCTGAGAAGGACTTCTCCGAAGAACGCAAATGATGGTTTTTGAATAAAAATGAATTATCAATCGTTAGGTAATACTTTTCATCTTTTGTAATTCTTTCCATATCACAAAATGCATCATTAAAATGATAGGTCTTCATTAGTCTTGAAGTATCAATGGTAAGTTGACATATCATATCATACTTTTTATGAAAAACATAGTTGATTTTTATAATAGAATCGTTTGGACTATTATACGCGTTTATCTTTTTTAGTATTTCTTTACCAAAAGCTTCTTCTTTCCGTTTCGTTGCGTCAAGTGATATATACACATTTAAAATAGGATGGCTTTTAAGGATATCGAATAAACTTATTTCATTTCTCCAATTAAAATATTTATTCTGTTCAGGAATAAAAAAATAGGAGTCTGGACATTCTTTATTCATGTCATCAATGTATTCACCGGCATTTCTTCCTACCCATTTAGAAGCAAACCATAAGGAATATTCTTTTGTAGCTGACCCGAAATAATTAGGAACGATCAAAAGTGGCAAGCCCTTCAAGTTCTTCTCCAAATAAGCGTGTGCGCTATTTCTAGAATTCGTGTAATTCAAATGGTGATCATTTATTGCGTATATCTTCTTAAATGCAAATAAAGGAAACAAGACAATAAAACACATCATGAGTATTTTTTGCGTTTTCTTCGTGTGTGAAAAAACCATGATGAGTAGATAAATTCCAAAAACACCTAATAGAATGGATGGGGTTAAGTAGCGAATGGCAAAGTGTTTTGACACTAAAATAATATGTAAAATAACTGTGCATAATAGACCAATGATAATCCTGTTCTGATGGTTTTTCTTTTTCCTAATGATTATAAAGAAAACACTCATAAGCAATAAAAGACATATGATCATAAATGGTATTTCGGTTCTGACTATTTTTCCCAGATTGTTTATAAAAGATGAGCTCGAAATAATTTTTTCCTCGCCGGTACCATAATTTCCAGAATGGAAGATCAAGCCTTTCACCCAACTAATGAATCTTTCATATTGAACTGTCGCTGTGAACGCAAACAAGGGGATAAGTAGTCCAGAGGAAAGTATGTATACAATCTTTTGTTTTGAATTTGATAAAATGAAAATTGGCAAAATGACTATCGGTAAAAAGGTGATTTTTGTAGCACATCCAATTGCTGTGAAAAGCGAAAAGTAAAGGGCACTTTTCATGTGATCGGTGTTTTTTTCCTGATGGATGTAGTTAAATAGTACAGCCATATACAACAACATCAAAATAACGAGGAAATGATCTGGTGTAAATAGCGTAGATGTCAACATGATGTCGAGGGACAGAAAAGGAGCTAATTGAAACAAAATAGCCGTGAAGGGACATTGGCTAACTTTGTAGACAACATACCCAAGAATAAAAAGGGAAAGTGTAGTTAATATCAATAAAACCCATCTTAATACATAGATGTATTTCTCCGGATTTGAGATAAAATCTTCTTTTAAAGAATCGCTAGATGAAACAAAACAGGTGACTTTAGTTGTGATCGCTCCTAAAACATACAAGGGAGTACCCGGACTTTCGATACTTTGTATGTTTACATGACCATTTGCCAGATTAATGGAACTCATTAAATGGATGTACTCCGGATCAACCGTTTTTATAAACGCATTCTGGGATTTATTTGTATTGTGAATACAGAAGAACGCATAAATAATCGGCAAAATGAAGAGTACTATTTGCTTCTTTAAAACAGTTTGAACCATTCTTAAATTATTTGGAATATCGGATTAAATTTAAGATTAATACATGAATACCCCAACTACTGATACCTATTATCGGTGCACTTTATGTAGATAATTTACAGATAAGAAAATGTTGTTTGACGGATTTGAACTGGCACAATGTTGAACGCTGAATAATTCAAACCACGTTTTGTTTAACTAAACAGGAATCACGAAGAAATAAAACGTCCTACCAGTATAGAAAGCTCTCCAAGGTTAGATACAATTGTAATAAACGGCTCGTTCTAAGTTTGTAACGGGTACTCTACCTATTCCACTGTTACCGACTTTGCCAAGTTTCTTGGTTGGTCGACATTACATCCACGCATCACTGCGATATGGTAGGAAAGTAATTGGAACGGTATCGTTGCCAATAATGGAACTAGGAACTCATTCGTTTCAGGAATTTCGATCACATGGTCAGCCATTTCACGCACTTGGATGTCGCCTTCGGTTACTACCGCGATGACTTTTCCTTTTCGTGCTTTGACCTCTTGAATGTTCGAAACAACTTTCTCGTATGAATTTCCTTGTGTCGCAATCACAAAAATCGGCATGTTTTCGTCGATTAAGGCAATTGGACCATGTTTCATTTCAGCAGCAGGATATCCTTCCGCATGGATATATGAAATCTCTTTTAATTTCAATGCGCCTTCTAAAGCAACCGGGAAAGAACTTCCACGACCTAAGTACAATGCGTTAGATGCGTCCTTGTATTCAGCGGCGATTTGTTCAATTAAGGAATCCGTTTCAAGAACTTGTTTTACTTTCTCTGGAATTGCTTCTAATTCCGCTAACAAGGTTCTAAAATGTGTTTCGCTTATCGTTCCCTTTTTGTGCGCTAATGATAGAGCCATTAAGGTTAAAACGGTTACTTGTGCTGTAAATGCTTTTGTCGACGCTACACCGATTTCTGGTCCAGCGTGGGTGTAAGATCCACCATCAGTCAAACGTGAAATAGATGAACCTACAACATTACAAATTCCAAGGATAGTTGCCCCTTTAGATTTTGCTAATTCTAAGGCCGCTAAGGTATCGGCAGTTTCTCCAGATTGTGAAATGGCGATTACTACATCATTCTCATTCAAAATGGGATTTCGGTAGCGGAATTCACTCGCATATTCCACTTCTACGTTGATGCGTGCTAAATCTTCGATGAGGTATTCACCTACTAGTCCAGCATGCCAAGATGTACCACATGCGACAATGATTAAGCGATTTGCCGTAATCATTTTTTGCTCATATTCACGCAATCCACCAAGGTTAACCCATGCTTCCTCTGCGTTCAAACGTCCACGGAAACAATCGTGAATGGAACGGGGTTGCTCATGAATTTCTTTAAGCATAAAATGCTCGTAGCCACCCTTCTCTAACGCTTCCAATTCCATTTCCAATTGCTGGAAAAAAGGTGTGCGTTCTTGATCGGCAATATTGTATAGTTTTAATCCTTCTTCAAGGTCGATCACTGCAATTTCTTCGTCATCTAAGTAAACAACCTTCTTTGTGTACTCCACAATTGGCGTAGCATCAGAGGCTAAATAAAAATCTCCTTCTGCTCCGATTCCAATTACTAATGGACTACTTTTTCTGGCTGCTACTAATCGATTTGGATAATCTTTTGATAAAGCAACGATGGCATATGCACCATGAACTTGTGATAAGGCCAAGCGCAATGCTTCACCGTACCATACATTTTCTTTTTTGCTGATGTAATCCACCAAGTGTACAATTACTTCTGTATCCGTTTCACTTTTAAAAAGGTATCCTTGGTTTTGAAGTTCGCGTTTAAGAACGTCGTAATTTTCAATAATTCCATTGTGGATCAAGGCAATTTTTCCATCCATTGAGGTATGTGGATGCGCATTGACATCAGATGGTTCACCGTGCGTTGCCCAACGCGTGTGTCCAATTCCTGCATGTCCCGCAACGTCTTGTCCGAGGGCAAACTCTTCCATCACGCTTACTTTTCCGGCTTTCTTATAAACATTCAAGTCGCCATCGTGTAACAAAGCTACTCCTGCACTATCATATCCACGGTACTCTAATCTTTTTAATCCTTTAACGACAATCGGAAATGCCTCCTTTTTGCCAATATATGCTACAATTCCACACATAAATCAGTACATTGTATAAGTCAAAATTAATTTAGGTTTCATTTTATTGATCGTGTTAGGACCATTAAAAACGATGCGCTCTGCCGAATTTCTAAAGAAAACGGGAGAAACAACAACACCAGTATTATCAATATTATCAGCGATTAACGCTTGTGCATAGGTTCTTAAATCGATCGCAAAATGTTTTTTACTATCAACGAAAGCACCAACAACATTTAAGTTTGAAAGTCTCGTGTCACTTGCCTTTAGACGTGCCGCGACAGAAACAGCTGAACCTGGTTTGTAACGGTAGCCATTTTGAAATTGCACTGGGAGTGTTAAGTCAGCCCGGTGAACCACAACATTCTTAGGTAAGTTGTCTAATCCGGGTATTTTAATGACCGCTCTTTGTCGAAATGCTTGTGCGTAAAAAGTCGATTGTCCTTTCGTGCTATCCTGAAGCACCATCTGCAAAGGAGTTCCCGTTTGATCTGTATCGATGTGCACAAAATCCGCTGCAAGACTATTCATCACGATATCATAGCTTTTCTTCACGCCATTTTGTGTATAATAAATAGTTAGCTTCGATGCAGCGTTATTATTGATGTTAAAATAGAAAATTCCACCTTTTCCAATTACTTGAGAAGGATTGTTTACTTTCACTTTAAATCCTTTGAAGAAGGTTTGAAAATTCACATTCGAAGCAAAGGTTCCGTTTCCACTTGTTGATTCTTCCAAAATGCTCTTCGCAAAATTGGTGTCCAATGGAATGCGTAACTGTGGTGCAAGCGTATCGCCATTCACCACTGCATTCGTTAAGGGTTTTGGGGTAATTGTCCCCATTCCATTCACCACCAGATTACTAGGTTTTACAGGTTTCGTTGAAAAATCATAGTAGACGGTGTCCATTGATAGGCTATCGTTTAACTCATAGACCTCAAAGTTTTGAGCGCTTAAATCTCCGTAGTAACCAACGTATTGTAAAGCCAATACACACGAATCATAGACAATTGTTCCAATATCACCAAAAACCGGATTCAAAGATTTTAGGCGGAATTCTGTGTAGAATTCTGCTGAAACTTTTCCAAATTTTGGATCCACGTAACTACCCAAAAGGACATTCGCCATATTATCAGTTATGGCAGAATCTTCATTGATAGTGTAGGTGATTAAATCGAATGTATCCGTTGTAATTCCATTTAACAATTGATCTTGGTCAATCGCTGGTTTACCAATTTCATGCTTGTTCTTTTGACAAGAAGCGAAGAAAATGAGCAATCCCAATAGAATAGATGAAAGTCTTCTCATGTTGAATGCGCGTATGATGAATTAAGCTAAAACAGATTCTTCCATTACTTTGTCGAAGAAAGCAGAAAGTTCTTTTCCTTGGTTTTCTTCAGCAACGTACGCTAATTTGAGGTTTGTCGATTCATCAAAAATAGCTTTCAAATTCGGCGCTAAATTTTCACAAGCGATGTTAATTCCGTCCGCATTTTCAGCAAATACTCGCATAATATTTTCGTGTGTTGGGTCTAACAACTTATTGCTGATTTCTTGAGGGAATCCTTCGAAGGCTAATTTTTCATGAAAACGTTTATCCCATGGAGAAGCAAAGTCATCGTTGTACAAACTAATCACCACTTTCGTATCCTTGAAATGTGGGTCTTTGTTGTATACATGTTTGATGTACAATGCCATGATACCAGTCATCCAACCGTGACAATGAATCACGTCTGGTTGCCAACCTAATTTCTTAACTGTTTCCAGAACACCTCGAGAGAAGAACATCGAACGTTCATCATTATCAGGAAAACAGTTGCCTTTGTCGTCTTGCAAGGTTGTTTTGCGTTTGAAATAGTCATCGTTATCAATGAAATATACCTGCATTCTTGCCGCCGCAACAGAAGCCACTTTGATAATCAGTGGGTGGTCGTGATCGTCAATACAAATATTCAATCCGGATAGACGAATAACTTCATGCAATTGGTGTCTTCTTTCGTTGATTGCACCAAAACGAGGTGTAAATACACGAATTTCCTTACCAAGATCTTGTACAAGTGGCGGTAATCTGCGCGCTGTCGATGAAATATCGGATTTCGGTAAAAAAGGGAAGATTTCTTGCGAAATAAAAAGGATTTTTTTCTTTTCCATTCAGTAGTGATAGGAGTACAAAATTAAGAAATTTAAATGAACTTTCATAAAAAGCAATAGCTTTGTCGACGATTCTCTCAATCCTATGTCTAAAGTTAAGGTCATTCATACTGCAAAAGAGCTGCATCAGTTTCGTCAAAAGATGAACGAAAACTCCCAAACGCTTGGATTTGTTCCAACGATGGGTGCGCTACACGATGGACATATAAGTCTGATTAAAAAGTCGACAGAAGAAAACGATTATACTCTCATCAGTATTTTTGTGAATCCTAAACAATTCAACAACAGCGAGGACTTGAAGCAATATCCAAGAACGCTGGAGGCTGATTTGACGTTGTTGGAAGGCTTGACTAATTGTATTGTTTTCACTCCCGATGAAGCAGAATTGTACCCCGAAAACGATGGATTTGTTGCCATGGAGCTCGGTTCAATTGGACGTGTTTTGGAAGGTGCATTTCGTCCCGGACATTTTGAAGGAGTGGTGCATGTTGTGCACAATCTTTTTCGTCTGGTGGAGGCAAATCAGTCCTATTTTGGACAAAAAGACTTCCAACAATTGGCAATTATTAGACTATTAACCAAACATTTTGGTTTTCAAACACGCATAATCGGTTGTCCAACGGTACGAGAATCCAACGGATTGGCGATGAGTAGTCGAAATATGCGTTTAAGTGAATCAGAGCGCCAAGATGCCTTAATTATAATTAAAACCTTGCGTTTGGTTGAAGCAGCAAAAAGTAAACATTCCATTCAGGAAACATTAACCGCTGCTCGAAGTTTATTTCAACAAGGTTCATTATCCCTTGAATATCTTGCCATTGTCGATCCTGAAACACTTAATGAGTTAACGGATTGGCAAGAAAATCAAATATGCTGCATTGCTGCTCATTGTGGAAGTGTGCGTCTGATTGACAATTTATTATTCTAATCCGTTTATTTGATTTATTTTTGCCGCGGAAAATATTATGTTAATTCAAGCTCTTAAATCTAAAATTCACCGCGTTCGTGTCACACAGGCTGACTTGAACTATATCGGTAGTATTACCATTGATGAGGCATTAATGGAGGCTGCTAATTTGATTGAAGGTGAGCGCGTTCAAATTGTCAACATCAATAACGGTGAGCGTTTCGAGACATACGTGATCAAAGGCGATCGTGAATCCGGAATGATTTGTCTCAATGGTCCTGCCGCACGCAGAGTTGCAGTTGACGACATCATCATCATTATTGGCTATGCATATTTAGACTTTGAAGAGGCGAAAACATTCAAACCATCCCTGGTGTTTCCAAATGAAACAACCAATTTGTTGGGTTAATTTTCTTGGTTTCATTTCTTGAAACCACTACCTTTCCAAAAAAATCACATGGCAAGATTGGCGTATATCCAAGAAAAGATTGTTTCTATTGAGGAAGCACAGAAACGCATTGCCTTATACAAACTCAAAAACGAATCTCTTGTTTTTACGAATGGTTGTTTCGATGTACTACACCTTGGACACGTGCGTTATCTAGCAGCGGCGGCTGATTTGGGAAAGCACCTCATCGTAGCCATTAATACGGATGATTCCGTTAGAAGACTCGGAAAAGCAGCAAATCGACCAATTAATCCGAATGAAGCGCGTGCAACATTGATTGCTGCGTTGGGATTCGTGGATTTAGTTGTTTTTTTCGATAACGATACTCCATTAGAAGTTATTCACGCTTTAAATCCAGATGTATTAGTCAAAGGGGGTGATTACGATAAAAACGAGACTGATCCATCCAAATCTACGTATATCGTTGGTTCAGATGTCGTTCGAAAAAATGGTGGAATCGTTGAAACCATTGATTTAGTTCATGGGTATTCGACTACTGAGATATTAAAAAAAGGTGCCAATTAATTTACCCACCTCCAGACCCAAGTTTAACACCGGACTGTTGTTCCTTTTCTTGTTGTTCCTTCCACGAATTCAAGGTCTTTTTCAATTTTGAGTCTTTTGTCTGCTTTTTTTCTTCCATGAATTCTTGTTTGCTCGCTGGACCAAATTTAATTTTCAGGTCTTCTTTGGGAATATCCTTCGGTATGAAGGCTTTCACGGTGGAATCCTTCTGGAAAAAGCCGAATTCCGCTTTTAACATGGATTTAGCTTGACTTTTTTCTTCTTGTCGGTATTCTTTGGCCTGAACTTTTCGTCCTTCAGAATCCCACTCATAGATGGGTTTTTCGAGTGTGCCATGCATGCGCAAGAACAAGCGGACACCGGTACCATCATCGATGATTTCACCAAATTCCGTTTGATTCTTTGCTGCTTTAAGGTCTCTAAAACGGAAAGCAAAACGATAATCAATTTCGTCTTTAAACGAATGTCGGCCAGAGACATCCATGTCTAATGCTGTTGATCGAATCGTCATTTTTGGAATTTCTACTAGTCCATTTTTTATGTAGATGCTATTTTCCATCGTTTGAAAGTCCACGTCTTTTAATTTTTCTTCTAGCAAGTCAATATTTTCTTTTCCTAAAACCAATTTTCCAGACTTCGTTTTAAGACTTTCTGTGATGTCTTTAAATGAGGATACATTTTTTAAATGTCCGTTGTAAACTTTCAAGTCCAATTTAGCTTCGATCCCCGCGTAAGTGATTCCTTTCGCCAAGGTAAACGGGGCCCGAAAGAACAAATTAGCTTCAGCGCGTCCGGATATGTTTTCCTCACGAATGACAGTTTGATCAAAGTTTTCCCATTCTTTAAAAAGGTCTTTGAATTTCAGGTTTTTACCAGCTATCTGTGTGGTGAGGATGAATTTTTCAGGTTCTTTTTCTTCGATGATCAGAGCTCCACTGAGCAATGCTTCTGCATTCACCAAGCTCATTTGTGGGAAATGCAGGCGACGATGTTCAATATTCATTTTACTGATGAGGTGGTCAAAGGTATGTTTTCCATAACTCAGTTTTTCAATTTGCAAGTTGATTTCACCTTGAATGTTATCGGGCAGTGAATATACTTGTCCCGACTCAATTTTCATTTCTTTACTTGTTGAACCTAGATCCTCCAAGTTTAAGTAGTTGCTTTCGAGTAAGACACTCGTCTTCAAGTCGCCCTTTCCATTGATGTATGGAAAAATATTTCCGAAAATTCCATTGAGTTTCACATCGCTCGCGCCCAACTTTAGTGTTGTGTTTTCGATGCCCGCCTCATTCCCCCGGAGGAATAAGTGTCCGTTTACGTGACTAAACTGACGTTTATCGTCGGTTAATTTTAGGAAGATATTCTTAAGTGCAAGTTGTCCACTGCATTGGTCGACTTCTAACTCACCCGCTGAACTAGTTGATAACTTAAAGTTGGTTTGAATGCCCAGATTACCTTGAATCTCCTCGATCGATGGCAAGTGAAAAATCGCATGAATCAATCCTAGGTCTACATTTCCTTTGGCAGACCCTTCCACCTTAGGTTGATCAAATTCTCGAAGTTCAAGCTCAGCAGAAAATGGACCGCCAGCTGTTTGGAAGCGCATATTTTTCATCGAAATATATTCTCCTTCTGATCCTGTGTTACTATACTTTCCGCTCAATTGAATGTCCTGTATGTTTAGTCCATGTTCGGGCTCTGTTAATTTTCCATTTTGAATACTAAAATCCGCATTCACTCCAATGGGAGCTACTGTTGATAATGCACCAGCCAAAACCAGGTGAAAATCAACTTTTCCGCTTCCTTTAAATGCTTTTAAATCCTTCTCTGCATCTAACGAGAATTCATTCACTAATTGAGTTAGTTGAATGTTTTTCGATTGAACCGTAAATTTAAGACTATCGGGACTCACCATTCCGTTCACGGAGAAAGGCAAGTGTTCGACACTCAATTCAGCGTTTTTGAGCGAAAATAATCCCTTTTTTTGATCGACAGCCAACGCGAAATTAAACGCAGTGCTTTTATTGCGCAATAAAGTGATATCCCCACTTTTCAATTGACCTAGGATCATTTTACCCATGGCTTTTGCCACGAAATTTTCCGAGGAAAAATCACCTTTGATGCGCGCATCCTCGAACGTTGAGGAAAGGTATTGTTTAGAAGAAACGTTGTTATAAGTGAATCGGAGTCCATCGATTTTAACTTCTTTTAAAGACAAGTGAAAATCCGTTTTCGTTACGCCCGGACTAGGTTTAAAGATGTCGAAGTTTTCCTTTCCGCGTGCGTCGTATCGAATGGATAGTTTTCCTGGATTCACTCGCACCTCTTTTACATGGTATTTTCCTTGATAAATATCCCACGGATTAAAGGTTAAACGCAATTGTTCCGTGTAAAACAATGTATCCGAAGCCTGTGCATTAGGCAGCGATTCTTGAATATACATGTGTTCAAAATCCACCGATAAATTGGGGAAAGAGGCCCAGAAAACGAGGTCCATTTCCGAAACTTTTAGCGGTACGTTTAAATGCGTATTCACTTCGGTCAAAACGATTGCACAAATCCGATCCTTGAAGAAAAAAACGAGTCCAGATATCAGTAAAAAGATACTTAATAGAGGAACGAGGATCCATTTTACAGAAATACGGAGGAATGTTTTCATAGTGGTATGACGAAGATAGGACTAGAATAGCGTTCGATTCAATGCTTTGAAGCGTACTTATGAACGCGTATTTGTCAGTTTGTCACATTAATTTTATGCCAATTCCGGAGCAGGAATTAGTAATTTTCATGAGATGACTTATCTTTGTAGTCTTAATTCAAATCCAATGAGTCATATCGAACTTTCTGAACAGGAAATCCTGAGAAGAGAATCCCTTCAAAAATTACGTGATTTGGGCATCGACCCCTATCCAGCTGCTTTGTACCCCGTAGATGCGTATGCAAATCAACTGAAGCAGGATTTTGAAGAAGGAAAGGAAGTTTGTTTGGCGGGAAGAATGATGTCCCAGCGCATCATGGGAAAAGCGTCTTTTGCTGAATTGCAGGATGCATCTGGAAGAATTCAAATATACATTAACCGCGACGAAATTTGTCCGGACGAAGACAAAACGCTTTACAACGAAGTCTTCAAGAAACTGCTCGATTTAGGCGATTTTATTGGGGTGAAAGGACACATGTTTAAAACACAAGTGGGTGAAATTTCTGTTCACGTTCATTCAATTACTGTTTTGAGTAAGTCACTACGTCCACTTCCACTGCCAAAAACAGATACGGATGGAAACATACACGATGCATTTACCGATCCGGAATTGCGCTACCGTCAACGTTATGTTGATTTAGTCGTGAATCCACAGGTGAAAGAAGTTTTCGTGAAACGAACAAAATTATTTAATGCCATGCGTCACTTCTTTAATGAAGCTGGCTATATGGAAGTTGAAACTCCAATACTTCAAGCAATACCGGGTGGAGCCTCTGCTAGACCATTCATCACACATCACAATGCCTTGGACATTCCATTGTACATGCGAATTGCCAATGAATTGTATTTAAAACGCTTAATTGTCGGTGGATTTGATGGCGTATACGAGTTCTCTAAAAACTTCAGAAATGAAGGAATGGACCGTACACATAATCCAGAGTTTACCGCGATGGAAATTTATGTCTCCTACAAGGACTACAATTGGATGATGGACTTTACTGAACGTCTGTTAGAGCATTGCGCTATGAGTGTAAACGGAAAAACTGACGCGACTTTTGGTGAGCACCACATTGATTTCCGTGCTCCTTACAAGCGTGTCACAATGCGTCAATCAATCATTGATTTCACTGGATTCGACATTGATGGTAAATCGGAGGAGGAACTATTTGCTGCGGCAAAAGGAATGGGCATCGCCGTTGATGAAACAATGGGGAAAGGGAAATTAATCGATGAGATTTTTGGAGGTAAATGTGAAGGTAATTACATCCAACCGACGTTCATCACTGACTATCCAAAAGAAATGTCGCCATTGTGTAAAGTTCACCGCGATAATCCTGAATTAACAGAGCGTTTTGAATTAATGGTTTGCGGAAAAGAAGTTGCAAATGCCTACTCCGAGTTAAATGATCCAATTGATCAACGCGAACGTTTCGAAGAACAACTTCGCTTGCAAGAAAAAGGAGACGATGAAGCGATGTTTATCGACCAAGATTTCTTACGCGCTTTGGAATATGGAATGCCTCCAACAAGTGGACTTGGTATCGGTATGGACCGTTTGATCATGTATTTAACGAACAACGCATCGATCCAAGAGATTTTGTTCTTCCCTCAAATGCGACCGGAAACAAAAAGTGTGAAAATCGAACTGAACGAGAACGAACAAGCCATTTACTCTGCAATGCAAAAACAAGGTGAATCCGTTTTACCGGAGTTGAGAGCTCAATTTGCCGATATGAGTAATAAAGTTTGGGACAACAGTGTGAAAACATTGACGAAAAACAACCTATTGAAGGTGAGTAAAGAGAATGACATTCTATTTATTCGATTGGTTTAATCGTATTTGACCCACTTTAAGATTTCTGTCTGACTCTCCCCAAGATAGTTATTCCATGTTACACGAATAAAGTAACAGCCTGCTGCCAGTTCCATGGGTAAAGTTACGTACGATTGATTTTGAACATCCAATTCAGAAGCAATTTTTCCATTGGCATCTACTAAATTCAGCTTGAACTCTGAAACTTCATCGTTCGGTAATCTGACGAATACGTCCTCGCCAACAGAAGATGGATTCGGATACAATTGCACCTGTTCGGTACTTGGCGTCAAGAATTTTGAACGATCGAATTCGAATAAAAAGAATCCAGTGTTGCGGTCCGAAATCAAAATGCGTTCACTTGGTAACAATGCATGAACTCCCCATGCTCCCCACATGGAAAATCCGTTCGTTTGAGCATTATCGATATATGTATCGTAAATTCCTATTTCCACGGGTGGATTCTTCCGTAAATCAAAAATCCGAAGTCCATCGTTATAATACGCAACAAATGCAAACTCATTGGTTATTTGAATGTTGTGTGGTGTTTTCGGATAAGGCGTGTTTTCCGTTCCAAAAAATTGCTGGACTTGTAATTGTCCATTTGCTAAAACACGGCATTTTTTGATGGGTAATCCAGCGGTTTCATCGGCAAAAACATAGGTGCTTTCATCCGGACTCAACCATCCTTGGTGATTGTATCCTTGTTGTGGATAGAAGGTCAAATTATTTACATAAACCGGATTGCTTGGATTAGTAAAATCATAGGTGCGCAAGCCATCAAATCCACAATTTAAGATCGCTTGATTGTTCTTCACGTATAAATCATGTACCTCCGGAATATCATTTGGTCCTTCCCAAAGAAGTGCGGGAAGAATTGGATTAGCCAGAGAATAAACACGCAAGGGAATAATGCCAAGTTCATTTCCATTCACAATCGGATTGACTAATGTCAAATAAAGTAGTGCATTTGCCGAATCGATGAATACATTATGTGATTTTCCGAAATACTGATCTTGAAAGTCAGCGACAAGGTGAACAGAATCAGGCAAGTACGATAAATCCATGATTTGAAGACTACTGGGACCTTCATCGCAAACAGCATACAAGTAATTTTGGTAGTGTTTGTACTCGCGCGTAATCGCCTGAGCGGACTGAAAACGTCCAGGAACAAAGTCCACCAAACGAAAACTATCTTGTTCCGTCAGTTCAAAAATATGCGCTCCTTCCGTGGAGCCAATGACAGCGTATTCCTTTCCATTTTGCACAAATGCCCAACAACTACTGAATCGAACTTGACTGGAGCTCGTCAAGATTGTATCTGAATACCAATGATCTAACAAACGAACATTTTTTACTTCTTGGGCTGAAAAGCTTCCGATTAGGAAAAGGCAAGAAATAAAAACGAACTGTTTCATATCACTTAAATGTAGCGTTTGCAAAATTCCCACATGACAATACCTGCGCACACACTGACGTTCAAACTGTGCTTGGTTCCAAATTGGGGGATTTCAATCACGTAGTTAGATGCATCAATTACTGCTTGATTTACGCCATTTACTTCATTTCCAAAAACGAGTGCAAACTTATCATCCGGCAACGCATGAATGTCCTGTAACATGGTTGTTTGTTCGGTTTGTTCAACAGTACAAACGGCAAATCCTTGTTGTTTTAATTCGGCTGTTAACTCAAGAATATCAGAGCGGTATTCCCAAGCAACTGTTTCCGTTGCGCCGAGTGCCGTTTTGTGAATATCTCTATGAGGTGGACACGCACATATTCCACAGAGGTATATCTTATCCACGTTAAACGCATCAGCGGTACGAAAAAAAGAACCGATGTTATTCAAGGAGCGAATGTCATCCAATACAATAACAATTGGGTTTTTCGCTTGTTCTTTATATGCTTCGTCCGAAACGCGGTTCAGTTCCCAAAGCTTTAATTTTTTGTTTTTTGAATCAGTACTCATCGTGAATCAAAGTTAAGAGTAATTGTTAAAATGTTCTTGGAAATAGGTGTAGAAGACCACATAAAAATTCCTAATTTTAAATTCCAATTTTAAATTGCCCAACTTGTCAAAAACGAACACAGAGAAAGTCGTCGCAGAAACGCCTTTGATGAAACAATACAATCAAATTAAAGCCCGACATCCGGAAGCTTTGTTGTTGTTTCGCGTGGGAGATTTTTACGAAACGTTTGGGGAAGATGCGATAAAAACATCGCGCATTTTGGGTATTATTCTAACAAAGCGCGGCAGTGGTTCGGCGACGGAAATTGAATTAGCCGGGTTTCCACACCATTCCCTTGATACGTATTTACCGAAACTTGTCCGAGCTGGACAGCGTGTGGCGATTTGCGATCAGTTAGAAGATCCTAAGATGACAAAAACGATTGTCAAACGAGGCGTGACAGAATTAGTAACTCCAGGTGTTTCCTTTAACGATCAGGTACTCGAACAATCACGAAATAATTTCCTTTGCGCAATACACTTTGAAAAAGCATCGATTGGCGTTGCATTTTTAGACGTTTCTACTGGAGAATTCTTGGTAGCACAAGGAAATAAAGAGTACATCGACAAACTAATAAGTGGCTTCGAACCGACAGAAATCATCTACCAAAAAAACAAGCGAACGGACTTCGAACAGCATTTTGGCGAAAATCATTTTACGTTTCGGGTGGAGGATTGGGTATATACCAACGAGTATGCGAATGAAATGCTCACAAAACATTTCGGAACAAAGTCATTAAAGGGATTTGGAATTGAAGGCTTATCTGCAGCCATTGTTGCCGCAGGTGCCGTATTCCATTATTTGAACGAAAACCAGCACCATCGTTTAGGACACATTTCAACGATTTCGAGAATCGAAGAAGAAAAATACGTTTGGCTTGATCGATTTACCGTACGTAACCTCGAATTGATTTATTCAGCCAACGAAAATGCGGTCACCCTTTCAGATGTGTTGGATCATACACTTACCCCGATGGGTGGGCGTCAAATGAAGCGTTGGATTGTATTGCCGTTGAAGGACCAAAAACCCATTGAAGAGCGCTTGGACATAGTAGAATATTTGGTGAGTCATCCGGAAATAAGCTATGAAATTGGGCAACGACTGAAGGAAATAGGTGATTTAGAGCGCTTGATTTCCAAAGTAGCCGTTGGTAAAGTCAATCCAAAAGAAGTCATGCATTTGCGTCGAACATTGATGCAAATTGATCCCATTAAGGAGCTACTGAAGGATGGGGAGTTAGTTTCCTTGAAAAAACTGACGGAGCAAATGAATGCTTGTCAGAGTTTAATTGATTTAATCGACAAAACACTGTGCGATGAACCGGTTGCACAAGTTGGAAAAGGAATGATTATTCGCTCAGGTTTTCACACAGAGTTAGATGAACTTCGTGAAATTTCTTTCAATGGAAAAGATTACCTAGAACAAATACAAGAACGTGAATCGAAGCGAACAGGGATACCTAGTTTAAAAATTGCCTTTAATAATGTGTTCGGTTATTTCATTGAAGTACGAAATACGCACAAAGACAAAGTTCCAGAGGAATGGATTCGTAAGCAGACACTTGTCAATGCGGAACGATACATTACTGAAGAACTGAAAGAATACGAAGGAAAAATTCTCGGCGCAGAAGAAAAAATCTATGCCATTGAATCCAAATTGTTTCAGGACCTTGTCTTCAGTATGGCGGATTACATTCAACCGATTCAACACAATGCCTTGCTGATTGCTCGTTTGGATTGTTTGTTCTCCTTTGCACAAACAGCAAATGAAAATAACTATGTTCGTCCAGAAATTAACGAAAGTTTTGTTTTAGACATTAAAAACGGACGTCATCCGGTAATTGAGCGTCGACTTCCTGTAGGAGAAAGCTATATCGCTAACGACGTATTACTCGATAACAATGACCAACAAATCATTATGATTACCGGTCCAAACATGAGTGGAAAAAGTGCGATCCTTCGTCAAACAGCACTTATTGTTCTAATGGCACAAATGGGTTGTTTTGTTCCTGCAGATGCAGCAAAAATTGGATTAATCGACAAAGTTTTCACACGAGTTGGAGCTTCGGATAATATTTCTTCTGGTGAATCCACGTTTATGGTGGAAATGAATGAAACGGCTAGTATTTTGAATAATATCTCACCTCGAAGTTTGATTTTATTAGACGAAATTGGAAGAGGAACAAGCACATATGATGGAATCTCCATTGCTTGGTCTATTGCAGAATTCATTCATGAAAATGCGAAAGCAAAATGCAAAACCTTATTTGCCACGCATTACCACGAGTTAAATGAAATGAGTAAAAGTTTCGGGCGGATTCGGAATTACAATGTGTCCGTGAAAGAACTAGGTGACAGGGTTTTATTTCTGAGGAAATTAACTCCAGGTGGCAGTGCACACTCATTTGGAATACATGTAGCAAGAATGGCCGGAATGCCGCCTATGGTGTTGAAAAGAGCAGAGCAGGTCTTGAAAGACCTTGAATTTTCTCATGCTCATGTTGGATCTACGAACGGTGGAGTTAAAAAAACAAAGAAGGACAAAGATCCGAACATGCAATTGAGTTTTTTCCAATTAAACGATCCTGTTTTAGAGCAGATTCATGAAGAATTAATCGGGATTGACATCAACACATTAACACCCGTAGAAGCCTTGATGAAGTTAAATGAAATCAAAAAATTAACAGGTGGATAGAATCAAAGATTTCTTATTGTTGATGTTATTAGTTGGCATTCTTTTCGCTTGTTCGATTGATGAAGCTCAGCCTTTAGCGCATAAAAAATTAATCATTGCCTCTGATTTTCTCTACCCTAAAGACGCTAGATTCTTTGTGGAATTATCCAAAAAAGAAAAAGTAGCGATTGAAATCATTCACATGCGTGCAGATTCCATTCAATACCGCTTGAAGAAAGATGGATTCAATACAAACATCGATTTGGTATTTGTACAATCCCTACTAGGAATAAAGAACTTGGAGAATCAAGCGTTCCAACCTGTACAAAATGCGTTTTCTAACGGTGAATTATCCGAACTAAAACAGATTCGAAACAATTGGTTTTTGGTAGGAAAGGACCCATTTGTGATTAGTTATTTGAAAGATAGTTTAGAAAAACCTTCCTCATATAGAGAATTAAGTTCTGATTATTTATGGACAAGTCCAGATTTGGCTTCTTTAGACGTGTTGAAAGCACACGTCCGTTATCAGTTTCAAAATAAATCGGGTAATAATAAACAGGAATTAAAAGACTGGCTACGTGGATTAAAAGACCATCGAGTTAATTATCAAAAAGGAACGGATAGCACCGCTAGTACACAATTACTTTTACTTACGTACAGTACATATTCAAAAAATAAACTACTCGTTCAGACGAAAAAGCGCAAAGTCATCTTTCCAAAACAACTTTATTCTGATTACTTCGCTATTGCCGTTGTTCCACAAGCAAAAAATTATGCGATGACCAAATCATTTTTACTGTTTTGGAATGAAAAAGCGAATAGTTCCAAGTTTCTAAAACACTTTGGTATGACCGCCTTGAATCGAATTAAAAAAGGAAAAGGATTCTATATTTCACCCGAAGAAATTCTTGACTTACTTTCCAAAAGAATCTAATAAAGGATTTAAGAAGAATTGAATCTTATCCGTAATTTTGTAATCTAAAATCGGAAAAAATGTATCCAGCAGAATTAGTACAACCAATGAAAGACGACCTAACGAGTGTTGGGTTTGAACAAATGACGAATAGTGCAGAAGTAGATCAAGCAATTACTGAAACAAGCGGAACAATGTTAGTCGTTGTAAATTCTGTTTGCGGCTGTGCTGCCGGAAATATGCGCCCTGGAGTAAAGTTATCGCTTCACCACGATAAATTCCCGAACAAATTAACGACTGTTTTTGCAGGTGTTGATACAGATGCAGTTGCTCAAGCGAGAAAGTACTTCTTGCCTTATCCTCCATCTTCACCATCAATTGCCTTATTCAAGGATGGTAAATTAGTTCATTTCTTGGAGCGTCACCACATCGAAGGCGGAAGCGCACAAATGATTGCTGCGAATCTTGCTGCAGCTTATGATGAGTTTTGTTAATGAAACGAATTTATCAATTAAATACCTGTGACAATTGTCGCAAACTTTTAAAAGCATTTTCGGACTCATCCGACTATGAAATCATTGATATCAAATCACAAGGAATCGAAGCAAATGACTTAGATTTCCTGAAGGAATTAGCAGGGTCTTACGAGGCCCTGTTTTCCAAACGAGCGATAAAATACAAGACTTTAGGATTGAAAGATAAAAAGCTTTCTGAAATGGAGATGCGACAATTTATTTTAGATGAATATACCTTTCTGAAGCGTCCAGTTCGTGTAGATGGAAATACCATTTTCATTGGAAAACTAGAAGCTTAATCCAAGCGAAAAAAAGAAGAGGCGATTCCGTCGGCCTGAAGTTTCCCTTTTTCCGTTAACACAAAATAATCATTTGCTTCAAGTATCCAATCATTCTTCAAGTAGGTGTCCATTAGCGATAATTCGCTCGAATTCAATCCACCCATTTTCTGAATATTATTCTTTAATATCCCCCATTTGGTGCGTAATCCAGTGAGGAAATACTCATTCCATTTTTCTGATTCTGTGAGATTTTCAAGCTCAAACCAATCTTGATTTTTTCCTACTTGTTGGTAATATTTCGAGTTGTTCGCTACGTTCCATCTGCGCTGTTTACCGTTAAACGAATGGGCGCTTGGTCCAACACCTAAATATGGTGAAAAGTTCCAATAAGCTGAATTGTGTTTTGCATACTTTTGATCCTTAGCAAAATTCGAAATTTCATATTGTTCGAATCCCTCACGAGCTAAAGTACTCACAAGCAAATCGAATTGTTCACTTTGTTGGTCTTCCGTTGGTCGACTCAATTTTCCCGTTTCGACAAAATGATTTAAGGCCGTTTTTGCTTCGATAGTTAAGCAGTATGAGGATATGTGTTGAACGTTTAACTTTAAAGCGTGATGTAAATGCGCGACCCACTGTTCGTTTGAAAGTTCAGGTAAGCCATAAATCAAATCAATGCTGATATTATTGAAGCCTATTTCTTGGGCTAAACGAACAGCCAATTCTCCTTGCTGAGTAGAATGAGAACGATTCATCCATGCCAAATCCGTTTCTTGAAAGGACTGTAATCCGATGCTTAGACGGTTGATGCCTAGCTCTTTCCAATCCGCTAAATTTTCCGCTGTCCCGTCGTCTGGATTCACTTCAAACGTGATTTCTGGATTGTCGGCCAATTGAAAATGATTACGAATAGTGGACATGATAGATGCTAGTTCCTCCTTCGTTAAAAGGCTTGGAGTACCTCCACCGAAATAAACCGTTTCAATAAGAGAACCGTGTAATTCAGTCTTTCTGATTTCCAATTCAGAACAAATAGCTGCAATTAATTTCTCTCGATAACTTGAAAAAGTCGTCGAAAAATGAAAATCGCAGTAGGAACAGCGTTTCTTGCAAAATGGAATGTGCACATAGATCCCTGCCATTCCTATTGATGATTACTGTTTAACAAAAGACTTCACTGAACGACTTCCATTTTCAAATTGGACGTGCATAAAATACGTTCCAATTGATAAGTTTTCCGTGTTCAATTGGACTTCATTCCCCTGAATGAGTTGGTGTGAAATCGTTTTCCCATATACATCTAACAGCACCCATTCCTGAGCTTGACCATCTTGAATAGTCACATTCAAAACGTTTTTCGCAGGATTTGGGAACAAGTTCCAATTCACGGAAGTGACTTCGTCTAATCCTGAGTCGTCAGTGATTTTCACAATGTCAGATGTTTGATCAACAAAATCTGGGGCGGTCAAGATAAATAAAACTGCGCTCGTGTGATCCAAAAGTGTCAAGTTACCGTCAACATTGTTTCCTCCCCATTGTGCTGCTCCTAATCCATCACCATAATAATCGTAAATGGTAAACGTGTAACAATCAAAAATTGAAATTGGAATATCATAATTGTATGTTGTATTTCCGGCTAAAGGAGCAGTTGGATCTGTAGGCGCAGGGCTATTTCCCGTACCATAGTTTCCAACGAAACTTTCATTTCCTTCGGACCACACAACTGTTCCATTACTTGAAGTTAATTCCATGTATGTTTCATCCGGGTAATTATCCGTTAACAAGGTTACTTTGAGTAAACCAATCGTTTGATCGATGGCATTCACAGTTAACGAATAAGTTGTTGCATCATTTAAGTTGTTTTCATCAATTCCAGCATTTGGACTAGCAACAGATACACTCAATGTGTGATTACCCACAGATAAAGAAACGCTCGGCAAAGTAATTATTTCAGACTGCCACTGAGCTAAAGAGCCACTCCAGTTTAGCGTTTGATTCGCTCCCCCATCAATTGAATAGGTAACAACCGCTGAAGTTAGCGTGTTCGATCCAGAATTGGCAATCGTCACTTTCGGAGTATAATTTGTGCCACAGAAAGATGTTAATTCCAAGATTGGACTTGATAATCCTGCGTCAAGTAATGCAACCGTGGCATTCGATGGGTCAAAACCATTGATAAATTCTGCACCAGAATTATTCGGATCTAACCAACACTTCAATTGATTTGTTGTATTGCTACCTGCCGGATCCCAAGACACACTGAATTTACCATACTCATCAGATAGATTGGCTGCACCACATGCAGATGCACCACCATGTAATTGACCAATGATTCGGTGATTTTGATCATACAATGGTGATCCTGAAGAACCACCTTCTGTCACACCGCTATCCCAATATGTTACTCCCCAATGACTATTTGCAGGACAAGAACCGAATGTTGTTGAAATTAACGGTTGATTTTCAAAGGATATTTTTTTGATGTCTCCCGATGGATGATGAATTCCGACAGCCGAAGTTGGTGTGTTTCCCGAATGGTCCCATCCGGAAAAATACGGAGTATACGACGCGGGTACAGTTCCTGCTGTTAGTCCACCTGTGATTTCTACTAAACAAAAATCAGATGCAGTTGCGCGTGCACGAAGTACTGCTCCAGACAACGATTGAAAAGTTGGAGACGACGCTGGGTTATTACAATCTGGTGATTGCCAATTAAAGCGAAAAATCCACGAGGCTGGATTGCTGTAACAATGATCTGCCGTTAGCACATAAGGTTTGCTGTCATTTAACGTATTATTTACCAAGGATCCTGAGCAAAATCCATTACTTCCGGAAACAAGCATTACTGCCGCATTGCGTTCCAATGTCCAAGGTAAACCCTCTGAACAATTCACATTGCGATTACAAGCCCCTGAACTACCAAATGCTTTTTCCTGAAAGTCACTTGCCGTTCGGTATCCATGGGTAACCGTAGAAATTTGAATGTTTCCTTGCTCGTTGTTTTTTGGGACAAAATATTCTACTACCGTTTGACTTCCTGGTACTAATTCAGTTCCTAATTGTCCATCGAACAGATGTTTTGCAGAAAAGTTACCTAGGATAAAGTCCTTTTGAGGGTTAAACACGTATAATTGATTCCCTTCTGGTATAACTGTTTGCGCAAACGTTAAATTTATGGTTAATGCGTTTTCACATTCAATGAACAAGTGCCAAATACGGTCACCATTTGGTAAGTTGGTCCAAGTTCCAGTATTACTCGTGTTTAAATTGGTGTAATTATTCCATCCAAAACGCCAGGGTGCAGTACCCGTACCATCCACCAATGCATCTTCAGCCTTTAATACCTCAATGTTTGGTTCAGGGAAAGAAACTTTGGTGATTTCCTTCAGATTAATGCTCGATTTGTATGTTTTTTTCCATCCATCGCCTTGTTGAGCGAAACTTTGAAACGCGAAAATTGCCAAAAGTAAAGTAAGGGTCTTTTTCATGGTTACTTATTTATACGTTTAATGCCACAGCCTTTTGGTGGAGTGGAGTTTGTCTTAATTTTTTTATGATTTGATAAATCTTTCAATGCCATTTTTAAGTAGGGAATATCTTCTTTGCGTTCTTTATCCCAAATATTGTCGATTGAACCCATATATACTAATTCCATTTCAGAATTTAGTAAAAACACATGCGGCGTTGTTTTGGCGCCAAAAATATTAGCCATTGTAGAATTCTCATCTACTATGTATGCCATTTTATACTGTTGTTCTTCCGAATGTTTAAACATTTCATCATACGAATCAGCTCCTTGGCGTTTTCCTTCATTAGAATTCACGAGAATCATTCCGATTTTTAGGCTATCTGCCAAATCGTAAAGAGCGTTGTATTGACGTTCCCAACCCGGAAAATCTTCGGTTCCAACAACAAATGGACACGTGTTACATGAAAAAATCACAAGTAAACCATTTTCTTTTTTCGAATCGTTAAGTGAGGTCGTTTCACCCTTTGTACTTTGCAATTGATCGTCCAACATCAAGGCTTTATCACCAATTTTCATTTGAGCATTCAAGGAAGCGGCGCAAATCAAGAATAAAAATAAGAAACGTAATTTTTTCATAAGAGTTGAAATAGTGAGAGGAAAGTTACGATTTTTCTTTCAGATACACATGAAGAGCAGATAAAAACCAACGCGACAAGTTGTATATTTGTAAATAGGTATGGAGATGAAAAAGAAACCATTTGTTGTCGGTATTTGCGGCGGAAGTGGCGCTGGTAAAACAACGCTGTTAAGAAGATTATCTGAATCGTTTGGTGGAATTACTCCGTCCGTTTTTTCAATGGATAATTACTATCATCCTATTGAAATGCAAGCCTTAGACCAAAATGGAAAGGTTAATTTTGATTTACCTGGAGCTTTAGATCAAGTTAAATTGGAAGCTGATTTAGAACAACTGGTAGGTGGAAATCCAATTGAAGTGAAAGAATATTTCTTCAATGCTCCGCCAAACAAAAATGTGTTGTTAACCATACAGCCCAGTGAAGTCATTATCGTTGAAGGACTATTTTTATTCCATTATAAAAAAGTATTTGATACACTTGACTTCAGTATTTTTGTTGATGTTGATCACGAAACACAACTTGATCGACGTATTTACCGAGATCAAGAGACACGTGGGTATAAACGTTCAGAAATCATTTATCAATGGGATCACCACGTACTGCCGTGTTATCAAAATTACATTGAGCCATACAAAGAACAAGCGCACTTTATTTTCAGAAATGATCACCGGGCAGATGAAGACTTTGGTCATTTATTTACTTCTCTTTCGCGTTTGACTAAAATGGAGTTGCAAACATGAAAAAATGGGTGGATATAGCCCTGAAATTCAAGTATTTCATACTTGCAATAAGTGCATTTTGTTGGCTTCTTTTTGAGCACGCATCACTTGAGAAAGAGGGGCGGATTCCCGAAAAAAAAATTCAAGAACTTTTTCTTCAACAGGAACAAAAAATCAAGCGCATTGCACCGAGCGCATTGCACTATTTCAAGCGAAATGGTTCTATTCGAGGAAATGAAGCATGTCAAGTTCACATTTACAAACAGGATCGTTTAATCAAGTGGAATACGAATAAAGTTCCAGTCTCTAATTTTTCAAGCATTCAATTTCCAGGTCGAGGACTTATTCAACTCCAAAACGGTTGGTACTATGGAGACATATGCAAAGAAGGTGAATTTCTATGCTGTGCTTCGTTTTGTATTATTCAAGAATATTCATACGCTAACGAGTTCATCGCCTCCCATCCAAATCCATTATTTGGGAAGACTAAATTTGGGATTTCCTTAGATGCAAACCGTGGTTTTCCAATTTATAATGCAGCGAAGCAATACTGTTTTTCCGTTATTGGTAATGAGAATTCTTCTGAACCAACTCCTTGGTATGTCCTTCCGATATTTTTAATTGGATTAGTCAGTCTTATTTATGGGTTATACAAACAAGTAGAAACGAACAGAATTGGACGATGGCTATTAGTTCTAGGTATCTTAATTTCCCGGATCATTCTGTTTGAGATACCGCTAGATCAGGTTTTTGAACAAGCCTCTTTTCACTCTGCCGAACTTTTCGCTTATAACGATTGGTTTCCCAGTTTCTTAGATTTTTGCATCAATAGTATCTTTATTTCTTTTGGGTTTTTAACCATTTTTAAATCCTTCAAAGAAACGAAAAACACTGTTTTTATTTGGATTCAGTATGTTTCCATCTATGGCGTTTGGATGACCATTGTTTACCTCATTAAAATGGTCGTTTTACATTCGAGTATCCCTGTCAATTTCAACCAATTTTTCGATTTAAACACAGATTCTTTTGTTTTCTTCGGGATTATTGGATTGAACTTTCTTTGCTTTCAAAAAATTCTTTTCGGGATAGTTGAAAGACTATATGAGCAAAATTTGAAGGGGATCCTTGTTTTAACAGGATCTGTTATTCTCGTTTTTATTTTTTGGGTAATCGCAGGATCTACTGATTTTTCCTATTTCACATTGATTCTACCCTTCTTAATCATCTTCGTAAATCAGCTCTTTTTTCGTCGAAAGGAATCCATGCAACAATTCTCCTTTCAGTTGGTGTTGTTGTGTCTTTTTTCGTTTGTCTTTATTCACGAATTAATCCAAAAAAATGAGCGAAAAGACATAGAAAATCGAGCTATTTATGCAAAAAAAATTGCCACAGAACGGGATGTAAATTTAGAAATTGAATATGCTGAATTACAAGCAAAACTAACTTCAGATCGCATATTCCATCAATTTTCCGAAGACATGCCAATGTCCATTGAAGCTAGCACATTAAGCGCCATTTTGGAAAAAAGGTACTTTCATGGAATCTGGGACGGCTACGACCTATCACTTGATGTATTCACTGATAAAGGTGTCTCGTTTTTCTCTAAGGATTCAACTTCTTTCGAGCAAATCAAGAACTTGATTCAACGACACGGAAGTTCCTCAGACATTGAACCTTCAATGTATTTCATGCCTCATGAAGAGGAAGGATTAACCTATGTGATTTTGCAGAAAATCACACTTGGAGAAAAATTCATATTTCTAAGTGTTCGACTAAAGTCCAAACGAATACCAGAAGAAATTGGCTTTCCAAGGTTACTCATTTCTGACGAAGCGAATGTCATTCGTGATTTGGAAGAATACTCCATTGCGAAATACACTGAGGGGCATTTAATTCATCAATCTGGTTCGTTTAACTATCCTGTTTCCATTTTTTCCTTTCTCCCGATAAACAAAATTGAAGGCTCGTTTAAGCAGGAAGGATACCATCACTACTTCTATCGAAAGTCAAACCAAAATGCCATTGTGATTTCCATCATGTCTAAAAGTTGGTTTGATTACATTACCTCTTTCGCTTATATTTTCTGTTTTTGGGGGCTATTGATGGTCATCATTTACATGATTAATGGAAGGGCTGTGATCAGTGGAATAGATTTATCATTTGCGTTTAAAATCCAAATTGCGTTTATCTTAGTATTGGTACTTTCATTGTTACTATATGGCGTCGGAAGTGGGATTTTCGTCGGGAAACAGTACGAAGATTTTACACGATCGAATATTCAAGACAAGTTAAGTTCAATCCAAGAAGAGTTGCGCTCTAAAGTGGCGAAAAACTCCTCGCTGACGGTCCTAAAGGATCGAACGCATTTACAAAATACACTTCGGAAAATCTCTTCCATTTTCCATACCGATTTAAATGTCTACGACAAAAATGGACTACTCGTGGCAAGCTCGAGGCCCAAAATCTTCGATTTAGGATTAATCAGTGAACAAATGAATCCGCTCGCACTCGCAGAGCTTCAGTTAAAAAACAAGAGTTCCTTCTCTCATTCCGAAGAGATCGGTAAACTTTCTTTTATTTCTTCATACCTTCCTATTTATAACGAAAACAGAAAGGAAATCGGTTATGTAAACTTACAGCATTTTGGACAGCAGCAAGAATATGAAAATCAAATAGAAACCTTCGTTACCTCTATTATCAATGTGTTTATTCTGTTACTTGCTCTTTCTGTCATCATTGGACTCATGGTTTCAAATTGGTTAATAGAACCCTTAAATATTTTGAAGAAACACATGTCCAACATTCAGTTTGGAAAAGAAAACAAGCACATCAACTACCAACAAAAAGATGAAATTGGCGCCATCGTTCAAGCTTACAACGACAAATTAGACGAACTCAAAATAGCCGCTCAAAAATTAGCTTCAACAGAACGAGAATCTGCATGGCGTGAAATGGCACAGCAAATTGCTCATGAAATCAAGAATCCATTAACACCGATGAAGTTAAGTATTCAGCATCTATTGAGAAGTTACAATCCAAAGGATGAAGAAGGAGAAAAACACTTGTATCGTGTCCTTCATTCCATCATCGAACAAATCGATGGCTTAGCACGAATCGCCAACGAATTCTCGGATTTCGCTAAAATGCCCGAGCCTATTTTCCAAAGAGAAAACATGGTGGAAATGATTGAAAAGGTGGTTCATTTATATGAAAATGAAGGACAAATCACCTTTGATTTTGACCAACCAAATCAAGCAATTTTCGTAAATGTAGACCGTAATTTGTGGACACAGGTGATGGTTAATTTGCTGCAAAATGCGCAGCATGCATTACATGGTATCGAACAGGGCAAAATACGTGTCACCATTTCCGTTGTCAAACATCAGTGTTTGGTGGAAGTCATCGATAATGGTTGTGGCATTTCAAACGAAGAGTCAGGCCGCATTTTCACACCGCATTTTACTACGAAGTCATCGGGAAGTGGCATCGGATTATCCTTGGTAAAACAAATCGTGGAAAAACATGGAGGAATTATTTCTTTTGAATCTAAAGAAAATATAGGGACAATATTCCGTCTCGAATTGCCAATCATTGACTAATCCAAATTGAAAACTACGGGTATTTTTACTCGTGCCTTTGACACGTTTCCAAAATTATTTTTGCCAGGAATCCAATTTGGCATACGTTTAATCAAACGAAGCACTTCCTTTTCACAAGAATTATTACCATTGATGCCTCGAAGAATGGTTACTTGTTGAATGCTTCCATCTTCAAAAATAACGAAGCTCACAAATACTTTTCCCTCAATTCCTAGCTCTTTCGCATCTTCGGGATAAACTAAATTTGTTTGAAGGTAATTGATTAATGCTTGTTGGCCACCTGGAAATTCTGGCAAGATCGCAGGAAAATCATAAATTGTGTCTTCGTTTGCCTTGATTGGTTCATTTATTGGATTGTATAGGGGATCGTATACAGGTGGTTCTCCAGGATCATATGGAAACGGTCCGGGTGGATCTGGATCTGGATCAAATCGCACAGGAAGGATTTCTGGTGGGATGAATCGTGGCGGTTTCTTAACTTTATTTGAAGGCTTGCTGATCTTAGGTTTCTTCTGTATCAATGCTTTTGGCTGAATCTTCTTCCGTGAGTATTTCTTTTCTTCCTGTTCACAGGACATGAATAAAAACAAAATGAATACGGGTAAAAGTCCTTTTAAAACACTCATTGATCTTTTTAATTTTCAGCGAAGCAAATATCACACCAAATTCCCAATTTAAAAAACAAACTATCCGTACTTTTGTTATGCTTACTTACACATCTAGTTCATGAATCCAACTTATTGCATTGATCCATTTAACCGAAAACGACTTCCAACGATGGAGGTGCGTATCGGTCAATTAACTTTAGGTGGAGACAATCCCATTCGACTTCAATCGATGACCACAACAGACACGATGGATACAGATGGGTCTGTCGCGCAAAGTATCCGTATGATTGATGCTGGATGTGAATTGGTTCGTTTAACTGCGCCAAGTAAAAATGAAGCGGAGAATTTAGGCATCATTCATACAAAACTAGCTGAACTTGGTTACCATGTTCCCTTAGTTGCGGACATCCACTTTACCCCTAACGCTGCTGAAATTGCGGCTAAATTGATCGAAAAAGTACGTGTCAATCCCGGTAACTATGCCGATAAAAAGAAGTTTGAAGAAATAGACTACACCGACGAAAGTTATCAAGCTGAGCTTATTCGCATTGAAACGAAGTTCACGCCTTTGGTGAACCTTTGTAAAGAATATGGAACAGCGATGCGCATTGGAACTAATCACGGTTCCTTGTCAGACCGCATTTTAAGTCGTTATGGCGATACCCCAGAAGGAATGGTGGAATCTGCGATGGAATTCATCCAAATTTGCGCGAAAAACGATTTCCATGAACTGGTGATTTCCATCAAAGCGAGTAACACACTGGTGATGGTGCAAGCATACCGTTTATTGGTGCATCGCATGTTGCAGAATGGACGTTGTTATCCTTTGCATTTAGGTGTTACAGAAGCAGGTGATGGCGAAGACGGTCGTATTAAATCCGCGGTTGGGATTGGGGCTTTGTTAGAAGATGGGATTGGTGATACCATCCGTGTTTCCTTAACCGAAGAGCCAGAATTCGAAATTCCAGTAGCGCGTAAATTGGCGGAAAAATACCAAAATCAATCCGTTTACCCACTCACACTTAATGCTTCCAAATTGGCGCATAATCCCTTCGAATATACGCGAAGAATCAGTCGTGAAATTCACAATATAGGAGGAAAACATGTGCCTGTTGTGGTTGCAGATATGTCCAATAAAACAGAACTTATTCCTGCTAATTTCTACGGATTTGGTTACAATTATTCTGTCACATTAGATAAATGGAACCTCCAAGATCTCGCAGCCGATTACGTTTACATTGGTTCAAATCACTTGAATTTTGAGGTTCCCGGAACACTTGGTGTTATTTGTGATTTTAAGTCTTGGAAAGAACATTATTCTGAACGCGTTGGATTCTATCCATTAATCAATGGAGACCAACTAGCTGAACTTCCGAAAGACCAGCGTGCATTTTTGAGCTTGACAGCAGAGGAAACAATTCCAACAACACTCGCTGAATATGCTGATTTAATACTGATGGTATCCACAACATACGATAATAAAACACAGTTATTTAGACATTTTTTCAGTCAATTAGCTGAAAAATCTTTCGACATTCCGGTGATCATCAAAATAGATTCGAAGGAAGGCGATGTAGAAAAATTCCAATTAAATGTTTCCAGTGATGCTGGATCTTTGTTCATCGATGGATACGGTGATGGGATTTGGATAAGTGGCGATCAACCGAATACGCTGATTAATTCAACGGCTTTTGGTATTCTTCAAGCAACGAGAACACGTATTTCAAAAACAGAATATATCTCTTGTCCTTCATGCGGACGAACTCTTTTTGATTTACAAGAGACCACGGCTAAAATTCGCGAAAGGACCTCTCATCTTAAAGGAATTAAAATTGGCATCATGGGTTGTATTGTCAACGGTCCAGGAGAAATGGCCGATGCAGACTATGGATACGTTGGAACAGGTCCAGGTAAAATCAATTTGTATAAAGAAAAAACCGTGGTGCGTAAAAATGTAGCCGCAGAAGAAGCCGTTGATTCCTTGATTGATTTGATCAAAGAACATGGTGATTGGGTAGAACGATCCTAGTTAGAATGGTGCTGGACACGTAATTTCAACGCGTTCTTTCGTGATTGGATGCCAAAAACTAAAATACTCTGCGTGTAAATATAAGCGATCAGCTTTCTGACCATACAAATCATCTCCAATGATTGGAGCGTTTAATCCATTTGCATGAGCTGCATGGACCCGCAATTGATGCGTTCGTCCAGTATGTGGATAGAAATAGACGCGTGTGTGTCCTTTCGTGCGTTCTAAGACCTCGTATTTAGTCAAGGCATGCTTTCCGTGTTCATAACAAACTAACTGTCTAGGACGGTCTTCTAAGTCCACACGAAGTGGTAGTTCGATTTCTCCTTCAGTTGATTTTACATACCCTTGCAACAGGGCTACATAACGTTTCTCTACGCTTCGTTTTAGAAATTGTTTTTGCAGAGACTCATGAATATCTTTCTTTTTGGCAATGAGTATGATTCCAGATGTGGACATATCAAGTCGATGTACGAGTAATGGCCCAGTGGCATATGGATACAGATGCTGTATTCTTGTTTGAACAGAATCAACAATGGTTTTTCCAGGAACCGATAAAAATTCAGCTGGCTTATTCACAAGTAATAAATACTCGTCTTCAAACAAGATCTCCAGTTCTTTACCTTCTGCCGGATTAATGCTCATTGGATTCACATCCATTTCTACCCCTTTCAACATATGTGAAAGAATGGGTTCACATTTCCCTCGACAAGCAGGATAAAATTCTTGGTGGATTTTCACCTCAGATTCTGGCGATATCCCCCACCAAAATTCTGCCAACGCAATTGGCTTGAGCTGATGTAAAAACGCATATTGCAACAATTTAGGAGCAGCACATTCTCCCGCTCCGGCTGGAGGACTTTTGAAAGGTGTTTCCTTAAAAATGGCTAATAAACTTTTTGTTTCCTGTGCGGAATTCAAAAACGTATATGATTCAAAGATGCGTCGTTGGATATCGGCCGACATAGCGGCTCTTTTTTCGCGTAATTCCGCTAATTGATTGTCAAATTGAAGCAATGATTCCTCTAATTGAGCAAGCGTCAACTTTTTTGCATATTGCTGCTGTTTAAATTGAATTTGCTCTCGAATACTCTCTTCTTTTAATTCCTCAATTAAGAGATTATATGCGGAGATATCTTGTTGATTGGATGCATCTCGTTTTTCTTGTCGGCTTTTTTTATGCTTTTTTAACTGCGCCTTTTCATCTGTAAGCCATTTAGCAAACGTATTTCGATAAACTTCGACCTCGTTTTTCAATTGCAAGTAGGCTTCATTTTTCTCCAAATGATGAAGTTCTAGTGTCAAATCATTGACCTCGATTTCTTCCTTTCTAAAAAAACCCGTTGGGTCTAGGAGATCGTAAACTGGAGGAACGAATCCTTCATGATGGTTTGAGTTTCCTAATTTTCCCGAAAATGCGGAAATGTATCCTAATTGTCCAGTTTGATTTTCCACAACGAGCACACCAAACATTTTTCCAATAGCTCCATTCCGTTGTGTATTCCCAATTCCGAAATCATGATGAAAGTTATTGGATTTCAAACGTTCTTGTAAAAGTTCCACTGCTTTTAGCGCAATCGGATGTGGGGAATAATAGAAGGGAAAGGTAAAGTTCGATGGAAGTTCGACGGAATTACCTTCTTGGAAAGGAATAAACATAAAGTATAGTCAAAAAAAAACGCCCTCAATGAGGGCGTTTCCAAATCGTGAGAGTGATTATCTAACCACTACGTTTTTAGTTGTTTTTGTACCGTTAGAAGCAACAGTAACGATGTAACTTCCAGAAGCTACGTTTTCAGTTGAGAAAGTAACCAATTGCGTACCGTTCAAGTTAGCCATTTCTTTAGAAGAAATTACACGTCCTTGAAGGTCTGTTAATGTGATTACGAAATCAGCATTGTTTGCTTCGAAAGAAACATTCAATAAACCTGAAGCTGGATTAGGGTAAACATTCAATGCGATTGTTTCCATTTCGTTCAATCCTAATACACCTGTTTTAAATGCTTTTTGCTCACTTGCAGCGAATTCAGCACCTGAACATACAACTGCACCTAAAGCGTCAGTTACAGAATAAGCTCCGTTTCCGTAAGAACAACAAATTCCGTCACCGTAAGCATCCAAGATTTCGAATGTATAACATTGAGAAGGAGTTAAAGTAACTTGTACTGGCGCTTGAACTGTTTGTCCAGCTGCACCTGTAGTCATATCTGCCCAGTTACCACCACCTTGTGCAACAACAGCACCTGTGCTGTTTTTGATGTTCCAAGAAGTCTCAGAAGCATAGTAGTCTGTTGTAATGTTTACTGTAACATACTGAGATACTGCGTTTGATGCTAAAGCAATTGTCGCAGACGTTGAATTGTTTGCTGCGGATGCATCACCATTTGTTGTAACTGTTACTGCCATTGCACCACCATTAAATGAAGCAATTGGAGTACATGTTACGTTAGCAACACCGTAAGTAGCTAAGTTTCCAGAGTATGTACCTGTTGAAACTGTTGTTCCACCCATTGTAATTGTAACAGTTGCACTTGTTAATGCAGATGTACCGTTATTTTGGATTTGAACAGATGGTGTGTAAGCACCTTCACAGTGTACCAAAGCTCCTGTGTATCCTAAAGCAGCTACATCAGTTGCTTGAGAAGCTGGTGCAGGACAATCACCGATAGCAGTGTAAATGTTCGCTGCAGTTGCTTGACCGATCTCAGTAATGATTCTGTTTGGACAAATTCTGTAAATTGTTGGGAAATAAGCGATGTTGTAATCGTTATTAATTTGCGTTGCAGATGCAGATGCAGGGTTTGCCATAGGGAATTGGATTTGTGTTCCTGCAGCAGGCTCAATCCAGTTTCCAATCGCTCCATTTCCATCTAACATAGTTGCGTCAGCAGTTGTTCCGTCACCTTCGATCCAGATAACCATTACGTCATCTGTTGTATTTGGAGAAACTCCAGGTGCTCCAGCAGGACCATGTGCAGTGTAAACATCTTCTAACGCTCCTGTAAGGTGGTAGTTCCAACATGGACCACACCAAGTTGCAGATACATCAAGAATTACAGTGTAACCTTGATCTAAATAATCATAAAGTGTATATGAACCGTTGTTCGTCATACCTGCCGCAGCCAACCATGGTTGGTAAGCAGAAACTGTGAAGTTTGGAGCTACACTTCCCGGTGCCAACTGTGCATTAGCACTTACTCCTGACACTAGCAATAAAGCTGAGAATAATAGTTTTTTCATGAATTAAAATTTTAAGTTTGGGTAAATATAATAAGAATCCACGAAGTAAAAAAAGGGCTGGAAAAGAAAATTCTAAAGAAAAATTATTTCTTTTTCGAATGTTCCTTGATAAACAATTCAATCGCTCCTACCATGGAAGGGGCTTTCGGATGAGGTGCATGAACATCTAATCTCAAATTGTTCTTAATTACGGCATTTGCAGTAGTTGGTCCAAATGCAGCGATTGCCGTTTCGTTTTGCTTGAAGTCAGGGAAGTTTTTGAACAATGACTCAATTCCTCCCGGACTAAAAAACACCAACATATCGTAGTACACATCTTCTAGATCAGACAAATCAGAAGCGACTGTTCTATATAGAATTACCTTTGTAAATGGAATGTTTTGCTGTTCTAAAGTTAGGGGAATATTGTCGCGAAGAATATCTGTACATGGAAGTAAGAACTTCTCATTTTTGTGTTTCTTCATTAATTCCGCTAATTCGTCGATGGTTTGTTTACCAAAGAAAATTTTACGTTTTCTATATGTCACGTATTTTTGTAGATACAGTGCAACTGCTTCCGTAATACAAAAATATTTAGTGGTGTCTGGCACTTCAAATCGTGTTGCTTCCGCAATTCGGAAAAAGTGATCAACAGCAACTTTGGAAGTTAAGATGATTGCTGTATGTTCAGCAAGATTTACGCGCTGAGCCCTAAATTCTTTGGGGTCTACGCCTTCTACTTTGATAAATGGACGAAAGTCTATTTTCAATTTATACTTTTCAGCCAAGTCATAATAAGGTGACTTATCACCCTCTGGCTTAGGCTGCGAAACTAAAATTGTCTTGATGGCCAAGTTTCGTTATTTTTAAAGGTATAAAATCATATTACTGCTGAGAAATTGTGCAATGCTAATTTGGATAAAATAAGCAAGGGTAAAATTTCTAGGGTGCAAAGATACAAAATTAAATAATACCATTTGTATCTTAATTGTACGGCAAGCAATAGGCCTTTCACCATGCGCCAAACAACTAATAACGAAAAAACGATGAAAAACAATTGTTCAAAAACATGTTGCAGTTCCTGATTTAATATCCAAAGAAGCGCCAAACAGGTTAATATAAATCCCCCGAAAGACCAAATCTGTTTATTAAGAGCACTCATTGAATCTAGTATCGCACGCTCCCCTGACAATAAAAACACCATGCGAAAATTGATGAGCTGCAAAAAAGTTAGGGCGAATACTATTTTTATGGTCAACCAAACAGTGTCTAGCATATTTATTTGCTGATAGAGTAATAGAAAAACACAGGTTGAAAAGGAAATAATGTAATTGAGGACGATTAACACAGTCATACTAGGTTGTAGTTTCGACCCTTCGAATCCATTACTGTCCGGACGTTTCACTTTAAAAAATCCCGTGAAAGTCTGGGCAATTAAATCCGGCTGAGCGACACGTGCCACACCGACAAACGCAAAACAAAGCAAGATAATTACAAGCAAGTAACTATTCATTTGTGTATTACGTTCGATCAGTTCGAATGAGCTAAGTAAGGTATATATCATCGCAGACAAAATTAATTCAAAAATGTATGGGGTGGACATTTTAATTATTACTTACTTTTGCAATCAAATAAAGGTAAATTATGAAAACAGATTTATTTACACATCCTGACTACTACGGAATGGATGACCTACTTTCAGATGAGCACAAATTAGTTCGAGATGCTGCAAGAGCTTGGGTTAAAAAAGAAGTTTCGCCAATTATCGATGAGCATTACGAAAATGCAACATTCCCTATGCACATTTTGAAAGGATTGGGAGAAATCGGTGCATTTGGTCCATATATCCCTGAGGAATATGGTGGTCCAGGATTAGATCATATTTCTTATGGTTTAATTATGCAAGAATTAGAGCGTTGTGATTCAGGATTGCGTTCAACAGCATCTGTTCAATCGTCTTTAGTCATGTATCCTATCTGGAAATACGGTTCAGAAGAACACAAACAAAAATATTTACCAAAGCTTTCTACTGGAGAAATGATGGGATGTTTCGGCTTAACTGAGCCTGATCACGGTTCAAATCCTGGTGGAATGATTACCAACTTCAAAGATGCTGGAGACCATGTTATCTTGAATGGGGCTAAAATGTGGATTTCGAATGCGCCTTTCGCTGACATCGCGGTTGTTTGGGCAAAAGATGAAACAGGTAGAATTCATGGGATTATCGTCGAACGCGGAATGGAAGGTTTTTCCACACCAGAAATGCACGGTAAACTATCACTTCGTGCTTCGGCAACAGGAGAACTCATTTTTGATAACGTAAAAGTTCCTAAGTCAAATATTCTTCCTGGAAGATCTGGACTTGGTGCTCCTTTAAGTTGTTTGGATTCAGCACGATTTGGAATTGCATGGGGTGCTATCGGTGCAGCAATGGATTGCTATGATCAAGCTTTACGTTACTCTAAAGAACGCACACAATTTAACGTTCCAATTGGGGCATTCCAATTGATTCAGAAAAAATTAGCTGAAATGATTACAGAAATCACGAAAGCTCAATTACTGACATTCCGATTAGGACAACTACGTAATGAAGGTCGAGCAACATCGGCACAAATTTCAATGGCTAAACGTAACAATGTTGAAATCGCATTAAACATTGCACGTGAAGCTCGCCAAATTCACGGAGGAATGGGAATTACGAGTGAATACTCCATGATGCGTCATATGGCAAATCTAGAGTCTGTTGTAACCTACGAAGGAACACATGATATTCACTTATTAATTACCGGGATGGATGTAACTGGAATTCCAGCATTCACACGTGAAATGCCAGATTTGAATTAATTAACGTAGTTCGGAATCAAGTTCGATATTTGCATCACCGCGTAAAAAGCGGATACGCGATCGAGCTTCGGTAGAAAATAAGCTTCCTTTAAACTCAATAATTAAGCGCTTGTAATACTCAAGCGCTTTTTCTTTGTTTTGAAATTGGTTTTCTTCCAAATCAGCTAGGCGAAAAAGGGCGTCATCGCCAAGAATATCATCAGAATGGAATTTCAATAAATCAGTATAATAATCCTTTGCAGCAGACCATTTTCCTTGTTGCTCCATCGCCTTCCCCTTGCGGAACAAAATTTCATCTGCCAATGAATGCATAGGGAAATTAATTTGAATGCTATCGAATAACACAAATGCAGAATCATAACGATGTTGTTCAATAAGACGTTCTGCAGTGGCAAACCACAACATCGCTTGATAATTGCTGTCCAAACCATAATTATCCGTAATCATAACGGACAGCTGAAGCGCATCATTAGCAATCATTTTTGAAGTTGATTCTTTCAACACATTTAATTGTCCTTGCGCAAAATCAAATTCTCCATCAAAATAAAAAACACGCGCATTTTTATATTTTGCTTCATTACCGATTTGCTCAAACTTAAAATCATTATCCACCTGCATGTATAGCAAGGAAGCTTCCCAAATATCCCCTCCCAAAACTTGCACATCAGCTAGCTTCATTTTAACCTGTGCTCTTTGCATGTCTGTTAATCCGGGAGTGACCAATAAAGCATTCAGCAGTTCCAATGACTCCAAAACCTGTTCGGCATAAAACGCTTTGATATGTGCCAGTTCCAGAATGATTTGAAAGGTGAATCTAGATTTACCTAGTCGGTTTAATGCATCATTATAATCTTGAATCGTTGCCTCAATCTCGATAGCTGAATAAGAACGGTTTGTGGTGATTTCAATAAAACGAGTATTCAATAGGTTTTTTTGTGCCTCAAAATATAAGGGTTGACTCGATCCAAGCGATATGACATAATCAAAACATTTGCGAGCGATATCGTAGGATTTATTTTCGACGCAAATTAATCCCAGTTCGAAAACACGTGACCCATCACCTTGAACTCTTTTGTCCAATGCTTGCGCTTGAATGAATGCGCCATTGAAATTTTGATTCTGGACAAACAGCCAAATCAGCATTTCGGAATAAATCAACGGAGCGTTTGGTTTTTGAGTTTTCGTGATTAATAATTCTTTCAGTGACATGAAGTCTGGAGCATCGCTATTGCTCAAGTCAACCCGACTATTTATAGCGAGTTGTATCGACTCCTTCATATTTGGTTGAATCTCGAGGTACTCAATGTATTCGCGCATCATTTCCGACTTGTTTCCAATTAATGCGTAATAATCTGCATACTGAAAATGAAAGGGATAACTTGGGGCAAGTTTTCTTCCTTTATCCAAACAAGCTTTTGCTAAATCAAATTTTCCTCTTGCGACAAGAGCCTGATAGATTTGAATAGTCAAACCAGGATTGTTGTTTACTTCTTCCAGTAGTTCATCGTAAATCTTTCGCGATTTTGACACTTCATTTATTTCTTCGTAAAACTGTGCAAATGTCACCCGAAGGTCTAGGTCTCCACGATTTAAGTTCACTTGTTTTTTTAAAATCTTTTCAGCCGTCTTGGTATCTTTTGTTTCCAATAAACACTCGTAGTAACGTGTAAAGACAACCTTTGATTGATCATTGGCATAAATCTTTTCGTAGTAGGATGTTGCCTTTTCGAATTCACCATTGGTATAATAATATTGAGCGAGTTGAATATCTGTCTCTGTTTGACAAAACACACTGTTTATTAAGAATAAAAACAAGAAAAGGACGGTAAACTTCATTAATGAGTCAAATTGTATTTTCTTACTAAATCTAAGGAAAATTGATTCAATTCTGGATGTAATTCACGATAAGTGGCCAACGTTTCTTGCTTTTGTCTGAGGTACTCATCGAGTAATGTTTGAAGTTGCTTTATTTTGTTTTTTTCGAACAAAATATAAGACTCATACTTATCTCGGCTACCAGATCCGTTTTCAATATCCGTTTTCAAATTTTTTAAGGACTTTTGCTCCTCACGAAGTGCTTGTTTTAACTGTACATTTTGTTTCCCTAATGGTTTAAGGCTTCTTCTCATTATTTTATAGGCATCCATTTTTTTTCCTAAAATCAAATCGATGGTGTCCAATACGAGATAGTTTTTAATGCGTATTTCTACGGCATTGGTTGCGATTTTCAGTGCCGTCAACGTATCGATCTCATTTTTTAAACGCTGATTTTCAATCAGAGCAAGTCCTTTCTCTAATTTAGAGATACGTTTTAATTGTTCATCCTTTTTTAAATCCGAGCAGGATGCGATAAGCATGCTCATGGAAAGGAGAAAAGTGATGGAGCGCTTTATACACATTGTAAGTAAAAATAATGGGTGAAAAAGGTTATAAGTACAGCTAATGTCCAACCAGTATAAACCTCGATTGGACGGTGTTTATTTAAATATAAGCGTGCAGAAATCGTCAATCCGGAAGCAAGAATTGCGACAGGTAAAATCCAACTCGCGAAACTTTGTTGTTCTAAATAAAACGCGACAAGGAATCCCACCAAAATGCCGGCACCTCCAGCGTGTAAAGAGATTTTTATCCACCTATTAATTCCCATGAAAACTGCCGTCACGATAAATCCAGAGAGCGGAAGTGCATAGAAAGCTATTGGAAGGGCTGCATCAGGAGCTTTGACAAAAAACAATAAAAAAAGCACTAAAGAATAAGCCATCATCACCAACAATGGAATATTTCTTTCACGTTGATTTTCAATATCGATGGTGCTGATTACTTTCTTTTGGTGCAATGCCAAAAAAGATAATCCCGGTGCCACAGCGCTGAACAAGAAGAAAAGTAGAAATAATCTCGTCTTCATTTCAGGCAAAAGTAAGTACATGGAAACCTGACTAAGATCATTGGGTGTAGAAGGTATATACATGGCCAATAGTATCCCATACGTTGGCATAAATAGGGGCAAAAACACCCAGGAAAAAAAATGAGCTAGTATTCCTTTCATTTCTATAGTTCTTTTCGCATTCTAGCAACTGGAATATTCAATTGCTCTCTATATTTCGCTACTGTTCTTCGGGCAATATTATACCCTTTCTCGTTCAGTAAGTCCATCAATTTTTCATCCGTAAGTGGGTTGTGTTTATCCTCTGCTTCGATGGCATCCGATAATATCTTTTTCACCTCACGAGTCGATACTTCCTCACCGCTATCAGTCGACAACGATTCGGAGAAGAAGTACTTTAACGGGAAAATCCCATAATTTGTTTGAACAAATTTAGAATTCGCTACCCTAGAAATAGTTGAAATATCTAAACCAATAACATCAGCTATGTCTTTTAAAATCATTGGACGAAGTTTGGTTTCATCTCCACACAAGAAATACGCTTCTTGGTAATCCATTATTGCGCCCATTGTCAACAAAAGAGTTTGCTGTCTCTGTTTAATCGCATCAATGAACCATTTTGCTCCATCTAATTTTTGACGAACGAATGACAACGCATCTTTATCTGATTTTGAGGACTTTGCTCCTTCAGCATAAGACCGAAGCATCGTTTCATATTCTCGACTTACTTTTAATTCCGGGGCATTTCTGCCGTTGAGTCCGAGTTCTAAGCGTCCCTCACTTTCAAAAAGGGTAAAATCAGGAATAATTTGTTGGTAATTTTTTGCGGATTCACGCATCGAACCACCCGGTTTTGGATTTAATTTTAAAATTTCATCGATTGCATCTTTCAGATCATGGTCGTCAATTTCGAGTTTTTTTGCAATCTTATCGTAATGTTTTTTTGTAAATTCTTCAAAGTGATTTTCAAGGATTTTTTTCGCTGTATACCTAGAAATATCCCCATCTTGTTTACGTTTTATCTGAATCAAAAGGCATTCTTGTAAATTCCGAGCACCAACTCCAGCAGGATCTAATTCTTGCACTAAATGCAATATATCCAACACTGCCTTTTCGCTCACGTCAACATTCATAGAAAAGGCCAAATCATCGACAATTGCATCTATGCTTCGGTTCAAATAACCAGATTCATCAAGGTTGCCAATGATGACATCCGCGATGGTAAATTGTTCATCCTCCAAATACAACAAATGAAGTTGTTCCGTTAATTTTTCTTGAAAGGATTGTTCTCCCGACAGCGGAATTACCCGTTCTTCGTCATCCTTTGAATGATTATTCGCTTGGGTTTTATAATCGGCAACGTCATCATCTAAATAATCTGAGAGGTCGAATTCATCCTCGCCATCTGCATCATCAAATTCTTCTTCTTGTTCAAATTCATCTTCGAAGTCATCAGCTCCTTCTTCCAATGCTGGATTTTCTTCCAATTCCTGTTTGATGCGCTGATCTAATTCCATGGTTGGAACCTGAAGCAATTTCATCAACTGGATTTGTTGAGGTGAAAGTCGCTGTTCCAGTTTTTGTGCAAGGTGTTGTCTTAGCGCCATTTGGAATTTCGAAAAATACGAATTAAGGGATGATATTCTGACGAATCACCTGGTAAATCTCCCAAGTACTGCGGTCGTAAACGTAAATCAACACATGCATATTCTCAGCATTGTATGCGGCGTCTAATTGATTTGGGACAACAAAGCTATAGTTTACATAGTATTTTCCGTTTTGCAAATCCGCGGCTTCAAGAACTCTCCCAAATGCTTGAGCGTTCAAGTTTCCTCGGTGAATATCGCGGTGAATGTAACTCGTATTATGGGAGTTATCACTCATCTTTTGATCGCCAACTAAAGAGTCCTCAAGTACATAAGCAACGATTCCCAATTCGTTCGATAATTGTTGATCTAATTTTTCCACTTCAACGTGAAGGAAAGCACCATGCGTTTCTGGGTAATAGTTCAAGGCAGATTGCATATTTACCTTTAACGTGTTTTCCGCCAACATCGTATTCACCATGCTCGTCCATGCATTTGGACTCTGAAAAATATTTCCTCCAGAAAGAAAACGATTGATTGTTCCACGCGGATTCCCACTAAACCCACCGTCATTCGTTCCAAAATAGGTTCCAATTTCAACGCCTTGAGGATTGGTGAAATCTATTGGATATTCCGGTGCGCTCACTGTTTGGAAATCACCAATTCCAAGTGGTCCAACATGCATCGAAGAAACGAATACCCTTCCTTCATGCGTTAATTCTAGTTGATGCGCCAAATCTGCAGCTGCTGGACAAAAAATACATTTATGTCCTGTATAATCTTCGATTAGAATATTTCGGTCAATGTTTGTGTTTGCCGTAAATGTTGGCCATTCATTGGAAACATAATCATCCCAATTACCTGGGTATAATGTAGTGTCAAGTTCTAAAACAACTTGAGGAGGGTATGGATTCGTTATGCGATCACACGATGTATAAAGATACATGGACCATGCAAAAAGAAACAAAAGAGAAAACTTTTTCATACTAAAAACTTTGAGTAAAGCTAAGTGTTAAACCATTAGAAGCTGGAACGAATCGACAAACTCCACCTACACAAAATAATCCAGCTCGTTGGCGACCATAAGAAACGGTGAAACGTGTGGCATCACGAATGTATCCGCAAGTTAAAATTGGATAATTCACTCGTTTTTCCACTTCGGGATTTCCATAATTGTATTGATTCATAAAACTGAAAAACCATCCAGGAGAAATGGAATACTCCAATAACAAGGTTGCCCAATTTCCTTTATCCTTGATTTCTCCACCTTCTTTTTGAACGAATAACCCTTGGATTTCGGCACGAAGAGAATGTTTTGAGTTGAATTTATAAGAAAACTCTCCCACTCCAATATTTGCATGGATAATTCCTGAAGCATCATTGGAAATTTTTACCACATCGTTGTTGATTTTAATGGAGTAAAAACTCAAGATTGTACTGAATTTCTTGTTAAATTTTTTCGTGATATTGAAGTTGATATCTTGCCAATACATACTGTCACTCGCTTGAAACGGACGACAAACATAGGTTACACCGGTAGAGTCCAACGGATTAATTCCGTTTGTACTGTGAGCCGGCTGATACGTTGTAGAGAAATTACCCCCTATCGTCGTTCCGTACTTTCCTCCCAATTTTGTGCCTTTTTTGAAGGTGTACAGAACATCGGTTTGATAAGCTACTTCCCCCAATGGTTGTGTGGCATATGGGTATAAAGTTGCAACAAGGTTGTAGGTATGTGTTTTATTTAACGAAGGCAAATAGTTTACAAAAACATCTTGAAGATCTTTCGTTCGATCCGAACGGTAGCTCATATTATCAACAGATTTGCCGGAAACAAGAATCCCGAGTCCTTTCCGAGTATAACTAACATTGAAAACGGACGCATGTCCATAGTTATAAATGTAATTATTGTCACTTGAGGGATCCTGTTCTTTTTGAACATACTCTACATCTCCGTAAAAGTTTTTATAGCGTAATTTCATTCGTCCGCCATAGGTTCCTACGTTTTGTGGTAAGATCAGATCTGGATTATTATCCTCTTGGTATTTACTCACAAAAGAAGCTCCAAGAACAACATCTAGTGGAAAATCTTTCATTTTTTTTAATCCTTCATTCAGGTGAAATTCACCGTCCAATCCACGAACAATACCATCACCATGGATGATATTTCCTCCTTGAAACGAAAGGCGTTGATAACCATAGACCCCTTTGATCACTAGTCCACTTGTTGGACGCACAATGATTCGAGCACCGTCCATCATATTGTCATAACCCAAAGCACGATCTTCATAAGCTCTAAACGAAAGTCCTGAACCAAACTGCTCATAAAATGATCCTAATGTTACATCCACAAATCCATTTGAGTATCCTATATATCGCATACCTATTCCCGTTCCATCAAAACGGTTTGGATATCCCTGGATTCTTGGCAAATATGATTCCAACCTCATCCCCGCTTTGAAGTTTCCTTGTGTATAGAAAACATTCATGTAGGAGTTCAAAAGGCCTTTCTCTGCCGGCTGTTTTGCGTCAATAATAGAATCCGCATTTAGGTACTGAAAAGTACTTTCGATATTACCGGTTAATGAGCCTTGAGCGAAACTTAAAAAAGTAATAAACAGGGCAGATGTAGCGAGTAGAAGTTTGTTCATTTGATTTATTTTCCGCTAAGGTGAAGCAATTCTTTGTATAATTTTTCTTCATCCCCTGGCGCATAATTATTGTGTGAATAGACAATGTTACCGTCTTTATCCACTAAAAATGTATGAGGAACATTGTTTACGCCCATTGCACGTTTAAAGTCACCATTAGGATCCATTAATACCATGTAATCCCAAGCTTTTCCATTCACATAAACTGGAACTTGGCTTTTTGTTTTTTCATCATCTATGGAAACAGCTACCAAAGTTACACCGGTTTCAGCCTGCCAATCTTCGTACAATTCATGAATGGTATTCAATTCCTTCTTACACGGTGCACACCATGTTGCCCAAAAACTAATGATAATGGGTCCATCAACGGCAATGGCTGCGGTATTAACGGATTTTCCATTCATATCCTTCAAATTAACAGAAGGTAGTTGTTTCAATTGGTTTTCAGTTGCATGTGTATCTTGCGAGTATGCGGAAATTCCAGCAAAAAACACGAAGGCTAAAGTAAAAAGTGTTTTCATAATTTGATCATTTTTTGGCACGACAATTCAAAAACCTTGCCGAACTCAAAGGTATAAAAAAACCAAGACCTGAAAAACTTTCAGCAATTTTGAAAATTAATGAATTTTCCTTATTTTTGAACAAACTGATACTCATGATGAAGTCCTTATTTCTCCTTTTCACACTTGGTTTGAGTGTTTTCTCTTACTCACAAGATGGTATTGTCATTCATGTGGATGGACAAACATCCGATATTTCAGGTGCAACGCATACCGTAGTTGCGCCATCCAATGCTTCTTTTGACATTGCACTTGATGTTGAAAATAACACCGGGTCAGCACATGCTTGGAGAGTGACTCGTTTACGTATAGATGCTCCGGCTGGATGGACAGACGCATTGTGCTGGGGACATGCAACGGATCCATTTGGTGGAACATGTTATTCTTCTGGACAAATGAATACAAATCCTTGGACTACTCCTGGTGCTCAAGCAGTTCTTTTCACGATTAACGACGGTGAATATGGAAAGTTAAAAGCCTCTATAGATCCAGCAGATGGTGTTTATGGAACAGCTCATTACCGTTATTATATTTCCACAAATGGCCTTTCTTTCTCGGATTCTGTTGATGTTGTGGTAGATTACTTAGCTGCAGTGAAACCGGTGAAAGAAGAAGTCGGAGTAAGCATATACCCAAATCCAACATCTGAATATGTTTCCATCCAACTTGCTGGAATGGATCAGTCCACCTTCAAATTGATGGATGCTGTTGGGAACGTTATCATGAAAGAGACGATTCACGGAAGCAAGAAAATCAATGTAGGTGACTTCAGCAATGGAATCTACTTCCTAATTTTTGAAACTTCTACAGGTAAATCCATTACCAAAAAATTAGTGGTTCGTCACTAAATTGTTACTTTCAATCTTTTCGAACACTTTAGACAAGATTATTGTCTAATTTCGTACTATGTCCAAAAAAAGGTATTCAAAACCATCTCCCGGCAAAAAAAAATCGGGTATCAATGCGATTTTAATTCGCTTATTCGAGAAACACCCAGGTGTTGAACTAACACACCAACAAATCTGTTCATTGGTAGAGGCTCGCGATCCCATGAGTCGTCAGGTTGTATTCGAAGGCTTAAATGCTTTGGCGAGTAAAAATGCCATTAAACGAATCAATCATTTTACGTATTCCTTAAGCGGTGAATCCAACTTAGTTGAAGGTGTGATTCAGTTGACACAACGTGGAGCTGGATTCGTTGTTGTAGAAGGGAAAGAAAAAGATGTGTTTATTGCACCTCAAAATATTGGACAAGCACTGAATGGGGACAAAGTAAAAGTTCGTGTATTTAAGTCAGGACCTAACCGAGACGAAGGTGCAGTGGTCGAAATCAAGGAAAGGGAACGTGTACAATTTGTTGGAACTATCCAATTCGGTGATAAAACAGCATTACTCATTCCAGATAATAATCGCAGTGGTTTAGAAATTCGCGTTCCGAAAGAAAATCTAAATGGAGCAAGAGATGGTGAAAAAGTATTGGTGAAGATTACCGTTTGGCCTAAATCTGCTGAGAAACCGTTTGGGGAAGTTGTAGCCATTTTAGGAATGCCGGGAAGTAATGACACGGAAATGCTTTCCATTCTATATAACCAAGGGATCAACCCAATTTTTCCAGATGCGGTATTAGAAGAAGCAGAACGTGTCCCTGTGGAATTGGACGATAAAGAAATATTAACCCGTCGTGACTTTAGAACTACCCTCACCTTTACTATTGATCCTTTTGACGCACGTGATTTTGATGACGCCATTTCTTACCATGAATTAGAAAATGGACATTACGAACTTGGTGTTCATATAGCTGATGTTAGTCATTATGTTCGTCCAGGTACAGCAATGGATGCGGAGGCTTTACTTCGATCGAACTCTGTTTATTTAGTTGATCGCGTTATTCCAATGCTTCCTGAACAATTATCGAACATTGCCTGCTCATTAAGGCCACACGAAGATAAGTATACCTTCTCCGCAGTCTTTGAAATGGACGATAAAGGGAAAGTCTATAAAGAATGGTATGGAAAAGGTGTGATTCATTCAGATCGCCGATTTACCTATGAAGAAGCACAGGAAATCATCGAAGGAAAAGAAGGAGACCACGAAGTTGTCATTCGTAAATTGAATTCGGTAGCCCATATATTACGTAAACAAAGATTAAAGGACGGTGCACTGAGCATCGAGTCCGAAGAAATGCGTTTTCGCTTAAACGATGTTGGTAATCCATCAGAAGTGGTGATCAAAACCTCCAAAGACGCACATAAATTAATTGAAGAATTTATGTTACTTGCGAACCGTAAAGTAGCTACTTTCCTATCGAAGCCTGAAAAAGGCCGAGACCCATTCCCGATGATTTATCGCGTTCACGATTCTCCGGACCCAGGAAAAATGGATGTTTTCTCTGTGTTCATTGAGAAATTCGGACATAAAATCGATTTACACGATACTCAGTCCATCGCAAAAAATTTAAATGCCTTATTTGAAGAAATTCGTGAGGAAAATGAATTTTCTCTTGTTCAATCCATGGCAATTCGTTCTATGGCAAAAGCTTCTTATGAAACCGAGAACATTGGCCATTATGGATTAGCCTTTAAACATTACAGTCATTTCACATCACCTATTAGACGCTATGCCGATTTAGTGGTTCACCGTATTTTACAAGAAGAACTGACGAGCAAGCAGCATAAATATGGTGGGGAATTAAAAGCAATTTGTACGCGTATTTCTAAAAATGAACGCAAGGCGTCCGAAGCAGAGAGAGAATCCACGAAATATTTCCAAACCTTATTCGTCATGGATCACTTAGGAGAAGTCTTTGAAGGGACTATTTCCGGGATTGCGGAACATGGAATGTTTGTTCGCATGGACGAAAATCATTGTGAAGGAATGGTACCGATGTCAGAAATCCCAGGAGACCGCTATTATTTCGATCAGGACAACTTTAAAATTACGGGAGCACGCTACAGAAAAGCGTTTAATTTCGGAGATAAAGTACGAGTAAAAATCGCGAAAGTAAATCCTAAAAAACGGCAGATTGACTTAGAATTAGTGGTCGACTAATACAAGAAATTATTATAAGGATAGCGCACACGAAATATGGTTTTCACCTCTTCGTATAGAACTTCCTTCAATTCTTCCACATTCTCTTTATTTTGAGCAGAAATAAACACACATTTTGTTTTATTCATTTTTGCCATCCATGATTTTTTGAGTGATTCCAAGGTGGTAACATCCTCCTCCTCTTCATTCATTTCATTAAGAATAGGTTGATAGGCATCAATCTTATTGAATACCACAATAGTTGGTTTCTCCGTTTTGTCTATTTCGTTCAATGTTTCATTAACGACATTAAATTGATCTTCAAAATTTGGATGAGAAATATCCAACACATGTATGAGTAAATCAGCTTCACGAACCTCGTCTAATGTCGACTTAAACGATTCCATCAATTGTTGAGGAAGTTTTCGAATAAATCCAACAGTATCTGTTAAAAGCATGGGCATGTTGTCAATCACCACTTTTCGAACGGTTGTGTCTAGGGTAGCAAACAATTTGTTTTCCGCAAACACATCAGATTTGGAAAGTAAATTCATCAACGTACTTTTACCAACATTCGTGTATCCAACAAGAGCAACTCGGACAAGTTGTCCTCGGTTACTACGTTGAATCGTCATTTGTTTATCAATGTCTTTTAATCTTTCCTTCATCAAGGAAATACGCATTTGAATAATTCGACGGTCCGTTTCAATCTGAGATTCTCCCGGACCACGCAGTCCAATTCCTCCTTTTTGACGTTCAAGGTGGGTCCACATGCGTGTTAAGCGGGGAAGCATGTACTGAAGTTGTGCGAGTTCTACTTGTGTTTTTGCATGAAAAGTTCTTGCTCGACTAGCGAAAATATCCAAAATAAGAATGGTACGATCCAGGACTTTACATTCCAACTCGCGTTCTATATTTCGCAGTTGTGAAGGGGACAACTCATCATCGAAAATGACCATGTCGATGTCCATTGCCTTCATATATTGTTTGATCTCTTCTAGTTTTCCAGAACCAACATACGTTCTTGGATTCGGATACGGTAATTTTTGTAAGAATTTTGTGTGTGTAATTGCACCGGCGGTTTCCGCTAAAAACTCCAATTCATCCAAATGTTCATTGGCAATTACCTCATCGATTTCTGATGTGATTACGCCTACTAAAATACAAGATTCCTCTACTGCATCTACTGTTACGTGGCCTTCTTGCATTACTTTCTCAACGTTTTAATGTGCTGGATAACAAAATCCATGTTTTCCTCATTCTCCAAAATTGCCGACATGGGCGGCATGGCATTTTTACCCTTTCGAAGTATCTTTTTGATTTGCTTATCACTTAATTGTGATTTCGATAAGTCTTTCGCTCCTGATCCACCCATTTTCCCGTCTTCACCATGACAACTCGTACAATTTACAGTGTACAATGAAGCGCCTTTTTCAGCGGGAGTTTCTATTGGTAATGCATCGTTGTTTTTTACTGATGAATCAGCACCACAGGAAGTTAATCCAAGTAAAAACAAAAAGAAAATTGCGCGTGTTAGAACCATGATCCTCCAAGTGCTGTTCGGAATGGCCAAGGAATTGACGCCATAATCAAAATGAATCCTATTAGGTAGAATAATTTAATCGGTTTGAATTTCTCCGAATCAGTTGTGCCTCTTTTGGATTTGCTGTATCCCACTGTAATCAAAACAATAGCAATTAACATCCCCATTAAGTGTTCCATCCCGTAAAAACGAAATGCTGCCTCTTTCATCCAACCATCAAAAAATTTCACTTTACCAGATGTGATAAAATATTGAACCAACCCAATGATTAATTGCGTATGCAAAGTAATCATGGTAAATAAGTTGATCATTTTATGCTTCTTTTCAAATGTCTTTGAAGTGAACGCATTAATAATCGCAAGCAATAAAAGAATAATAGCTACCCAACGTAAGCCAGAATGAGCATGAGTTAAAATAGAATTCATATGTTTAAGTTTAATCGTTTAATTTCAATACTGCTAAAAATGCTTCTTGAGGAACTTCTACTCTTCCCACTTGGCGCATACGTTTTTTACCAGCTTTTTGTTTCTCTAATAATTTACGTTTACGTGAAATATCTCCACCATAACATTTTGCCGTAACATCCTTTCTCAAGGCTTTGATGGTTTCACGCGCAATAACTTTCGCACCAATAGCTGCTTGAATCGGAATTTCAAATTGTTGTCTAGGGATTAATTCGCGCAATTTGACACAAATGCGTTTACCAAGATCAAAGGCATTACTGCGGTGAACCAATGCGGATAATGCATCCACTTGTTCCCCATTAAGCAGTAAGTCCATTTTGATCAAATCTGACTCTTTGTACCCGATTGGATGATAGTCAAAAGAAGCATAACCACGAGAAACGGATTTCAAACGGTCATAAAAATCAAAGACAATCTCTGCCAAAGGCATTTCGAAGGTAATTTCCACTCGATCTTGTGTCAAATACACTTGGTTCTGTAATTCTCCACGCTTTTCAATACACAAAGTCATAATTGCACCAACATATTCTGTTTTCGTGATGACTTGCGCTTTAATGTATGGCTCTTCTATTCGTTCCATTCCGGATGGATCTGGAAGTTCAGATGGATTATTGACAATCAATGCATCCTCTGGGTCTTTTTTCATGTATGCCTTGTACGACACGTTGGGAACAGTTGTTATAACTGTCATATTAAACTCACGTTCCAAACGCTCTTGAATAATTTCCATGTGTAGCATTCCAAGGAATCCACAACGGAAACCAAATCCAAGCGCAGCTGAAGATTCAGGTTCGAAGACTAATGATGAGTCATTCAGTTGTAATTTTTCCATGGAATAACGCAACTCCTCATAATCTTCATTGTCTACTGGATAAATTCCAGCAAAGACCATCGGTTTTACATCCTCAAATCCTTTGATTGGAACTTCGCATGGATTTTCTGTATCCGTAATGGTGTCTCCAACTTTCACTTCGTTGGCTTGCTTAATACCTGAAATGATGTATCCTACATCTCCTGCTCTCACCTCGTTTCGTGGGGAAAGATCCATTTTTAAAATTCCGATTTCATCGGCGTTGTAATCTCTTCCTGTATTTAGAAAACGAACTTTTTGTCCCTTTCTCAACACTCCATTTTTTATTCTGTAATACGCGATAATTCCTCTAAATGGATTGAAAACAGAGTCAAAAATCATGGCTTGTAACGGCGCTGACTCATCTCCTTTTGGTGGCGGAATTCGGTTAACAACAGCTGATAAAATTGCTTCTACGCCAAGCCCAGTTTTTCCGGAAGCTTGAATAATGTCCTCATAATCACAACCAATTAACTCGACAATTTGATCAGATACTTCCTCTGGCATTGCACCAGGTAAGTCCATTTTGTTCAGAATCGGAATAATTTCCAAATCGTGTTCTAATGCCAAATATAAATTTGAAATCGTTTGAGCCTCAATTCCTTGGGATGCATCAACTATTAACAATGCTCCTTCACAAGCTGCGATTGAACGCGAAACTTCGTAAGAGAAATCAACGTGTCCAGGCGTGTCAATTAGGTTCAAAATATAATCGTTCCCTTCAAACTTATAACTCATTTGAATGGCATGACTCTTAATGGTGATTCCACGTTCGCGCTCCAAGTCCATATCATCCAAGGCCTGAGCCTGCATGTTTCGGTCGGATATCGTTCCAGTAGTTTGAAGTAAGCGATCTGCGAGGGTACTTTTACCGTGATCGATGTGTGCAATAATGCAGAAATTTCGAATGTGATTCATAGCGGTAACAAAAATACGATTTTCCCGCTGAATTGACGTCTAATGTCCCGACTATATTACATCTGAATGATAAACGCTGCTATTACGGCAATAATCCCTACAGCATACAGCGAAAGCATAATAATCATCGATATTCCTGTAAATCGAAAAAGTGATTTTAAATTTTCTAGTCCTTCTTCCAGAATGTCATCATTTAATTTTTCAATGGCATCTCCACTTGCCGCAGCAAAACGATACAAATAGATCGAAGGGAAAAAATAAAGTACTGACATTAAAATGTATGCAAGACCCAGGATTACAGGAGACAATCCTTTCGCTTGGCCTTCAAATTGAAGGATGATCATTCCTACTCCCAATAAGGCGATAATTCCAATACCCACAAAAGAACAAATTGCCAAAAATTTAGCCCATTTTACAATTTCCATCATAAAAATTAGGCTGTTATCCGTTAATTTCAATGACTTCGCATTAGTTGATTCTGTTTCCATGTTTATAGTTTTAGTTCACCTAAAAATAGGATTTTTTTCACAAATTCAATTTCTTGTAAAATCGATTGATCGAAATTTCCTTATCAAGTGGTTTTCCTTCGAACATGAAATCAGCTAATTCCCTTGCTAAAGTTGGCGCCATTAAATATCCTTTCGTCCCTAGTCCATTGAATAAAAAGACGTTTTTTATTGAGTGATGTGCTCCAAGTATGGGGCGGCGATCTAAAACCGTTGGACGCACTCCTACTTGTTGATCAAGGATGTCATAGGAGAAGTCCCCTAAGACGTTGAGGTGTCCAATTAATTCCTGTTTTGCTTCTTCCGTTGGGCTCAAGTCAGGATTATCCCATTCGTAGGTTGCACCGATTCTAAAAACATGATTTCCTAATGGAAGAACAAAACACTTCCGATTGAGGGATTCATTTTCAGGGACTTCTTGTGAACGGATGCGGATGGTTTGTCCTTTAGTTTGTTGAATAGGTAACTCCTGAAAAAAAGGCGTATTGATTTGTTGATATCCGACCGAAAAAACAACTTTATCGTATGGAATTCCTTTATAAACCAACGTGTTTTCATCAAAACTTGATGAATCAAAATCTTCTTTTAACAAGCTCCCTTTTCGTTCAAAATATGCAAGATTTAGGTCGTAATAGCGTTTTGCATCCACCCAAAAGGAGGATTTCAATCTTCCGCTTCCGAAGTGATTTTGAGCAAGCGAATAGCTTTCATCTTCCGGATTAATTTCCGTCAAATAATCCGTAAATTCAGGTGATTTTTGTCTTTCCAACCAGTAATTACGTTCTTGTTCTGAAGAGAGCATCCGACGTATAACAATCGGATGAAACAATTTATCTTCAACAGTTTTTTCTAGTTGTAAGTAAAAATTCCTTGCGTCAGAAATGAACTCATCCAAACGCCAGGATTTATTCATTCTTCTAAAAACCATTGGATTCACCATTCCAGCAGCAACTGCAGTAGAATGATTTATACCCCGATCAATCAGTTGAACGCGGTGTCCTTTTGCTAAAAGTTGATGCGCTAGGCTCGTGCCTGCGAGTCCGGCACCAATAATTAATACATGTTGAGATTCCATCATTATTTTGCTATGGCGAAACTAAGCAAAGTTATTTGAAGATCTGGATAATGCGAACGCAATAATTGAGCCATTGCCTCAAGTGTAGATCCTGTAGTAATGACATCATCAACGATGGCAATATGTCGGTAAGGAATATCCCTTTTTCCCAAACAAAATTGTTCGCTTGCATTGTCCCATCGCAGAAACCTATTTTTTCTGGTCTGACTAGAATTATTCGCTTTTTTAAGAACAACATCGGGTAAAATGGGGATTTCTAAAATCGCAGACATACCTTCGGCTAATAACTCACTTTGATTGTATCCACGCAAAAATCGTTTTTGAGGGTGAATGGGAACCGGAATCAATGCTTCAATCGTTTTGTATTTATTGCTGTTAAAAATCGCTTTTCCCATCACCTCGCCGAAATGCCTTCCCAAAGGAGCTTTAAATTGATACTTCAGGGCATGAAGAATGTCTTGAATTGGTTTTTCCTTTTCAAAAAAGTACAATGCAAATGTTTCACTTAATGTTATTCTTCCCCAAAAGAGCTGATCCATCCCACTTGGAATTTCATATGCTTCAAAATATGTGCGTTGCAATTTATCCCAACAAAAGGCACAAATATGTTTTTCAAATCGCGACAATTCATAGGAACACTGCAAGCAAACATTTGGAAAAATTAGGTGCTGAAGACCCTCCAAATAGCGCTCAAAAGACGCAGTAATTATGGTGTTTTTTAAGTCCATCTATTTTTGTTTTAGTATGAACAATAACGTGTTCAAAAACTCATTGATTGTTTTTAGGTAAAAATAAATTTCCGCCATAATTTTAATGTCCTAATTCACATAAGAAATTAATTTGACTTATTGGAGTATGTTGCAAGGAATAGTTATTAAAATCAACATATTGTTGATGTGAATATCTTTCCATTTAGTGTTGAAAATTGCTGAAGGGTTTATTGGTGAAAGGATTGCGATTTTCGGTGTTGATAACATCGCGTTAATGTTAATTTCTTTAATTGATTTAAGAATGTTTTTTGACAATTTTTGTAGTCTCAAATTTTACCAACGTTTTGATTTCACAACCGAACGTTCAAGTTGATTGAGTGATACAAAAACAATTTAGCGAAATAGGGGTTTAGAAGTAGTGTATTTCTACGTCCATTTTAGTTTAAAAATTATTTAGCAGCTTATGACAACATCTTTACGCGAACCGATTCTTGAAGAAAACAAAAGCCGTTTTGTATTATTTCCAATTCAACACGACGACATTTGGAGTTTTTATAAAAAAGCCGAGGCGAGTTTTTGGACGGCAGAAGAAATCGATTTATCACCCGATCAAATTGACTGGGAGAACAAATTAAACGATGACGAACGTCATTTCATAAAACACATCCTTGCTTTTTTTGCGGCTTCTGACGGAATCGTAAACGAGAATCTTGCAGAAAACTTTTTGTCTGAGGTACAATATACGGAGGCAAAGTTCTTTTATGGGAATCAAGTAGCGATGGAAAATATTCACTCAGAAACGTATTCGCTTTTGATTGATACATACATCAAGGATTCCGCTGAAAAAAATCATTTGTTCAATGCAATCGACACGCTTGACTGTGTGAAGAAAAAAGCAGAATGGGCACTTCGATGGATCGACAAAGGAGACTTTGCAGAGCGACTAGTTGCTTTTGCAGCAGTTGAGGGAATATTTTTCTCAGGTTCGTTTTGCTCGATTTTTTGGTTGAAAAAACGTGGCTTAATGCCTGGATTGTCATTCTCGAATGAGTTGATTTCTCGTGATGAAGGATTACACTGTGATTTCGCTTGTTTGTTATACAACAATCACTTGGTAAACAAACTTTCTAAAGACAAAGTACGTGAAATCATCATGGACGCTGTCGAAATTGAAAAAGAATTTGTCACAGATGCTATTCCAGTAAAACTTATTGGAATGAACAGCGATCTAATGCAACAATACATTGAATTTGTTGCGGATCGTCTTTTAGTTGAATTAGGTAACGAACGTGTATACAACACTTCGAATCCATTTGACTTCATGGAAATGATTTCCATTCAAGGAAAAACAAATTTCTTTGAAAAACGAGTTGGTGAATACCAAAAAGCTGGAGTGTTGGCAGGAGATGCGAACAAAGAATTCAGCATGAACGAAGAATTTTAAATATTTAATTGCGGTAATAGGATGTACGTAGTAAAAAGAGACGGAAGAAAAGAAACTGTGAAGTTTGATAAAATCACAGCGCGAATTATTAAAATGTGTTACGGATTAGATCCATTGGTTTCACCAGAAGCAGTAGCGATGAAGGTGATTGAAGGAATCTATGACGGGGTATCCACTTCAGATTTGGATAATCTTGCTGCAGAGGTTGCAGCTGCAAAAACAATTGATCACCCAGATTACGCGTTGTTGGCTTCTCGTATTGCCGTTTCTAACTTGCATAAAGAGACGAAAAAAACGTTCTCTGAAGTAATCGACGATTTACACCATTACATTGATCCAAAAACGAATCAAAATGCTTCGTTGGTTGCAGATGATGTATACGCAATCATCCAAGAAAACAAAGAAGCTTTTGATTCTAGTATCATTTATGATCGTGACTTCCGCTACGATTATTTTGGTTTTAAAACATTGTCACGCTCTTACTTGATGCGTTTAAATGGTAAAATTGCCGAACGTCCGCAACAAATGTTGATGCGCGTTGCCATTGGTATTCACAAGAAAGATGTGGCATCTGCAATCAAAACATATAACTTGATGTCAGAAGGTTGGTTTACGCATGCGACTCCAACGTTGTTTAACGCAGGAACACCTAAGCCTCAAATGTCCTCTTGCTTCTTGCTTACCATGAAAGAAGACAGTATTGAAGGGATTTACGACACATTGAAATCATGTGCACAAATTTCACAATCTGCAGGTGGCATCGGTTTAGCTCTACATGATATTCGCGCAACTGGTTCTTACATTAAAGGAACTAACGGAACATCAAATGGTATCGTTCCAATGCTACGTGTATTTAACGACACTGCACGTTACGTGGATCAAGGGGGTGGAAAAAGAAAAGGATCTTTCGCCATGTATATCGAGCCTTGGCATGCGGATGTATTCGACTTCTTAGATTTGAAAAAGAATCATGGAAAAGAAGAACAACGTGCACGTGACTTATTCTACGCATTATGGATTCCAGATTTATTCATGCAACGCGTAAAAGAAAATGGCGACTGGACATTGATGTGTCCACATGAATGTCCTGGACTTTCAGATACACACAGTGCAGAGTTTGAAGCATTGTATACGAAGTATGAAAAAGAAGGTAAAGGAAGAAAAACAATCAAAGCTCAAGATCTTTGGTTCAAAATCCTTGAATCTCAAATAGAAACCGGTACTCCATATATGTTGTACAAAGATGCGGCAAATGCTAAATCGAATCAACAAAATTTAGGTACTATCAAGTCTTCTAATCTTTGTACAGAGATCATTGAATATACCGCACCTGATGAGGTTGCTGTTTGTAACCTAGCATCATTGGCGCTTCCTAAATACGTTACAGAGGAAGGGAAATTTGATCACGATAAATTATTCGAAGTAACTTATCAAGCTACATTGAATTTGAACCGTATCATCGATGAAAATTTCTATCCAGTTGAAGAGGCGAGAAATTCAAACCTTCGCCACCGTCCAATTGGACTAGGTGTTCAAGGATTAGCTGATGCGTTCATTATGATGGGATTGCCATTTGAATCTGAAGAAGCTCGCGCATTAAATCGTGAAGTATTCGAGACGATTTACTTTGCTTCCATGTCTGCTTCAAAAGACCTTGCGAAAGTAGAAGGACCATACGAAACGATTAAAGGTTCTCCAGTATCAAAAGGAATCTTCCAGTTTGATATGTGGGGTGTTACTCCAACGAATCGTTGGGAATGGGACATCTTGAAGGAAGAAGTTAAAAAACACGGTGTGCGTAACTCTTTGTTGTTAGCACCTATGCCAACAGCATCTACTGCACAAATACTTGGTAACAACGAATGTTTCGAGCCATATACTTCAAACATTTATACTCGTCGCGTTCTTTCTGGTGAGTTCATCATTGTAAATAAGCACTTATTGAAGGACTTAGTTCGTGAAGGATTATGGAATAAAGACATGCGTCAGAAAATCATGACAGCGAATGGATCCGTTCAAAACATTAACGAGGTTCCTCAACGTTTAAAAGATCTTTACAAAACGGCTTGGGAGATTTCTCAGAAAGCAATTATTGACCAAGCTGCCGATCGTGGAGCATACATTTGTCAAAGTCAATCCTTGAATATCTTCATGGAAAATGCAAACTTTGGTAAGTTAACATCTATGCACTTCTACGGTTGGGAGAAAGGATTAAAAACTGGAATGTACTACCTTCGAACGAAAGCAGCTACAGATGCCATTAAGTTTACCGTAGAAAAAACAGTTGTTGAAGAGCCTACAGCTAAATCTTTGGAAGAACAAGCAGCTGCAATTGCATGCTCACTTGACAACCCAGATAGTTGTGAAATGTGTTCTGGATAGAAGCGACATTAGTCGGTTATAGACAATTAGAATTAGATTTTATCTTTTCATTATTAAACCCCGCTAGTCGGGGTTTTTTTATTCGAAATATTTTGCCTGAATTCTCAAATGAGGAAGAGATAAAAACCATTTATCGAAAAAAATACACTAATTTTGCGCTTTCTTTTACACCTCATGACAGATTTAAAAAACATCCAAAGCGCCTTAATTTCAGTCTATTACAAAGATGGACTGGACGAAATTGTTCGTGAATTACACAAACATCAAGTAACGATTTACTCAACGGGAGGAACATTAGCCTTTATTCAAAATTTAGGGATACCCGTCGTTGCTGTTGAAGACCTTACAGGTTTTCCGGAAATCCTTGGTGGAAGAGTTAAAACCTTACACCCAACTGTTTTTGGTGGGATATTAAATCGTCGTGCATTACAAGAAGATCAAGATGCGATTGCTAAACATGGCATTCCGTCTATCGATTTAGTCATTGTAGACTTATACCCTTTCGAGGAAACAGTTGCGTCAGGTGCTAGTGCAGAAGACATCATTGAAAAAATTGACATCGGTGGAATTTCATTAATCCGAGCGGCAGCGAAAAATTTCCAAGATGTCGTGATCATTCCATCTGTGAATCATTATGCATCCTTTTTAGAAATACTTCGTTCTCAAAACGGAGCAACAAGTCTCGCTCAAAGACAGCATTTTGCGGGCGAGGCATTTCATGTTTCATCGCACTACGATACCATGATTCATCAGTATTTCGTTCAAAATGATGGTCCATACTTGAAATTAAGTGTGGAAAAAAGTGAAGCACTACGCTACGGAGAAAACCCACATCAAAAAGGACAATTCTTCGGAGATTTAGATGCCTTATTTGATAAATTACACGGAAAGGAACTTTCTTACAACAATCTGTTGGATGTTGATGCAGCCGTTAATTTACTCCAAGAATTCAAAAATGATGGTCCTACATTTGGGATTTTGAAACACAACAATGCCTGTGGAATTGCCACACGTCCTACACTAAAAGAAGCATACGAAGTTGCATTAGCAGCAGACCCCGTAAGTGCATTTGGTGGAATTTTAATTTCCAACCAACCCATCGATATGGCCACAGCAACGCTCATCAATGAGTTGTTTTGTGAGGTGCTGATTGCCCCTAGCTATCACGAGGATGCATTGGAATTACTAAAAAGTAAAAAGAACCGTATCATTCTTGTTCAAAAAGAAACGGCGCTTCCTCAACAACAAGTTCGATCTATTTTAAACGGTGTCCTTGTTCAAGACAGGGATGCGAAATCAGAAACGAAAGAAGATTTGGTTGTAAAAACAACAAATGCGCCTAGTGAACAAGAAATCGCAGATTTATTGTTTGCCAATAAACTGGTGAAACATACGAAATCGAATACCATTATCTTGGCTAAAAACGGACAATTATTAGCGAGTGGTACTGGACAAACATCCCGAGTTGATGCCTTAAATCAAGCGATTCATAAAGCAAAAACGTTTGGCTTTGATTTAAAAGGTGCTGCTATGGCGAGTGATGCCTTTTTTCCATTCCCAGACTGCGTAGAAATTGCTCATTTAGAGGGGATCGATGCAGTTATTCAACCTGGAGGATCCGTAAAGGATGATCTTTCCATCGATTATTGCAATAAACACGGAATGCGCATGGTATTTACAGGAGTACGCCACTTTAAACATTAACTTTACATATATTTACATTAAATTGTAACCTTTTCTTCGAATCTCTCGAAAAAGGAACAACTTAATCACTAGTTGGATTCAACATGGCATTTTTTAGTTTTTTAACGCAAGAAATTGCGATTGACTTAGGGACAGCAAACACACTTATCATCTGGAATGATAAAGTCGTGGTTGACGAGCCGTCCATTGTAGCTAAAGACATTCAAACAGGCAAGGTAGTTGCTATTGGACGAAAGGCGCAACAGATGCACGGTAAGACACACAAGTTAATCGAAACGGTACGTCCATTGAAAGATGGAGTAATCGCCGATTTCCAAAGTGCCGAACAAATGATTCGTGGTATGATCAAAATGATCAATCCAGGTAAAAGCCTTTTCAATCCAACATTGCGAATGGTTATCTGTATTCCATCAGGAATTACAGAAGTTGAAAAACGCGCCGTTCGTGATTCTGCAGAACATGCTGGTGCAAAAGAAGTGTATCTTATTCACGAACCGATGGCAGCAGCTATAGGAATCGGAATCGACGTAGAAGAACCAATGGGAAATATGATCATCGATATCGGTGGTGGTACATCCGAAATTGCTGTCATTGCTTTAGGTGGAATTGTTTGTGATAAATCCATTCGTATCGCCGGTGATGACTTTACAAGTGATATTGAAGAATACATGCGTCGCCAACACAACATTCTTGTTGGAGAGCGTACAGCAGAACAAATTAAAATTGAAGTTGGAGCAGCTTTGCCTGAACTTGATAATCCACCAGCAGATTTCGCTGTTCGCGGACGAGATTTGATGACGGGTATTCCAAAAGAAATCATGGTTTCTTATGTGGAAGTAGCACATGCACTAGACAAAACGATATCTAAAATAGAGGAAGCGATTTTAAGTGCATTGGAGTTAACTCCACCTGAACTTTCTGCAGATATCTACAAAACAGGTATCTATTTAGCCGGTGGTGGTTCGATGTTAAGAGGGTTAGATAAACGTATTTCTGCGAAAACAAAATTGCCAGTACACATTGCTGAAGATCCACTTCGCGCTGTTGCAAGGGGAACAAGTATCGCTTTGAAAAACATTGATAAATACCAGTTCTTGATTAGAGACTAATTAGAACATTAAGATAAAAAAAGGGCTGTTTTCACAGCCCTTTTTTATTTCCAGTCGGATTTACTTTAAAATATCCAATGCCATTTCGATTTCCAATTGGATTTTATCCGTGAGTTCTTTATGGGCGCTTCCTGTTGCTGGCCCACTGTACCCTGTGTGAACATGCAGAACTTTTCCATCTTTTCCAATGATAACAGTCGTTGGAAAACTCATGATGCCATTCAACATTGGAAATTGATCGGAAGCCACCTCTTTGGAAGACTTTCCGGCCAATACCAATTCATATTCCATTCCAATTTTTTTCTTGAACGCCTTTAATTTTTGACGTGTTTGTTTTCCATCTGCTCCCACTTCATATGCCAAAGCGATGATTTCAAGTCCAAATTGCTCATAACCTTTGTGCAATTGATTCATGAATTGAACCTCATCCAAACAATTCGGACACCACGTTCCCATGATTTGTAAAACAATGACCTTTCCTTCGTTTGGTTTCAGCGTAAAGGATTTTCCATTCAATTGAACCATGTCTGAAGTCTTGACCTTTTTGTCGTTTACGACGTAAGTTAACGATGCCTCATTTCTCAACTTTGCTTCTGGATTACGAACCGCTATCCAATCCGAAACATAAGAAACTCCACTGTAAAATTTTCCTTTTAAGGTGTCTGACTGTAATTCTGCCTCGAACATCATCGCCCAAGAGCCGTTAAAGGTGGACATAGAAAAATTTTGTCCAGAACGATTTCCTGCCAAAAAACGATAATCTCCCGTTTCGGTTAAAAAAGTACCCGCAATTTCCGAGTCCTTGCCAGCCTTGAAAATTCCAATTGCCTTCTCCTCATCTTTCGTTCCCGGTTGAAAGGTGACTTCCCAAGTACCATCGAAAAGTGATTGAACAGGTTTAGTTGGATGCATTTGAGGAAATCGTAGTAAACTATTCCATATCAAAGTCAAGGGGATTTTTTGTTGCACTTTTTTATTGTGATTAATCCAATAACCCCTCGCCGATTCAAGATTTTCGTCGAATTTGAAAATGACTTCTGCGTCTTGAATGGGAAATTGCAAATAAACACTGTCCTTTTTAGTCTGACTTACCATCAAAATTTCTTCCAAATCATTTATCACATAAATTTTTTTGCCTTCCTTTTCAACTTTTAATTGAAATGGAATATAAAGACGATCATTCATTGCTAATTCGCCTTGCCACATACCGGTTTTCATATTCACCTTTGCAAAAGAAACAAGGGACGTTATCATGAAAAATATAGATAAAAAGGATTTCATATTCATTTGTTTAAGCAAACGAAAATACGTTAATTCGTATGAATTTTGCTGCGGCATGCAACTTTTTTAAACGAAACGCAGTCAAACAAATCGAGCATGGAGGAAATTGCATTAATTAAACAGTGTATTGAAGGGAATCCAAAGGCTCAAAAAGCGTTGTTTGACATGTTTGCCCCTAAAATGTATTCCGTTTGTCTGCGATACGTCAAAGACAAAATGCGTGCAGAGGATGTTCTCCAAGATGCTTTGGTAAAAGTCTTTTCAAAACTTCCCGAATATAAATTCGAAGGAGTATTTGAAGGATGGATTCGACGTATTGTGGTGAACACCTGCTTAGATCAATTGCGAAAGGATAAAAAACTTCTTAAAGAAATTCAAGTGGAAGAGGTCTCTTACCGCATTGAACAACATGAATTCATTGTAGAGAAATTAATGGCGGATGATTTGATGAAATTAGTACAATCTATGCCAGATGGATACCGTGTTGTATTCAATATGTTTGCCATCGAAGGATATTCTCATCAAGAAATTGCATCAGCACTAGGAATTACAGAAAGTACCTCAAAGTCACAGTATTTGAGGGCAAGGGCATACTTGAAAGACCGTATAGAAAAAAGATAACATGGAAGAAAAAGATTTCATAAAAGAATTGTTTCAAGAGAAATTGGCACAACACCAGTCGCCAGTAAGTCCAGAATTATGGGCTTCCGTTTCTTCTTCCATTACTTCAGGAACAACTGTCGTTAGTAGTGGTTTATCTCTTCTTACAAAATCGATTATCGGTGGATTGAGTGCCGCTGCGGTAATTGGAGGTGTTTGGATGTTGACACAACAAAAAACATCATCCACAAAATCGGTGAGCTCTAAAGAATCCAAAAAAACATCGACTCTAACCAAGTCTAATGATGAGAAAGCAGTGATAAAATCAACATCAAAACCTGCTAAAATCTATGAGTATGTATTTTTGATTCCAGAAATTCCTCAAGAGGACAATGAACCTAGCTTTGGGCCTGGAATCACACACAGTAGTAACGAAACGTTCCCTGGAATTTCTTTGACGAACAAAGATCCTGAAGTGATTCCAACACTTCCAATTCAAACGATTGTGGCCAATCAAAACAGTGCAGCAATTTCACAAAATCCAATCGTAAATATACCTGTGACACTTGAACTTGATCCAGCTTCTAATGTTCAAGAAGAAACCATTGTATTGCCGAATATCTTTACTCCGAATGGTGACGGTAAAAACGATGAATTTAGCGTAGACTTAAGTTCCTATGAATTCAGTGATTTTAGTTTAGTCATACTAGACATGAAGAATCAACTTGTATTTAAGAGCACTAATCCTCAAGAAAGTTGGAATGGAAAGAAAGTAGATGGTGATGTTTGTCCTGCTGGAACTTATATCTATTACTTAACTGGAAAAACAGTTTCTGGAAAAACCATCTCAAAGTATTCTACCCTTCGAATTCAGTATTAAATTTAGATGTTAATTCTGGCGTAACTTTTATTATACCTACATAAAAGAATACATTTCCTATCGATAACAAGATATGGGAAACATCATTTTTATCCATCCATGGATGTAAATTTATTTTCATTAGAAAAACGAATGCTGCAGGTAACATCGCAAGTACGCCAATCGAAAAATAATGAAAAGGCGCTTGATGCTTCCGGTAAAATACCACACCTAAAATGCCAGCACTTAATATGGTTCCTAAAATCGTATTCATTGCAATTGGTAAAAATCCTAATTCTGGCCTTTCAATCACTTGACTATTTAAACAAATCCGTAGAAAAATTCCCAAAACTATTAGCATTTTGAGTATGGACAAACCTTTATAAATTTTTTGAAGGGATTTATTGTAAACGAATGAAATCATTGCCTGTTCGATGCAAAAAACAGCTATAATTGCCGTTATCCAACCAGGTATTTTTCCGATCGTTCCCCAATAAAAATAAAAGCCATGTCCTAATCCTCCAATAAATGTGCTAATCCCTAACATTAAGAAAAAAGCCATAAACCAATTGACGAATGGATTTCTATTTTGTTCTTTCCATAATTTATATGTCAGGTAGAAACAAATAGCAGACATAAGGGTATCTGTAATGAGGGTATTTGGTTCCATCAATGTGAATTCACCAAATTTCCAAATCATCTTCTCATAATCTGCACCAATAATCATGCAACAAAGATAATCATTTGAAAATTTACTTTTTTACATTCATTTGTTTGTGCGTTATGATTTTAACATATTCCGATTAAAGCGATATTCAATTATCTTTGAAAAATGCGAAAAACACTTTTTTTAATGAATGGGAGTAAAGAAGTGAGTAAATCACTTCAGCGTTTTCTGGATACTTGCTCACATATGCTAGGTGATCAGTATCAATTCATCGCTTCTAATAAAGGAAAAGAATTGGTTGATGTTGCAAAAATATATGCTTCTAATGTAGAAATGATTGTAGCCATTGGTGGTGACGGTACGCTAAATGAAATTTTAAATGGATTACTTGAATCCGGAAGTCCTGAACTGCCCATTTTAGCCATCATACCTTTCGGGACGGGAAATGATTTTTACCAGAGTACATTTTTTCAGAAATTTCATTTTGATCTATTCATCGACGCAATGACTAAACCTACCTTTGTTCTTTCAGATATTGGAAAAATGGTCACTGAAAATGAAACACGCTATTTTATGAATATAGCGGATATCGGTTTTGGTGGATCGGTAGTCCTTTCGCTAACGGAGTTCCGTCAAAAATTTGGACCTCGATTTTCTTATGGCTTAGCGATTTTGAAAACATTCATTGGATTTAAACGACCGCACATATCTATAAGTGCAGGTAATTTTACCTATAAAGGAGAATTTCTTTTAGCTGCTGCTTGCAATGGCTCCATTTTTGGAAATGGTTTACACATACATCCTGGCGCATCCATATCAGACGGAAAATTAAACATGACCATTTTAGCAAAAGTATCGCTGCTTGATTATTTGTTAAATGTCATAAAGGTAAAAAGAGGCAAACGCATCAAACATCCTGAAGCACATTACTTTGAAAGTAATTCACTTACCTTAACAAGTGATTCAGAAGAATTACATGCCGAAACTGACGGCGAATACATTCACGGGAAATCCTTCGAAATCGCTATCATTCCCCAAAGATTGAAAATTCTTTCCTATTAATTCCTTGGCAATGCGTATTTTTGAAGGGCTATGAAAGGATCTGTAATCATTACTGCTGGTGGAATAGGAAAGCGAATGGGAACTGATTTACCCAAACAATTTTTGGAAATTCAAGGCAAGCCTATTCTACTTCATTGTTTGGAAAAATTTCATTCATTTGATCCAACTTTGGAAATCATCATCACTTTGCCAGCAGACTGGATTTCTTATTGGACAGAGTTACTAAAGACTTTTCATTGTGAAATTCCACATCATGTGAGTGCTGGTGGACAAGAACGGTTCCACTCGATACAATTAGCATTAAGTCATTGTTCAGGAGATTTTATTATGGTTCACGATGGTGTACGTCCACTAGTCAGCCATGAAACCATTCAACGCTGCATCGAAGGACTCGCATACTCTGACAGTGTTATTCCTGTTCTTGCGGTGAAAGATTCCTTGCGGGTTCTTACAATAGATGGCTCTGAAATGGTCGATCGTAACGCATATAAATTAGTTCATACACCTCAATGTTTCAAGGCAGAGTTACTTAAGAGAGCCTATCAAACAAGTTTTCATGAAGGAATGACTGACGACGCAAGCGTAGTAGGATTAACTGGAACAGAACCTTTTTTGGTTATAAGTAACGAAGAAAATATAAAAATCACCACCGCCGGAGACCTTGCCATAGCAACGGCACTTCTTCCATTTTCATGAACGAAATGATTACACCGCCCACATTAAAAGAAGGTGATTTAATTTACATCACCGCACCAGCAAAAGCAACGGATTCAAATTCCGTTTTATTCACTAAGAACTTTTTGGAACAAAAGGGTTATCGTGTCTTATTAAGTGAACACTGTCTTGGTTCGCATCGATATTTTTCTGGAACGGATGCGGAAAGAACAGCGGACATGCAATTTGGCATCGACCATCCAGAAGTGAAAGCTATTTTGTGCGCACGAGGAGGATATGGATGTGTGCGCATCGTTGATGAAATTAATTGGGCGAATATGTTGCGTGAACCCAAATGGATCATTGGTTTTAGTGATATTACCGTTTTCCATCATCGTTTGATGAAGCTTGGTGTAAAAAGTATTCATGGTTCGATGCCTCTTAATTTTGAGTCCAATTCAACTGAAGCATTGGATACAATGCTCGAGATTTTAGGAGGTGGATATCCCGTAATTACATGTTCTGCGAATCAATCCAATAAACATGGAGAGGCAAATGGTACTCTTATTGGGGGAAATTTAAGCATTGTCTTTAGCCTGTTAGGCACCGATGATGCCTTGAATTTTGACGGTGGCATTTTATTTTTAGAAGACTTAGCCGAACAATTATACCATTTAGACAGGATGTTTTTTGCCTTGAAAAAAACGGGTGCATTAGGAAAAATTAAGGGTTTAATTATTGGCGGAATGACTGATTTAGAGGATACTGACAATCCTACAGGATTAACAATTGACGAAATTGTTTCCCATCACTTCACCTACTCAAAAATTCCGATTTGTTATGATTTTCCGATTGGACACTTCGCAGATAATCGTTCCGTTATTATTGGATCCAACGTTAAATTAAAGGTTGCTGAAACAATAACCGAACTATCTTATCTAAATTCATTCTAAATAGAAACAAAACTTCTATTTTATTGTTAGTTAGAAGTAAATTTGCATCACATTAATGGTTAACAATTATGAGTAACTCAGTATTATTTAAATCATCCATCGCCAAGAAGTACTTCATGGCTTTGACGGGATTGTTCTTATGTACATTCCTTGTTGGTCACCTACTCGGTAACCTTCAACTTATTTTCAAAACCGGCGAAGAAGGACGTCGTGCCTTTAATGAATATGCTTACTTCATGGGGCATAATTTGTTCATTAAAGTTTTGTCTTATACCACATACATTGCGTTGATTGTTCATGCAGTTGATGGTATTATGTTGACGATTCAAAACAAAAATGCCCGTCCGGTTAAATATGCATACAATAATCCAAAAGCAAATTCTGGAACGGCATCTAGAAACATGGCGATTTTAGGAACCTTGATTTTGGTTTTTCTAGCTACGCACATGGCTAATTTCTGGTGGAAAGCGAAAATTACCGAAGAGATTCCTTTACATTCATTGGTAAAGACGGTTGATTACCCAGTTGGACAAAATCCAGCTACGGGAGAAATGATCACTAAACCGATTGAAGTGACACATTACTTAAACACGAATGGAACCTACCAACAATTCAAGGTAAAAGATCCGAGTACTGGACAAGAACAAAAATTGTTCGAGATTAAAAACAAACATGAATTCTACGACCTTACCTCTCATGTAAAAATTGGAGATGGGTACAAAGATTTGCACACAGTTGTAATGACGTTCTTCAGTAAAGATAATTCAAGTGCATTATTCGGTGTTATTTTTTACGTGATTTCCATGTTGGTTTTGGGATATCACTTATGGCATGGATTTGCATCTGCGTTTCAATCTTTAGGATTGAATCATCCGTTGTACATGCCTATCATTAAGAAAATAGGAATGGCATTCAGTATTGTTGTGCCTTTCTTATTCGCAATTATTCCCGTTATTATTTACATGAACCATTAGGAAAAACAGGATTATGTCAAAATTAAATTCAAGAATTCCAGAAGGACCGATTGCTGACAAGTGGACTAACCACAAAAATCACATGAAATTGGTTGCTCCCAACAATCGTCCAAAGATTGACGTTATTGTTGTAGGAACAGGATTAGCCGGAGCATCGGCTGCTGCATCCCTAGGTGAAATGGGATATAATGTAAAAGCATTCTGTTTTCAAGATTCTCCGCGTCGTGCCCATTCTATTGCCGCACAAGGAGGTATCAATGCAGCGAAAAATTACCAAAACGATGGTGACTCTGTTTATCGTTTGTTTTATGATACCATCAAAGGTGGAGATTACCGTGCACGTGAAGCAAACGTTCATCGTTTAGCGGAAGTTTCAGGTAACATCATCGATCAATGTGTGGCTCAAGGTGTTCCTTTTGCACGTGAATACGGTGGACTACTTGATAATCGTTCATTTGGTGGGACGCAAGTTCAACGTACATTTTACGCAGCTGGACAAACTGGACAACAATTATTATTAGGTGCTTATTCGGCGTTATCACGTCAAATTGGATTAGGTCGTGTGAAAATGTACCACCGTCATGAAATGATGGACTTAGTAAAAATTGATGGAAAAGCTCGTGGAATTATTGCTCGTAACTTGGTTACAGGTGAATTAGAGCGTCATTCTGCACATGCGGTAGTGATCGCATCTGGTGGTTATGGTAATGTATACTTCCTTTCCACGAATGCAATGGGAAGTAATGTTTCTGCAGCATGGAAAGTACACAAAAGAGGGGCATTATTTGCTAACCCTTGTTATGTTCAAATTCACCCTACATGCGTTCCCGTTCACGGAACAAATCAATCCAAATTAACCTTGATGTCTGAATCATTAAGAAATTCAGGCCGCATTTGGGTTCCAAAGAAAAAAGAAGATGCTGAAGCAATTAGAGCGGGTAAATTGAAACCAACTCAAATCGCAGAAGAAGATAGAGATTACTATTTAGAACGACGTTATCCTGCATTCGGAAACCTTGTCCCTCGTGACGTGGCTTCTCGTGCAGCGAAAGAGCGTTGTGATGAAGGACACGGTATTGAAGCAAATGATACAAATGAAGGTGTTTACCTTGATTTCGCATCTGAAATTAAAAGCAAAGGAAAGCAAGCAGCTTATGCGTTGGGAGATCACAATCCTACAGAAGAGCGCATGATCGAATTGGGGAAAAAGTGGATAGAAGAGAAATACGGGAACTTGTTCCAGATGTATCAAAAAATCACTGATGAAAACCCGTACGAAACTCCAATGAAAATTTATCCAGCTGTTCACTACACAATGGGAGGAGTTTGGGTTGATTACAACTTACAAAGTACCATCGAAGGTTGTTTTGTGACAGGTGAAGCTAACTTCTCTGATCACGGTGCCAATCGACTTGGTGCATCAGCATTGATGCAAGGACTAGCAGATGGTTATTTTGTTTTACCATATACTGTTTCTGATTACCTTGCTAATGAAATTCGTACAGGTAAAATCGCTACGGATTCTCCTGAATTTGATGCAGCTGAAAACGAAGTAAAAGAGACGATTGATCGTTTCTTGAATAACAACGGTTCTAAATCTGTTGACCACTTCCACAAACGATTAGGATTAATCATGTGGAATAAGGTTGGAATGGCTCGTAATGAAGAAGGTTTAAAACAAGCCATTGAAGAAATCGGACTATTGCGCGAAGAGTTTTACAAAGACGTTTATGTTCCTGGTAGTTCTGATGAAATGAATCCTGAATTGGAAAAAGTGATGCGTGTAGCGGATCTTATAGAATTGGGTCAATTAATGGCTGTTGATGCATTACACCGCGAAGAATCTTGTGGTGGACACTTCCGAGAGGAACACCAAGATTCAGAAGGCGAGACTTTACGTGACGACGAAAAATTCAAGTATGTTGGCGCATGGGAATACAATGGTTCAGACTCAAAACAATCAACACTTCACAAAGAGGATTTGAATTACGAGTTTATTAAGATAGCAGCAAGAAATTACAAATAATTAAGAAAGAGATTATGGCTTCTAAGTTCATTAATATCACATTGAAAATCTGGAGACAGAAAAATTCAAAAGCGAAAGGCGCTTTAGAAACGTATACATTGAATAGCGTTTCTACAGATAGCTCTTTCTTGGAGATGTTGGATCAGTTGAATGAACAATTGATTAATGAGAAACAGTCACCGATTGCTTTCGATCACGATTGTCGCGAAGGAATCTGTGGAATGTGTTCCTTATACATCAACGGTCGTGCACATGGACCAGACTCAGGAATTACAACATGTCAATTGCACATGCGTATGTTTAAAGATGGAGATACCATTTATGTAGAACCTTGGAGATCACGCGCATTCCCAATCATCAAAGATTTGATGGTTGATCGTAGTGCCTTTGACCGCATTCAACAAGCAGGAGGATTTGTTTCTGTTAACACATCTGGACGCACGATGGATGCCAATGCTATTCCAATTCCAAAAGCTGATGCAGACAAAGCATTTGAAGCGGCAGCGTGTATTGGATGTGGGGCTTGTGTTGCATCATGTAAAAATGGTTCTGCGATGTTGTTCGTTGGGGCAAAAGTTTCCCAGTATGCATTATTACCTCAAGGGAAAGTAGAAGCTACTGATCGTGTATTGAATATGGTTCGTCAAATGGACGAAGAAGGATTCGGGAATTGTACGAATACCGGAGCATGTGAAATTGAATGTCCAAAAGGAATTTCAATTGAAAACATTGCTCGAATGAACAGAGAATTTCTAAAAGGTGCTTTAACAAAAGCATAAAAAACGCTTAAATAAAGTATAAAAAAGCAGACCTATTGAGTCTGCTTTTTTTTTGAACGAATTTTTAGACAAAAAAAATGTCCGCGTTATGCGGACATTTTTATATTTTGAATTGAACTATTATTTCAATTTTTGATTTTCTTTTTTGTACCAACCGGCGTTGTCTTTTACATCTACTGGTACATTTGCTTTAGCGCTCATTTTACGCTGCGCGTTCATCCAATATCCAAAACCGAAGAATCCTAATAGGATAACCATGGTATTGAAATAATTTCCTACGAATTCGAAGAAACCAAATGACCATTGAAATAGGTCGCCAATTGCATAAATAATTTCTGTTGTTGTCATGATCTTGAACTTTGTGAAACAAAAGTATAATAAAAATCAACGCAAAGCTAGCGTCTGATTAAATTTCTCCCATTAATTGCAAGGTTTCTCTTGCTGCTGCTTGTTCCGCTTCCTTCTTTGAAAAGCCTTTTCCACGTCCATATTCTGTACGATTCACAAAAACAGCCATCTCATAATTCCATTGTCCGTTTACATGCGTTTCTTGCATTAAATCAAACTCTAGATTCAATTTTTTCTTTTGACACCAAATAAATAATTTGGATTTAAAATCAAGTTCCTCAGCAAGTAATTGACTGAAATTCAAATGATTTCTAAATACATGTTTGATTAATACCGTCTTCGCTTTTTCAAATCCACCATCCAAATAAATGGCACCGATAATGGCTTCGAAAGCATTTCCTTCGAGTGTAGCGAGATTAATGCTTCTTGCTTGATTGTAAATAAGCATCGTCCGAATTTCCATTTTTTCACCGATAGCAGCAAGGGATTTTCTATTGACAATACGAGACTTTAATTTGGTTAAGTACCCTTCGTCGTCATCAGGATATTTAGAATAAAGAAATTCAGCTACTACTGCGTCTAATATCGCATCACCCAAAAACTCCAAGCGTTCATTGGCAAAATCAAGTTTTTCTTCCGGCAAGTATGACTTATGTGTCAATGCACGAGTGAAAAAAGAGACATTAACTGGCTTATACCCAAATTGTTTGAGAATGAACCGAATGACTTTCAACTCATCCTCTGTTCTTTTGGTTGAAAACAAAGGAAGTTTCAGAGTTCTTAAGAGTTAAATTTTTTGACAATGATACTCGTGTTATGTCCACCAAATCCAAATGTGTTGGAAAGCGCAATATTCACGGTACGTTTTTGTGGCGTATTGAATGTGAAATTCAATTTTGGATCAAGTCCTGGATCATCTGTAAAATGATTGATTGTTGGAGGGACGATATCATTCTTCACTGACATCACACAAGCAACTGCCTCAATCGCTCCAGCAGCACCTAAAAGGTGTCCTGTCATGGACTTTGTTGAACTAATGTTCATATTGTATGCATGTTCTCCGAAGACCGCTTGAATCGCCTTTACTTCAGCAATGTCACCTAGCGGTGTAGATGTCCCGTGAACGTTTACATAATCAATTTGTTCTGGTGTAATTTCAGCATCCTCTAATGCAGCTAACATTGTATTTCTAGCACCGATTCCATCTGGATGAGGAGCAGTCATGTGATAAGCATCACCAGACATTCCACCACCAATGACCTCCGCATAGATTTTAGCTCCACGTTTGATTGCGTGTTCGTACTCTTCTAAAATAAGCGCACCAGAACCTTCACCTAACACGAATCCATCGCGATCTAAATCGAACGGACGAGAAGCTGTTTCTGGAGAATCGTTTCTAGTTGATAACGCTTTTAACGCATTAAACCCACCCATTCCCATCTCGTTCACTCCAGCTTCTGAACCACCAGTTACGATGGCATCTGCTTTTCCTAAACGAATTAAGTTAAAGGCGTCAATAATGGCATTTGTTGCAGATGCACAAGCCGAAACACATACGTAATTCGGTCCGCGCAATCCAAATTTGATGGAAATGTGTCCTGCTGCGATATCTGCAATCATTTTAGGAATGAAAAACGGATTAAATCGAGGAGTTCCATCACCAGCGAAATACTCGCGGGCTTCTTCTTGAAATGTTTTAAGTCCACCGACTCCCGATCCCCAAATCACGCCAATTCGGTCACAATTTGGATTAGACTCCATCAAAGCAGAGTCTGCCATAGCTTCCGTAGCGGTAACTATGGCATACTGCGAAAATTGATCGAGTTTACGGGCTTCTTTTTTATCAATGTGATCTTCTACATTGAATCCCTTCAACTCACAGGCAAACTGAGTTTTGAATAAAGATGCATCAAATTGCTGGATGGGTGCAGCACCGCTTTTTCCAGCAAGCAATCCATCCCAATATTCTTGCAAATTATTACCGATTGGTGTCAACGCACCAAGTCCAGTTACGACAACTCGTTTTAATTGCATGCCTATTTAAATTGGATTCAGTAAAAATTAATTCACATTGCTTTCGATGTAAGCAACAGCGTCTCCAACAGTTTGGATTCCCTCAGCTTTATCATCTGGAATGGATATATTGAATTGCTTCTCGAATTCCATGATTAACTCAACGGTATCCAATGAATCGGCACCTAAGTCATTTGTGAAGCTCGCTTCGTTAGTTACTTCACTTTCTTCAACATTCAGTTTATCAACGATGATCGCGATAACTTTAGCTTTGATTTCAGACATATTACTTAATTTAAAAGGTTTCAGCCTGCAAAGAAAAAAACAAACATCCAATTAACAAAACTAAATCTGTAATATTTATCAACTTAAAAGTTTTGATTACACGTGAATCCCAACAGATGTTTAACTTTGCGCTTAGAATGAAACGTAAACGAATCGCACTATTTATATCTGGAAACGGGAGTAATGCTCGAAATATCATCAACTATTTCGAAAATCACGCACAAATTGGCGTATCACTTGTGCTATCCTCGGCAAAAAATGAGCTCATGGACACGTTTTGTTCAGAGCAATCGATATTCTATGCTCAACCTTCGGGAATAGAAGGAGATGCTTATTTAAAATTGTGTCATGAACAAGAAATCGATTGGGTAATTTTAGCTGGTTTTTTAAAAAAGATACCAAGTAGCTTTATCCATGCTTTTCCAGATCGCATCATAAATATTCATCCATCCCTACTTCCTAATTTTGGCGGAAAAGGAATGTATGGAAAGCACGTTCATGAGGCAGTATCAAAAAGCTCAAGTCGTTTTTCAGGAATTACCATTCATTTAGTCAATGAAGAGTTTGACAAAGGAAAAATGTTGGCACAATTCGCTGTTGCTCTAGAAAACCCTTCTTCTTCCTTGGAAATCGAAAGTCAAGTTCGGGAGCTTGAAATCGCGCACTTTCCCTCTGTAGTTGAGTCTGTACTACTGGATAGCATTCTCTAAATGCACACCAAACCAATAACAATCCTCAAAAGAATTATATAAGGGTGCTGGTGCAATACGAATCACATTCGGTTCGCGCCAATCTGCAATCACTCCTAAGTCTGACAATGCATCAAACAATTTGCGGCCTTGTCCAAGAGCCATAATCGATAATTGTGCTCCTCTTCTATGGATTTCACTTGGTGTGATGATTTCAAAGGTGCATTTTTCTGAATTGCGCTGCGATATTTCTTTTATCACGAATTCTAAGAATGCGGTCATTTGATCTCTTTTCGCACCAATTTGATCCATTCCTGCTTCGTTAAACAGTTCTAAGGACGCTAAATGGACAGCCATTCCCATTACAGGAGCATTGCTTAATTGCCAACCTTCTGCACCTGGAAGTGGGTCAAATCCTGGTTTCATTAAAAATCGTTCTTCTTTATTATGTCCCCACCAACCAGCAAAACGTGGAAGATCTTTGTTATGAGCATGTTTTTCGTGAACAAACATTCCGGAAACTCCTCCAGGAGACGAGTTTAGGTATTTGTATCCGCACCAAGCCGCAAAATCTACATTCCAGTCGTGCAACTGAAGATTAATGTTTCCAGCAGCATGTGCTAGGTCAAATCCAACATACGCACCAACTTGATGTCCAGCATCTGTAATGCGTGCCAAATCAAAATACTGTCCGGTGTAGTAATTAACTCCACCAATCATCACCAATGCTAATTCATCCCCCACTTCTAAAATTTTAGCACAGATATCATCTTCATGAATCAGTTGTTCTCCCTCTCTTGGGAAAATTTCAACGAGGTGATCCATACTGAGACCATGCATTTTTAGTTGAGATTCTAACGCATATTGATCACTTGGGAAAGCTTTTGCTTCACAAAGTATTTTGGTTCTTTTGCCTTGCGGACGGTAAAAACTAGCCATCAGCAAATGCAAGTTCGTTGTCAAGGAATGGGTAACAACTACTTCAATCGGTAATGCGCCAACAATTTTTGCAGCCATTTCCGTTAATTGCTCATGGTAAGAAAACCAAGGTCGTCTTGATAAAAAATGTCCTTCCACACCGAACTTAGCCCAATCAGCCAATTCTTCTTGAAGATATACCGCCGCTTTCTTTGGCTGCAGTCCAAGTGAGTTCCCGGTGAAGTAAATAGGGTTCTCACTGTGAAATGTGGGAAATAAAAATTCATTTCGAAAACGTCGTAATGGATCTTGTTGATCCATTTTTCGTGCAAAATCCAAGCTGTTGTTAAAAACCATTTCCATCCTTTATTGTTACTTTTGTAGCACGACAAATATACGCAAGAAATGAAGATCGATCATTCCATTAACCGAAGCACATCTGAAAAACTATTTCAGGAATCTCAAACATTTTTTCCAGGAGGAGTAAATTCTCCAGTTCGTGCATTTAAGTCGGTTGGAGGAACACCCCTGTTTATTGCCAAAGGTAATGGTGCTGAAATATGGGATGAAGACGGGAACAAATTTGTTGATTTTTGTGGAAGTTGGGGTCCGTTAATCAATGGGCATAATCACCCACACATCTTTCAGTCCGTTGTAGAAACCTTGCAAAACGGAGCAAGTTTTGGGGCACCAACACGAAAAGAAAGTGAATTAGCAAAATTCATTTTAGATCGAATTCCATTCATTGATAAACTTCGCTTTCTTAGTTCAGGAACAGAAGCAGTGATGTCTGCTATTCGCTTGGCTCGAGGATATACGAATAAAACGAAAATTGTGAAATTCGATGGTTGTTACCATGGACACGTAGACGCACTTCTAGTGAAAGCAGGAAGTGGACTTGTGACTTTTGGCACCTCATCGAGCGCAGGGGTTCCTGAAGCATTTGCCAATGAAACAATTGTCCTGCCATTAAATGACCTAGATGCACTAAAATCATGTTTCGAGGCACTTTCCAACGAAATTGCGTGTGTGATTATTGAACCAATTCCTGCAAACAACGGATTACTGTTGCAAGACTTAAGCTTCTTAACTGCTTTGCGTGAATTGTGCACAGAATATGGCATTTTATTGATTTTTGACGAAGTTATCTCTGGATTCCGCGTGGCGTTTGGCGGCGCTTCTGAATATTATAAGATTACTCCGGACATCGTTACCTATGGTAAAATCATGGGTGGAGGGCTTCCTGTTGGAGCATATGGTGCAAAACGTGAGATTATGTCATTCGTTTCTCCAGACGGTCCGGTTTATCAAGCTGGTACACTTTCTGGAAATCCAGTTGCCATGGCTGCTGGAATCGCACAATTATCACTTTGTGCGCAGGAAAATTTCTACGAAGAACTAGAAAAGAAAACCACAACATTTGTTGAGGACATCAACAACTTTGCAAATAAGCATGAATTACCTGTTGAATTAGTGAGCATTGGGTCCATTTTTTGGTTCTCGTTCAATGGTAAAAAACGCATTGCGGCGGCAGATCAAATCGATGCTGATATGACTTCCTTTAATAAACTGCATCACTTCTTATTAAACAGAGGTGTTTACTTTGGTCCATCTGGATATGAAGTTGGTTTTATTTCAAGCGCGCATACAACTGAACAGTTAGCATTTTCAGCAGAACAAATCAAAGAAGGGTTAAAAGCCATTTACCAATAATAGAGTTTAATGCCTAGCTTTACCGCATGATTTTAGTCACAGGAGCCACAGGATTATTGGGAAGTCATTTGTTAATTCAATTGACAGAGCAAGGAGAAACTTGTCGAGCTCTTTATCGAAATATGACTAAAATCGAAGATGTGCGTGGACTTTTTCACTATTATTTTCAAGAAAGAGCAGAAGAGAAATGGAGTTCAATTGAATGGGTTTACTGCGACTTATTAGATATTTCATTAGTGGAGACAGCGATGTCCGAAATAAGTCATGTGTACCATTGTGCCGCATTAGTCTCGTTTTTTAAGGCAGACTTTGAAGCATGTATTCAACATAACCGCATTGCGACGGCAAATGTGGTAAACTTCTCCTTGAGAAATAAGGTGGAAAAACTTTGTTATGTCAGTTCAACCGCAGCGGTTGGCGTCAATGCAAAAGGGGCAAGTACCGAGGCGAATAAGTGGGAGCCAGGGTCAGAAGTAAGTGGTTACTCCGTGTCTAAATTTTTAGCGGAAAAAGAAGTTTGGCGCGGAATAGAAGAAGGGTTAAATGCGGTCATTATAAATCCGTGCGTGATCTTCGGTCCTGGGGATTGGAATAGTAGTTCATTGGCCATTTTTAAAGCTGCTAAAAAAGGAATGCCTTTTTATCCACCAGGTTCCAATGCCATTGTTGACGCAAGGGATGTTGCACATGCGATGTTTCTATTAATGAAATCGAACATTTCAAAAGAACGCTTTTTATGTGTTGGTCCAAATTTGAGCTTCAAAGAATTATTTAGCAAACTAAGTGAACATCTAGGTAAGAAAGCACCTCGTTATTCTTCTCCGAAATTCATCGCCTTGTTTTATGCATTGATCAATGAACTTCTGGGGCACATCAAAGGAAAAAGTAGTGGAATAAGCATTGAATCCGTTCATTCTGGATATAAAACAATCTCTTATGATCGTTCAAAAATCGAAAAGGCACTTTCTATTCATTTTTATACATTGAAAGAAACGATAGAAAATGTCCTAAAGGGAAGTGATTTCGTTAAAAAACGTCCAATATGATAAGTGAACGCTGGATTAGAATTATTCTCTTAGTACTATACGTTGTGGGCGCAGTAGGAATGCTCATGCCATCAACAAGGACATGGTTTGTTCAGCTTTCTGCATTAAACTTGGCTATTTCCTTCGGGGCGTTAATTCTTAGTAGAAAATCGAAACCCTTAACTTTCGTCGTTTTTTTATCCATTGCCTTCGTCATTGGAATAAGCGTCGAATTAATTGGCGTGCATACATCTTATTTATTTGGATCGTATTATTACGGAAACAGTTTAGGTTGGAAATGGTACGGTGTACCACTGATCATTGGTTTGAATTGGGGAATTTTGACTGTAACAAGCTCAGCAATCATCCATCGTTTTCAATTTAATAAACACGTAGAGGCAATTTTAGCGGCCATTTTAATGGTGTTATTTGATTACATATTGGAACCGGTGGCTATCAAACTTGATTATTGGCATTGGACAGAAGGTCAAATTCCTGTTTACAATTTCATTTGTTGGATGGGAGTTTCCTATTTACTTCAATTGATTTACCAACGGATGAAATTAGCTGAAGTGAACAAAGTTGCTGAATCCTTGTTTTTAATGATGTTCATATTTTTTACTCTTTTAATGTTATAAACATGTATTGGTGGGGACCGTTTGTATTATTTGCTAGTTTCATGGGAATGGAGTTCATGGCTTGGGCAACACACAAGTTTGTCATGCATGGATTCATGTGGTATTTCCACAAAGATCATCATCAAGAAGAACCTGGTTTTTTCGAGCGAAATGATGTGTTTTTCTTGATTTATGCTATTCCATCCTGGTTATGTATCATGTTGGGGATGATGAATGATGCTTATATACCAGTTTGGATAGGATACGGAATCGCTGCTTATGGATTAAGTTATTTTTTAATTCACGATGTATATATTCACCGACGTTTCAAATGGTTGAGAGACATTGATCATCCATATTTTTATGCCATTCGAAAAGCGCATAAAGTACACCATAAGCATTTAGGAAAAGAACATAGTGAAAGTTTTGGGATGCTTTTCGTTTCTCCAAAATTCTACCAAGACGCACGTACCGCATTTTACCGTAAAAAAGGAAACTAATGAGTGCGTACGGATGGGTCATACTTTGTTCTTTTATCGGTCCATTTCTTCTCAGTTTTGATAAGAAAGTAGCCTTTTTCCGTTCGTGGAAGTATCTTTTTCCGAGTATCCTTATTGTCGGGATTGTTTTTTTAATTTGGGATGAATTCTTCACGCGAATTGGTGTTTGGGGATTTACTCCAAAGTACCTTGCCGGAATTTACTTGGGACATCTACCACTTGAGGAAGTATTATTTTTTCTAGTTGTTCCATATAATTTCATATTTATTTATTTGGTGCTTAATGCCTATTTTCCAGGAATAAAATCCGAAATCATCCGAAATGTTTTCAAATTGATAATTGGATTCGGTTCTTTGTTGATGGTGCTATTTTACGGAGGTGGACAATTCTTTTTTTCAACGTTAGACACCTACAATTACTATACGATTTCGGCTGCATTTTTTAGTTTTGTGCTGACGCTCTTTGCTCACAAAAAAGCCTGGTATGGAGACTTTGTACTTTCTTATTTAGTCTGTTTAATTCCATTTTTTATCGTCAATGGGATCCTAACAGGTTCCATAACAGATGATCCAATCGTATGGTATTCAGAACAACACATCATTGGTTGGCGGATGGGAACCATTCCCTTTGAAGATTTGTTTTACAATTATGACCTGTTGCTACCTTTGGCTTGGTTATTTAACATCTTTCGTCGAAAGGAGCTATAATCCGTTCTTTTTTTCGTTAAGTGTTTTGTAAGACGAAAAAAATCTTTAAATTTGCCACCCCAAGCATGATTTCAGAAATGATTTTAGCAGTGGAAGAAAACAGCGGTTTTCTAGGAATACATAAGCGAGAGTAGCTCAGTTGGTAGAGCACGACCTTGCCAAGGTCGGGGTCGCGGGTTCGAATCCCGTCTCCCGCTCGTCTATGCTCGAGTGGTGGAATCGGTAGACACGCCGGACTTAAAATCCTGTGCTCTTTTGGGCGTGCGGGTTCAAGTCCCGCCTCGAGTACAAAACCCTGACTTCAACGTCAGGGTTTTTTGTTTTTGAAAACCTTGTGAATGGGCTTCCACCTTTCACGAGAAAGTTAAATCCCAGATGACTTCGGTT
>JAHENC010000023.1 GCA_024643365.1 Crocinitomicaceae bacterium | reverse complement strand
AGATGTATGGAAGTTTAGCATGGGTATCTTACCCAATGTTACGCTTCGGACAAAGCTTGATGTCGACGGACGTGACCATCAAATTACGCATCAACAAGGAATACAAAAACTTTGTTGGCTCGGGAGAAAACGGTGGGAAACCAATGTATGGATGGTCTATGGATGACATCGCAACGAAAGTTGGCTCACAAGACCAATTGAAAGAAGCTTTGTCGATGATTAATGTGGTTCCGAATCCATATTTAGCATTCTCGGAATATGAACGAAATAAGCTGGATAATCGGGTGAAAATTACCAATTTACCGGAACGATGTACAATTAGAATTTATACTTCTAATGGGAAATTGGTAAAAACAATTAAAAAGGATAATCCGTTGACCTACCAAGATTGGACACTTACAAATCATGCCGATATACCTGTTTCGGGAGGGATGTACCTGATTCACATCGAAGTGCCAAATGTCGGTGAACGAGTATTAAAAGCCTTCATTGCGATGCGAATGGTTGACTTACAAAACATTTAACGAGTCATTAACAACTGATGACGTTTTTACCCCCTCGTTTTCGCGTAACTTTGTAAAAAACCATCACATGAAAGCACTTCTTTCCATTCTGTTCATTTCCATGAGTACTTTGTTCTTCGCGCAAGAATTCAAATTACCAGCATTACCTTACAGTTATGCGAGTTACGAACCTTACATCGATGCACAAACGATGGAAATCCACCACAGCAAGCACCATCAAGCGTATGTGACGAATTTGAACAAAGCTCTGGCCGGAACAAAGTTGGCAACTTTTAGCTTGAACCAATTATTAATGGATGCAAGTTTTCGTTCGGATGCTATACGTAATAATGCCGGCGGACACTACAATCACAGTTTATTTTGGGAGATTTTAGCACCCAAAGACAAGCAAACTACCGTCATTCAAGCATCGTTTGAAGCAGCCATTAAAGCCCAATATGGAAGCATGGATTCGTTAAAAAAAGCATTGTCGCAAGCTGCAAGTACGCGATTTGGTTCAGGATGGGCATGGTTAATTGTCACTCCCGAGAAAAAATTGTTGGTAACAAGCACTGGGAATCAAGATAATCCAATTATGGATGTGACGAAAGACCGTGGGATTCCAATTTTGGGAATCGATGTATGGGAACACGCGTATTACTTAAAGTACCAAAACAAACGTGGAGATTATTTAAGTGGGATTTTCAACCTCATCGATTGGGGAATTGTTTCAGATAAATACACGAATGCATTAATCGATCCATTGTTAAGTGAACTAGAAAAGGACAATTGGATGGCTTTAAAAGATTTTCATAAAATAATGGCTCAAACGTTTCATCCATGTGAAGATGGGAATTTCGTACCGGTAAGAACACGTTCTGGAGAACTTTTGGCAAAGTCAATTTTATTCAGTGCTTCAAAGCCGCCGGTTTCTAAAGACAAACCAAACGTTCATAAGGCATTGGCTGATTTGGAAGAACAATGTGAGAAAATTCATGAATTGGTAGGGAAAAATGCCAAAGATGAAGTCTTGATGAAAGAAATGACCAAAGCACATGATCTTTTCCACCAAGTGGAAGAACTTTGTCACGATTAATCGCTGCGATTCCGTTCCTTAACGATTTCATCATGTCATAATCTAAACCTTTCAAAGGCAATTACGTATCTTTGGCAAAAAGTTGAACGTGCGTTTCGAACTGACCAAGGAATTTATTCAATTGCTGCGAACAAAAATCGCAGAACAAGATTTATCTTGGATTCAAGAAAACGTCCTTGAACTTCACCACGCAGAGGTTGCTGAGATCATCGATACACTCACCAACGATGAGGCAAGATACCTTTACTTTTTAGTTGACGAAGAAACCCAGGCCGACATCCTCATGGAGTTGGACGAAGAAATTCGAGATCGATTCTTAGCCTCTTTATCTTCGAAAGAAATTGCCGATCAGCTCGAAAATCTCGATTCCGATGATGCTGCTGATATCCTTGGAGAATTAACGGAAGAAAAGATACGTGAAGTCATCTCCCAAATGGAGGATGACGAAGCGGCCGAAGACATCGTTGACCTATTAAATTACGACGACGATACCGCAGGGGGACTCATGCAAAAAGAGTTCTTCCAAGCACATGTGTCCTGGCCTGTTAACCGTGCAATTATTGAATTGCGCAAACAAGCCGAGGACGTAGAAAAAGTATATAATATTTTTGTGGTCGATGAACAGGATCGTTTGTTAGGGGTTTTGTCCCTTAAACGTCTATTATTTGCAAACGCCAAAACAAAAATCGCGGACATTTACCAATCCAAAAAAATCATTTCCGTTAAAGCAAGTGACTCTGCAGAGGTCGTTGCAATGGTGATGGAGAAATACGATTTAGTATCGGTACCTGTTGTTGATTATCAAAACAAATTAGTTGGACGCATTACTTTAGATGACGTTGTCGATTACATAAAGGAAGAAGCAGACAAAGATTTCCAAATGGCAACGGGTATTACTGATAGTGTAGATTCAAACGCAAGTACTTGGCGGATAAGTCGTTCAAGATTACCTTGGTTGGTCATCGCCATGGTTGGTGGAACCATCGGAGCAAAAGTCATTTCAAATTTTGAAGGAAGCATTACTAAGATTCCGGCAATGGCCTTTTTCATCCCGTTAATTACCGCGATGGGAGGAAACGTTGGAGTTCAATCTTCCGCGATCGTTGTTCAATCATTAGCTCGTGGGGATAAAGATTTAGGAAGAATTTTACCAAAATTATGGCGAGAAGCGAAAGTTGGCTTGTTAAATGGACTCTTTTTAGCTACCTTAATTTTTGGTGTTGCATCGGTTTTTGAAAACTCAGAATTGGGGATTGTTGTAAGTATCTCCTTGTTCACTGTCATCTTATTTGCTGCTATTTTCGGAACATTATTCCCATTAGTCCTAAATCGTTATAAGGTAGATCCAGCCTTAGCAATTGGTCCATTTGTGACAACGCTAAATGACATCATTGGATTATTTATTTACTTCTCCATAGGACTTCTGATCTACGGTTCTTGAGTAATCAGAACTTTTCATTACTTTTGCACTCCATTAAATACCTGGAGAGGTGTCCGAGTGGTTGAAGGAGCACGCCTGGAAAGTGTGTATAGGCCTAAAGCTTATCGCGGGTTCGAATCCCGCTCTCTCCGCCAAAGAATCAAAAAGCTAGCCTTTAGGCTGGCTTTTTTTGTTTCCACTCGCGTCAAAAGCTTGCTTTTGTTTGCGAAGTGAAACAAAAAAAGACAAAGATGCGCAGCAGCTTAGCTTTTTGATTCTTTAAAGCGGTAACCTCAATCGGTTTCACGAGCGGTAGCGAGTAATCCAGTTAATGTGCTAATGAACTAATGTGCTAATGAACTAATTTGATAATTAAAACCGTTTGTAGAGCTCGCGAAACCACTATCAGAGTGAAAGTAGAGATTGAGAGCGGAGTACGAAATCAACACTGAGCACTGAGCACTGAGCACTGAACAACTATTAATAAATTTCCTCATTTTGTTAATATCATTCGCAGGCATATATATTGGTTCTAAAAGCCATTCACTACCTTTGTTTTTATGCGCAATCTCATCGCCTTTTTACGTCGATTTCAAATCTTTTTGGTCTTTGCTTCCCTGCAGATCATTTCCTTGGTGATTTATGTGCAATTTTTAAGTTTTCCAAGGAGTCAATATCTAACAACGGCTTCAAATGTAACTGCGAAAGTACTTACTTGGGAAAACGACGTAACGAAGCATTTTGATTTAAGTAAAAACAATTATGCCTTGCAACGTGAAAACATTCGTTTGCGTGAGCGTCTTCCAGAATTCATGTATACCTTGAGTGCTGAAAAAGTCAAAGTAGAAGATACGATTTATAAACAGCAGTACACGTATATTCCGGGAATGGTAATCAACTCTTCCGTGACAAGAAGAAATAACTATTTCACACTAAATATTGGCAGCAAGCAAGGAGTGAAGCCAAATATGGGTGTTTTTTCTGATAAAGGTGTTGTGGGAATCGTTCATAACACAAGTGAGCATTACTGTGTGGTGAAGTCGGTTTTAACGAAAGACATCAATATTGATGTAATTATTGAGCCGATTCATTTAGCCGGAATCTTGAAATGGGACGGACACGATCCGAGACGCGGTTCCATCGATGGAATATCGAATGATTTACGCATTAAAAAATGGTCGCGTGTGATTACGCGCGGTGGTTCTGGTATTTTCCCTAAAGGGATTCCAGTTGGAAAAGTGGAGCGCATTGAATCCATAGAAGGAGAGCCACTTTGGAATGTTGTCGTTCGTTATTCAGAAGATTACCGAACATTACAACGTGTTTACGTGGTGAAAAATTTAATGATTGAAGAACAACAAGCATTGGAGGGGCAAATTCCGCCGGATGAAGAAGAAGATGTATTGAGATGAATAACCTAACGAAAAATATCATACGCTTCATTGTGTTTGTTGTGTTACAAACCTTGATTTTCAATCAATTAGAAATTGGTTATGGATTCCATTTGATGATTCATCCACTTTTCATCATGTTGCTTCCTTTTGAATTGGGTGTCATCTCGTTAATGGGCTTGGCATTTTTAATGGGGATTATCATCGATATTTTTTCCAACACCTATGGATTACACGCTTCATCACTTGTCATGATGGCGTATTTTCGTCCAATTGTATTTAAATTCTATGGTCCGCGTGAAGGATATGACCCGTTGAAAGAACCGAATGTTTTCGATATGGGAAATCGCTGGTTTACCTATGTATTCGGGATTCTGTTATTAATTCACCATTTGTGGTACTTCTTAGTGGAGATTTTTCAATTCAACCAATTCTTTTTTATTCTCCAAAAAACACTATTTAGTGCTGTTCCAACCTTTTTAATTTGTTTATTGTTACAAAGTTTTTTGATTAAAAAATCCAAAACGAAATGAATTTTGACATCCGACGGTATGTAATCTTGGCGTTCATCATTTTGGTGGGTTTCTTGTATACATTTCGGTTGTTTTACATGCAAGTTGTAGACGACACTTGGACACTACGCGCGCATGAAGTTGCGGAAAAGCGTATTGAAATCACTCCGCCAAGAGGCGTTGTTTTCGATCGAAATGGAATGAAAATCGTTTCCAATCGTACCTATTTCAACTTGATGATGGTCGAAGATGAAATCAAGCACCTCGATACAGCGGCATTCGCTAAGCTTATTGGATGGACCGTTAAAGATGTCCGTAATCGATTTAAGGAAATTGTAAAGGGTGAAGGGACTTATTACAATAAAATCACAGGGAAACGCACTTCCAACTATCAAAAAATACGTAAATATCCATTTTTAAAGGAGTTAACCTTGGAAGAGATTTCTAGTATCGCTCCTCACCTTGAAAATTTCCCTGGTTTCTATGAGAAAGTGACCAGTATGCGAAATTATCCGTTTAAAAGTGGCGCGAATATTATGGGTTACTTGTCCGAAGTAAACCGCGAAGAAGTAGAAAGCGATCGCTTTTACAGACCAGGAGATAACATTGGAAGATCCGGAATCGAAAAATTCTATGAGCGCGAATTACGCGGTAGAAAGGGAATTAAATACATCGTTACTTCTGCATTGAACAATGCCATTGAACCTTTCGCTGATGGGAAATACGATACCACAGCTCGTCAAGCAGACCCGCTAAAACTAGGAATGGATATGATTATTCAGTCCTATGGAGAGAAATTAATGAAAAACAAAAAAGGATGTATTGTTGCGATTGAGCCATCCACTGGAGAGATTCTAGCGATGGTTTCTGCCCCATCGTACGATCCCAATATGCTGGTCGGCAAACGAAACATTAGTGAAAACTATCCGAAACTTGCATTGGATAAAAACATGCCGTTGTTTCCTCGTCCACTTCAGGCTGAATATCCCCCCGGTTCTATTTTTAAATTAGTGCAGTCCTTAATTGGTATGCAAGAAGGTGTCATCACAGAGGATTCTGGATTTCCCTGCGATAAAAGTATGGTTGGCTGTCACAACCACCCTTCCGCACGCAATGTGGCAGAGGCAGTTCAATATTCTTGTAATCCATACTACTATGCGGTGGTTCGACGCATTATTCAACAAGGAAAGAAAAAAAGACTTTTTGCTGATGCCGAATACGGACTCAATAAGTGGCACAGATACATGACAAGTTTTGGACTAGGTAAAACCTTGGACGCGGATGTTTCTGGACAACGTCCTGGATTAATTCCAGATGCAAAATACTACGACAAATGGTACGGACATCACCAATGGGCATTCTCGACGATACGATCGATATCAATTGGACAAGGAGAAGTTAAATTGACTCCATTGCATATGGCGAATATTGCTGCCATCATTGCCAACAAAGGTTGGTACTATGTTCCCCACTTTGTGAAGTCCATCGGAAGAAAAGGTCCCTTAGTCGAGTATCGCACGAAAAAAAGAACAATGGTCAATGCGAAACATTTCTGGCCGGTGATTGAAGGAATGAGACGCGTAGTTAATGAGAATGGTGGAACAGCACGCATGGCACGACTTGAGAACATCATGATTTGCGGAAAAACAGGAACGGTACAAAATCCACATGGGGAAGACCACTCTGTATTCATTGCATTTGCACCAATGAATAAGCCAAAAATCGCTATCGCGGTATTCGTAGAAAATGCTGGATTCGGTGGAACTTGGGCGGCACCTATTGCGAGCTTGATGATTGAAAAATACATCAAACGAAAAATCACTGATAAAGAAAAAGAAAAACGCATTTTGGAAGCTAAATTGGCCTACATTTCAACTCCCGGACAATGAGAAAGGAAGAAAGTTTAGTTGAGCACTTAGATTGGCCACTGTTTATCACTTTTATGGTGATGTTGGTGACAGGTATGGCGACGCTTTACTCTGTTGCTTATGATGATTTGCATCCTGCAATTTATGATGTTTCCATGATGTATGGGAAACAATTAATTTGGATTGTAGTATCCTTGTTCCTTGGTTTAATCGTGTTTTTAATTGATTCGGATATTTACAGGCGTTTTGCTTTTCCCATCTATGGCTTCACACTTTTACTATTAGTTATCGTGCTTTTCATGCCTGCCGTACATGGGGCGCGTGCATGGATCGGGATCGGAAGCATGGGGATTCAGCCTGCAGAATTCGCCAAAATATCGACAGCACTTCTATTGGCTAAATACATCAGTGGAATTAGCGTAAAACAACAAAACATCAGTAGTGTCATGACTGCAAGTGCCATTTTATTGGTGCCTATGGCGCTAATTTTATTACAACCCGATGCTGGAACATTTGTCGTATTTACCTCCTTTTTGTTTGTGATGTATCGCGAAGGACTTACATTCGACCCAATCATTTTAAGCTTTGTGAATAGTATCCCAGGTGTTCGTTTTAAAGAAACTTGGGTAGGCAGTCACTTCATTCCAATTTTGTTCGTGATGATTTTCATTAGTGTGATTACACTATTGTTGAACTCCGTTCAATTGGACTTTTTCTTTCTTCCTTTTCCTGTTTCAGGTTCGATTGGAGTCATTTCGACCTTGTTGATTTTCTCGCTTTTATCCATCTTATTTCTTCAACGTTTTTCCGCGAAAAGAGAACGAACAAGAGGGACGGTGATCATCGTACTTGGTTTCATTTTAACAAGTAGCTTATCTTTTATTGTTGACAATGGATTTAACAGTTTGGCAACGCATCAAAAGGATCGAATTGAATTGTTTTTAGGACTCCGAGAAGATCCAAATGGAAAAGATTATAACAGAAATCGGGCAATGGCAGCGGTTGGGTCTGGTGGTCTACTTGGAAAAGGATACAACAAAGCATCCGTTTCAAGTGTAGAAAGTAATCATGTGCCAGAAAGTGAAACAGATTTTATTTTTTGTCCATTTGCGGAAGAATGGGGATTTGTTGGCATCATATTCCTATTCGGACTGTACTTGTTCATGTTGATCCGTATCATCCTCATTGCGGAACGACAACGGTCTATATTTAACCGAGTATACGCCTATTGTGTTGGGATGATTTTATTTTATCACTTTGCTATAAATATTGGAATGAACATCGGATTTGCACCAGTCATTGGAATTCCGTTGCCGTTTTTTAGTTATGGTGGATCTTCTATGATGTCCTTTTGTATGATGATGTTTATCCTACTGAAATTGGACAGTCAACGAAAAGATGTGTTAAGATAATTGTCTTTAATTTTGAATTATGAAAAATAAGGAAGTGAAAATGACCGAAGAAGAAACAAAAAAATACACGAAACTATTTTGGGGTATTTCATTAATCCCTTTCATCTTGGTTGCAGCATTATTGCTTTTGCAATCAGAAAGTGTATTGCCATCTGTTGCAAGTTTGGATAATCCCCCTGAACTACAAGCATCCTTAATTATTGCGAAAAAAAGCGTGAAAGAAGACACCGTTATTGGTCGTTTTTGGGCAGTCAATCGCACAAGTGTAAAATACCGTGAAATCTCTCCTTACGTATTTGATGCGTTGATTTCCACGGAGGATGAACGTTTTTATAGTCATTCAGGTGTGGATTTCAAAGGACTCGTTCGATCATTTGCGAGTTTGGGACGTAAAGGTGGTGCTTCCACGATTACGCAGCAATTGGCAAAATTGATATATACACTGAGACAACGCCAATTAGCAGAATTAGCACGTGCAAATGGAGAAAGTTTCGACCTTCCATTAGGTGGATTTCTTGGTAAATTCCGTCGTTTGAATGAAAAAGCACGTGAAAACATCATTGCGAAACGTTTGGAGGAACGCTTTACCAAAGAGGAAATCATTACTATGTACTTAAACCAATTTGATTTCTTGTACAACGCTGTTGGTATTGAAAATGCTTCCCGTGTCTACTTTAATAAAAGACCAAGAGAGCTCTCCAAAATTGAAGCGGCCGTCCTTGTTGGGATGTGTAAAAATCCGGACTTGTTCAACCCTTACAAATACAAAATTAAAAACTACCGAAACAAGGCAGCGGAGCGTGCAGGAATTGCACCGGAAAAGGTAACGGCAGCACAAATGGCAGATATTCGCGCAGAGGATTCTTTACGTGCCCTATCCCGAAGAAACCAAGTGTTGTTTCAATGGTTGAAGAATAGTAAAGCGGATAACGAGGGAATTAAAAACAAATTAACTCAAGCAGAATACGACCGTTTAAAAACCGCTCCTATCGTGATCAATTATAAATCTTTAGATCACAAGGAAGGAATGGCACCGTATTTCCGCGAGTCTTTGAGAAAAGAAGTCACAGAAATTCTTCAAACGAAAAATGAAGATGGATCCTATAAATATGTGAACGAAGAGGGCGAACCATTTGATATTTATAGCGATGGCCTTAAAATCTATACGACCTTGAACCCTTCTCTTCAACGTTACGCGGAATATGCAGTTGAACGTCACATTAAGGAGGAATTACAACCACAATTTGATCTAAACAATCGCAGGGTAAAAAATTATCCTTTCTCGAATGCTATTGAAACGAAAATGGTGAATCAGATTATGGAATCTGCACGAACTTCTTCTGGACGCTTCCAAAACATGACATTGGCTGGCTATACAGATAGTGACATCAGAAAAAGTTTCGATACTCCTACTGCAATGACCGTTTTTTCGTGGAGCGGTGAACGTGATACAACCATGACTCCAAATGACTCCATCCGTTATTACAAAGCGTTTTTACATGCAGGACTTTTATCGATGGATCCTACTTCGGGATTCGTACGCGCTTGGGTTGGTGGTGTGAATTTTAAGCATTTCGGGTACGATCATGTTCGTCAAGGTAAACGACAAGTTGGATCTACGATTAAACCATTTGTATATGCCGCAGCACTTTCCATGAAAGTTGTTAATCCATGTACCACTTTTTCTGCAGGTGAGTATTGCGTGGATTTAGTCGATGATCAGAATAAGGTAGTCGGTCAGTATTGTCCACAAGGTACGCCTGCTGGTTCGGTAAAAGATGGATTAGCCCAATCATCCAATCCAACGACCGTTGCCGTCATGGCACGCATGGGTGCATTCAATCCCGTTCAAAAAATTGGGGGACCGTTCCAAATCGAGAAATTATTGAGGAAAACAGAAATCGAATTAAATAAAAACGATGTCGTTCCTTCCATGTGTTTAGGAAGTATGGATCTTTCGCTATATCAATTGGTCGCTGCACAATGTATCTTCCCGAATAACGGAATTTACGTTCGTCCAACAACGATTGAACGTATTACAGATCGAAACGGAAAAGTAATTTACAGTGCTACGGAACACCGCGAGCAGGCCTTAAACTCTACTGTTGCCTACGAAATTTTGAAAATGATGAAAGGTGTTGTTCAGTATGGAACTGCCGGAAGTCTTCGAAGCGGAAGAAGCTGGGGAGGTGTTACTGCACCAACCGCCGGTAAAACGGGAACAACTCAAAATAACTCTGATGGATGGTTTATTGGAATCACTCCGGAACTTGTGACAGGTGTTTGGGTAGGAGCTGAAGATCGCGCTGTTCGTTTCCAAAGCATGACTTGGGGGCAAGGGGCACGCATGGCCTTACCGATTTATGGATACTATATGCAACGTGTATACAAAGATCCAGTTATTGCTTTATCTACACGAGATTTCCTTCCTCCTGATGATTACGATCAAGAAGCGTATGATTGTACAGACGCTCCACAACCAGAAACCGTAGATGAATCAGAAGTCCCATTTGAATTTTAGCACATGAACAAAGTTGTAAAAAACGTAGAAGAAGCGTTAGTTGGTATTCAAGATGGGATGACACTCATGTTAGGTGGATTTGGTCTTTGTGGCATTCCAGAAAATTCCATTGGACATTTAGTCAAATTAGGAACTAAAAACTTGACTTGTATTAGCAATAACGCAGGGGTAGACGATTTTGGTATTGGACTCATGTTACAAGCGAAGCAAGTAAAGAAAATGATCAGTTCATATGTCGGAGAAAACGATGAATTTGAACGTCAAATGCTTAGTGGAGAACTCGAAGTTGACTTAATTCCACAAGGAAGTTTAGCTGAAAGATGTCGTGCTGGTGGTGCTGGAATTCCCGCATTTTTCACACCCGCTGGCTACGGAACAGAAGTTGCTGAAGGAAAAGAAGTGCGTGTTTTCAATGGAAAACCACACATTTTAGAAAGTGCGTTAACGGCAGATTTTGCTATTGTGAAAGCATGGAAAGGTGACACAGAAGGAAACCTCATTTTTAAAGCAGCGGCTCGTAACTTTAATCCAATGATGGCTATGGCTGGAAAAATCACTGTTGCAGAAGTTGAGGAACTTGTTCCAGCAGGAACATTAGACCCAAATCACATACATACACCTGGAATTTTCGTTCAACGCATCTTCCAAGGAGAAAAATTCGAGAAAAGAATCGAGCAACGAACAGTTAGAAAGAACGATTAAGCACAGACGATATGGCACTCGACAAAAATGGCATTGCGCAACGCATTGCACAAGAATTAAAAAACGGATGGTACGTCAACTTAGGCATTGGAATCCCTACGCTGGTTGCTAACTATATTCCTCAAGGTATTGAAGTAGAATTTCAATCCGAAAATGGTATTTTAGGCATGGGTCCTTTTCCTTTTGATGGAGAAGAGGATGCTGACCTAATCAATGCAGGAAAACAAACGATTACGACCGTTCCTGGTGCTTCTTTCTTTGACTCCGCAACTTCATTTGCCATGATTCGTGGACAACACGTTCAGTTAACAGTACTTGGAGCCATGGAAGTTTCTCAAAATGGCGACATCGCCAATTGGAAAATACCTGGGAAAATGGTGAAAGGAATGGGTGGTGCAATGGACCTTGTAGCGTCTGCAGAAAACATTATCGTAGCCATGATGCACAGTAATAAAGTAGGAGAATCAAAAATCCTAAAAGCATGTACTTTGCCATTAACTGGTGTTGGCTGTGTGAAAAAAGTCGTAACTGAATTGGCTGTTTTGGAAATTAAGGATGGAAAATTCCACTTAATCGAACGTGCACCAGGAGTAAGTGTAGAGGAAATCATTTCAAAAACGGAAGGTGACCTTGTTGTTCCTGATGTTGTTCCTGAAATGCACTTTGATTGAATCCTTTTCACGAAAAATACATCGCCGCCATTCATGCAAGCATTGCTGCTTCTGAGGCGATCATGCAGATTTATCAAAATGATTTTGAAGAAATCATCAAAGCAGATGGCTCACCGTTAACACAGGCAGACCTCGCTTCATCCGATATTATTGACTCGTTTTTACTTCCATTTGGAATTCCTATAACCGGAGAAGAAACGGAGAAGATACCGTACGAAGAACGGGCAACATGGACAGAATCCTGGTGTGTGGATCCACTCGATGGAACAAAAGAATTCATCAAAAAAAACGGAGAATTCGCCGTTAATATCGCATTGATCAAGAATAGTAAAGCCCATTTTGGACTCATTGCATCTCCCGTGCGACGTGAGATTATTATTGGATCAGAAGAAACTGGTGTCTACATTTTCTCATTCGACAATTCACATGATTTCTCCACTTGGGAAAAACTATCAATTCCTGAAAATCACAACAATCCAATTGTTTTAATTGGTTCCAGAAGTCACCATTCTGGTTCGATGCTTGAAATTATTGAATCCCTCAAATCTACGTCTTCGGAAATCGAGTTTACCCAAAAGGGATCTGCCTTAAAATTTTTCGATTTGGCCCTTGGAACCGCTGACATTTATCCGCGTTTTGCACCAACCATGGAATGGGACATTGCTGCCGGACAAGCCATTCTTGAAGCACTTGGTGGTTCGGTCGTTCATGCAGAGACAGGTGAGCCGTTGCGCTATAACAAAGCCAATTTAACGAATCCGTATTTTGTAGCGAAGACGGCAGCGATGAAGGGATGAAGGGATGAAGGGATGAATCCATAAGTCAAAACAGGATTTTCAATCCATTTACATACCACTGCTTTTAATGAATTTAAGCGTAAACCCGTCTAGAGAAAGAAAAAACAATCCTTGATTCAATGAACTGATATCAATTTTGTTTTGAATCAATGTGCCGGAAGAAACAACAACTCCAAATTGGTTTGAAATTGTATATTCCACCGATTCTTTGAATGAAAGTCCATCAACCATGAGAAAATCACTCGCTGGAATTGGATAAACATTCCAAGTTGAATGCGTGATTTCGGGATTATTCGATGTTTCTTTTAACATAACAGAGACATCATCTATGAAGTAATAAGCATAGTATGCGCCACATTCGCCAGCATGACTTGTCGTTGAATTACCCTTGAAATTTCCAATAATCAAATGGTCTTCATCTCCATTGGCGACGTAATCTCCTGAAATTAACATCCAATTTATTGTGTCATTCAACAATGATGTGGGCGGAAAAATCGAACTGAATGAAGTGAGCGGCTGATAGGAGGATTGAAAAGTACTCGAATGATGAAAACCAAGTCCAATTTCTGAAGCACAAGGATACACGAAATCGGGAAGTGAAACATAAAATTTGACCTCGTATATTTCTCCTGCTTGAAGTGTGGTTATAAGGGGACACTGCAAATATTCTCTATAATTCGTGTTTTCATACACATAGATACCCGCATAACCTTGACCGGTTCGTGCATGTTGATAACCAAAAATATTCGTTGGAACACAAACTGGATCTAAAAAAAAGGGATCACAGGACCCAAAACAGCCATGAAAGAAATCAGATGTTCCCAATGAGGGAGTTGTCCACGGAAAAGCGAAGGATAATTGGGAAGGTTCGTAGGGACAATTCGAATATTCCTCGAATGAATGATTCGGAACCAAGTTTTGGCTATAAAGATCGAATGATAGGAAAAGTGAAAAGGCAAACCAAAATTTAATCATCATGATGTAATTATAATATTCTATTGAGGCAATGAAAACTACGTGTATTTCATTGAAAACGAGAATAATTCGTTCATGGAGGTGAAGAAATAGCGTGATAAAACGTATTATTTAAAACAAGTTCTATATTTCGCTTCCATTTATTCCTCATTCAGCCGTCAAACGACCAATAATCTCCTCATGCTGTGGATATTGATTCAATAATTCTTGTCTCGTAAACAATTCGAAATCGCGAAACATGAATCCAGGTGCTACCGCACAGGAAACCAAGGCATAGCTGTTCAGTTCTTGCACTTCGCTGCCAAATATTTCTTGTTTGTATACCAATTGATATGGACTTTGTCCTTTCGTGAAATCAAGTCCCAACATGCGCTTTTCGTGTCCGTTTTCACCGATCACATGCACTGTCAACGGACTTCCCTCATGAAAATACCAATGTTCGTCACTTTGAATGCGGTGAAAATTAGAAGCGTTTTCCGAGGTTAGTAAAAATAGAATGGACGTCATCAAGGATTGTTCACCGTCTATGGATTCTGAACTACGATACGTTTCTTTGTAGTATCCTCCCTCGGGATGTAGATGAAGGGCTAATTTCTCAATCAGTTCATTGATGCGTTCTTGTGTATTCATGGTTATTCGTTTTAATTGACATCCAAGGATGCAAAATAGTTTTGTGCATTGGTCAAATGTACTTCACGTTTTTCCACAGGCATTTTATCAAACATATGAATCAACATACCCAAACGTGGATTCGATAAAAAGAAGTTTCGTTGTTTGTCCATGAAATGCCAAAAAAGTCCATCCCAAGTGGCTTGCCAAGCTCCTTTTTCGAAATTACCCATTTTCATTAAATAATTGCTGCCACTGATGTAGGGTTTGGTGGACATCAATCCGCCATCGGCGAATTGCGTCATGCCATAGACATTCGGAACCATCACCCAATCATACGCATCAATGAAAAACACCATGAACCATTCGTAAACCTCATCGGGATCAAATTCACACAACAACATGAAGTTTCCAAGTACCATTAAGCGCTCTATGTGGTGGCAATAACCGGTTTCAAGGATTTTTTGAATCGTATCGTCGATGGGTGGAATTCCAGTTGTCCCATTCCAAAACGACGCTGGGATTTTTCGTTTGAATTCCCAGTAATTTCGTGTGCGTTCTTCTACTCCTTTTAGTTCATAGACCATGCGAATGAATTCTCGCCATCCCATTATTTGACGCACAAATCCTTCTAACGAATTCATAGGAACATTATTCTTGGATGCAAAATCCAACGCTTCATCTAGAACAAACTGAGGAGTCAAAAGTCCAACATTTAACATCGGTGTCAACACGCTGTGATGTAAAACCAATTCATCCTTCACGATGGCATCCTCGTAGGTGCCGAAATCGGCAAATCGTTCCTCAAAAAAGCGCTGTAACCAATCTTTTGCACCTTGAAATGTTGTCGGATAATGAATCCTTCCTTCAGGTTTTCCCGGATTTGATGGAAAATGGCTTTCTGTATAGGAAATGGCTTCAAGGTCGTGTTCATCTAATCGTGGGGAATTCAATTCCGGGACAATCCCTTTCTTTGGAAATTTCGAACGATTCTCCTCATCGAAGGACCATTTTCCACCCATTGGTAATTGATTCGCATCCACTAATATACCCCGTTGAATCCGTTGCTGTTTGTAGAAATCTGCTTGAAATAATTTCTTTTTGGCTCCGTAGTTCGAAGTGAGGGTTTCCATGTCATTCAAGAACATCGGACTTACGAATTTCGTTGCCTGAATTCCCTCGGTGTGACATGCCTGTGCAATGCGCTTTTGCAGCAAGAAATCTGTGGTATCAACATATGCGATTTCTGAAATACCTTGGGACTTTAAATACGGTATCAGTAAACGAATATCCGAATTTTCTTCTGTGCTGGATACGTATTTTACCTTCTTTCCTTGCGCTAACAACCACGATTCATAGTGCTTCATAGAACTTCTATGGAAAGCAATTTTTCGTTTGTGGAAAGGGTATTGACGAAAATACAGGTGTTCTTCGATCAAATAGAACACTTCACTCTGATGGAGTAAGGTATTTTCTTCAAAAAGTTGATGCGGGAAAATTAAGCCAATACTTTTCATCACTTCAATTTATTCATTCGACATTTATCACTGCAGTATTTTACTTCATCCCAAACTTTCTCCCATTTCTTTCTCCAAGTAAATGGACGCTGACAAGTTAGGCAGATTTTCTCCGGTAAGTCGCTCTTTTTTCGTTGTTTCATTTGCGCGGATTGACGTGTTTTTTTACAATGCGTTTGGCATCCGTTTTCACAGATAATTCCTTTCGGAAGGACCACACCTCTTCACTTGAACTTCGTTGGGTTTCTTCCAAGTCAACAATTGGTGCAGGATAGTCTGTTCCTATTCTAAACGAATAAAGTGTCTGTTCCATCTCACTAAGCAACCAAGGTTCATGGATAAATTCAATCGGTATTTCCGCCAATTCAGGCACCCATTTTCGGATGAATTCCCCTTCGGGATCATGTTTTTTAGAATTTTTAATGGGATTGTAAATGCGAATAATATTGATACCGGTAAGTCCAGCTTGCATTTGAATTTGGGGGTAATGTATTCCTGGTTCGTAATCCAAAAAGAGTCGCGCAAGAAAATGAAGTTCGCGCCAATCTTGTTTTAAATTGAAGACATAAAACGAGACCAACATGGCACGCATGCGAAAATTGATGTATCCCGTTTCCATCAAACAACGCAAACAAGCATCTATCAAGGGAATGCCCGTTTTCGCCGAATGCCAAGCATCCAAATAAACGTCATTCTTCGGTTTCACTACTCCCAGATAGGCCTTATTGAAAGGTTCAAATTCGATGCGGCATTCATCTTCGAACTTTTGAATAAAATGACAGTGCCAATGTAAACGCGAAATAAACTGTGTCAACGCACGTTTATGCGTCGATGTCTTGTAATGCTGCATCGTATATTGGTAAACCATGCGCATGCTGATATTTCCATAACTCAAATACGGAGAAATACGGCTGCAACTCTTTCTACTCAATGCCGGTTTAGATATGTGATTGGCATAATTGACACCTCGTTTTTTCAAAAAACTATCCAAGTATTTCCAAGCATAGGATTCTCCGCCGGGTTGAAAGCTCGTATGATCGGTAGTGATGTCTTCAGACAATGGAGCTCCTTTTAATTGCTTATACTTCGATTCGGGAATAGAAAGGATGTTCCAATCGGTTTCAGAAACCAAAAATGGTTCTTTTTCCATAATGGACTTCCATCTTTTTTCCCAATTCAAGCGAGAATTTCCCCCGCGTTGAACAGCATTATGCGTATACTCGTTCCAGTTGATGTCCTGCTCACGACAGAAAACTTTAACTGCTTTGTCGCGGTCGAATGTCAGCTTATTTCCGACTTCCATATGCGAAAAAACCGTGCGAATGGTGTATTTTTTTTGCAATTCACTAAAAACAGGGAGTACTTCCGAATGGAAAAGGTAAAGCTGTGCATTCAATTCCTGAAGTTTCTCATTCATTTCCCGTAAAGACTGGTAAACAAAGCGCCAGTGTCGAACATCGCTATCATGGTAATCCATAACCGAAGGTTCAAAACAGTACAACAATAAAATCGGTAGAGCTTGCTTTTGTGCTTGGTACAAAGCCTCGTGATCTGTAAATCGCAAATCACGCTTAAACCAAACAACAACAATTTCTTGTTTTTCTATAATTTGCTCGGCCATTTATCTGTTTTAGCATAAGATAAACGATGAATGAGACGTGTTTCAAAATAAGCATCTAATCCCGAACAATGAAGAAGTGCTGCCTGATCTAAATCAACAAATCCATCTGGAGCGATAAGTTTTTCATCGATATCGATAAAGGAAATACTTCCAATCACGAGTATCGTTCCGTTAATAGCGATGTCTATCTTCTCCTCGAACTTCATTCCTATTTTAATTGGAGCCTCGGAAACAAATGGAGCTGAAAATCCTTCATAGCATTGTTCGTTGAATCCAACTGCAGCAAATTCAGACTCTTCTAATGCGTATTTTGCTGACGTTTGATGTGCTTTCTCTGAATCTGTATGCCTGACAAAATTAAAGGAGTACTCACCTGTCTCCAAAATATTTTCAAGCGTGTCCCGTTTCACCGTATCCGGACGACAAATGAATCCCCACAAGGGTGGATTTGCACCAATGTGAATAAGGGAATTAAAAATCGCTAAGTTTGAATGTCCAGCGGAAGATTTACTACCAATCAAAAAAGCCTGTTTCACACCAGCCAAAGAGTTAATGAACGTTGCGCGGTAACGACTTTCTTGTGCTTGAAGAATTTCACTATCTATGATCATACAGTAGTCAGATTACTGGTTAATTGCTTTTTAACTTGTTTCCAATAGGCAAAAAAGGAAGGATAATATCCAGTTACTTCAGGACAAATCCAATCCCTTGGTTCAGAAATTCCTTGAAAATGTTTTGTTAATGGATGTTCCTTGAACACGCAGTTTGATAGTCCGTACTCTGTCACTAGTTCATCAAAAGAACCGACATAAACTTGAATTCCAGGAATATTCTCACACAAATTCAGTAAGAAATCCATGCATTTATCACTAACGGGAAACTGTTCAAAAAACGAAGGTTCCAGCAATAAAATACGGTTTCCGTCAATACCTTGATGCCACATCGGGTCCATATTGTAATACGTATACAAGTAGGTAGGAAGATTGGTGTTCACGTTCAACGTGCTCTGGGATGGAAGTTTCACTTGGAAAAAGGTAACCTCTGTCTTGGACAATTCTTTCGGTACTGACATCGACTCAAAAGACTCGTAGCTTCGATCCATAAAAGTACCATGCTGTTGGGTGGACATATATCGATTGATGTTCTCTTGATTGGCATAGTATTTCTTACTACTATTCGAACCTGCGACCCACTGCCAACTGCAAGCGTTACTCGCAAAATCACCATCTAATAAATGGTAATACATCCATTTCGACGGAAGGTTCCATCGAGATTTAGCAACATTACAAACGATGGATGCCGTATACATTCGCGCATGATTGTGCATGTATCCGTGTGCATACAATTCTCTAATCGCATGATCAATTCCTTGAATTCCTGTTTCCGCGTTTAGAACACTACTTGGAATTTCATCGTGAAGTACATCACGTTGTGGAAATTTTAGGTCTTCCTTTACTTCTTTTACTTGTGCCACACGTTGGAAGTAATCTCTCCAACATAATTCTTTCGCTAAACTTTCTATTTCTTCGAGTTGAAAGCCTTTTGCCATCATCGTTTCCAAAACCAACTTCGTACTGATGACTCCTCGAGAAATATAGGGAGACAAATAACTGACATCACCAGTAAGGTAATTTCTTGTTTCACCGTAACGAATTGGGTCAAGGTTCTGAATTCGCTGAAGAATGTCGGAATATGCTATCGGAAAATTCATCAGCGCTTACTGATTTTGTTCATCGAAATTCCTGTTTGACGAGAACATTTAAATCGTTGAATTTCTGGATTGCGTTTTTTGGCATGTTTTAAACTGACCCCACTATTCACCCGGTCACGCCAAAGAATAAAGCTACTGCGCTTTAATTCCTTACGCATCAAGGCAATAACCTGCGTTTCAGTTTGTCCGAATTGCACAAATATTGCTTCAAACGGCGTCCGGTCTTCCCAGGCCATTTCGATAATGCGATCGATGTCGACTTGTTCCATTAGTTCGTGAGCTAAAAGTGTAGTTTTAAAACACGAATGAGGCCTTTTTGTTTAGGCTTATTTTGGAAAAGCTAAAGAATAAAAACGAGAATTACGCTTTTTTGACAAACTCTGATTTCAATCCCATTGCTCCGAATCCATCGATTTTGCAGTCAATGTTATGATCACCAAACGTCAATCGAATGTTCTTTACTTTGGTTCCTGACTTTATAGATTTTGGCATTCCTTTCACAGGTAAGTCTTTGATGACAACAACTGAATCCCCCGTTTGTAATTGAACACCATTGCAATCCATCACAATTAATTCATCGGAAGAACTTGGTGCTTGTTCAGCAGTCCATTCAAATGAACATTCTGGACATGTATATTGATTATCTCCGGTTGCGTATCCGTACGGTGATTCGCACGATGGACATTCTTTTAATTCTTCTGACATAGTTGATGTATTTCAAACAAAGGTAGTATTTTATGTGTTGAGATTAACGTTACGGACAATTCAAGTGACAATACGAACTTGTTGTATAAAGAAAAAGGGCAAAAACTTTTTCGTTTTTGCCCTTTCCTTAATCGAGTAGATTTATTTAGTCTTCTTTTCTGCTTAATGCATAAATAACCAAACCGAATCCAATTTTGTTAATCGCATCAGCGATATTGTAAACGATATCCATTGCTTTAACTGCAGCTTCTGGATCAGAAACCAATTTGATTCCGAACAATCCACCTGGAGTTCCAAGAATATACCCTAATGGATAAATTGCCCATCCAACTAATACGAACCAAGCAAGGATTTTAGTTGCTTTTGCAACTTGTGGTCCAGCTGATTGTGCTAATTTAGATACTTCTCCGAACCAAACTAGGTAAGCGATGTAGAAGTAAGCTGCTCCTGAAAGAACACCCCACATTACGCTGTTTCCTCTGTCGATTGTTTCTCCGAAATATCCGGTAACAAGCATTACTAATGAAGCAAAAATCAATTTCCAAAGTAAGCTGATTTTAGCACCTGCTTTTTTGGTAATCAAATAAAACTCAACACACATTAATGGAACTGTCAAGATCCAGTCAACATAACGGAAGAATGTTGGTGAATCTCCTGTCTCTAGGTTATACCCTCTCATGTAGTAGTAATGTACTGCTGCAATGAAGGTAATTAGTCCAGAAACCAATACCGATGTTCTCCATTTTTGAGGCGTGTTATTTAACTCAAAAAAGAAAAATACTGATGCGGCCATCATAGCCATTGTTCCGATAAAAAACGTAAACGCTACGTAATTATCACTTGCAATCTTTAAATGTTCCATAGTTAATAGTTTTAGGTTTTCCTACTCTTAAGGATTTTCGGTTACTCCATTTTCAACAGCTGGCTGGAACTCCAACTTATTGAATAACAATATACTATAATTTTTGTTTAAATTATAGTAAAATAAGTTCAACAATCTGGTTTTTGATAAAATTTATGCATCCAAATGATGTGCGGAAAGCTAATGCAGGAAAGGAAAACAAAAAATATCGAAGCCATTTCAACCGGAGAAATAAATTGAAAATAATTTTCTGATAACCAGTAAGTAACGACTAATAATCCAATCGCACCTAGATTAAATGGCAATGATTTTAAGTACAAAGTTTGATTATTTGTTTTCAAACCAATTTTCAGATGTCGCCATCCATTTAAACTATGCTGACCAATAAAGTACAAACTAAAAGCACTTAATAAAGGAAGCTGACAGCCAACATACAATAAACAAACCGTTAAGAAAAAAGAAGCCTTTCGCTCAACGACGCTCCAAACGAATGAAAACACTAATAACATTTGAGTAATTAGGACAGCTAGTTCATCTGTGAACGGAAATTCAAAGGTATGTAGAGCCGAAAGAATACGATTCGTTTCCTCTTGATGTCCTATTAATAGAATGCCAAATAATAAAGTCCCCCAAAGAATGTTTTTCACGGTATTTGACCTTTCTGGAATCCACTCCTGAAAATCACACTGTCCAAAATGCCAAATAGAGTAAGCTAAGAAGAAGAGCAATGCACTATCAGCGGAAAGAATCCAAAGTAGGAGAAAGATGAACGACACTCCGAGATACTTCATGATAAAACTGATTTTCATACCCTTCACATCTACTCCGCTCTCTAGTAAATGATCCACAGCTCCATGAGGAAGTCCGACAGCTAGAAATCCAGTTGAAAAAAGGATGAGTTGAACGTAAAAAGAATAAGATGCGAAATATGTCTGAATCAATAACAATGTAACAGCTAGGCATAAAATACTAAATGGAGCAATAAGTCCTTTAAACGAAACACTAACTTCTGTTCTTAGCACACGCAAAAACGGACGAAAAGGAAGTGTCAAAAATATTCGAATGTCCTGAAAAATGCTTGTTTTACCTTCTAGGAAGCGAAATACGGAGAATACGTTGTTTCTTTTAAAGAGAATCGTGAAAATTTGTTTGCCTAAAATCGGGCGATGTAAAAGAATTAGAAGCAATAAGCGATCATAGAATTGAAATCGTTTCGGCTCTAACTTCAAAGGGGTGATTTCCTTTTTGTTCAGCAACTGATTAGCCATTTGTTCAGCTCCTTCAAACATTTTTTTGAATGCGTAACCAGTGCTTGGCTTAATGGCTCCAGATCTTCCGCCAATTGGAATGACCCCCTTCATTTTTTCATGTACAATTTTAGAAGTGGACATCGGAATTGTGCCTTTTTCTGTTTCTACCACTGTATATGCTCCAAATCGTTTTTGGATGTATTCATCTAAGATTGGCTCTGCTTGATCCGATGTGATTGGTTCGATGCCAAAACGTGTGACTTCCACAAGAAATCGATTGTTGGGCAAAGGGAGGACATACATAAACTGTGTGAAGCCATCCTGCGGAATATCAAAATACATTAAATCGACACAATCTGACTGTTCATAGGATTCACTTGGAGAAATGACGTATCCAATAAATGTTTGCCATAACATCGCTTCGTTTTTTTCGGGCAAGGCGAATGCTGGTGGACGACTGTCAAAAATTATTTCGGCATGAAATTCTCCGTTTTCGGTTATAACTTGAACAGTATTTTCTGTCCTTGCAATGCTGGAAACCGAACTATGAACACGAACCAATTGATGTTGCTCTACGATTCTACGACATTCCTCATACAAGGCAATACTTGAAATGTATACATAACGAGAATTTTCAAGTGTCTCAGGTTCTTGTCGATTCACACTTATTTTAGACCAAGTTTGGGAGAAAAGATGTTGGCATTTCTTGGAAATGCTGTCATCTGTTGATGTCCAAAAACAATACGTTTTATCGTTGATGGATTTTTCATCCGCATCTATGACCGCTATTTTCTTATTGGTCAACAATCCGCGGGACTCCATACTACGTAACAATAGGGTTGCTGACGCACCTGCCCCAATGAAAATGTAGTCGAAAGTTCCGTTTTTTTCCAATAGAAAATATATTTTATTGATTTACAACAAATTATATTTGCATATTGTTTAAACCAGACCAACTTTACGAGAATGTGCAATGCCTATACTATACTCAAAAAGTAAATGGACCAAGCTTTAATTCTATCTCAAAATCTTATCCATTGACTTCCCATTCGCTAACTCATCTACTAGTTTATCCAAGTATCGGACATTTCGTGTTAAGGGATTTACTAATTCTTCCACGCGATAACCACAAATAGTACCAGTGATAAGTTGGGCATTTGGATGAAGCGTTGCACGTTCGAAAAATGTCTCAAACGTCACATTTTCAGCTACCAGTTCATTCAATTTAAGCTCATCAAATCCCGTGAGCCATTCAATCACTTGTAATAATTCTTGCTTCGTTTTACCTTTTCGCTCCACTTTATTGATGTAATGCGGATAGACTGAAGCGAATGTCATTTTCACAAATTTCTCGTTATGTTCAGGTGTGGTTTTCATCGGCAAAAATTCTTATCCACAAAATAAATAAAAAAAGCGACCCGAAAGTCGCTTCTTTTCTTGTGCACGTTTGGTTGGGGATTACAAGCCTATAATTTGTCGAACTTCTACTTCTTTTATACTTCGCTGTTTTCCGTCGTGGGTGAGGTAGGTGCGCTGTACCATGCGACCATGGATGGCGACTTTTTTTCCCTTCTCTCCATATTTCTCGATAAACTGAGCCATATTTCCCCAAGCAAAAAGTCGATGCCATTCCACCGTCGCAGTGTACCTTCCATTATTCTTTCGTAGACTTTTTGGTGTGGCCAGCTGAAAACGCGCCACCCGTTGACCATTGTCAAATTCTGTGATTTCTGTTTGACTCCCAATATTTCCAATGAGGGTCACATAATTACGTATAGGATTCATCGTGGCTAATTTTAATTAAATAATGACAATGTCGTTCACTTCAACTTCTGAGACCATTTTACGCTGACCTTTTGTTTGATAAAAACGGGTAACCAATTTCCCTTCTATCGCTAACTCAGAACCAACTTGAGCCAACTCCTCTAGAACTTTGACCCATCGTCCCCAAGCACTTAACATATGCCAGTTTCGTCTCGTTTTTGTGTTTCCATCAGCATCGAGGTAGTGTTCCTTGGTGGACATCGTAAATTTTGCCATACGTTTTCCATTTTCTAATTCCATGATCTTAGGGACAGAACTTACTTTCCCAATTAAATTCACGTGGTTTAAATCGTTCGTCATCATGATTGTTTTTCAGTTTTTGGAGTTAATACTAAAAACTCAGATGCTTCTACAACAGTAGAGAATCGCTTTTCGCCATTTTTATTTTCATAAGAAAGATTCACCAACTTACCCTCGACAACAATCTCTTGTCCCTTCGTTAATAATTTCTGTACGAGTTCCGCGAGCTTTCCCCAAGCATTGATCGTATGCCATTGTGTAATCGATTGCCATTCACCATTTTTGTTCTTGTAATTTTCGTTGGTTGCCAGCGTAAATCGAGCGAGTTTACGTCCTGATTCCATGTTAACGATTTCTGGCTGAACTCCTAGACGTCCAATCAAATTCACTTTGTTCTTTAATGCATTCATTGTGTTGATTTTAAAAAAGGTTGAAAAAATTGTTATGCCGCTCTTCCATTCGTTGGTTGAATTCGACTCTGCAAAGTTTCCTACACATCGCTTTTTTATTCGGTCGTTTGTCACTTAGTTTCGATTGTTAGTTGCTTGTAAACGACAAAATTGTTCTTAGTCCGCACTGTGAAAAGCCTTATTAATATTTTGAAACACAATAAAAAAAGTGCACCTTCGTTGTAGATAAAAACTACATGCTCATGAATAAGCTAAAATCAAACCTCTACTTCAAAATTGGAACCATCGTCATCATTGCGTTGCTGTTGTTAATTCCAACCTCTATGATTCGTGGTATTATCTACGAAAGAGAATCTACGCAAGAACAAGCGATACAGGAAGTTAGCTCGAAATGGGGCGAAGCTCAAACCATTAAAGGTCCAATCATGAGTTTGCCGTTCATGCGCTATGCAAAAGAAACGGATAAAGAAACTGGAAAAGAGAAATTGGTGACGGTTCATGAAAAACTGCACATTCTTCCAAGTAAATTGAAAATTGTTACTGAAATGAAACCGGAACGTCGCTACCGAGGCGTTTATGAAATCGTTGTGTACAATTCAATTATCAAAGTAAGTGGTGAATTCAATAAGTTAAATTTTGAAGAATTAGATATACCAGCAAGTAATTTCGATTTCTCGAAAGCACGCTTAAACGTAGGTATCGATGATCTTCGCGGCATTGAAAAACAAATCGAATTATCTTGGAATAATTTAAGTTTTCCGTTTAGTCCAGGTGTATCTACTTCGGACAATTTCACCTCTGGAATCAATGCGCAAATTGCATTAAGTCCAACAGATAATCACATTTATACCTTTTCTTTTGAATTAAAATTGAAAGGTAGTCAGCAATTGTACTTCACGCCAGTTGGAAAAGAAACAGACATTAACGTTGCTTCAACCTGGACCACCCCAAGCTTCAATGGTTCGTTCTTGCCAGATGAAAACAAGGTGACAAAAGATGGATTCACCGCACATTGGAACGTATTGAATTTGAACAGAAATTATCCGCAATCTTGGGTTGGAAGTCGCTACAATATCAATTATTCGGCTTTTGGTGTGGACTTGATCTTGCCTGTTGACAATTACCAAAAATCGCATCGTTCAATTAAATACGCCATTCTATTTATCGGGCTCACCTTCTTGGTATTCTTCTTTATAGAGGTATTCCAATCGGCTTTCATTCACCCAATTCAGTACATTTTAGTGGGAATTGCCTTGGTGATTTTCTATACTTTACTATTGTCTATTTCAGAATATTTGAAATTCAATTTGTCCTTCTTTATCTCTGCATTGGCCACGTTGATTTTGATCTCCGGTTACGTCAAAGCGATTTTAAAATCAACGAAATTGACAGCATTCATTTCTGGATTATTGAGCATCCTTTACATCTTCATCTTCGTGATCATCCAATTGGAAGACTTCGCCTTATTGATTGGAAGTATCGGCGTATTCATCATCTTGGCATTGATCATGTACTTCTCGAGAAAAATTGACTGGTACAGCATTGGAAATAACGGAAACAACCCTGCGGCTTAACGCGGGGTATTCCAAATTTCCCAACTCTTTAACGCTTGATGTTGTAACATACTGAGTCCGTTCATCGCGGTTGCTCCATGTGCTCTTCCTTGTTTCATGAATAAAGTTTCCTCTGGATTGTAGACTAAATCGATGAGCAAATGTTCCTCACTTAAGGACGCATATGGAAATTCCAGTGCGGAATCCACGTCAGGAAACATTCCCAAAGGTGTACAATTCACGATGACTTTACACGCCGCAAGCATGTGTTCGTTGACATCTGCATACGTGAAGTGATTACTCAAGCTTGATTCCGATTGAGAAACGAAAATCACATCAATTCCCAACGACTTGAATACATAAGCGACAGCTTTCGATGCACCACCTGTCCCGAAAATCAAGGCACGTTCATGGTGAAAAGTTAAAAATGGCTTGATGCTTTGCTGAAATCCGTACACATCGGTATTGTATCCTTTCGTTTTTCCATTTTCAAAGGAAACGACATTCACAGCCTGAATTTCCGCCGCAAGTGGATCCAATTCATCTAAAAAGGGAATAATGTCGGTTTTGTACGGAATCGTGACATTTAATCCACCAAAAATATGATCCTTCATCAATTGGGGGAAGTCTGAAATTTCTTGGAGCTCATACGCTGCATAGTCTGCATCGATTCCTTGTTTTTGAAAGTAATCAGCGAAAAATGCAGGTGAAAATGAATGCGAAAGTTGCTTACCGATGAGTCCAAATTGTTTCATAAGTCAAAGGTAGGGAAATTTTATAGCCGTCTTGACGTACAAAATCATCTAATCCACGTCAAAATTAATTGGCAAACGAACATATGTTCGAACAGCTTTACCGTCACTCGAAGCTGGCTTCCATTTTGGCATGTTTTTCACCACACGGATCGCTTCTTGATTACACGGTTCACACTTTGGTAATTTTGTTTCCAATTTCACATGCGTGATACTACCGTCCTTTTCGATGATAAAACGAACAATGAGCCTTCCTCCTTCTAAAAGTTCCTCCTTCGCTACCGATCTTTTATTCTTAGGATTTCCAATGAATGATAAATTATTAGAGAGGTAATTCACTAACGCCTCAAATCCACCATTGTATTCTGCATCAATTTCAGGTGTCGTGACAATCGCTGTGTCTTTTGGAGATTCAGAGACTTGCGCAAAAGACCCTGAACTAAGGACTAAGAATAAAAAAAAGAGGAGTGTGTTTTTTCGCATACATCAAATTTATTAATTTTTTCTTCTTGTAACTTCCATCCCACTGATTGATTAACTTTGTCTCCATGAACGGAATCGTTTTAAAGTCAACGGGTAAATGGTATCAAGTCTTATTGGAGGACCAACAAGTCGTGCAAGCCAGTATCCGTGGGAAACTGCGCATTGAAGGACTTAAAACAACGAATCCAATTGCGGCGGGTGACCGAGTGATTTTGGACGAAAAATCTGACTTTATCGAAGGACGCGAAGAATATTACACGATTCGTTCGATTGAAGACCGACACAATTACATCGTGCGAAAGTCTACGAATCTCAGTAAACAAATGCAAATTTTGGCGGCGAATATTGATCGTGCTTACCTCGTTGTAACCTTAAAATCACCTGTCACTCAAATTGCGTTCATCGATCGTTTTTTAGTGGCCGCTGAATCCTTTCGAATTCCAACAACACTTTTATTCAATAAAGTAGACCTCTACACCGATGAGGAAAATGTGCAATTTCATTACTTGAAAGAAGTGTATGAAAACGTAGGTTATCCCTGTTACCCGATTTCTGCGAGAGATGAGTCCTCCGTGGCATTTTTACGCGATGAAATTAAAGACCATCAAGTCATGATTTCTGGGAATTCTGGCGTTGGAAAAACTACCTTGGTCAATGCGTTAGATGACAGCCTTGATTTGCGCACGGGAGAGATCTCTACAGCACATGAACAAGGGAAACACACCACCACATTTGCAGAAATGCATCCATTGGCAAGTGGTGGATTCATCATCGATACGCCGGGAATTCGAGCCTTTGGAATTGTCGACCTCGAAAAAGCACATTACGCACATTACTTTCCGGAAATGCGTGAATTATTGGGTGAATGTCGTTTCAATAATTGCCAACACATCAATGAACCGCATTGTGCCGTGAAAGATGCCGTTGAAAACGAAGAAATTGCCGCGCATCGTTACCACACCTACTTGCAACTCATGCACGAAGATGACAGCGATCCACACCGTAGAAGTGATTATTAATGAGGGTCGTACTTCAACGTGTTAGCGAAGCAGCCGTGAAAATCTCCGGTGAATGTGTTGGTGAAATCCAAATGGGATTCCTCATTTTATTAGGCATTGAAACCGAAGACGATACGTCGGACGCCGATTACCTCATTCAAAAAATTACCCAAATGCGCGTTTTCGCCGATGCGGACGGAAAAATGAACTTGAATGTTCAAGATATCCAAGGCGAATTACTCGTCGTTAGTCAAATTACCTTACATGCAAGTACGAAAAAAGGCAATCGTCCAAGTTTCATTCGTGCCGCCCGACCCGAACAAGCCATTCCGCTTTACGACTATTTTCTGTCCCAACTCAGTACTTTCTTTTCAGGGAAAATTGCCACCGGAAAATTCGGCGCAGACATGCAGGTATCACTGATCAACGACGGACCTGTTACGATTATTATAGATTCGAAAGAACGATAGTTTTAATTCCCCGCCAACAACAAATGCTCTTTCAAAGATGCTAATGCATGATCGATGATCAGAGAATAGAAATCAGTGCTATCATGATTCAATTGAACTTTTTGTAAAGCAGCGTAATAGGCCAAGCGATTTTCTAGGTTTCCTTTTAAGTTGGCAATGGTATAGCCATTCTGCAATAAGATAAAATTCATGACCAAACGCGAAGTGCGACCATTTCCATCGATGAATGGATGTATCGTTACTAAGCGCTCATGCATTTCAGCGGCTAATAAAACGGGATGTAAACGCTCCCGATTTTGCTCGTAGTAAATGAAATAATCTTCCATGAGCTTATCAAGCATATAGGGCGCTGGTGGAACATGCTCACTCCCTGAAATCATGACTTGTATGTTTCGGTATTTTCCGGCATTGCGTTCGTCTATTCCTTTTAAAACAAGGTGATGAATTTGCTTTAGACGATGAGCATTGAAGGGGACATCATTACGCACCAAATCATGTAACAACGATACTGCTTCACCGTGATTAATTGCCTCTAAATGCTCGCGAACACTTTTACCCCCGATGGTGATTCCTTCATTTACAACTAAATGTGTTTCTTGCAAACTTAGGGTATTGCCCTCAATGCGATTCGACTCGTACGTATACGCAGTATGGAAATACTCTTGGAGCTTTTCTAATTGAATAGTATCAAGTGGTTTGTTTCTACACCAACGTTTGGACAAAGCACTTAATTCATTTAATTTTTCTTGAAGTTCTATACCTATATCAATGTTTTCAAATCGATCATCACTGAGTAAGTAACTCACGCGCGCTTCTGCCATGACTAAAATACTCTGTGCCAATTGCGGATAATCTTTTACAATTTTAACAACCTCACTAGACAAATAATAAGTCAATAAATCACTGTAAGGAAGTTCTAATACCTCTGAAATCTTCTGGATTTGAATGTCATTAGGTTTGCGCTTGTTCGCTAAAATGCGACTCATTAAACTTGCATCTATGCTCAAATGCTTAGCTAATTCATGGATTTTTATCCCTTTTTCCTGAAGTTTTTGGAGAATAATTGATTTCATGTCTATTTTTGTCATGACTAATTTAGTCATTTTTTTTCGGTCATGAAATTCTTTTCCTAAATTTCTTCCTTCAAAAGAAAAATTACTTCTGCACTAGACTCTAGATGTGACATATGACCGGCATTGGTGAGCAAATGTATCGTGATTCCCGGTAATCTTTTCTGTAAAGTTTCGGTAGAAACTAGGGTGTCCATTTCTCCGTGGATAAATACATACCTCGAAGGATTCGCGACAACTTCCATAGTATAATCCCTGCGTTCCCGCATTGCCAACGCCGCATAAGCAATCGCATCGGGACTCATGTATTTGGCCTCCTCGATTAATTCGTTGATTTCTTTTTGAAAATCCGTTAGTCGCCCAAATAAACCAGGAATGGCTTCGCGAATAAAATGTTTCTTCGCGGAATAGACTAATTCCGCCACGCGCAAACGATCGCGACGCTTTTGCTCGTCATCACTCCAACAATTCGAATTCAGAAAAATAAGTTTTTGACAAGAGGAAAATTGGGCTAATTCTAATCCGACATATGCCCCAAGCGAATGACCAACTACCGTGAATTCGTTCACTTGAAGCGCATTTAACACCTGTAAAACCTCATCCGCCATAAAGCGAATGCTGGGTATTTCTTCCAAATCATTTAGTGGAGATTTCCCATGTCCCGGAAGGTCAATGAAAATACAATGCGCGTTCAAATCCTGCAGCGGGAGATGATCCCACATGGTAGATGACTCCAAGAATCCATGTAAAAAAACAAGGGTTTTTCCTTCGCCAAAAGAACGATAATGCAACATGAACTATGCGTTCATCAAGTCTTCAATCGCTTCTGCTTCAATTGGAACATCGCCCATAAGATTGAACGGCGCACCAGATGTTTGAACAACTAAATCATCCTCCAAACGAATCCCTAGTCCTTCTTCTGGAATGTAAATTCCTGGTTCACACGTAAAGACCATTCCTGCGGAAATCGGTTCGTGCCAAATTCCGACATCATGTGTGTCCAATCCCAAGAAATGGGAAGTTCCATGCATGAAATACTTCTTGTATGCAGGCCAATCTGGATTTTGAGTTTTGATATCGTCCATGGAAATTAATCCAAGTCCGACTAATTGTTCTTCCATCAAGGATCCAACTTGTTTATGATACTCAGCCATAATTGTACCTGGAACCAATAATTTTTGCGCTTCGTTTTTCACGTGCAAAACGGCATTGTACACCGCTTTTTGTCGAGCTGTAAAGCGTCCATTAACAGGTAAACAACGGGTAAGGTCCGATGAATAATTCGCGTATTCCGCACCAACATCAAGAAGGATGACATCTCCATCTTGACATTGTTGATTGTTCTCAATATAATGCAACACACATGCATTTTTTCCAGAAGCTACGATGGGTGTGTAGGCAAATCCTTTAGAACGATTACGCAAAAATTCATGAGCCAATTCCGCTTCGATTTCGTATTCCCAAACACCTGGTTTGATGAATGCCAATAAGCGTCGAACACCTGCTTCAGTAATTTTACATGCACGCTGCATTAATTCCAATTCCACCGCTTCTTTGATGGAACGAATTTTATGCATGATCGGCGCTGATTTATGCACTTGATGTGCTGGATAATCGAGTTTCACTTGTTTAATGAATCGATCCTCACGCGTTTCAACTTCCGTATTCGCGCGCAAATGTTCATTCGTATTCAAATACATTCCGTGTGCTTCCGCCATCATTTGCTTGAAGATGGTCGGGAATTGCTGCAACCAATAAACGGTTTTAATACCTGAAGTTAAAAAGGCTGTTTCCTTCGTCAATTTCTCTCCTTCCCAAACAGCAATTAAATCGCTTGTTTCTTTCAAAAACAATACTTCTCGGTGAGCAGGATTACTCGCATTGGGAAAAAGAACTAAAATGGATTCTTCTTGATCTACTCCTGACAAATACAAAATATCACGGTGCTGTTGAAACGGCATCGTACTATCTGCACTGATTGGGAAAATATCGTTGGAATTAAAGACCGCTAACGTATTAGCTGTCATTCGTTCAGTGAATTTCTTTCTATTCGAAATGTATAGATTGGAGTCGATTCGATCGTATTTCATAGTACTCAAATTAGTTGAGTAAAATTACGATTTCTCCTTCAGAAAGAAAGAAAAACAAAGGAATTATCGATGAAACTGCTTATTTGGAAGCGAGATCTTGCTGTTGAACAGTTTGTGTAAGACTATAGGACTCACACTGAACTTTCTTTGAGCCTTTACATGCATTTAATACAAAGAACGCACCAAGTGCACAAATGATGGTTGTTAGTTTGGATTTCATAATCAATCGTTTATATGTTTAAGTTAGTCTTTTTTCTCTTTAAACCAACCTGAATACATGACGTAATTATTGGAAATGCGTTGCACCTCACCTTCAAATAACTCTGGACTCAAAGTTTTAACTTTTTTCGCCGGAACACCTGCATAAATACTCCAAGACTCGACACGTGTTCCTTCTAATAGTACGGCGCCAGCGGCAATGATGCTATTCGCTTCGATGTAACAATCGTCCATAACGATGGAGCCCATGCCAATGAGCACATTGTCTTCTACCGTACAACCGTGCACTAAGGCATTGTGTCCGATGGAAACGTGATTGCCCAAATTCACTTTGGTCTTTTCATAGGTACAATGAATCACCGCACCATCTTGAACGTTGACACGATTGCCCATCCGAATGGAATTTACATCTCCTCGAACCACTGCATTAAACCATACCGAACATTCATTCCCCATGATCACATCGCCAACAACAGTTGCGTTTTCTGCGAGGTAACAGTCCTCCCCAAATTGCGGAACAAATCCACGACATTCTTTCACTAAAGCCATAGTTAAAATTAATCATTCCTAGAAAATCGACTGCTTTTTTAACTGGAAATATCGCTCAATGTAACTTGTTTCTTACTTATCAGTATAAAGCCCTGTTAATCATCGAATATGCGCGCCTTTTTTCAGAAAAAATGGATTAAAATCCCTTATCAAATTACCCTTTACAGTTTTGCTCTTTATGGATTTTTCTTGGTGGGAACCTTTTTAGCCATGAAATTCAAATTGACCAATGACGCTGGACTCGTCGATGTCAACAACCGCTACTATCAACAAATACACGACAAATACAATCAATCGTTTAAAATAGATAGTTCAAATATTGTTCAATACCGAAGTGAAATCTTAGGACGCATCAACCTACTGAACGAATACTATCCAAAGAACGCGAGTGACATCATGGATGCATGGGTGAGTTCAAAGGACGAGAAATTGGCTTTGCAAATGTTATCAGCCATCGATTTGAAGCTGAAGGACAAAAAGTCCTACCAAAAAGCCTTGCAACGCATCATTTCCAATCGTAAGTTAGACGCTAAAGCAAGTGGATTGAACGCTTTCGATTGGATGAACATCATGGAGTGGAAATACTTCAAAGAAGCAGTTGCCAAAGACAAACGCTATATTGATTCCGCAGCCAAGGCAGCCGGAGTGGAATCACGAATGATTGTTGCCTGTCTTGTTGGAGAACAAGTTCGACTGTTCAACTCAAGACGTGAACGATTTAAAAATTTCGTGGCACCCTTGAAATCGTTGGCATTGGAAACAAATATGTCCTACGGAGTAACGGGTATCAAAGAAAATACGGCGCAACGAATCGAACACTATTTAAGAGATTCCACATCGATGTATTATTTGGGGGACAAATACGCGCACTTATTAGATTATGATTCCACCATCAATTACAACAACCAACACAACGATACCATGAGCGTACGGGTGAAACGCTTGGTTCAATACAAGGATCACTATTATTCCTATTTGTATGCGGCGATTTACATCAAACAGATCAAAACGCAGTGGGAAAAAGCAGGATTCCCAATTGAGAATCGTCCCGAAATTCTGGCTTCCCTTTTCAATTTGGGTTACCATAAATCCATACCAAAAAAGAATCCAGCGGTTGGAGGTTCCAACTTCAAAATTCGTGAACAGGATTATACGTTTGGATCCGTTGCCTACGAATTCTATTACTCTGGGGAAATGTCAAACATCTTCCCGTACAAAAAGGAAAAATTTAAAGATTGATTCTAAATTCTGTCAATTCAGACATCAGTCGTTGTTGAGACATCGGAATACTCACCGTAATCTGTCCATTTTCCGCTAATTCTTGACTTAAAATAGTGCATGGAAATGCTTTAAGCGACTTCATTACTTTTGGTAAGTCTGCATAGGAAAATTCTAGGTTCCACAGCACTTCCTCTTCACATTCGATGATTTGTGCTTGTTCCAAGGCATCTTTTGCTGCGGTTCGGTAAGCTGTAATGAGTCCACCAACGCCCAAATTAGTTCCTCCGTAATAACGAACCACGGCAATCAGTACATTGCTCAAATCAAAGGATTGAATTTGTCCTAAAATCGGTGGGCCAGCAGAATTCGAAGGCTCGCCATCATCACTCGAACGGTACAATTTCTTGTCACTCCCTAAGCGAAAAGCGGAACACACATGAACAGCCTGATGGTGTTCCTTTCGTTTGGCCTGAATAAATGCTTTGACTTCCTCCTCTGTTTTACAAGGCACTGCGAATGCAAAAAACTTGGATCCTTTTTCTTTGTAGAATCCTTCACTAATCTTCGCTATGCTTAAGTATTTTGACACCCTGCAAAGATATGGATTCCTCAAGCAATTGAAAATTCACGGATTTGACTTATTTTTAAGGCAAATTATCAGCACATATGTTACGAAACATCCTCCTTTTGACACTCGTCCTTTGTTTATCCCAAACAAACACATTTGCACAATCCAAACCAAAGCAAGCCGTAGTTTATGACATCGTTCATTTAAAAACAGGGAAAGTACTATACGGTGAAATCATCGAATTCAATCAGAAGGATGGCGATTTGACTTTTCGCGACAATTACAACCGGAACTATTCCCTTTCCCGCGAAATGTACGATTATTTTGAAGAGAATGTCACGTATAACAAACGCATTCGCGATACCCTAGTGAAACCAAGAAAAACAGATGAATTTTCCTTCATGCTTGGACTCACACAATTCGCAGCGGGAACCGATAATGGCTTTGTAGCGGACGATTACTATCTTATTTCCTATGGATCTGGTTACTATTTTGATTTACCGATTTGCATGAGTGTTGGTGCAGGAAAATACCTGAGTCGTCAACATTTTGTGGGGCTAAAAGCGGATGTCAAATTACTTTCAAGCCTGACACATTTTTATTCCATCGGAGCCAATTATCAATTCCAGTATGACGGAATGAAATCCAATGTGGCAAAGTACATTCCAATACGACTGAACTACGGCGTTCGTAGTTCGGATGAGTGGGTAAATATTCAGGATCCAACGATGCCACCGTTTAGCAACTACATTCAAAAACAATTCGATGTCAACATGAGTTCCCTCGGAATTGAATTCGGTCATGGATTCTCATTCATTGGAAACAACAAGCATTCATGGAACCTCGAATTTTGTTTCTTTAAAAACATGGTGCTTAGCCAAACCATTACACCGGTTCCTCTTGGAGCGGGCCTGCCAAACTTCAACTACTCCCAAGCAGGGGCTAAGTTGAGTTTAAGCTTCAATTTTTAGTAGATTACTCCTTCCCTTTTAGTAGCGAATAGTATTCTTTGAGTATGGTATTTTCATCACGCAATTTTTGCGTTTCCTCGGACATTTGTTGGTAAGAAGAACTGAATTGCATAAAGAAGTCATGAGCTAGCACGGTACTAATCGTTTGCAACAATCCCGTATCAATGGTCTTTCGGGCAAAGATGGAATAACAATTCTCTCTTGACTTATTGATGCGCTTCGCAAACTCCGTCACAGACATCCCTTTGGACTCTAAAACAGCTTTAATCTGTGCACCAATATTGAATTCTTCCATGAAGCAAAATTCCACAATGCTGTGAAACAGACACCTATAAAATAGGTTGTTTTATTGCACACTATCGGTTGTTTTGTTTTACTTTTATTGTAGATTTGTTAGAAATACGAAATTATGAAATCATCATTATTGCTTACTCTTCATTTATTTTTCTTTTTTCAAATCCATTCCGTGAGTGCTCAAACTTATGAGTGGCAAAGGAAATGGGGATCAAATCCATTAGGTTATAATGAAGCAGTTATTGCCGAGGATATTTGTATGGATGAATTAGGAAATACTTATGCTGTAAGTAGGGGCAATCAATCTGTGAATTTTTCTTGGTCTGGCATGATCCCTGGTATTAATTCCTGTGGAGCAATTACCAAAACAGATCCAAATGGAAACCAAATATGGGTGAAGTTTTTCTCTCAATTAATGATTTCAAACAATAGCGGAGCATTTTGTAACCCAAAATCTATAGTTTATAAAAATGGATATCTTTATGTAACAGGATTTTTTACTGGGGCGATTGATTTTGATCCGAATGGAAATGAAGTTAGCTTGGGAGGTTACAGCAATTGTTTTATTTGCAAAATATCATCAAACGGAGATTTTCAATGGGTAGACAGTTTTGGTTCTGCAGGTTCTGAGCCTCAAGAATTAGATGTTTCGCAAAATGGTGATATTGTAATAACAGGTAATATGCTCAGTCAATTTTATTTTGCTGGTCAAGCATTAAACTACTCTAGTGGAAAAGATCTTTTTATCGTGAAATATGATTCATTCGGAATAGAGTCATGGGGGCAATCTTTTGGTTCTGGAAATAATTCGGATGAAGAAGGTAATTCTGTTAAATTTTTATCTGACAATTCTATTATCTTGTGTGGTACATTTTACAATACCATAGATTTTAATTACGGGCCGACAGTAAATAATCTAATTTCAAATGGTAACAGAGATATCTTTTTATTAAAGTTAAACAACTCAGGAGTATTCCTAAATGCATGTTCATTTGGGGGTTCGAATACAGATTTAGGTGAAGCCGTAACCGTTGATATTCAAGATAATATCATTTTTACGGGTATGAAATATGGGGATATCGATTTTAATCCTAATTCGGGAACGTTCATTTTAAATGGTTTAGGATCAAATGCATTCATTTGTAAACTTCAATCTGATTTTCAGTTCATTTGGGCCAAAGAATTTGAAAGTTCCTCAGTTACCAAAGGCCTATCAATAACTTGCGATAACAGCAATAACATCTACTCAACTGGAATAGCGAATGGAATCATTGATTTCGATCCTTCGACTACTTCAAGCTATTCTTTGAGTACAAGTTACGGATCAAATTTATTCATTTCAAAATTAACAGCTTTTGGCAATTTTCAATATGCTGGACTCGTTAATAATATGAACACTGCTTTTGAAGTTGGTACTTATAATTATTACATTGAACCTTCGAGAATTCTCTCTTCTTCAAACTCAATTTATATTTCAGGAGGGTTTAAAGGAAACTACGACTTCAACCCTGATTTAAACATTGTCAACAATGTTAACTCCGCAGTCACTCAAACTGGAATTGGATCTCAAACAGCATTTATCCTTAAACTTGGGCAATGTTCCACAACTTCATCTACACAAACTATTAACGCTTGTACTTCTTATACTTGGCTTGTTAACAATCAAACATACAACTCAAATGGAGTATATACTGATACCATAGCTAATGCTAGTGGTTGTGACAGCATGGTTACCCTAAATCTTACAATTAATGCGCCGACTACAAATAATACCACGGTGTCAAGTTGCAACTCGTATAACTGGAATGGTAATATTTATAATACTTCAGGAGTATACAATCAAGTATTAAGCACATCAAATGGTTGTGATTCGACAGTTACATTGAACTTAACAATTACAAATAGCCCTTCTGCTGTTGTAACTTCGCCCGATGGCATAACATTAAATGCAAATGTTGTCCCAAATGCTACATATCAATGGATTTACTGCTCTGACTTAACACCAGTTACCAATCAAACTCAGAGTCAATTTATCCCACAAATTAACGGACTTTATGCGGTTGTTGTAACTAACAACTGTGGTTCAGATACTTCAGAATGTGCGAATGTAAATACCATTGGATTGAATGAACTGAATGATGGTGAAGTCCAAATTGCACCTAATCCGACTAATGGAGAAATTATGATTCTTTTGAATCAACTGAATGAGCCTATCCATCTTTACATAAGGGATATGCAAGGTAGAATTCTGATGGGGGATGAATTATTTTCACTCGAAAAAACAATAGATCTCCATCATTTCTCTTCAGGCACCTATTTTATTACTCTTGAAGGCTTTGGTGTTTACCAAGTGGTGAAAAATTAATATCTCTACAATACTATGTCAACAGTCAATCGCAAACAAGCATTTACCTTTCTAAAAAAGGCTATAGAAAATTTCAACTTCGCTCAGAAATCTGAAAACTGCCAGAACGAGGCGCAAACCAAGAAGTTTCTAATAGACCCATTCTTTAGTTTATTGAACTATGCTCACGATCAACTCATTCCAGAATATGAAGCAGATTTTGGTGACCGTGTGAGCAACAAAGTAGATTATGCCATTCAATTGACTAAAAAAGACTTGATCATTATTGAATGTAAAAAGTTAGCGAGCAAATTAACCGACAAAGAAGCAGGACAATTAAGTGGCTATTTTCAACATGCTAAGAATTCACGCATCGCTATTCTAACCAATGGAAGGGAATACCGTTTTTATTCCGATGTAGCGCTTCCAAATACGATGGACTCAAAACCTTTCTTTGTCTTTGATATTGAGAATTACACTGACAGAGATGTAGAAGAATTACTCGATTTCGATGCACGATTGATTAAAGTACAAGAGATTATTTCTAAAGCCCAAGAATTGGTGTTTATTGATAATTTCGAACATACCTTTTTCAAAGAAATGACGAATCCGAGCAAGGAATTCTTGAAACTCATTCATAAAAACATGAGCTTCAAAACAAAGTACAACGAGGAAGCAATGAAAGCTTTGATGAATTCATCTTTGTTTAAATCATTAACGGATAAAATTATTCTTCACGAAATCAAATCAAACTCGAAATCTGCAGGAATTATTACCACCGATGAAGAAATTCAGGCGTATCATACCATTCGCACCTTACTCATTCAAAACAAGAAGATTCCGAATGAACGCATTGGTTACCGAGATCAGAAAGGAACGTTCAATATACTCATAGATGACAATCAACGCAAAATTATCTGTCAACTGAAATTTACTGACAACTCAAAGAAAATCATCTTTGATAATGGTGACTTTCCTTTAGACCACCTGGATGATTTATTGAAATTCAAAAATCAATTGATAGAAAAAACGTTGGGTTTGTTGGAATAAGCTACCAACTAATCACTTTCGATTTCGTCACTGAAGAAGAATTTTCATAGAAATCGATTCGACAGGTTCCCGTATTCATAAATACCATGTTTAAATCGATGGCGCCTGTTTTGGTGGCTTCGAATTGTTGGCTTGTTCCATTGAATTCACCTATATTCCAACCATCTTCACTATCAAAGAACCAAACAGCATTGGGTGTTGTTCCTGGAGTCTCAATTTTTGTCACCACAACTTTCAAGGTCGCTTTTGTTCCTAAATCCGCATGGAAAGAATATGTTACTGGACTTGTTAAAACAGAATCACCTGTGAATGCCAGTAAATTTGTTCCGTAGGTTCCAGATACGGGATAGGTAATTTCTAATTTTTTATCCTTGTTGCAACTGAAGTTTGAAAAAACCAATAATAATAAGGCAAAGAAACTCAATGTTCGTTTTGTCATGAGATATAAATTAAAAGGTTAGACAATCAAATATACGGAAAACCAGTTACTTACCAAAAAACCTGAGCAAAGTCATTTTTGGGAAAATGGAATCAACTTACCTTTAATTTAACCTTAAAATTTTGACATATGAGTTTCTTCACTAAAAAAATGACTTGGACCAATGCAGAATTCATTCCTTTCAAGCTATGTGTTTCTGCTGCTTATTTGTACATCGGATCAACTTTTTCTGAATTTTTTATTTCGTACAAAGGATTCATTCTTGGATTATTCGCCGTATCGCTGGTTTACGTGATGATCCTTTGGATGAAAAAAATGCAGAACTAAAGACGTATATTTTTGTGCGGGTGCTATTTGCCGATACATGAATTGATAACAAAAGATAAAACCTGTATCCCTTTACCAGAGCGGTTTTTCGAAATTTTCGCGAGCAACAAATGAGCAACTACTCATCAGATTTCGACATTGTTGAGCTACAAATGAGCAACAAAAAAGAACGATAAAACGAAGATAAATTAAAATTCGAATAGTTGTATTTTCTTATCGATTTTTATTGTTTTCTACTCCTGCTTTTCTATTCAAAAAAGTACCTGGTGAACATTGAACATATGAATAAATGAACATGCGCTTTTGCACTTTCTGATCTCCATTTTGAAACTCCTTCCGTACTATTATGTCCAGAAATGTCCAAAGTTTCGTGACAAACTCAGCCATTAAGTGACAAGCCTTTTTCTTTCCAAAAAATGATTTTACTTTAGTCGTCTATGGAAGCGAAAAACAGTAAAACCATCACCAACGAAATGATCTTCGAGGAGCTCAAAATCGTAAGATCTCTAATGGAGAAAATGCAAGCCGATATCGAGAGCCTCAAAAACCCCGTTGGCGAATTCACTTCAAAGTGGGTAGACACCTATGATGTGATGCAAATGCTCCGCGTCAGCCGCAGAACCATGGACAATTACATCAAAGCCGGCAAGCTTACGCCTACTCGGATTAGGAAGAGGAATTATTTTGAAGTATCCCAAGTAAAAGCGCTCATGAAAATTCCGGAAGAAAGACTTCTTTCGTGGGGTGTCGATGTCCCATGGTTGAGAGAAATGGTTCGGCCAATGTTGGAGATGAGGGATGATTGACTGTGGTTTTGTGTTGGTGTTTTGGTATAAATACTAACTTATTCGGGTATTAATACCCTCTCGATTAGATGATTTATTTGTTAGATTTGTTAGGTTTTGACATTTGTTTATTACTTTGAATTAAGGTGAGCATAACAAACGACACACCAACACAAAACGACAATAAAATGATAGGAATAGTAATTTATCTTTTTCTTTTTTTAGCAGGACTTTTCACACTTGTAGTATCCTTGTTAAGCGGACAATTTCCTGAATGGACAACATCATTTCAATTACCTATTGCATGCGGACTTGCAGGTGGTTTTGGTGGAGTGCTGTACTGTTTGAGAGGATTGTATCTAAATTACAGTGTGAAAAAGCAATGGAGCAGTGAATGGTATCCTTGGTATATAATCCGACCATTTGTAAGTGTTTTGACAGGTGGTGTTAGTTTCTTATTCTTAAAAGCAGGATTATTAGTTCTAGAAGCCCAAAAGGAAGCAAGTTCTTCCAATTTTGGGTTTTTCGCACTTGCTTTTATTGCAGGACTTAATGTAGATAAATTCATTTCAAAAATTGAAGACTTAGCTCAAGCTACTTGGGGTATAGAAAAATCAAGAGCCTCAAAGGATAGTAAGTAAAAAACAAAGTATGGATTTCAGTTTGGACATGTTAAGCGTTGGCGATGCAGATGCAATAATTTTATGGTTAAAAGAGGACGGTGCTGACTTTATTATTTTTCTCGATGGTGGCAAACCTGGAGATGGTACAGAAATCGTGAAGCATTACAACACTTATATAAAACCACATTTGACAGAAAAACCAATAATGATTGTAATAAATTCACATCCACATCGTGACCATATTGGTGGACTTCCTGAAATTATTAATCATTTCGGGACTGATATTAATAGAGTTTACTTCAATGACCCTCTCGTTTATATTAATTTAATGCAGAGAAATTTAATAAATGAATACTACCAAAAATATGGTGTGAATAGACAGATTACAGGACTCTATGAATCACTAAAAGATGTCGATAATTTTAAAACGTTGCTTAAAAAATATGGACTAACACCACATCCAATATTTTCAGACACCAACCTTGGACACAACTTGTTTAAAGTGCTGGGACCAAGCAGAGCTTTTTACCAACAGAAGGTTCAATTCTTCACTAACAAAACTTCATTAGAAAGAATGCACTTACTTAAAGAATCAGAAGAAAATGTTAACGAGGTTGAAGAAGGAAATAAACCATGTGTAGTTGTAGATGAAAAAAATGACGCATCGGCCGAAAACCTAACAAGCACAATTATTCAACTAACAGATAGTAGCAATAGAAGATATTTGTTTACAGCAGACAGTGGAGTGGATTCTTTCGAATCAGCACAGAACAATGGATTTAACATGAAAGACTTCTATATTGCTCAACTTCCTCACCACGGGAGCAGACGAAATGTTAACACTAATTGGATTTGCAATTTTAATCCGAAACAATATTGGGTTTCGGCTGCAGGTAATAAAAAACATCCAAGAAAAGCTGTAATAGAATGTATCAAGAAAAATCTTCCCAACTGTAAAACATATAGTACACACAAAGGAGGCTCCAAACATATTAACTCTGCATCAAATTTATTTCCAGACAGAGGATGGGGAAATGCAGATCCATTATAGACATAATATCAGCCGCTAACATCTGGTTTGCGTCATGTGGGATGACTTTTTCACCTATGACGTAATTTTGGAAAGTATAGAAAAATTTGTTTCTATTTTTAATTTAATTAGGGAGAATTTAAATTTCAACGAAGAAATATTCAACCCAGTTTCAAATATTAATAAAAGTGTTTCTTAATCTGAATTAACTCTTCAGATTATTAGAATAAATGATTACGCTCTACCCCATCTTAGATAGTAAAATCCATTTACCGATACAGGTTCTTACATGAATGTATATTTTATTGCCTGAAAAATATTCTCCCATTCTTGTTTATCATAAAATCACTTTTAGAACTTCTAGTATTTTTTATTAGTAATCTTCATAGTAAGGTGTGCCCGGGAGAATTATAGTTTTGAAATCTGTAATTGTTGCACTCTGTTTTATGCAACATAATATTGTCTTAACTTAAAAAATATCATGTTTTATCAACGAAAAATTCAACCTTTTTTATTGAGTTGTTTATTAATCATCTTGACAAATTTTAAGTCGTTTGCTCAAATTTCATATTTAGACAAAGAATGGGAACAAGACTATGGTATTACTTTCAATAGTGAACATTCTGATTTTGTGATTGACGCTTCTGGCAATTTATATAATTCTGTTATTGATAACAACATCGTTAAACTTTTTAGCGTAACACCAGGAGGTGGATTGATTTGGAATACTATCGTTCTAAATCCTTCTGTAAGTGCAGACATTGTGGATCTCGAATTAACTTCCGATCAGAATCTGCTATTACTAACCCAAGAAGATAATGGTCCAGATATCAGTGTCCATGTTCATAAATTCAGTTTGACAGGCAACTTAATTTGGGATAATTCCACAAATTTACCACTGAACACCAAGTTTTTAAGGATACAAGAATCCAATAATAAAGTATACATTCTTGGTTCTAAAAACAACCTTACTTCTGAACAATTATTTATAAAATCATACCAGTATTCTAGCGGACAAAGTGCTTCTGAATATACCCAGGCGCTTTCAAATAATGATTATCTCAAACCTATAGATTTTTCTATTGACTATTTAGGGAACCTTATTGTTCTTAGTAAAAAACAAACGAGTACTTCATCATTCTCGCACATTCAGAAATTTTCCAATACACTTTCTCTTATAAATGAAATCGATATTGAAAATTCCAATGGACTACATATTCCAAAAGCGATTCGAACATATATGGATTATTGTGTTGTTGTAGGACAAAAAAATGAAAATGGCTTCAATGGAGTTGTTCATGCAGTAGAACTAAGTAGCATGAACGTATTAGGATCTTTTATTAGTGACTTACCAAAAAGTATCTATAAGGATATTGAACTTATTAATAATCAGATTTACATTACTGGTAATTATATCGACTCTCTTGGAAATCAAAAAATTGTCATTGAATCTGTTTCCATGAATATCGCGAGTCTTTGGAGAAAAATTATTGCTAGTCCAATCAATGATGTTGATTTTGGAGGTATTGACATAGTTGAAGGCGCGTTCAATAAAATATACATTATCGCTGAGGGAATTGTTCATGAGAACTCATCAAAAGATTGGTTGATTTATGAATTAGATAATTCCGGAGAAATTACAGGTAATTACCGTCTTGATCGAGCCGGGGAATTGGATATCAATCAGAAAATTATTGCATCGCAATTAGGAATTTGGGTTTCAGGAGAAACTACAGAGGCAAATTCTGTAAAATCAACAATTATTAAACTTCAATCTTATCAAGTTGATACAATTCCAAATGTTGATGGTGAAGTTGAACCTGTTTACTACGGTTATATTAAAAATAACGGTCAACTTAAATCATTTTCTTCCTCAAATGATTACTCGGATAAAGTTGCATTTTATTCCTCTGGTTTAAAATATGTTGACGGGATAACAAATGAACATATTTCCTTTACTCAAATGATACTCGTAGATTCCATTCAAAAGTTATATAATGTGAATAGATCCGATTTATTATTTATTAATGGGAATTTGAGCAATCTCGTAGAAAGAGGGCCAAATGAATTAAAAAGAAATTTTTTCAGAAGTAATAATAGTAAAGGAATTGTGGAGGTACGTGAATTTAAGAACATTTACATTCCTAAAATTTATCCATATACAGATTTGAAAATTAATCACAACTCTTCTGGCATTAAGTTAACTTTTGCGAAGGGAAAAAGAGGTGATTTAAGTAATATTGAAATGAATTGGAATGGAATAGGCTCCTTCGAAATATTGAACGAAAAATTAATCGTGCATAATAGTATTGGAATCATTGACTTTGAACAACCAATTGCGTACCAAATATCTTCAACGAATGTAATTAGCACTTTTCAAGCGAACTATTACATCAATGCAAATGGAAATATTGCAATAAATGTTTCCGGCTACAATCCTTTTCAAACCCTTTATATTGTCATGAAGGACGGAAATCAATTGGAAGAAACAGCGAAACTTTTAGGGGATAATCTTCAATGGAGCACTTATTTTGGTGTAAATGGCCAAACAAGCTCGCGAGATGTTTGTACCGATAAATTTGGTAATGCTTATTATAGTGGAGAAACAAATATAGCCAATGTTCTAAATAATTCAGGAAGTGGTTCATCGATTCCATACGCAGGAGGATTTGATGCATTTATTTTGAAATTTAATAACTTAATTGAGCCCGTATGGTTTACATTTTATGGAGGTGAGGTACCCATCGATAATACCGTTGCTAATAATGCTAATGAATATGGTGCCAAGATTGCTTGTACTGAAAATGGTACAAAAATCTATATTGCGGGAATGACTAGATCCACGGATTTACCTTTAGCCAATATTAACCAAACTGGTTATACCGGTGATCAGAGTAATACCTGCGGAGCATTAGATAGTTTAAATTGCAAAGATGTTTTTATTGCTCACTTTGATCAAAATGGGCAATTAATTTGGAGTAGCTACTATGGCGGTGATGATAGTGAGGTTGTATTTGATATTCATATAGATCAAGCAGAGAACACTTATGTGGTTGGTTCAAGAAGTTTATCAACAAACCTTATTCCACTAGCAAATGCCACTAACGTGACCACAGGTAAAGGATTGCTTTTGAAATTCAATTCTTTAGATGATTTGACTTGGGTGAATGGTTGGGATTGTGAGCAAATATCCTCCATCACTTCAGACAATTCAAATAAAGTTTATATTGCTGGAACTACCAAAAGTTTAACGATGCCAGTGCTCAACAATCCAGTAACAATTCCTCAAACTCAAGGGTTCAATGGCGGTGTAATTGATGGATTTTTCGCAGTTTTATCAGAACAAGGAACATTAACCCATAGCATGTATTATGGAGGCAATTGTGGTGACGGTATCACAGGTCTCGATTCTGATAATAGCGGCTCAGTTTATGCCATTGGTAAAACAGCATATCCTCAAATTGGGAACAGTATTTGTACCGGAAGTACTAATTTACCTGTCATTGGGAATGGATTTTCACTTCCACCTAATTCTGGCTCCAATCTTAATCATTTCATTTTTAAGACAAGACCAATTACTGAAGGATTACCAATTGACATTTCCGATGCTGGATATTTCGGTGGTGGTGGAGAAGAAATGGAATCAACAAGTGAATACGGATTATCGTACACAGAAGCATCTATAACAGTAAGTAAATCTGGGATTTGTTCCATTTCTGGTGCAACAAACAGTTCAAGCCAATATAGCCCTAAAATTCAAATGCCAACAATTCAACCTCAAGACTTTTATGTAAGTAATGATAAAAATTTATCATCATTCTTAGCTTTGGACGCTTATATTGCCGTCTTCGACAAAAACTTTGACTTAAAATATAGCACCTATTTTGGAAATGGAGGATTATCTGATGGAACAAGTAGTATTAGCTTCTCTGAGTTTGACAATCGCTTATTTTTCGCTGGAAATACACACTCCAATAACGAACTAAATTGTCTTTCATCAACTGATTATTTGTTTTTAGAGGAATTTGATAATACCGTATCAGGCGACTATTTCTTAGGGGATTTACAATTAACTACTACACCAATGATGCAAACAACATGGTTTGCAATGTTTGATTTGGACGGTTTAGATATTCCAAGTACCGGATCAAATTCAATTTCGGAAATTGATGGAAACATAAAATTATTTCCCAATCCAACTGAACATATTTTATATTTGGAAACGGATGATACAGAATTTACACTCTCATTGTATGACTTATCCGGTAAAACAATATTCAAG
>JAHENC010000016.1:1736-2217 GCA_024643365.1 Crocinitomicaceae bacterium | reverse complement strand
CGTCAGTTCGAGTCTGGCCCCCGCTACTAGAAAAAAGACAAGTCGAAAGGCTTGTCTTTTTGTTTTATAAGCCACTACTCACTGAATCATGTTCGTAACCTACGTTTTATATTCAGCTAAATTCGATAAAATTTATATCGGCTTCACGTCTGATTTAATATGCAGATTTCATTCACACAACTCGCTTGCTAAAAGTGGATATACCATTCGATTTCGCCCTTGGAAAGTTATTTATGTCGAGTTTTTCGAATTGAAATCGACTGCAATGAAAAGAGAAAAAGAATTAAAATCTAGTAAGGGAAGAACTTTTTTAAGAAGCCTCTTATAAGCTCGTTGGGCTCATATCCGTCGGCCGACGGACGTCAGTTCGAGTCTGGCCCCCGCTACTAGAAAAAAGACAAGTCGAAAGGCTTGTCTTTTTGTTTTATAAGCCACTACTCACTGAATCATGTTCGTAACCTACGTTTTATATTCAGCTAAA
>JAHENC010000016.1:0-1636 GCA_024643365.1 Crocinitomicaceae bacterium | reverse complement strand
ATTTATGTCGAGTTTTTCGAATTGAAATCGACTGCAATGAAAAGAGAAAAAGAATTAAAATCTAGTAAGGGAAGAACTTTTTTAAGAAGCCTCTTATAAGCTCGTTGGGCTCATATCCGTCAGCCGACGGACGTCAGTTCGAGTCTGGCCCCCGCTACTAGAAAAAAGACAAGTCGAAAGGCTTGTCTTTTTGTTTTTAAAGTCCACTCACAAAAACATCCCCAGCGTTACACGAACACAATGCCTTAAAAATAAACGACCACTAAATAAATCTTTCTTTACGCGTGAATTTCAATTTCATAGGTTTGCATGGATTTGATTAATCAATGCGCATGAAAACAACCCTAAAACTACCCGAATTACAAACATGTTTAATCTCAGATGTCATCTACATCGAAGGAAAAAGCAATTACAGTATTATTTACACCAAAACGGCAGGCCCCATTACGATGGCCAAAACGCTCAAGAAATTTGAGTCGCAGTTGAGACTTCATCCTTTTTTACGTATTCATAAGTCATATTTAATTAATCAAGACCAATTGGCCAGCCAAACACTGAGTCCTGATAATACGCTTCAATTATCCAACGGAACTTTACTTCCCGTTTCAAGACGCAAACGAGAACAGATAAAAAAATCCTTATAAAAAAAGGGCTTCCAATTGGAAGCCCTTTTTTTATGCTGTTAAATCAAGTTCTTACTTACCAGCTGGAGCAGCTAACAAATCAAAGAATTGATCCAATTTAGGAGTTACGATAATTTCCGTACGACGGTTTTGCTTACGACCTGCACGACTATTGTTTCCTGATTGTGGCTCAAATTCACCACGACCACCCGCAGTCATACGCTCTGGATCTACGCCAAATTTCGTTTGTAACACACGAACAACAGCAGTAGCACGCATCGCACTTAAATCCCAGTTATCTTTGAATTCTGGCGTTGAAATTGGCACAGCATCAGTATGACCTTCAACCAAAATATCTAAACTTTTGTGATCATTCACCACTTTCGCAACTTTCGCTAACACAGCTTCAGCTTTCGTGTTAACACGTGCCGAACCAGAAGCAAACATCAACTTATCTGAGATTGAGATATAAACAACACCTTTCTTAACTTCAATAGAAACATCTTCATCGTTCACATCAGCCAAAGAACGCTTCAAATTCATCACCAATGATAAATTAACTGAATCTTTCTTTTGAATCGATGAGTTCAAATCTTTGATGTATTTACCCTGCTCATTCAAAGCATCCAATGATTTACGAATACTTTCAGCACCTGATTTATTAATTACGGATAAGTCAGATAAACGATCTAACAAGTTCGTATTCGTTTTCTTCATGTAATCTAATTGCTCTTGCAAAGATTTCAATTGACCATTTTTAGCCTCTAAATCCGCATCACGCTTCTTAACTTCTCCTTGCAAACTCGCTGTTAATGATTGACAATCAGCTAAATCAGATTTTGCACGTGCAACAGCTTGATCACTACTCGCTTGCAATTCCGTTAAACGCGACTGCAATTCTGTCATCTTTTTCTTGCTCGCACAAGAGGTAAACAAAAATGGCAATATCGCCAGTACCCAAATTAATTTTTTCATAAACGTATAATTAAAGGAATATGGTAAATAAGTATTTT
>JAHENC010000015.1 GCA_024643365.1 Crocinitomicaceae bacterium | reverse complement strand
TTTTTTTGGGAAAATGACTTTTAAAGGAATAAATAATCAATCGGTTGAATTAATAAATGTCTCCCTATGAAAACAATCATGAACTATTTCTCCGCATTCCTCTTACTCGTTGTACTTAGTTCTTGCAAGCAAGGTGACATTACCTTAGATCAATTCGTCGCAACCGCTGTTCCATTTGAAAAGCAACAGGTATTAATTGATTCCAACAGCTTCTCCCTTATGATTCCTAAAGGGTGGACTTGGGAAAATGATCAGGAAATTTGTGATGGGAAGAAATTCGTTTTGTTCATAACAGCATTTATGATTGGAGATGCTCATACGGACCTGATTTCCATTCAAAAAGTCAAAAGCCAAAGTAATTCAAACGACTTAAAAACGGAATATGAGCACTTATTAGCCGTATCGAAAAAAAATTCCCATGGATTAAAACTGGTTGAATCAGGAAAAACGGATGTATTAAGTGATCCCGCTTATTTCTTTCATATCAAATCAGATACTGGAACCTATGGTGAAATGGAAGCAATTACGTTTATTCTGAAAAGTGAGGAACAAGGATTTTATTACCACCTCATTGCCGGAGCCTCTCAAACGGAAAAATTAATGAAAAACATGTCCATGATGATTCATTCGCTGAAAACGTTCAAAATCAGAAGGAAATCGTTCATCTTGAAAAGATTTTGAATGAAAATAGATGAGGTGTTCCAGCGAGTGCCTCATTGCAACGAAGCCATTGAGGTCGAGAAAGAAAAAATGAAATGAACTAATGAAAAACAGTTTAATATTTTTATCCATTTTACTTATGACTGTTTCTTGTTCGCAAAAGAAAGCAGCGGAAGAAACTTCGAAAAGAAAACAAACCGTTAAACCAGTACGGAAGATTCCTGAAATGAAGGAAACCACTTGGACGCAAATCGACATTCCAAATGGAGATTTGAGCGCAGCTCAATTGACGGATTTTATAGCAAAATTAAAGGATTGGAGGTTTCAACCATATGAAACCAATTTGGATGCGGAAGATTTAGCTGAAAAGTTATCCGATCGAATTGTTCGCTCCATTAATGCTCAAAAATCCTATGATTTAGATCGACTTTTATGCTTAGACTCGAAACTTGAAAAAGATCAGTTAAAAATTTACAATCTTGGTCATGATAGTGGAGGAACACGTGGTTTTATCACCTATCCAATTGTAGTTTGGAAAGATACAACGGGTCTGCAATATTCATTCAATCTATCAAAAGATATAAAATGTTTATTCGAAGAAATTCACCGATTAACAGATAACTTGTTTTTATTCATCGGCTATGAAAGTGGATCCGGAGCGGGATATCAAAGCATTGTTTATGTGGTCGAAATTAAAAATAACAGACTTAATAACCGATATGGGGCTTTTGCAGGAAGACCTTATTTAAACTTCTTGAATGGCAAGTACCATTACAACGGAAAAACACAAATTTTGTCTTATCAATTAGATGGCGAAAATTTCGATTATTTAGATAAGGTTTTTTATTACTCCTCTGTTTATAAAGACTATAGTAAAGACAGCACATCCGCGAAAAAAATCAAAGAAATGATTGAGAAAGAATACAACGAAAAACACGCTTTTCATCTAAAATTTAACGGCAAGACTTTTGTTAAAGTCAGATAGAAAAGTGAGTAAAACGATATAAAAACAAAGAGAAATCCATCCCTCTAAAACCACAACCATTGAACACTCCTTTTTATTTACGACTAAAAATGAAGTATCTACCGATTGAAAATATTACTTATAAGACTCGCTTGAACGAAGAGGAACTATACAGACGACTTTCAGACAGCATGGAACCAGAAAAGAGACTAAGATTTTCTTTTTTCGGTAGTAGCTCGACAAAAACATACGAAGGAAAAATGAGCGGTCAGACATTTAACATGAAAAGAATCATCAGATATCGAAATTCATTTCTACCTAGAATTACTGGGATTATTGAAAAGGATTTTGACGGCTTGACAATAACAGTAAAAATGAGATTACACATATTGGTTACCGTCTTTCTGTGTTTTTGGTGCACTGGCGTTGGACTTGCAAGCGTTGCTGTTTTGACACAAGTAATAAGCCATTCAGAATTTTATCCCCAAACCATGATACCTTTCGGAATGCTCATCTTTGCCTACGTTATAACAATGGGAGGATTTAAGTTTGAGAGTAATAAATCAAAAAAGGACTTGCAGGCATTATTCGAGGCAGACATCATTGAAGCATGATTGCCTATGTATGATTGGA
>JAHENC010000020.1 GCA_024643365.1 Crocinitomicaceae bacterium | reverse complement strand
GGGGATTCTGACATTTTAGCCAAAATCCCCACTTTGGTGGTCCCACACAGGCTCGAACTGTGGACCCACAGATTATGAGTCTGTTGCTCTAACCAACTGAGCTATAGGACCGGGTTACATTAAAGTAACGGTTATAAATCTTTGTCGTCCTATGGCGAAGTTGCTCGTCCCGTCGTTACGGGAAGCTATAGGACCGGGTTACATTAAAGTAACGGTTATAAATCTTTGTCGTCCTATGGCGAAGTTGCTTGTCCCGTCGTTACGGGAAGCTATAGGACCGAGTTACATTGCTGTAATGTATTGGTTGGCAAAAATAGTAATTTCTTCCTTTTGTCAAAGGAAAGAAGGTATCTATTTTTGATTTTGTTCAGAAGATAACATCGCCTGAATCTGTTTCATGGTTTTTTGCATGCCTTCCGCACTGCCGTCCAGGAAGATGGTGTTTCCTTTTCCGTATTCAGCGAAATTCTTGATGGCTTCTGTCCACATGGAGAAAAGAATCACATTTGTGTCTAAGTTCGCTTGCTTCATTTCTTCTGCCGCTTCACTCATTCCTTTTGCTACTTCTTGTCGGAACAATGCCACTCCTTGTCCACGTAACATCGCTGCTTCTTTCTCCGCTAAAGCGGCAATTTTTATCGCGTTTCCTTCTGCTTCTGCTGCTTTGGTTTTGGTGATCAATAATGCTTGCCCTTCGTTCTCCGCCGCTGCTTTTAAGTTGTTTGATGCCACCACTTTACTCATGCTCTCAATGATCGCTTGGTCAAAGGTGATGTCGTTGATCTGTAAATCCAATAAATGGTATCCCCATGTTTCTAGGGTGTGGTCAATTTGATTTTTCACACTTTCCACTAATTCGTGACGCAATCCAAGGATTTCAGATTGTTTCTGACTCGCAACATACGCACGAATCGATCCTTCAATGGTACGAATCAAAGCCTGCATTAAATCTTTGTTGCTGATGAACTTAAACGCGACTTTCTTAATGGTTTCTTCTTCAGCATCCATCACACTATACAGCAACATGCTTTTGAAATATACATTGGCTTGGTCAATGGTTACCGCTTGAAATTCCATTTCAATACTTTGATTTTGAATGGAAATACGTCGGTAGACTTGTTCCAAAAATGGAATCTTCATGCGCAATCCGGGCGTTAAAATACGTTGGTATTTTCCGAATAAGGTAATTACTGCAATGGTACCTTGTGTAACAGTAAGTAGTGAGCTGAAAACAAAGGCAAGTACAGCGAAGAGTAGAATGTAAATCGGTGTCATATTGAATATTTTTAGTTAAATGTAGGGATATTCTTCCTTCGAAACAAACGAAAATTTAATCCTCTTTTCGTAAGGTGAAATGGGTGATTTCAGGATAAATTCCAACGCGTCCCGGAAAACCAAGGAAACCAAATCCACGGTTAACATATAAATATTGTAAGCCAACCTGATACAATCCTGCCCATTTGCGGTATTTGAAGGAAACTGGACTGAATTTTATTCCAAAGCGCTCGATACCGAACTGCATTCCATGCGTGTGTCCTGAAAGTGTTAAGTCAATATTTGTATCCAAGACCTGCGCATCGAAATGACTCGGATCATGAGACAATAATATTTTGAAGGCATCCTCCGGGACCTTCGAAAGTGTTTCTGTCAATTTTCCACTTTGACGAAAGGGTGCTTTGCCCCAGTTTTCAACGCCTAAAAGCCAAAATCCTTCACCTAATTCAACAGCATTGTTCAATAAAGGTTGAAATCCAATGGTCTGATGTATGCGAATGAGATTGGTTAAATTCGCTTGTTTTTCGTCTTGCTCATTCCATTGTACATAATCACCGTAATCATGATTTCCAAGAATGCTGTATTTTCCTTGCTTCGCTTGGATAGAGGAGAAAAGTGATTCCCAACCATGCATTTCATCGGCCTTATTGTTCACTAAATCACCTGTAAAGAAAACGTAATCAGCATCCTGTGCGTTGATCAAATCGATGGCTTTCTGAACTTTGTGGTAACGGTGTAAGAAACTTCCTACATGCACATCACTAATTTGTACAAAGCGCAGTCCATCAAATGCTTTCGGTAAGTTTGGATAGGAAATCGTTACATGGTGAACTTTCCAGTTCCATCGTCCGAATTGAATTCCGTATAAAATTCCTAGGAAGATTCCTACAGAGAAAATCCACCCAATGTATTGCAAATAGGGGAGTCCGAGTAGTAAATAGGAAAGTCCCGGGATCAAATAAACAAGCGCTGGAATTCCGGAAGCAATGAACAAGCCCATGTAGGTGAACACCAAGCGGTAATCTGCATTTTGAGTTCGACGTCGAAAGTTAAAGAACAGTAATCCAACACTAGCAATGAATACGAATCCTTGGAATCCAGCTAGGACATACAAGGAATGTTCAATCAATCCATGAAGGAAGATCCATTCAGCGCCAATGATTAAAAGGAGAGAGAAAATAAAAATCATGACAAGTATTTGAAGTGGTAAAGAAGGAGGAGAAGTGACTTAGAATTACATCCAAGAACCACCAACGGAGATGATATTGTCTAAAGCCAAATAGTCTGGATGCGTTTCTTCGGTAATTCCGCCCGTTGGACAAAACTTCACCGCTGGAAATACTTGTCCATATGCTTTTAAAGCGGCAAGTCCTCCGAATAAGTTTGCTGGGAAAAATTTGAATGTATCCCAACCAAATTGCAATCCTTCAATGATTTCACTAGGTGTTGCAACTCCGGGAATAAACGCGATTCCGCTCGCTTCAAATGCTGGTGCAAGTGTAGCGTTCAATCCTGGACTCACCATGAAGTCGATACCTAATTCCACTGCTTTGTCAATTTGATTCACAGAAACAACCGTTCCCATTCCAATGGAACAACGATCTCCATACAATCTTTTCGCTTCAGCAATGCAATCGAATGCAGCAGGTGTGCGCAACGTGATTTCAATACAGAATATCCCATCGGCGATTAATTGTTCCATTTTTGGAGCTACTTCTTCAACCGAATGAAACGTTACTACTGGAATAACTGGATGTTTCGAAAGTACTGCGCGGATGTTATTTTGTTTCATGGGGTCAATTTGACACAAAGGTCGTAATTTCTTTGCTTCCTTAGAGCAGAATGAACTGAAAATCACTTAAAAATGGATCCATTTCACTTTTAATATGTTCAATACGGGCATATACGTGTCCATCGGCGCAAAAGGAAAATAGATTCGAACTGCGTTCTTGAAGTTCTCCTTTTGGTAAGCACTTCGCAGAAATGGCATCAATCAATTTTAATTGCTTATCGAATTTTCCTTTGCGAATCTTTTCCAAGCGATCTTTCAATTGAAACAATTGCTTCGAAATACGGGTCAGCTCGGCTTCCACCATGCTTACTTGATTGGAATCGACTTCGTGGGTTAACTGGGTCCATTTGGAACTCAATTTCAATGTCAATTCATCTAATTCACTGAAATCAATGGCTTGACTACCTTCGCGTTCCAGAAATTCTTGCTTTAAATCTTGCGGATTACGCCATAAATCTTGCGTTGAAAATCCCATCGCTTGCCATTCGATCCAGTTTTTTTCTTCCAACAACAGAATGCTTGTTCTGGATTGAATCAGCGGAAAAAGAACATTCGCTTCTTGAAAAACTGCTTTCAACTGCAACCAATACATGATTTCACCTGGACCTCCAACGTAACATAAGTTCGGTAAGAGAAATTCTTGGTAAACTGGACGCAAAACCACATTCGGTGAAAATGACTCGGGATGATTTTTTAATTCCACCAGTATGCTTTCGGTATCCAATTCTTTGGAACCAATTTGAAAACCGGTTTCCGTTCGTTGGATGCGTTCGCGCTTTTCGGGACTCAAATAAAACAAATTCGTGTCCTTGGCTTCAACTTGCAATGGAAATCCCGCTTGACTTAACGATTGATTCGTTTGTCCCACCGCTTTCGATGAAAATCCCGTGATCAGTTCTTGTTTTAAAATAGGGGAGAATGCTTCTTTCCACATCGGTAAGTCGCCATCCATGATGATCAATCCGTAGTGTCCGAAAAGTTCGTTTACGAATTGAAAAAATGCTGCGCCGTAGTTTTCGCCGCACATCGCATCAAGTAGAGTGTGAATTTCACTGTCTGGATGATTTTCGAATTTCGTATGAATCTCTGAAATAATTGTTTCGAGTCCGTCTAGGTTCATGCGTCCAACTGCACCGCCGTTCGAACGATCCCATTTCAAGATCTGTTGGAACAATTGAACCGATTGAATCTCGACGAAATCGTGGTCCTCGGATGCCATCCAATAAACAGGAACGAATTCGTATTCAGGATAACTTTCTTTTAGTTCTTCACACTGTTTAATGACGTGAAGGATTTTATAAATGAAAAACAATGGTCCAGTGGCCAAACTGAGTTGGTGGCCAGTGGTTACCGTAAAACAGTTAGCTTGACTTAGTTTCTCGATATTCGTTTGTACTTGCTCCGACCGTAGGACATCCGCATACAATTCTTCGAGTCCTTCTTGCAATAAAAAACGTTGAACAGAGCCATACACTGCTTGCTTTTCGGTCAATTGTTCCAAGAACGCATCTTTCGAAAATGGACGTTGAATCCAAGCGGATAAGGCCGCTTGATTATCGGTAAAAAGTCGCTGTTTCTCGTTGAAAAACGGCGTGGAAGAACGTGGTATGTCTATGCGCATCAGTGAATTACATGTTGCGTCGATACTGGCCGCCTACTTCAAATAATGCTGAAGTAATTTGTCCTAAAGAAGCGAACTTACATGTTTCCATCAATTCTTCAAACATGTTTCGGTTATTAATCGCCGCATCCTGAATTTTCGCAATACCATTTAATGCCGGTGTTTCATTTCCTTTTTGAAGGTGCTGTAGCATCGTGATTTGGTATTCTTTCTCTTCTTCAGTTGCACGGATGACTTCTTTCGGTAATACCGTTGGAGATCCCTTCGAACTTAAGAAGGTATTAACACCAATAATTGGGAATTCACCAGTGTGTTTCAAGGTCTCGTAATACAAGGATTCTTCCTGAATTTTCGAACGTTGGTACATGGTTTCCATCGCTCCTAGGACGCCACCACGCTCGGTGATGCGGTCGAATTCGGTTAATACAGCAGATTCTACCAAATCCGTTAATTCGTCGATGATGAATGATCCTTGTAATGGATTCTCGTTTTTCGCTAATCCAAGTTCACGGTTGATGATCAACTGAATTGCCATCGCGCGACGTACAGATTCTTCCGTTGGAGTCGTAATCGCCTCGTCATACGCATTCGTGTGTAGGGAATTACAGTTATCGTAAATCGCGTACAATGCTTGAAGTGTTGTGCGAATGTCGTTGAAGTCAATTTCTTGTGCGTGTAGTGAGCGTCCAGACGTTTGAATGTGGTATTTCAACATCTGAGCACGTGGATTCGCGCCATATTTCTTCGCTAAAGCTTTCGCCCACAAACGACGAGCAACACGTCCAATCACCGCATATTCTGGATCAATTCCATTGGAGAAGAAGAAGGACAAGTTCGGACCGAAGTCGTTGATGTCCATACCTCGACTTAAATAGTATTCTACATAAGTGAATCCATTCGCTAAGGTGAATGCCAATTGTGTAATTGGATTCGCTCCTGCTTCCGCAATGTGGTATCCTGAAATGGACACCGAGTAGAAGTTTCGTACGCCATTTTCAATGAAATACTGTTGAACGTCTCCCATCAAGCGCAACGCGAATTCAGTAGAAAAAATACAGGTATTTTGTGCTTGGTCTTCTTTTAAAATATCTGCTTGAACAGTTCCACGCACTTGCTTCAAGGTTTCCGTTTTGATGTCCAAATAAACATCCGCAGGAAGTACTTGATCTCCCGTAACACCGAGTAACATCAATCCTAAACCGTTGTTTCCTTCGGGTAATTCTCCTTGGTAACCTGGACGCTCAACGCCTTTTGCTTTGTAAATCGCAGCAATTTTTGCTTCGACTTCCGCTTCAAGACTGTTTGCGATAATGTATTTCTCACAATTTTGATCGATGGCTGCATTCATGAAGAAGGCCAACAACATTGGTGCTGGACCATTAATCGTCATGGAAACAGACGTCGCTGGATGACTTAAGTCAAATCCTGAATATAATTTTTTCGCATCGTCCAAACAACAGATGGAAACACCTGAATTTCCGATTTTTCCATAAATATCAGGTCGAATCGCTGGATCATTTCCGTATAAGGTAACGGAGTCAAATGCCGTTGAAAGTCGTTTCGCTGGCATTCCCAAACTCACGTAGTGAAAACGCTTATTTGTACGCTCTGGTCCACCTTCACCCGCAAACATGCGCGTCGGATCTTCTCCTTCGCGTTTGAACGGGAACAATCCGGAAGTATATGGGAATTCACCCGGGAAATTCTCTTGAAGCACCCAACGTAAAATATCACCCCAGCTGCTGTATCTTGGAGCAGCTACTTTCGGGATTTGTGAATGGGATAACGATTCTGTATGCGTTTGAATGCTTAATACTTTATCACGTACTTTGAACTGGTATTCTGGATTTTTGAAAGATTGTTTCTTTGCATCCCAATTTTGAAGGATTTCCCAATTGCGTGGATCGAAATTTAATTTTTCTTTGTCCAAAGTCTCTTGCAGTCCTTTGATCAAACGGTCTTTGTCCTCAATACTTGATTGCTCCAATGTTCCGATCGAGGATTGTAGTCCTTGCAGTTTGTCAGCAACTTTTACTTGCTCATTTACCCATTTGTCGTAAGCTCTGTTGTTTTCGGAAATCTCAGACAAATAACGAGTTCTTTCCGGTGGAATCACGTAGATTTTCTCTGACATCTCACGTGTAATCTGGAAAGTAGAGTGTAATTCCGCACCCGTTTTCTCCACCATTTTGTCCATAATGACTTTGTACAAGGAATTCATCCCTGGATCATTGAATTGGGAAGCAATCGTTCCGTAAACTGGCATGTCATCCACGTTGGAATCCCACAAATTATGGTTGCGTTGGTATTGTTTGCGGACATCGCGTAATGCATCAAGAGCTCCGCGTTTGTCGAATTTATTCAGGGAAATCACGTCGGCAAAGTCCAACATGTCTATTTTTTCTAATTGTGTGGCAGCACCGTATTCTGGCGTCATCACATACAAGGAAACATCAGAGTGATCTAAGATTTCTGTATCCGATTGACCAATCCCAGAAGTTTCTAAAATGATCAAATCGTAGTTAGCTGCTTTCAAAATACTGATTGCTTCAGCTACGTGTTTCGATAAAGCCAAATTGGATTGACGCGTTGCCAATGAGCGCATGTACACGCGTTCACTTTTGATGGAGTTCATGCGGATTCGATCACCCAACAAGGCTCCGCCCGTTTTGCGTTTAGATGGATCCACAGAAACGACTGCAATTTGTTTGTCCGTAAAGTCGATCAAGAAACGACGAACCAATTCATCCACAAGGGAAGATTTTCCTGCTCCACCAGTTCCCGTAATTCCGAGTACGGGAATCTTAGATTTATCTGAAATCGCATGGATTTCCTTCAAAAGCGCACTGTTTTCTGCTGGGAAATTTTCTGCTCCTGAAATCACTCGTGCAATCGTTGGAACGAATTTCTCCGATAACTTCGTCAGAACTTCTGGTGTACTAGGCAATGAACTTGGTTCACCAACGGGGAAGTCACATTTCTGGATGAGGTCGTTAATCATTCCTTGCAATCCCATTGATCTTCCATCATCAGGATGGTAGATGCGGGTAATCCCGTATCCTTGTAATTCTGCAATTTCAGATGGAAGAATGGTTCCACCACCACCACCAAAAATTTTCACATGTGGTGCTCCTTTTTCCTGAAGCAAATCATACATGTATTTGAAGTATTCGATGTGTCCTCCTTGGTAAGATGTCATCGCAATCGCTTGTGCATCTTCTTGAATCGCACAATCCACTACTTCTTCTACGGATCGATCGTGTCCGAGGTGAATGACTTCACATCCTGTTGCTTGAATGATGCGACGCATGATATTTATGGCTGCATCGTGCCCATCAAATAAGGAGGCTGCTGTTACAATGCGGATTTTATTAACTGGTATGTAAGGAGCTTCTTGTTCCATGCTATTTATACGTGTTGTTTGATGGACAAAACTACGCAAAAAATGCTGATTTTAGGGAACAAATGGGGATGAAATCCAAACGAAGTTTAACGGAGTCTATGCTTGGTCAGGAGCTGCGTTTTCCGTTCCTGTTGACTCAAAGACCTCTTTGGTTGATAGTAAGAATCCCTCCACACAATGAAGCATGTCTTGAATGCGCAGGATTTCTGGATATTGTTTTGCTTCTATTTCGATGATAAACACTTGTTTTCCAATAAGTTGTTTTTCCACGAAATGACGATCATCGCGAATCTCGTAATGCGATTTCTCGTTAGCTAATTTGCGGTATTGTGGAAAATCTAAACCTGACATTAGAGTCGTTCGAGTGGGGTCTTAACGCCATCGACTAAGGAATAACACGCCAATTTATCCTTGAAAACGGAGGATTTGAAAATGGAACGATTCAACAACATGCGGACACATTCTTGAATTCCTTCCACAATCGATGGATGTGGGTGAATTAATTCGGAAAGTACTTCAATGGACATGTTGAGTTTGATTAACAGTCCAACTGCTTGAATTGCCGTAGAAGCGTGCGCACCAACCACACGCATTCCGAGGATGCGCATATCTTTATCGTTTGTCACAATGATTTTGAAGAATCCCTGTGTCTTACGCATAGCAATTGCTCTTGTAATCAGGGAATAATCGATTTTCACCACTTTTACCGGGATACTTTGCTCCACACATTGTTGTTCGTTGAGTCCAACCGAAGCTACCTCTGGTGAAAGGAACATAATCGTACACACATTGTCGTAGTTTAAGCGTTCTGGAATGTTTCCAAATGCTTTTTCCACAGCATGTCGTGCTTCAATTTCGCCCATATTTACGAGTGCGATTCTTCCAGAAACATCTCCAACAGCATAAATATTTGGAACACTGGTCACCGTGTCATCGTCGCCGATGTGTAAGCCTCGCTGAGACATTTCAACGCCTGCATTTTCGAGACCGAGTCCTTCAATATTGGGAATTCTACCAACGGATAAGAGTGCTTTCTCCACACGGATGATTTCGCGGCTACCATCTGGATAAGAAAGTTCGTATTCGACCTCCCCATCGATTTTTTCTAAACGCTCTAATTTTGCATTAGAATGAATGGTAACACCATGTTTCTTCATGTTGTTTGCTACCAAGGTCGAAATATCCTCATCTTCGAATGGAAGAATACGTTCTTGACGGTCAATCAAATATACTTTCGTCTTTCCGAAATTGGAAAAAATAGTCGCGTACTCACAACCAATAACTCCCGCACCGACGATCACCAGGCTTTTTGGGAAATCTTTGATGTGATCAATTCCGTCGCTGGTTAAAATGATTTCCTCATCGACTTCGATATTCGGAAGTGATCTCGGACGACTTCCGGTTGCTAAAATGATTTTTTCTCCTCGAATGACTTTTTTTTCTCCTTCGTGGTCGATCTCGACTTCATGCTTTGACAATAATTTTGCTTGTCCACGCTCATACTGAAGCAGTTTTTTCATGGTTTCCGTCTGCAAGAGCTTGATGTGTGCGGCATATTGAAATTTGCGTTCAAAAATTGCTTCAGAAAGATTTTTTCGAACGTCATCCCATGTCAATTCGAATTTTGTTCTTCCTTTGGATACAATCATGTCGTTGATATCCGCAACACGACTAGCAAGTTCCCACAACGTCTTTGAGGAAAGGGCACCATTGTAAACTCCCGCTCCTCCAACTCGGTCTTTTTCGATGAGGCAAACGTTTTTACCAAAATCTATTCCGCGCATGGCCGCTGCATAACCTGCAGGACCTCCACCAATCACTATTAAGTCAAATTCTTCCATGAATGTGTAAATTCGCGTCAAAGATACAGAGAAAACAGATGAGTCAATTGAAGGAAAATGATCAAAATGCCTTGGAGTTAGCTAAACAGCAACTCGAACAGACGAAAAAGACATTCCGTAAATGGAAACAAAGCAAGCCAAAGGAATTGGATCAGCGCTTTCATCAAGCACATATCCAAGAATTCCAAAAGATGGACTGCTTGACCTGTGCAAATTGCTGTAAAACGACAAGTCCTATTTTTCGCGATGCGGATATTCGTCGCATTGCCAAACGTTTGCGTATGAAAGAAGCGCAGTTAATCGATCAATACTTAAAGATGGATGAGGAAAGCGATTACGTGTTGAAAAAATCTCCTTGTTCCTTCTTGTACGACGATAATACCTGCTCTATTTACGAGGATCGTCCGTTGGCTTGCCGCGAATACCCACACACAGACCGAAAAAACATGTTTCAAATATTGGAACTCACCGCTACAAATACAACGGTTTGTCCTGCTGTAGCCCGAATTGTAGAGAAAATCACGAATCCATGATTGCTTTTCATCCGATTTATGTACATCCCTTGCCGGAAAACCACCGTTTTCCCATGGAGAAGTATGACTTATTGCCCAAGCAATTGATCTATGAAGGAACAGCGAATGAAGCGGATTTTTTTGAGCCTGGATTACTTTCGGAGGAGCATATTTTGTCTGTTCATTCTGAAGACTATTGGCAGAATCTGAATGAATTGAAGTTGAGTGAACGCGAGCAACGTGTGTCTGGATTTGTGCATTCAAAAGCACTTATTGATCGAGAAAAATGCATCATGGAAGGAACACTAAGGGCAGCAGAATTCGCATTGACAAAAAACATTGCCTTCAACATCGCAGGTGGTACACATCATGCATTCTCAGATAGGGGAGAAGGATTTTGTTTGTTGAACGACCAAGTCATTGCTGCTCATTTTTTACTCAAGAACCATGGGATTGGCAAAATTCTCATCATAGATTTGGATGTCCATCAAGGAAATGGAACGGCCGCATTAGTAAAGGAAGATGAGCGCATTTTTTCCTTCAGCATGCACGGACGAAATAATTACCCACTTCAAAAAGAGCAATCAGATTTAGATGTTGAATTAGAAGATGGAATTCAAGACAAAGAGTATTTAACGCTTTTGGAAAGAAGCCTTGATGACATCTTAAATAGCTTTCAGCCGGACTTCGTCTTTTATCAATGTGGTGTGGATATATTAGCAACGGATAAATTAGGGAAATTGGCTGTTTCTATGAATGGTTGTCGTGAGCGAGACCGTTTTGTTTTTGATTGCATTCGACAAATTGGTGTGCCTGTTGTGTGTACTATGGGTGGTGGTTATAGTCCACAAACGAAGGACATCGTAGAAGCTCACGCACAAACCTTTCGCACAGGAATGGATCTTTTGCGCTGATAATTGCGTATTTTTGACTCCAAAATCGATCGAATGAAAATCCTATTGTTGCTTTTAATCGTGGTCTGCTGTCCGACCTTGTTCGCTCAGAAAACTTCCGTTAAATTGCAATTAACGAAAGGAAAAACCTACACGCATGTATTGAATTCACAATCAGAGATTTTTCAAAGGGTCAACGGAAAGACCACAAAAACTAACATGCTTGTCAAGGCAACAATCACCTACAAGGTGAAGTCGGTCAAAAAAGATAGCTACTACCTTGAGACGCAATATAGAAATATGAATATTTCCATTGATCAAGCGGATGGAAAAAATTTGAATTTTAATTCTGACAAGCCTTCCGACGATATATTGTCAAACTTTTTTTACCATATGTGTCGCACTCCATTTTACATAACGATGAATTCCTTAGGTGAAATTAGTTCCGTGGAAGGTATAGGTCGTCTAGTAAATAATGGCATCAAAGGATTAGATCTTCCTAAGGAAAAAGTGGAACAGATTAAAGCGAGTTTGACCGACGCTTATGGAGAAAAGGCGTTTAAAGGAAACTTTGAAATCATAACCTTGATTTATCCCAAAGCAGCTGTGGAACTGAATGAATCTTGGGAAACAGAAACGGCTATTTACTCAAAGAATATTCAAGCTACCTTAAAAACGAATTATCACTTGGAGCAGTCCGGTGAGGATTATTTACAAGTAAAGGGTGAGTCTGAAATCATTTCAAATCAGCAAATGGAAGCGTCGAAGTTGGTTGGGTCAGCAAACATTCACATGTCCTTGGATAAGAATTCAGGATGGATTCATTCAGCAAAAGTGGATCAAATCATTCGAATTGGGAACAAAGAAGATGAGAATTATTCCTTCACAAAAATGAAAACGACCTATTCGGATAAATAAAATTATAAAACAGAAAAAATAATATGAAAACAGCACTTATAACTGGCGCTTCTAGTGGAATCGGTAAAGAATTGGCGAGAATCCATGCATCAAAAGGTGGTAACTTAATTTTAGTTGCACGCCGAACAGAAGCATTGGAAGCCTTGAAAACAGAATTGGAATCTACCTACAAAGTGCAAGTTTCTACATTTACGCAAGACTTAACGCAAGCGCATGCAGCGAAAAAAGTGTACGATTTTGTGAATCATTCAGGATTGGAAGTAGATTACTTGATGAACAACGCTGGCTTCGGTGGGCATGGGGAATTCATTGATCGTCCTTTGGATAAAGACTTGGAAATGATTCAATTGAATGTAACTGCTTTGGTTGAGTTAACACACTTGTTTTTGCAGGATATGAAAGCACGTGGACATGGGAAAATCCTAAATACGGCGAGTACCGCTGGATTCCTTCCTGGACCATTGCAAGCAACCTACTTTGCCACAAAAGCATTCGTTGTTTCCTTCACAGAAGGAATTTCCTATGAATTGAGAAATTCTGGAGTGACTGTTACAGCACTTTGTCCAGGTCCAGTGAAAACAGAATTTGAGCATGTTGCCGGACTTGAAGGCGGAACGATGTTCGATAAAGGTGCTTCAGCATACAAAACAGCAAAATCTGGATATGATGGAATGATGAAAGGAAAAGTGATTCAGATTTCTGAGTTTTCCTTCGCGTTTCTAATAAAATTGGTGCCATTTATACCCTTAAAAATGCTTTCTGCAGTGATTGAAAAAATGCAAACGGTGCCGAAGAAGTCTTAGGAACTGTCAAAATAATTATACCTTTGTTTTATGTACATGTTACCATTGTTTCTAGGAGATGTTGCCGGATCTGAAATCGTCGTTATTTTAATCGTGATTTTGCTGTTTTTTGGTTCAAAAAGCATTCCGGGTATTGCGAAAACTATGGGACAAGCCATGTATCAAATCCGCAACGCCTCGAACGAATTACAACAGGAAATAAAAAAGTCTGGTGTGGGTATCAAAGAGGAGTTAAACATCTCGTCCATTCTGAAAGAAACACAGGAACAATTGGTTCAACCCTTGGATCAAATGTATTCCGATGTAGAAAATAGCGTGCACTACACAGGACGACCACAAACGCCCATAGAAAAAGCAGCCGCACAGGATGAACTTTCCACTTTGGAAGAAACACCTGTGATCGAAGCGATAGAAAATACGGAAACGGAAACGACTAATGTTGTCGAAGAAAAAAGCACAGAACCTATTAAACCAGTAGAATAATGGTACACGTTGGAATCATCATGGGGAGCAAATCAGATTTGCCAATTATGAAGGAAGCAAAACTCATTTTGGATGAATTTGGAATCACTTCTGAAGTGGAAATCGTTTCAGCACATCGCACACCTGAGAAAATGGTCTCTTACGCGAAAGAAGCTGCTGGAAGAGGAATAAAAGTGATTATCGCCGGAGCTGGAGGTGCTGCGCATCTTCCAGGAATGACTGCCTCGATGACTTCTTTACCTGTCATTGGTGTTCCAATTAAATCTTCTAATTCCATTGATGGTTGGGATTCAATCTTGAGCATTCTTCAAATGCCAAATGGTATTCCAGTGGCAACCGTTGCCTTAAATGCAGCGAAAAATGCGGGGATTCTTGCAGCTCGTATCATCGGAGCTTTTGATCCACAAGTTCAAGCGAAAATGGATGCGTACGCTATATCTATGAAGGAAATGGTAGAGGAAAGTGGTAAAAACTTAGAAATCTAATCCTAATCGTACAACAGGTACTTCTTACGAATAATCATAAAGGCATCCAGGCCTGGTTTCCACGTTTCTCTAATTTCTTTGGAGGACCAACCTTTGTACAATTGTTCTTTCAACGAAGCGGTTCCAGCTAAGCGATTAAAGAATCCATTTTGATCGATGAAAACAGCTGAGTCGCCTAGTAAATCTCTTGCTTGAATTAAGTAATTCAAATTAATCTCATAACTTCTTTTCGAACTTCCATTGGATAAATCGTAGCCGTAGCACAATTTATTCATTTGTGGTGGTGTCTTTGCTCCAGGTGTTGGAACTGGTGTAAAGGAAAAGTCCATTTTCGGGAAACGTGGATGACCATAATACTCAAAAGGTTTGTCTGTTCCGCGTCCAATGCTAACCGTTGTAGCTTCAAACAGACACAAACTGGGATACAAGGCAATGGCTCCATCTGTGCGTAAATTTGGGGAAGGTGCAACAGGTAAAGTATATTTCAATTTATGCTTGTAATTTTTACATGGGATTACCCACAAATTGCAGCGAATTCCATTGTTCAACCAGCCTTCGCCGTTAATCATCGTGGCATATTCACCAATGGTCATTCCGTAAACAATCGGAACGGGATGCATCCCGACAAAGGATTTGAATTCCTTTTCTAAAATTGGTCCATCGACGTAATGTCCATTTGGATTCGGTCGGTCTAATACGACTACTTGCTTATTGTTCTCCGCACAAGCTTCCATCACGTAATGAAGGGTTGAAATGAAGGTGTAAAAACGAACACCGACGTCTTGAATGTCGTAAATGACAATATCGACATCCTCCAATTGTTGTGGACTTGGTTTTTTATTGTTTCCGTAGAGTGACACCAATGGAATTCCTGTTTTTTCATCAATGGAATGGTGTACTTTTTCACCAGCGTCTACGTCACCTCTGAATCCATGTTCTGGTGAAAATACCTTGACAACATTAAGTTTTAAGGATAAAAGCGTATCTACCAAATGGACACCCTGCACAACAGAAGTTTGATTTCCAACGACAGCGATGCGCTTTCCAGCCAATGAATCCACAAATAAATGCAAACGATCGATTCCAAGTAAGGGTTTTTTCACTTCTTGTCTCTCCATCGGAAATAAGGTTCTCGCTACTTTCACAGTGTCGTCAATAATGACTGTTCCAACGGTCGCAGCATGTTCACCTTTGACATTTTGGACGCAGCTGAAAAGTAAAAACACGAAAATTGTTTTCAAGCACAGAAGCTTTGTGTATTTTTGAATCTTAAATAAAAGCAATTTGTCCTTCGAAATTTTCATATCACGTCGTCTCATCCAAAATAAGCTACAAGGTATTAAAGTTTCTAAACCGATTGTACGCATATCTATTTTAAGTATTGCACTAGCTATTGTTGTTAACGTCGTAACAGTTGCAATCGTTACAGGTTTCCAACATGAAGTGCGCAACAAAATTACGGGTTTTAATGCTCCACTTTTCATTTCGAAGAAAGGAACTAAGCAGATTTTTGAAGGGGATGCTGTTTTAAAGGACCAAAAAGCACTGAATGAACTTGCAGGGATAAACGGATTGAAAGGAATTTCTCCGGTTGTGTTTAAGCCCGCCATGTTGCAGTCCACACGTTTTTCGGATACCATTCACCTGTCAAACGGAAAAGATTCCCTTATTAACAGGCAGGATATTCTTGGTGTGGTCATGAAAGGGGTTGTGGAAGATTACGATTGGACCTTCATCAAAGAACATTTAGTTGCTGGTCGCGTGCTGAATTTTAAAGCGAAACAAGAAGAGTTGGTGTTGTCCAAACGCATGGCAGACCAACTGAATTATTCTTTGAATGATACGATCTCCGTGTACTATGTCAAAAACCAACCGGTTCTACGTAAGTACAAGGTGGTTGGGATTTACCAAACCGGATTAGAAGAATACGATCAAAAGTTGGTGTTTTGTCGTTTGCCTGAAGTTCAGAAAATGAACGATTTTGGTATTAAAACAAAAATCATCATTGACGATAAATTGAGTAATGGAAAAATTGTCCTGAAAGCGGCAGTCGAAGGCAAAGCATCTAACTTACTTTACGATTGGGGTGCTGGTCCAGATATCTACGGTGGATTCTACTTGCCTTATTTGTCCGATACCAACTTCCGTTTAATTGTCTACCAATCAGATCCCTTAAAAGGAACGCAAACGCCAATTGATACCAGCTATATACAAATCAACTGTTCTCAAGCATTTGTTGCTTCGTCGTCGCTCCGCCAGGACGAAAACGGGGAGTTGATCAAGGAATCCATTGGAATCAACTCGTATCAATTGACCTCAAACCTTGCTACGGTTCAAGTGACAGAAACAGAAGGACTCGGAACAGGGAGAAATTTTGTTTCGGGATTTGAGGTTCAAATCACCGATTGGAATCAACTTAAGCACGTAGAAGAGGAAATCCGTTCTATTATTGAAATGCGTCCGAACGAAAACAATGAACTGATGCAGGTCAGTAGTATTTTAGATACGGAACGAGATCTTTTTGCTTGGTTAAGTTTCTTGGATTACAACGTATACATCATCATCTTTTTAATGCTGCTCATCGGAGTCATCAACGTCGGTTCAGCTATGTTAGTACTCATCGTGGTGCGTACAAACCTTATTGGTATGTTGAAGGCAATGGGTGCGCGCGATTGGTCCATCCGAAAACTGTTTCTTTTTCAAGCAGCGCATCTAATTGGACGCGGATTACTTTATGGAAACAGCGTTGCCTTCGTTCTCTGTTTTATCCAAATGAAATTTGCGGTACTTAAATTGGATCCATTGGTGTATTACTTGGATAAAGTTCCCGTTGAGATGAATCCAATGTCTTGGTTTTTGGTCAACTTAGTGACTTTTGTCGTTTGCATGATTTCCTTGATTGTTCCAAGTTACGTGGTGACGAAAATTAGTCCAACTAAAGCCATTCGATTCAATTAAGCCATGAACTTCCAACAATTCGAAGAGGTGAGTATTCTGAACGAGTCTGGATTATTCCGTGTTCTCCGTGCAGAAGGATCTTTTCTTTGCTTGGAGGATGAACATGGATTCGAACGAAAAATAGCTGTTGAATTTGTCGTTCGCCGCAAGCAAATCCAAGTCCATAAAGTGCCAATGAAAGATCAAGTGGCTTCAAATGTTTCAAAGAAATCAAGCAGAACGGAACAACCTCCTTCCATCGATTTACATCACCATGAATTGAACTTAGACGAGCGATTTTTGAGCAAGCATGATATATTAGTAGCTCAAACGGATGCATTTAAACGCTTTTGTAATCAAATGATTCAAACGAAAGTTAAGCGTTTTCGTGTCGTTCATGGAATAGGGGAAGGCAGATTGAAAACGGAATTGCGTGTGCTTGTTCAAGGCAAAGATGGACTTTCGATGCACGATGATCAAGTGACAAGGGGAAAAGTGGGTGCTTCACTGATTGAAATCCAAACGTCTATTGCACGTCCCTTTTAATGTTGTGGAACATAACCTGGTTTTCCTTTCGGAATATCAAAAATCCAAGTGTAGTATCCGATAAAGTGACTATTAAAGAATCCCATGTGTTTCGCTTGTCCCTTCGGAAAGGGTACGCGGTGCGTTGCTGAAAGTCCTTTTACTAAAGATTGTGGAGCAACACCGTCTTGCTGGCAAGGAGCGTGTTTTGATTTTCCATTACGAAAGGTTCCATATTGCCAAACGTTTTTCCATTCATATGGATCGAATGTTTTCCCTCTTGGATTTTCCGGAGCAATAATGTAGCAATCGCCTAAATTGACTTTTCCTTTTAAAACGGCACTCATTCCCATGGCGTATGCGTGTCCCATGCTGTGAGATACCAAGTAAACAGTGTCATTTTTAGAGTAATTCGGCGCTTCATTTAACACTTGAAGTAAGTTTTTCCCTGCAATTTTTCCGCTTTGAAAACGAAGGTTGAAGCCGTCGTAATTTGGACTCATTGCCAGTAATTCCATTGTGGAAACGAATTGATTGGATGGAAGTTTCGTTCGGTAACAATGGTGCTTTTTGGTTTGACATAATGGAGGGTAAATCGAAGCTGTACCGGCAAAATGAATAACGGATCCATGGTTCGATGTTGATACAGAATGGTGTCCGTCAGCATACCAAATTTCATCGGCTTGAATTCGTTGCTGAAAAAGTTGATTGAATTGCTTCCATGGTTCCCAATATGCATAGCGATCTATGGAAAATAATTGGTTCTTTGAATCTGGAAATTCAACTCCCTTTTGCTGAAAACTTGCAAGGAAGTCTGACATAGACTGGTTGGTAGAAACAGGTCGGTAACCGTTGACAAATACCAAAATACGTTTTGCTGGATCCGGTAATAAAAGTTTTTTAGTTAATTCAAATCCCATGTGATTGTATACTTTTTCGTTCGTGATTTGATTGTTTTCATCATGAAAGCGAAAGACTACAAAATGGCTACTCGTTGTTTTTCGATAAGGAATTGTTCTCAATTCCAGAATGTTACGTGAATGAAGAAAGCGCGCTTGATTACTTGAGTCCACATCGAAATAAAGAACGCGATCCTCATGCTGAGCGTACCAACTTTCATTGATTTTTCGGAAAACTTGGCTTTTTGTTAAAATGGCTTCTTGAACTTGGAATTGATTGTTGTCCTCGAGGTTATGTTGCAAATTAGATTGACTCTTGCCATGAAAACTAGTGATTTCATGAAACCTCATGTGGTAGTTTGTGTAATAGAATTCCGTAGCGTAGAACGCGAAGATGTTCGAAGAAATGGCCAAGGCCCAAATCATGAGTTTTGCCAGACGAAAGGACAAGCGTTTGAAAAAACGCGTATCCAACATGCGCTGATTGATGGTGCGAAAGGTGAAAAACTGCAAGATTAAGGTCAATAAAACAGCAAGTAGGTGTACAAGACAAATGTGGTATCCAAATAAGTGAAACCTAGGTTTGAAAAAGGGATTACTGACGTCCAAATAAACATAAAAATGGTTTTGCTTGAATGGATGCATGAATTGCTCCAATGGATTTTCCGGATTCACTTCAAACGTGCCATCTGGTTCTTCCTCCCAAAAATAATAGGCTACTCGTCCGTTGGATGTTTCAATGTTTTCATAGTCATCACTAAAGCGAAAAGGAATGGAGTTGCCTTTAATTTCGTTCACTTGATTTTCACTTAATTGACCGTCAGACCCGATAGAATCAAGTAGGTTTGGTGAAACACCAAATTGAATAAGCAATGTTTTTTGAACGCTTTCTAGTGAAATTTGTCCGTTTTTTACACCTAGAAATCCAACGGATTTATGAGGGATAGCAAAGAATTGTTGGGTGTCCGCGGGAACACAATATAAGTAAAGTTGATGTGCGTCTATCGGAAATCCACTCGGGAAATCGAGGTCCCGCCATTCCTTTTGCTGACGCGTAAATTGATTGGTGCCAATCGATGGGAATTCCCATTTTCGGTTATCCTCTCCACGTTTTTTACGTGTTTGAAATTGGACATTCAGTTCGATTCCCGCTTTTTGAAAGGTAGCTTGTACCGAACGAAGATCCATCGACTTCTGTTCATCCGTTAAAACGATATTCAGTTGAAAAGGAGCTGCTGAAACAGCAACTTGTGTGTTTCCATGTAAAGAAACACTGAGCGATAAGATTACCAATAAAAAGCAGGTAACCTGTTTCATAACTTGGTCTTACAGGTGTAAGAAGTTCTTTTTAGCTAAAAGTTCATCCTCAGATTCGCGGTAGTCTGGATCATCTACACAGCAATCAACTGGACAAACAGCAGCACATTGTGGTTCGTCATGAAAACCAACACACTCTGTACATTTATCGTGAGCGATGTAATAAACATCCATGTTCACAGGCTCAAATTGGTGCTCAGCTGAAACTTCTTCTCCATCCAAGGTAGTGATCATTCCCTTTAAGGACGTGCCATCAGCGTATTTCCATTCTGCGCCACCTTCGTAAATTGCATTGTTTGGACATTCAGGTTCGCAAGCCCCGCAATTGATACATTCGTCTGTGATAATGATTGCCATAAAATCAAAAATTTGTACAAAGATAATAAGCCTAGTTGGATTGTTCTGTTTGATGAGGTAAAAAAAGAGAAGTTATGTACTTTTGTACCGTGGAAAAGTCAAGAATAATCAATGCATTCGTTGTCCTTGGGACAATTTTAAAGGAACTCAGTGAAAATAATCCGTATTCTGCTACCGTTTCGATGCTGACAGAGGAAGAATATGCCGAAGTCAATGAGGTAGTTCAACGAGAGTTTCATTACAATGGTTGGTTTACTGAGGATTCTATTCGTCAAGCTTTTGGTGAAATTGCAGGCTGGCTGACGACAGAAAAACTGAACGATTGGACCAGTCGCTACCCTGAAAACAATGACAAGAAAAATATTGCAGTCATTATGGCTGGAAATATTCCACTAGTTGGATTTCATGATTTCTTGAGTGTGTTGTTATCCGGACATCAAGTCATCTGTAAACAAAGTTCGGAGGATGCAAGACTTCTTCCTACACTAGTAAAGATGTTGCTGTTGTTTGAACCTGATTTGACCGAGCGAATTCGATTCTCTGATCGAAAATTAGTCGATTACCATGCAGTCATCGCTACTGGAAGTAACAACAGTATGCTGCATTTTGAACAGTATTTTTCACATGTTCCGCATTTGTTTCGTGGACACCGTACCTCTGTTGCAGTACTCACAGGAAACGAATCGAAAGAGGAGTTGCGAGCGCTTGGCGTCGATTGCTTGACTTATTTCGGACGTGGTTGTCGAAATGTCACCCATTTACTTTTCCCGGAAGGATTTGATTTGAATCGCTTTTTTGAAGCCATCGTAGATTTATCGGATGTCGTTAATAATAAAAAATACGGCAATAATTACGATTACAACAAAGCGGTGCATTTAATGAATTTGAGTAAGTTTTTGGATAACAACTTCTTACTTATGAAGGAATCGGATCAATTATTTTCACCGTTGTCCATGCTTCATTACCAATATTACAAGAGTTCAGAAGAATTAACAGAATTTATTGAAACACATCGTTCTCAAATTCAATGTGTTGTTGGACAGGATTACATTCCGTTCGGACAAGCACAATGTCCTTCGTTGATGGATTATCCTGATGGAATGGATACCATGCACTTTTTAGCAACTTGCTAATATTTAAAGCGAGATTCAATCCATTTCCGTATCTTTGCACATGTCTTTTCTAGAAAAAATAATGATCAAATACAAAACACCACAGGAGATTGAAATCATGCGTGAAGCAGCGCAAATCGTAAGTCGAACACTTGGATTAGTTGCGAAACACATGAAACCTGGTGTTACACCAAAGTTTTTAGATAAGTTGGCGGAAGACTATATCCGTTCTCAAAATGCCATCCCAGGATTCCTTGGTTTATATGGTTGTCCAAGTACTTTGTTGATTTCAGTCAATGAACAAGTCGTACACGGACTACCAACAGATCGTCCATTTCAAGATGGCGACATCGTTTCTGTGGATTGTGGGTCCGTCTACAAAGGATATTATGGTGATCATGCCTACACATTTGAAGTAGGTGAGGTGAAACCAGAAGTGAAAAAATTACTCGAAGTAACAAAAGAGTGTTTGTATCTAGGTATTGCTCAAGCGACCATTGCAAATCGCATCGAAGACATTGGTTGGGCGATTCAACAACACGCAGAGAAACACGGTTATGGTGTGGTGCGTGATTTAGTTGGACACGGTTTAGGAAAAGAATTGCACGAAGAACCACAAGTGCCAAATTATGGTCGTCGTGGACGCGGAAAGAAAATTCAAAATGGATTAACCATCGCGATCGAACCAATGATCAACATGGGAACTGAAAAAGTGAAAACATTGGATGATCAATGGACCATTGTTACTGCGGATGGACTACCAAGTGCGCATTTCGAACACGATATCGCAGTTGTTGATGGTGAGCCAGTGATTCTTTCTACGTTTGATTTCATTTACGAAGCCCTTGGAAAATAAACTAAACATCGAACGAATTTGGGTGCAACGAAGCATTGCAGTCGTTCTGTTGTTTATGTTTTGGAATGGATTCACGGATATTTTCTGGGCGGCTCCTTCTATTTTATTCGACCCAGTGTTGCTTGTTTTATGGTTGATTTTCACGTTTAATTACAGAAAAAATCTAAAATCACTCTCGTTTATTTGGGTTCTAGGACTAGCATTGATCCTGAACAATTTACTTCATGTTAGTCATTTTTCTAATTTGATTAACCGAACGGTCTTGTTACAAAATGAGAATTCCTTTTTAGTCGAACCTATTTCAGGACTTCTTTCAAATATGTTGACCTCAATAGGATGGGGGATGTTTTTGTGGAAATTGCTCCTGAATCACCCATATCGAAACTATAGGATGTTTCTTTTTGTACTATTCTCCTTGCCAATTCTGTTTTTTTGGATTCCGGCAGTTTTGTTTTTTAATGGGATACTGCTAGCGATTTTCATTTGGGAAACTAAGGAACGAAAGCCATTCCACTGGTTTTTGATTGCGCAATTTATTTCCGTGTGTATGGCTGTTTTTCAAATGTTCGCATGGTTCATTTCCTTTTCTCCTGGAGGAAAAGGTTAAACAAAAAAAAGAACGCAATTGCTTGCGTTCTTTCCTATCAGTTATTTCTTTATTATCTTACAAGTGAATCACTTCGCCGTATGCCGCAGCAGCAGCTTCCATGATTGCTTCAGACATCGTTGGGTGAGGGTGAACCGTTTTGATTAACTCTTCTCCTGTTGTTTCTAACTTGCGAACAGCTACTAACTCAGCGACCATTTCGGTTACATTCGCACCGATCATGTGTCCACCAAGTAATTCGCCGTATTTCGCGTCGAAAATCAATTTCACAAATCCATCTTTCGCTCCAGCAGCACTTGCTTTACCTGAGGCAGAGAATGGAAATTTACCAACTTTGATATCGTATCCAGCTTCCTTAGCTGCTTTTTCCGTCATTCCAACAGAGGCAATCTCTGGAGAACAATACGTACATCCTGGGATGTTACCGTAGTTCAATGGTTCTGGATGGTGTCCAGCAATTTTCTCTACACAAATAATTCCTTCCGCAGAAGCAACGTGCGCCAATGCTGGTCCAGGAACAACATCACCAATAGCGTAGTAACCTGGGATATTTGTCTGGTAGTAATCATTTACAAGGATACGTCCTTTGTCTACAACGATTCCAACTTCTTCTAGTCCGATATTTTCAATGTTCGCTTGAATACCAACTGCAGAAAGAACAACATCACATTCGATTTTCTCTTCTCCTTTCGCTGTTTTCACTGTAACAACACATCCTTTTCCAGATGTATCCACTGATTCAACAGAAGCATTTGTCATGATGTTAACGCCTGCTTTCTTGAACGATTTCTCCAATTGTTTAGAAACGTCTTCGTCCTCAACTGGAACAATGTTCGGAAGGTACTCAACAACCGTTACTTCGGTTCCAAGTGCATTGTAGAAGTAAGCGAACTCAATTCCGATAGCTCCAGAACCAACAACAACCAATTTTTTCGGTTGTGTAGGCAATGTCATTGCTTGACGGTATCCAATAATTTTTTCACCATCTTGTGGCAAGTTAGGAAGGACACGAGAGCGAGCTCCAGTTGCAATGATTAATGCTTTGCTAGCGGTATAATCTGTAGTTGCTCCAGCTTCATCCGTAACCGACACAGTTTTACCTGCTTTGATTACGCCGTTCCCTTTCAAGACGTCGATTTTATTCTTTTTCATCAAAAACTGAATCCCGTTGCTCATTCCATTGGCAACATCGCGACTTCTTTTGATCATCGCTCCGAAATCAGCTGTAGCCTCTTTTACGGTAATTCCATAGTCACTTGCGTGAGTAAGGTATTCAAAAACATTGGCAGATTTCAAAAGTGCTTTGGTAGGAATACAACCCCAGTTTAAGCAAATTCCACCGAGTGACTCACGCTCTACGATGGCTGTTTTAAGTCCTAATTGAGAGGCGCGAATAGCAGTAACATATCCACCTGGGCCACTTCCCACAACAATGATGTCGTAATTCATATGATTCGTTTTTAGGGTACAAATTTACGTTTTTTCGCGAAAAATACAAGGTTATTGCCTTTTGAATTGAGCTGAATTTTAGTGGAAACAGAACAAAATCAGTCATTTTTTTTACGAATACGAATTCGGATTGGAAGATTGCGGATAAAATGTTAAAAAATCGTTGGTAAACAAGGTGGATTCCAAACGCAGTTCCTATTAAAATATGTACTTTTGTTTCAGAAAATTCAAAGAATGGAAAGTACCCTGCAAAAAGAAGCGACGCTTGAACAAGCAATTGATTTAGGACTACGTGCGGATGAGTTTGAACAGATCAAAGGAATCCTCGGTCGAACACCGAATTTTACAGAAACAGCCGTTTATTCCGTTATGTGGAGTGAGCACTGTTCATACAAAAACTCAATCCTGTGGTTGAAAACACTTCCGAAAGATGGACCACATATGTTGGTGAAAGCGGGAGAGGAAAACGCTGGATTAGTTGATATCGGTGATGGATTAGGGTGCGTGTTCAAAATTGAATCTCACAATCACCCAAGTGCGTTAGAACCTTATCAAGGTGCTGCGACTGGTGTTGGTGGAATTAACCGCGATATCTTTACGATGGGCGCTCGTCCAATTGCACAACTTAACTCTTTGCGTTTCGGAAACATCGAAGAAGCACGAACTAAATGGTTAGTGAAAGGTGTAGTGAAAGGAATTGGCGATTACGGAAATGCATTTGGTATTCCAATCGTTGGTGGAGAGGTGTTCTTTGATGAATCATACAACACGAATCCATTGGTCAATGCATTCTCTGCAGGAATTATTGATACGAAAAAAATTATCTCAGCAACAGCAAAAGGACCTGGGAATCCAGTTTTTATTGTTGGGTCAGCAACGGGAAAAGATGGTATTGCTGGAGCGGCATTCGCTTCTAAAGATATTACGGAGGACTCCGCATCGGATTTACCATCAGTACAAGTAGGGGATCCATTCATGGAGAAATTATTGTTGGAAGCAACAATGGAATTGTCCGAAACGGATGCGATTGTAGGTATGCAGGACATGGGTGCGGCAGGTATTACTTGTTCGACTTGTGAAATGAGTGCTGCAGGAAATGTCGGAATGGAAATTTATTTAGACAAAGTTCCAACACGTCAAGACCACATGCTTCCATATGAGATTTTGCTTTCTGAATCACAAGAACGCATGTTAGTAGTCGTTCAAAAAGGAAAAGAATCCATTGTTAAGCGCATTTTTGACAAATGGGATTTACATGCAGAGGAAATCGGACATGTAACAGATACAGGACGCGTTCGCTACTATATGGACGGAGAAATGGTGGGGGATGTTCCCGCTGAATCTTTGGTTCTTGGTGGCGGTGCACCTCAAAATGTTCGTGAATATTCTGAACCGGCTTACTACCAAGAATACAAGAAATTTAATATCAGTCAAGTTCCTCAACCTGAAAACTTGAAAGAAGTTGGATACGCACTTTTGCAAATGCCAAATATCGCTTCCAAAAAATGGGTCTACGAACAGTATGACTCGATGGTAGGAACGCGCACAATGACAACGAATCGTCCTTCGGATGCTGGTGTTGTAAATATCAAAGGAACAAATAAAGCATTAGCGATGACGGTGGATTGTAATTCACGTTACGTCAATGCTGATCCAGAGATCGGAACGATGATTGCTGTTTCAGAAGCTGCTCGTAACATCGTGTGTGCAGGTGGAATTCCAAGTGCGATCACGAACTGTTTGAATTTCGGAAACCCTTACAATCCTGAGTCCTACTGGCAGTTTGTTGGTGCGATCAAAGGAATGTCAGCGGCTTGTTTGAAATTTGAAACACCGGTGACAGGTGGAAACGTTTCGTTCTACAACCAAACATCCATGAATGGAGTTGAGGTACCTGTTTTCCCAACACCAACGATTGGAATGATTGGATTGGTTGAAGACAAGGAGAAAGTAATGTCTTTGGACTTCAAACAAAAAGGTGATTTGATTTTCTTGGTGGGTGAATACAAAGAAGATATTGCTTCTTCTGAATATTTGGCAACATACCACGGAATAAAAGCATCCCCGGCTCCTTATTTTGATTTAGAGGAAGAGTTTAACATGCAGAATGCGGTTAAAGGATTGATCGAAAATAATTTAGTGAATGCTGTACATGATGTTTCCGATGGTGGATTATTCGTAAGTTTGGTCGAAATGTCTATGCCACGTGAACTTGGATTCGATATCGTTACAGATTCTGAAATTCGCGAGGATGCATTCCTTTTCGGTGAAGGACAAGGTCGCGTAGTTGTTACAGTAACGGAAGAACAAGAGGAGTTATTCCTTGAGTATACGGTGAATTCTGGAGTAAACATTACCTTACTTGGACATGTAACCAAAGGAAAAATGCAAATCGATGAGGAGCATTTTGGATTTATAACAGAAGCGAAGCACTTGTTTGATACAGCGCTTGGTAAACACTTTGAAAATTGAAAATAGAAAACATGGAATACAACACCACAAGAGGGAAGTTGATATTGCCAGAATATGGTCGCAATGTGCAGAATATGATTGCACACGCAATGGAAATTGCGGACCGAACAGAACGGAATCGTGCAGCGCAGGCAATTATTGAGGTGATGGGTCAATTGAACCCTCATTTAAGAGACGTTGATGATTACCGCCACAAGTTGTGGACTCACTTATTCGTGATGTCCGATTTTCAATTGGAAGTTGATTCACCTTACGAAATTCCGAAACAAGAAGTGTTGAACGAAAAACCTGACCGTCTTGTTTATCCCAAAAGCTCCATACGTTATGGACACTACGGAAAATACACACAGACAATTTTAGAGGAATCTAAAAAAACGGAAGATCCAGCGGAAAAAGAATACCTGAAAACTTCCATGGCTAATTTCATGAAAAAACAATACTTGTCCCACAACAATGATGCGGTGGAGAACAATGTGATTGCAGAACATTTGAAGGAATTATCCAAAGGGGAGTTGATCCTTGAAAATCCAGATGATTTGGTGAACACAAATACCTTACTTCGCACCTTAGGACTTGGTTCGAACAACAAGAAATTTGTGAAAACAAACAATTTCAAACAAAAACAAAAAAAGAAATTCCAAAAAAAGCAATAAACGATGGCTTCATTTGAAATATACGGTGGCAAACCATTAAAAGGTGAATTGATTCCGCAAGGAGCAAAAAACGAAGCGTTGCAAGTGCTTTGTGCACCTTTGTTAACAGAAGAAAAAGTAACTATTTCTAACATTCCGGACATTGTAGATGTCAACAAATTGATTGCGTTACTGCAAACAATGGGCGTGAAGGTGGAGAAAGTGGAGAAAGGAACCTATATTTTTCAAGCGAAGGACATTGATTTAAAGTATTTGGAGTCAGAAGACTTCAAAAAAAGAGCCTCTTCGTTACGTGGATCAATTATGATTGTTGGACCATTATTGGCGCGTTTTGGAGTTGGATTCATTCCAAAACCAGGGGGAGACAAAATCGGACGACGTCGTTTAGATACTCACTTCGAAGGATTTGCTTTACTTGGAGCAAAGTTTAACTACGATGCTGGTGAACATTTCTATTCTGTCGAAGCAAAGAACTTAAAAGGTGCTTACATTCACTTGGATGAAGCATCCGTTACGGGTACGGCAAATATTTTGATGGCTGCAGTGATGGCTGAAGGAGAAACTACCTTTTATAACGCTGCATGCGAACCATATATCCAACAGCTATGTAAAATGTTGAACTCCATGGGAGCAAACATTAGCGGAATTGGTTCGAATATGTTAATCATCAAAGGAGTGAAAAAATTAGGTGGATGCTTTCACCGCATTCTTCCTGATATGATCGAAATCGGAAGTTTCATCGGCTTGGCAGCCATGACTAAATCCGAAATTACAATCAAGGATGTGAGTTGGGAGAATTTGGGAATCATTCCAAATGTTTTTCGTCGCCTCGGAATCAAATTGGAACGCCGTGGAGATGATATCTACATTCCTGCTCAAGAATCGTATGAGATTGATACGTTCATCGATGGATCAATTTTAACGATTTATGATGCGCCTTGGCCAGGATTTACACCGGACCTACTTTCTATCATTTTGGTGGTTGCTTCTCAAGCAAAAGGATCTGTGTTGATTCATCAAAAAATGTTTGAATCTCGTTTGTTCTTTGTCGATAAATTAATCGATATGGGTGCTCAAATTATTTTGTGTGACCCGCACAGAGCAACAGTGATTGGATTAAATCGTGAGCATGACTTACGCGGAATTACTATGTCCTCTCCAGACATTCGTGCTGGTGTTTCTCTTTTAATTGCTGCATTATCCGCTAAAGGAAAAAGTGTGATTGAAAACATCGAGCAAATTGACCGTGGTTACCAAGATATTGAATTGCGTTTGAACAATATCGGTGCGGACATTCGTCGCGTTGGCTAATGAAGAAACAACTCGTTTTTGGACTCCTTTTTATTGTAGCATATACCTGTTACGCACTTTGTTTTCGTTCTGAAAAATCATTTGATTCAAAAGATTTGGCGCCGGAAATCAAGTTGGTGGGAACTAATGGAAAAGTTCGGAAATTGTCTGACCTCCGTGGAAAGTTAGTTCTAGTCGATTTTTGGGCTTCTTGGTGTGGTCCATGTCGTAAGGAAAGTCCAAATGTTGTGGAGGCATTTGCTAAATACAAATCAAAGGAATTTAAAAATGCAGATGGATTTGAAGTCTTTAGTGTTTCCATAGAAAAAGATGTTGCTGCTTGGAAACAAGCCATTAAAGAAGATCGACTTTCTTGGAAAAACCATGTGATGGATAAAGATGGAATAGCTTCAGCTAATTATGGGGTGTCTTCCATTCCTTCCGCTTTTCTCATCGATGGAGAAGGTCATATTATTGCAAGTGGAGGTGAGTTGAGAGGTATTCAATTGCATATACAAATCGATAAACAACTGAAGTAATTAGATTCGTTCAAGAACGTACGAAATCAATTCATTCATTTCTTGATCACAGCCGCTTGAAAACTCCATGTTTGGACGATTAGCCACTCCCAAACATATTGTTGCGCAGGCGTGTCCTAATTGTCTACCTAAGGCAAATATCGCGGAGCTTTCCATCTCAAAATTGACAATTTTCGTTTCATTCTGATAAAAACTTCCAAGTTTTACATGGATATCCTTAATCTTGCTCTCCAAGCGCAAACTACGACCCTGGGGACCATAGAATCCGGAACTTGTTACCGTAATTCCAGTGTGAGTTTCGGTGGAGTTTAGTCGATCTGTTAATGCCTGATCAGCAGAAATGAGGTACGGTGTAATTCCATAGGGTAAGTTCAGATGCAGATCAATGTCCGAACGGAGTTGAATTTCTTGTTCTGTATAATCAATTGGATAAAAATGCGCAACGTTATCGAATCCATAAGCATGTGATGATAACAAATACGAATGCAAAGGAATATCTGATTGTAAGATGCCACAGGTGCCAATTCGAATAATCTCTAATTGGGTTTTATCCGTTTTTTCAGTACGTTTCTCCAAATCAATGTTGACTAGCGCATCGAGTTCTTGTAAGCAAATATCGATGTTGTCCGTCCCGATTCCAGTAGAAAGGACACTGATTCTTTTTCCTTTATAGGTTCCGGTGTGACAGACAAACTCACGATGTTGATTCTGATGTTCAATCGTTTCGAAAAATGCAGAAATGAGTTGAACTCTATCCTGATCGCCAACGAGAATTACCTTGTGTGCGAGTTGTTTCGGGTTTAAAGCGAGGTGATAAACTTCGTTTCGCTCGTTTAATACGAGTTCTGTAGCTGGAAAATGCATGAATTAAAGACTTCCAAAAACTTTTGCTAATAACTCTGTTACTCGAGCTGCTGGATCTTTACGGATTTTGTTTTCCTTTTGCTCCACCATTTTGAAAAGTCCTTCAATCGCTTTTTGAGTTACATAAGCGTTCAAATCTGGATTAATTTTGTCACCTCCTGTCAAATTCATGGCAGCATTGTATTTCGTCATGATGGGGTTCCAATATTCAGTCAATTTTACTCTTGCTATGGCTTCAGCAACTTTTGGTGAGAACGCAGTTGTTAACCTTGCGGTTGTTTGGTCTTTTAAGAATTTTGTAGCCGCTCCGTTTCCACCATTCAAAATAACGAATCCATCTTGAACACTCATGTTGGTAATTGCATCAACAAAAATCGGTAGTGCTTCTTTCGCTGCTTCTTCCGCTGCACGATTCAAGGTTGTTTCGAATTTCTCTACTTGTGCGGACATTCCCAAGTCAATCGCTTTTTGACGCGCTTTAATTGCATCAGGAGGGAAGGCCAAGCGAATCGCTTCATTTTTTAGAAATCCATCTGTTACTGAAGTAACATTCACTGCATTCTTGATTCCAACTTGTAAAGCTTCTTTGAGTCCAGAGATAACTTCTTGGTTACTCAATTTAGGAACAGCTGGCGTCGTGGAAATTGGATTAACATATCCATTTACCATGGACAAATCAACTTTCGAGCAAGTACCTACAAACAAAGAAATGGAGGAGAATGCGAGTATTTTCAGCATAATTAACGAATAACGTTGATGATTCCAGATCTTTCGTTCTTACCATCCGTGTCAAGCTCTTTGTACCAAGCTTTCCATGTGTAGATTCCCGGTTGAACTTTTTGACCGTTGTAGTATCCATCCCAATATGAATTTACATCATGTGTTTCCCATACCACTTCACCCCAACGGTTGTGAACGGTCAATTCGAAGTTTGCTTTATCAATCCCTTCTACATAGAACATCCAAACTTGGTTGTGTTCGTCGTCATCCGGAGTAAATGCCGTAGGAGCGTAGAAAATCACATCCGAAACTACTTGAATTGGATAAGTTACTGAATCGGAACAACCGAGGTTTGTAGTCACGATCAATGTAATGTCATATGTCCCCATAACTCCTTCAGGGAAGCTGATCATAGCACTTCCATTATTGTTGACAATGTTTGTCGCTCCTGTACTCACCCAATTGTAATTGGCAATGTTTCCTGTAGAAATGTCATTCGTTTGAACGGTTGTTTCAAACCATGTCAAAGGACTTTTTGACATCGTAAAATCTGCGGATGGTAAAGGAGTAACCTCTACGATATCTTGAAAGTGTCCAAAGTACAAACACCCATGAATCGAAGTTACAACTAAATCCACTGTATAGGTACCAGGTGTTGGCAAGGTATGTGGCAATGGATCAAGGCTGTTAACCGTAAATGATTCTCCTGTTGAGAAAATATATTGTGTTGTTGCAACATCGCCACCATTTGTTGACATGTTACTGAATACAAAGTCTCCCGGTAAACATCTTTGTGCAAAATCAGGTACTGTATTTGGTATTATTTCTAATGGGAATGTAATCGTCATACACTCTGTCGTTGCCGGGGAACCACAAGCTTCGCTTAAGGTCACACAGTATACTGTACCGGAATTAATTGGATCCACCGTTAAAGAACTTCCATTTCCAATTGGCAAACCATCTTCTGTCCATGTATAAGTGTATGCTGATGACCCACCTGTACCTGTTGCAGTTAATAGAATCGCATCTTCAGAACAAATCATGGTATCTTGTGTCAAGAAAGTAATGTCTAGTGGTAATGGCTCATTGATCAATACATCTAATGTTTGAACACAGCCATTCATATCTGTAACAGTCACCGTATGTAATCCAGCACCTAAATCTAGAGCTGTTCCAGCAGAGGCAGTAGAACCTGTCCAACTATATGTGTAAGCTGGTGTTCCTTGAGTGACGTTTACAGTCGCTTGTCCATTTGCAAACGTGTAGCAATTGGCATCGACAACGTTCGTCATCGTTAAAATCATTGCAGGAATCTCGGTAATGGTAACGTAAATAGTATCCTGACATCCACTTGCTGTAGTGGCATAACACCAATAGTTTCCAGCACTTAATCCTGTTACCGTTTGCGTGCTTTGTCCGTTACTCCATTCGAAATTTACAGGTCCTGTAACAGGAGTAACGATTGCCGTTGCTGTTCCATCACTACCCCCTGGACATGAAACTGGGGTAGTAGTTGAATTAAATGTTGCGGGATTGTCCGTAATAATTGCTGTCCCAGTTGCTGTACATCCATTTCCGTTAACTACTGATACAGTATAGGTTCCAGCTAATAATCCTGTTGCCGTTGCTCCAGTTTGACCATTACTCCATAAGTAAGTGTATGGTGGTGGAGATCCTGCACCTGGAACTGCTGTAGCTGTCCCAACTCCTTGCGAACAGATATCCGGAACAGTTGTTGTAGATAATGTTGGATTAGAAACGGTTAACCAAGTTGTATCGTTGGTAATAGATCCAACACTCGTTCCGCAAGCTGCTCCCGTTAAGAAATAACCTGTTGTTCCTGATGGAACTGGATTCACGTTTAATGTTCCGTTGTTGTAAGGGAATGTTTGTCCCAATGTGTTTGACCAAAGGAAATTACTTCCTGGACTATTTACCATGACATATGGGATTTGCGACATGGTATATGAATTTGTGTTTGCAGGAGCTGTAGGTAAAAATCTTCTACCATCCTGATTCGCACTCCAAACAGAAACATTTCGTCCTGGCGTAATGTGCGCAACGGTCATCGGGTTGTTTTCTGATCCCTGAATAGCTAAACTACCATTCCAAGTTCCACAAATTGGTTTGTTACCGATGTGAAGTTCGAAAATATTTGATGTCTCGTACAAAATAATCGCCAAATAATTACACTGCGTAGTACATCCAAACATCGCTACATTTTTATACAATACGACAAACTTACGATTCGGAGCAGTACCGATTGTTTGATATTGAACTTGTCCCGCTGTTGCAGGATTTAGATCTTGGTATGCAATCATAATAGAATTGCGTGCTGATGGCAGAGCGGCTGTTGGAAGCTGTGGAATGCCAGCAAGTGACCATGGACAATACCCGCTTACAGGTGCAAAAGAGATGAGTCCGTTAGAACCGATTGCACAAGTTGAGTAATTTGTTCCATAAAAACTAAAGGGGAATCCAATCGGAACTTGTCCAGACCAAACGTCGTCACTTAAAAACACGCTCGTCGGTGCATTTAAATAAAGTCCAGCTGCTGTACCAGGGGTTGTTCCTGTATTACAGTTATTGATGGTTACCGTTTGACCTGCACAAATCGTTGCATCTTGACCAAGACACAATACAACATTGTTTTGACTATAGGAATTTAGCTGTGAAGCTAACATCAATAAAAATGCAAGGGATAACTTAATAAAACTCATGTTTTTTGTTGATCTATGTAACATATTTTAGGTATCTAGTAGTTAGTTCTGTGCCTTAAACGACTAACCTTAGTAGGTGGTTGCTTAGGTGGACCAAAAATATGAAAAAAAGATTCGTTTAACAAGGAAGAGTCGGGAGATTTCAAACTTTTCTAAAGGAAATTTTTAGAAGGATTGAACATTCATGGTAAAAGTGTCATTTTGACACTAATAATTTGTTGAAAATAGTTGGCTTTCCGTTCGAAAATGTTGCTACTTTTGCCCAAGTTCAATTATTAAAAACGATAAATATGTCTAATAAGTATCATGCAGAGATTGAAGCGTTCATGGATCGAGTTCGTGCTAAAAACGGACATGAGCCAGAATTTCTTCAAGCGGTTCAAGAAGTAGCGGAAGCAGTTATTCCAATTGTAGAAGCAACGCCAAAGTATAAAGCGGCTAAAATTTTAGATCGCATTGTTGAGCCGGAAAGAACCATTATTTTCCGAGTTCCTTGGGTTGATGATAAAGGGGAAGTACAAGTAAATAGAGGTTACCGTGTTGAGTTTAACTCTGCAATTGGTCCATATAAAGGTGGGTTACGTTTCCATCCATCTGTGAATTTATCAATTCTTAAATTCTTAGGATTTGAGCAAATTTTCAAAAATTCCTTGACAACACTTCCTATGGGTGGTGGTAAAGGTGGTTCTGATTTTGATCCAAAAGGAAAATCAGACAACGAAGTAATGAAATTCTGTCAATCATTTATGACGGAATTATCTCGTCACATTGGTGCGGATACGGATGTTCCTGCGGGAGATATCGGTGTTGGAGGTCGTGAGATTGGATACATGTTTGGACAATACAAAAGAATTCGCAACGAATTTACGGGTGTCTTAACTGGAAAAGCTCGCAACTGGGGTGGATCATTGATTCGTCCAGAAGCAACTGGTTACGGAACGGTTTATTTCGCAAAAGAAATGTTGGCGACGAAAGGTGATTCTTTCAACGGTAAAATTGTAGCAGTTTCTGGTTCTGGAAACGTTGCGCAATACGCTTGTGAGAAAGCAACACAATTGGGAGCGAAAGTAGTTACGTTGTCGGATTCAGAAGGATACATTTATGATGCGGACGGAATCGATGCGGATAAATTGGCATTTGTGATGGAATTGAAAAATGTGAAACGTGGACGTATCTCTGAATACGCGAATGTTTATTCATCGGCAAAATTCATCGCTGGTAAACGTCCTTGGGAAGTGAAAGCGGATATCGCTCTTCCTTGTGCAACGCAAAACGAATTGAACGGTGACGAAGCGAAAGTACTTGTTTCTAACGGAGTGATTTGTGTAGCTGAAGGAGCAAACATGCCTTCCACACCAGAAGCGATTACAGCATTCCAAGATGCGAAAGTATTGTTCTCCCCTGGAAAAGCGTCCAACGCTGGTGGAGTAGCAACTTCAGGATTGGAAATGTCTCAAAATTCATTACGTCTTTCTTGGCCAGCTGAAGAAGTTGATCAACGTTTACACGGAATTATGGTTTCTATTCATGAAGCGTGCGTGAAATACGGAAAAGATGAAGCTGGATACGTTGATTACGTAAAAGGTGCGAACATCGCTGGATTTGTGAAAGTTGCAGATTCAATGATCGATCAAGGTTTGGTATAATATCCCATTCATAAAAATGAAAATCCCGTCTTTGGCGGGATTTTTTTTGTGCTTATTTTCTGAATTTTCAGCACCTTTGTACGTGATCCATCGAGCGATAATTTGCTATTTTATTCTTTGTCAACACTGGCTTTGTTCAGCGCAAAATCAAGTTGCGTCTTTTGTTTGGCGTATCGGACTCACCCAGGAAATTCAGAAATTCAATTCCTTTACACATGCACGCATTCAATGTGAACGCAATAAAAACCTGTTTGCGGTGAACCTTGGACTTTCCATCCCAAAAGTTTCCCAACAAATCTTCGCACCATCTTTAGCAATTGATTACGCACATCTTTGGGAAATTGAACGAATTTCTCTTGGTCCGGTCCTGGGCTTTTCTGTTGATAATCATGTTTTTGGAACGCGATTTGCATATGTCCATGCTTCTGCTGGCTATCGTTTTGTGATAGGTGAGCGATGTCAATTTTTTCAGGAATCGACCTTCGGACCAACTGCAGAATCCTTTACCTATTTAGATCAAAAAAATCAGCAATTCACTTGGAATTATCATTTTAAACTAGGGCTTCAGTATGCGCTACATTAAGATAGCTTTCTTATTGGGTTTCCTTTTTGCTTGCACGAAAAGCAAAGATGTCAAGAATATTCTTGTTTTTGGTCATGCTGGAATGGGATTGAGTATGAATAATTCCATTTATCACGACAATTCAAAAGAATCGGTTTCACTTGCGTTGAATTTACCAACGTCCAACGGGGTGGAGGTGGATGTGCGTTTAGGTGCGGATGGAACCCTTTGGCTCTATCACGATGAATGGTTGGAAGCGGAAACAAATGGGAAAGGGTGCGTTTCAGACTTGAGTGATCAGGATTTATTCAATATCCACTATCAAACACTGAAGAAAGAAAAATTAGTGAAGTTAGTCGATGTGTTGAGTTTGCTGCACCAGGATCAGCAGTTGTTCATTGATTTGAAACATGTCAATTCTTGTCGCAATGAACGGGTAGACTTTGGACAATTGCAGGTAGCTTTTGGGGAACAACTAAAGGGGCATGAGCATCAAGTAAAAATCATCTGCGCCTATGAATATTGGCTGAACGAATTGGCCGCTAAATATGAAGTATTATATTCAACAGATGATGTCGAGGAAGGAAAGAAAATGATTCAGAAACATCCAATAATAAATGGATTAGTTATGAGGAATGCGGCAATTCATGTACAGGATGTTCAGTGGATCAAGCAACAAGGTCAAATGGTATATTTGTACGACATTCGATCGTTGAAAGGAATTCGACAAGCGTATGCCAAGAATCCAACTGGAATCTTCGCAGATGACCTCAGAAATGCTTTATCAGAGAGAGGTTACGCTTTGTAGAAAGGTAATTTTACCACTTGTGCTTTGATGCCTTTTTCACGGATTTCAATGAAGATTTCACTCTCCAATTTACTATTCTCAACCGTTACATAGCCAAGCCCAATTCCTAACTTCATACTTGGAGACATTGTTCCAGAAGTAACTTTTCCGATAACTTTTCCAGCTGCATCCAAAATTGGGTAGTCGTGACGAGGGATTCCACGGTCAATCATTTCGAAAGCGACTAATTTACGTGTAACACCTGCCTCTTTTTGCTTCGCAAGGAATTCAGAATCCGTGAAATCCTTCGTGAATTTCGTAATCCATCCTAAACCTGCTTCTAACGGGGAAGTCGTATCATCGATGTCGTTTCCGTACAAACAGAAGCCCATTTCTAAACGTAATGTATCACGTGCAGCAAGACCAATTGGTTTGATACCAAAATCAGCTCCAGCAGCAAAAACAGCATCCCATAATTTGTTGGCATCTTCGTTTTTTACATAGACTTCAAATCCACCTGAACCAGTATAACCTGTTGCAGAAATCATCATGTTCTCAATTCCAGCAAATGTCCCATGTTGGAACGTGTAATAGGTCATGTTTGACAAATCGATGTCTGTTAAAGATTGCATTGCTTCCGCGGCTTTTGGACCTTGGATCGCTAATAAACTGTATTGATCGGAAAGATTTTCCATTTCAACACCTAAGTCGTTCAAGGAAGAAATCCAATTCCAGTCTTTTTCAATATTGGAGGCATTCACTACGATGAAATATTCTTCCGCATTCACGCGGTAAATGATTAAGTCATCCACAATTCCACCTTTGCCATTTGGCATGCAAGAATATTGTGCTTTTCCATCAAACAATACAGAAGCATCGTTGGAAGCAAACTTTTGAATTAATGCTAATGCATTTGGTCCACGTAAAACAAACTCTCCCATGTGAGAAACATCAAAAACACCCACTGCATTGCGGACAGTTTCATGTTCCGCATTTACACCTTCGTATTGAACAGGCATGTTGTATCCTGCAAATGGAACCATTTTCGCTCCGAGATCGATGTGTTTTTGAGTAAGTGCTGTATTTCTCATGGTTTGGTATTAACGTTTTTCAGTAGATAAATTTCAATTATTTTTTGATGCGCTCCACATAGATACCAGTGCGCGTGTCAATTTTAATCACCTCACCATTGTCAATGAACAAAGGAACTTTTACTTCTGCTCCAGTAGCAATTGTTGCCGGTTTCATCGAGTTTGTTGCGGTATCTCCTTTCACTCCTGGTTCAGTATAGGTAACTTCAGAAATGATGTACATTGGAAGTTCAACCACGAGTGGCATTTCTTCTTCTGCGTGAAAAAGGATATTTACCGTCATCCCTTCTTGTAGGAATCCTGGCTTTTCAACCATTTTTAACGGAATATTAACTTGCTCAAACGTTTCATTGTTCATGAATACATAGGATTCAGCCTCTTGGTACAAGTATTGGTATTCGCGGTTTTCAATTCGTACCGGGTCAATTTTGTGTCCAGCAGAAAACGTATTGTCAAGCACCTTACCAGACTCGATTTGACGCATTTTCGTGCGCACAAATGCAGGTCCTTTTCCGGGTTTAACGTGTTGAAATTCGATAATTTGATAAAGTTTATCATTGTGACGGATGCACAATCCATTTCGGATGTCGGAAGTATTAGCCATGGTTCAATTCAAATTTGGAGGCAAAGATAGGATTTTGAGTGGAAATCACAATTGTTTCGGTTGAATTTCCTTCGAAATTCAATGGTGCTCCGTGAACTTTTGAATGTTTTTGACTTAGTTCTTGAAATAAAGGCCTTTATCAACTGAAATTCGTTCATAAAAAAGCATCTTTCGTTGTGTTTTCAGTCCTTCTAAAAGTTATTTTTGTTATTCGGAAAACCACAAAAATCGAAATGGCAGAAAATCAATATACGGAAGACAACATACGTTCCCTCGATTGGAAGGAACACATTCGTCTTCGTCCCGGAATGTACATCGGGAAATTAGGTGATGGTGCAGCAGCTGATGACGGAATCTATATTCTTGTCAAAGAAGTCGTGGATAACTGTATCGATGAGTTCGTTATGGGGAATGGAAAACGCGTCGATATTAAAATTAAGGATGGAAAAGTTTCTGTCCGCGATTATGGACGAGGGATTCCACTCGGTAAAGTGGTGGAAGTGGTTTCCAAAATGAATACCGGAGGAAAGTACGACTCCAAAGCGTTTAAGAAATCGGTTGGATTAAACGGGGTCGGAACAAAGGCTGTAAACGCGCTCTCATCTCATTTCATGGTCTATTCTGTTCGTGAAGGAGAGAAGGTGGCCGCTGAATTTTCCAAAGGTGAACTCGTAAAACAACATCCAATTGAGAAAACTGATGAAGTAAATGGAACATACGTTGAATTCATTCCGGATGAAACGATTTTCAAGAAATATGCTTTTAAAACAGCGTATTTAGATAAAATGATGTGGAATTATTGCTATTTGAATCGTGGATTAGCCATGTATTACAATGGGGAGAAATTCCAATCCAAAGATGGACTAAAAGACTTGTTGGAAAACAACATGGATGGAGATCCACTTTACCCAATCATCCACTTGGAAGATGAAGACATCGAGGTAGCATTCACTCACGGTAGAACTTATGGTGAGGATTATTACTCTTTCGTTAACGGACAACATACCACACAAGGTGGAACACATCAAAGTGCTTTCCGTGAATCCGTAGCTAAGGTCATTCGTGATTTTTACAATAAAAACTACGAAGCATCGGATATTCGTCAGTCCATTGTGGCAGCGATCGCGGTGAAAGTAATAGAACCGGTCTTTGAATCACAAACGAAAACGAAACTTGGATCGCAAGAAATCGAACCAGGTGGGAAATCGATGCGTGCGTTCATCAATGACTTTTTAAAAGATAAACTCGATAATTACCTGCACCGAAATCCGGATGTGGCGGAAACAATCGAAAAGAAAATCAAGCAGTCCGAGCGTGAACGCAAGGAATTAGCTGGAATTCGTAAAATTGCACGCGACCGTTCAAAAAAAGCGAATTTACATAACAAGAAATTACGCGATTGTCGAACGCATTTGACAGACTTGAAGGACGAAAAACGCGAAGAAACCACACTCTTTATTACAGAGGGAGATTCAGCGAGTGGGTCGATAACTAAGTCAAGAGATGTGAGTACACAAGCTGTGTTTTCGTTGCGTGGTAAACCATTGAACTGTTATGGTTTGACCAAAAAAGTTGTGTATGAGAATGAGGAATTTAACCTGATTCAAGCGGCTTTGGACATTGAAGACGACATGGATAATTTGCGCTACAATAAAATCGTTATTGCGACCGATGCCGATGTCGACGGAATGCACATTCGCATGTTGTTGTTGACGTTTTTCCTTCAGTTCTTTCCAGATTTGGTGAAGCGCAACCACGTGTATGTCTTGCAGACACCATTGTTCCGTGTCCGCAATAAAAAGAAAACGATTTACTGTTATTCTGACGAAGAACGCCGAAATGCCATCGAAGAGATTGGCAAAGGTGCAGAGATCACCCGATTTAAAGGACTCGGAGAGATTTCACCAGATGAGTTTATCCACTTTATTGGTGAGGACATTCGTTTGGAACCTGTCCTTTTGACAAAAGACAATTCCATTGATTCGATTCTGTCCTATTTCATGGGTAAAAACACCCAAGAACGTCAAGAGTTTATCATAGATAATCTGCGCGTTGAGAAGGATGTGGTAGATCAAGGGAAATCGGAACTTAGTACAAATGAAATTGAAATTGCATCCTAAATCATGGCGGAAGACGAAATAGAAGACTTGAATCCATCCTTGGGAGATGAACACAATCCATTTGAAAACAAACAGGTGGATGAGAAAATCATTCCCGTTGGTGGACTTTATCAAAATTGGTTCTTGGATTATGCCAGTTACGTAATTCTGGAAAGAGCCGTTCCGGCATTGAACGATGGTCTAAAACCTGTTCAACGACGCATCCTCCACTCCATGAGAGAGTTAGAAGATGGGCGCTACAATAAAGTTGCGAACATTATCGGAAACACGATGAAATATCACCCACATGGGGATGCTTCGATTGGTGATGCGTTGGTGCAACTTGGACAAAAAGACTTATTGATTGATTGTCAAGGAAACTGGGGAAATACCTTAACAGGCGATGGAGCAGCCGCTCCACGTTACATTGAGGCACGTTTATCCAAGTTTGCCTTGCATGTAGCTTTTAATCCAAAAACGACGAATTGGTTGTTGAGTTACGATGGGCGAAACAAAGAGCCGGAGCAACTTCCAATGAAATTCCCGCTTTTGTTAGCGCAGGGAGCGGAAGGAATCGCCGTGGGAATGGCTTGTAAGTTCTTACCACACAACTTTATTGAATTAATTGAACAGTCGATCAACCATCTACGTGGAAAGAAAGTGGAGTTACTTCCCGATTTCCCTAATGGTGGAATGGCTGATTTTACTGGCTACAACGATGGGTTGCGCGGTGGACGTGTGCGCGTTCGTGCGAAGATTAAAAAGGTCGATAACAAAACTTTGACGATCCACGAAATCCCATTTGGAACAACGACTGGGTCATTGATTGAGTCCGTAATCAAAGCTAACGACAAAGGAAAAATCAAGATTAAGAAAATCGAAGATAATACGTCCTCGGAGGCGGAAATCATCGTGCATTTATTTCCTGGAGTTTCTCCAGATAAAACGATTGACGCACTTTACGCATTCACGGATTGCGAGGTGTCGATGGCACCAAACTCCTCGATTATCGATGGAGATAAGCCACGTTTTTTAGGCGTAACGGAAATCCTGAAAATCAATACGGACAATACCGTTCGCTTGTTGAAACTCGAGTTGCAAATACGTTTGGACGAGTTGGAGCGTCAATGGCATTTCTCTACATTGGAGAAGTTGTTTATTAACAACGAGATGTACATTGACTTTAAGCACTACAGCGATCGTGAGGCCTTGTACGAGTATTTGTACAAACGTTTCGAGCCTTTCAAAAAACAGTTGATTCGTGCGATAGAGGATGAGGATTTACACAAATTGACGCAAATCCCGATGATTCGAATCACGCGATTCGACTCAACGAAAGCGGATGATGCTTTATTGAAAATCGAAGAGGAAATTCAAGTGGTGAAAGCGCATTTGAATAACTTGGTGGAATATGCTATCGATTATTACAAGGATTTAAAGAAACGTTTTGGTACTGGAAAAGAGCGTAAAACGGAAATCAAAGTATTTGATAACATTAGCGCGACGAAAGTAATCATTGCTAACCGTAAATTGTACGTCGATTACGAGGAAGGATTCATCGGTTACGGATTAAAGAAAAACGAACCAATTGGTGATTGTTCAGAAATCGACGACATCATTTGTTTCTTCGCATCCGGTAAAATGATGGTAACCAAAGTTTCCGATAAGAAATTTGTTGGTAAGGACTTGATTTTTGCCAGTGTTTGGAAAAAAGGAGACACGCGGACCATTTATCACTTGTTTTATCAAGATGGAATTGGTGGTGCTACCATGATGAAACGTTTCTACGTGAATTCCATTACACGTGATTCAGAATACGATTTAACCAAAGGGGCAAAAGGATCGAAGATGCTCTATTTCTCCGTACATCCAAATGGGGAACGCGAGGTAATTACAGTTTTATTGCGTCCAAGACCGCATTTAAAACGTTTGCGTTTCGATGTCGATTTAGGTGAATTACTGATCAAAGGAAGAAATTCAGCTGGAAATCGAGTAACGAAGGAAATTATCCAGAAAATCGTGCAAAAAGAAGTAGGTGGGTCCACCTTGGCAGCACGTAAGATTTGGTACGATGGCATTGTTGGACGACTCAATGACGAGGGGAGAGGGAAGTTCCTGGGTTCCTTCAAAGGAGACGACCGTATTTTGACTTTGTATCGAAATGGAGAGTACCGTTTGAGTTCGTTTGATTTAGCGACGCATTTCGACGAGGACATGGTTCATATCGAGAAATGGATTCAGGATCGACCAATCTCAACTGTATATTTTGACGCAGAGAAAGAATTGCATTACGTGAAACGCTTCATTTGCGAAGTCCTTTCAGATAAACGTGTTTCGTTCATCAGTGAGTCCACAGGTTCCTATATGGATATTGTTTCGACAGCTTATCGTCCAGAGGCGAAGATTGTCTACAACAAATTACTGAAGGAAACGAAGAACCTTCCGGACAACGTTGTGAACCTCGCAGATTTGATTGATATCAAAGGAATGAAAGCGCAAGGGAATCAAATGACGAAATTGAAAGTCAAAGAAATCATCTTGACGCATCCCATCGATGAAAGTCCAGAACCTTGGCCAGATCAAAAACCGGCAGAGTCAACCAGTGACGACGAGGTAGAAATCATGGAAGAAGACGAAGCGGGTCCAATTCCAAGCATGGAATGGGATTTGACCAAAAAAGAAGAGGAAGATAACGAGGATCAGATTAAATTATTTTAGATTCATTCCATATAGCCATCGAAAGTTTCGGTGGCTTTTTTTTAGCCATTATTTTCGTTAAATTTGTTAGATAAAATCCACAATCATGAATGCATTAAGAGAAGACAAAATCAACTACGCCAACATTGGATTAATGCTTATTACAGCAGTACTTGCATACTTTTATCCGTTTGAAACATTCTTATTGGCATATGCCTACCTAGGACCCCTACATTACTTGACGGAAATCAGTTGGTTGCACGATCGTAATTATTATGCGAAAGGTAAATACGATTTCGTGGTTTTATTGTTGGTTGGAATCCTATTGTCTTATGCTGCTTTCGCGAAAGATTTTGGTGTAAGTGTCGAAGTGTATGACTACTTCGTGAAAATGAATCTCTTCGATAAACTCTTGGTTTTCGCCTTGTTTAGTGCAATTCTTTTCGCCTTGGTTAAAAATCTGTTCGTGAAAATCATTGCCATTTTATTCTTATTTGTCTTTGTATCCGGATGGTTGAGTCCAGATAATTCAATAGCCAATTCAGAAAGTACGACGGTGTTCGCTTTAACATCCTTGGTTCCAACCTTAATTCACGTGTATTTATTTACAGGACTCTTCATGTTGTTCGGTTCCCTGAAAACAAGAAGTGTTTCCGGAATGTGGCAGATGGTTGGATTCGTGACCGTGCCTTTACTTTTGGTTTTTGCACTTCCAGTCGATCCAAAAGCGCCTGTTTCCGAGTTTGGAAGAAACGCGCACTATGCGAAAGGAGATGGATTCTACGCAACGAACATCAGTATCATGGATCATTTTAATCTGATTAACGATCCAGTTTACACGAATTCGGACTTTGTTTCCTTCGTGAAGAAAAAGGATTTTAAAGAAGCGAATGCACAATACAACTTCATTACAAAAGAAAACTTAAATGGATTGGTGGACAGCCTTTCTAAAATTCCAAACAAGGCTTATTTGATTAATAAACAGCCCTTAAATCCGAATTTCCAAGTGGACAATATTTTACAATTGTTCGCGAAAGAGGGTATGTTAGATGAATATCAAATGAAGCCGATTCCTGCGAAGTTGTTTACGGGATTCTCTTTGGAGAAATATGCTTCCATTGTCTACAATTCAACGATTGGAATCATGTTGATGCGCTTCATCGCCTTTGCATATTTATATCACTATTTGAACTGGTTCAGTAAAACAGAAATCATTCGTTGGCACCAAGTACCAAAATTGCGCTTTGCCGCAGTAATTTTACTTTGGGTCGTTGCCAGTGTGTTCTATGCATACGATTATTCTTTGGGATTGAGTTTGTTGTTCTTCTTGAGTTTCTCTCACGTACTTTTAGAATTCCCATTGAACATTATTTCCATTGTTGGAATTGGAAAAGAATCCGTGGCCATTATGAAAAATGGATTCAAGGCACCAACAAACTAATTGACTTAAATGATCTTTATGAAGTACCTTTTTATCGCATTTTTACTCATTGGATTTAGTTCCTTCGGTCAAGAGTCCTCAGGTTTGATTTTAAATACGGGGAACAATAAGCTAGTGACGAACTTGCCAGATGGACGCTACACGCTTTCCGATGAAGGTGCTTCGTATTTTGCAAAATTGTCTTTGGATTGTGCATCGAAATCAAGTCCGCATTACTATTTCAAAGCACTTCGTAAGAAAGGCGACACGGATGGTCCACGCGATGTGTGGCCTTCGTTTTATGGTTGCTTCGACTGGCACAGTGCCGTTCATAACCATTGGTGCATGATCAAAATCTTGAAGCTTCACCCAAATATCCCTGAGGCAGCTGAGTTACGTCAACGTTTAAAAGAAAGTTTTACTTCGGAAAACATCCAGAAAGAATTGGCGTATGTGCGCACGCATGAAAAGGGACTTTTTGAATTTCCTTATGGACAATCTTGGGTGCTAAAAGTAGCCGATGAATTAAATTCTTGGGATGATCAAGAAGCGAAAGTATGGTTGAAAAACTTAATGCCGTTATCAAATTATATTGCATATGTTCATTCTGTTGTATGGAAACAAGTGGACGATGTTGAATTATCAGGAAGTCATGATAGTCCAGCAATGGGCTTGTCCTTTGCGTATGATTACGCGATAGCTTTTGGTGATAAAAAATTGAAGAAAGTTGTTGCGTCTGCAGCTATGAAATATTACGGGAAAATCGAAAATGTAGCGATTGAAAAAGAACCGTACGAGTATGATTTTATGTCTGCAAGTTTATTAGTCGCCGATTTAATGCGCAAAATCATGTCACCGAAGAATTTTGTTAAATGGAGTAAGAGTTATTGTCCAGATTTATTTGTGGCAGAACGCGTAAAAATCCCGTTGCAAATCAAACGTTCAGCAAAACATGATGGCTACGAATCTCATTGGGATGGGTATCATTTGAACCGCATTTGGTGTCTGAACGGAATGTTAAAAACAATGCCGGAAGGAACTTTAGATGAAGCCACTAAAAAAGAGTGGGTGAAAGCTATGAATGATATGTGGGACTACGCACAAGAAAGTATAGGGAAAGGAAATTACGACATTGACCACTGGTTGTCGTCCTTTTCAGTGTTTGCGTTAATTGGTTACGAGTAAATTCGCTTTAGCCAAAACCCAATCTAACTGTTCTTCTTTTGAGAGTTGAGAATTGTCTAATACAAGTGCATCTGCAACTTGGATCAATGGACTTTCCTCTCGTGTTGAATCTAAGTGATCGCGTTCGGCCAAATTCTGACGTACTTCTTCTACAGACATCTTAATTCCTTTGGACTGCATTTCTGCTAGTCTACGCTGAACACGTATTTCTGGATCCGCAGTGACAAATAACTTCAATTCAGCAGTAGGGAACACGACAGAACCAATATCACGACCATCCATAACAATTCCACCTAGCACGCCCATTTTTTGTTGTGCTTCCACTAATTTTTCGCGGATCGGTTTGTAGGCCGCTACAATCGAAACAATCTCGGCTACTTTCGGTTCTCGGATTTCATTCGAGACATCTTGTCCGTTTAAAAAAATGTGGGATTCAGCATCAACTGCTACAAAGTGAATGTCCATCTGCGACAATTGCGTGTCAATTCCTACTTTATCTAATTTACCATCTTGAATCAACTGATGTTTCAAACAGTAGAGTGCAGCTGCACGGTACATGGCGCCAGAATCAATAAACACATAGCCAAGTTGTTTTGCTAGGTCCTTCGCAAGAGTGCTCTTTCCACATGCTGAAAATCCGTCAATGGCGATGGTGATTCTTTTTTGATTCATGTCTCAAAAATAATTGTTTTGACTTGATTCCATCCTTCTTCTAACTAAAGTTTGAAAAAAAGTCAAAAAAAAAGCCTCCCGGAGGAGGCTTTCAATTAATAATACATCGCTCTTCGAACTTTCGAAATGTATTTCGCTAGTCGAATCACTTGCTTTGTATAACCGAATTCGTTGTCGTACCATGCATACAATACCACGTTTTTTCCGTCAATAGATGCAATGGTTGCATTGGAGTCAAACACGGAACAACAAGTATTTCCGATGATGTCACTAGATACCAATTCAGGATCGAATGAATAATGGATTTGATTGACTAATTCGCCATTCAATGCTGCATCTTTAATCGCTGCATTCACATCCTCAACAGTTGTTCCTTTTCCTAATTCTAGACTCAAGATTGCCAAAGATCCATTTGGAGTTGGTACACGCACTGCATTGGCAGTTAATTTGTCTTTTAAGTCTGGAATTACTTTCGTTACAGCACTTCCAGCACCTGTAGATGTGATAACCATGTTAATCGCTGCTGAACGTCCACGACGCACTTTTTTGTGCATGTTGTCCAATAAGTTTTGGTCATTTGTATAAGCATGAACCGTTTCGATGTGTCCTTTTACTACGCCAAATTTATCGTTCACCACCTTTAAAATAGGGGAGATGGCATTCGTTGTACAAGAAGCTGCAGAGAAAATGTTTTCATTTTCAATATCCAAAGTTCCTTGGTTGATTCCGTAAACGATGTTTGGTACTTCTTTTCCTGGTGCTGTCAATAATACTTTTGAAACACCTTTCGCTTGTAGGTGACGAGACAATTGTTCACGGTTGGTGAAAACACCTGTGTTGTCGATGATCAAGGCGTTGTTGATTCCAAACTGTGTATAGTCGATATCCTCTGGATTCGATGCATCAATCATATGAACGATTTGTCCGTTGATTACTAGGCTTTTGTTTGCTAAATCTTCAAGAACGGTTCCTTTGAACGCGCCATGAACGGAGTCATTTCGTAACAACGAAGCACGTTTGATGATGTCTGCATCACTTGATCCACGTGTCACGATTGCTCTTAAGCGCAATTGTTGTCCTTTTCCAGCTTGTTTGATTAACTCTCTTGCTGCTAAACGTCCAATACGTCCAAATCCGTATAAAACAACATCACGCGGCTCGATTGTTTGTTGTACTGGAAGTTTACCAAGTTTGTCAGACAAGAATTCTGCTTTGGATGAATAGTTTGCTTTTTCAGCTAACCATTCACTTGCAAGTTTCCCGATATCCAATTTGGATGCGGTTACTTCCATCGTCATTAACGCAACTGCTAACTCAGAAGTGGTAAACACATCAATGGGTTTATTCACTACTTTCTTAGCGTACTCATGTAGATTAAGAATTTCAGAAATAGTTACATCCGTCAAGTGATTACGGAATAACACCAATTCAATTCCTTTGTCGTACAATAATTCGCCGACCTTACTTTGCAACGTTACCGCTGCGCGCTCCTGCTCAATGTGCGAGTGAAGCTCTTTTTCATAGCCATCTTTCGATTCCATTCTTTTTTTGTTTATGTGTTGATTGATTGTTGATTCTAAAAAAATAGGGAAGAAAAAAAGGCTGTCCACTTTCGCAGACAGCCTTACAATGTTTATCCTAAGTAGGACTTCAGTAATTTGTTTCGAGATGTGTGTCGCAGTCGTCGAATCGCTTTTTCTTTAATTTGACGAACACGCTCACGTGTCAAATTGAATTTCGCTCCGATTTCTTCTAACGTTAAACCGTGATTCATACCGATTCCGAAGAATAAACGAATAATCTCACGTTCTTTATCTGTTAGTGTACTCAGTGAACGCTCAATTTCTTTTTGAAGTGATTCTGCCATTAAAGCTTGGTCAGTTCGAGGGGCGTCTGTGTTTGCCATGACATCCATCAATGTTCCTCCATCTTCGTTTGAAGATAATGGTGCATCCATAGATACGTGACGTCCAGATACATTTAAACTTTCCTTGATTTTGTCTTCAGGAACTTCCAATGCTTCAGCTAATTCTTCTGCTGAAGGTGGACGTTCGAATTCTTGCTCAAGTCTAGAAAATGCCTTGTTGATTTTATTCAAAGATCCAACTTGGTTCAATGGTAAGCGTACAATACGTGCTTGTTCAGCTAATGCTTGCAAGATTGATTGACGAATCCACCAAACGGCGTATGAGATAAATTTGAATCCACGAGTTTCATCAAATTTCTGTGCTGCTTTGATTAATCCTAGGTTTCCTTCGTTGATTAAGTCAGGAAGCGTTAAACCTTGATTTTGATATTGCTTTGCTACAGAAACGACAAAACGTAAATTCGCTCTTGTCAGTTTCTCTAAAGCTTTTTGATCACCGGCTTTTATCTTTCTGGCTAATTCTACTTCTTCCTCTGCTGTGATCAGTTCTTCACGACCAATATCCTGTAGATATTTATCTAAAGACTGACTCTCTCTGTTTGTTATCGATTTGGTGATTTTGAGCTGTCTCATGCTTCTGAATATCTCTAATTATTTGTTAATTCTCTATCTATTCTATCGTAGTTGGAAGCAAAGTAACGCCAAAAATTGGGATTGAAAAAATTTAGTTTCCACATTTTATTAACTTTTATCAACGAGTTCTTAACCCTGATTTCGAAGCCCTTTTTTGCCTATAATCCCAAGCCTTTATATTCTCGTTTCCCGCTCTCCGTCATGATTTCAAGAAGGACACCTCGATTCACGCCACTTAATTTCCCGCTCAATTCTTCGATGGTTTCGATTGGTTCATTGTTCACTTTTAAGATAACATCTCCTTCCATCAATCCGATGGCTTTTAATTTACCAGCGCCGATGGATTTCACTTTTACTCCGTAAGCAATATTTAACTCTTTTTTCTCCTTGTCGGTCATTTCGGTAAAAATGGCTCCAAGTGCTTGACTTTTGTTGATTTCTTCCTTGGACATCAACGCGGTCTCCCCCTCTTTGTTACGTAAAACCAGCTCGCGGATCACTTCTTCTCCATCTTTTTTACGCACAGTGAGTGAAACTTTGTCACCTGGTCGACGTTTTCCAATTTCTTCTTGTAAAGAGGAAACAGAATTCACCTCTTTGCTTCCGATTTTCAAGATGACATCACCATCTTTTAACCCTGCTTTATCGGCACTTCCATCTTCAATCACTTTTGCCAAGAAAACTCCTTTTAAGTTAGGTAACTTGTTTTTCTCCTTGATTTCTTGTGAAACATCAGATATTTGAACACCTAAATAACCGCGTTGTACAATTCCATAATCAATTAAGTCGCTCATGACTTTGTGCACAAGGTTTACGGGAACGGCAAAGGAATAGCCACTATAGCTACCTGTTTGAGAAGCGATCGCTGTATTGATTCCGACCAATTGTCCTTGCGTGTTGACCAATGCACCACCACTGTTTCCTGGATTTACTGCCGCGTCGGTTTGGATGAAAGATTCAATAGGAACAATATCCTGCCCATTTCGCTCACTCAATAAATTGATGTTTCTTGCTTTTGCGGATACAATTCCCGCTGTAACGGTTGAAGTTAAATTAAATGGATTTCCAACCGCAAGTACCCATTCGCCAATTTTTAAGTCGTCACTATTTCCAAGTGGAATGGGTGTGAAGCCGGATCCTTCTATTTTAAGAACCGCAATATCCGTCGCTGGATCTGTTCCAATGACTTTTGCTGTGTATTTTGAATTATCGTTTAAAATAACCTCAATTTCACTGGCGTTTTCGATCACGTGATTATTGGTCACAATATATCCTTCAGAGGATACAATAACTCCAGAACCTGAACTTGCACCATATTGCTTGAATTCTCGTCCACCTGCTCCCGGACCATAAAATAACTCTTGAAATGGATCGCGTTGGAAAGTAGTTGAAACTACTTTTGTTGTAATGTGAACGACAGAGTTAATCGTGTTGGCAGATGCTTCGGTGAAGTCTGCCCCTGGAGGAACGCCACTCATCGAAACTTGACGAGCGAAACGATTTCCATCCAATACTTGTTCTGAAAGTGTTGTGGAGGAATGTTCTATAATGACATAAGTGGCTAGAGGTAAGGTTCCACCAAGTATGCCTAATCCTAACATTTTAAAGTAACTTAAGAAATTCATAATAAAACAGTTTTTAAATAGTTCGTTGTCTAAACGCAAATAGTATTCCAAAAATTGCCTCAAAAATGTTAAATTTTGTTAAGAATTGATATTGATTTATTCGATACTTTTGTTCAAGCTTTATGCAGATTGAATTTTCGAAATATCAGGGAACAGGGAACGATTTTATTTTAATTGATAATCGTCAGGGACAATGTGACAATTTGTCTCAGTCTGACATTCAATATTATTGTGACAGGCGATTTGGTATTGGTGCTGATGGACTAATCCTCATTCAGTTATCTGCAGATTCAGCTTTTGAAATGGTGTATTTCAATGCGGATGGTTCTCAGTCATTCTGTGGGAATGGTGCGCGTTGTGCAGTACATTTCGCGGGAAGTCTTGGGATTGATACACGCTCTGTTCAGTTTAAAGCAATTGATGGGTTTCATCACGCTGCACAATGTGGCGATGAGGTGAAAATTCATATGCAGGATGTTCATGAAATCAAGAACGATGGTCAAGACTTCGTGTTAAATACCGGATCCCCACATTATGTCACAATGAATTCTGATCATTCTGCTGAAACCGTTGTTGCTTTGGGTAAATCCATTCGATACTCAGAGAAATATAGCCAAGTTGGCATTAACGTGAACTTACTTTCAGTGGAAGATGATGGGATTAGAGTAGCTACTTACGAACGTGGAGTCGAGGACGAAACATTGTCCTGCGGGACGGGTGTCACAGCATGTGCACTTGTATACGCTGTGAAATCCGAAACCCTTAGTCAACGTGTGAAGGTCCGAACGAAAGGCGGAAACTTGGAAGTGGCCTGGGAAAGAAATGTTAATGGATTTCAACACATCTTTTTGATTGGTCCAGCGACTTTTGTTTATCAAGGAAAAATAGAACGATGTTAGTAGGTGAAAAGGTGTACTTGAGAGCGGTGGAAAAATCTGACGCGACCACAATTTATATGTGGGAAAATAATCCTGAAAACTGGAAGGTATCCAATACCGAGGTGCCTTTTTCCATGTTTGACATCATGGCTTTAATTGAGCATCAAGCAGATCTTCGAAAATCCGGACAACTTCGTTTTGTCATAATCGAAAAGGAATCAGAACGTTCGGTAGGTGTAATTGATTTGTATGAAGTGAATTTCAAGCATGGTTATGCTTCTGTGGGGATATTAATAGCCATGGATGCTGATCGAGGTAAGGGATTTGCGATGGATGCGTTACAAGAGCTCATTAAATACACGCGAGATTACTTGGAATTAAGAAATTTACAATGCTCCATTCATGGTGATAATCCAGCGAGTGTAGCCTTGTTTGAGCGTATGAATTTTAGAAAAGTGGGCGTCCGCAAAGGATGGTTACGCTTTAAAGGAAGTGAAATAGATGAAATAAGTTATCAGTTATGTCTAAAGGAAAATTAATCATTGTTGGAGGCGTTTTAGCCATCGTTGGATTGATTGTTGTCGGTCCGAAAGCACTGCTTTATTTAGCGGGAAGTCACAAAAGTATCAATACAGAAGAACAGGCTTTTTACATCAGTGGCTCCATGGATTTGAATGAATTAGCGGAGGAATTGGTACAAGAAAAAATTATCGATGATGTTAAATCTTTTATTTCAGTAGGTGAATACAAAGAATTGACTGATAAAACAATAGCTTCTGGAAAGTACCTGGTAGCACCTGGAACAAACTACCGAACATTATTGAACGGATTTACCAAGAATTCGAATGGAAACGGCAACGCAGAGGTGGAAGTGGAAGTAACGTTTAACAATTGCCGTGACATTTATCAAATGGCTGGAAAAGTATCCAAATGCATCGATGTCGATAGTGCAAAGCTCATTTCGTTCTTACAATCTGGTTCAACGCTTTCCAAACTTGGTTTTACGGTAGAGCAATTGCCTGCCTTATTTATTCCCGATAGTTACCAAATGTACTGGGATTCGAACGAGGAAATGTTCGTTGATCGCATGGCTCAGGAATTTAAAAACTTCTGGACATCTGAGCGAAAAAATAGTTTAAATAAAATTGGTTTAGATTCTCCTAGTCAGGCGGTTACTTTGGCTAGTGTGGTGTATTCAGAACAATCGGTGAATTCAGATGAATGGCCAATCATCGCTGGATTATATTTGAATCGTGTCAACCAAGGAATTCGCTTACAATCCGATCCAACGTTCAAATTCTGTTGGGGTGACCAACTCAAAGGTGTTCAACGCTTGTTGGAAGTTCACCGTAACATCGATTGTCCATACAATACCTATAAAATTAATGGACTTCCTCCGGGACCGATTTGCTTACCTTCTCCAAAAGTAGTGGATGCTGTATTGAATCGTGCTGACGTAGATTACATCTACATGTGTGCAAAACCAGATTATTCGGGAAGACATAATTTTGCTGTTTCCGGAGCAGAGCACATGCGCAATGCGGATGCGTTTCAATCCTGGTTGGCTGCGGAACTAAGAAAAAAGAATTAAGAAATGAAAAGAAGAAACTTCCTAAAACTTGGTGCTGCAACTGGAATTCTCAGTTTAATTGAGCCCGCGAAAGCAGCAAATGTCGTTGCGACTTCAGCAAGTGGTAAAGTAAAAGGACCAATCGTACTCTCTACCTGGATTCATGGACTCGATGCCAACAAAGCAGCATGGGAAGTCCTGAAAAACGGTGGTTCTGCATTGGATGCTGTTGAGAAAGGTGTTCGTGTGACGGAATCAGATATTACAAATCGAAGTGTAGGTATTGGTGGACGTCCAGATCGCGACGGACACGTAACCCTTGATGCGTGCATTATGGATGAGAAATCGCGCTGCGGTTCAGTTGCTTGTTTAGAAGGAATTGCACATCCGATTTCGGTGGCACGTGCTGTAATGGAAAAAACGCAACACGTGATGCTGGTTGGAGATGGTGCTCGTCAATTTGCACTAGATTATGGTTTTGATACCATCAAAACGCCAATTCCGGAAGTAAAAAAAGACTACGAAAAGTGGAAAAAAGAAAACAAGGATGTTTTCAAAAAACCAGTAATTAACCACGAAAACCATGATACGATTGGAATGATTGCCATGGATGCGAAAGGAAACTTGAGCGGCGCATGCACAACAAGTGGCTGGGCGTACAAAATGCATGGACGCGTTGGTGATTCTCCGATAATTGGCGCTGGTTTGTTTATCGATCAAGAAATAGGTGCAGCAACTTCAACGGGACTTGGTGAAGCGATTATTCGCGTTGCTGGAAGTCACACGGTGGTAGAGTTGATGCGTCACGGCTATTCTCCATACGATGCGTGCAAGGAAGCGTGTATGCGCATCATCAAAAAACATGATGACTTGACAGGTTTACAATGTGGATTTATTGCCTTGGATAAGGACGGAAATTACGGTGCTTATTCCATTTATGCTGGATTCAACTTTGCCTTGAGAACCATGGAAGAAGAGAAAATGGTCGATGCAACCTTTGATCGAAACTGGTAATGAGAAAATGGATCACGTTCATTTTTTGTAGCATGCTCGGTCTTGTTAATGGTCAAACCGTTCTCAATTGGACATACAAAAACCCAAAAACAAACGAGTGGAAATCATTCGGCGAAAAGGGAAGTATTCAAGAAGCACTCCTTCACTCAGGAGAATTGCCTGATCCATTTTTTGGTAAAAACGAAGAGCTTTACCAATGGATAGAGGAATATGAATGGGAGTTTCAATCTAGGTTTTACCTTACAGAAGCTCAATTTCTAGCGAAGGAAATCGAACTGTACTTTCCAAATGTGGATACCTACGCAGCGGTATATGTCAATGGGAAATTAGCGGGAAAAACAGATAATTTCTTTCATCCTTTTACCTTTAGAATTAAATCCAATTTACAGTGTGGTTACAATGACATTCGTGTCGTTTTTACTCCGCCGACCTTATATCACAAAGTACGCTATGAAACGGAAGATTTCCATTATCCAGCGCCGAATGATCCTTCCAACTGGAAAGTAGCGCCGCTCTCACGCAAACCACAATACCAATTCGGTTGGGACTGGGCACTCCGCATGAATACCATTGGATTTGCAAAACCAGTGGAAGTACGAATTGCGAAGGAGAATGAAATTCAAGGACTTACTGTTCAAACAGTGTCCATACCGAAGGAAGAACTTTTCGCGCGCCTCAAATACGTCTTGGATGTTGCAAATGATCAATCAACCTTTCAACTTGTTTCGACCTTGTACGGTGAACTAGCGGTGAAAAAGAATGTCACAACGGGTCATTTAGAAGCTGATGTGATTCAATACAATCCACAATTGTGGTGGCCAGCTGGAATCAGTGAGCCAAATCTTTACCGTGATACACTTCGATTATATGTTAATGGAAAAATGGTGGATGAGAAACCACTTCAATTTGGAATACGAACAGCTGAATTGGTTCAAAAGAAAGACGAATGGGGGACATCGTATGAATTTCAGGTAAACGGACTTCCGGTCTTCTGTAAAGGAGCTGACTTTATTCCGCCTTCTGTTTTTCCTGCATCAATTAGCGACGAAGATTGGATCAATCAGGTCGAACAAATGTCCAAGGCAAACTTCAACATGGTTCGCGTTTGGGGCGGTGGATTTTATCCAGAAGAGGCTTTTTTCCGTGCATGTGACGAAAAAGGAATCATGGTATGGCAGGATTTTATGTTTGCCTGCGCAATGTATCCAGGAGACGAAGCGTTTTTAAAAACGGTGGAAGCGGAGTTCAATTTCCAGATTCCTCGTATTTCCGCACATCCATCCGTGGTATTGTTTAACGGAAACAACGAAGTCGATGTCGCTTGGAAAAATTGGGGATTTCAAAGTCAATACCATTTGTCAGTTGACGAACAACAAACCATCTTGAATGCCTACAATGCCTTATTTAAAGGCTTGGCGCCGAAAATCGTTTCCAATTGGACAAACACAAGTTACATCCACACATCTCCACTCAGTAATTGGGGTAATGACGATTTCTATAACCATGGATCTCAACATTATTGGGGTGTTTGGCACGGAAAAGACCCGATGTCTCACTTTGCTGAAAAAATTGGACGTTTCAATGCTGAATATGGATTCCAAAGTTTCCCTGAATTTGCCACCTTGAAATCTTTTTCCGAACGTTCCGATTGGAATTTGTCCAGTCAGGTGATGAAGCACCACCAAAAAAGCTACGTGGGAAATGGAATGATTCAAAAGCATGCGAATTTATTGTTCGGGAAAAGCAAGGATTTTGAACAGTTTGTCTATTTCTCCCAATTGACGCAACGATACGCTGTTTCTAGTGCTGTTTCTGGACATCGTTTGGATGCGCCGCGTTGCATGGGAACCTTGTACTGGCAATTAAACGACTGTTGGCCTGCACCGACCTGGTCAAGTATTGATTACCATGGAAATTGGAAAGCCTTGCATTATGCGATGCGCGATGACTATCAACCTGTGGCGATTTTGCAAAAAACTACGGATAAAGGTGAAGTGCAACTTTATGTGAAGTCTGATGTCATGGACAACCAAGTTTTGGGATGTAAGATTCTGATTTACAATTTGAGTTGGGGTGAACGTGGATTGATACCATTGTCGGTAACAGGTGAAAAAACGCTTAGTTATCAAGAAAATAAATTGATTTGGAGTGTCATACCGAAGCATGAACAATTAGTTCGCGTTGAATTATCCAATGGAATTACCCGTGATTTTTTAATAGGTCCTTCACCTAAAAAACGGTCTGTTCAAATTGACCTCGCCATCAAAAATGTCGATGAATTGAACAAAACGGCTGAGATTTTGGTGAAAAACAGTGCGTTTTGTGCAGATTTTTGGCTTTTTTCGTCAAAAACAGGAATTTCCTTCGATCGTAATTTTGTTCACTTACTACCAGGTGAGCACCTCATTCGCATCTTGTATGAAGGGGGTGTTCCGTCGGTTGCAGATTTTTCTTTTCTCTACCATTAAATAGGTATTTTCAATTCAAAGGATTGTTGCCTGATTTACCTTACGTACTTTTGCAAAAAAAAAATGAAATGAAAAAAATCTCCATTCTTCTTTTCAACTGCGTACTGGTATTTCACGCTTTTACGCAACGAGACGTCATAAAAACATTGACTCTGAATGAAATAATAATAACTGGGAGGGGGAATCCAATCGATTATTTTCAGCGAAATCAATCGATGACCTTGTTAAAAGCCGATAAATTGGCTTTGTTGCCGTCGAGAAGTTTGAGCGAAGCACTCAGCTATACTTCAGGTGTGGACGTCCGTCAGCGAGGCTTAAACGGAATGCAAGCGGATATAGGAATTCGTGGAGGTAGTTTCGAACAAACATTGATTTTAGTAAATGGATTCAAGATGGTGGATCCACAAACTGGACATCATGCGATGAACATTCCATTCACCGTGAATGCCATCGATCAAATTGAAATTACAAAAGGTCCAGCCACACAGATGTTTGGACAAAGTGCGCTTGCTGGAGCAGTCAATTTTGTTTCACATCTTTCGAGTAAAACGTTTGTTAAGGCACAATCCTATGCTGGGTCCTTTGGAACGGCTGGAATTAATGTGACGATGAGCGCACCTATCAAAGGTTGGAATCAAAAGCTTTCTATGGGATTTGATCGTTCAAATGGACATTGGTCCAATTCAGATTTTGACAATAAACAGATTTCATATGAAGGTGGGAAGTCCTTTAAAAAACAGTATTTATTGGTGATGTTGGCCTATTCAGATCGTAAATTTGGTGCAAATGGTTTTTATTCCAACAAATTCCCAGATCAATGGGAAAGCACTCAAAATGCCTTTGCTGGTTTACGTTACAATGTTTCTTTTAGAAAAGCAACATGGGTCAATCGTTTGAGTACACGTACCAATCGCGATGAATTTCGCTTGAAACGAAATGATCCTGGATTTTATACCAATCGTCATTTTTCAGAAACGTATAGTTTGGAAAGCATATTAAATGGAAAATTTGGCAGCAGTTGGCAGTACCATTTAGGTTTTGAACATCGATTTGAGGCCTTGAATAGTTCCAATTTAGGATTGCGCAACAGACAGTATTCAAGTGGTTTTGGTGATGTGATATTCAAAATGGGCAAGATAACAGCTACTTCAAGTTTACTCGTGTTCCAATACACAGATGTTCCGTTGAAGCTATTGCCAAGTGTTCAATGTGCATATCAGTTGAACGAAGCAAACCGCCTGTACGCAAACCTGGCAAAAAGCAACCGAATTCCAACATATACAGAATTGTATTACTCCGATCCTTCAAATATGGGAAACGCAGCGTTAAAACCGGAATACGCTAATTCTGCAGAGTTAGGATGGTTTAAAGTTGGAAAATTGTACTTGGAAGCAAATGCGTTTTACCGTCAAACATACAATATGATCGACTGGGTTCGAGATTCGTCCGCGATTGTACCTAATCCGAATAAGTGGCAACCGGTGAATATCGCTGAAGTCCGATTTTATGGTTTGGAAGCAACCGTGCGCAAAACCTTTGTTTACCCAGCAGAATTTAAACCGAACTTCGTTGATTTTTCTTACACGTATATGAAAGCGACACATGTGTTTGACGAAAATGTAGAGTCCCGCTATGCGTATTCGAACTTAAGACATCAATTGATCGCTAAATTCAGTTTTCAGTTTTCGAAATATGGAAGTATGCAAGTCAATTACCGATTCATTCAACGTGTTTCCAATCCTGCATACCAATTGGTTGATCTCAAGTTAATTTCTGGTAATTTAAAAGGATTTAACCTATTTGTTGAAGCAAATAATCTTACGAATACCAATTATGTCGAGGCAGGATTTGTCCAAATGCCTGGAAGATGGTTCAAAGTGGGATTAAATTATGCGTTTACGAAAGTAAATCAATAACCAACTTTCGTTCGAACCCGTTTCAACACGTCATTTGCAACGGATTGTGCTTTTTGTGCACCGATTCGAAGCGCTGCATCGATTTCCGATGGATTCGCCATTAATTCGTCGAAACGCAAACGTTGTTTTTCAAATTTGCTTAAGATCAATTCGAATAATGCCTGTTTCGCATGTCCAAATCCGTAGTTGCCACCGAGGTAATTTTCACGCATAGCTTGTGTCTCAGCCTCACTAGCGAGTAATTGATACAAGGCAAACGTGTGACATGTGTCTGGATTCTTTGGTTCTTCAAGAGGTGTACTATCCGAAACGATAGACATGATTTGCTTTCTCAGTTGTTTTTCAGGAAGAAAAATATCGATGTAATTCCCTCTAGATTTACTCATCTTTTCTCCGTCTGTTCCTGGAATTAACATGGTGTCTTCACGAATTTGTTCTTCCGGAAGAACTAATGAGTCTCCATAAGCCAAATTGAAACGATTGGCTACGTCCCGTGTCATTTCGATGTGTTGTTTTTGATCCTTTCCCACTGGAACAATCTCTGCATCGAACAACAAAATATCGGCTGCCATCAAAATCGGATAGGAGAAGAGTCCGCCATTAACGTCGTCTAAACGGTCTGCTTTATCCTTGAAACTATGTGCCAAGGTTAAACGGTTGTACGGATACATACACAACAAATACCACATTAATTCTGTGACTTGTGGAACATCGCTCTGACGATAGAAGACTGTTTTTGAACTATCTAGTCCGAAGGCTAGCCAAGTTGCTGCAGTTGCGTAAGTATTTTGACGAAGTGTTTCCCCATCCTTGATTTGCGTCAATGAATGCATGTCGGCAATAAACAGGTAACTTTCGTTTGCAGGATTTGAAGCCAATTCAATAGCGGGAAGAATTGCGCCTAAAATGTTACCTAGGTGTGGTGTTCCTGTACTTTGAATTCCTGTTAAAATGCGTGCCATGGGATGTTTCTTTTTTCAAAATTACTCATTTCTGCGGAATCGAAGGATTCAAAAGTGTGTTGAAAAGCGTATCTTTGACTATGCGTAATTTTTTCGGCGTGTTTGGATTGATTTGGAAGCTCTACATTGCGATAGTGTTTAGCATCTTTGCCCTACTATTCTATCCGTTTTTTTTGGTTCTGATCATGAATCCCAAGTGGAAAAAAATCAGTTTTAAACTCTTCATTATTTGGAGTTGGTTGATGCGCATTTTTTGTTTTTATGGTGTCCGTGTCATGGAAAAGGCAATCTTACCTAAAGGACCATACATTATTGTTGCTAACCACACATCGTATTTGGATATTTTCCTCTTACATTCTATACTACCTCAATCGCCATTCGTCTTTCTTGGTAAAAGTGAAATCCTCAAGTATCCTATTCTTGGAACGTATTTCAAAAACTTGAATATTCCCGTTTACCGCAAGAATAAAAGCAAAGCTGGACAAGCATATTCTATGGCGAATAAAGCAGTGGCGGAAGGTTGGTCCATTGTGATTTTTCCGGAAGGAACGATTCCAGATGATCAATGTCCAAAAATGCTTCCTTTCAAAGATGGTGCATTTAAAATGGCCAAGACTATGGGGATTCCTCTACTACCATTGACTTTCACGAATAACTACAAGCTATTTTCTGACCCAACAGATATTTTGGGTCCAGCCCAACCAGGAATTTCTCGTGTGTATATTCATCCCTATTTTACTGTGGAGGAATTGGATCGCATGGAAATCAGTGAAATTCGTCAGGCTTGCTTTGATCGAATTAATGCACCAATTTTAAGCGAATATCCACACTTATTCGAGGAAAATAAATAATTTTGACACATGAGAATCACGGAAGAATTAATTGATCACATTGCACACCTTGCTCGATTGGAGTTTAAAGGAGAGGATAAAGTTTCTATTCAAAAGGACATGGAGCGCATGATTGAATTCGTAGATAAATTGTCCGAAATTGACACAGAAAATGTGGAGCCATTGATTTTCATGTCCGAAGAAATCAACAGACTTCGTGAAGATGAGCCTAAAATCACTGTATCCCATGAGGAAGCGTTGAAGAATGCTCCGAAAAAGGATTCTGATTATTTCCGTATTCCAAAAGTATTGGATAAATAAACGTGAAGGTCTCTGGATTTACGTTCATTCGAAACGCTATCAAGTTGGATTATCCAATTGTGGAGGCTATTCAATCTATTTTACCACTTTGTGACGAAGTTATTGTTGCCGTAGGAAATTCAGAGGACGATACGTTGGGATTAATACAATCCATCGATCCATCCAAAATAAAAATCATTGAAACCATCTGGGATGATACGCTGCGTGAAAATGGAGCAGTTCTTGCCGATGAGACCAATAAAGCCTTTCGTGCTATTTCAAAGGACAGCGATTGGGCTTTTTATATTCAAGGGGATGAGGTCATTCATGAGAAAGATCACGCAGAAATCCGTGCAAAAATGGAAATCTACGCGAAAGATCAAGAAGTAGATGGATTATTATTTTCCTATCAACACTTTTATGGTTCCTATGATTTCATTGGTGCATCCAATAATTGGTACAAAAATGAAATTCGCATCATTCGCAATTCCTCCAATATTTACTCGTACCGCGATGCTCAAGGATTCCGTAAGGATGATAATCAAAAGTTAAATGTCGCGAAAATTGCTGCGGATGTTTATCATTATGGTTGGGTGAAGGATCCAAGAGCGATGCAAGCAAAGCAAACGTCTTTTCACAAACTATGGCACGATGACGAATGGTTAGAGAAGAATATTGAGGATGTTGAATTTTTCCCTTATGAAGATCACATCAATGGCTTGGCGCGATTCAAAGGAACACATCCGAACATTATGCAAGCACGCATCGATCGCTTGAATTGGACCTTTAAAGTTGACCCAAGTACAAACAAAAAATCCCTCAAAAATAAATTGAAGGATTTGTTGAAATTTATTGGAATCGATACGAATTACCGCAATTACAATCAGATTCGCTGATTAAGAAATCTTGAATTTACAGTACTTGATTTTATGTCCACGAGAGGAAAATAATTTCTCGTAATACGTTTGAATGTGGAAAATCTCTCGCGTATCTGGATCTAAATCCTCAGGTAGATTCGCGTATAAGTCCCAAGTAGATTCCAAACATTCGTATTTGTTCTCTTCGATTTGCTCTAAGGTATATTCAAACAAAATATCACTGTCCGTTTTCATATGAACGATGCCGCCTGGTTTTAAAATTTTCTTGTATCGATCAATAAACAGGGGAGAAGACAAGCGTTTTCGTGCTTTATTCGGTTGTGGGTCAGAAAAAGTCAACCAAATTTCATCCACTTCGTGCTCCCCAAAGTAATCGAGGATAAAGTCAATGCGTGTGCGCAAAAAGGCCACATTTGTTAAATTCGTTTCTAAAGCATCTTTTGCACCGATGTAAATTCGGTTTCCTTTTAAATCAACGCCGATAAAATTCTTTTCTGGGTATTTCCTTCCAAGTCCAACGGAGTATTCTCCTTTACCGCAACCAAGTTCTAAAATGATGGGATTGTCGTTTTTAAAGACTTCTGTACGCCAATTGCCTTGAATAGGGAATGGTTCTCTAAAAACAGGTTCATAGACATTGGAGAATGACTTAATGGCTTCAAATCGTAAAAGTTTATCTTTTCCCACGTGGTGTTGTTTTGGATAGGTTTGAATTCTTCAAAAGAAAAACGCGAAATTATAACTTATTTTAGACTAAAGCAGTGTAGTCTCACTTTCGCTGTATAAATTTGTCCATGCATTTTGTCGAACCTTATTTCAACTGGCGTGGATACTACGTCGCTTCCGAGGATCCATTGTCCCCGTTTTTCGAACGTGAGTACAGTGAATTCGAGTTCACGAATAGTATTTATGACTTCTACATTCATCCGCAATGGGATTCAATTGGTTCACCGACTTTATTTATCAAAATCCTGATGGTGGACTACGACGCGGCGTATGCGATAATTGAATTAATCGGCGAATGGAACGATGCCATTGAAAATGACATCATGATCTTAAAGCGCGACATCATCGACGTCTTAATCGATCAAGGAATCAATCAATTCATTCTCATTGGTGAAAACGTGCTAAATTTCCATTATTCGGATGATTGTTACTATGAAGAATGGTTCGACGATGTCGAAGAAGGTTGGATTGCCATGGTGAATTTTCACGACCATGTGGTGCGTGAATTTGAACGCATCAACATTGATCATTACTTTGTGATGGGCGGAGAGTTAGAGGACATCGAATGGCGTACGTATAAACCGCAGCACTTCTACGAAAAAGTAGAGGCGCTTGTGACCAAGCGCCTCGGGTAATTATTCAATACGTGTGTCGAACTTATTCAGCGCGATCTGAAATCAATCTGTTTAATGAGAAAGAGGCGATCATGACTATTGCTCCGGTGACTAAAGCATAAAGTGCCAATTGATGGTATCCATCCGTGTAGGCAATCATGCGCTCTATTGGACTTGCGTCTTTTTTTGGACTCGCCATTCCTGCGCCTAATATTCCAGCAGCATATTGTCCATATGCAGAAGCTAGGAACCACATTCCCATCATGACTCCCCATAAATGTTTTGGTGATAATTTTGTCATCAATGATAAACCAATTGGCGATAAAAACAACTCTCCAATCGAAAGTACCAAGTACGCAAATGTAAACAAGCCAAGGGAAGCTAGTCCAGCGTTATCCAACATAAAACGTGTATAGTAAAACAAGTAGAAGGAAACACTTAGAAAAATAAACGCCAATCCAAATTTCATGAAGTAATTCGGTTCTAATTTTCTTTTCGCCAACCATATCCACATTAAACCGATAAAAACACTCAAGATAATCACGAAAAGTGAATTTGCGGAGTTGTTCACTACATTAGGGTCAAATTTTAGTCCAAGCATATCTTTAGAGATCAGTTTCTCTGCATACAAACTCAAGGATCCACCACTTTGCTCAAAGAAGGACCAGAAGATAATGGATAAGAAAATGAAGATCATCGCTCCGACTAATTTTCTGTTTTGCTCCCAATCAAGTTTACTCATTTCGAAGATCAAGTAGAGTAGGGTTGCAGGTCCAATAATGAACATGAAGATATCTGTATAAGCGGTATTCGTAATCATCGCATAAATGAAGGGAATAGATAATACTGATCCACCATACACTAAGTATTGGTTTCGTTTCGCTGTTTTCTCATCCGTTGTTACTGGTGCTTTTCCAATTGGTCCAAGGCTTTTGCGTGTCAATAAGAAATTGATTAATCCAACAGTCATAAAAACACCGGACAAGGCAAACGCCATGTTCCAAGAATAGGTTTTACCAACGTAGACACAAAGTCCACCGCCGAATAAAGCGCCAAGGTTGATTCCTGCGTAAAATAAGCTAAATCCAGCATCGCGACGCGTATCACCTGCACGGTACAATTCTCCTACCATCGTGGAAATGTTTGGTTTGAAGAATCCTGTTCCAATGATGATTAAACAAATTCCGTAAAAGAAATTTGCTTTCGCATCTAAACCGAGAATTAAACTACCGAGGATCATTAGAATACCGCCCCAAAGAAGCGATTTTTGAAAACCAAGAATTTTGTCTGCGAATAGTCCACCAATAAAGGTGAATGCATAGACGAATGCTTGAATGGCGCCATATTTTAAATTGGCTTCTTGATCCGAAAAGAATAAGATGTTTGTCATAAATACGACCAACATACCACGGTTTCCATAAAAACAGAAACGTTCCCACATTTCCGTGAAGAAAAGACTCCAAATCTGTTTTGGGTATTTTCCTTCAAAGCTTTGTATTTGTTCGAGTGTTTGCATCTTTAGATTAGGTATTAAAATAAAAAGCCTCTGAAATCAGAGGCTTTAAAATATTTTTATTGAACGTTGTTTTCACGCATTACGCCGTTTAACCAGCGAAGCATTAAGAAGAGAATAACAGCAGCTGCCATTACCAATCCAAAATTCAAATAGAAGAAGTTTTGTTTTTCAGGAATGGTTTCCCATAAGCTGGACAACATTCCAGATAATTTATTTCCAACGGAAATCGCTAGGAAGAATCCACCCATCATTAACGCGGTAATACGTGGAGGAGATAACTTAGAAACGAGTGAAAGTCCCATCGGAGATAAACATAGCTCACCGATTGTAATGACTCCGTAAGAAGCAATTAACCAAATAGACCCTGCTTTTGCAGACATTCCATTTGTTGCGAAAACAGCTCCAACCATCACTAGTGCTGATAATGCTGTAATCACTAATCCAATCGCGATTTTAGTTGGTGTGCTTGGTTCTCTTTTGCGGCGACGCATCCAACCAAAGAATCCAACAATTACTGGTGTTAATGTCACTACCCAGAATGGATTGATAGACTGATACAACTCTGTTGAATACAATTTCATGTCTTCACCTTTCGCTGGAACTTCGTCCTTCGGTAATGTTGCGAAGTACTTGCGAGAGCTTTCCAATTGAGAGATTTTACCAGAGAAATCCGCTTTTGCTTTCAATTCTGCTTTTGTCACTTTCGGCATTCCTTCTTCCACTTTTCTCATGGAATCAATCGTTGCTTTAAATTCACTATCAGAAGATGAAACGATGTCATTGTTTACCACAACTTGCGCCATTCCAACACTTCCAGCTACGTTTGCTACGCCTTCAGACATTTCACGATTTGTATGATCTTCTGCCCAAACAGTTAAAGCATCTCCATTTTGGTGGAAAATAGCAAAGAACAAAATCACACATGCAAATACCGCAAGTAATGCTTTAATTGCACGGCTTTCTTTTGCTTCAGATTTGAATGCTAAATAAATAAAGAAGGCAATGACTGGTAGACATCCGATAATGAAGGCATCATTTGTATCTGAACCTAAAAAGTTACCTGGAATCATGTATCCAAGAATACCAAAAACGAACATTGGAAGAACCGTCATGGAGAAAATACGTACTGTCGACATATCACCTTCTTGAACTGGTTTCACAACATCGACATGTTTGATGTGTTTTGTTCCTAAGATGAAAATAGCGACACCGATTAACATTCCAACTCCGGCAGCTGCGAATGCATGTCCCCAACCGTAGTTGATGCGCATGTATGCTGCAACGAAGTTACAGATGAATGCTCCGATGTTAATTCCCATGTAGAAAATATTGTATCCAGCATCTTTTTTATCCTTCATGTCATCCGCACTGTACAGATTTCCAACAAGGGTTGAGATGTTTGGTTTAAAGAATCCATTTCCAAGGATAATCAACATCAATGCCACGTAAAATGACGTTTCGTTGTGAATCGATAAACAGAAATATCCGGCAGACATCATGAGTCCACCCATAATGATGGAACGACGGTATCCTAAAATACGATCGGCTAAAAGTCCACCAATAAACGGTGTTAAATACACTAATCCTAAATACGTTCCGTAGATGTCAGATTTTTTCCCGGCATCGAATCCCATTCCGCCATTGTTCCAACCATCAATCATATAAAGGGAGAAAATCCCAAGCATCAAGTAGTAGCCAAAGCGCTCCCACATTTCTGTTCCGAACAAGTACCAAAGTCCTGTTGGATGTCCTTTTTGTGCATTATTTTCCATAAAAATAGTTTAGTTTACCTGCCGAATATAGTAAAAATTCATGGTTCACGTTCATTTTTGATCAAGGTCAACTTGATTTTTCCTGTTCAATTGAGCAAGAATGAAATATCTTTGCGAAAAAAAATGTCATGGTAAATTGGTTGGAGCGAACGGAATTATTGTTTTCTGAGGAACAAATGAATCGACTGAAACAGGCGCATGTATTGATTGTTGGACTCGGTGGAATCGGTTCCTTTGCAGGTGAATTTATTGCACGAGCTGGAATAGGTAAGATGACCATTATTGATGGGGATGTATTTGATCCGACAAATAAAAACCGCCAACTGACAGCGCTTGACAGTACTATAGGGATCAATAAAGCCGTTGTTCTCGCTGAACGAATCAAGGACATCAATCCAGAAATACAATTAAATATCGTCGAAGAGTTTGTGCTACCAGAACGCGTGTGGGAATTATTGGACGAACATCAACCCGACTATGTCATGGATTGCATCGATTCTGTGACGCCAAAATTGGAATGGCTGATTGCCTGCAAGCGCAAAAAGGTCAAAATCATCAGTCATATGGGTGCGGGTGGAAAAACCGACCCGAGTAAAATTAAAGTGACAAACATTCAACATGTTTCGGGATGTAAACTGGGTGCGCACATGAAAAAACGTTTGAAACGCAAAAACATTTCCTACCGTGGTATCAAAGCGGTTTATTCGACCGAAATCCAACAAAAGGATTCATTGAAAATGACCAATGGGACAAATTTTAAAAAGTCTTTCTATGGTACGATTTCCTATATGCCGGCTTTATTCGGACTTGTTGGAGCAGCAGAAGTGATTCAATTCCTTGCAAATAATACAGAGGAAAACGCCTGATTCTCATACAATTTGCGTACTTTTCCTTCGCTAAAACAATTAATTCATTCAACAACATGAAAAAAACAACCCTATTTATTGCATCTGTATTGTTGTGCAGCACATCATTTGCGCAATTATTTTCAGACAATTTTGATTCGTATGCCGTAGGATCTTATTTAGGTCCACAATCTACAACTTGGTCAACGTGGAGTGGGACAGAAGGGAATGCAGAAGATGCGACGATAACGAATAACAATGCGAATTCAGCACCAAATTCCATCTATCTTTCATCTGCCGTTGCCGGTGGGGGACCTCAAGATGTGGTTTTGAAATTCGGTCAAGTTTATAACAGTGGGATTTTCACTTTGGAATCTGACTTTTACATCAATTCAGGCAAGAACGCCTATTTTAACGTACAAGGTTCTGCAACGATTGGTCAATTATGGGCCTTGAATGTCAATATGGATGCAGGACAAGTTTCCATCGATGATGGAAATACACCAAATCTTGCTGTAGGTTCTTACACGGATGCAACATGGTTTACCTTGAAAATTGAAGCGAACTTAACCTTGCATGTTTGGAAAGCATACATCAATGGTGCCTTGATAGGGACATGGATCAACGGAGTGAATACAGTGGCTTCTGCGGATTTCTTCCCAGTTCAAAACAGTCAGTATTTCATGGATAATGTGAGCTTCGATCACCAAACATACACGCTGCCGAATTTGAATGCCATGATTGCGAATGTAAACATGGGAGGAGAAATTGCAGGACAAAATGTTGTGCCAAAAGTGCAGGTAATCAACGCTGGTTCAACGGCAATTACTTCATTTGACGTAAACCTTTCTTACAATAGCCAAAACTATCCATTCTCTGTAACGGGAGTGAACATTGCAAGCATCGGAACATATACAGTTAATATGCCAGCGAACGTATTGGTTCCAGGAAATCAAACATACACTGCAACGATTTCAAATATCAATGGTGGAAATGATGACATCGCTGGTGACAATACATTGTCAGGTCAAATCGATCCAGTTGTTCCTGCAGTTGGTAAAATGGTTGTTGGTGAGGAAGGAACCGGTACTTGGTGTCAGTGGTGTCCACGCGGTGCAGTATTTATGGACTTGTTCGAAACGAAATACGATCAATATTGGGCTGGAATCGCAGTACACAACGGTGATCCAATGACCGTAACTGATTACGACGCTGGAATTGGTGGATTAATCAATGGGTATCCAAGTGCTGTCGTTGACCGTTTGCCAGATGTTGACCCATCAGGAATGAGTCCAGATTTCTTTTCGCGTTTACAAACACCTCCAGTGGCGACTATCGTGAACGGTGCAACATGGGATGCAGCAACACGCGTGTTAAACGTTTCGGTAACGTCAAACTTTGCGCTGGCAGCAAACAGCAATTATAAAGTAGCTTGTGTGCTAACAGAAGATGAGGTAACTGGTACAGGGAACGGATGGAGTCAATCAAACGCATACGCTGGTGGAAACAATGGTGTGATGGGTGGATTTGAAACACTTTCTAACCCAGTTCCAGCATCAACTATGGTATACGATCACGTTGCTCGTGCAATTGCACCAAGCTTTAGTGGAATGCCTAATAGTTTTCCAGCTACAGTAACTGCTGGTGATACGTATACTACGAATATGAGTTTTACTTTACCAGCTGAATGGGATGAAACGAAAATGCACATCATCGGAATGATTATCGATCCAACAGGAAAAATTGACAATGCTGGACGTGCAACCATCACTGAAGCTGTAGCAAATGGCTACGTTGGTGGGATTACAGATGAGCCAACGGTTTGTTATTGGGGTGGAATGAGTGTTTACCCGAATCCAGCTTCTAGCGCTGCTACAGTAAGTTTGTTTATCGGTGAAGCGTCTAACGTTACCATGAAATTGGTAGATTTCGCTGGTAAAGTGGTGAGCGAGAAAGAATACGGTTCTGTTCAAGGTAATTTCCAAGTCAATGTAAATACAAGTAACTTTAAAGCAGGTGTTTACTTCGTTGAATTAATAGCGGACGGACAAAAAACTTCGAAAAAATTGATCGTCGAATAAGATCAAGTTATTGTAAATAATCAAAAGGACTGCTGAAAAGTGGTCCTTTTTTTATGCGATGACGCGAATGCTTTCTTGGACTTTCTTCGTCTTTTCGCGAACTTCAACCATGTCTTTTCCGGTAATGGTAACGTGTCCCATTTTACGGAAGGACTTCGTGATTTCTTTCCCGTAAATGTGTGGATAAACGCCAGGAATCGCAAGGATTTCCTTTAGTCCATCGTAAATGGCGGGACCTTCAAATCCTTTTTCTCCCACCAAGTTGATCATCGATCCACATTGGATTAATGACGTATTCCCGAGCGGTAAATTGAGGATGGCACGTAAATGCTGCGCAAATTGTGATGTGTGACAAATTTCAATCGTATGGTGTCCGCTGTTGTGTGGACGTGGAGCGATTTCGTTTACCAATAAACTTCCGTCGTTCGTTAAAAAGAATTCAACCGCAAGAAGTCCAACCATGTCTAGTTTCTGAATGATGTCTTTCGCGATTTCATCTGCTTGTTGTTCAACCTCTGAGTTAATTTCCGCCGGAGAGAACAAGAATTCCACCAAATTCGCTTCTGGATTGAATTCACATTCCACGCAGGGAAAGGTTGTCATTTCTCCATTTGCATTTCGAGCCACGATGACCGATAACTCCTTTTGAAAAGGAATTTTGTTCTCAATGATGCTTGGTTCATCGAAAGATGACAAGGCATCTGCTTCAGATTTCAAAATATTTACTCCTTTTCCATCGTAGCCTCCTGTACGTAGTTTATGTACAATGGGAAAACTTGCTTTTGAAAGTAAGTCCGAACGGTCTTCAATGAGAGCAAATGGAGCCGTTGGAATGTGTTGATCGGTATAAAATTGTTTTTGCAATCCTTTGTCGCGAATAATGCGCAAGACACGTGGCTGTGGATACACTTTCACACCTTCGTTTTCTAGAGCTTCTAATGCTTCTATAGAAACGTTTTCAATTTCCACTGTAATCAAGTCCTTGTCTTTGCCAAAAGCATAAACGGCATCGTAATCAGTAATGGAACCACAGGTAAAGGAATGAGCGAGTTGCGCGCAAGGAGCAGAGGCGTCGCCGTCCATCATGTGTAGGTGAATATTCAAGTTCGTTGCCTCTTGAATGAGCATGCGTCCAAGTTGTCCACCACCAAGAACTCCTACTTTCATTTTATTACCGTACCAAATTGCTTCCATGCAACAAAGATACAGCAAGGAAATTAAACCAATGGAATTCAAAGAAAATTTTCAATTACGTCCGCAAAATCGTACCTTTGCATTCATATGAAAGATGTGCGCACCATTCATGACAAACAATTTCAATCCTACATCAGTGCAGCGGAAATTCAATCCGCAGTCGAAAGATTAGCACAGGACTTGGAAAAGGACTACCACGGAAAAAATGTGATTTTCTTATCCATTTTGAATGGTTCCTTTATGTTTACAGCGGATTTAATGAAGTGCATCGAGTCCAATGTGGAGATTTCTTTCGTGAAAGTGAGTTCATATCAAGGGACAAGCACAACGGGACGCGTAGACGAATTAATCGGATTGAATGCAGATTTGAAACACAAATCGGTGATCATATTAGAAGACATCGTCGATACAGGAATTACCATCGATAAAGTATTGACTTTATTGAAAACACAGGATGTTGAATCCATTGAAATATGCACCCTGTTGTTCAAACCGGAGGCGTATTTAGGGAAAAACAAACCGAAATACATCGGGCTGGAGATTCCAAATAAATTTGTTGTAGGCTATGGTCTAGATTACAACGAATTAGGTAGAAATTTAAAAGAGATTTATCAATTAATAGACTGACTTATGTTAAACATTGTACTATTTGGACCTCCAGGAGCAGGAAAAGGAACGCAATCGGAACGTTTGATTGAAAAATATGGTTTGGTTCACCTTTCGACAGGAGATATTTTCCGTGCGAATATTAAAGGTGAAACAGCACTAGGAACATTGGCGAAAAGTTACATGGACCAAGGACAATTGGTGCCAGATACGGTAACGATTGATATGTTGCGTTCAGAAGTGGTAAAACATGAGTCGCCTAGAGGCTTCATATTTGATGGATTTCCTCGTACAAATGCGCAAGCGGAAGCATTAGATACCTTCCTGAATGAATTAGGAACAGGAATCAGTGTCATGTTGGCCTTGGAAGTTGAAGAGAATGAGTTGAAAACGCGTTTATTGAAACGTGCAGAAGTAAGTGGAAGAGCAGACGATGCGAATCCGGAGGTGATAGAGAAAAGAATCAATGTTTACAACCAAGAAACGGCTCCTGTAAAATCGTTTTATCACGCTCAAAATAAGTTTATATCCATCAATGGAATTGGAAGTATTGATGAAATTACTAACCGTTTGTTTCAAGAAATTGATTCAATTTAAAGCCTAACAATGGCATCTGACAATTTCGTTGATTACGTAAAAATCCACTGTACCTCTGGTAACGGAGGTGGAGGTTCTACACACTTTCGCCGTGAAAAATACATCCCAAAAGGTGGTCCTGATGGGGGAGATGGCGGTCGTGGTGGACACATCTACTTGCGTGGAAATAAACAACTGTGGACTTTACTTCACTTGAAATTCCATAAACACGTGAAAGCCGGACACGGTGCTCATGGTGCTGGAAACTTGAAAACAGGTTCTCAAGGGGAAGATAAATACATCGATGTTCCACTAGGTACGCTTGCGAAGGATGGTGAAACGGGTGAAGTACTTTTCGAAATTACACAGGACGGAGAACAAGTCATTATTCAGCCAGGTGGAAAAGGTGGTATGGGAAACAATAATTTCAAATCCCCAACCAATCAAACTCCGCGTTATGCGCAGCCAGGTGAATCCGGACAAGAGGGATGGAAGATTTTGGAGATGAAACTCCTTGCTGATGTCGGACTAGTTGGATTCCCAAATGCTGGAAAAAGCACCTTGTTATCTGTTGTTTCTGAAGCAAAACCGGAAATTGGCGATTACGCGTTTACGACACTGCGTCCAAATTTAGGAATCGTTTCTTACCGCGATCACCGTTCATTTGTCATGGCGGATATCCCAGGAATCATCGAAGGAGCGCACGAAGGAAAAGGACTTGGACTTCGCTTTTTGCGTCATATTGAACGAAATTCCTTGTTGTTGTTCATGATTCCAGCGGATAGTGACGACATTCGAAAAGAATACGGAATACTCTTAAATGAGTTGAAACAATACAATCCTGAATTACTGCACAAAGAACGTTTGTTGGCGATCACGAAAAGTGATATGTTGGACGACGTGATGATTGCGCAAATGAAAAAGGACATCCCTGAGATTCCGTATGTATTCATTTCATCCGTAGCTCAAAAAGGAATTGTTGAGTTGAAGGATTTGATTTGGAAGCACTTAACGAATGATCTCCCAGCTTAATTCGTGGGATGAACAACTCGTGTTGTGGGTAAATGTGCAGCACAATGGATTCCTTGATCAACTGATGTGGGGACTTTCGTCGAAGTGGCTGATTTTACCCATTCTGATTGGACTCATTGTCATATTGCTTAAGCAAAAACGAAACGGGAAAGAAATCAGCATGCTCCTCATTTTTGGAACTTTAATGATCATTGCCTGCGATGTTATTTCTACCCAATTATTTAAGGAAGTTTTTCACCGTTTTCGTCCATCTCATAATTTGGCTATTGCGGATCAACTGCACTACCATTTATTCAGTGATGGATCTCCGTATTTGGGTGGAAAATATGGCTTCGTTTCCTCCCACGCTGCAAATTTTGCCGGATTCGCTGTGTTTTTCTGGCCTTTCTTTTACAAAACTTGGATGAAGACACTCATCGTTTCCATCGTTTTATTGGTCATCTACAGCCGCATGTATTTAGGCGTTCACTATTTCACGGATGTTTTCGTTGGAGCATTACTCGGCATGTTCATTGCGTATGTGATGCGTCGCTTTGTGTTGAGTCGTTTTGTTAAAATCACCACAGAATGAATTGGATTTTAGTCTTTATCGGCGGAGGAATCGGAAGTATTGCGCGTTTCGGAATGAGCAAAGCAATGCCATATCAAAACGGCTTTCCATGGGCAACCTTCTGGAGTAACCTACTCGCTTGTTTGGTGTTTGCGTTGGTGCTGTATTTCACTGCCAAGTTGCCCAAAACTGAGTGGATTCAACCTTTACTACTCGCAGGTTTCTGCGGTGGATTCAGTACATTTAGTACCTTTTCCTACGAGAATTTTCAATTGCTTTCCAATGGACATTACAGCATTTTCGCCTTGAATGTGTTGGTTTCTTTGTTGGCTGGAATCGCTGTTTTTGCCTTAGTGGTTCGCTTAAATTCGTAAAGTCGACAAGCCACCATCGATTCCGATGATTTGTCCAGTTACCCATGATGCTTTCTCGGAAAGTAAAAATGCGGCATAGTTTGCCATGTCTTCGACTGTTCCTACACGTTTCATCGGATGACGAAGTCCATTTGCTTCTTTCTTTTGATCGGAGTTCAATAGGTTTTGCGCCAAAGGTGTATCCGTCAGGGATGGTGCAATGCAATTCACGCGAATCGTCGGCGCTAATTCTGCGGCTAACGATTTGGTGAGTCCTTCTAAGGCTGCTTTTGAAACAGAAACTTGTGTGTGGAAATTTAATCCTTGACTTGCAGCAATCGAACTAAACAATAAAATTGATGGCGTCACACCGGCTTTTAGTCGTGCTAAATTTCCTTGGATGCATTTGATGGCGCCCAATACTTGTAAGTCAAAGTCCTCTTGGAATTGTGCGCTGGAAATGCGTGCGAATGGCTTCAGTGAAATGGCTCCCGGACAATAAACGATTCCGTCTAAGCGATCGGGTAGGAAGGAAAAGTCCAATGATTCTGAACGGACATCCAACTGTTGGTAATGGATTCCAGCAGGAAGTTCCGCTAAATCTTTTGTAAAATACGTTCCGTAAACGTGGTGTCCTTCGGCGTGTAATGCGTTCGCAAGTTCAAGTCCAATACCAGATGATGCTCCAACGATGAAATAGTTTTTTGTTTCCATGAAAGTGTAACAAGTTGCATGAGAAATGGTTCTTTTTTGCCAAGAATTAATTTGGATCATGACTAAAATCTAGGTGCTTTACTTCGTTTTGTATCTATTCATATTTCCCACTTTTTGGCTTGATCCAAAAAGTTCGCAAAAAGATCAATCCCGAAATGTCGGGATTCGAATTCGATTCCCTTTGCAAATCTTACTTCGAAGGAACATCCCTCACATCAAGCAAAGGGTTTTCTTCGGATTTTGTCACACGATGCTTGGCGCATGAGCTTACAGCTATGCTGAGCATTCGCGTGTAACAATGCTCCTTGAAAAACTTCGAATTCTATGTCGGTCCTAATTCAATTTAGAATTTTTCTCTTCGAAGTGTAAACAATAGTCAATTACAAGAATTTTTTATCGTGCATGAAAAGATGCAACGCAAACTCTCACGACGAAGTTGCGTTAAAATTTCTGGTTGTCTGAGCCGAGGCACGAGAGCGAGTTTCAGAAATTTTAGCAACAAGGAAGATGAGGGTCGTTTCATCTTTCAAGCGCTAGAGCTTTTTGTTACTTTTTGGGGCCATGCCAAAAAGTAAAAGAATAAAAATTAATTTCCTTGATTAAAACATTTTGACATGGAACATTAATTTAGCTACATTTATAAAAATTAACGCCATGAACTTTTTCAAAACACACGCTGCAACTCTTATCATTTCGATTGCTGTCATTGTCACAGGATACATCCTCGGACATTCGTATTTATCCAAGGGTAAACCAGACCCTGTGATTAGCGTTACCGGATTAGGGGAGCAGTCCTTTGATTCGGATTTAATCGTTTGGCGTGCGAACTTTTCCCGCAACAACATGGAATTAAAACAAGCGTATGCGGATTTGAATAATGATGTGAAGCGCGTGAAGTCTTATTTGATGTCCAAAGGAATCTCGGAAGATGAAATCGTATTTGAAGCAGCGGATATTCAAAAGATGTTTCATACTGAATACGACGGAGATGGAAATGAAATCGGATCGTATTTTACTGGATATAATTTGACGCAAAGTTTGAAAGTGCGCTCGAAAAAAGTAGATACGGTGGAGAAAACTTCCCGTGAAGTATCGCAGTTAATAGATGCGGGTATTGAATTGAATTCGAATGCACCAGAATATTACTACACGAAATTAGCAGAGTTGAAAATAAAAATGATTGAAGAGGCAACGAAAGATGCTTACAACCGAGCTCAAAAAATCGCTGAAAACGCAGGTGGCACACTTGGTGGACTGAAAACTGCAGATATGGGTGTGTTCCAAATCACCGCAGAGAATTCTTCCGAAGATTATTCGTGGGGTGGAAGTTTTAACACTTCCTCTCGCCGCAAAACGGCAAATATCACGATGCGTTTGGAATATAAAATCGACTAAAGAAACAAGGACTTATCTAAGTTCAACCATTCCAAAGTGGAATTGGAGAAAATGTTTTCTTTGTCCTGAAGGGATAAGTCACTTTGTTCAATGAATTTACCGATTTCTAAATCTCCTAAGGGGAACGGATAATCTGATCCAAGACACACGCGCATGGATCCTTGCATCTTCAAGATGTATTTCAAGGCGTCGATGTCGTGCGTGATGCAGTCTACCCAGAATTTCCCGACGTAATCACGCGGATTCACCTCATTGTCAATCGCTACTAAATCTGGACGACAATTGAATCCATGTTCGATTCTACCCAGTGTGGGAAGAAATGACCCACCAGCGTGAGAGAAACACACACGTAGGTTTGGTAAGCGTTCCAAAACACCACCAAAAATCATCGAACAAGCGGCACGAGAGGTTTCTGCAGGCATTCCCACTAACCAAGGAAGCCAATACTTTTTCATGCTGTCAAACCCCATCATTTGCCATGGGTGAATCATTACCGCCATTCCAAGGCGTTCACATGCTTCGAAAATAGGGAAGAAGCGTTCTTCACTTAAGTTCTCGTCATTGATGTTTGATCCAATTTGAATGCCGACGTGACCATTGGCTTTGGCGCGTTCCAATTCTTTGATCGCCAATTCCGTATCCTGCATCGGAATCGTTGCCAATCCAATGTAGTTTTTCGGGTATTTCGCTACCAATTCCGCGATGTGGTCGTTCAAGTATTCCGATAACTCCAAACCGTGCTTCGGTTCCGCCCAATAGGAGAACAAAACCGGAATCGTACAAACCACTTGAGTTTGGGTTTGAAATTGCTCGTATTCGCCTAAACGCAAGTCTTCATCCCAGCAGTTTTCTTTGATGCGTCTAAAAAACTGTCCACCTTGCATCATATCTGCACTTCGGTCTTCATTGTGATTCAAGTAAATGAATTTCCCGTAGCCAAATTTCTCCGTCCAATTCGGTAAATTCTTCGGAATAATATGGGAGTGCATGTCGATTTTCAGCATAGGTCAGATTTTGGTAGCGAAGATAAGGAAAATGTGATTAGGACTAAAGGACCTCTTCAACTTTCAATTCCATGATGTAATCATCCATGAAAAAGCCATGTCCGATGTCGAATTTCTCTTCTCTTCGGATAGTGAATCCCAGTTTGTCGTAAAAGAATTTTGCCTTGTTTGCTCGGTTGACTTGCAGGAATAGGTGCGTGCAATTTTTAGCTTTTGCACGTTCAATGGCTTTGTCCATCAGTTGTTTTCCGGCTCCACAGCCTTGAACTTCCGGCAGGACATATACTTTATTCACTTTCAATTCTTGTCCAGCTTGTTCTAGTGCGATAAAGCCGACGTCTGTGTTGTCTTTGGAAATGAGGTAAAATTCGTGTCCGGATTGCTGTTGCGCTACGAGTGTTTCCGTGGAATACATCCAGTTCAACATAAAGTCCATTTGTTCTTTGGTGATAATATCAGCGTAAGTATGAGGCCAAATCTTACGTGCCAAGGATTCAAGAATCGGTAATTCGAGTGCAGTTGCGAGACGAATGTCCATTTATTGCTTGATAAAACGTTCTTGCTGTACTTTTCCGTCGACGATCAAACGAATGAAATACGTTCCTGCTGGAAGGTCAGAAACATAGACTTTTCCATCGTAGATGTTCTTTTCGTAGATGCTTCCTTCCATATCGATGATGTCTACCGTTTTCGGAAGTTCAACGATCGTGAAATGCAATTCGTTCATCACGGGATTTGGATAGACATTCCAATCGATTTCGTGTGGAACTTTTTCAAATCCTAAAGTCTGCAAAGCGAGTTTCACCGCAGCGTAAGCGTTGATTTTTCCTGCTCCCCAGATTGGACTTCCTTCCGCTGGAATGTTTCCAGTTAAATTATCTTCTCGAGCCGTCAACATGATGATTTCTTTCACTTGTCTTGCGGACAAATACGGATTCGCTTCAAGGATTAACGCAGAAACTCCAGCTACCATCGGTGAAGCCATGGAAGTTCCAGACATTTTCGCGAAATGGTAGGTTTTGTTATTGAAGTTGATATTGTCGATAGAAGAGAAGGTTGCATCAGTAAACGATGACATGGCGGAAATAATCGCGACTCCAGGCGCTGCGATATCCGGTTTCATTTGTCCGTCGTAGCGTGGGCCTACAGAAGAGAAAGAGGCAATTCCACCACCAACAGGATTTCCACTTCCGCTCAAATACTGTGAGGCGTAGGCAGCGACACTGATGACATCCTCTGAACAAGAAGGTTCGCTGATTCCATTTTGGTTATCTCCGGAAATGGATCCACCGTAGGAAAAAGAAAAAGGCATTCCCCAATTTCCAACGTCATTCGAAAGTTCAGTCACATTCCAATAATGAACCGTACCTGTTTCAGCTTTTGATTTTAGTAATACACGAAGAGCCGTGTTGGTATTCTTTACACGTAAACGCATTTGTGGTCTTCCATTTAAAGGATGTGCTGCATCCGCAGTAATGTTAAACCAAATGGTATCCAGTCCAGTAACTAAAAACGAATCAATGTAATTTGTAACTGTTGCGGTGCTGTAAAATGGACTTTCTACCAGTGTGCTTCCAGCGTTATTCGTGATGATTAACCCGTTTTCAAAAGAATTTCCCGCTTCACCCCACGCATGGACACTTTGTCCCCACATGTTTGCATTCGCAGAGTATGAATAGAATTCAATTCTCGATTTAAACTGATCTTGATTAAAGGTTTTTTTGATGTGGAAATTGACATTTCCGTTGTTTCCTCCTGAGTTTGCAAATACAACTCCTAAATCTGTATACGCCGTAATTGCTTGACTCAAAATAGAAGTCCCGTCTAATGTTCCGAAGTGGTAAAGTCCCCAAGACATGTTAATAACCAAGCGTTTTCCATCTGCTTGCGCTTTTTGATACATCCATTCCCACGCATCAAGCACTGCTGCTTCATCCACCAAAAAGGTGACGAATAAAAAGTTTGCGTCGAAAGCGACTCCTTTGTAGGGTGTGCCTGCGCCACCACCACCGGCAATGGAGGAAACGTGTGTTCCGTGTGTCGCGTATGAGTAAATGTTAGCGGTGTCACTTCCTGCTGCAAATAATTCACCTAGGGTCGTGTATTCAGTTCCGTAAGCAAATCCCTGCGGATGTGGCCCACTCGTTTTGTACTGATCCCAAGCTGCCACAATGCGTGATTGCTGCATCGCCGTATCGTAAAATACAGGAGCGGTATAATCAAATCCCCAGTCTGTCACACCAATGTATACGTCTTTTCCGGAATACCCTTGTGGTAAACCAATTCCTTGATGTACACTGTCCGCATGCATGTCGACAATGGCTTTGTCCAGAGAATTGTGAATCTTAGAAGCAATTTCCAAGTAAGCGAGTCCTTTGATTGTCGTAAGTTGACTCGTCTTATTCAAGGGAACTTTAATGCTGACCAAATTTGAGATTGGACTTCCGACAATGAAACCTCTTTTGATTAACTCAGAACGATTGAATCCTTCCGAAATCTTTCCAAGAAATGACAGGTAGTAACTTCCGTTGATTTGGTATATAGGGTAACGTGATAAAAGGTCTGGGTGAATGACACCTTTTTCGACCATCAGTTGATGGTGAATGGTGGCCAAGTCCACTCGGTTACTTGCGCTCATTTTTACCTGTCCATGCAAAGAAAAGGTACTTAGCACCAATCCGCAAAAGACCAATAAGAGTTGCTTGTAAATAGTCGACATGCTCAAATATAATGAAAAATGAGGACCCGGGAGTCCTCAAAGTCCAATAAAATCAAGCTTTTTTATACACGTAAAATTGTGGATAAGCTATAAGGTCTGAAACAAGGTTTCTTTGCTTTTGCGAACCTTCGCAAGGTGTTGGTAGTTGTCTTCGCTTGAGCGGAAGCCAATTGGACACAATAACACACTTTTTAGGTTTTGTTCAGCTAGTCCTAATAATTCATCCAATTTCTTTGCATTGAATCCTTCCATAGGTGTAGCGTCCACACGAATGCTTGCGCACGTGTGAAGTAGTTGTCCTAATGCAATGTAAGCTTGACGAGCATTCCATGGTTCAACATCGCTATTTGCCATTTTCAAGATGTTTTTCTTTAAGAACTCACTGAATCCAGCAGCCCTTTCAGTTGGCGTATTTCGTGTTTCCGTAACTAACTCTACATGTGCATCAATGTATGATTCATCGATGGAAGTGTAGGAACAGATGATCAATAGGTGAGAGGCATCCACAACTTGTCCTTGATTAAAGGCAATTTCTTTGATTTGTTCTCTCAATGCTGGACTAGAAACAAAGATGAACTTTAAGGGTTGAATTCCATAAGCGGATGGTGTTAAACGCAAGGAATCTTTGATGACATCCAATTGCTCGTTTGTCAATTTAAGCGTTGGGTCGAATTGCTTTGTTGCGTATCTCCAGTTTAAATCGTCTATTATCTGTTTCATATTAAAATATCATTGGTACTTCTATAACTAGCATTTGCCCTTTTTGTTTATTATTCAGGATAATTTCTTTTGTGTCCCAGATTCCCAATGCGTCACGTTCATTCAAAAGTTCTTGTTCGATTTCAAATGCTCCATCTATGTTCATGAAGTATGCGCCATTTCCTTCGCCTTTCATCGTGTAAGTAATAGAAGTGTTTTCTTCCATACTTACGAGGTGAATCCATGCGTTTTGGTGAATCCAAACGCCTTCTTGATCTGCATGAGGTGAAACCAATTGTAAGAATCGTTGTTCTGAATCCTTCAAGTCATAGGACTTTTGCTCGTAACGTGGTGTGACTCCCTGCTTATTAGGGAAAATCCAAATTTGAAATAAATTAAGGTCTTCTTGGTTGCTGGCATTCATTTCACTGTGAAAAATACCGGTGCCTGCTGACATCACCTGAACTTCGCCCGCTTTTACCACTTCACTGAATCCCATACTGTCTTGATGACGAAGTGAGCCACGAAGAGGAATTGTGATGATTTCCATGTTGTCGTGGGGATGTTTTCCAAATCCCATTGCTGCGGCAACAATGTCGTCGTTTAATACGCGCAATGCGCCAAAGTTGATGCGTTCTGGATTGTACCATTGCGCGAAACTAAAGGAATGTTTTGCGTTCAGCCATCCATGATTGGCGTGACCACGAGTTTGTGAGGTATGTAGGGCTTTTTTCATACGTATGTGATTGTTTAGGCAAAGGTACGCACTATCCATTTGCAGCGCTTGATTTTGTTTCTTTTCACGTAATTCAATAACCTGTGTTAATTCTTTTTTAACTTGATTGTAGCGAGAAGCCGGAAAAATGTGGATATTCGTTTCATGGTATTAAGTAGATTTTGGCTAATCATATTCATTAGCTCCGTATTATTTGTCTTTGCTGGACTCTTTTTGTCCAATTCTTATTCGATCGAATATGTCTTAAATGGAAAAAAGGATAGTCCGATTTTAACAGGTGAACGCTACCTGAAAGATTGTTCGAAAGGATTCCAAGAAAAATTAACTTCTGCACCGGAAGGAACCTTGGTATATAATGTCAATCCAGATGACATTGATACAACGTACGTTTTGAAGAATCAAACCGTACAAGTTTTTAAAGGAACGCAAAAGGCTGATGGTCTTCTTGAAACGTGTAAAGCAAGTTTGTTTGATTTGATTCTGCCACTGATGGCCTATTTGGCATTCTTCTGCGGAATTATGCAATTGTTGATTGACTCTGGAGCGACGGAACGATTGGCAAGACGCTTGAGTCCATTTTTCGTTAAAGTTTTTCCTTCAGTACCTAAAAATCATGAGTCGATTTCTTATATGACCTTGAATTTTTCCGCAAACTTTTTAGGACTCGATTCCGCTGCGACGCCATTTGGATTGAAAGCCATGCAAAGTTTACAGGAAATCAATCCGGATAAAGACCGTGCATCGGATGCACAGATCATGTTCTTGTGTTTGCATGCGGCAGGACTCACACTAATTCCCACATCGATTATTGGGTACCGTGCAGCAGCAAATGCAGCGAATCCGGCGGATGTCATGCTGCCGTGTATCGTGACGTCCTTAATTGGTACCTTGGCAGCCTTTTTTATTGTAGGATTTAGACAACGCATTCAATTTCGAAGTGCCACTCTATTAATAGCTTTGACTTCAATCATTGCAGCAATCATTGGACTTTTAATGTATGTCAATAGCTTGGATTTAATTGGCAAGAACTTCTTTTCCAGCAATTTCTCGAGTGTATTGTTACTTGGAATCATTGTCGCAACCTTGATCTTTGCCTTTATTCATGAAAAGAAATTCAAAGAAAAAGAAACGACCGTTTTTGATTCATTCGTCGTGGGAGCAAAAAGCGGCATCAACACAGGCGTGGCAATTTTTCCCTACGTTCTTGGAATGTTAGCGGCTATTTCCTTATTCCGAAACAGCGGTTTATTTGAAATTATCAGTAATTGGATTGCCACAGGATTTCATTTCATTGGAGTTTCCAAAGAAATCACAGATTCTTTACCTGTTGCATTGTTACGACCATTTAGCTCTAGTGGATCACGTGGATTCATGTTGGATGCAATGAATAATTTCGGCCCAGATTCCTTAGCTGGTAGATTAAGTAGCATTTTTCAATGCAGTGCTGAAACTACCTTTTATGTGATTGCCGTTTACTTCGGTTCGATTAATGTACGCAACACACGTTATGCTTTAGGTACAATGTTGTTGGTCGATTTAATTTGTGTGATTACGGCTATTTTTGTAGCTCTTTGGTTTTTCTAATAACTGACAAACTTTCCTAGAAATGTTAAGACGACTCTTTGGTTCTGCACCTAAAAACACGGAAGAAGCGAAAAAGCCAATTGCGGCAGCTCCTTTGCACGATGTGAATTATCCATCGCTCGTCTTCATCGCTTGGGCAAAAGCGGTGGAAGGAAACGAAGATCTTCAGTTGTGGTTGAAGGATAATGGTTATCCAGAATTATATATGGCGACTTTTGCGATTCTCTTAAAAGACGAAGCCCGTAATTGGTTGATCGAAAATGGATACGCACATCTGATGGCCATGATTAACGGCGCAGAAGGAAATTTGAAAGCACAAGAATGGTTATTGAAAAATAACTTTGAAACGCTGTATCATATGTCCTTGGCAATCGACCATGAGGACAATAGTTGGTATTGGTTGAGTAAATACGCATCTCAAGAGATACGTATTTTAACCAAATGCATTCAACGAGTGAAAGATGAAATTGAGGAAAACCACAATGACATGCACTCGATCGGAAAAGACGTTTAAGGAAACTTACAACAACATTGCTGCTGGATTCTCCATGTACGTTTTAAACGTTTGAAGGAAGCCAGAACCTGTTGCGCCATCTACTACGCGGTGGTCACAAGACAAGGTAACTTTCATTACATTTCCAGGAACAACTTGTCCGTTTTTAACCACAGGAACTTCTTTGATTCCGCCAATCGCTAAAATACAGCTGTCTGGTGGATTCACAATTGCCGTGAAGGATTCAATTCCGAACATCCCAAGGTTAGAAATCGTGAAGGTGTTTCCTTCCCAATCGCTTGGTTGTAGTTTTTTATCTTTTGCTTTTTGAGCGAATTCACGTACTTCAGCAGAAATTTGAACAAGTCCTTTTGTGTCAGCGTGACGAATCACAGGAACCAACAATCCATCTTCTACAGCAACAGCTACACCGATGTGTACATGTTGGTTGCGACGAATGAAGTCACCCATCCACGCGCTATTCACACCTGGATTTTGTTTCAAGGCCATTGCTACTGCTTTTACAACTAAATCGTTGAACGAAACTTTCACACCATCAAGGCTATTTAATGCTTTTCTAGACGCAATCGCTTGATCCATATTGATATCCATCGTCAAGTAGAAATGCGGAGCTGTAAATTTACTTTCCGCTAAACGACGAGCAATGGTTTTACGCATCTGACTAACTGGTTCATCTGTGAACGATTCAACACCACTTGGAGCAGCTGAAAAGGTTCTTTCTGCTGGAGTGTATGGAGTGTAATGGTCCACATCGCGTTTCACGATACGTCCGCTTTCACCTGTTCCAGCAACGGAATGAATGTCAATTCCTTTTTCACTTGCTAATTTTTTCGCTAATGGTGAAGCGAAAACGCGTCCACCTGTGTTGTTAGATACAACAGGTGCTGGTGCTGGAGCCGCCGCAACAGGAGCTGTACTTGGAGCCGCTGCCACAGGTGCTGGACTTGCCGCAGGAGCTTCAGTTTTTGGTGCTTCTGCAACTGCTCCTGGAGCATTTGCTCCGGCACTTGCCAATGCAGCAGAAATATCTTCGCCTGCTTGACCGATAATTGCCAACACGCTATTTACAGGTGCAGCTTTACCAGTTTCTACTCCGATGTGCAATAACACACCATCGTAAAATGATTCGAATTCCATGGTTGCTTTATCCGTCTCAATTTCCGCTAGTACTTCACCAGCTTTTACGGCGTCACCCACATTTTTATTCCAAGTTGCAACAACCCCTTCGGTCATTGTATCACTCAATTTCGGCATGTAAACGATTTCAGCCATGGATTCTTTTATTTTAAGTTTTTAATATTCTTTGATGTACGGATAGTCAGTTTGTGTATATACGTCTTCGTATAACTCATGTGCTTCTGGATAAGGAGAGTTTTCAGCAAATTCAACTGATTCTTCCACTTCTTTCTTTACCCAAGCAGAAATTTCATCAATTTCTTTCTCGTTTAACCAACGATTATCCTGAATTGTTTTTAAACAATGTTCAATTGGATCTTGTTCCATCCACTCAGCAACTTCGTCTTTTGTACGGTATTTTTGAGGGTCGGACATCGAGTGACCTTTGTATCGGTATGTACGGATATCCAATAAAGTAGGGCCATCACCACGACGCGCACGGTTACATGCTTCTTCGATCGCTTCATGAACGCTTTCTGGACGCATTCCATTCACTACTTTCGATGGCATTTCGTAAGAAAGTCCAATTTTTGAAAGGTCGGTTACGTTTGTCGTTCGTTCTACAGATGTTCCCATCGCGTAGTTATTGTTTTCAATGATGAAAATAACTGGTAGTTTCCAGTTCATCGCCATGTTGAAGGTTTCGTGTAGTGCTCCTTGACGAACTGCTCCATCACCCATGGATACAAATGCTACGTTATCTGTTCCGTTGTATTTTTCAGCAAAACCAACTCCAGCTCCCATGGCAATTTGTGCTCCCACGATTCCGTGTCCACCCATGAAGTTTTTCTCTTTATCAAAGAAGTGCATGGATCCACCTTTCCCTTTTGAACATCCTGTTGAACGTCCGTAAAGTTCCGCCATCAATACACGTGGGTCAGTCCCAAGTGCAATTGGATGTGCGTGATCACGGTAAGCAGTCATGTGTTTATCTCCTGGCTGACAAGCGCTTGCTGTTCCTGCAACAATGGCCTCTTGACCAATGTAAAGGTGACAGAATCCACCAAATTTTTGTTGAATATACAATTGACCTGTTTTCTCTTCGAAACGTCGAATCAGTAACATGTCTTTGTACCATTTGATGTACGTTTCTTTGGAAAACTTAGGTTTTCCTGCAGATTTTGTAGCAGTGCTTGCTTTTTTTGTGCTTGTTGTAGCTTTTGCTGGCATAATACGTCCGTTATTTTCGGTCACAAATATAAGAATGAATTTGAATATAATTACAAATTGTCATCTTTACACTAAGTAACATTTTTTGTTTAGTAAAGTTTAAGTAAATGATCTATTTTATTCAGGGGTATACTGAATTCAATGATTCCCACCGCATAATTGGATATTTCGTATGGCATATACATGAAATGCATGCTTTTTCCATCAAAAGAAAAATTATCGTTGCAGGCAAATTGATCATTTTCAAACCAAAAGTCGAAAGAGTAATCTTTGGAACTTACGCTGACGTTTGCGGGAATCCCTTGGCTCTTCTTGAAGTACTTTTCGGCAATGCGGTTGAATTGCTTGATGTCCGAGATAAAATCAGTCAATGTTAATTCCTTTCCTGAACGTTTATCAAAATGGTAATAACCCGTACCGTAATTTCCATGCGCACCTCCTTCATAGGAGCTAGATATAGCAGTTAAGGTGACAAATTCTTTATGTGCATCATCGATAACATATTCTTCTGACATGGAATAGGTCATTTCATCTTCAAAATTGTTTCGATTCGCATAACGTTTAAAATCATTCATCGATTTCTCGATCATTTTAACGGTCAATGGGTCTTTCGAAACTGGTACCCCTTCTTTTCGAAATAAGGATTTTTTGATAAAATCATTTATAGCTGATTGCCATACGTTGAGTTGGCCGTTATCTTCATAGAAGACATAGGAAATATAACTAGTGGATGTATCCTCGCCTTTACCAGCAACAATGGAGTAACTTCCCTTCATCAGTTTCGCTACATTTTCATCTGGAAGTTCTTTTTTTAAGGCTTTATTTGTACTAGTTGGGACAGGTTTTACTTCTTTTTGATTCTGTACGGGCGTTTGACAAGAGAAAAGTGAAAGGCATGCTCCCAGTAGGACTAAGGTCAAATTTTTCATTGCGCCTGAATGTTTTTTGACGAGCGATAAACCAAATAAATACCAATCAGCACAAACGGAATACTTAACAATTGACCGGTGTTCAATGACCATTCAAAGTCTCTTGCTGTTTGTCCAATTTTAACAAATTCAATAAAGAATCGCGCTCCAAAAATCATGATTAGGAAGGCGCCGAAGATAAATCCTTGTTGCTTGAACTTCTCTTTTTTCCAATAAAGAAATAAGAGGATGAAAAAAGCAATTAAGTAACAAATGGCTTCGTAAAGTTGAGCTGGATGTCTAGGAGTTGGATCATACATGTGCAATTGGTCATTCCAGTAGTTTTGAAATTTGAATGCCCATGGAACATTTGTTGGGTCTCCAACCATTTCGTGGTTGACTAGATTTCCCAAACGAATAAACGTTGCGCCAATGGCTACTGGTGCAGAAATACGGTCAAGCATCCATAGATAAGGACGATTCAATACTTTTTGTGAATAATACCACAAAGAAAGAAGAATCACAATGGCAGCACCGTGACTGGCTAATCCACCTTCCCAAATTTTAAAAATATCGGCAGGATGAGATAAGTAACCACGATCGACAACAACACCATTTTGAACATCGTCGAATAGGGGACCATAGAAAAAAACGTGTCCGAGTCGTGCGCCAATAACGGTTGCTGGAATCATGAACCAAACAAGTTTATCCAGTAGTTCGTCACTGATCTGTTCTTGTTTGAACATGCGTTTCACCACGAAATAACCGAGAATAAGTCCAGTTACAAATAACAATCCGTAAAGGTTAGGCGTTCGCCAACCATCAATAATTTCCGAATCAACGGTCCAGTTTATAGCTAAAATCACTTGTTTTCTCTGATTGAAAGTTCAATCAAAGATAAGGGTTTTTCAGTATTGTGTTTAAAGGGAAGTTTATTTGATCGACCTTTTTTGAAAATTCGATTACTGTTCTCAATTCCCTTGCGTAGTTCTTTTTGTACTTCTTCAGGTAAGTGAATGGTTTCTAGGCATTCAGATGAACAACAGTTCTCCATTTTCGCTTTACAAGTGTCACATTGAATGAAGAGCAAATGACAGGCATCATTCACACAATTGGTATGAGTATCCGCTGGTTCTCCACATTGGTGGCAAACTGCTATGATATCATCTGAAATGCGCTCACCACGACGTTCATCGAAAACGAAGTTTTTTCCAATGAATTTATTTTCAATTCCTTGTTCCTTCGCGTCGTTGGCGTATTTTATGATTCCACCTTCTAATTGATGTACATTTTGGAATCCACGGTGTTTGAACCATGCGGAAGCTTTTTCACAACGTACGCCCCCCGTACAATACATGACGATGTTTTTATCCTCGTTTCCTTTTAAATACGTCTCCTCGATGTACGGAAGCGACTCTCTAAACGTATCGACATCGGGAAGGATTGCTCCTTTGAAATGTCCAACTTCGGATTCGTAGTGATTGCGGAAGTCAATGAGTATCGTATCTTCTTTCTCTGTTAATTCGTTGAATTCTTGCGCATTCAAGTGCTTTCCTTTGTTGGTCACATCGAAGGTCTTGTCTTCTAGTCCGTCAGCAAGAATTTTATCGCGCACTTTGATTTTTAACTTTAAAAAGGGGAATTCCGCTTCGGAATCGTCAACAGCGAAGTTGAGTCTGACGCCATTTAAAAAATCAATGCCATATAATTCTTCGCGAAACTGACTCAGGTTGTGTGTTGGGACCGCAATTTGTGCGTTGATTCCTTCATGTGCGACGTATGTTCGTCCCACAACTTCTAATTTCGACCACATCAAGAATAGGTGATCTCTGAATAAGTGAGGATTTTCTATCTGTGCGTATTGGTAGAATGAAATGGTGATAAATTGATGTCCCACTTCACGCAAATGCGCTTCTAATTCCTCCTTATTTAACGTATTCCACAGTTGCATACTATGTTGAATTAAATAATTAATAGCACAAAGGTACTGAATAGAGGTGGTCGAAAAAAATGACAAAAGTCAGGAAACTGAAAATTAAATCAATTTCTCTTGTCTTTTGCTTTGATTCACTTTCCAGTTGAACCAAACTTTCCCCAAAATCAATCCGAGAATTTTGTCAAAAGGTATCTGAGCCATTCGAAGAATGCCCGTTTTCACAGATACTAATGGCGAAGGATTCCATTTTCGAAATCCAATGGATAAACTCGCATCGACGTAGGTCATTTGGTGCCAATAACCGGATGGAATAAAAATCGTGTCACCATGTTCCAACATCACACGGTAGGCACGTATTTTTTTAAGGGCAGGATATTCTTTTTCCTTCGGATCAAATAAGTTCAACATGGACGTGGAATTAAACGGAATGCGGTACAAGTATTTGGTCTGACTCGGTTCAATCAAAATGATTTCCTTTCGGCCGAATAGTTGGGTGAGTAATCCATCGTCGTACATGAAGTCGTAATGCAACGGGACAATCGTCCCTTTTCCTCCAATAAACATGAGATTCGGTAGTTGAAAGGCACATTTGAAAAAATCGGGACAAGGGATTTCCTTGGCTAATTGTTTGTTTTTTGTCAGGATTGGATTGACGAACATCCTTAGGTCAGAAGCTTTGTTCTCGCGAATCAAATGGAGCATGTGATTCATAGGAACCTGATGATCTCCAAGTAAAAATGATGTGTTGTTCTTGCGTTGTCGGTCAAACACTTTGACGGGAAAATGTCCCAGTTCTTTTTCTAAGCGATTCAGGCTCCAGTTTTTGGCTGGTGTTTCATCGAGTATTCCTTTAATGAGGACAGGTTTATTTTGTTTAATCCATTTTTCATCGAAGTCCGTTTTCGTAATTTCGCGTATGTGAATGTAATCGGTGAGTGGAGTGAATTCCATAACTTTTGGTTTGTTAGATGAGATCTAAAAACGAAAAGTACGCATGTGAAACAGATATACAACGGCATGTTTTTGATTACCCGTGAATAACGCAAACAAGAAATTAATGATTGCAAATTTCTGGGTCAAACCAACTGTTTCGAAAGGTTAGGGACCTACTTTCACCAGATAAATTTTCCGAATTTCACCTCTCCAAGTATGAACTTTCCCATCGAATCTTTTTTGATCCTCGGACAATTGAAGCGTCATGAAATTGGTGATGTTATTCGCATCCATTTGAAAGGTCAAGAGTGAGCCATCAAATTTTACTTTATGGAAGTTCGGCTCCCAATTCACTTGTGAATTGTGCAGTGAAATAAAAAGGGAATCGTTTTTTTGACTCAAACGCAAGGTGTCGACGTAATCCACATCGCTATCAATCCAATGCTCTGACCAAAGTCCAGATATGCTTGGTATGGGTTGTTTGATGGAAGAGGTCAGTACGACCATCAATCCAAATAACACACTGAAACGAAGAAGAATACTCATGCTTTATACCGCCACATTGTGTTCTCGTAAGGCATCGTTTAAGGAAGTTTTTAAATCCGTGGATGCTTTGCGTTGACCAATGATTAAAGCACAGGGCACTTGGTATGATCCTGCTGGGAATTCCTTTGTGTAAGTTCCTGGAATGACAACGCTTCGTTCTGGAACATATCCACGGTGTTCGATTGGTTCTGGACCAGTGACGTCAATGATTTTAGTGGATTTCGTTAGTACGACATTCGCACCAAGTACCGCTTGTTTTCCAACGCGAACACCTTCTACAACGATGCATCGAGATCCGATAAACGCATCATCCTCAATGATTACAGGAGCAGCTTGTAATGGTTCCAATACGCCACCGATTCCAACTCCACCGCTTAAGTGTACATTTTTACCAACTTGCGCACAACTACCAACTGTTGCCCATGTGTCCACCATAGTCCCTGAGTCTACGTATGCACCAATGTTGATGTAAGAGGGCATCATGATTACGCCCGGTGCAACAAATGCTCCATAACGAGCAATTGCATGAGGTACAACGCGTACGCCTAATTCTTTGTAATTACGCTTTAAAGCCATTTTATCGTGAAACTCGAATGGACCAACCTCAATGGTTTCCATTTGACGGATCGGGAAGTACATGACAACGGCTTTTTTAATCCATTCGTTCACAATCCATTCACCATTTTCTCCTGGTTCAGCAACACGTAATAAACCTTTGTCTAAGTCTTCAATCACCGTTTCAATTGCTTGAATGGTTTCTTTTTCCTTCAATAATTCACGGTTATCCCATGCTGCTTCAATTTCTTGTCTCATGTTGTAAGTTTGTTGTTTTTGGAATAAAAAGTAGGATGATAAATCCGATTGCGAAGAATATGACTAATGCTAAAATCGATGTACGGATATTTAAATATCCTTCTATCAGTCCAAAAGTTAAGGTACCAACAGCTAGTCCGATTTTCTCTGCTAAATCGTAGAAACTAAAATAAGAGGTCAAGTCTTTGGTTTCAGGAAGTAATTTGGAATATGTCGATCTAGCCAATGATTGAATTCCTCCCATCACGAGTCCAACGATGGCTGCAGCAATGAAAAACTGCCATGGTTCATACACTAAAGAGTAAACGCCAAGACAGAGTCCAATCCAAATAATGATAGATATTCCTATAGACTTTAAATTTCCAATTTTACTGGAAACCTTGGACAATAAATAAGCACCAAGAATACCAATAAATTGAATGATTAGAATCGAGATGATTAGATCCTGCTGTTTAATGCCTCGAACTTCTTTGTTGGCAAAAGCAACAGCCATTACCATAATTGTTTGGACAGCCATATTAAACATGAAGAAGGAAAACAAATAGCGCTTCAATGGGATGTTTAATTTGATTTCCTTCCACACCTTGTACACTTCACGGTAACCTTTCATGATGATGTTTCCTTCTACTTTACTTGTGGCAGTCGATTTAGGAAGACGAATGAACGAATAAGTGGCAAAACTAATCCACCAAAGACTTACGAGTGGAAACGCAAAACGGATAGGGATAACTTTGGTGAAAACAGTCAGAATCAAAACGATAATCAACAAAATTGAACTACCAAGATATCCCATGGAGAATCCACGTGCACTAATTTTATCATGGTCTTTTGGTTCTGAAATTTCTGGTAAATAGGAGTTGTAGTACACTAAGCTTGCCCAGAATCCAACTGATCCAAAAAACAAAGCGAGAATACTCCAATCGATGTAAAAGGGTGCTCCTTCAGCCGAGCCTCGGTCTGCATGGAAAAAATATAAGAGTCCACTAGAGATTGCCCCTAGGTAACAAAAAAACTGCATGAAGAGTTTTCGTTTTCCTCCAGCGTCTGCAATTCCCGATAAAACAGGAGATAGCAATGCAACTACGATATATGATAAGCAAATCAGGTAGGCGTAAAACTCGGTGTTTTTAAATTCCATTCCAAAGACAGAAATGGTGTCAAAAATCGTGGCTTTAGTAATTGGATCCTTTACACTTGTTTGTGTTTCGTACAAAATTGGAAAAATAGCCGAACTGATTATAAGTGGATAAACGGAATTTGCCCAGTCATACATCACCCATCCACGGATGATTTTTTTATCTCCTTTTTCAATCATATACGAATGTAGAAAATTATTCTAATCCAGCGATGTATTTGCTCAAATAGCTAAATCCTTCTGTTAATTCTCCCGATGTTGTGGTTTGTGAACCTCGTGCAATGACTTCATCGGGATCCTTACCAAACAGACATGGAAGCACTTGTTTCAAAAGTTCATTCCCGAAATCTTCCGATGCATCTTTTGGTAATTCGCAAGGTAAGTTGTCAATTGCCATGACCGCAATTGCACCCTCCTTCATAAAATCAACTTCGGTTTGTGTAAGTGGATCGTAGCCATAAATTCCATTGCCGATTTTACTTGGACGGATAGTGCATGCGATAGGACCAGCGATATCACAAGAAATGTCACCGACTACTTTGATGCGGTTTTCCGCATGCAGTAAATCATCGTTGGTTAAAATGAACGGGGATTTTGCACTCCAGAAATGACAAGGGATGTACATGTCCGATTTTTTGGAGTAGCGACCAAAGGTAGAAAGGTAGTTTTCCGGCGTCGAATAGAAATCCTTTTTCATGAAAGTCGTTCCATCCTTCGGCGCAAAATAGTCTTCGGCCTCTAAATGCGTGTAAACAGGACCTTCAAATGCATTTTTTAAGTATTCTTCTGGACTCACTTCAGTGATTGGCAAAAGATCAATGATTTCTCTCGCACCGTGTCCAACACGTCCAAATCCCGTTAATACTACGCGGAAATCAGCAGGTAGGTCTACTTTTTTTAATTCTTGTTCCACTTCCTTACGGTCTTCGCACTCATGTGCAGGTTTCATCGCGTAACGTCCCGATTTCAATCCATAGGTTAAAAACGCGTTGTAGCAACCGACAATTCCCGCATAACGTCCAAATCCAATGATTCGTTTGTTGTATTTGTCTTTTAATACTTCGTAATCAACCAAACGGATTTTTTTATCCAACACCGCATTCAACAAATCACGATTGTACGGTTGTTTTTTGAAGGTATGCGAAAAGAAGAAAAAGGTTTTGTTTGGTATTAAATCCGCGATTTGAACCTCTTTCACACCAAAGATATAGTCGCAATCGTTTAACTGATCGACAAGTTCTATTCCTTGTTCTGCGTACGATGCATCCGGATATGTTCGAATGGGACTACGTTGAACGACAACCTTCACTTCGGGATAAAGTACTTCAATTGCTTTGCATTGTTTCGGTGTCAATGGAACACGAAAATCTGGTGGTACTTTTCCTTCACGGATGACACCTAATTTGATTGATTTCATAAATTAAATTCCTTGTGGTAGTAAGTATTGGTCGATAAATTCACGAACACACGCATCTCCACCTTTACGAGATAGAATGATGTGGCATTCCGTTTTAACGGCGTTTACCGCAGAAGAAGGACAAATAGATAGTCCGACTGCTTTCATGACTGCTAAATCATTGACGTCATCGCCGATGATTCCAACTTCATTTAAGCTGATTCCTAATTCACTACACCAAGTGTTGAGAATGTCTAATTTTGGTTCGCGTCCGACATATACACGTTCGATTCCGAGAACTGCTGCACGATCTTGTACCATATGTTCCGTGAATCCGGAGGAAATGATTCCCAGTTGAACCGGACCATTTTTCACGACATGCATGATGGCCAAGCCATCTTGTGTGTGGTAACGTTTTAATTGATCTCCTTTTTCACTCATGAACATTCCACCATCGGTTAAAACGCCATCAACATCCAAAATGAGTAATTTCAGTTTATCAAGTTGTTTTTTGAAATGGTTGTTGCGAAATAAAGGTTTGAATAGCAGTGCAGTCAAATCGACTTCGTATTCTTCACAAACAGCTTCTAAATCATACACGGAAAGTTCATTTACGTGTTCCACATCCAAATCGGACAAGAAGTCATCAAACTCAATTCCGTTTTTTTGACAAAGTCCTTTTATATTTTGTTCTAATAACATCTTAAATCATTTTGTAACCAACACTTGCTGCAACAGCTTGTAGGTCTTTTTGTAATTGCTTGAATTCTTCGTAATTCAATTGCTGTGAAGCATCTGATTTCGCCACTTTCGGATTTGGATGTGCTTCGATTAAAAGCCCATCAATTCCCATCGCTACACAGGCACGTGCTAGTGGATTAACGCCGTACGCGTATCCCATCGCATGTGAAGGATCTAAAATAACAGGAAGATTTGTGTGTTCTTGTAGCCAAGCAACACCGCAAAGATCCAAGGTGAATCGCGTACCTGTTTCGAAGGTGCGAATACCGCGTTCGCAAAGAATCACGTTTTCGTTTCCACCAGCTAATACAAATTCAGCGGCTTGAACGAATTCTTGCAAGGTTGTTCCAAATCCACGTTTGATTAAAACCGGTTTTTTGATTTTTGCACAAGCGCGTAAAATTCCTTGATCGTACATTGCTTTCGCTCCAACTTGGATGATATCAGTGTGTTCGATGATTTCATCAATGTGTGTCGCATCTCTGGCTTCCGTAATGACATTTAAACCATATTCGGTTCTCATTTTTGCCAATAGTTGCAATCCTTTCAAACCTAATCCTTGGAAAGAGTAGGGACTTGTTCTTGGTTTGTAGCATCCGCCACGAAGCGTGCTTAATCCCATTCCAACAAGCAATTCCGCAGACGAACGAATTTGATCCTCGGATTCAACGGAGCAAGGTCCACCGATTAATATGGTGTTTTTTGTATTTCCACCGATGCTTACGTTTCCGATTTTCACTTCTCTTTTATCGGAGCGAAATCGTTTCGAAGCCAATTGAATGTCATTGGCGAATACCCAATGTTCATCGCAAAGGTTTTCTAGGTCTGCAGGAACTTCCTTCAATCCAGATCCGGTAATGAGTAAGTTTTTTCCTTCGTAGGTAATGTGAAAAGCTTTGTGTTTTTCAGCTAATGTGGCACATTCAGTTGCGCCAACGGTTGATTTTAATTGAATGATCATAGTTCTCCCTTGATGAGGTTGACAAAATTAATAATTCCCACTGCTTGTTTTTTTTCATTCACGACTGGAAGATACATCACAGGGAAGTTCGATTTCTTTAAGAGTTGTAACAAGTCAACCACCGTCGCTTTCTCTTCAATGCACAAAGGCTGACGATTGATGAATTCACTTGCTTCAATTTGAGTAGGTTGTTCTAGGTTTTTCAAAAACGTTTTGCGGATGTCCGCACTGGAAACGATCCCCGTTAAGGCATTTTCCTCACCGATGGCTAACGCGAATCCCATTTGTCCGAATTCAACAGCTTCGAGGATGCTGCGCGTCGTACAGGTGGAGGCGTCAAACGTTGGTGCTTCTTCCAAAGGAATCATGAAGTCACCAATTTCAAAAGTGGATTCAATTTCACGTTTCGTTAAATTCATTAACGCATTTCCGATACTCGGTCCATTAAACAAATAGGATCCGGAAACGGCAGAACTTACACCCATGTTTCGAAGGATGAAGGATACCTCTCCATTTACTCCACCATCTACGTGAATGGATTTACTCGGATATTTCGCGCGAAATTGTCTGATTTTAGCAAAATTCTGACGGTCAAATTTCCCTCCGCTTTGTCCAGGTATTGTAGCCATGATTAAAATAAAATCAAAGTCCGAATAGGGATCAAAAGCCGAGATAGGAGTAGGGGTAATGAGGGCCAAACCCTTTTTACCTGTAACACTTGCAGGGATTTCCAAGGGCTCCTGTAAATTTTCCACCTGAAAAGTCACGTATTCAACTGGATTTCTTTCCAACAAATCGTAATACTTTGATGGATTTTCGGTGATGATGTGTAAGTCAACGGGTAAGTTGCACCAGGTTCGAATGTTGGCGATATCATCAAAAACACTCAAATCATCGTTGCAGTCGACATGCAATAGGTCCACTTGATGCGCAACTAAATCAAGAATCACTTCTTTTAAAGAGCGACTTTTATCGCTGTAAATAGATGCGGAAATCTTCATGTAACAAAGATACTGAATTTATCCTGATGGAAAAGGTGAATGGAAAAGTAGCAGGGGGAATTTAGTAGGGAGCTTACCTAAAAAAAAAGAGGGGTAAGCTACTCTTATCGCACCGCTCAACCTCATACCTTTGCTACATTCCTGTCCTGGAGGATTAAGAGGGAGCTGGTCGTAAAAGACTTACCCCGTGCAAATGTAGGGATTTCTTTTTATTCGAACGAAAAAATCAATGAATTACTATGCTTCGATTGCACGATTCATTAAAGAAACCATCGCTAACGTTACAATAAACAATTGAGTAGCAGTTTCTTCATCCAAACTTGAACCATCTTCATCTTCGGTAGATACTTCCATGGCCATGAATTGCGCTAGAAAGGGTTGATCACAGAACGATTCGATGATTTCTTCATCTTCTTCATCGAAGTATTGTTCTAACATATCAAAATATGGTTCTTCGATTTCATCGATGTCCGCTTCGGTAACTTGACGAAGTTTAATTCCTTCCTGGGTAAAACATTCTGAAATAACACAGAAATAATAAATTAATAATCCTTCTAAATCTTCGTTTTCGTACTCAGAAGGAGCTGTCATGACATAATCCAACAATTCTTGTTGTGCCAAGGCATATTTTTCGGATACATTTTCTAATTGATCGTCCGTTAAATGGTCAACGATTTCGATGGCTTTCTCAATGGATGCTAGACTTACTTGTTTCATGAATGTCTTTTTTTTGACAAAAGTAAGAAGAAATAATGGCGAAACTAAATTATGTAACTTGTGCTACATATGAATTCTTAATGAGTCTTTACCTTTGTCAAAAAAAAACAACAGATGCCTTTTCTCAAAACGCGCACATTTTGGACCATCCTTGGATATGCATTAGGGGCTATTGGAGGATACATTTACTTTTTAAATGTCAAATGTGAAACAGGATGCTACATGAAAACAAGTCCGGTTTACAATGTCATTTTTGGATTTTTCATCGGAGGTTTTCTTTTTCAGTTTATTCACGAATTTTTTATCGCTAAACAAAAGTAACAATGTCAAATTTCCCAACAATTATCGATGTGCGAACGCACGCAGAATACAGTGGTGGCCATGTAGCTGGATCTGTAAACATTCCTTTGCAAGAAATTGCTAGCCGAGTAGAAGAGGTGAAAGCCTTTGCCCAGCCCATTTTATTTTGCTGTGCTTCCGGAATGCGTTCTGGTCAAGCAACACAATATTTTCAATCCTTAGGCGTGGACTGTGAAAACGGTGGCGGATGGATGGAAGTGAACGGACGCATGTAATTCTTAAGAAACGTTTAACCTCATTAACAAAACACAATATGTCATTATTAGGAAAATTATTCGGAATGAAGTCCGTAAACTATCAACAACTCGTTAAAGAAGGTGCGGTTATCGTTGATGTTCGTTCTCCAGGAGAATTTCAAGGTGGACACATCAAAGGATCCATCAATGTTCCCTTACAAAGTATTCAAGGTTCATTGGGTAAGATACCAAAGAATAAAACGGTTATTACGTGTTGTGCATCCGGAATGCGCAGTGCGAGCGCTAAAAGCATTTTGAAATCTGCGGGATATGCAGATGTTCACAATGGTGGTGGTTGGATGAGCTTGAAAAGTAAAATTTAAACGAAGGTCAAGATTAATAGGAACAAAATCAATCCTAGCGAACGAAGTAGGTTGCCTTTAATCATATCCTTTAAATACCAATCTGGAAATCCATCAGCTTTCAATTTTTGATAAGCGCGGTAGACAGAATAAATAGCCAAAACCATCAAAACACCTATCGAAAGGTAACTTGAGATCCAAAATGAAATCCATTTGAATTTCATATTTACTAAAAACAAGACTAAAATCGCTGCAACAACTCCAAGTTGCAGCGATTTGTCTTTTGTGGTGTAATTAATCAGTTTGATTTTGAGTTCATCATCCAATTTTCGAATGGCACTTTGTAACATTCTTCTGCTCAGAAAAATACTGAGGATTAAAGGAATATAAGCAATGAGTAAAGTTTCCATGCCTACTGATTGTTTTCAAGAATGTACAACAATACTTTCTCCATTAAATGCGCTCGGTCTTTTCCTGTGACGTTGTGTTTGTGCATCGGATAAATGAAATCGTCTACTTGAATTCCGTTTTCAATGAAGGATTTTAATAGTGCTTCATTGTGCTGCATCACTACGACATCGTCAATTGATCCGTGAATTAATAACAAATCACCTTTCAAGTTCTTGGTATAGTTCATTAAGGAATTCGCATCGTATCCAGCTTTGTTTTGCTCAGGACGATCCATGTAGCGTTCTCCATACATGATTTCATAGTACTTCCAATCAGTAACGGGTCCACCTGCAACGCCAACTTGGAAAACTCCTGCTTGACGCAACATCAAGGAAGTTGTCATGAATCCACCAAAGGACCAACCGTGTACCGCAAGTCGGTTTCCGTCGACATAATTCAAGGATTTCAAGTAGTCAACACCTGTTAATTGGTCTTCCATTTCAACCGTTCCTAATTGACGGTGTATTTGAGATTCAAAGGCAAATCCGCGTTCACCTGAACCACGGTTATCCAAAGTAAAGACAATGTATCCTTGATTTGCCATCCAATGCATCCAAAGATTCGCGCCAGCCAACCAAGTGTTGGTCACCATTTGAGCGTGAGGACCACCGTATACATAGACCAGAACTGGATATTTTTTTGATGGATCGAAATTGCTTGGTTTGATCATTCGGTAGTATAAATCTGAACCATCTTTTCCTTTGATAGACCCAATTTCTGTAGTCCCGACGTTGTATTCGGCTAATTTGTCTTTGGATTCCATGAGTAACTTTGCCATTTTCCCATTGTTGGTCCAAAGCATTGCCTTAAATGGAATGGATAGACTAGAAAACGCATCCATCAAATACGTTCCATTCGCAGAAAGACTGAAACTATGAGTTCCTTCTTCCTTGGTGATTAATTCTGTGTTAGCTTTCAAATCACAGCGGTAAACCAATGTATTCGTTGGAACTGGTCCTGTTGCAGTGTAATAGATTTTTAATCCATCTTTCGTTGCACATAAAATATCCTTAACAACAAATGTGTGGTTCGTTAATTTCTGTAGCAACTTCCCGTCGAAGTCAAACAAATACAAGTTATTGAATCCATCGCGTTCTGAAATCCACACAAATTGATTGGATTCGTTGCTTGGGAAAAACACTGGGTGCTCCGGTTCAATCCATTTATCGTTTTTCTCCTCAAATAAGGTTTTAACAAATTTTCCTGTTTTTGCGGAATAAACATTCAACCACATGTGATTTTGATCTCGGTTCACTTCCGCTACGATGATAAATTGTTCATCTGGAGTAATGGCCAAGTTGGTGAAGTAATCGTCCGCCGCTCCACGTGGAGAGATGTATAGTGTTTTTTTCGATTTCACATGGTAAATTCCTACTCGGGGTTTTTCCGATTTTTGTCCAGCCATTGGGTATTTAATGGACATCAAGGCTCCGGGTGTTGCGCTGATATCCAATAATGGATAATTGTGTACTTCCGTTTCGTCCTTTTGATAAAAAGCTAAAATGGATCCCTTGTTTGACCAGAAAATTCCACCAGAGATTCCAAATTCATTGCGCGCAATGGATTGACCTGAAACGATGTTTTTGTCCGTGTTTTTTGTGATAGCACGTCCATCTATGTATAAATTGTTGTCAATTGTATAGGCCAATTGATTCGAAGCGGCGTGGTAAGATTGATTCGCGGCATTCTCTACAGATTTTTTAAGAATCTTTCCAGTTTTCGTTTTGATGTCGAATGTTGCCACGGTTTGACCATCATTTAAAAGCAAGGTAGCTTCATTGGACCATTCCGCACCAAAGAAATTACCAAAGGAAGATCCTAACACTTTGTTTACTTCGTCGATGGTGATGAGGTCCATAGACTTATCATTTGCAACAGAAGATTTGTACATCGTTTTGTAGTCTTTACTGCAAGTGGTATATTCACTATCGTTCATCCAAAGGAAATTATTCACCCGTTCTGGTGAAACGCTTCTTTGTAACAAGACAGATTCTTTGACGCTCATTTCTTTTTTCTGGGCGAATGCAAAAGGAGTAATCAGTAAAAGGAAAGGTAAGATGATGCGTTTCATGCGCGTTGTATAAATTGATTAAAAAATTGTTCTAGTGGTTTCCCTACTTCGTAGCACTTCAGTAATTGTTTGTCCAAATCCTCATTTAGCAAAGTTTCAGCGGGAAATTCGGCATAAAAATACCATTGTTTATTGAAAATTAGGTTTTCTTCTTGGGCGGCTTCTTTTAGGTGAGCGGGAAGGACTTTGTTTTTCTCACCGAGGATTTCATCAAAGGTCTTTTTAAAGGTCTTAGAACTGTAAATGGAACGAAATTCATCCATATTGGAGGCAATTCCTTCGCGGACAGCTTCCAAATCTTCTTTGTCGATTTCGTAAATGCCACCGTAAGCGCGAACATGTTCTGGACTCAGTTCAAAGTAAATGCCATTTACTGCTTTGCTTTTTTTTCCATTTGGAGCAACGACAGCAGAACACATCAACTTGTAGGGTGTTTTGTCCTTTGAAAAGCGAATATCTCTATTGATGCGAAATACGCAGTCTTTGGACTGTAAATCTGCAAAGGCAGGATCCTTTTTTGCGAGTTCATCAATCAAGTGTTGAGTGAATGCATAAAACGGCTTTTTGACCGAAGTCTCGTAGCGTTTGCGATTTTCATCAAACCAAGCTTTATGTTTATTTCCCGCAAGTTCAATAAAAAAGTGTAGGTAATCTTCAGTAAAAAATGACATACGACGAAGATATAGAAAATACGAAGAGGGAACTCAGAAAAAGCGAACAAAAAGCTGTTGCACGTTTAAACAAGAATGTGTATCTTTGCACCCGATTAATAAATTTTTAAAAATAATCTTATGAATTCTTACGAAACTGTTTTCATTTTAACTCCCGTTTTGTCTGATGATCAGGCAAAGGAAGCAGTACAGAAATTCGAAGGTGAGATTAAATCACTTGGTGGTTCAATCGCTCATTCGGAGAACTGGGGTTTGCGCAAGTTGGCGTACCCAATCCAGAAAAAATCCACTGGTTTCTACTTTCTAGTAGAATTCCAAGCGGAAGGTAATGTTGTTGCGAACTTCGAATTGATGTTGAAGCGTGATGAACGAGTTTTACGTTTTTTAACGGTTAAAATGGATGTTGATCATGTTACTTACTCAGTTAAAAGACGTGCAAAAGCTGGAGCTACTGCCTAACTAATTGTTAACCCTAAAAAATTAAAAAGAGATGTCAAACGATATTCGCTATCTAACCCCGATTAATATTGATATTAAGAAGGACAAGTACTGCCGTTTCAAGAAGAGCGGTATTAAATTTATCGATTACAAAGACGCAAGCTTCTTGTTGAAATTGATAAACGAACAAGGTAAAATTCTTCCACGTCGTATCACTGGTACTTCTGCGAAATACCAAAAGAGAGTCAACAAAGCGATCAAACGTGCTCGTCACCTTGCGATCCTTCCATACGTTGGTGATATGTTGAAATAATCATTTGTTGAACAGAAAAACTGAAAGTCATGGAAATTATCTTAAAGAAAAACGTTGATAAATTAGGTTACGCAAACGAAATCGTAAACGTAAAACCTGGATACGGTCGTAACTTCTTGATTCCTCAAGGATACGCGACGCTTGCTACGGCTAGCGCGAAAAAAGCACACGCTGAGATTATGCGTCAAAAATCTCATAAAGAATCTAAAAATTTAGCTGAAGCTCAAGAATTAGCTGCTAAAATTGCTGATTTAACCATCACTATCGCTACGAAAGCTGGTGAAAACGGTAAAATCTTTGGTTCTGTTAATACGGTTCAATTGGCTGATGCACTTCGTGCACTTGGACATGATATCGACCGTAAATCATTGAAAATTAAAGACGAACCAATTCGCGAGATTGGAACGTACGAAGTAGAAGCAAACATTTACAAAGGCGTTAAACAAGCATTCAAATTTGAAGTTGTTAGCGAATAAGCTTTACTGAAAAAACTAAAAAAACTCTTTCCATTTGGAAGGAGTTTTTTTTTGTGCCTATACAAAGTATGCGGGAATTCATTACTTTTATTCTTTGGCGAAATTCATGAATAATCCAATTGTAATATGGTTTTTTGGACTCTCAGGTTCCGGTAAGTCTACCCTGTCGAACCTATTGTTGCAAAAACTAAAAGATAAAGGAATTTCTTCGGTTTCTATCGATGGTGATCAGTTGCGCGCTGGAATCAATCAGGACCTTGGATTTTCTTCGGAGGATCGCATGGAGAATATTCGTCGATCTGCTGAAATCGCCAAGTTTCTTCTAGAAGATCATCAGGTTGTCTTAGCGTCCTTCATTACCCCGGAAGTAGGTCACCGTGAAAAAGTGCGTGAAATACTAGGTTCTTCTGTGCGCTTCCTATTTGTGGATGCCGATATAAAAACCTGTCAAAGTCGTGATGTGAAAGGACTCTATCAAAACGTATCTCAAGGAACGCTAAACAATTTTACGGGAATCTCAGCGCCTTTCGATCGTCCAACTCAAGTAGATTTGATGATCGATACAAATGAACAATCAACAGATCAATGCCTTGACCAAATCATACAAACTTTTTTCAGAGAGAGATGAGTTATAGACTAAATTATTTGGAGGAATTAGAGGCGGAGGCTGTCTTTGTGCTGCGTGAGGCATTCGCTCAGTTTCAGAATCCATGCATTCTGTTTTCTGGTGGCAAGGATTCCATTGTTGTGACACACCTGGCTGCGAAAGCGTTTGCACCAGGTCCAATTCCATTTACTTTATTACACATCGATACCGGACATAATTTCCCGGAAACACTTCAGTTTCGAGATGAATTAGCCGAGCGAATGAACGTGCGCTTGGTTGTAGGACAAGTAGAAGATTCCATTAAACGTCAAACGGCACTTGAAGAAACTGGGCCGAATGCGAATCGGAATCGTGCACAGTCGATCACTTTGTTGGAAAGCATGGAATCCTTTGGATTTGATGCGGCAATCGGAGGAGGTAGACGAGACGAAGAAAAGGCACGAGCGAAGGAACGTTTTTTCTCTCACCGTGATGCTTTCGGACAATGGGACCCGAAAAATCAAGGTCCGGAAATTTGGCATTTATTCAACGGTCGCTTAAATCAAGGAGAACAATTTCGCATATTCCCCATTAGTAACTGGACAGAATTGGATGTTTGGGAATACATTCAAAAGGAAAATATTGCCTTGCCAAGTCTATACTTTGCACATCAACGATCTTGTGTGAAAAGAAAGGAAACTATTTTAGCGCAATCTTCCTTTTTGGTTCCTCATGAAATGGATGAGTTACTCGAACTTACCGTTCGATTTCGAACCATAGGTGATCTGACAATCAGTGGCGCGTTGGAATCAACTGCATCAACAGTCGCTGAAATAATCGCAGAATTAAAGAAAATGAATCAATCAGAACGTGGAAATCGCGCAGATGATTTTCGTTCGGAATCTTCCATGGAGGACCGTAAAAAAGAAGGGTATTTCTGATGGAAAACACGAAGGACATCGTAAGATTTACCACTGCAGGAAGCGTGGATGATGGAAAAAGCACTTTAATCGGACGCTTGCTCTATGATTGCAAACAAATTCCACTGGATCAAATTGCGATGGTTCGACACATTTCTGAACGCAAAGGTTTGAGAGAGATTGACATGTCACTTTTTACGGATGGATTAAAAGATGAACGTGCTCAAGGAATCACGATTGATGTCGCATATCGATATTTCACCACGGAAAAGCGAAAATTCATCATTGCCGATACACCCGGACACTTACAATATACACGAAACATGGTCACCGGTGCTTCAACCGCCAACGCAGCCATCATTCTTATTGATGCGCGCAAAGGTGTGGTGGAACAAACACGAAGACATAGTTTTATTGCGTCCTTACTTCAAATTCAGCATTTGATTGTATGCGTCAATAAAATGGATTTAGTGGAGTTCAGCAAAGTAGAATTTGATCAAATTGTGTCTTCTTTTCAAGATTTCTCTGCGAAACTAGCAATCATTGATGTTCAGTTTATACCTGTTTCCGCTTTGAATGGAGACAACATCGTTCATCGTTCGCAAAACATGTCGTGGTATCAAGGGGCGACCTTACTTCATACGCTGGAACACATATCCGTAGCAAATGAGCTCAACCATATTGATTTTCGATTTCCCGTTCAACATCCGATTCGTGTAGATAACGAACGCGTGCAGGATTATCGTGCTTATGCAGGAAAGGTGGAAAGCGGAATTGTCCGTGTGGGTGATGAAGTGATCGTTTTACCAGGAAATCAACCCTCCACCATAAAATCCATCATGGGAATGAATGGTCAACAGGTAGAAGCGTTTGCACCACAATCCATTTCTCTTGAATTGACGCATGAAATGGATGTATCGCGTGGAAGTATGATCGTGAAGCCGAATAATCAACCAGAAATAGTACGAGAACTTTCGGCAATGATATGTTGGATGAGTTCTCAAGCTTATATTCCGGGACGCAAATACATTTTACGTCACACAACAAACGAAGTGAAGGCGATGGTGAAATCGATTTTGTATGTCTACGATATGCAAACATTGAAACGTAATGAAGAACAATCAACATTACAAGCAAATGATATCGCGCGTGTTGAGCTGCAATTAGCTGGACCCATTTTCGTGGATGAATATCGAAAGAATAAAGCTACAGGGTCGTTTATCTTGATTGACGAACAATCAAATCAGACAATTGCCGTTGGAATGATTTCTTAGCGTTTTTGTAAGTAATTCTTCACGTAATCTGAAATACCTTCTTCCAAGGTGTAAAAGTCATGTGGATAGCCGATGGATAATAGTTTAGACATGTTCGCTTCGGTGAAATACTGGTATTTGTCGCGGATGTCTATCGGTGTATCAATAAAAGAGATGGATGGCTCCAATCCCAATGCTTGAAACGTTAGACTTGCCAAATCTAAGAATGTTCGTGCCTTTCCTGAACCAAGATTATAAATCCCAGAATGGTCTTGATGTAGCATCAAGAATTCACAAACTTTCGCTACATCTTTCACGTAAACGAAATCTCGCAGTTGCTCACCATCCTTGTATTCCGGATTGTGAGAACGGAACAATTGCATGTGTCCTTTTTCTTTAATCTGACGATGCGTGTGAAATACTACACTCGCCATTCTCCCTTTGTGGTATTCTTTTGGACCATAGACATTAAAGAATTTAAGTCCGGCCCAAAAAGGTGGTGTTGTTTTTTGCTGAATCGCCCATTTGTCAAATTCGTTCTTGGAAATACCGTATGGATTCAAGGGTTTCAAATTTGGTATAACCTCGTTCGTATCCTCGTAGCCATATTCGCCCAAACCGTAGGTTGCTGCACTACTCGCATAAACCAATGGAATCTGGCGTTCCGTACAGATGGACCAAATAGATTTCGTGTAATTCAGGTTTAATTGATCTAGAATGTCAAGGTCTTTTTCGGTGGTATCCGTTCGCGCGCCTAAATGGAAGACAAATTCCACTTCGTTTGCATGCTTTTTGAACCATTCGATAAATTCTGAACGTTCAATTTTCTGGCTAAACTGAGTGTTTTTCCAATTCTCTTCTTTGTCGAGTTTCGTAAAATCATCGACAAGAATCAGGTCTGAATGTCCAAGTTCATTGAGGTGATCTACTAAGTAACTTGCAATAAATCCGGCTGAACCAGTGACAACTATCATGTGATTATTTTAGAATAAACCGTTGATTTCCGCATCAATTGAATTGATGATTTTACCTAAATCCTCTTGATTTTCAGGGAAGCGATTGTTATCGATATCAATAATCAGTACTTTTCCTTTGTCGTAAGTAGAGATCCAAGCTTCGTAACGTTCGTTCAATCGTTTCAAGTAATCTAAACGAATGCTTTCTTCGTAATCACGTCCACGTTGTTGAATCTGATTTACCAATGTTGGTACACTCGCACGCAAATAAATCAATAAATCTGGAGCAGAAACAAATCCATCCATCAAGTTGAACAGAGAGAAATAATTTTCAAAATCTCTAGTTGTCATTAGTCCCATGGAATGCAAATTCGGAGCAAAGATGAATGCATCCTCATATATCGTTCTATCCTGAATAACGGTATGTGCCGTTTCTTTGATCTCTTGAATTTGAGTAAAACGACTATTCAAATAGTAAATTTGAAGATTGAAAGACCAGCGTTGCATGTCATCGTAGAAGTCATTTAAATACGGATTTTGGTCAACGTCCTCGTAGTGAGTTTCCCAACCATAATGTTTTGACAATAAGTTTGTTAATGTGGTTTTACCCGATCCGATGTTTCCTGCGATTGCAACGTGCATATTCTGTATTTTAGAATGGCTAAATTACGATAATTCCGAGGAATTAAAAAAGGGGAAAGCCTAGTATTTGATGGAAAAAATGGATATTTCATTCCCTTTTTGCAATCCAAGCAGATTACCTTGAATGATAAATGACGTAATTGGTGTTTTATTCAGCATTTCGAGTGTGTGCCAATCGGGAATTCTTTGGTTTGTTTTCATTTCCAAGAGAACAAATCGAAGGGATGCCGCGTTTGTGTCCAAACAAACAATTTGTTGGTTCCAAAATCCGAAGGTCCGACAGTTTTCCAAGTTGTATGATCCACTGAAGTTCAATAAAAAATCATATCGATTCATTTGGCCATCGGAGAAAAGCACATACAAATGATCTTGGTATTCTTTTATTTCAAGGATGGTATTCCCTTTGGTTTCCACATTTTGAATGGACTGAAGGATTTGATTTTTTTGAAAATCCACTAAATTTAAGGAGGAACGAAATTGGTCAAAAACCCAGATTAAATTGGGGCGATTCGATGCGCAAATGAAGATTACATTCGAAAATCCAATGTCACTTAAATCGATGATGTCACCTTGTTGAGAAAGGGTATTGTCAATAATGGCAACCGATTGTTGCACATCTGAAAACAACAATATTTTCATAGCGTTAATTGGTGAAATACATTGTATATTTCCGAGTGACTTGAATGTTTGATTGAATTTTAGATCTCCGTTAATCGCTTTCTTTTGAATGTTGTTTTCTGAAACGACTAACAAGTTGTTTTGTCCATCAATGGACCAAGTGTCAATTGGAGTAGGGGAAACGTATGTTTCTACTAATGTTAATTCTTGTGAAAAAACGAGAAAACACAGTGTCCAACTGAATATGAGTAGAATGATTTTCATCGGGTAAGTTCTAAAATTTCGTTTAATAAACGGTCGTCATTCATCAATCTCGGTACTTTGTGTTGTCCGCCTAATTTCCCTTTTGACTTCAACCATTGATGAAAAGTTCCACTTGGAGCTATTGTCATTTTTGGATAGCCAATGTTGATGCTGTCTTTGCGTTTAGCATCGTAATCGGCATTCTCGTCTTTCAACAATTGATCTAAATCTTCTAAAAACTGGGCTTCATCAGTTGGTTCTTCTCTGAATTCAATCAGCCAGTGATGTCCGCCCACAACCTTTTCTTCGTCAAAATAGGGTGCTGCGGTATAGTCACTGATTTGTGCTTTTGTTCGAAGTGCAGCTGTACTAATGGCTTTATCGGCATGTTCAATGATTAATTTTTCTCCAAACGCATTGATGTAATGGCTGGTTCTTCCACTGACGACAAAACGAAAAGGGTGTGTCTGACTAAAGCGTATCGTATCACCGATGATATAGCGCCAGAGTCCTGAGGATGTGGTGATGACTAATGCATATTCTTTGTCGATTTCGACCTTCTCTAACGTGATCACTGTCTTCGACTCTAGGCCTTCGAATTCGCTCATTGGAATAAACTCATAGAAAACCTGAGAATTTGTCAATAACAAGAGTTCTTTGGAGTCAATTTGATCCTGCAGACCGAAATATCCTTCAGATGAATTATAGGATTCTACGTAATTCATGGTAGGAATTTGTAGAATTTCGTGAAATGCTGCTTGATAAGGTTTAAAAGACATTCCACCATGAATGTAGAGCTCTAGATTTGGCCAAACTTCTTTAATGGATTTCTTGCCGGATTTCTCCAGTACTTTTTTCAAAAGTAAAAGCGTCCAACTAGGAATGCCAGCGATGATACAGATGTTCTCGTCGAGAACGGATTCCGCCATTCGCTCTAATTTTTCCTCCCAATTTTCCAAAAGAGCAATGTCCTTCTTGGGTGTTCGTCTTAATTCAGTCCAAGTAGGTAAATGATTGATAATAATCGCGGACAAATCCCCAATAAAAATCCCTTCTTCGGATTGATCAATTTTACCGCTCCCGCCAATAATGAGGTGTTTTGCGTTGTATAATTTGCGCTTCGAGTGGTTGGCGTAATATTGTGCAAGTAAGTCCTTGCCGTTTGCATAGTGATTTTGTAAAAGAGAATCTTCGGTGATGGGTAAGATTTTTATTCGGTCTGCTGTTGTTCCCGAGGATTTGGCAAACCAACTTGTTTTTCCCGGCCACAATTGAGATTCTGCACCATGAATGGAGTCGTCGATGTACGGTTTTAAGGTGCCGTAATCACTTAAGGGAACATGTTGCTGAAAAGAATCAATACCACCTACTTTGGAAAGTCCAATTTTTTGGCCGTAAACTGTTTCCTTTCCCTTCGTTGTGAGAAAGTTAAACGTTTTTAATTGATTCGGTATGGGATTTTGGCGGTAATCATTGATACGCGCCATACGTCTTCCAATCAACCAAGAAAATACGGAGTTGAAAGGCATAATTCAACAATGTTGATGAATGGAAAACGAAGTTGATTTTATCCCCAAATAAGGACAGAAATCAAGATAGATAAAGCAATAATCGTATAAATTGTTCCTACTGCTGCAGTCGACCCTTCGAAGAAATTATCTGACATAATGTTTGTTTTAGACTTCAAAAGTAGGAATTGTTTTGCTTATAACCTGCGGTTTGGACAAAAAAAAAGCCCTAAAAAAGGGCTTTTTGAGTGATTTAATATCATCTTAATCTCTGCTTCCAAATAGGCGAAGCAAGGTAAGGAATAAATTAATGAAGGTAATGTATAGTGATAGTCCACCAAACAAAGCCATTTTGCTTCGTTGCTCTTCGTTCATTTCTGCATTGTGCGCCATTTCTTTTAGCATTTGCATTTTGTATGCTACGAGACCAGTAAAGACAAATACGCCAATATAGGTAATCATTTTGTCCATCCCTGAACTTTGCATGAACATATTGATAATACTTGCAATGATGATTCCACCAAGTGCCATGTACAATAAGCTACCAAACTTCGTTAAATCTGTTTTTGTGGTATATCCCAATACCGCCATGATTCCAAAAGCTCCCGAAGCAGCAAAAAAGGTCAATGCGATTGACCCCATGGAGTACATCATGAAAATAAAGGATAAACTCAGTCCCATTAAAACGGAATAAACGATGAAAAGCAATAAAATCGTTTTCATAGACATTCTTTCCAATCCCATGCTCATCGCAAACACCACCACAATCGGTGAGAACATTACAACGTAAAACAAGGGAGAAACTCCTGTTTCCGTCAAGAAAAGTGTCGCAATGTAAGCTGGATTCGTTCCGACGTAATAGGCAATGATACCTGAAATGCTCAACGCAGCGAACATGTAGGTGTACACGCTACGGATAAAATCTTTAGCAATGTCTGAGGAAACAGACTGATTGTTGTTTAAGTAATCGTTCATTTTTAATGTAATTTAGCTTGCACTAAATTAATAAATTCTTTTCTCGTTGCATCGTTCTCCAAAAATAATCCTGTAAATGCACTCGTAGTCGTTACAGAATTTTGTTTTTGTACTCCGCGCATCTGCATACACATATGACAACATTCAATGACAACAGCGACTCCTTTAGGTTCAAGTGTACGTTGAATACAATCACGAATCTCTAGTGTTAACCTTTCTTGTACTTGTAAACGTCGCGCATACGCATCTACAACGCGAGGAAGTTTGCTTAAGCCAACGATTTTACCATCAGGAATGTATGCAATGTGTGCTTTTCCAAAGAAGGGAAGCATGTGGTGCTCACACATGGAGTATACTTCAATGTGCTTAACGATCACCATTTCTGAATAGTCTTCATGGAAGATAGCTTGACGTATGATTTCATCTGGATTGATGTCGTAACCGTGCGTCAAAAACTTCATCGCTTTTGCTACTCTTTCTGGTGTCTTTAATAATCCTTCTCTTTCCGGATTTTCACCGATTTGTTCAATAATTGAGCGATAATGTTCTTCCATTCCTTCTTGTTTCAATGTATTTTGTTTAATGTAACAACGAAGGAAAGCTAAAAAGGTTCTTTGCCACCGAAATATTCCACAAAGTTATTTTCTGTTTCGATGAGTTTGATTTTAGCCATTTCTCCTCCATGTTCTTGAACAAGAGGATCTAGAATGTCCCAAATAGCAATCGCCATATTTTCAGTTGAGGCCATAATTCCTTTCAAAAAAGGAACATCTAAATTCAAATTCTTATGATCGAGTGCTTCGATGATGTGCTCGCGAATCAATACGCTGAGTACTTTCAGATTCATCACAAATCCAGTTTCAGGATGAGGAACCCCTTTCACTGTAATATATAACTGAAAGTTGTGTCCATGCCAATTGTGATTCGAACATTTTCCAAAAACTTCCTGGTTTTTTTCATCACTCCATTCTGGTCTCCAAAGTTTATGCGCTGCATTAAACGTTTCTCTTCGGGTAATGTAAACTGTTTTCATAGCTTAAACATTGATTAGGGACACTAGTTCACATTTCATGATTCCATCACGATCTAATTCCAAAAGTTTGATGGTTTGAAACGTGTTGACTAAGTCCGGCTGATAGGTATATTTTACTTTAACATAATTTTCGGTGAATCCATACATGATTCCCTCGTCTTCCTCTTGTTCAAAAAGAACATTTCGCACAGAGCCAATATTTTCACTGTAAAATTGTCTTTTTTTGCGGTCGGAAAGTAAGTGTAATTGCTTGCTTCGTTCACGGCGTATTTCCATTGGGACAGCTTCGCCTAATTTTGGAGCACCTGTATTTGCACGTTCTGAATAGGTGAATACATGTAAATAGGAAATGTCCAAATCTTTCAAGAAATCAATTGTTTCCATGAAGTCTTCATCTGTTTCTCCTGGGAATCCAACAATCACATCTACACCAATGCACGCATCTGAACGAAGTGATTTAATCTGCTGAACACGTTCTGCGTACAAAGCACGTTCGTATTTTCTGCGCATCAACTTGAGTATGCGATCACTGCCTGATTGAAGTGGAATATGGAAATGCGGGACAAATCGTTGCGATTTTGTTAAACAAAAATCGATGATTTCGTTTGATAACAAGTTGGGCTCGATGGAAGAAATACGATATCGATCAATTCCTTCCACTCCATCTAAAGCTTGAATTAACTGATAAAAATCTTCATCACCTCCTTGACCAAAATCTCCAATGTTCACACCTGTTAGAACAACTTCTCGTATTTTCGTTTCAGCTATTTTCTTCGCTTCAACAACCGTTTCTTCAATAGTTGCATTTCTACTTTTACCCCTTGCAAGTGGAATCGTACAGAAGGTGCAAAAATAGTCACAGCCATCTTGGACCTTTAAAAAGGAACGTGTGCGATCGCCAAACGAATAAGAAGGAACAAACTCTTTGGTTTCTTTGATATTGTCGAATGAAACAATCGTTTCTTCGGTGTTTTGATCAATTTTTTCTAGGTGTTCAAGGATGTTAAATTTTTCATTCGCACCTAAAACCATGTTTACACCGTTGATTTGTGCGATTTCAGTGGGTTTTAATTGGGCGTAACATCCAACAATGACAACAAACGAATCGGGATTAATTTTCTTTGCGCGTTTGACCAATTGCTTACATTTCTTGTCCGCGTTTTCAGTAACCGAACACGTATTGATGACGTAAACATCCGGATGTTCTTCGAATCCAACCTTCGCAAATCCAGCGTCCTCAAACAATCTGGAAATGGTGGAAGTCTCGGAGAAATTTAATTTACATCCAAGCGTATAAAAAGCGACTTTTTTAAATTGATTCATTGAGGCCGTAAAGTTAAGGACTTATTTTGTGAAAGGAAACCTTCTAATCGTGCTTTCGGTGTTCAAAATGTGATTTCAATGAGATGATGCGTTCGTTTAATTGCTAATTTTGCTCAAAACAAGAAGAATGAAATTCGATATAGCAGTTATTGGGGGTGGAATTGTAGGCGCAGCAACTTTTTACAAGTTGCAAGTCAAGTACCCAAATTTAAAAATTGCTCTTTTTGAAAAAGAAGCACTTTTGGCGGATCATCAAACTGGACATAATTCTGGTGTCATTCACTCTGGACTTTATTACAAACCAGGATCATTAAAAGCGCGAAATTGCATCCAAGGTCGCCATGAATTAGTGGCTTTTGCCAAAGAACACGGAATCAAACATGATGTCTGTGGGAAAGTTGTGGTAGCTACGGACGCGAGTGAACTTCCTAATATGGACCGTATATTTAAAACGGGACTCGAAAATAAAATCGAAGGAATTGAAATGATCAACGCGGATCAAGTCCGTGAAATAGAACCACATGTTAAATCCATCGGTGGTATCTGGGTTCCATGCACTGGAATCATTGACTTCCGCGGGGCGACTGCTAAAATGGTGGAAATTGCCTTGTCCATGCAAGAAGAAAGCAAACTGTTCCTCGAGACAGAAGTAATTTCTATCGATAAAGGAGAAGAAAATTCCACGATTCATACATCCAAAGGTGCATACGAAGCAGAATACTTGGTTTTTTGTGCCGGACTTCAAGCGGATCGTTTAGCGAAAAAGGATGGTGTGAATTTAAAGGAGAAAGTTGTAGGGTTTAGAGGAGATTATTACGAATTGACTCCGGAAGCAAAACATAAAGTAAAAAACCTTATCTATCCTGTTCCAAATCCAGATTTCCCATTCTTGGGTGTGCATTTTACACGCATGACAGATGGAGAAGTTGAATGTGGTCCAAATGCTGTATTCACGTTTAAACGCGAAGGTTACGGAAAAACAGATTTTTCATTGAAGGATACAGTCGATGCCTTAACTTACGGTGGAACATGGAAGCTGTTTTTCAATAATATGAGTTTCGGAATCAACGAATACCGTCGAGCTTTTTCGAAAAAGTTGTTCTTGAAAACCTTGCAGCGAATGATTCCTGATTTAACCATGGACGATATTCATCCTGGAAGATCTGGTGTACGTGCGTTGTTATTAGCGGAGGACGGTGATACAAGGGATGATTTCAGAATCGAATACCACGGAAAATCCATTCACGTGTTGAATGCTCCTTCACCTGCAGCAACGGCTTCACTTGCCATCGGACAATACATTGCTGATGAGGCAGAAAAGCAGTTTAACTTGAAATAGTCCTTTAGACTTATTGCCTTGTTAATTTCCCTTCTTTCCAATCTTGGATCAACTTAGCCCAAGAAAATGGATTCAATAAATTATTGACTGGAAGTTGTCCATTTGTATAAAGACGCGTATTTCTTGTGTTATATGCGTTTCCGGACGCTAAGGAAGCATCAGATTCTAATCGTGCAGCTACAAAGGCAAGTGATTCACCTGATAATTCTTTTTGAGCGCGACGAACGTCGTCTTCATATGGAGTCATATTGACAAAATAGTCTGCAAATTGCGAACGTGTGGGCCATGGATGTACCACCACCGTTGGAAGAACCAGTGTATCGCGAACCAACATGTGAATAATGCTGTATCGATTATCCTTCAAGGTGTCAGGAACAATGTAAGGCGAGGTTTGAAATCCCTCTCGAGAGAAAAACACGGTGTCTCCAGGTTGTGTCACCAATGTGAAAAAACCATAGAAATCGGAAACAACTCCTTTTTTAAGTGAACGGTTATAAGCAGTGGAATAGGGAAGAGGGATGGCCTCCTCGGTCACAACAACTCCGGACAATTGAATTAATTGAGTGTTTTTTTGTCCAAATGCGGTAAAGCTTAGTCCAAGAAATAAAAGATAAGTTAAAGTCTTCATAGGCTTGATTTCTATACAAGGTTAAGTAAAATGCGTCAATTGCTCACTTATTAGGAATTATTTAACAATTGACCGCTGCTAAAACGAAAAACCTGCCGATTTATTACTAAATTTGCAAGAATTTATTACAAAAATAAGTTCACATGTCTCTCGATAATCTACAAAAAATTTCTGAAGGATTAACCTACGATGATGTTCTGTTAGCACCTGCTTATTCAGAAGTATTGCCTCGTGAAGTTTCCCTCAAAAGCAAGTTTACACGTAACATCACTGTAAATACACCGATTGTGTCCGCAGCGATGGATACGGTAACGGAATCTGAATTAGCAATTGCAATTGCACAACAAGGTGGAATTGGTGTGGTTCATAAAAATATGACCATTGAACAACAAGCGATGCAGGTACGCAAGGTAAAACGTTCGGAAAGTGGAATGATTATCGATCCAATTACCCTTTTAGAAAATGCTCTTGTTCAAGATGCACTTCAATTAATGAAAGAAAATAGTATTGGTGGAATTCCTGTGGTGAATGAGCAAAAGGTATTAAAAGGAATTTTGACAAACCGTGATTTGCGCTTTGAAAAGAACATGTTGAGACCTGTTGCGGAAATTATGACCTCCGAAAACATCATCACGACAGGTGAAACGACTGACTTGACAACAGCAGAGGTTATTTTACAGCAAAATAGAATTGAAAAATTACCAGTTGTTGATGAGCAAAATCGTTTAATCGGACTGATCACATACCGTGATATTATAAAAGTAAAAGAACATCCTTATTCTTGTAAGGACTCTTTAGGTAGGTTGCGTGTAGCAGCAGCTGTTGGAGTGACACATGACACTATGGAACGCGTGACTGCTCTAGTGGAAGCAGGAGTAGATGCAATTGTTATAGATACAGCACATGGACATACCAAAGGTGTTGTGGAGCAATTGAAAAGTGTCAAAGCGAAATTTCCAGAATTGGATGTTGTGGTGGGTAATATCGCTACAGCCGAAGCAGCGAAATATTTAGTGGAAGCAGGAGCGGATGCCGTGAAAGTAGGAATTGGACCTGGTTCCATTTGTACAACACGTGTCATTGCAGGAGTTGGTGTCCCACAATTAACAGCAGTAAATGAAGTGGCGCAAGCGATTGCAGGGACAGGTGTTCCAGTTATCGCAGATGGTGGAATTCGTTACACTGGTGATATCGTGAAAGCCATTGCGGCTGGTGCGGATATCGTTATGTTAGGTTCCATGTTTGCTGGAGTGGAAGAATCTCCAGGTGAAACCATCATTTTTGAAGGAAGAAAATTCAAGTCCTACCGTGGAATGGGCTCTATCGAAGCCATGCAAAAAGGATCAAAAGATCGATATTTCCAGGATGCAGAGGATGACATCAAAAAATTAGTTCCAGAAGGAATTTCAGGTCGTGTGCCATACCGCGGAAAATTGATTGAAGTGATGTTCCAAATTATTGGTGGACTTCGTGCTGGAATGGGATATTGTGGTGCTCCAACCATTTCAAAGTTACAAGGTGCTAGGTTTGTTCGTATTACTTCTGCAGGAGTACGTGAATCTCATCCACATGATGTGACAATCACAAGAGAAGCACCAAATTATAGTATCAAATAAAAACGCGAAATTTACGTTCGCATGAAGTAACTGAAACAAAAATAAACTAGTACAATGAAAAAAATTATCGTTTTATTGTTGATTTTCACTGGAATCCAAGGAGCAATTGCTCAAACTGATCCAGTTGTAATGGAAATTGATGGCAAACCTGTCACAAAAAGTGAGTTTTTACAGATTTACTTGAAAAATAATCCAAACCCTAAGTTTGATCAGGCATCTTTAGATGAATATGTAGAGATGTTCACCAAGTTTAAATTAAAGGTCGCTGAAGCTGAAAAATTGGGCTACGATACGATTCCAAAATTGAAAAAGGAATTGGATGGTTACCGCAAACAATTGGCTTTACCTTATTTAATTGATTCCGTTGAGAACCAAGCAATGGTTGCTCAAGCGTATGACCGCATCAAAAATGAAGTTCGTGCTTCCCATATTTTAATTCGTGTGGATGCGAACGCTAGTCCAAAGGATACGCTCGCTGCTTACAATAAAATTATGGCATTGAAGGCGAGAATCGAAAAAGGAGAGGATTTTGCTTCTGTAGCGAAAATGAAAAATGGTTCAGAGGATCCTTCAGCAGCGTCTAACGGTGGTGACTTGGGATTTTTTACCGCTTTCCAAATGGTGTATCCATTTGAGGAAAAAGCATTTACGACATCAATTGGTCAAGTTTCTGATCCATTCCGCACACGTTACGGATACCACATCGTAAAAGTGACAGACAAGCGTCCATCCCGCGGTACAATTCGCGTTGCGCACATTATGGTATCCACAGGAAAGGATGCAACGACTGAAGCAAAAGGAAATGCAGAGAAAAAAATCAATGAGATTTACGATAAATTAGTAGCAGGAGAAAAATGGGAAACGCTTGTTTCCTTGCATTCGGACGATGCGAATTCCGTGAAAAAAAATGGGGAGCTTCCAGCATTTGGTTCAGGAACAACGCAGCGCATGGTTCCTGCCTTTGAAGATGCAGCATTTGCGTTAAAAGAAGTTGGTCAGTTCAGTAAGCCAGTTAAAACAGACTTTGGTTTCCATATCATCAAATTAGTAGAGTGGAAAGAGGTTTCTTCTTTCGAAAGCATGAAAAAGGAATTACAAACGAAAGTAAACAAGGATGAGCGTTCAAAAAAGACGCAAGATGCGTTTGTATCCAAATTGAAAGCGAACTATCACTATGCCTACAAGGGAGATAAAAACTTAAAATGGTTTAATGAAAAATTGGACTCTACTTATTACCTTGGAAAATGGAGTGCAGATGGGAAGTTGAAATCAAATAAAGTGATGTTTGAATTAAATTGGGAGTCAACAGATTTCACGCAGCAAGCTTTTGCTCAATACCTTGAAAAGAATTACCGTGGAGTGAAACGCGATGAAAATAAGGTGGTGGTTGCAAAGCAATACAAAAGCTGGGAGAAGGCAGCGATTTTGCAATACGAAGAGTCGATTTTACCAACAAAATATCCAGAATACAAAGCTTTGTTGAAAGAGTACCATGATGGAATTATTTTGTATGAAATCATGCAGGACCGTGTTTGGAATAAAGCCGTAAAAGATACTGCGGGACTTCGTGCTTATTTTATGGCGAATCAATCCAAATACACATGGCCAAAACGATTAGATGCAACCGTTTACGAATGTTTGAATAAAGAAATTGCAGCGAAAGTATCAGGAATGTTAAAAAATGACACCATTAATTCGAAACATGTATTGGATGTGGTGAATAAAGACTCCGAATTGAACTTAAAGGTGAAAATGAACAAGTTTGACATCGCTCAAACACCGTTCTTGGCTAATAAAACCTTGTCAAAAGGTCTCAATCAAGCTTATGAATTCGAAGGGAAGGTTTATGTGGTAAAAGTGAGCGCAGTATTGGAGCCAGGATTGAAGGAATTCAGCGAGGCGAAGGGAATGGCAACATCTGATTACCAAAATTACTTGGAAACAACGTGGTTAGAATCTCTGAAGAATGAACATACAGTGAAAGTGAACAAGCAAGTTCTTTATCAAATCGGAAACTAAACGATGAAAGGATATACACTGTTAATCTGGATATTTTTAAGCACTTACAGTTTTGCTCAGCCATCGAAGGTGGTCAATAAAATTGTCGCTCAAGTAGGGGATAATATTATTCTCTTATCGGACATCGAATCACAGTTATTGCAGGCTGAACAAGGACAAGTAAAGGTAACTGAAGCTATGCAATGCGGGATTCTTGAGCAGTTAATGATTCAAGAGTTATTAATCAACCAAGCCATGTTGGACAGTTTAGTCATCAAAGACGAAACAGTTGATTACGAAATGGAGAATCGCCTAAGAATCCTAGAATCTAAAATGGGTGGTAGAGATAAGTTGGAAGCGTATTACGGTAAATCGGTCACTCAAATCAAGGAAGAATTTCGTGCGAAAATTAAGGAGCGCTTGTTGGCTCAGGAAATGGAATCAAAAATTGTTTCGGAAATAACCGTTACACCAAAAGAGGTTGCTGCTTATTTTAATTCCTTACCAAAGGATAGTATTCCATACATCAACATGAAATTAAGTTTTCAGCAGATTGTTCAATATCCTGTCATTACAAAAGAGGACAAAAAAAGAGCCTATGATCAATTAGCTGAAATTCGCGATTTGATATTAACCAAAGGTAAAAACTTTGAGACCATGGCTAGAATACACTCCCAAGATCCAGGAAGTGCAAGTCAAGGTGGGAAAATATCTGCAACAAAAGGGATGATGGTGCCTCAGTTCGAGGAAACATTGTTTAAATTGAAGGTTGGAGAGGTGTCAGAAATTGTTGAAACGACCTATGGTTACCATATCATTAAGCTAATTTCAAGAAAAGGAAATGATTACACCGTTTCTCATATCCTCATCATGCCAGAATTTAACGCGGAAAGTAGCAGTATTGCAACAACCAAGATTGATTCTTGTTATTCCATGTTAAAGGAAAATCGAATTACGTGGGATGAAGCTGTGCTGCGTTTTTCAAATGATGATTTAACAAAGCAAAACAGAGGGATTATTACAAATCCAATTTCTGGCGATCAGCTTTGGGACATGGAGGATTTGAACGAAGTCGATCAGCAGATTTACCTTTTAACAGATGCCTTAAACAAAGGAGATATAACTCAGCCGAGTATGTACATCGATATCTATGAACGCAAACAAGGGGTTCGAATTGTCCGTTTAGCGGAACGTTTCCCTGCACATCTTGCTAATCTGAACGATGACTATGCCTTAATCAAATTAGCTGCGGAAAACGACAAAAAACAGAAAACCATCGATAGTTGGGTAGACAGTAAAATTGGAAATGCCTATGTGCGCATCGATAAATCATACGAATCGTGTGATTTCAGGAATAATTGGATAAAAACAAACGATAAGTAAGATGACGGATAAAGAGAAAATTGATCAGCTTGTTGTAGATTATCATGCACTAAAGAATGAAATTCACAAAGTCATAATTGGTCAAGATGATGTTGTAGATCAAGTGTTAATCGCCATTTTTTCAAGAGCACATTGCTTGTTAGTCGGTGTTCCTGGCTTAGCTAAAACATTATTGGTGAACACCATTGCGGAAACCTTGGGCTTATCTTTTAACCGCGTACAATTTACACCGGACTTAATGCCTTCCGATATCGTTGGATCTGAAATTTTAGACGAAAGCAAGCAGTTTAAATTTATTCCTGGACCCTTGTTTTCGAACATTATTCTTGCGGATGAAATTAACCGTACGCCTCCAAAAACTCAATCTGCCCTGTTAGAAGCAATGCAAGAGCGACGTGTAACTGCAGCTGGAAAAACTTACGACTTACCTGCTCCGTTTTTTGTGTTGGCTACACAGAATCCAATTGAGCAAGAGGGAACCTATCCACTTCCTGAAGCTCAATTAGATCGTTTTATGTTTAATATCTGGGTAGATTATCCATCTTACCTTGAGGAACTTGCGATTGTAAAGGCGACAACATCGGATCATAAAGTAAGTCTTCAGAAATTATTGAATGCTGAGCAAATCATGGAATACCAAGAGTTGGTGCGACGCATACCCGTTGCTGATAATGTCTTGGAATATGCAGTTAAATTAGTTGCTAAAACGCGCGTAAACGCACCAGAAGCAACGCAATTAACCAAGGATTACATTACTTGGGGTGCTGGACCAAGAGCGTCACAATACTTAATTGTCGGTGCAAAATGTCATGCGGCTCTTCGCGGTAAGTACTCCCCGGACATCGAAGATGTGAAAGTTGTTGCAAAAGCAATTCTTCGTCACCGCCTCGTGCGAAATTACCGTGCCGAAGCAGAAGGATACTCCATGGATCGCATCATTGAGGAATTGCTATAATTCCGATTTTCACGACTTATTAGCGAAGTGATTCCCATATATAATTATTTGTAAAACAAATAAATAGATGTGTTTTGATGGCGTCTTTACGTCGACTAAGTGTAAAAAAGACGCTTTCTTTGATACAGCTTTGAATTTCTTAGCCTAAGGAGTTTTTAACAAATTGACGTTTTGTTGAAAACTGCACTTTGATTCCTTTTTATTTCCGAGGCAAAGGGCTTAATTTTATATAAAAATTGAGTACATGTTCGATGATGACGAAGAAGAATTTGCAGACGGCAGTTTGATCGAAGATATCGAACGCTTTGAGGCGCATTTACAAGGAAACACCTTGCATTTCATGGATAGTGACCGCATCGAGAACATCATCGATCACTACTTGGTACAAGGACAATACCAAAAAGCGAAAGCTGCTTCGGAGTTGGGAATGTATCAATTTGCGTATAATCCACTTTTTCAATTACGTAAAGCTCAATCCCTCGGTGGACTCGGAATATTGAATGAGGCTTTAGAAATTGTGCATTTAATTGAAAAAACAATGACACCGTCTTCGGAATTGTTTTTAACGAAAGCATCTCTGTATTCTCAATTAAGAGACCATAAAAACGCGATTAAGTATTTTCATTTGGCTATCGATATTTCCGAACCAAATGAAACGGACTTTATTTATTTAGATATTTCGATTGAATTTCAACGTATGCGTATGTATCCTGAGGCAATTCAGGTTCTTAAGGAGGCATTGCGCGTCAATAAATACAACGAAAGTGCTTTGTACGAACTAGGAAGATGTTATGACATCATGGGCGAGAGTCAAGAAGCCGTAAAATCATATACTGAATTTATTGACGAGCAACCATATTCATCAACAGCTTGGTATAATTTAGGAAATGCCTACAGTAAGCTAGAAGACTTCGAGAAGGCAGTTTGGGCTTATGACTACGCGATTTTGATTAATGATGAATTTGGTCCAGCACATTTTAACATTGGAAACTCGTATTTGTCCCTAGAAAAATACCACAAAGCAATTGAACATTTCGAATTGTGCCAAAAACACGACGGAGATGATGCAATGGCTATGTGTTACATCGGTGAAGCATACGAGCAATTGAATGAATTCGATTTGTCCAAGCACTATTACAAGAAAAGCATCGAAATGGAACCAATGCTTCCAGAAGCGTGGTTAGGACTTGGAATTGTGGAGGATTTATTAGGAAACACGCGCGAAGGAATCGTTTTAATTCAAAAGGCATTGGATTTTGATCCAGAAAATGCAGGGATTTACCATGTTCTCGCTGGTGCATACGAAAAACTTGAATTAAGAGAGGAAACAAAGTTTCATTATGAAAAGTCTTTGGAATTAAATCCTGCAGATGAAGAATGCCTTTCCGATTACATTGAATTTATCAGTAGTGAGTCTCCTAGAGAGGCATATAATGTCCTTCAGTCCTTTATGGAAGGTGATAAAGAAAACGGCATCGCTCACGTGCTAGAAGTGAATTTACAATGGCAACTTGGACAACGTTCAGAAGCCATTCGCTTATTTACAAATTGCTTGGAAAAAGATTCCATTAAAGCAAAAACCATCTTTGAAATCAATCCTAAATTATTGGATGATCATGATTTCTTAAATTTATCCGAATAATTATGAATTTTAATTTATCCTTCATTCCAAAAAGAAGCGAAAAGCCAAGAAATAAAGGCGTGACCATGATGATGGACAAAGGCCTAGGCTTGCGCGAAACAGAGCATTTCATTGAGGCATCTGGACATTTAACGGATATTGTTAAGTTTGGATTCGGAACGTCTTACGTTACGAATAATCTTGAAGAGAAAATTGCCATGTACAAAGCGGCAGGAATTCGTCCGTACTTCGGTGGAACGCTCTTTGAAGCATTTTATGCACGTGGAAAATTTAACGATTACAAAAAAGTAATGGACAAATATAAATTGGATCTTGTTGAAGTTTCTGATGGTTCCATTATTATTCCTCACGAAGAAAAATGCCAGCTCATCCACGAATTATCTAAAGACATGACCGTTATGTCTGAAGTTGGATCGAAGGACTCTGGAATTTTAATTTCACCGACGAAATGGGTGAGAAACATGAAAGGTGAACTAGATGCGGGTAGCTGGAAAGTAATTGCTGAAGGTCGTGAAGCCGGAAATGTAGGTGTTTTTCGTCCGAACGGTACGGCGCATACCATGTTGATTAATCGCATCATTGCAAGCGTGAAGCCAGAAGATATTCTTTGGGAAGCTCCACAGAAAAACCAGCAGGTATGGTTCATTAAATTGTTTGGCGCTGAAGTAAACTTAGGTAATATCGCACCAAATGACATGATTCCATTGGAATGTCTTCGTTTGGGATTACGTGGGGATACGTTTTTTGATTTTCTTCCGAAATCTTATGCTGATCGCTTGAAACAAGTCAACGATGAGGAGGATGAAGTCGACGAAGACGATAATTGATTCCTTTACGGATCTTCTTCCGTTACAGAAATTTCAGGGTCATAGCGGTCCGATTTATGACATCGATTTTGATGATCAATTTGTGTATTCTGCAGCGGCGGATCGTTTCGTTACGAGGTGGAACAAATCTACTGGAGAACAGGATGCATTCGCCATTCGTTGTGAAGCCGTTCCTTTTTCCATAAAATTGTTTTCGCAGGGAAAAAAATTAGCGATAGGATTAGCAACCGGACAAGTGCACATTGTTGACGTTCTTGAAAAAAAAGAAACTCATCATTTTACACAGCATCAAACGGGAATTTTTGCCATGTTTGAAACAGATGACAATCGATTGTTGTGTGTGGGGGATGCTGATGGATTCTTAAGTGTCTGGGAAACATCTTCAATGAAATTACTGATTATCCTTCCATTATCCTGCGGTAAAATTCGCTCTATTCGACAATGGACTGAAAGCAGTATCCTAATCGCTGGAGGGACAGGTGAGGTACTTGTGTTGGAAACTGAATTCTTTAACGAATTAAACCGTTTTTATGCACATGAAGGTGGAACAAGTGTTTTGTGCCTGGATCAATCGAGAAATGAACTCATTACAGGTGGAAAGGATGGCTACCTTCGTTGGTGGGATTCCGAAACATTTAACTTTAAAAAGGCCTTGCCAGCACATAAAGGAACAATCTACGGTCTTGAGTTAATCGATGAGAATCATTTTGCGTCAGTAAGTCGCGATAAATCAGTCAAAATATGGAAGGCCAATGAGCGATTGGTGATTCAAAAATTAAGCGATAAAAGTTTAGGACATCGACGCTCTATAAATGCATTATGCAGCAACAAAAATGGACAATTCGCATATGCTGGAGACGATAAAATGATTCACTTATTTCAATTCGGTAAACAAGATTAGCACTTTGTGCGTAATTTTAACAAAATACTCTCCGTGAAAAAGTACCTACTTCTTCTTTTATTGATCGTTAGCACTGAATTAAATGCTCAGTTTCAGTTCAATTTTAATGACTCTATTCTCGTTTTTAAGAATGGTGAATACTTAAGTTTAACATGGGGAGGTGGTCATAATAATGCGCAATTTTCAGAAATAGATTACGATTTTGATGGGGATATGGACTTGTTTGTCTTTGATAGAAGTCACGATCAAATTCGCTTATACCGTCATGAAGAGGCGAACGTACAACATTATTACGTTTCTGATCCAGCGGGATTTTTGCGTTTTCCTCCGGGTTTGCGTTACCGTGCTTATTGTGCGGATTATGATCAAGATGGTAAAAACGACTTGTTTTGCTATACGATTGGTGGATTAAGGGTTTATAGAAATGTTGGAAACGCTTCGATTGGACTGCAATGGGAACAATACAGTAATTACATTACTTCAAATTACAATGGTCCTGAATTGAATTTGTACATCAGTTCGGCGGATATTCCTGCGATTGTTGATGTTGAAGGAGATGGCGATCTGGATATTTTAACCTATCACATTGGAGGTGAATATTTGCAGTACCATCAGAATCAAAGTCAAGAACTTTATGGACATTCCGATTCACTCATTTTTGAACTTAAAAATTCGTGTTGGGGAGGATACCGAGAGGATGTCACAACAAATGGTGTCTTTTTATTTGATAATTCAGGTCCCTGCAATGGTTCAAATGTTCCCAATCCGGAATTACCGCTCGGAAGCGAACCTAAAGCACACGCTGGTTCAACCGTACTTGCACTCGATTACGATAACTCGGGCGTACTTGATTTGATCTTGGGGGATGTTTCTTATACAAATATGACCTTACTCATCAATGGTGGCTCTATACCAAATTCGAATTCAGATATGGTTTCCATGAGTACGAATTTCCCCAGTAATACTACTCCTATTAACATGCAACTTTTTCCAGCAGGATTCTATGTTGATGTGAATTTCGATGGAAAAAAAGACCTCATTGTAACGCCGAATGCAAACAATGTGTCTGAAAATGAAACGAGTAACCTATTCTACAAAAATACAGGTGCCAATTCACAACCAAATTTTGTGTATCAAACAAAAGCGTTTTTGCAAAATGAAATGATTGAGCATGGAACCGCTTCAAGTCCACAAATCGTAGATCTGAATAACGATGGATTGCAGGATTTGATTGTGTCGAACTTTTATGCGTACAAAGCAACAAATTTAAAGGAAAGTCGCTTGGCGTACTATCAAAATACCGGTACAATCACAAATCCAAAATTCACCTTTGTTGATGTGAATTTTTTAAACCTGGCACAAGCCAACCTTGGACTTCGTCTTTTTCCAACGTTTGGAGATTTGAATGGAGATGGAAAAGTAGATATGATACTTGGATTAGAAAACGGAAGTATTGCTTATTATCAAAATACAACGTCCGGATCGAATCCAACTTTTGCGACTCCTGTGTTAAATTATACGGATCAAACTGGTGCGGTTATGAATGCTGGACAATATGCGTCCCCACAATTATTCGATCTGAACAATGATGGTAAATTGGATCTCATCCTTGGGAAGAAAACCGGTGAACTCATTTATTTTGAGAATACAGGATCAACCACGAGTCCAGCGTTTACCCTGCTAAACAATGCACTAGGTATGGTGGATACGGATACGCTAACACCGGATGGATATGCTGTTCCTCATTTCTTTCGTTTTCAAGATACAACGTACTTGCTACTTGGTTCGCACGACGGAGCCATCCATTTTTATGATTCCATCGATGGTTCATTAAATCCGGGTCTTTCCTTCCATGAGCGCAGTACTGATTTTCTTGGTTTGAAAGCTGCGATTGGTGCGTATAGTTCGTGTTTTGTTACGGACATTGATCAGGACAATCATTTAGATTTATTTGTGGGACAAGATTTAGGAGGGTTGTATCGATTAGAGGATGAGCCTGGAAGTACACTCGTGATCAAAGAAAATCAGGAACATACGATTCGAATTTTTCCAAATCCTGCTACCACGGAAATTACCATTCTGAGTGAGGAAACTATCGGAATATTAGATATTTATTCCTTAGAAGGAAAATGGATGTGCTCGTGGGATGTGTCTAACGGAATCAATGTGTTCTCACTTGAGGATTTAGAAAGTGGATTCTACATTCTAAAGGGACGAACAAGTGGAATTAATCAGAAATTTTGGAAGCGTTAATTTATTTAACCGCGAACTCAAAGAAAGTTATCCCGTTTAATTCCCCGCGTAATTGATCGCCAATTTGAACAGGCCCAACACCCGCTGGAGTCCCTGTAAAAATCAAATCACCTGTTTTTAAGGTCATGAACTGAGAAACGTACGAAATGATTTCATCAATGCTAAAGATAAAATCACGCGGATGTCCCGTTTGTTTTAATTCGTTGTTTTGAAAGAATTGAAAAGCGGTCGTTTCTAAATTTAAATCAGCTTTATTGATCCATTGATTGGAAATCGCTGCACTAGAATCAAATCCTTTGGCTTTTTCCCATGGTAGTCCATTTGCTTTGCAATGTTCTTGAATATCCCGTGCGGTAAAATCAATCCCCAATGAAAATTCGGAATAATATTTATGCGCAAAAGCTTTATCAATGTGTTTTCCAACACGGTCGATTTTCACGATTAACTCACATTCGAAATGCAAATCTTTGGTGAAATTGGGATAATAAAAATCACCTTCACGTAAAATGGCCGTATCCGGTTTTAGAAAATACAAAGGTTCCGTTGGAACAGCTGACTTCATCTCTTTCGCGTGATCCGCATAATTACGTCCAATGCAAATGATTTTCATTATTTATTAAATTTTTGCTTGAGTAAATCGAGTTTATCTTCCATCGGAACGGCATCTTTTTCAGCTTTGATGCGTTCCATTTCTTTGCGTAAGATTTGCTTCGTGTACAAGGGGAAATCTGCCTCCAGCATCCATCCGTAATAACCAGGTTCCTCTTTGAAGACTTGGACAATACTTTTGTTTTTGTGTTTACCGAAGTTGTAGATTAACTCTTTTTTTGCATTATAGGCAAGACGACCGGCGAAATCCGCAAGTTGGAAGTCTCCCGCTTTGGAGAAATCTGCTAGTGCATCAATATCCTTTGCTAAATTGGGGTATTTTTCTAGTTGCGCCAAAAGAACTTCATACGTAGCCAAGGTATCGTAAATGGCATTGTGTGCGTTCTCAATGGTTTTACCGCAATAGAATTGGTAAGCTGCTGCTAGTGTGCGTTGTTCCATCTTGTGAAAGATGTTTTGAACGTCCACAAAACGACGATTGGATAAATCGAAATCGTTTCCAGTGCGAAGTAATTCCTCAGATAATACAGGAATGTCAAATTTATTGGAATTGTATCCCGCTAAATCAGCATCACCGATGAAGGCGAGAATTTCTGGTGCTAAATTGGCGAACGTAGGTTCGTTTTTCACCATTTCGTTGCTCACCCCATGGATAGCAGTACTTTCGTCCGCAATCACCATTTCTGGATTGACTAAGCGACTGAATTCCTCCGTAGTTCCATCTGGAAAAACTTTGAGGATAGCGATTTGTACAATGCGATCCTTGGTGATTTGAAGTCCGGTTGTCTCCAAGTCAAATACACACAAGGGACGCGTAAGTTGTAAACTCATTAACGCTTAAATTGTCGTGTTTGGATCGAAACTTTCTAGGTAATCAGCAACGCGGCGAACGAATTGTCCACCTAACGCTCCATCAACTACGCGGTGATCGTAAGAGTGCGACAAGAACATTTTGTGGCGAATACCGATGAAGTCCCCTTCAGGAGTTTCGATAACAGCAGGAACTTTACGAATCGCTCCAAGTGCTAAAATGGCAACTTGTGGCTGATTGATAATAGGTGTTCCCATAACGTTTCCAAATGATCCAACGTTGGTTACGGTATACGTTCCACCTTGGATATCCTCTGGTTTCAATTTATTATTACGAGCGCTATCCGCTAATCCGTTTACAGCTTTTGTGATTCCAACTAGGTTCAACTGATCTGCGTTTTTAATCACTGGAACAATAAGGTTTCCGGATGGAAGAGCAGTTGCCATTCCAATATTGATATCCTTGCGTTTGATAATCGTTGTACCCGAAACAGAAACGTTAATCATTGGGAAATCCTTAATCGCTTTCACAATGGCTTCGATCAAAATCGGCGTATAGGTAATGTTTTGTCCTTCACGTTGTTTGAAGGTATTTTTAATTTTATCTCTCCACTTAACGATGTTTGTCACATCTGCTTCCACGTAAGAAGTTACGTGTGGAGAAACGTGAACAGACATCACCATGTGATCCGCAATCAACTTTCGCATACGGTCCATTTCGATAATTTCATCGCCTGGATTTGGTAACACGATTGGTTCCTTCACATTCATAAAGGCAGCCGTTGAAGGTGCGTTCACCACTGGAGCTGAGGTAGCAGCGGCAACTGGTGTTGCTACGCTTGTTGGCGCAGTTGCAGCAACTGGTGCTGAACCACGGTTTTCTAAATAGGAAATGACATCTTTTTTCGTAACACGTCCATCTTGACCTGTACCAGAAATAGCTTCCAATTCACCTGCAGAAATCCCTTCTTTCTCCGCGATGTTTCGCACCAATGGAGAAAAGAACTTTCCACTCGTTCCATTTTTAGGAATTGCGGATGTTTCGGATGAAGTAGAAACTGGTGCAGCTACTGCAGCAGCAGGCGCAGCTGAAGCAGCCACAACTGGCGCTTCTTCTTTTACGCTTGGAGCGGCACTTGATCCACCATCTGTTGACAGAATTGCAATCACATCTCCAACTTGAGCTACCTGGTCTTTTTCAAAAAGGATTTTGATTAAAACGCCAGCGCCTTCAGAAGGAAGTTCGTTGTCAACTTTGTCGGTCGCTACCTCTACTAAAGGTTCGTCCATTGCAACGGAATCGCCTACATTTTTTAACCAATTGGTAATGGTAGCCTCTGTCACACTTTCTCCCATTTTGGGAAGACGGATTTCTATTTCTGCCATAGTATTCGTGTAAATTGATGTCTTTTACTTGGGCGCAAAGTTAGTGAAAAATTGTGCAAATCGTCAAATTAGTTACGATCGAGTAAACGGAAATTTCGAAGGATGCTTCGAATGTCAAATAAGGGAGTGTAATCCCTAGAATAAATAAGGAAAAAACGTTCTCGGTCTTCTTTGGACGCTAGGTGTAGGTGATCGAAAGGTCCGATGATGCTTTGCTTTTGTTTTGATTTTGTAATGGTCTCTTTGTCAGTGTATCCCACAAATGTTTTCTTTCCAATAAGGACAGCGAATAACTGATGTATGAGTATTTTTTTGTGTTCAAATAACCAAATATGCAACGGAAGAGTACTGATGAAAAGCAAAGAAAAGACAACGTCGATCAATCGTTTAACACGTTTGTTTTCTGGGTGACTTAAGGAATTAAAATTCAGAATATACAATTCTCCCGCTCGATCAATGGAATTACTACCAATTAAAAAACTCGTATCAGGTTGTGCAATTTTAAATTCTAACTCATCCGCAGAAGTTTGGGTCATCCAATGAATGATTTCAGATGAGCTCAATGATTTCGCAGAGAAAATGACTTCATTGATTTTATGTACAGCCACAATTTCACTTAACTGTTGAATGTTTCCAACACTTCCCATATATTTCTCCTCATTAGAAATACCAATAATGGAATCGATTTGTGGGTAGGTGTTCTCTAATAATTGTTTCACGCGAATGAATTCTGCTTCATCACCAATGATTGCAAATCGTTTTTTAGGCAACTTGGAAAATCCAATATTTCCTTTGAAAACCAATTCATAGGCAAAGCGAATGATGAAAAAACTCGCAATGTATAAAAGTGAACCTAGTAAAATGTATAATCGCGAAAACTGCCATAATTTAGGAAGTAGCGCGTAGGTCGTTAAAATGAAAATGGTTCCGAAAAACACAGATTTGAAAATCAACCGGTTCCGACTTCCTTTGTCATAAATCCCAAAAACCAAGCCGGATAACATCCAGATAATGGCATAACTAGGTATCAAAAAGTGAAGTGCAATTTCTGGGAAGCGAATATCATGTAATTTCCAGCTATCAGCTAATACATAAAGCCCGCATAAACTTAGCGCGACATCGATAAATGGAAAAGAAATTTGTTCAATGAATCTGCGAATAATGGAAATAGATGCCCTCAAGTAAATCGCCATGTGAATGGCTAGTGAGATTAGTTTCGCATTTTTCTGAGAAAAATGTTTTTTAGCAAAAATGACCATTGCCTTATAAAAAACAAAAACGTAGTTTACAGAACTTTTTTTGGTGCTTTCTCCCTTGTAATGGATGATTTTTGTTTCAGGGAAATAATAGTTTTTGTAGCCCCCTAATTGAATGCGGTAGGATAAATCCACATCTTCACCGTACATGAAAAATGTTTCATCCAAGAATCCAACTTTTTCAAGTGTCTCTTTACGCATGAGCATAAATGCTCCACTTAAAATATCTACTTCATTGATCGTGAATTCACTTAAATAGCCTAAATTATATTTCCCAAAACGTTTCGATTTAGGGAAAAGCTTCGATAAACCAAAAATTTTATAAAATGCAACCATTGGAGTAGGTAGTCCTCGCTTGGACTCTGGCAGAAAACGTCCCTTACCATCGACCATGCGAACGCCAAGTCCACCGGCGTCTGGATGTTCGTCCATAAATGCAACGACTTTCGAAAAGGTGTCCTCTTCAACAACCGTGTCTGGATTTAGCAACAATGAATAGCGTGCGTCTGAAATGGCAAGAGCTTGATTGTTGGCACGAGAGAATCCTACATTTTCCTTGTTGGCAATTAACTGGACCTGTGGAAACTTGGATTGAACCATTTCAACGGAACCATCCACACTGTTATTATCAACCACAAAAACCTGAACCTTTAACGTTTTACTTGCCGCCAAAACAGCATTTAAACATTGTTCAAGGAAATACGTGACATTGTAATTTACAATGACAACGCTCAAGTCAAATGTGGAGTTTTGCTTATCCATTCGCTAACGCAATACAGGAAATTTCGATGTTCACGTCTAGGGGTAGTCGCACAACTTGAACGGTTTCTCTAGCTGGAGGAATTCCAGGGAAATAGGATGCGTATATGGCATTGACTGCCTGAAAGTCATTCAAATCTTTCAAGAAAATACTTGTCTTCACAATGTGTTCGATGTTCAGTCCAGCCGCTTCTAATAAGGCAGTTATGTTTTTCATAACACGATGTGTAGCCTCCTCGATACTGTCCAATTCTAATGCACCTGTTTCCGGATTTAAAGGAATTTGTCCACTGACAAACAACATTCCACCTGCAAGAATCGCTTGGCTGTATGGACCAACAGGAGCTGGAGCATTGGGGATTTGTATGGCTTTTTTCATCGTATTTTGTTTATCCTTCGGATTAAGCGATTTTTTCTACTTTTGCAAAGTAACAAAAATCAATGAACGTGAAGGTAGTACTAGTGGATTTTTATGATTCTTTCACCTTCAATCTATCCCATTATTTAGAACAATTAAACGTAGAGGTAACGGTGATTCGTCATGATTATTTGAACTTGTCAGAATTAAATCTCTTTGATGGGATTGTTCTATCCCCCGGACCTGGACTTCCAACAGAAAAGGAAAACTTAATGGAATTACTTTCTCTATACGCTGGAAAAAAGCCCATTCTAGGCGTATGTTTAGGGATGCAGGCGATTGCCCTTCACATCGGCGCTGCATTGGAAAATCAACAAGAAGTGAAACATGGTGTTCAAGGGAAATTAATTGTCAAGGATCATTCTAGATTATTTCAAGAACTGCCAAACGAATTTTTGGTCGGATTGTACCACAGTTGGAAAGTTGTAAACGTTCCTGAAGCTTGGCAATCGTCTCACTTAGAGAATGGAGTATTGATGTCCTTGGAGGTTCCAAATCAACTATTATATGCTGTGCAGTTTCATCCGGAGTCTATTTTGACGGATCACGGACTTCAACTTTTATCAAATTTCATTCAATCAATCACATCATGACGAAAAAGATTCTATTTCTTCTGGCAAGCTTGTTTATTTATATTCAACTGTCCGCCCAAAGTTGCTTAGGTTATTGGATCACCATCGATGACGAAAGTGGACTCAAGAAATCCGTTGTAGAATTATACAAAAAGGATGGAAAGATGTATGGTAAAGTCGTTTACATCTACAAAAGAGGAAAGGATGGTCCACATTCACTTTGTGATCATTGTGAAGGAAGTCTAAAAAATAAGCCGGTGATGGGCATGCAAATTGTGAAAAATATGAACTGGGATGGGAGTGAATGGGCGGGAGGCACCATTTTAGATCCCGATAATGGAAAAGTCTACGAAGCTAAAATTTGGATTAATCCTGAAAACCATAATAAACTCAATGTACGCGGATACATTGGGCCGTTCTTTCGAACACAAACATGGTTGAAAACAGAAAAAATTCCGGAAGATTAAAACCTTTTTCAAACTCTTTTGTTTAATGTTTTATATCAAATTAGAACAAAACGTTAAACAAAATGAAATTATTTCTTACACTATCACTTACTTTATTCATTTTTAGTGGATTATATGCACAGAACGGTATCGTTCGTGGACGTGTATACAACGCACAAACAAATGCTTCCATTGAAGGAGCAAAGGTTCAACTCATTGAACAAGCGAAAGGTGCGATCACAAAAGTAGATGGAACCTTTGAATTAACCGGACTTAAACCAGGTGTTTATTCGTTTAAAGCGGTGTCCATTGGATACAAGGAACTCTTCATAAACGAAATCACTGTCACCAACGCTAGAGCAGTTGATTTGGACTTTGCGATGGAAGAATTAATTAGCAATCAAAAGGAAGTCATTGTTAAAGCATCTCCTTTTGTACGAAAATCAGAATCTCCAAACTCTTTGAAAACGTTGAATGCGACGGAAATAGAGCGTCTTCCAGGTGCGAATCGCGATGTGAGTCGGGTGATTGCGGCATTACCAGGTGTTGCCTCAAGAGCGACGTTCCGAAACGATATCATTATTCGTGGTGGATCTCCAGGAGAAAATAAGTTTTATTTAGATGGCATAGAAGTGCCAAATATCAATCACTTTGCGACACAAGGAAGTAGTGGAGGTCCGGTTGGACTACTTAATGTGAATTTCATTCGCGAAGTGGATTTTTATTCAGGAGCATTCCCAGCAAATCGTGCTAATGGACTCAGTTCCGTATTGGCGTTTAAACAAAAGGATGGAAATAAGGATGGACTCATCACCAACTTTTCTTTAGGTTCATCGGATGCAGGATTGACGTTTGATGGTCCAATTGGAAAGAAAGCTGATTTTATTTTCTCCGCAAGAAAGTCTTATTTGCAGTTTTTATTCATGGCCCTGAAGTTGCCCATTCTACCTTCGTACAACGATAGTCAGTTTAAAGTTAATTACAAGGTAAACGATAAAAACAAAGTGACAATCATCGGACTTGGGGCTTTAGATAATTTTAGTTTGAACACGGACGTGAACAAATCATTAACTGATTCCAATGACATTGAATACAATAATTTCATCATCAATAATTTACCGATTCAAAAACAATGGAATTACACGATGGGAGTGAATTGGATCCATTTCTCCAAGCATTCCTATCAAAATTTTGTGGCAAGTAGAAACATGTTGAATAATTCAGCCTATCGTTACAAAGACCTTATTGAAACTCCAGCTAACTTGTTACAGGATTACCGTTCATTTGAAGCCGAAAATAAATTCCGTTTTGAACACACGTATACGAAAAACGGTTGGAAAGTAAATGCAGGTTTTGCTTATGAATATGCACGTTATTTCTCTTCAACGTATAACAAAATCACCATTCAAGGTTCACCCGTTACGATCGACTTTAAATCAAACTTATTCTTGAGTAAAATGGCAGCTTTCGGACAAGTGAGCAAAGCATTTTTCAAGGAAAAATTGAATGCTTCGCTTGGTTTGAGAACGGATTTCTCTAATTATTCGAAAAGCATGATGAATCCATTGGATCAGCTTTCTCCGAGTTTAGCGTTATCTTACCGTATCACCGATCAAATTGCCTTGAACGGAAGTGTGGCTAGGTACCATCAATTGCCATCCTATACGATTTTAGGATATAGAAATCCACAAGGAACCTTGATTAACAAACAGAATGAAGTGAAATACATTCAAGCAGATCATTTTGTGATTGGAAGTGAATTCCTGACAAAAATGAACTCCAGATTTACACTTGAAGGATTCTACAAAAAGTACAACCGTTATCCATTCTCTATAAAAGATTCGTTGTGCCTTGCGAATGTGGGTTCAGATTTCGGGGTGATTGGAAACGAGGAAGTGAAATCTATTTCACAAGGTCGATCTTACGGTATGGAATTCTTGTTCCAACAGAAATTGTTTAAAGGCTATTACGCTGTTCTTGCGTACACTTTTGTGAATTCCGAGTTTCAAGACAAAAACGGAAAATACGTTCCAACTGCTTGGGATAGCAAACACATCATCTCTTTGACAGGTGGTAAGCGTTTCAAAAATGGATGGGAATTAGGGATGCGTTGGTTGTTCTCCGGTGGTTCACCTTACACACCTTATGATGTAGAAACGTCTACAATGATTCAAAACTGGAACATCAATGGACAAGGGATATTAGATTATTCATTGTTGAATACACAACGTGAATCAAGCTTTCACCAATTGAATGTGCGCGTTGACAAAAAATGGTACTTAGAGAAGTTTACCTTGAATTTCTATTTGGACATTCAAAATGCCTATGGATACAAAGCGAAGTTAGCACCGATTATGTTGGTGGAAACAGATTCCAATGGCACTCCAATTGTAGATCCAGCAAATCCAGGTCATTACAAAGCGAAATTCATCGAAAATTCAAATGGACTCGTTCAGCCAACTTTGGGAATCATTGTAGAATTTGCCAACAAGAAAAAAAGCAGCGTTTCCAAGTAGTTGGGGTGCTGTGATCACGAAAAAATCCATACCTTTGCATCCAAATTAGAAAAAAAATGGCAACGAACCGAACTTTTACAATGCTTAAGCCTGATGCAATCGAAAACGGGCACATGGGAAAAATCATTGACATGATTATCTCTGCAGGATTCCAGATTAAAGCGATGAAATACACAACTTTATCTGAAGATCAAGCAAAAAAATTCTACGAAGTACACGCTGAGCGTCCTTTCTACGGGGAATTAGTTGAATACATGACTTCTGGTCCAATCGTAGCGGCGATCTTAGAAAAAGAAAACGCAGTTGCAGATTTTCGTACATTAATCGGTGCAACTGATCCAGCTGATGCTGCTGAAGGAACAATCCGTAAAGCATACGCAGAAAGCAAAGGAAGAAATGCAGTTCACGGTTCTGACTCAGATGAGAATGCAGAAATCGAAGGACAATTCCATTTTACAGCGGCAGAGATTTTTTAATTTCTGACAATACATATTTTTGAAAAGACCGCATTGCGGTCTTTTTTCATTCCATAGTATACCATGAAGAATCAAGAAGCCATTGAAAAAAGAAGAACCTTTGGGATTATTTCACATCCCGATGCAGGTAAAACTACGCTAACAGAAAAGTTGTTGCTTTTTGGTGGTGCCATTCAAACAGCTGGTGCCGTTAAAAACAACAAAATCAAAAAAAGCGCGACTTCGGATTTCATGGAAATTGAAAAGCAACGTGGAATCTCCGTTGCAACCTCCGTTATGGCGTTTGAATACAATGGAAAACAAATCAATATCCTCGATACGCCTGGACACAAAGACTTTGCAGAGGACACTTTTCGCACCCTAACGGCTGTCGACAGTGTTATTCTCGTGATTGACTGTGCAAATGGGGTAGAGGAACAAACGCGTAAGTTGATGGAAGTTTGCCGCATGCGTAAAACGCCGGTAATCATCTTCATTAACAAAATGGACCGCGATGGTAAGGATTCGTTTGAATTGTTAGATGAGTTGGAACAAAGTTTGGACATCAAAGTACGTCCACTTACTTGGCCAATTGGAATGGGAGACCGTTTTCAAGGTGTTTACAACATCTACCAAAAAGGATTGAATCTTTTCTCCGCAAACAAAACGAAAATCTCAGACGACGTTGTTTCCATTTCAGATATCAACGATGCTGCACTGAACGAAATCGTCGGAGAGAAACCAGCGGATGAATTGCGAGAGGAACTGGAAATGATAGAAGGCGTTTACGATGCTTTTAGTCGTGAGGCTTACCTTGCTGGAGATGTAGCTCCAGTTTTCTTTGGTTCAGCTGTCAATAATTTCGGTGTCAAAGAATTGTTGGATACGTTCTGTGAAGTTTCACCATCCCCACGTGGACGTGAGACAGATAAGCGTATGGTTGAACCTGGAGACGATCAATTCTCTGGATTTGTCTTTAAAATCCACGCAAACTTAGATCCAAAACACCGTGACCGCATCGCATTCTTGCGCGTGGTTTCCGGCAAGTTTGAGCGCAATACCTTTTATCAGCATGTGCGTTTAGATAAAAAACTAAAATTCCCGAATCCAACTTCCTTCATGGCGCAGGACAAAAGTGTCATTGATGAAGCCTTCCCAGGTGATGTAGTAGGTTTATATGATACCGGAAACTTTAAAATTGGTGATACCCTTACAAGTGGTGAAGTAATGATGTATAAAGGGATTCCGAGTTTCTCCCCTGAAATTTTCCAGGAATTAGAAAACTTAGATCCATTAAAATCCAAACAACTTGAAAAAGGAATTCGTCAGTTGATTGATGAAGGAGTTGCGCAGTTATTCGTTCAACAACCTGGAAATCGTAAAATTGTTGGAACAGTTGGACAACTTCAATTTGAGGTCATCAATTACCGTTTGATCCACGAATATGGCGCGAATTGTCGTTTCGTTCCGAGAAATTACTTTAAAGCGTGTTGGATTACCACGGACAACAATGAACAGTTGCAAAGTTTCATGCGCGCGAAGTCCAATTACTTAGCAACGGACAAGGACGACAATATCGTTTTCTTGGCTGAAACACCATTCTTATTACAAATGGCGGAACAAGACTATCCAGATTTAGTATTCCACAAAACATCTGAATTTAAGTTAGAACTTTCTTAGTTTTAAGAACATCCTCATCTTTCAAGAATTCTTAACCTCCGTTAAGAATAAATTTATGCGAAAACCTGTATTTTTGATAGGTTAATTCAAAACGCATGGAAAGAAGAAATTTCATCACCAGACTAGGCCTCGGAATATCTTCCTTGGTTGCCTTACCTTTTGCCTCTTGGTCCAAAGATAAAGAAGACATGAAAGAAACACAAAATAGCATCAAAAAAATACGTGCACTCGGATTTCAATGGGAAACTGCAGATCCTTTTTTATTCTGTGTACACCACGAGGATTTTTTTCCGAAAGGAAATGCACAACTAGGACCTGATCCAAGTTTGTTCAACGGTCGTCACATGGGACAAGATTTCATCGTGAAAGATGGATTTCGCATGTACCACGGTTCAACGGTCCCAGGCTTCCCTGGGCATCCACACCGTGGTTTTGAAACGATTACAGTTGTTCGTACAGGATTGGTCGATCACGCGGATTCTTTAGGCGCAGCTGGACGTTACGGAAACGGAGATGTTCAATGGATGACAGCCGGAAAAGGTGTTCAACATTCGGAGATGTTTCCGCTATTGAATCAAGACAAAGACAATCCTTTAGAGTTATTTCAGATTTGGCTGAACCTCCCGAAAAAAAGCAAAATGGTGCAACCGCACTTCAAAATGATTTGGTCGGAGTCCGTTCCAAAGTTCTCTACGAAGGATGCACAGGCAAATGAAACTCACATCGAAGTATTGGTAGGTAAATTAAACGAGCACCGTTACATCGGTTCACCACCAAATTCATGGGCGGCAGATGAAAACAATCACGTGGCGATTTACAACATCCACATGGAGCCAAATGCAGAGTGGACATTACCTGCAACAGCTGCAGGTGTTAACCGCACCTTGTTTTACTACGAAGGAAATCGACTGAACATCGATGGACAAGAAATCCCACATTACCATGCAGTAGAGGTAGATCCAACGATGTCGCTGACTTTAAAAAATAACACAGAAACTTCTAAGGTGCTTGTCTTACAAGGACGTCCAATCAACGAACCAGTCGTTCAACACGGTCCATTCGTCATGAATACCAAAGAAGAAATCTATCAGGCGTTTGAAGACTACCAGAAAACACAATTCGGTGGATGGCCTTGGTCTCGCTACGATCAAGTACACGATGTTTCAGAAGAACGCTTTGCGAAGCATGCGGATGGGAGAGTGGAGAAACCGAAGGGGTAACTGTTTACTGGAAAAAAAACGCAAAAAAAACTTATTCGAATTAGTTCGAAGGATCGCGTTCTCTTGATGAAAATCACTCAAAATCCTACTTCGTTGGAATGAAAATGTATGCTGTTTTCTGGGTTATGCGTTTTTAAAAAAGGGCTGACCCCAATACATAAATCAAGAAACCGATAAGTAACAGGAAGAGTAGGGTTAAGGCGATTTTAATGATCAAAGCGAATCCAATGAATAATCCGATAATCAACAATGTAACAATTGCAGCGAGGAGTATTAATCCACCGATAGAATAGAGAATATCTATTTCATTATCGCTATTTTGAGAAGAAATTCGTTTTTCAAGCTGAGCATTCATTTTAAGTGTTGATTTCACTGAAATATCCTGAGCGATTACTTTAGCTATTCGAGATGACTGTTTAATTTGCTCGCTATTTTTGGAATTGTTTGTTAAATGCAATGGCTTTGCATTTGTTGCTTGAAACGATTCACTTTCAAAAGCATCCACAGCTGGAGATGCTGAAACATTCGTTATTTTTTCATCAGAAAGCAATGAAGATTGCTGCGTAACTGTTTTTGTTTCTTCAGTCAATTCATCTGTAGCGGATTCCAGTGTATTCGTATGGTGTTTAAATCCTTTCCATTCAATGTTTAATCCCGGACGGTATAATCTTTTTTCAACGGTACATGATCCGAGAAGAACCATAACGGATAGAATCAAAATAGCAGTAGAGAATTGAACTTTCATATCAAATTGTTTAAGATTATAGACTAAAGATAGTAAGAAGAAGTATAACTGTCCCACTGATCTCCAAACCTTTTTGCTTACACCTTTCGAAATACCGTGGGTGACATCTGTTTTTTCCTCAGAAAGATACGGTTAAAATAGCTCAAGGACTCAAAGCCACAATCTTGTGCAATTTTACTGACAGTGTCTTCGGAATAGAGCAAAAGGTGACAGGCTTCATTGATGCGCAAATCGTTCAGGTAATCTGAAAAAGTGGTACTGGTTGCTTTTTTGAAGAACTTACAAAAATTGCTTTCGGACATAAAAACGAGATCGGACACTTGCTTGAGTGAAATGGATTCCGAATAATGGTTTTGTATGTACGTGCAAACTTTATTGATGCGCGTTTCGAATTTCTTTGAAATCACATTGTGATAGGAATCCGCACATAAATTTTCTGCTGGAATTTCTGTTAAGTCCTGCAGTAAGGATAATAAGGAAAGGATGCTACTCAGCTCTTTCATTTTACTTAGTGAATGGAGTTTTTCGACCATCGTAATATCTGTCTCAAACCGAATCCCTTTTGCTGATTTCGCTAAAAGTTCCTTAATGGCTTGACCTTCATTCAGTTTTAAGAAGGGCTCCATGAATTCGCTTGAAAATTGAATGACGATTGCTTCCGAGGGGCTTCCATCTTCCTTTTTTCCCCACCACGTGTGAGGGAGATTACTTCCCAAAAGAACCAAATCACCACTTGAAAAATGTTCATGCGAATTACCGACAATGCGGTAGCCACTCCCGCTGACGATGTATGTTAATTCGTATTCTGGATGATAATGCCACTTGAATTCAAAGCTTGGAACGGTTATCCGCGTTGAATAAAAACTGGCTTTTCCTTTTTTCGATGGAATGTCTTCTAAAAGCGCTTTCATAGTATCTGATGAACTAATTTCATTGGTTAAATGTAATAATAATTCAATATAGTGTCAGAATATACGAAATTACGATTAATCACACGCTTTAGGAATTCCTATTTTTGACTTTGCAATTATAACTATTGAAGACCATGGATACCTTACCTGAATCGATTCGTAAAAAACTGGAAGCACCTTATGCTTTAACACAAGATCAAGTTGCGTTTTATCAAAAAAATCAGTTCATCAAACTGAGGGAGGTATTCGATACAGAAACGATTGACTTTTTCAATAAGGTGATTTCAGCACAAGTCGATCAAATGAATCATGATCAAACAGCACTCGAAGAGCGAAGTACCTACGGAAAAGCATTTCTGCAATTGTTCAATTTATGGCGTGAAAATGAACTCGTGAAAGAATTCGTATTTAGTAAGCGAATGGGTAAAATAGCCGCTGATTTGATGCGGGTAGACGGAGTTCGTTTGTACCATGATCAAGCCTTGTTTAAAGAGGGGGGGGGCGGAATCACACCTTGGCATGCGGATCAATATTACTGGCCATTATCAACTGATAAAACGGTGACCGCATGGATTCCCCTGCAAGCAACGCCACTAGAAATGGGTCCATTGGAATTTAGTGCAGGAAGTCATGCGATTGTCGAAGGAAGGGAATTGGAAATTGGTGATGAAAGTGAAGCCATCATTCAGAAAACACTCCGTGTGACGGATTTTCAACATGTCATTGAAGCCTTCGATATCGGTGAAATAAGTTTTCATTCGGGGTGGATTTTTCATCGCGCTGGCGCAAACGTTACGAACGACATGCGAAAAGTGATGACAGTGATTTACATGGATAAAGACATGGTCTTGAAAAAACCTGATAACAAGAATCAAGAAAACGACTGGAATACTTGGTGTCCGGGTGCGAAAATTGGCGAAGTAATTCAAACACCTTTAAATGAACTCATTTACTCAAACTAATCATGGATATCAAATACCTATGTACGTATTGGGGATCTGAAGATCTTTCCGCCAAAGCTTTTTTAGACAAGGTACTTTCCCATGGCTACGATGGCGTAGAAATTAATTTTCCAGATAATCAGCAATTTGTCAATGAATTTATGTCCGAATTGGAACGCATCCGCAAAACGAGCCATCCGGAGTTTATCTTTATCGCTCAACAAGTACTTTCAAACGAAAAGGAAACGGTCACTGCCTACACTGAACGTTTGACAAATCGACTGAATTTCTTGATAAGTTTACACCCGAATGCCATTAATTCTCATACTGGGAAAGACTTTTTTGATTTCAACTCGAATGTGGACATCCTTTCTCTGACAGAAGAAATTGCGAACAAATCCGGTATTCCAATTTGGCATGAAATCCATCGGGGAAGGTTTTCTTTTCACCTTCGAACATTACTGGATTATTTGAACATCTTCCCAAATCTCAAGCTAATCGCTGATTTGTCCCACTTTTGTGTCGTTTCGGAAAGTGACCTAAGTGATCAGCAAGAATTGTTGACACGAATCTATCCAAATATCCAACACATTCATGCCCGTGTGGGATTTGAACAGAGTCCTCAAGTCAATCATCCTTTTGCTCCAGAATGGAAACAGCACTTGGAGCGTTACACTATGTGGTGGAAGGAAATCATTCAGCTTCAGTCGCAGCAAGGAAAGGCCCAATTTACCATGACGCCTGAATTTGGTCCGTTTCCATACATGCCACAAGCACCATTTACACAGAGTCCGTTGGCGAATCAATGGGAACTGAATACAGAAATGAAAACGTATTTACACGAAAATTTGAAGGCATGAAATTAAAATGGATGGTTTTCTGCTCCTTTCTTTGCATTAGTTGGATCTTCTCCGCACAGAAGAATAGCAAATTTGTCAATCCATTTATCGGGACGGATGGAACGGGTCATACCTTTCCAGGTCCATCCATGCCTTTCGGAATGGTACAACCCGGACCTGATAATCAGGATTTCGGTTGGAATCATACCAGCGGTTACCAATACAAGGACACTTTTCTGCTGGGATTTTCCCAAACGCGTTTAAGTGGAACTGGCATCAATGAAATGGGGGATGTCCTGTTGCTACCAATCAATCCAAAACGAGCAACGGAAAAAAATGCATACTACAAAGAGACGGAGTCCGCAAGTGTCGGATATTACCGTGTAACAAAAAAGGATGATGTCAACGTGGAACTTACGTGTTCTAATCGTGTGGCCTTTCATCAATATACTTTTCCGGAAAAAGAAGCACAGGTTTACTTAGATTTACAGCATGGACTTCGCTTCGTGTTTGAACAAAACGATCCAAAAGGATTGGTGCTTGAAAGTTCAGTGAAAATCGAGAACAACACAACGATTTCTGGCTATTGTTCTACCGCTAACTGGGTGAATCGTCGCTACTATTTTACCTTGACGTTTAGTCAGCCTTTTGCGAATTCAACGGTGTTAGCCGGAAAAGAGAACGAAAAAGCGCCCAAATACGTGTTGGATTTTAACTTGAACGATGAGCACGTACTCCAGGTGAAAATTGCTTTTTCCACAGTGGATGTCGAAGGAGCAAAACAAAATATGGAGGCAGAGATCAATCATTGGGATTTTCAAAAAGTTCGTGACGAAAACTGTAAAAATTGGGAAAACTATTTGTCGAGAATTGCTATCAAAGCACCTCAAAAGCAAAAAGAAATCTTTTATACATCCTTGTATCATTTGCTTTTACAACCTTCGAATATTGCTGATGTTGATGGACGTTACCGAGGAGTGGACAACGAAGTTAAAACTGCTGTAAACAAGGAATATTACTCCACACTTTCCATTTGGGATATTTACCGCGGGGCGTTTCCCTTGTTACAAATTGTAGTACCAGAAAAGATCGATGGAATCGTACAAACCATGCTCGTTCACCATCAAGCGAAGGGATTTTTACCGATTTGGACAGCATGGGGACAAGATAATTACTGTATGATTGGTAATCACGCCATTCCCATGATTTTATCCGCTTATCAAAATGGATTTACAGGGTTTGATGCAAAGGAAGCACTTCAGGCAATGGTGGAAACAAGTACGAAAAGTCACATCAATTCGAACTGGGAAATGTTCACGAAGTTTGGTTATTATCCCTTTGATCAATTGGATAACGAGTCCGTATCCCGAACCCTTGAAAGCGGTTATGATGATTGGTGCGTTTCCGAAATGGCACGAAAACTTGGACGTGAAGACATCAGTCAGGACTTTCAGAAAAGAGCTTCGTATTACCGAAACTTGTTCGATCCAGAAACTTCCTTTTTACGTGGGAAGAATTCCAATGGACAATGGCGCACGCCGTTTAATCCCTTGATGGCAACTTCACCTTTGAACAATCCCGGAGATTATACCGAAGCGAACGCTTGGCAGTATTTTTGGACTCCCGCGCAACACGATGTGCAAGGAATGATTCAGTTACTTGGAGGTCAAGAACAATTCACCAAGAAATTGAATGCGTTTTTCACAACTGAATCTCTCAATCCCAATAAATTCTTGGGGCAAGAAGCGATGATTGGACAATACGCTCATGGAAATGAACCAAGTCACCATATTTGTTATTTGTATGCTTATTCCAATGAACCGAAAACCGGACAGAAGTACATTCATCAGGTCGTAAAAGACTTTCATAACAATACAGCAGATGGCATGATTGGTAACGACGATTGTGGTCAAATGAGTGCTTGGTACATTCTTTCCACACTTGGATTTTACCCTGTAAATGCAGCGGATGGAACCTTTGTGCTGGGAAGTCCACAAGTGAAGAAAGCGATCATAAACGTATCGAATAATCAGCGATTTACGATCAAAGCGAAGCACCTTTCCAATGAAAACATCTTCCAACAAGATCCTACTTTAAACAAAGAAAAATTGAGTAGAAATTTCATCCGCTATCCAGAGTTGATGCAGGGCGGAACCTTGAGGTTTCACATGACAAGAAATTAATAAATACACCTAGTTAAAAATGAAAAAAACGCTAATCCTCACACTATTAATGCTTTCATGCAAAGTTTCATGGACGCAACATCAAGCCAACAAAGGTGAAATCATGTATCATGTTTGCCAACGAAGTTTTTATGATAGCAATGGCGATTTGCAGGGTGATTTAGCTGGACTTCGTCAAAAGTTGCCGTATTTGCAAGATCTAGGAATTACCTCGATTTTACTTTTCCCCTTGTATGAATCCGACTGTTACCACAACTATTTCGCGAACGATTTCGAGAAAATTGATTCGGAATTTGGAACCATGGCGGAATACATCGAATTGGTGAAAGAAGTCCATAAAAGAGGCATGAAACTTTACATGGACATGGAAACACAATACGTGACTTCCGATCATCTATGGTGGAAAGACGCGGTTGGAAACCTTGATTCAAAATACAGCGACTACCTCTTATTTGATGATGCTGCACATGAAACACCTGCAACAATGGTCTTTGATTTGCGCTTATTGAATGGCTATGATGGAAAAGTCATTCATGTAACGACGGTCAATTTAAAAAGTCAAAAAGTACTCGATTACAACATTGAATTGTTTTCATATTTCATGGATCCAAACAAGGATGGAAACTTCGAAGATGGCATTGATGGATTTAGATTAGATCACGCCATGGATCACTTGGATGGAAAACCAACATTGACTAATCTCTTCGCTGAATTTTGGAAACCCCTAATTGCTTCCTTGAAAAAGTTAAATCCCGAAGTGAAAATCGTTGCAGAGCAAGCAGATTGGGCAGATTATGGATTTGAGTATTTTGAAAAAGCAACTGTTGATCGCATGTTTGGTTTTGGACTACAGAAGGCCATCATGTCATTTGATAAGGAAGAAATCATAAAGAATGCAGAAATCATTTTAAACAAAACACCTGAAGGAAAAGAACAAATCATCTTTATTGAAAATCACGACATCGATCGTTTTGCATCGATGGAATCCAACATCGAACGACAAAAATCTGCCGCAGCAATGATGTTGCTTCTAGGTGGGATTCCCTCCATTTATTATGGACAAGAAATTGGCATGCAAGGAAAAGCATATTCCTTCGGCAATACGGATGGAAACGATATTGGACGAAGAGAAGCATTTGATTGGTATCAAGGTGGAGAAGGAAAAGGAATGTCCCATTGGTACAAAAATTCAGGTGCTTGGTGGACAAACGCCAATCAAAAAGCGAATGATGGAATCTCCTTGGAGGAACAACAAAATGATCCGAATTCCTTGTTTCAGTTTTACAAACAAACCATTGACTTGCGTAAAAGCAATCGTGCCTTATCCATAGGAACGTATCGAAATACGGAAAACAACAACGAAAAAGTCTTGAGTTTTTACCGAGAGGACAAAAAACAGAACGTATTAGTGGTAGCAAATCTATCCAATGAAAAACAAGTAGTTCGCATCACAGATGACATCAAAAAAGCTAAGAATCTTCGCGACAAAAAAGTAACGTTCAAGCAGGAAATGACCTTGGCTGCTTATGAGGTTCTTGTGTTTCAGGTGAAATAGCGATTTCGTTTTCAATCATTAACAACAATCTTTCATAGAAGGAACTATTGTAGGCTAGGGTAGGCGTCAACCTGCAATAAAACGTAAGGATTGCCCTGTTCCGCTGCAGTTGCACTGCTGCGGAACATCTTTACCAATGTTTTCACAATCATATTCCGCTGGGATTACGCTTGCGCGTATTCCCTAAATGGGGCTCATCTCAAACAAAAGTCCACTTTGCGTTGCAAAGTCTGGACTTTTTTTGTTTTCTCCGCTTATTGAAATGAATTTCAAACGCGATTAAAACAAAAAAAGTCCACTTCTTTCGAAGTGGACTTTTGTTTGTGATCCCTCTGGGATTCGAACCCAGGGCCCATACATTAAAAGTGTATTGCTCTACCAGCTGAGCTAAGGAATCATTTAATTCGGGTGCAAAGATATGATTATTCTTTTGTTATCACAACATTATTGCAGTAAATTTGATATTAAATTGTGAAAAAAAACCAATTAACTGATTTTCAAGTAAAAATAGGATTTTGAAGGGTGTGATTTTTTTAGTGGGGATGATGGGTGCTGGGAAAACAAGTCTTGGAAAGACCCTGGCAAAGCAAAGTGGACTTCCGTTTTTTGATACGGATACATACATCAAGGTTCAGACCGGACAATCGATTTCTGAAATTTTTAGCACGAAAGGTGAAGCTGCTTTTCGTAAAATGGAAGAAGAGTGCTTTTATACGCTCACTTCAAATCCACAATGGATTTCAACGGGTGGAGGTTTTCCTTGTTTTAATGATTTAATGGTGAAAATGAAACAACTCGGAACAGTGGTTTATTTGAAATTGACACCTGAAGAATTAAATAACCGAATTCAAAGTGTGGCGAATCGACCCTTGTTGCAAACGAATGACCCATTAAATGAGTTGTCACGTTTACTGAACGCACGAGCGGAAATTTACGAAATGGCTGATTTCGTCATTAATGGAAATCAATCAACGGATAACTTGGTAAATGAATTTCAGAAACTAGGCCTAGTATAAGTCTTTTCTAAATCCAACATTGAACAGCAAGAATAAAGAGGAAAGTAATTGAGTTTGACTTGCAGTATAATTACTCGCTGTTGGTTTCGTCAATAAATATTGCCCACTTAGATCTGCATAAACTGTTCCAATTGCAGGAAAAGTATATTTGATACCAACTTGAAGTCCTACTGCAAGACTTAAAATGGTGCCCTCGCGCTCTTCTCCTGGACTTAAGGTGTAATTGTCCTCCCATGAATACTGTCCAGTAGCATCCGTGGTTGAATAAACGTTTTTGACTTTATTCACGATGACCATAATGTTGGAGCCTGAATAACCTGAAAGACCATAATCAAAGTCGTTTCCAATGTATTTGCGGGTACCTACTTCAAATAATGAGTAATTGGTAGACCGGTCATAATTAACAGTAAGGTTATATGGATTAATATTAAGGTTGTTTCCTGTGACAACCGTGGAAAGTGGGGTGGATTCCTTCACCGGGAAAAAATAACTAAACCTTCCATAAACAGATTGATCGGTTGCTCTGGGTACTTCGATACCGAAGTGTAAATTCCCGAAAGATTTTGGAACTCCAAATCCTTTCAAAACTCCTGTTCCAGCATCAATGCTTACCTGAGCATTTGTAATTAAAGGAAACAAAAAAAGTAAACTGACAATTAAAAATGATTTCATATGGTTAATTTTTTGTGCGTAAAAATCGGACAATCCTTTTCATGTGCTCCTTCGATTATTCCTATACTGAATAAAAATTCCTTCACAATTTCTGTTCCAACAAATTTAAAGTTCTTTTTGAAGAGTTTGACCCATTCTTCGGTATTTTTTGTTTGATGGGAGCTTATCCATTTGAAAAAGGAACCATGCTCTTTTCTTAACGCAATAACTTGATTTGCATTGTATACCACCGCTTCTATTTTTTTTCTATGACGAATAATTCCTTCGTTGGTCATGAGTTGATCAATAATTGCCGGTGTATACTGAGCAATACGGTCAATGTTGAAGTTGTCGAATGCTCGTCTAAATTGCTCTTCCCGTTTGAGGATGATGTCCCAACTTAATCCGGCTTGATTTATTTCCAAAATTAAACGTCCAAAAAGTTCATGATCATCACTGATTTTTACCCCGTATTTTGTATCGTGATAAATGCGATGAATGTTGTCTAGTGGTAGTTTTCGGCAATATTCACAATAAGTCATGAACAAATTTTTATGGATTGATAAAAATACGCGAATTTTCCGCTAAATTTGTTGAAATCATGAACAAAAAACAGTACTTCTTTTCTTTTGTATTAGCGACAATGTCCTTCATTGCCGCTCGTTCTTTGCAAAAAGTTGGTGTGGAAAATTACTACGTCAAAAAAGCAACGAATTTTCAAAAAGAAGATGGGTATTTCGATCTGCAACACCCGAATTCAGTCCGTACACTCCCAATGGGTGTGCAGCCTTTCTCAGATGTGACCTTGCTTGATTCTACGCATTTAATTGGATTGGATCAGCAAAGTGGTTCCCTGTTCGTTTACGACATGGATGCAAATAGTGTTTCGCCTTTCCTGCCTTGGGATCTGGGTTCAAAAATTTGTAATATTTCAACGGTGGATTCTACCCTTTTGTTAGTGGATGACGCAAAACACATTCATTTTTTGAGCGCTCCATATGATGCTGCTTCCTTGACCACACTCAATTTGGAAAATGAGCAGTTTGAAGCAGTTAGTGTTTGTTTTCATCAAGAATCACATCGCCTCTTTTTAATGACTTCAAATGAAGAACGAACAGAGGGATATAGCAGTAGCTCGGTCTATGCATACAATCTAAATCAACGAAAATTAAATGCACAACCCCTTTTCTCTATTTCAGGTGAAGACATCGAAGCATTTGCCATACAAAACAATTTAATCGCTCCTCATTCAGACTTAAGTATTACGGATGATACATTGGAAGCGATGAACTTTACACCATCAGCGATTGCTGTACATCCAAAAACAAACGAAATTTATGTGCTTTCGCGCGCAGATCATTCACTTGTAGTGTTTAATCAATTTGGTGAAATTGTCAATTTTACATCCTTGGATAAAGCAACATTTTCTGATCCATCGGCGATGACCTTCAAAAAGAGCGGGGACTTGGTTATTACAGATGGAAACCTAATGAATCCAACAGTGATTCAAGTGAAATGGAACAAATTGTTTCAGTCAAAAGCTGGTCACGGCTTAATCTTCGGACGCTAAAATCCACTTCCGACAAAACGGACCTTCATTGAATAGCAGGTCAATCATCGACAAATTAGCGGAAAATTCTTTCTCGTAAGAAAACACTTGTTGATAACGAGCTTTATTCCAATCATCATGGTGCAAGAAGGCATTTTTGGATGAATCCCCAGTAATTCCCTGAAATGAATCCGTATATTGAATGGACAAATGTTGATCAAGTACTGTTTCCATCAAGAGTAAACATCGTTCATTCTTTTCCCATAAAAAGACATCGTTCGCGAAGATTATTTCTTCTATTTCCTGCGCGTAATCCTCAAAATAAGGAGCAAGCGCATAAGCACTTGTAATTGCTCGCCAGTGATCGTTTTTCCATGTTCCAGAATGATCGATCTTCAGTTCTTTTACAGGAATTTTTCGTCCACTTTCATGTAAAGTTGGAATACTTAGTCGAAGGATTCCATTCGCGGTAAGGATTTCACAGCGCGTACGAATCGTTTGTTTCTGAAAATGTTCGTGTAATTCAATAAAGCCATCTTTTGCCTGGACAAAAGCGTGCAGATAATCAATAGAAGGAAAGTACGCTGTTGGGAGAACAGTCATTAATCGATCATCTTCAAAATTCGGTTCCAACGAATTCCCATGTACGCACTTTTGGAGAACCAAACGAGTGAAGCTCTTCCAACAATGTGATCCTCTGGTACAAAGCCCCAAACACGTGAATCTGCTGAATTGTAGCGGTTGTCACCCATTAACCAATAGTAATTCATTTTGAAGGTGTAACGACTCGTTTTTTTGCCATCAATAAATATTCCCGCTTTGGTTTCTTTTAATTGATGTCCTTCATATGCGGTAATAATGCGTCGGTACCAAGGAATATTTGTGGAAGTCAATCGAATTGTTTGCCCTTTTCTTGGAACTCGGAATTCTTGGAAATCTGTTGGCGTGTTATTTACGTTGAAGTCTTTCGGGAAGTAACTTAAGTTCGCAATGCGTTCCATAGAAGTTGGTGTGTAACCTTTTTTATGACGGTAAGCTGGCATCAAGTAAGTGGAAAGTTTAATGTGGAAGTCCTTTTCAATGCGTGCTTTTTCACTTTTCGTAAGTGTTAAAATATACACATCCGCTTCGCGGGATTCGAAATCAGTACGTGTTCCATCTGGAGCATTTTCCAAGCCATAACGCGTTAACATTTCTTGAACAGATGGGAATTGAACTTTGGATTTTTCAATTGTATATTTCAAACATTGACCTTCTGTAATTTTAGATGGATTTCCATTGACATATAATACTGAATTCTCAACACGTAAAAGATCTCCGGGAACTCCAACACATCGTTTGATGTAATTCTCTCGTTTATCTACTGGGCGAAAAGTTACCCCGCCATGTGACGCAGGAAGTCCTGCATGGTCCTCTGGTCCACCAGGGAATTCTCCTGCTGCCAGTTTAGCACGTGCTTTCTTTTTCCATTGCTCATGCGTTTCGATGAACAAACTATACATCTGTGAACCAATAGTGCTGTCAATTTGCTCTGCGGAAACATTGCGCTGTTGCATCATGTTTCGCATTTGAATCACCTTCGATTGTATTTCCTCAGATGATTCGAACAAATAACGAGCTTCTTCATTCACAATTCCATGGTAATCATGCCCCATGAGTCCGTTCGGCGTACGTGGATCGACAATTGCCGTGTCTCCTGAAGGATAATTGAAGACTACCACATCGTTACGGGTGATATTACGGTAGCCTGGTAAACGCGTGTATGTTCCTTTCTCAAATGTCGTGTATGATTTGATATTCACGAATGGTACAATGTTGTGTACAAGCGGGTAGGACAGAGGCGTAACCGGAACTTTTGGTCCATAAGCCAATTTGTTTACGAATAGAAAGTCACCAACAAGCATGGTTTTCTCCATGGATCCTGTTGGAATTTGAAAAGGTTCAAAGACATATGTTCGGATAACACTTGCGGCCACTAAGGCCCACAAAAAGGAATCACCCCATTCTTTGACACGTGTTTTCTCTCCTGGTTTGTCCCGACTAACCATGTCAAATGCCAATGCAAATACATGTCCAACAACTGGCAAGCACATGAATAAAACAATATGATCTCCCCACTTTCGGATTTCCACTTCTCTGGAGTTTGACCAGTTTGTTTCATTGCCAAAGGTTGTTTCTGAGTTTGCGATCTTCGCCATAATCAAATACGGGAAGAAAATTCCTTGAAGCGTATCCGAGAAGGAGAAGTAACCAAAACGACGAATGTAGCTCACATTTGCGACCATCCACATGGCTAAATGAACACCAGGAAACACCAATAAGAGTGACCACCAAGGTTTGTTGGAAGTCATTTTAAACACTACGAAATAGTTATAACCGGGAATTAATGCTTCCCATGCTTGGTGTCCCGCTTTTGGGAAAATTTTCCACCACATCGCTAAGTACGGGTGAACCAAAATCAATAAATAGAAATAGAAAAAGCTCATAATATCTTTAGTTTAAAACGTCTTTCATGGTAAATACACCCTTTTTGCCTAGGAGAAATTCTGCTGCCAAAACTGCTCCAAGTGCAAAACCAGTTCTGTTGTGTGCAACGTGTTCGATGCGAATGCTATCAATTTCAGAGTGATAGCTGACCTCATGTGTCCCAGGGACATTGGGTTCGCGAAGTGCAAGAATCGAGATACTTTGATTCTCTTCTTTTTCCGTAGCTAAGTGCCAGTCGGAATATTGATCATGAACTTCGATGATGTCATTGGCCAAACTTACAGCGGTACCACTAGGCGCATCAAGTTTTTGAACATGGTGAATTTCCTCCATGCTCACGGTGTACTCCGGGTGCTTGTTCATGATTTCAGCCAATTTTCGATTGATTTCAAAGAAAATATTCACACCAACACTGAAATTACTTGCATGTAGAAGGCTTCCATCTTGAGCTTGTACTAATTTCTTCACCATCGGCAATTCTTGTTGCCATGCGGTTGTTCCAACGACAATTGGTGTATGAGCGTCCAAACACGCCTGGATGTGTGAAATGGCTAAGTCAGGTTGTGTAAATTCAATGGCTACATCTACGTTTGACCAATCTACTTGATCAATCGAATGAGATCGATTAACGATAGCTGTGATGTGGTGTCCTCTAGACAGGGCAATGGTTTCAATTGCCTTCCCCATTTTTCCGTACCCAATTAATCCAATCTTCATGGTAACAAAAATACGTTTTTCACTTTAACGAAACTGCAACTTGATGTGAATTCCTGCGGAACTTGGACCAAACAAGGTTGGAGTTGCTTGTAGCGAAAGTTTATCAGTGACATCAAAGTGTAGGAAATGTGCTTCGACCCCTGCTTCGGCAATTTGAATAAAATAAACCGCTGCACAACCAAGAATGGACATATCTCTTTTATTCAAATAGGATTGATACAAACTTAAAACAGCTTGATCATCATATGGAGCCCATGTTGGATTTAAACTTCCTGCATTGTTTATACGGTTCGTGTATTCCGTTTTGAGTGATTTTTGAGTTTGGTTATTCACTGTGAGAAAATATCCAGTAGCGCCTAAAGCGGCATAAATCAATGGCACTTTCCAATAAGCATGTTTTGGACCATTTTCTCGGTGGATGCTATTGTAAACCTGACCAGCTCCTGGTATCACGGCTGAATAAATCATTACCTTTTTGTACTCAGGAAAAAGGGAATCTTTAATCATCAATGGTTGAGACCATGAAGAAAAGCTACCAAGCAAAAATAAAAGGAGTAGGCGAGACATTATTTTTTCAAAAGGGCCATCACACGGTTTAACTCCGTTTCAGAAGAGAAGTGAACGACAACTTTTCCTTTTCCAGATTCTGACTTGTCTATGGAAACTTTCGCTCCCAATTTATCACTGAGGAAAGAAGTAAAAACTTGTTCGCTCGAATTTAATCCAACTTTCTCTGATTTTACTTTCGGTAATGCTGTGCCTGTTGTTGGTTTGACCAATTGTTCGACTGCTCTAACCGAAAGTGAATCATCAATGATTTGCTGGTATGCAATCAATTGTTCCTTTTCGTCGCTAATGCTCAATAAAGCACGGGCATGTCCCATTGTGATAACTTGATCACGCACTCCTGCTTGTATGGATGCAGGCAATCTCAATAAACGAATATGATTCGCAATGTGGGAGCGTGATTTCGCTACCTTTTCACTTAGTTGTTCCTGAGTTAATTTACATTCATCGATTAATCGCTCGTAGGAGATAGCAACCTCGATCGCATTCAAATCTTCACGTTGAATGTTTTCCACCAATGCCATTTCTAACATGGTTTGGTCGTTTGCAATGCGAATGTATGCTGGGACTTCTTTTAGTCCGGCAAGTTGAGATGCACGGAAACGACGTTCTCCAGAAATCAACTGGTAACGATCTCTTCCAAGTTTTCGAACGGTTAATGGCTGAATGATTCCATGTGTTAAAATGGACAAGCGTAATTCCTCCAATGCATCTTTTTCAAAATGCGTTCGTGGATTAAATGGATTGGCTTCAATCAAATGAATTTCAATCATGGATACGGAGCCAACCGTAGCGCCACTCATCGAAGTGATGTCCGTGTCTGAGTTTTGTAATAAGGCGCTTAACCCTCGTCCTAATGCAGGTTGCTTTTTCGAATTAGAGCTCATGATCAATCTCAATTATTTTATCGTCGTTGCCAATTTTTGTCAAATCGTTTTTCTGTAACAATTCGCGTGCAAAGTTAAGGTAATTTATAGATCCTTTGGAAGAAGCATCGTGCATGATGACCGTTGTGCCGTGACTTGATGCCTCGCTCAAGGTCGTGTTTCGGTGAATCACGGTATCGAATACCAATTCTTGGAAATGGGTTTTTACTTCATCTACCACTTGATTTGCTAAACGTAAGCGAGTATCGTACATGGTGAGCACCATTCCTTCGATTTCCAACGTTGGATTTAAGCGTCCTTGAACAATTTTAATCGTATTCAATAACTTGCTCAACCCTTCTAGTGCAAAATATTCACATTGCACTGGAATCATAACGGAATCCGCAGCAACAAGTGAATTGACCGTAATGAGTCCAAGTGAAGGAGAACAATCAATCAGAATGAAATCATAATCATCCTTTACTTTCTCCAAAGTACTTTTCAATAAATACTCGCGGTTTGGAAGATTGATCATTTCTAATTCTGCTCCAACAAGGTCCAAATGTGATGGGAGAATGTCTAGATTGGGATTTGAAGTGGATAAAATGACATCCTTAGGATGCATTCCGTTAACCAAGCAGTCGTATATATTTCGGACATTTTTAGGGTCAAATCCCGTTCCAGAAGTTGAATTCGCCTGAGGATCCGCATCGACAATTAACGTTTTGTATTCAAGTACTCCCAAACATCCGCCGAGGTTTATGGTTGTCGTCGTTTTTCCAACACCACCCTTTTGGTTTGCTATAGCTATTATTTTTCCCATTCTATTTTTCTGAAATATAAAATTACATGTTGTAGTCTTTGGTTTGACAAATTCATGAAGGAACTTATTAACGAAATACGTTTTTTCTCATTTTTTTGACCTTTGCTATGTTTTTGATGAAATGTGAACATTTGACTCGCTTTTTGTATCTTTGAGAAGAATTTAAACACAGAAGGCATGGATAAAATTCATCTTCGTATTGGTAGTGCACTAGACAATCAACTTGTGATTGAGTCGGTAGATGTAGCACCATATCATTTGGAGTTGTTTTGTGATACATCAGGAAATGTTTTTATTACCGATCTTGGTTCAGAACAAGGCACTTATGTGAACAATAGGAGGCTAGATGGATTCAAATTGTTAAAAAAAGGAGACCGCGTTCACTTTGGTCAACGTCATGTATTTCAATGGGAAGGATTTATCCCGGTGGAATCGAGTTATAACTTAGAGGATGAGGAACCAATTATGCCACCAAAAAAAGAAGTGGAAACACCTAAAAATGCACCTGTGAATAACAAGCAATTGTACCTGATATACGGGTGTATCGTATTTCTGATTATTCTAATGTCTTTGTATCTATAAATACAATTTACTCCCTGTTCACTATTGCTTAGAATTCCATTCTTTCGCGCAAATGAATAGTTTTTAAAAAATCGGAAAGAAAATTGTTTAAAAAATGGTTGCATTCAGAAAAAATTACTAATATTGCACCCCGTTTCTGTTTGAACGGCAAAAAAATTGTGAAATGAGCATTATCAGAGAAATTCAAAAAGAACTAACAGTAGCAAACCAATTGCCTGTTTTCGGTGCAGGAGATACCGTAATCGTTGCTTATAAAATTGTTGAGGGTAACAAAGAGCGTATCCAGCAGTTTCAAGGAGTTGTTTTACAACGTCGTGGAAACGGTGCAACAGAAACATTTACGGTTCGTAAAATGTCTGGAAACATCGGAGTTGAGCGTATCTTCCCAGTAAACTCTCCATTCATTGATGGCGTAACAATCGTGAAAAGAGGAGCAGTTCGTAGAGCGCGTATATTCTACTTCCGTGAGCGTACAGGTAAATCAGCACGTATCCGTGAGAAAAAGAAATTTACTGCATAATCTGCAGAAAAATATACAGAAGGGGATTCATCGAATCCCCTTTTTTTATGCTAATTTTTTTGAGGATTGTACATCAGGTATTGACTCTAACTATGAAATCTTCTCTTCTAGGAATTGACAATCCATCTTTGTAAATGCAATTCACAATGTGGGATTTGATATGTAGATGGGCATTAAAAGATCTTTCAGAAAGGCAATCTCCTGAAGATTAAACGATCCTAGTCAACAATTTCGAACTCCGTGCGGCGATTTTGTGCTCGGCTTTCAGCGTCTTCATTTGGTACTCGCGGCATGCTTTCCCCAAATCCACTCGCAGTCATTCGTTCTGCGGAAATCCCTTGTTCCGTTAGATAGCGCTTTACTTCCTCAGCACGCGCTTGAGATAGCTGTAAATTACTTTCTTCGTTTCCTAAATCATCGGTGTGGCCGTTGATGCGGATGTTCAAACTTGGATTAGACTGTAAATACTTTGCAAAGCCAATTAGAATGACCTTGGCTGCTTTGTTTAACTCATACGAATCAGTCGTGTATAGAATGTCAGCAATTGTGTAGGGTTTGCCAGCTACTAAACTATCGACTTGCATCGCTTTGACTTCCACATGTCGCTCAGTACGGTTCTGCAATTGCTCACTGCTTACGGTCTGTGCTTGAAAAGCGAAATTTTCTTTGTTCACGGAAAGGGTAATGTCCTGTTTTTGATCTACTTTCACAACTGCAGCGTATTTCCCATCTTCCGCATTTACCTTGAAGTTGACGGTTTCTCCTGTTTCGTTGTACGTGATATCGATCGTCGCATTGCTCACCGCATTTCCAGCTTCATCCTTTAATTCACCTCGGAGAATTACCACTTCTTGAGGACGCGCCTCCTCGTATAAATCAAATGCATAAATGTTCCAATCACCATCTTTAGCGGTAGAAAAATAAGCAACCTTTCCGCTTGTGGATACAAAAAGGCCAAGTTCGTCTTGAGCTGAATTTATTGGATAACCGATGTTTTTTGGCTCTGTCCAATGGTCCCCTTCTTTGCGGATGTAGAAAATATCTAGTCCACCAAGTCCCTTTCGTTCTTTCGTACTTGTGGACACGAAATAAAGTGTTTCACCATCTTGGTGAAAGAATGGACTTTTATCCTTCGCAGCAGTGTTGATAATATCAAATGGTTTCGCTGGACTCCAAGTTCCATCAGTTTGTTTTTCCGAATAAAAGATGTCATTGTCACGTGATCCTTTACGAAGGGTGGTGAAAAAAAGTAATTTCCCATCTGCGGACAATGAGGGCTGTGCTTCCCATCCATCTTTGGTGTTGATGTTCGGTCCCATATTGATCAATGGCGTCCATTTGAAATCGTTTCCGCCACGTCCACTGCGCGTATAACTGGTGGTATACAAATCACAATTCAAATAGTCTTTATTGTAGACCTTTTCTACCTTGCAAGCGCAAATAATCATCTCGCGGTTATCTACGGACAGGGATGCGGTACCGTAATTGTGAAAACTCCCATTATTAAATGGTTGGGGTAAAGGAGATCCATTTGAATACAGAACATCTGAACTCCCTCTTTCGGAAATGGTAAATTCTTCTTGGATGTTTGTGGCAATATCACCCAAATTTGTTCGGTCAACCTTCCGAGTATAAAAGAGTAAATCATTATCAGGCGAAATCATTGGGAAGTATTCATCCAATTCTGAACTTACACCGCTCACTCTCTTAGGGACGAAGGGAACTGGATTTTCAACCAGTTCTTTTTGGAATTTCAGATCCTCTACAATGGACTTAATTTCTTGTTTCTGGGATGAATATTTTTCTGAAAGTCCAGTTGGATTGATGCTGTCAAACGCAAGGAATTTCTCCATGAATATCAAAGCTTTATCGTCCTCACCATAGTTATAAAGAACCTTTCCGCAGTAGTAATAACAGTCCGAATGAAAGGAAGGGCACTTCTGCGTTGTTGTTTGGTAGAATAAAATGGATTTCTTCAAAAGTCCTTCTCCTTCGGATGAATTTGGATCAGCTTTCAGTTTAAAGCTTGCTTGTTGGTAACAAATCTGCGCATAGTAATAATAACTTTCTGCGTGATTCGGATACTTTCGGATGAGCTCTGCAAATTGACTGGTTTGACTATTGAAATCAGGTGCTGCTAACGCTTCAGTAAGTAACTTACGTATTTTTTTATCATCAGTGTTACACGGGTCATCCTGACTCCAAGTTACCGAGGTGAGTCCAAGCAATAAAAATATAAAGAAGCGTATTTTTTGCATGTTTGTATGAGTGTAATGTGCTAATGGTTTAATGTGCTAATGTGCTAATGAACTAATGTGCTAGTTTGCTAATGGTTTAATGTGCTAATGTGCTAATGTGCTAATGTGCTAATGGTTTAATGTGATAGTTTGCTGATGGTTTAATGTGCTCTCAGTTCTGTTCCTCACTCAGTGATCATTTCAATCTTCTCGCAGGTAAAATCAATGTCCTCCGGGGAAACGTCTAAATGTGTCACGAAACGCAACATTCCCGGTCCAAAAGCCATGGCGAGGATTCCGAAAGACATAAACTGTGCCAAGATCGCATCGCGTTTCGCAGGATTTTTCAGTTGAATGACTACGATATTAGTTTCTACTCCCAAAACGCTTTCTACCCAGTCCTGTTTCAAGAATGTGACTTCGAGTTGCTTGGCATGTCGATGGTCCTCAGTTAATCGTTCCCGATTGTTCTTAAGAGCGAAAAGTCCACCAGCGGCAATAATTCCAGCTTGTCGCATTCCGCCTCCCATTACTTTTCGAACCCTACGAGCTTTGTGAATGAATTCCTTTGTTCCTACTAAAACAGAACCAACTGGTGCTCCGAGTCCTTTTGATAGACAAATACTGATTGAATCAAAAGCAGCTCCATAAATTGCAGGGTCCATTTGATTAACTGCGAGCGCATTACATACACGCGCACCGTCTAAATGCAATGGTAGTCCAAGCGAATGGCAAAGTGCTCTTATTTCTTGAATTTTATGAAAGTCATAAACCGCCCCGCCACCACGATTTGCAGTATCCTCTAGGGAAACGAGTTGCGTTAAGGGAAAGTGAACATCATGAGCAGGATTGATCCACTGTGAAATGTCCGTTGCTTCTAGCCGACCTCGGTCTCCTTTTAGCAGTCGAACAGATGCACCGCTGTTTTTCGCGATACCTCCACCTTCATATTTATAGATGTGACTTTCCTCATGACAAATGACCTCTCCACCGGGTTGTACGTGGACGTTGATGGCAATTTGATTTGTTTGAGTTCCTGAAGAACAAAAGAGACCAGCCTCTTTGCCAAATAAATGTGCGGCATATTGCTCCAATTCGATGATGCTAGGATCTTCCCCAAAAACATCATCTCCGACAGGTGCTGCAAACATGGCATCCTTCATTGCTGGACTCGGTTTTGTCACGGTATCGCTTCGAAAGTCAATCATTCCTATTATTTTTAACAAAAATAATCAAAATGGCAGGTGAAATTGGAATTGTATTGGTTTGTTTAGTCGGTTCTTTCGCAACCTTTTTTAGTGGGTTTGGATTAGGAACCATTTTGTTACCTGTTTTTAGTTTGTATTTCCCGCTGGAATTGGCTGTGCTTGCAACAGCACTTGTTCATTTTTCCAATAACTTATTTAAGTTAGCCATCATGTCGCGTCATATTGACTTAGGACTTTTTAAAAAATTCGGACTTACTGCATTGTTGGGTGCATTTTTGGGAGCGTACCTACTTAGATTGGCGGGACAAATGGGGACTTTGTTTGTTTTTCCATTATGGGGTGGGAGGGAAGTGAGTTTGCTTTCGTTCATGATAGGACTCTTGATGTTGATTTTTGTTATTTTCGAATGGAAAAAAATCAAATTCCCATTTTCAAACGCGCCACTTTTTTTACCGGTTGGTGGATTACTAAGTGGTTTTTTCGGAGGTTTTTCGGGACATCAAGGTGCCTTACGTTCAGCTTTTCTTTCGAAAATATCCTTGGATAAACAATTGTTTGTGGCGACAAGTGCGCTCATTTCAACCCTGATTGACTTTTCTCGAATTTCGATCTATACGAGTCATACAAATTGGACAGGTCTGAATTCGAGCTTTCTTGTTTTGGGAGCGATATCTGCTTTTATTGGCTCGGTGCTTGGTAAAAAGTATCTGACCAAAGTTTCTTACGGTTTTATTCAAGGAATTGTCGCTGTTTTTTTACTGGTTATGGCCACAGGACTTATGACGGGAATCATTTAATTTGAATCTTCTTTTTCGTCTGAAATTTCCGCTGATTTTTTCGGGTCACCTTTCTTAGGTTTCTCTACGATCTTAAAGAGTTCTGTTTTTACACCAAATTGGTCAATGCTAAATTCTTCTAGTTTTTCACCTTTACTAGAGAAAACTGCTTGATATTTTAGTTTGCCGTCAGGATAATATTCTACATGTTTTCCATCAGGTAAATTATTCTTGAAGAATGATTGCTGCAAAATCATGCCTTTCTCATCCACGGTTTTAAATTCACCATTTTTTAATCCATTGGACCAATTTTCAATATGTGCTTCTTTCCCACTTTCATAGTAATAGGTCCATTTACCATCTTTCTTCCCTTGTTTGTAACTGAGGCGCATTTCTACTTTTCCAGAATCGGTATAGGTAATGTGCGGTCCGTCTTGCAAGCCGGCTTTGTAATACACCATCTTTCCCAGTTTGGAATCTAGGTAGTAGAACTTTTGGACACCGTCCATTAAATTATTTTTGTAGGTGTGAAGTTCAATCGTGTCATTAGCTTCGTTGTCGTCAAAAAGGATGTAGGTTCCTTGCAATTGATTATTAACGTGGTTTATTTCTCGTTCCTTCCTTCCAGACTCAAAATAAACGGTGCTTTTCCCATTAAGTTTTCCCATCGCATAGGCTTGAATCGACTGTCGGCAGCCATTGCTAAAGTATGACGTGTCGATGCCGTGGCGGTAACCATCTACGATGTTTAGTGATTCTTCCAAATTTCCATTCTGATGACAGGTAACGCAGGTTCCATTGTAGGGTGTGGAGAAATCTCTTTTCATCACATACATGTTTCGCTGATCATCGTAGGATAAGAGGTTGTAACAATTCTTCAAGTTACGAAAGTCACAGGTTTTGATCACGTTGCCACATGGACTTAATTCTTGACTGAAACATGTGCTAAAAAAAACTAGAAATAATTGAAAAAGCATGTGATGCTTCATGCTGAAAAGTTTAGAATGCATTAGAAAGTTACGCTATTTTTTCAATAGCTTCCTTCATTTTTTCTGGAATTTCAATCGTGCATTGTTTTTTAGAATTGAAGGCTACCAGTGTTGAGCTTCCTTTCGTTACGAGGACTTCGTTAACGTGTATCACATAACCCAATGTAAAGCTCTTTGTACCCATTTGTATTAATCGAACGGTCACGTAGGGAACGTCGTTTAAAACGATTGGTTTCAAGTACTCCACTTCATTTTTGACCAAAACCACACCTTCTTCCATCCAATTCCAATCTTTACCAACCATTTCTGCAAAGTAATGCATGCGGGCAATTTCGAAATAGGTGAGGTAAATGGCATTGTTTACATGTCCAAGTATGTCTAAATCCGTTAATCGAACATAAATACGAGCTGGTGAAATCATTTGTCGAGTTTTTGAAATTCTGAGTTGTTGCTGATGAATTCAGGTACGATGTATTTCATTTGTGTAACGATGGCCATATTATCCTGGTGAATACATAAGTCTACAAGGGTTTGTATGTTGGCCATTTGTTCATCCGTTTCGCTACGCGTTTTAGCAATAAGGATTTTCTCATGATGCGTTGGCATCGTATTTTCTTCGTTGGCTAATAATTCCTCGTATAATTTTTCACCCGGACGCAAGCCAGTAAATTTCAGTTCAATATCTTTTCCAATTTCTAAACCGGATAATTGAATCATCTTTTTTGCTAGATCCGCAATTTTTACGGATTGCCCCATTTCAAAAACGAAAATTTCACCGCCCTTACCCATTGTAGCAGCCTCGAGAACCAGTTGACAAGCTTCAGGAATGGTCATGAAGTAGCGCGTGATGCGTTCGTCTGTAACCGTTACAGGACCTCCATTTTCAATTTGCTTTTGAAATAATGGAATGACCGATCCATTCGAACCTAAAACATTCCCAAAACGAGTGGTGATAAATTGTGTGATTTGTTGTTCGTTTAATTTTTGAACGTACATTTCTGCAATGCGCTTGGATGCGCCCATTACATTTGTTGGATTCACGGCTTTATCGGTAGAAATCATGATGAATTTCTTTGTTCCAAATGTCAGGGATAAGTCAGCCAGTATTTTTGTTCCCTTGACATTGGTTTGAACTGCCTCAGCTGGATTTAATTCCATCATCGGTACATGTTTGTAGGCCGCAGCGTGAAAAACGATATCTGGTTTAAATGTTTGAAACAGTTTGTGCATTCGCTCTTGATTGCAAATATCACCAATGACAACCTCAAATTGCAAGTCCGAAAAATGTTGGTTTAATTCAAATTGCAGGTCAAATAAAGGCGATTCTGCTTGATCTAATAAAATGATGTACTTTGGATTGAATTGTGCAATTTGCTGAACAAGTCCGCTTCCAATGGATCCAGCAGCTCCACTAATTAAAATGGTAGAACTAGAAATTTCAACAGAAAGTTGGTTGTTTTTTAAATCAATAATTTCTCTTCCTAATAGATCTTCAATTCTGATTTTTTTCAATTGTCGGGAGCTGAAAACTCCGTTAATCCAACTTTTAGGATTTGGGACTTTTTGAATTGTCAATTTCAAGGACATCGCTTCGTCTATGACTTTTTGCATTTTTGTTACATCGGGAACCTGAATGGCAACAATTAACGTTTTTGCTTGAAGTTCCTTTTGTAATTTAGAGAGTTGACGTGTACTATATACGCGAATTCCTTCAATGCGCGTTCCTTGAAGTTTTTCATTATCATCAATAAATGCTGCGGCAATTTGGTTATTTCTAGTGTCTTTTTCCAAGGTTCTTTTGGTAATTAAACCGGAAACTCCTGCACCATAAATTATTACAGATTCTTGAACCCCAGAATCCTTAATAGACTCTAAATACAATAGTTTGATGATGAACCTTCCTCCAACTACAAAGAATACACTCGCAAGGAATTCCATAATGAGCACTGACATCGGGAAGAGAAAGTAACCATCCATGTGATGGTAGCGAACGAGCCCACCCAATAAAAAGAGTATGGTGCAGCTCAATTCAGCAAGAAATATTCGTCTTAAATCCTCCGTGGATGTATAACGCACCAGTCCTTTTTGGATTTGGAATGCGTAGAAAATCAGTAGTTTGACTAAGATAAAAAACCAAAGTGATTTCGAAAGAATTTCCCACTCTGATTGAATCAAAGAAAAATCCGCTTTGAGGTCAAAGCGGATTATATAAGCAAATGCGAGCGCACTCAGATGAATGATTAAGTCGAGAATAACCACCACCCATCTCGGCGTATTTTGTTTTAATTTAAGCACACGTAAAGATAGGCATTCTATGTATTACTCGGAACGTACCAAGGTAACATTTCCATGTTTCACGATTTCATTTCCTCCATTGGATACTGCTTTAGCGATGTAAAAGTATACACCTTCTAATACATCATCGCCTGATTCATCTTTACCATCCCACATAAATGCTGGATTGTCATATTCTCTAATCACCTGTCCCCAACGGTTTAAAATGGTACAATTAAACGTTTTAATTCCACCAAAGAATAGTAATTGGAAATAATCATTGCTACCATCATTGTTCGGAGTAAATACGTTTGGAACTTCTATGTCACAGAAATAGAATTCGATCGTTGCTGTGTCGATAGAAACACCACACATGTTTGAAGCTGTAACGATGTAATTTCCGGTTTCTGTTACGCTAATCGCGGAAGTTGAGGCTCCTGTTGACCAAAGGTAATTAACGTTTTGGGGTTGAACCAAGGCTGCTAAAACTTGTGTTTCACCGATACAAAGCGTTGTGTCAAGTACATTTGTGTATGGATCAGCAACGAATGTTAACTCGAATGTTTGTGAAAAGCTACACACACTATCGGTCATTGTGATGGAATAAATTCCTGAGGTATCTGCAACAATTGTTGGGTTTTGTCCAGCCGGATTAGAGAAGTTCACTAAGGGTGAATTGGCTGTCCAATTACTTCCTGTGTAGGAAAGAACTCCGTTGATTTGTAGTGTTAAGTTACACAAAACAGTATCTTGAAGTGGAGCTACAGGAGCAGGAATGGAATCAACAGTTACCATAACACTGTCCACACAACCGATTTGGTCAATTACCATCAATGAGTAATTACCACTTTGAAGTCCAGTAAAGTTTCCGCTTGAATTGTTCGAAACTAGCAAAGAACCTTGGTATAAGATAAATTGATAAGGTGTAATTCCAAGAGAGGAAGAAGAGGTAATTCCACCGTCCGAAAGACTACAAAATTCCAAAGTAGAATTGAAATTATCAATGTTTGGATTTGTGGAAGGGAAAATTTCAATAGATTCCGTGTCGAAACATCCGTTTTGATCTTCGACATAAATCGGATAAACACCAGGTGCTAAATTGGTGAAATTATTAGCTGCCGAAAAAGTTGTTCCATTATCAATACTGTATTGAAAGTTAGGTGTTCCACCGGCAACGTCAAAATCAATGGTTCCATTATCCAAACCACAGGTTGTAGTGATGGATGTTAAATTTGTAATTTGTAGTGAATCAACACCATCTAGAACGGCCATCATGGTGTCCGAGCAGTTGTTTTGATCCACCAATATTACCGTGTAAGAGGCTGTGTCTAAATTGTTGAATGTTCCATTTGTTTGAAAAGCAGCACCTATGGAATAGGTATATCCACCTGCACCACCTGATGAACTTGCCGTTAAACTTCCATTGATACTTCCGCACGTTGGATTGATTGTTGTAACTGAATCAATCTGTGGGTAACTAACGGTAATCGTGATAGTATCGTAGCATGTGTTAATGCTATCCGTCATCATAACTATGTACGAAGTTTGTTGGGTTGGACTAACAGGAGTAGGATTATTACCTGTGTAAACACCTGGTCCGTAAGAATAATTATCGTGTAACCAAGTGATGTTGAAGTTTGGTTCTGTAGCTGTAATCATAATGTTATCTAGTCCCCAGTGGTCAAACGGTGCGCCAGATACAGCTAATTGTGTCCATCTAAATTGTGTAGCTGTAGTTTGTGCAGCTGCAGGAATAGGTAAACAATAGTTTTGCCATGACGTCATTAAAGGATCATAACCACCTAGTGGACTCCAGTAATTCATTGTTGTCCAAGAAAGACCTCCATCTATTGAATACTGTACATAGACACCTTCGCTTGCCAAATCTGGTCCTTCACAAGGTGAAGCTTGTGCTTGAATAGCGTAACGCATATCGAAACAAACTTGTCCACCTGAAGATACATCTAATGCAATGGTTGTCATTTCGCGAGGAGCAACAGATTGATTTCCCATCCACATAAAATCCGTACCGTCTAAAGATGGTACACCACATGTGTTATTGGCAATCGTCACTACCTGAGAAAATAACCATCCAACTGGTTGCCCGCTGTTAAAGTTTTCACCGAAGGCCACTTGACTAGTCCCACTTCCTGATACACTTAATGTTGCTGATCCGTTACAAGGAATTGTTGTACTTGATGCACTTGCTGTAACGGTACATTGTGCGTAAAACGATTGAATTGATCCAACTATGAGAGCAGCTGAAACGAATAAATTGGTAAATTTCATAGAATTATTTTACTACTACATTCTTAATATTAAAGTCAGTTAGTGTCGTTTTCGTCAAATGAGCAGGCATGTGATGAAAAATGGTTAATCCAAAATGAGTGCGATCCAAGCATTCACCAACCAACACTTCTTTTGGCTGAAGGATTTGTGTATACGTGTATTCTTCATGACCACATGTTGCACATTCTCCATCATAGAATAATTCGAAACTGTATGTGACAGTCTTAACTGTATTTGTTTGGTTTTCAATAGTTAATTGAATAAGATCTGACTCGTATCCTTCAGCTGGAATATTACAATTGATTTGTTTGGTGCTGATTTTAATTCCGTTTGATTCTATGTTTTTTTGAGCATTCAATCCGAATCCTAAAAAACAGAAAGCGAGAATAGTTAAGTTTAGTTTCATTATTGGTTAACGTTAAAATTTCACATCGTTTGACGCAACAATACATCTTTAAGTTGCATCTTTGGTAAAAATAGTAGAAAAAAATTAAAAATGCTCGAAATCGAACGCAAGTATTTATTGGAAACGATGGATTGGAAAGATGAATTTATTCAATCTGTTACTCATATTAAACAAGCATATCTATTTGAAGATGAGGATAAATCAGTTCGGATTCGTATACGTTCGGACAAAGCCTACATGACCATTAAAATGGGCAAAGGTGTCACAAGGAATGAGTTTGAATATTTGATTCCCGTTAGTGATGCGGATGAAATGATCGAAAAGGCAGCACTATTGTGTCTAGAGAAAGATCGTTATGTTGTTCAATATCTAGAATCCACCTGGGAAATTGATGTTTTTAAAGGAAAGTATGAAGGATTGGTGTTAGCGGAAATTGAATTAAACAATGAGAACGAAGAGTTTCAACTACCTGCTTGGATAGGGGAAGAGGTAACGAATGACCCAACTTACTTGAATGTCAATCTTTTTAAAAATTTATAAATCCATTTCTTCGCATATGAGATCGCTTTCTAATAAGTCTACGACGATAATTCCAAGAAACACCTGAAAGTAAAAACGAAATTGCTCATTATCCTTAATCACCGGCCATTTCGTTTCATCCGAACAAATTTCCGAACATTCTCTTCGAATAATCTTTTTCCTATACTTTTCTAGTACGAGTTCGTCGTCCCAAAATTCTTCTTCGATAAGATATACTGTCGGTTCAGCTTGACTTGAAAAAAAAAGATCGTCTTCGCTGTTTTCTTTTGCCCAATTTTGAAAATTTTCTGATTGGAAAACAACGATTTGTCCACGATTTAGAATAGTCATTGTGCTGGGATTAAGTTTAGTTTGTTTTGTTCAAAGGTATACCAAAGTGCTTCCTTGTTCTTTACTTGATGACAAATGTAGATGAATTTCAATTTTTTCTCTGTTCGTTGAATAAACTTTATCCATTTTAACGGATCAATTTTGTCATCACTTTTAATCACGTGGATACTTTGATTTGTACAGACAAAAAAGATGTTTTTTGGGAAAATATTCAAACGGTTATAAATGCGCACAGCTAAATTTCGCTTGCAAAACTCCTTATCGAACCAATTGTAAAAATTGTTTTTCACGTTAGTCGAGTCGATGTTAAATCGTGCGAATTGATGTTTGTAAGTATGATTGTTTGAATCTGTTAAGCACCACATTGCAGATTCAACGTAATTGAACTCATGAAAAAAGAAACGATTTGAATCGCTTTCAATGAATTGAAATTTAAAATCTACGGAGTCTTGATTGTAAATTGCTAAAAGGGAGTCTTTCCATGGATCTAGAGGTACAATTTTCTTTTTTTGCTGATAACTTGATTTTGAACGAATATTATCCAAATCCTTCAACTTTCCAGAGTTGTTTTCCGAACAGGACGTCAATACGAGTAGTAAGAAGAATAAACAAAGTTGATTTAGCATGGTAAAATCTGTATTTTTCGAATGTATCAAGACGATTTTCTGTAAATTTGAACAAAATTAAGCAAAATGAAAAATTTCTTCTTATTCCTTTCCTTAGCGACTGTGTTCATGTCATGTGGCGTTAAAGTTCCTTATACAACTCAGATTCGAGACGAGTTTAGTTTAGATTCGGATGAAAAATTACGTCAAGTTCAATTCTATACATCGCATACCATTATTTTGAATCAAGAAAAAAGAGATGATAGTCAAAATACCACTCAAAATGGTACCCTAGTGGCAAGTTCAAGCAGTGAGCGCGAAAGTATTGTGATACCGGCAATGACAACGTGTATCTTCGAAAGCTTTGGTCCAAAAGGAGAAATGCAATTACGCTTTGAATTGGGAGATGGTAGAATCATCACCTTTGCCACAAAAACGGAAGGAAGTAGCGTTAAACGTTTTTATTTTGATGCTGATTGGAATAGTCAAGGCGGACCGAAAGTTGTTTACGGTGAAAACACATATAAAGTCGATTTAATGCGCGGAGCACCTCGTGCTGCGCATCTTTTAGTCGTTAAAAAACGCCTGCAAAAAACGAAACGTAAAGAACGTGTCGTTCGTGGACTAAAAGTTTAAGTTCAAATCTAAGTAGCCTTATTATTACATTTCATTTTCCAATTTATTGGAATAAAACCCATACGCATGTCAGAAATAGCATTCAACAGAGAAGGATTCTCAGATGAAGAGTTAAAGGATATTTATTTGAAGTTGGTCCGACCGAGACTCATTGAAGAGAAAATGCTCATTTTATTACGCCAAGGGAAAATTACGAAATGGTTTTCCGGTTGGGGACAAGAAGGTATCTCTGTTGGTTGTGCATATGCAATGAATGAAGATGAATACATCCTTCCCATGCACAGAAACTTAGGGGTTTTTACTACACGTGAGATTCCTTTGAATCGTTTGTTTTCTCAATTTCAAGGAAAACTGAACGGTTTCACGAAAGGACGTGACCGTAGTTTCCATTTTGGAACACAAGAACATAAGTTAGTTGGAATGATTTCGCATTTAGGCCCACAGTTAGGAATTGCTGATGGTATTGCTCTTGCGAACAAAATTACAAAGAATCAAAAATCAACCATCGTTTTTACTGGCGACGGTGGAGCATCTGAAGGAGACTTTCACGAATCGTTAAACGTTGCCGCTGTTTGGGATTTACCTGTGATTTTTGCCGTTGAAAACAATTGCTGGGGACTTTCAACCCCATCCGTTGAACAGTTTCGTTGTAAGCAATTCATAGATAAAGGAATTGGATACGGAATGAATGCCATTCAAATTGATGGAAATAACATTCTAGAAGTGATACGAACTGTTCGAAAAATAAACGAAGAAATTCGTGTCGATCCAAAACCATATCTTTTGGAGTTAATGACCTTCCGTATGCGCGGACATGAGGAATCATCGGGAACGAAATATTATCCAGAAGGAATTCAAGATGAATGGGAGAAAAAAGATCCTGTTTCGAATTATGAAGCCTATTTATTGGAGCAGGGTTTGTTGAAAGAATCTGAAATCGAACAAATTAAGGAGAAAATCAAAGTTGAGATTCAACAGGGATTCGATGAAGCTAATGCAGAGCCAGCTATCGAAGCGAATGCAATGACCGAGGTAGATGATTTATTTGCTTCTCACATTCAACAATTAATTGAAGCAACAGGGCAAAAGGAGGAGAAAAGATTCATTGATGCGATTCAAGATGCCTTAACTCAGTCAATGGCCAAACATGAAGGACTCGTCCTAATGGGACAAGATATCGCGGAATATGGCGGGGCGTTTAAAGTAACAGAGGGACTTGTAGAACAATTCGGAAAGGACCGCGTTCGTAATACGCCTTTGTGTGAATCTGCGATTATCGGAACTGGATTAGGATTATCGATTTCAGGAATGAAAGCGATGGTCGAAATGCAGTTTGCCGATTTTGTCACCTGTGGATTCAATCAAATTATCAATAATTTAGCAAAAATGCACTGGCGTTGGGGTCAAAATGCCGATGTTGTTGTGCGAATGCCTACTGGTGCAGGTACAGCAGCTGGACCTTTTCATTCTCAAAGCAACGAAGCATGGTTTTTCCATACTCCTGGATTGAAAATCCTTTATCCGTCTACACCGTACGACGCGAAAGGATTGCTTAACGCAGCATTTGAGGATCCAAATCCAGTTTTGTTTTTTGAACATAAGTTTTTATACCGAAGTTTAAAAGAAGAAATTCCAACGGATTATTATACAGTTGAAATTGGGAAAGCACGAACGGTTACTTCTGGAAATGACTTAACTATCATAACGTATGGACTAGGAGTTCATTGGGCGACTGAGACAATGTCTCATTATCCCGAGATATCTGCGGAAATCGTTGATCTTCGAAGCTTGATGCCTTTGGATAAGGAAGCGATTTTTCAAGCAGCAAATAAAACAGGTAAAGTCATCGTCTTGCACGAGGACTGTTTAACTGGTGGTATCGGTGGTGAATTGGTTGCTTTGATAACTGAACATTGTTTTGAGCAATTAGATGCGCCGGTTTTGCGTGTGGCTTCGATGGACACGCCCGTTCCATTTGCGGTGAGCTTAGAAAAGCAATTTTTGGCATCTGAACGATTAAAAGAAGCCATTGATCGCATCATGAAGTACTAAATTCACGTTGAAACCTTGATTAAAACAAGTCTTAAAATCCTTTTACCTCTAGGTCTTGTCTGGTTGTTTTCAGGTGTGTATCGAATTCTTTTGGTCACAATGAATAACAAAAAATTCCTGGAGTTTGGTGTTCAGGATTATTTGATTGGCGCTGGATTTGATTTAGTGACTATCGCGCTTTTTTTCTTACCCTTCATCACCTTACTTTATTTGCCATTACCCGAGCAATTGGAACGCTTTCGCTTTTGGATAAAATTGGTGCTCTTTAGCTTCGGGACCTTCCTTGTTTTTGTTTTTAATGGTTGGGATGTCGCCTATTTTTCTTACACGGCCAAGCGTACAAGTTTCGACTATTTTATCTACATGTTGACCAATACGGAGACATCGAGCTTAGCGGGTGATTTTATCGCTGAATTTTGGTGGTTAATTGGATTTTTTATTATCAGTTTATCCCTTTCCATTTGGTGCTTCGTGAAAATAAAGTCAGCGCCTATTTCTTGGAAACTTCGTAGAAATTGGATAGTGTTTGTTTTTATCGTCACATCGTTTGTGATTATTGGTCGAGGAGGATTTCAATTGAAACCCATTGGTATCATTGAAGCCACAAATTACAGTAGTTTATCTAATGCCCCAGCAGTTCTAAATTCTGCATTTACCATAATAAAAACCATTGGAATAAAAGGTTTAGAAGATAAACAGTACTTTGAAGAAAAGGAGTTAAACGCCATTTTTAATCCAATTCAATCAAGTCAAGCACAAACTTTTTTACCGAAAGGAACAAATGTCTGTTTTATTCTTTTGGAAAGTTTTGGAACCATGTATTGTGGTCCAAATAGTCCAGAGAGTTACACGCCATTCTTGGATTCGCTTTTAACACAATCCATGTTTTTTGAAGATGCGATAGCGAATGGCCGAACATCGATGGATGCCCTTCCTTCAGTCATTTCCTCCATTCCTGCATATACCAATGAATCATTTATTTTATCTGCCTACAGTGCCAATCAATTTCAAGGACTACCGTCAATATTGAATAAAGAAGGATATTATTCTGCTTTCTTTCATGGGGCAAACAATGGATCCATGCGTTTTGATGCGTTTACGTCGGCTGCTGGATTCGATTCCTATTACGGAAGGAACGAATATCCAAATGATGCGCATTTTGATGGCAATTGGGGTATCGAAGATCATCATATGTTAAGTTTCGCGGTGGATGAAATGAATCGTTTTAAAAAACCATTCTTCTCAATGATATTTACCTTGTCGTCGCATCATCCTTACACGATTCCAAGGTCGTTTAAGTCGAAAGTGAAACATGGTCCAGAACCGCTTTGTGCAACGATTTCCTATGTGGATTTCGCCTTGAAAGAATTTTGGGAGAAGGCTCAAAAACAAGCGTGGTTTAAAAACACTTTGTTTGTGTTTTGTGCAGATCATGTTGGTCCAACCAAAAGATCTGATCGATGTTCTTTAGAATGGACCTATCGCATTCCTATAGGATTCTATCATGCATCTATGAAGCTTCCCAAAGTAAAAAGTGGTAAAGAGTTTCAACAAATTGACATCATGCCAACCATCATTGATTTATTGGGCTTGAATACGAAATATTATTCGTTTGGAACATCGTATTTTAGTGCGAAGTCGACTCCGAAAATGGTCAGCGAACAAGGGAATTTAATATCCTTTGAAAAGAGTGAACAAGGAATTTTAACTACTGTTTGGAATGAACAGATGAAGCAAAAAAGAAATACGCATGAAAAGCAAATTATTCGTGAAATGAAGGCATTGTATCAGCATTACACACATGATTTGATCACAAATCAAATGACTCCAACAACCATAAAGTAGGACTTTTCCCGTTCATACCACGTTTTCTAGGTCTCGATTTCGAAGTATTTTCGCTACCTTTGACGTTCAATAATAGTAGCAATGGCACAGAAATACGTAACGAGAGCAGAAGATTATTCAAAATGGTATAATGAATTGGTTTACCGCGCTGATTTAGCTGAACATTCCGATGTTCGCGGTTGCATGGTGATTAAACCTTATGGTTATGCGATTTGGGAGAAAATGCGCGACATCTTGGATGTTAAATTCAAGGAAACTGGTCATTCGAATGCCTACTTCCCTTTGTTCATCCCAAAATCCTACTTGAGTAAAGAAGCAAGTCATGTAGATGGATTTGCAAAAGAATGTGCAGTTGTTACTCATTACCGTTTGAAAAATGCTGAGGATGGAAGCGGAGTAATTGTGGATCCGGATTCTAAATTGGAAGAGGAATTGATCGTACGACCAACATCTGAAACAATTATTTGGAATTCATACAAAAATTGGATCCAGTCATACCGCGATTTACCTATCCTTATCAATCAATGGGCAAATGTTGTTCGTTGGGAAATGAAAACGCGTTTGTTTCTGAGAACCACAGAGTTTCTTTGGCAAGAAGGACACACAGCTCATGCAACAAAACAAGAAGCGATAGCAGAAACAGAACAAATGTTGGATGTTTACGAAGATTTCGCTGAGAACTATATGGCCATGCCTGTTATCAAAGGTAGAAAAACAGCGAATGAACGTTTTGCAGGTGCGGATGATACCTTATGTATCGAGGCAATGATGCAAGATGGAAAAGCGCTTCAAGCTGGAACATCTCACTTTCTCGGACAAAATTTTGCCAAAGCTTTTGAAGTGAAATTTGCAGATAAGGAAGGGAAGTTAGATTACGTTTGGGCGACATCATGGGGTGTTTCCACTCGTTTGATGGGTGCATTGATTATGACGCATTCCGATGACGAAGGACTCGTTTTACCACCGGCATTGGCTCCAATACAAGTAGTTGCCGTTCCGATTTACCGAACAGATGAAGAATTAGCAGCAATTTCTGAGAAAATGTCCGAATTGGCGGCTAAATTGAAGGCGAAAGGAATTTCTTTCAAATACGATGATGATGAAAACCGTCGTCCAGGATGGAAGTTTGCGGAGTACGAATCTAAAGGTGTTCCCGTGCGTGTTGCGATGGGTCCAAGAGATCTAGAAAATGGAAAAGCAGAGATTGCTCGTCGTGATAATAAAACCAAAGAAGTTGTTGATTTTGATGGTTTGGAAAATCACATCGAACAATTGCTTGCGGATATTCAGGTGAATTTATTGCAACGTGCGAAAGCTTTCCGCTCGGAAAACACACGTGAAATTGATTCGTACGAGGAATTTAAGAAGGAAATTGACAAAGGAGGTTTCTTCTTGGCACACTGGGATGGAACATCTGAAACCGAAGAACGAATCAAAGAAGAAACGAAAGCAACGATTCGTTGCATCGCACTGGACCGTAAAGAAGAAGCAGGTGTTTGCATGGTTACAGGTAAGCCATCTTCTGGACGCGTAATTTTCGCTAAAGCCTATTAATTTGTCGGTATTTCGCTTTCAGCAATTCGATGTTATTCAATCGAAAAATCCGCTCAAAGTTGGAACAGATAGTATGTTGTTGGGTTCGTTTATTGATCCAGCATCCGCTACAACTGCCCTAGATATTGGCGCAGGAACAGGGGTTTTATCGTTAATGGTTCTTCAAAAAAAACCGAATATTCAGTTGGATGCCGTGGAAATTCATTCTGCTGCTGCGGAAGAATGTTTATTGAATCTAAAGAATAGTCCGTGGGGGAAGTCCACTCAGATTCACGCCATTGATTTCTTAGCGTATTACCCATCGAAACAATATGATTTGATTTTTAGCAATCCGCCTTTTTATTTAGATGGACTAAAATCAGGTGATAAACTTATTGATCAAGCAAAGCATATTAGCCGAGAAACGTACGAATTGTTTATTCGTAAAACCTCAGAATTACTCAGTGAATATGGACGATTTTACGTTATCGTTCCTTTTGATCAATTTAATTATATCCTGAGTGTTGCAAAACAAAATGGACTTCATCCCTCGCAGAAAATAACCATTCATGCAACAGCTGAAAAGTTGAATTCCCGAGTTATTCTTGTGTTTGAAAAATGTGAGGGGACTTTGATTGAATCGGCTTTGACTATTAGACTAACAGGAGGAGGGTATACGCCGGAATACATTGCGTTAACCAAGCACTACCACCATACCGATTTAACAGCTAAGAATTAATTCTTCTTCCAATTATTAAGGGATGTACTGAATCCAAGTGAGTGAATAGAGCCGGCCTTAGAATAAAACTGTACACCATAATCCATGTTGAACTTTTTCAGTTTGATGGACATGCCCATCGAGAATCCAGCTAATCCAGGATGATCAAGTAATTTCATTTGTTCACGACGCATGAAGTTGAATCCACCGCGCAATTGAAATGATTTAGAAGCATATAGCTCCACCTGAAAATTCACGTGATGAGCGATTTTTGTTCCAATAGATGGCGAATATACCGGGATGGTATCACCTGTTAAAGGGTCATATGTTGGTTTCGCGAGTGGGTCCAGGTAAACGTTGTTTAATTGGTTCAACTGATATCCCGTTATTCCAAAGCGAAAAGGGGCATGTTTCAATTTGTAACTTAATCCTACTTGTACATCCAATGGAAGTTTTGATGCGCTATTTTCAGTGAAGTCTTTTAAAAGTACACCCATGTTTTTCACGAGGAATGTCGCACATAAAAGTTTGTTTGGATGAAGAAGCAATCCGCTAAAGCTTCCGGTTAAACCAAAAGCACTGTATCGATACATGTGTGATCCGAGAAAGGAAAGGTTGGCGCCAATACTCATTACTTCGTTAATCTTACGACTATAACTGGTCCCAATAGCATATTCTCCACCGCTGAAGGTTCCTATAACTGTTCCAACATCATCGGTTTCATCAAACTGACCGAAACTAAAATAACGAATGCTTGGTGCAAATGTACCTATTTTGGAATGTAGAGCATAACTTACATTTCCATAATGAACTCCGGATGGGTATTTCCCATAAGTGTATTGAACCTGTCCATTCATTTTTTCATTAAGTAGGGCAGGATTATCAAGTGCTAATCCAAGGTCATTGTCGTAAACACTTATTAAACCATTTCCTGATCCTGCGTTACGGGCAGAACTTGAAGCATTCAAAAAATGGAATGTATTTGTTCCAGGGTTGTATTGACCAAAACAAAAAAGTGGAAATAATATAAGGAGTAGTGTTAATTTCAACATGGTTTTACAACGCAAAAAAATCAATTTAATTGTGAATTTAATGGATAAAATCAATTTAACGGATAAAATCCGATGTGATTTTTGATAAAGTTTATTTTTTGGACTGATTTTTGTTTTGGTGCTCCAAATGGAAAGAGCAAGACATAACCTAGTTTATAATGAGTTGATGCAAGAGCATGGAACTTTTTTTAAGCATGTGATGCGAAAAAGCATCCCGTTGCAAGAACTTCCTGATACTTTTCAAGAGTTTTCTATTCATTTTTATCAATTAATCGTTGATCGTTATGATGCACAGCCAGAGTTGTTTGCTTCTTATGGATGGCTAAAAACGATCACACATCATTTTTGCATCTCGGAAATCCGGAAACGTCAAGCGAAAAAAAATCAGGTATGGGTAAATACCACCTCTGAAAAGGTTATCATTCAAGAAACTCCAGTTTATGATCAAGAGGAGTTAATCGCTGAATTGTTTGAAGCTGTAATTGGATCTGTGAATAAACGAGATGCATTGGTCTTGAAGATGAAGTACTGTTACGACAAACCGTCTAAATACATTTCAGAGAAAATGGGCATCAAACATGTCGATGTGTACATTGCGCGCATCAAAGAACGCGTTCGACGTCAAACCGGAAATGTTAACCTAGATGATTGGTTGAATAGTAAGTCTTAGAAGTCAATGTGACGTTCCTTTTTATCAGGGTAAATGTCTGATATTTTAACGAGAATTCCAGTCTCTTCTACATTTCCAAATTCTGGATTAATTGCGGTATCAAAAGTCATCATGGTAGGTGATAAATTCATGTAGATATTCATCAGTGGTGGAATAAATTCCCCATGTTCTCTAGTGAAAGTATTTAGAATTTTGAATGCCTCTTTGTAATCCATCCCCATAATTAATTCATCAAAAATGGCAGGGTCACTTTCGATTTGTAGCGGGAAATAGGCTTTCATTAGTCCACTTTTATCGGGGAAGAATCGATGTAAAAAGAACAACAAGAAATCACGACAAGCAACATTGTAACTTGGATACATAGTCACTTTTCCAAAGAAATAGTCAATCTCTGGATTAAAACGAATGAGTGCACCTAATCCATCCCAAATATTATCTAAGGCAAAAAGTCCTTTTCTTGGATTATTGCTTGGCTGAAAATCAGGTTGAACCCAGCTGCGTCCAAGTTCGATCGTTTTTGGAAGGTAATCTGCAACGAATGATGGATTAAAATCGAAATAATGGGTTGTTGATAAATGAATGGATCCATCGGATTCGATTGCTTCATTACATTTTTTATAACGGTAACCACCTATAATTGCTTCATCCTCTACGGACCAAACGATGAGTTGTTCGTAAGCGTATTCGCCTAAATCGTACTCATCTAAATCGATGGATTCTCCAGTTCCTCCTCCTGCAGCACGAAACGTTACTTCGCGTAAACGTCCAATTTCTTCCAAAACATTTGGTGCATTGTGGCAATTGACTACGTAAATTTCATTTTCACCTTTACGAGTGACACGCAGAAAGCGTTCTGCTGTCAACTCGGCTTTCAATAATTCCGTTGAAACGGCTTCTCTGATTGCTTTCATTTGTCGCTTTTTAATTGATAGACGATTGATTTAACCCAATTCGCAGCGCGTAAATCGTCCATTTCGGGATCGATATCCATGCCCATAATCGGTTCACCAACCGTGTAGGTGATGGTTTTGTTTTTTTGTTTTAACATTTCATCCGCTAGGTAAAACATTTCGACGTTTGCTTTAATTCCTAGAAACGATCGAAATTTAAAGAGGCGGTAAAAGAAGGGGGAGAGCTGTCCACTGATGTGTATGGGTACAATTGGACGATTAAATTCTCTTCCGTACGTAATAAATGTTTTTTTCCATTCACTATCTTGAATCGTACCATCGTGAATACGGCTCACCATACCTGAAGGGAAAATACACAAGGCTTGATCCTCTTGAAATGCTGCTTTGATTCTTTCACGTGCAGACAATCCCAGTTTCCCATGTTTATTGATTCCGACGAAATAGGTGTTTAAATTTTCTATGGTCGTTAAGATATCGTTGACAATAAATTTCAAATCTTTTCGGTGGTTTTTCAATGCCACAATCAACGCCATTGCATCAACGCCACCAAGTGGATGGTTCATCGCAATGATAATCGGACCAGTTTTTGGAATCCTTTCGATGTGCTTGATGTCAAATTTAAAATGAAAATAATTTACAGCAGCTTCACAAAATTCGAGTCCCTCGAGTTCTCCATGTGCCTGAATAAATGCGTTTAATTCCTTTTCATGTAGTGTTTTACGCAAATAACGTAGGACAAATCCAGGTAAAAATCTCAATAACTTTGGATTTTTACTTCGGATCAATTCTTTAATATCAATAGCTTTGGGTGCTTGCACGATTCGAAATTACAATTTTTCGGGCGTTTACAGGATAGTTAAGCCTCGGAATTATTCACATTTTAAAGCTTTAAAATTCAAATTCAAAGGACATTCCATCAAAGAGTAAGGAAACATTCTCTGGAAGTTGTGCTAAAATATCTGCATGCTTTCCAAAAAGGTGGGAAATGTGGGTAAGGTATGCTTGTTTTGGTTGAATATCGGCAATAAATTCCAAGGCTTCGTCTAAGTTGAAATGTGAGATGTGCGGGAACTTATGTAAGGCATTGACAATGAGGGTGTCAATACCTTTAATTTTTTCGCGTTCTTCACGATCAACGGTCTTTGCATCTGTAATATACGCAAAGTTGCCAATTCGAAATCCTAGAACAGGTAGTTTATAATGCATGACTTCAACTGGTAAAACCTGAATTCCATCCATCTTAAATGGATTTTTATCTATGGGAATGATGTTCAATTTTGGTACACCTGGATAATCTTTTTCGTCGAAAATGTAGTGAAATTCTCTGCGCAAGGCATTGTCCACGTTTTTTGAACAATAGACATTCATGGGTTTTTGTGAAAAAAAATTAAAGGCGCGAACATCGTCTAATCCAGCGACGTGATCTTTGTGTTCGTGTGTAAATAAAATTCCTTCGAGGTGTGTAATCTTTTCTCTCAACAATTGGTAGCGAAAATCTGGTCCGGCATCCACGCAATAATTAGATCCATTCATTTCCAATAGAATCGATGCGCGAAGTCGATTGTCACGTGGGTCGCTTGAATGACAAACGTCACAACTACAGGCAATCATTGGGATTCCTTGCGATGTTCCTGATCCTAAAATACGAACGGTTCCAATCATAGTTTAAAGATACTATAAACCGACAATGCGGTGCTGTTTGTCCTTGCGCAAGAACAAATTAATGATTGACTTATTGTCACGGTTTTCTGATGCTAATTCAATGTACCTCATCCAGTGCATGGGTTCTTTTCCGTGAAAATGGAATGGCGCAAATCCATATCCTTTGTAGGTGCCACGATCAATCCAAATAAGGCTTTTCTCACCTTTGTTTCGTCCTTTGTCAATAATAAAGAAGGAAGATCCTTTGAAGTTGATGTTTTCTAAAAAGTTGTTAATGCGTTGGTTGTAATCATCGGGGCTTTCCTCCTGAACACAAGCACCTTTACATTCTTTTATAGTGTAATGAAAGCATGCAGATTTAGTGGGGTAGAGGTGACATAATTTTTGGCAAAGTTCAAATTTCTGAACCACATGACTCAAATAATCACTACCTTCTTTTTTTGTACTGAACTGTATGATTGCTTGCTCTTCTTTTTTTGCCAAAGAGTTTACTTGAAGTTGAACGTAACCGTGTTCATCTACCTCATCAAAGATGCCAAATGGGAAGAAACTTTTTCTCAGTTTTCGGTTGTAAATCGGCTGATGTTGTTTGATTAACTCGGACTCAAGGAGCATCGCAATCAATTCGCTTCCGGTTAATTCGTGTTCGATTCGGCAAATATCCTGAATCATTTTCAATCCTTTTGCGGTTTTTGTATTTCGAAGGTGTTGCTCAATGCGTTTTTTAATGTTGATACTTTTCCCGATGTAAATCAGTTGATTGAATTCATTGTATAACAGATAGACCCCTGTTTTTGTCGGGAGATTGTCTATTACATCTAAACTCAAGTTCGGATGAATCGACTTCGGATTCAATTCTTGTTGTATGAAGGTGCTAAGGTTATTTGGATCCTTGTGATAGATTAAATGAAATAACTCTGTTGTTGCCTTGGCATCTCCATCCGCTCGGTGGCGTGCGTTGTTTTCAATTCCGATTTCGCGACATAATTTCCCTAAACTATAGCTCGCATGTCCAGGAATTACATAACGCGATGCACGAACCGTACACATGTGTGGTAGACGAAAATCGAAACCGAGTCTTCGAAATTCACTGCGGAACATTCCGTAATCGAAGGCGACATTGTGCGCTACGAAGACACAGTCTTTTGTGAATTCAATCACTTCTTTAGCGATTTCGTAAAATTTTGGAGCGTCTGCAACCATGGAGTCCGTGATGCCTGTCAGACGTACAATAAACTCTGGAATGGATTGTTCTGGATTAACAAGTGAGACATAGGAGTCAATCACTTTTTCGCCATCGTATTTGTACATCGCTAATTCAGTGATTTTGGAGTCTTTGGTATTTCCTCCGGTTGTTTCCACATCGACAATGACAAAATTCATGAGTGCGAAGTTAGGAAAAGGTTTGAATTCCGAATTTGATGTCGCAATGTATTTTATGTATTTTTGAAAAAAAATGATAATATGAAATTGATTACGAGTGTTTTATTCTCTTTTGTGTCGCTGATTGCAGTATCACAAAGTAACCTAACAATTTTCAATAACGGTGGACAACAGTTTTATGCCATTCTCAATGGAATTAAACAAAATTCACAGCCACAAACAAACGTCTATATATCAGGCATTAAAAACGGCGGCTATTCCTTGAAGATTATTTTCGCAGATGGCAAAACAGCAGATGTGGATAAGAATTTGTTTATCGATGCTCCAAGTGATATCACAACGCGCATTACCTTTAAAAAAGGGAAAGGAAAATTACAATTGGTTAGTTTAGTTGCGACAGAAGGAGTCATTACTCCTGGTGCGGTTGTCTATCGTCCTTCAGACGCTTCGGTTTATTCAGATGCGGTCGTTCAAACAACAACGGTTCAAACCACCACCACGCAAACCACAAATGGTACAGCGAATGCACAAGTTCCTACCAATGGAAACGTGAACATGAATGTCAATGCAAATGCAAACGGAATGAATCAACAAACGACGAATCCAAATGCGAATGTAAATATGAATGTGAATACAACGGGTATGAATCAACAATCGACTCAATCTGGAAATGTAGGAATGAATGTGAATGTGAATGCAACAGGTACAGGAACGACACAAACGCAATCCACACAAAATGGAAATGCAAACTTCCAAATGAATGTATCTGGAAGTGAATTGGATCCGAACATGCAAAACGGCAGTGTGGGAATTAGTATCAATGTTTCCGGAATGGATCCAAACATGCAAAATGGCAATATGGGAGTTAACATGAATGTAACAGGTATGGAGCAACAGCAAGTGAATCCAAATACCAATGTAAACATGAATGTCAATGCAACGGGAACGAATCAATCGGTGACTCCGTCCAATAACGCCAACATCAACATGAATATCAATGCGAACGGCATGCAAACGCAAAACACCTATGGAAACAATGGGAATGTTCAGATGAATGTCAATGCAAATGGGATGAACACACAGCAAACAACTGGACAAACGACCATTACGACAACCACTACCACTACCACGACGAATTCTGGTGGAAATGTCAACTATCAAACGAATAATCAACAGAATCAAGTCAATACGCAGGCGAATGTGAACACATCAGGAGCGTTAATCGCTTGTAATCGCACCTTAAACAACCTACCCACATTTTTGGAAGAATTGAAAGATCAAAGTTTTGAGGATGATCGCCTTGAATCGGTGAAGTTGGCTTTGAAAAATACGTGTTTAAATACGGAACAAGCGGGTAAAATCATTGAGTTATTTACATTTGATGAAAACAAACTAGATGTTGCCAAGTTTTTATCTGATCGCTTAATTGACCGTGAAAACGCAACCTCACTTGCAAAATTCATGTCCTTTGATTCCAGTAAAATGGAGTACAGAAAATATGTGTCAAGTCATTAATTTCTTGAACAAATGATATAATAAAAAAAGTCCCTGACAACTCTGTCAGGGACTTTTTTCGTTTAGATATTAATCTCTTTATCTTTTGAATGTCGGATCTTGTAGTCGAAATCGATGACTTTGTTTTCCTTTGGTTTCAAATTGAAACTCCATTCGATGACTCCGGTTCGCTCGTTCAAGCGTCCTTTCGCTAAATTGGCAGATTCTATTGTGATGTCTGTGTTTTGCGTAATTGGAATTTGGTCTTGAATCACGATGTCAATTTGACTTGATTTGCTATTGCGGACTTCAATCGAATAGGCGAAGGTCCGTTCACGTTTATCTTGAATGACTTTGTCCTTGCATTCTTTTTTCAACAATGTTCTTTTTACCACAATGTTTGGATCTTTTCCTAAGGACAAATTCAAAGTGTCTTCCATTCGCGTTGGATCAATGTACGTTTCACCTATGTAAGATCCATCAAAGAAAATATTCGCTTTTGCTGGAATCAGTTGCAATTCGTCCAACTTCGTCATTTGGGCAACCAAGTAAACTCCTGGATCCATTTTCGGAACAGCGTAATATTTGAAGGTAGTTGCTAAATCTGTCTGTTTAATCAGTACCATGTGTTGGTCGTTGTTGGAAGGAATCGAATAAGGCAGGTCGATTTTAAATTCCGCAGCAATCAACATTTGCACAACAGTGGTGAAGTTCGCTGCAGATAAGGCATCTCCAAATTCTTTTTGACTAAAAGAATATCCCATGTTCATCGCTTGTGTATTGATCAATCCCGCGCTTGTTCCGGAGCATACAGTTGATTCTTGTAACTTTTTTCCATAAGCTGCTTGATAATCGATGTACCACGGATTCAATTCAGGTTTCGTTTTATTAGCGTATGGATTATTTGTGGAAATGTTTAAGCGTACGTCGTTCCAGTCTAAGCCAGAATTTTGGTGAACTTGGGCTTTGTATGTTAAGTTGATTTTTCCTGTGGATGAATCACTACGCAAATCATAAAGTGGTGTCCAGCCCGCTTGTGAGACAACATACGAAAAACTCAACTTTCCAGAAACGATTTCATTGGATGAAATAGTGATTACAATCCGAGGGATGGCTTTGTTGATTTCTCTATTTAAGCCGTTTCCATTTTGGTAATTTCTAAGTTCTTCCAAACGTGCTTCCATTTCTTGTTTTGTATCTACCTTTTGTGCCTTTTTCCGCTGTAAAACCAAAAGTTTCTTGTTGATTTCATTCATTTTTAAGGCGTAATAATCCACGGCAGATTTTAATAAGAGAATGGAATCATTGACTTTTCCAGTTCCTTTCATCGAGCCATTGTTGCTGATGATGTATTTTGTGGCATTCAGCACGCCGATTTCATCATCTATTTCTTGAATATCGAATCCCCATGAACGCAAGGAATCCTCCAATAAAGAAATGCTTTTTTTAATTTTTAACGGAATTCCATCTTCTGTGACTTGTGTCGGCTGGGGATAATGGAGGACATACTTTGAATCAAGGATGACGACATTACCTGTCGCTTTCACTTGAATGCTTTTTGGATCGATGTAAGGACTAATTCCCTCGATACTTACTTCGGTTACTCCGACTTTTGCGGAGTAATTTGCTTTGTGATGCAATTGTGCTCCTTGTGAGTAAACGGTTACCTCAGAAAGTGTGGCTTTCACTAGGTCTTTTTCGGTGGCAAACGCTTTCCAACTGAAAGTCGCTAATGCCGTAAATAAGAAGATTCTTTTCATGTCTCAATTTTTCCTTGCTTACATCCGTCTTTTCAAAAGGTTCAATTGAAAGTTGAATTGTCCATCAGATGGCGGATTCCTACACAAACATTCTTACCTTTGTTGTATGAAATTCAAGGACTATTCCCTTATTGATGAAATTAAAGACCAACTTGATATCCTCGGATTCAAGCGTCCAACAGATATTCAACACCGTGCCATTAAACCCATTTTAGAAGGTGAGGATGTCATGGCGGTTGCACAAACTGGAACTGGAAAAACAGCGGCATTCGTTATTCCTATGTTGCATAAATTTGCAACAAGGAAAAGAGGTGCGTACAAGGGTATTCGTGGATTAGTGCTTGTCCCAACAAGAGAGTTAGCGAAGCAAATTTCAGATGTTGTGGTTCAAATTGGTGCGAAAACTCCTGTGAGTGTCCTTGGACTTTACGGTGGAGTGGAACAGGAAAAACAAATTGCAAAACTGAAAAGCGGATTAGATATCTTGGTATCGACACCTGGACGTATGTTTGATTTGATCGCACAAGGATTTATTGATATTACCAAATTGGAAGTCCTCGTTTTGGATGAAGCCGATTTAATGTTGGACCTTGGTTTCACGAAGGATATCCACGATGTGATAAAGAAAATCCCGAAAAATCGTCAAACCTTGTTTTTTACCGCGACTATTTCCAAAAAGATTAAGTCGTTAGCATATGATGTGGTGAAAGACGCTATTCGTATTCAAGTATCTCCAAAGAATCCCGTTTCAAAAAATGTGACACATGCCGTTGCATTCATTGAAATGGATGACAAGCGATTCTTTTTAGAAAACATGATTAAAGAATATCCAGAATTTAAATTCTTGGTGTTTGTTCGCACGAAAGTACGCGCAGAACGTGTGGTATCGGCAATGGAACGAGTAGGAGTGAAGGCTGAAGCATTGCATGGTGGAAAAGAACAAGAAGACCGTTTTGCAATTTTGGATCGCTTTCGTTCGACCGAAAATCAAGTGTTGATTACAACGGACGTAGCGTGCCGTGGAATTGATATTCCGAATATGGACTATGTTATTAACTACGATTTGCCCGATTCTCCAGAGAATTACGTTCACCGTTGCGGTAGAACGGGACGTGGACAACAAACAGGTCAAGCTTTGTCCTTTTGTAGTGAAGAAGAAGTGAAGTTGTTGGATGCGATTGAAGCCTATACAGGGGAAGAGATTTTGCGCTACGACATCGACAATAAAGATTATATGTCCATCATTGAAGACACAGAAGACTTAAATTATAATTGGAAGAAATTGATTGCGGATTTTTCTGATCCAGATGAATGGACAGATAAATAAATCGTTTTGAATTTTAAATCACAATACCTATTTTTGAGGGAACCCAAAATTGATAAAATGAAAAAATTAAACCTAATGTTGATCCTTTTCTTAGGATTTCAGGCCTTTGGTCAAACAAAAACGATTTCCGGAGTAAAATTCCCATTAACAGAAAAAATCGGCAAAAATGAATTGGTATTAAACGGAGGTGGACTTCGTGAGAAATACTGGATGGACTTATATGTTGCTGCGCTTTACTTAGAGGCAAAAACAACGGACGCAAGTAAAGTGATTTATGGTACGGAAGAAATGGCGATTCATATCAAGATTATTTCTAGTAGCGTAACACGTGAGCGTTTTCTTGAGTCAGTAAACGAAGGATTCGCGAATGCTACATCCAAAGCGTCCGCTGAGGATAAAAAGAAATTCATCAGTTTCTTTTCCGATGAATTTAAAATCGGTGATGTGATTCATTTTGATTATACACCAGATAAAGGCTTGAAAGTCACGAAAAACGGAGTCGTAAAAGGAACAATTGCTGGTTACGATTTCAAAAAATCTCTTTTTTCTATTTGGCTTGGTTCAAAACCTGCTGACGAAAACTTGAAAAAAGGAATGTTAGGGAAAGGATAGGATTTTATCCAAATAAATACCTTTAAAAAGACATCTCCGGATGTCTTTTTTTGTTTTAACAAGTGGCAAATTTCAATTTGTGACTTATATCACCTTTTGATTTGAATAGGTACTTTATCTTTGTACTGTAAATAAATGAAAGCATATGAAAATCGAACAAATTTATACTGGATGCTTAGCCCAAGGAGCTTATTATATTGTGAGTGGAAACGAAGCGCTCATTATTGATCCATTAAGAGAAGTTGAACCCTATTTAGCAAGATTAAAAGAAGATGGTGTTCAATTGAAATACATTTTCGAAACGCATTTTCATGCTGATTTTGTTTCTGGACACTTAGATTTAAGTAAAAAAACAGGAGCGGCAATTGTGTACGGTCCAACAGCTAATCCTGCTTTTGAGGCAATCGTTGCTGAAGACGCGCAAATCTTCGAAGTTGGTTCTATTAAAATTAAAGTATTGCATACACCAGGGCATACGATGGAAAGTACATGCTACCTTTTGCAAGACGAAAATGGGAAAGATCATTCCTTATTCTCAGGAGACACCTTATTCCTTGGAGATGTTGGCCGTCCAGATTTGGCTCAAAAAGCAGCAGACATGACACAAGATCAATTGGCTGGACTTTTATACGAAAGTTTGATGACGAAGATTATGCCGTTATCCGACGATGTAACCGTTTATCCAGCGCATGGCGCAGGTTCCGCTTGTGGCAAAAACATGATGAAAGAAACAGTCGATTCACTGGGTAATCAAAAAAAGATGAACTACGCCTTGAATCAACCAAATAAAGAAGCATTTATCGCTGCAGTAACGGACGGATTGTTAGCGCCTCCAGCTTATTTTGGATTCAATGTAGCAATGAATAAAGGTGGGTATGACAGTTTTGATGAGGTGAAGTCACGTTCATTGACTCCGCTTGCTCCAGAAGCATTTGAATTAGTAGCTGAATCAACAAATGCCCTTGTTTTGGATACACGTCCAGCGGGAGAATTCACCAAAGGATTCGTTCCAAATTCGATTAACATTGGAATCAAAGGTGATTTTGCTCCATGGGTTGGCGCACTTATTGGAGATGTGAAACAAGAAATATTATTGGTAACAGATTCCGGAATGGAGGAAGAAGTGATCACGCGATTGAGCCGCGTTGGATTTGATCACGTTGTAGGATATTTATCCGGTGGATTCTCTGCATGGATTGAAGCAGGAAAAGAAAGTGATCAAGTACATCGAATTAGTTCTGAGGAATTCGCTTCACAATTCGATGCGGGAAAATCGATCGTAGTCGATGTGCGTAAAGAAACAGAATACGCTGCCGAACATGTTTCGGATGCGTACAGTAAACCTTTGGCTTATATCAACGAATGGACGAAAGACATCAATCCAGATGAGCATTTCTTTATGCATTGTCAAGGTGGATACCGAAGCATGATTGCAGCGAGTATTCTACAGGCAAGAGGGTACAGAAACTTTACGGAGGTAGATGGTGGATTCGCTGCGATTTCCAAAACTGCGATTCCTACGACGGATTTCATCTGTCAGAGTAAAGTTTTAAAGTAAGTGGAAATTTTCGGTTACGTTGCGGCGGTTCTAATCGGACTCATACTCGGATTAATCGGTGGTGGAGGTTCGATTTTAACGGTACCCGTTTTGGTTTATTTATTTCACATTCAAACGGAGCTAAGTACGGCTTATTCACTTTTTATCGTCGGATCAACGAGTTTGATAGGTGTACTGCCTAAATGGCGACGAATGGAAGTAGATATGCGAACGGCTGTACTTTTTGGACTTCCTTCCATGCTCACTGTTTTTAGCACACGAAAGTGGATTTTACCGACAATACCAGATTTAATTTATTCATCTGAACACCTAGTTTTGACGAAATCGAATGCGATGCTGGTGTTGTTTGCAATCCTAATGTTATTTGCGGCCTTCAAAATGTTAAGAGGTCAAACAACGGAACAAGAACAACAGCAACGCCCATTTCAATGGAATAATTATCCATTGATGTTTCAAGGAGCCATCGTTGGTATCCTTACCGGACTCGTCGGAGTTGGTGGTGGATTTCTGATCGTTCCAGCTTTAGTCATGTTCAGTAAATTATCGATGAAAATAGCTGTTGGAACTTCGCTTTTAATCATTTCCGTGAATTCCTTGATTGGATTTACCGGAGATGTTTGGACACAAGGTTCTCTGATGGATTGGAGATTTTTAGGATTACTCACACTACTCGCAGTAATTGGTATTTTAATTGGCGGTCAATTTGCCAAAAAAATGGATACGAAAATACTTCGAAAAGGATTTGCTTGGTTTGTCCTGCTGATGGGATTATTTGTTTTTTTCCATGAATTTCAAACGATGCTGCGCTAAAATAAAAAAAATGAAAAAAATACTCTTTTTACTTCTACTTACGAGTTATGGATTTTTTGCGCAAACTACCCAGTTTCCGTTTGAACTAAAGTTGATGCCAACTTCCTTGCTCGACATTCCTGGGCTACATTCCTTTGCGAGTGCAACCTATGATGGGAAATGGATCATTATTGGTGGACGAAAGGACGGCTTACATGCACGTCAGCCTTTTAACGCATTTCCGGCTAGCAACAACAACGAGTTGATTTATGTTTTAGATAAAGCAAATAATCAATATTGGACAGCTTCTGTGAATACATTACCTGTTGGATTAAAGGAACAATTACAGTCCACCAATATGAATGAATTCCAAGTAGGAGATAAACTTTACATTGCGGGTGGGTATGGTTTTAGTCCGAGTGCGAATGACCACATTACTTTTCCAAAACTCACCGAAATTGATCTGAACGGATTAGTAAATGACATGATAAATGGAATGGATATCAGTCCGAATTTTATTCAACTTACTGATGATCGCTTCGCCGTCACTGGAGGAAATCTTGGAATGATTGATTCAACTTTTTATTTGGTCGGTGGACATCGTTTTGATGGTCGTTATAATCCAATGGGTGGTCCAACATATGTTCAAACTTACGTAAGTGGAATTCGAAGCTTTCAGGTTTCCCACATGAATGGTCAATTGTCTATTACTAATTATTCCGAGCAGTTGGATCAAATGCATTTGCATCGACGTGATTACAATCTGTTACCGATGAAATATCCGAACAATGAATTTGGCTACCTGATTTCAGCGGGAGTTTTTCAAATAAATGCAGATTTACCGTTTTTGTATCCTGTGGAAATTCACGCGAACAACTATGTTCCTCGAACAGATTTTAACCAGTATTTGAGTCACTATCATTCTGCCAAAGCATCATTTTATGATTCCGCTTCTCAGCAAATGCATCATATTTTCTTCGGTGGAATTAGTCAATATTCATATGTGAATGGAGTTTTAACCAGCGATCCGAATGTTCCTTTCGTGAAAACCATTAGCCGTTTATCGATGTCTCAAAATGGACAGTTTGAGGAATCCATGTTCTCGATGGAAATGCCGGCTCTGACTGGTTCTTCCGCACGTTTTTTTAACGATTTTGCAGTGCCAACCTTAGGTGAAGAAATCATTGATTTGTCTCAAATCACTGCGGATTCCATGCGTATAGGTTACATTGTAGGCGGAATTAAAAGTACTGAGGCAAATCCTTTTTCTATGAATAATACAGGAGTAACTTCTGCCCAGGCTACAATGTATGAGGTTTGGTTAGTTCGAGCTACCACTGGTCAAGCACAAGTAATTCCCGGAACTAATTTATTTGATGTGAGTGTATATCCCAATCCATCACATGGAGAAATGGATATGAAGTTTCAATGTCCTTATAAAGGTAATGTAGAGTTATTTATCACCAATCAAGAAGGAAAGATTGTGATGGAAAAGTATTATGAGAAACAAAAAACAGGATTGAAAGCCTTTCGCTATAACGATGATATACCTTTAGCGAAAGGTAGTTATTTTTTTAATTTCATTTTTGACGACAAGTATACGCGAGTTGTTCAAATAAACATTGATTAATATGCAAGTTGAATTTTGGAATGAGCGGTATAAAGAAAAAGTTTTCGCTTATGGTTTGCAGGCAAATGATTTTTTACAAGAACAGTCATTTCCTTCCGGATCAAAGATTCTTTGTTTAGCAGAAGGAGAAGGTCGAAACGGTGTGTTTTTGTCAGAACAAGGTCATGACGTAACATGTGTGGATTATTCCGAAGAAGGCATTCGAAAAATGTCTCAATTGGCAGAAATGAAAGGAGTGCAAATAAAAACTATTTGTGCTGATTTAAACAACTTCGATTTAGAAGCGAACACATGGGACGGCATTGTGATTATTTTCGGGCATTTTCCTGAAGAGTTGCGTAAAAAAGTACATGGACAATTATTCAATGCATTGAAAGATGGCGGGAAATTGGTTATGGAATCCTACCACAAGGATCAAGTGAATTATAAGACAGGTGGTCCAATGACAACAACCTTGCTTTATTCTGAAGAAGAATTAAAGTCTGACTTATGCGAGTTCCCTTCATTGAAAATAAATCAAACAATTCGCGAAGTGCACGAAGGTGAATTTCATTTTGGAAATGCTGCCGTGATACAAGTGATTGCGCAAAAATAAGTTTGTCTCTTAGCCTCTCTTCTTCTTTCTCTTCTTCTCCGCTGAGGCGATTCAATCTCGATGAACTTTATTAAGTTTGTGTTGTACTTGAAGTTCATGAACCGGTTGACCATTTTTACACTATTGATGTTGTCGTCTTTTTTAGCGGGTCAACTGTTGTATGCACAAGAAAATTGCACCTTTCAAACGCACATCAGAAAAGGCAGTAATTACGTTTTTTCTACCTATTTGGAAGGAGATTACAAAACACCATTAGAAGGAAAGTGTGAATCGTACATTCAAGGACAACTTTATGAACGACGAGAGTTTCTACATGGACATTTGATTTCCGAAGAGGCAAATTTTCAAGATGGCAAACCACGCATTATTCTAAAAACATACGCAGATCGTCCAGATGGCATGATTGCGGAACTTCGTAGCTATTGGGAAAATGGTCAACCTGCCTTGTATTGTCTGTATTACTTGGATGAGTCTGGTCGGCGTTGCATGAAACAAACGGATTATCATTTAAATGGAAAAAAACGTTTCGTTCATTCATATGCATTTGTTCGATTGAGTGAAATCAATCAATATGAAATCAAGAACCATCCTCCACATACTGTAGATGACGAAGGATACACTTCCCTGCAGGTTGAATTCGGAGACGAAGAGAATTATTCTACGGAAGGCGTGCTCATCAGTAGATTTCACCATAAATTGATCTTAAGTGAATTCTCGCGAGACTCATCCAAAGATGGACCCTTCACTGAATACCATGAAAATGGAAAAGTGAAAACGAAAGGTCGATACAAAGATGGAAATCCCGATGGTTCCTGGGTGGGATACAATTATCTTGGAATGAAAAATGTGGAATTGAACTATAAAGACAATCTCATTCAAGGTTTTCACCGTACTTGGTTCGATAATGGTCAATTGCAAATAGAACATTATTATGACGTAACATCCAATCATCCGTTTCAACCGGCAAAAAAGGAATGGAACGAACAAGGGAAGTTACTTTTGGATCTTGTTCTGGACAAGGAGGGCAATGGTTATATGAAAAAATGGAACGACGATGGGATTCTGCTCTACGAAACATTGATTCGCTCGAATGATTACAAAAAAGAAATTGAAGTAGAGAAGTATCCCGATGGGAAAATAAAATCCATCCTGAACCACTTACCAAATGCCGATACCACTTATGTTGCTTATTTTCCGAATGGACAGATGTCGATTCTTCATTTCGAGGAAGTAAAGAAGGTATCACCCACCTCGAATAGAAAGATTCAGAAAGAATGGTTTGAAAATGGCGTCCTTGCACTAGAGGTAGAAATCGTTAAGGAAGATTATTTCACTTCCTTTTTGCAAAACATATTCTATTCCAATGGTAATTTTAAAAGTATAGTCATTCAAAAAGAATTTCATCAAAACGAGGAAATCACAACGGAAAATGGACTTAAAACGCTAGTTCCTCATAAAAAGACCGATCGTTACGAAGAATTATACGCTACGAATGGCATCAAAATCCGTTCGCGTCATACCGTGGATGGGAAACTAGAAGGACCCTACCAGGAATTAGATAGCTTGGGTAATGTATTGGTTTCTTATTCCTATGCTAATGGATTAAGAAATGGTGTTTGTCGTCGTTACAACAGTAAGCAAGAATTGAATTTCTATCAAGAATACGATCATGGCTGTCCTATTCAGGCAAAAAACAACATCAATAACAAACGTAAATTATCCATCTTATGTGAGAGTGAACGCTCGTATGTGTATGGATTAGCGCATCAGCAAATCATACGAACTTTGAAGGAGCATTATACACGAGAAGAAATTGATTCTTTAGTGCAATGGTATTCCTACATTATTGATTGCACGCCGTTTGCTAGTTTTACCTTTCCTAGTATTGATGTTGGCGAACAATTATTATTTCTTCGTTTACCTGAGGCTGCTTTTCCTGGGTTATTACAAGGGGACACCACAAATTACCGCGTGAAAGAAATCGTTAAGTCCTTTGCTAAGTTAGGATGGGAATTGCCAAAATGGAATTTGGAAAATGGAATCTATGTGGCAAAAATCCATTTGGAAGGATTGTATTCACCACTTATCGGGAATACCTATTTTCCGAATTGTCAGAGTTGGATGGAATTCGCTTATACCAAAGAAAATCCAAGGGAACGTCAAGTTGATTATGGGATGAAACGGTACCATCGACAAAATTCTATATACCTTTCACGTGTGAGCGGTTGCCTGATGAAAGCTGCACTCACTATTCCTTTTGGATCGGTTTCACTGCTGATTTATTCGGATGGTGAAGTAGAGGTGGAAAATCAACTATATACCAACGAAGAGTTATTAAAAGAAAATCCAACTATGATACATGAAATTGGCTGGGATTAAATTCATATTGTTACTTACGATTATCTTGTTATCTGGGACGAGTTATGCAGATTTACGTATGCCTGAATTGGCGATGGAACTCATTCTAAAGAAAAACATACATCAAAACAGAGAGGTCATCCAGTTTGAAGTCAAATTCACGAATCAAACGGACCGGAGCTTATCGATATTACTTCCAGGGACTCAAAATAAAGGAAAGCGCCTTCTTCAACTACAGGTGTTTTCTGTGAATAATGTCTCCAATTTTTATACGAAAGTTTTTGAGAATCCTATGATATTGGAAATGGACACTTCCTTCATTGGTTCCGTTTATTTTAAGCGCTTGGAAGCTAGGGAATCAGTCAGTATTCCCTTATTTGTAAACGATACAGCAAATGCGCAGAAAAATATCCTTTCAAATTATTCTTTTCCTGATTTAGCAAACGGGTCGTATCAGGTCATTGCGTATTACAATCCCTTTGGTGAAGCGTTAGCACCATATGCATTTCAAGCGTACGATGATCACGGACGCAGTATCGAGGACAGTTTGAATCCAGAGCGCATGCAGATTGATGCTTGGGGAGTTTACAGTAATTACGTGGAATTAAGCATAAATTCTGTTCTAACTGAGGAAATCGAAGCTCCTGTTTGTTCCGGACATTGCCGCTTTTGTCGCCACATTCAAAAGGAACAGTGGAACAGGGTGAAAAAGGACATCATTCACCGCGTTGACAACATCGCAGCTCACGAGCATGTGCGATTTCTGTTTCATGGTCCGGATGCTGTTTTAAGTTCCCTTCCAGCGTATTATTCACGGCAGATTGTTTTTGATACGCAAAATGGATTGAAATACAAGCACTTGACTTGGCAAATTGGAAAAATCTATCGATTCCGAAGTTTTATCCATAGTTGCTGTTATTGGGTGTTCCGCTGGAATGCACCCGTGCGTACATCCTCCACAAAATACTTTCACTTAATCTCTGTGAACTAGGCAACTACTTCAAGATCTGTTCGTTTGGACATTAGAAATTATTAAGTTTGTTCACATTTATTTTATCAACACATGAAAAGAAATCTACTTAAATCACTTTTTTTTGGGCTGAGCATCTTGTTCACATCTCAATTCTCCTTTGCACAATTAAACATTACACCAGCAAGTGGTCCAAATGTATGTGATGGAACCGCAGCACTTAGCAATCCTTCTCAGGTGATTCAATCTTCCATTACATGGTACGGAAACGGAGCGATTATCGCAACAAATACGTATCAAATCGGGAATTTGTGTCCAGGTAATTATAATATTTCCTTGGTTCAAACTAATCCTGCAGGAGGATTAGATTCCATAAATTATTCATTTTTAATATCTGGTGGAGTGAATCCATGTGCGAATTTCAATGCAACCATTACACAAACTCCATGTTCGACACCAACCTCAAATGATGGTGCCTTGAATGCCAATGCCACAGGAGGAACGCCGCCTTATATGTATAGTTGGAGTATTGGTGCGGTTACTCAAAACCTGATTAATTTATTACCTGGATACAATTATTGTTTGTACGTGCAAGATGCCGCTGGTTGTAATGTGATGGTGTGCGATTCGATGGAAATATTGAATTCCACGATGGGTGACACGCTCGTTGTAAATGGTGCCAATTGTGGTCCTTCAAATACAACTTTCTATACAGCAGCATTAGAGGATTGTACTTTTGATTTTAATGCTTGTGCTAGTGCGAACTTGAATTATGCGATGTACTTGAGCAATGATACGGTACAATCCATTTGGAATTTCATCGACACGAGCGGGATAGTGACTAATTACACCGTGAATTTCAATGTTCCCAATGCGTATTCGTACAATTGTGTGAACCTTCAATTCACCTTATTCTGTTCGGTGAAATCTTTGGATGTAAAAACCATTGTCGTAAACGATGCAGCGGAACTAAGTGGATTAAATGAAGTCGTTAAAAATCCATTTACGGTAATCAACCCAATGGGGAATGACTTAACGGTTCAATTCGATGAGCTAACAACGGGAACAATGCGTTTGTACAATATGAACGGTCAACTGGTTAGAACACAATCCTTGGCTTCTGTTCAACAAGCGACAATCGCTACAGTGAATTTACCAGCTGGAACGTATTTCTTCCAATTGGAGGTAGGTTCAACGGTTTATACGCAGAAAGTGATTAAATAAGATTAATACCGCTATTTATGATAAACCCTGACGGTACTGTCAGGGTTTTTTTTTGTTCAATATTTTATGAACAAGACTCAAAGAATAACACTAATTTTACTTTGTGAAGAATAAAATTATTTCTGGTTTATTACTGTTCACCTTTTTCGTGCTGCTTACGCCCCGAGATTGGTGGCATGAATGCGATCACAAACAATTTTCGACAACTACATTAAGTGAAAGTCATTTCGATGATGGTTCCTGTGATATCTGCGACATCGACCTTGGATTTTTCACTGTTCAATCCATTCTTTTTTTCCGTTCGGATAAACCTTCGATTCCATCAGAAGTTTTAGCAGAACTTTTGGATAATGAGAGCACAATTAATCTGTCTTTTTCCCTTCGCGGACCGCCTCAAAACGCTTAATATTTGATGGATGAACCTTTGACGAAAGTCAATAGGCTGAGATTCATTTCCTTGGATTTTGCGAACCCTTTTTCTGGTTCGTTATTGAATTCGTGAACAACTCACATCCATCGGTTTATCCAAAAATGGAACTTTCCTTTTGCTCGAGAAAGGAGAAAACCATTCGCCAGAGTATTTATTCAGTGTCTTAGAAGAACTTATACATGAAATTTATTGCATTACTCGTTGCGTTTGTTGCTTTGTCAACGACCGCACAAAAAGAATTATCAGGTTTCGTTAAAAGTACAGTAACGAACCTTCCGATTGCCAATGCACGCATACAAATAGAGGAAACAGGGGAAACCTCCGTTTCTGACGAAACAGGAGCGTTTATTTTCTTTGGGAATTATCCGAAAATCATTCATTTGCATATTACTGCTGTTGAATTTGAGTCAAAAGTTTTGTTTCTAACGGAATCTGAACAAGCTCTTGGAAGACAATACCTCATTGGAAGCCTAGAAGTCTATTTGTCAGAAAGGCACTTGGATTTGGAGGAGATTACGGTTTCAACTGGAATCAATGTTCAAAAAAACAAGAGTCCATTTCTGATTGAAACCCGAAAGTTATCTGATTTGAATGGAATTACCACGCTAAATATGGGGGAGGCTTTGGCGAAGATTCCTGGCGTTTATCATTCAAGTATTGGAAATGGCATTTCAAAACCAGTGATTCGTGGCCTTCAAGGAATTCGAGTGGTCAGTTTGTTAAATGGCATGCGGATGGAAGGACAGCAATGGGGTGGAGATCATGGAATGGGAATTTCTGAAGTTGGAATTGGTTCTGTTGAAGTCATTAAAGGTCCAGCTTCTTTGCTATATGGTGCGGATGCCCTGGGAGGTGTTTTGTATTATTCAGATGAATCGTATGCTGCGGTGAATTCGGAATCGGTAAAGGTTCAGTCTATTTACAACAGCAATACGAATGGAGGCGCACTGCGTGTACTTTACAAGCAATCCAATCAGAAATTTCGGTTTTTAATAGGAGGAAGTTATGCCAATCATGCAGATTTTCAGCTGCCAAATCAGAAATTCGCTCAGAATTCGCGTTTCAACGAATCCGTTTTGAAAGCTGCTCTATCGTGGAACGGTAAAAACAAGGTTCATCACCTCCGTTATTCGTTTAATCACGTGATGAGTGGTTTGCCTGGGCACACGCATGACTCCATTCTCAATCCACTTGAATTCCAGTCCGAATTACAACGTCGAAAACAAACGATTCCAGCTCAATTTTTTGATAATCATTACTTATCCTTTGAAAACAAATGGTTTTTGGAAAGAAATGAAGTGTCGCTATTGATCGGACAAACCTTGAATCAATTAACAGAATACGATGAGAAAGTCACGATTCCAGGAATTCAAATGCGTTTGTGGAATTCCCTGTATACGGCTAAATGGACGCATACCTTTAGTGAAAACCTAAAAGTGGTCAATGGAATACAAGGGATGTTTCAAAACAATTTGAACGGTCTTGATGGCATGGAACGTTTGTTGCCAAATTCTCTTTCTTTTGATAATGGAATTTTCTCGATGTGGATGTATTCCATGGATCGTTGGAATTTTCAAGCTGGATTAAGGTACGACCTTCGCTATATTAAAACCTTAGAGGAATTTAATGGGAAACAAGTCATTTCAAAGAAATATGGAAGTCCAAATGCATCTATTGGGGCCATTTATTCGACAGACAAGTTTACTTTTAGAACGAATGTTTCATCGGGATATCGAGCGCCACATCCATCCGAATTGTTGGCAAATGGCTTTCATCACGGTGCTTTGCGCTATGAAATTGGCGATGAACAATTACGTCCTGAACGAGCAAGTCAGTTGGACTTAAGTTTTGAAGTGAAAAGGGAACACCTAGTCTTGCTTGTGAATCCATTTTTGAATAATATTCAGCAATTTATTTACCTGCAACCGATGGATTCTATGGTGTCTAATTTGCCGGTTTTTGCATACAAACAATTGAACCGTGTTTTATTTTACGGAAGTGATATCGGATTGCATTACCATCCACATTTCGCTCATGATTTACACATAGAAACAACGTATTCCTACATAAATGTGCTCACTGCAACTGATAGTAGTGTTTCGATGATTCCGCCTGGACGCCTTATGATGAGTCTTCGTTACCAGTTGGACCTAGGTAAAAAGTTGCAAATTAAGGATGTACTTGTTCAGTATACTTATATGAACAAACAAAACAAACTTGCTTTTAATGAGACAGCGAGTTCGGCATATCAGTTGCTTGATGCGTCCCTACAATTAAAGTGGAATGGTAAAGTGCCTATGGATGTACAAGTTGGCTGTAGGAATATTTTCAATTCAAGCTACATCGATCACCTTTCTCGACTGAAAAACATTTCGATGCCAAGTCCAGGAAGAAATATCTATATCAGTATCAATTTTAACATCAGTCATCAACTAAAAAAACAAAAAGCATGAAAAAAGTAGTTCTATTCAGTGCAGTTGCACTTAGTTTTCTAGTCACAACAAGTTCGTGTAGTAAAAACAAATGCCATGAATGTCATTACGACAAGGCAGGTTTAGAAATTGAGTTGGGTGAATACTGCGGTGACGATTTAAAACAATTAGAGGCACTAGGTACTTTTACGGATTCAACAGGAACCTATACGGTTCATTGTCACGAGCATTAGGTTTTAAGAAATTTCGATTCCGAATGGAAGAAGTAGTCCTGCTAGTCCATCCTGACTAAATTTTGCTCCTTTCATTCGGTTATTCGATGGGTCAATGATGTATCCTTGCGCACCAGAAAAATCTGACTTTTCTAGGTTACTCATGAGGAAAACGGAACCGGTTAAGTTGCAGCCGTCAAATGAGACGCTTTCTAAACTTGCTTCCGTGAAATCTACTTCGATTAAGCGTGAATTTGAAAAGCGCGAACCTTTCATTGGACATTGGTAAAAGAAAGAATAGTCCAAGGTACAGGACTCAAAGGTGCATTTTAATCCATATGGATTGCAATCTTCAAAGTGAATTCCCATCAACTTACAGTCACGAAAGTATGCATCGCGAAAAGAGGTTTTTTTGCTACGAATGGAACTTAAGTCGCAATTGATGAATTCGCAATCAACAAATGTGAAGTTTGATAAATCAGCGCCGTTCAATTGGCACGATTGGAATACGCAATTCTCGTATTCCGCTGTTTTCATATCAGCAAAGTTTAATCCTTCAAACGTTTGATCGGTAATATAGTCCATTAGTGTAAGCGTTGGATGAGTAGGTAATTGTCAAATTCAATTCGAATCATGAAAACATCGGGATTTTGAACGAAGGTAATTATGCCGTCAGAATTGAAGTGCTGCAAAGATGGAATTCGTTGTCCGGAAAAGTTGATTGCTTCGATGTTGCGTACTTCAAAGAATTTCGTTTGACAGACCATTTCACCGTTTTCGTTTTGATAAAAACAAGGAGTTTCAGTAGTTATGTCTTCCAATGCAACCGTATTTACCGTGATCTGTTGTTGAACGGTGTCCATTCCGCATGCACCACTTGCAAACAAGGTAACCGTATATGTACCTTGCGTGTAGGTATGTGTTGGATTTTGTCCAAATCCGACTTGGCTTCCATCTCCAAAGTCCCAAACAAGGTTTCCTGGTGAACTTGTTGTTGCAGCGAAAAGGACGTCGTAATCATTGACTCCAGCTACAAATGATGCGTTGAATAAAGAATCATGGTGCACCAATTTCCACGTTGGAATACTGTCCAGAACGATGCTGCTCGCTACCAATTGTAGGATTGCGCAGGTTTGAGGATTTAATCCAGCAGTGTAACTCGCTCCAACACACGACTTTTGAAACAGGGAACTGTAAAATGTACAGGCAGCCAAATAAGATCCTTCTAAGCTAGGGTGTGAGCCATCTCCAGCGTATAAATTGATGGACGGATAATTGTCACGCACATATTTCCATGCTACACCAACAGGTGAGACGGAAGCATTCGTTGAATCGGCGATACGTAGATAAGCATTGCGCAAGCGCGTGTTCATTTTATCAAAGGTATTAATGGAATCCCATTGAGGATCTCCAACTTGTCTTCCCCATGTCATGTAATAATTCACTTGCGAACATTGGTTCGATGCATAAACGCTATCGGAAATTTGCTGCGCATAAGGCAATGTTTGTTGGTTTACCTGCTCGAAAGGAAAACTTGGTTCCTGACTTTGTCCTTGTAGAACAACGAAGTTCCATGGTTTCGAATGGATCTTATCATAGGTTGTGGCGTCGAATGAATGAGACTGAAAAGTGAATCCACCATTCATTTTATTGTCCATGAGCATGTGGTCGCCCAATGATTCTGTTAAATCCTGTGCCATTTGAGGTAAATTATTCACGCTCAAATAACTATTTCCAATAAAAAGAACGGAAATGCTGTCTTGTGTCCAGGATAATTGAGCCACAAAAGCAATAAGAATACTAGCAATTATTTTCATGCGACAAATTTACAATTTAAAAGGAATTTTTAGTTGAGGTTATGCCTTCAGGGCAGTGAGAGCATAAACCATGGGGATTTTGTTAACTAAGTGTTTCACTTGAAAACGATTTGGTTCAACTTCGATTAAGTCATTCAAGCAATCATATGGGGAGAATGGGTATTCCGAGAAATGATTGACAATAAGTCCCGCTTTTTGAAGTGCTTGATACACTTCACTTAATCCATGATTCCAAGTGATGGTCGTGTCAGTAATCTGAATTTCTTTATTTGCATAAGAGCTTGAAACATCTTCGACAATGGGACTTTCCTGAAAATAATTATAGGCGACATGTTTAAAATCATCATCGAACATCCAAACGACTGGATGAAAGTCGACGAAAATCAATTGACCTCCTGGTTTTAAACGGTCTGCAATGACCTTCGCCCATTTATCCAAATCGGGTAGCCAACCTATGGTTCCGTATGTCGTGTAAATAATATCGAATTGTTCTGAAAGATGGTCTGAAGTACTATAGACATCGCAACAGATAAATGTCGCATCGATGGATAATTCCTTTGCGAGATTTTGAGCTTCGTCAATTGCTTTATCGGAAAAATCAATTCCCGTAACCTGTGCACCCATGCGAGCGAGTGAAAGTGTATCCTGACCGAAGTGGCATTGCAGATGCAAGATGCTTTTTCCTTCCACGTTTCCTAAAAGTGCTATTTCTATTTCTTTCAAGGAACTTTTTCCTGCTCGAAAGGCATCCATTTCGTAGAAATCAGATCTTAAATGTCCTGCGACACGGTTGTTCCAATTCTGACGATTTAATTCTAAGTATTTGTCCTGCATGAAGTAAAAATACAAGATTGCCAATGAAGCGATGGTATTCGTTCTGTGAAATACGTAAAATAAATTTTAGTTCTTTTAATTCAGAACCAAAAGAACATTATATCTTTGCACCCGAATTTGAACAATTATGATTGAATTAAAAGCGGAGCAACTAGAAATCATTCAGAAAATGAGTGTGTTTCAAGTAAGAGCTGGGATGCCTCCAACGGAAGCGCGTATACTTGCCTTGTTGTTGGTTTCAGACCGCACCGAATTAACCTTCGATGAAATTAGAGAAACCTTAAATACAAGTAAAAGCGCTGTAAGTACAGCTTTAAATACACTAGTGTTACGCAATAAGGTTGAGTCAATTACGATACCTGGTGATCGTAAGCGCTATTTTAAACACCAATTAAAAAATTGGAATTCAAATGCGAAGGATGGATTAGAAAAACTCCTCAGTGTGAATCAATTGCTCAAGGAGATTTTAGCTGTTCGAACTAGTGAAACGGAGGATTTTAACCAGGATTTAAAAAATGTCATTGCATTTATTGATTTCATGCAAGTGGAATTGGTTCAAGTTTTTGAAAAATGGAATAAGCAACAACAAAAAGAAAATAACTAACATATGAAACAACAACTCTCTCTTTTCAAGCGCGGCACTTTCTTGCTGATGGGTGCAATGATTACGTCGGTCGTTTATGGACAGCAAGGAACATCCTTCTCGTTGCAAGATGCGGTCGTTTATGGTGTGGCACATCAAGTCAATATTCAGAAATCCAAATTGGAATTGGATAAAAACGAACAAAAGTTCAATGAAGCATTGGCAATGTACCTACCACATGTTCAGGCTTCTGGTGGTGTGAATAACAACCTGAAGTTAGCTACGAGTATCCTTCCTGGAGCTATTTTTGGTCAACCAGGACAAGATGTTGCCGTGCGGTTTGGAACAAAATACACGGTGAATGGATTCATTGATGCTTCACAGGTGATTTATGATCAATCTTTGATTACGGGTTTAAGTGCCAATAAGGAATTACAAACGATGACCCAATTGTCCGTTAACAAAAATGAGGAACAAGTGATTTTCGATGTGGCAATTGCTTATTACAATGTCCAATTGATAGGTCTGCAAAAGGAAATTGTTCAAGCGAATGTGAATAAATTGGATAGTTTGTTAAAAATCACCAAGGTTCAGTTAGATCTTGGGTTTGCGAAACAATTGGATTACAATAAGTTGAAGGTGAATCGCACTAATTTAGAAACGGAATTGTCCACTATTGAATTGAACTATCAGCAACAATTAGTGTATTTGAAATACATCATGGCCTATCCCTTAGATCAAGCGATTCAACTTTCTACAAATGTCGAGCAGGAAAAGGCAGCATCTTCTATCGCCACAAAAATGGATGTTACAAATAACCTCGATTTTCAACTGTTGATGGCGCAACGTCGCATGACAAACATTAACATCAATCAATTGAAAGCTGGCTATATTCCAAGTTTTTCTTTGGGATTCCGCTATGGTTATCAAGCGCAAAGAAATCAATTGGATTTTCTTAGCAGTGCCACGACATGGTATCCCAATTCAGTTTTGTCGATTAATATGAATGTACCCATTTTTGATGGACTTTCTAAGCATGCGAAAATTCAACAATTGAGTATTCAACAGAAGCAAAGTGCTTTGGACGAAGAACAATTGAAAAACACCTTGAATTTCCAAATGAAAAACATGGAAACCAAGTTGAATGTCAGTTTAGGAGCGATGGAAACGCAGCGAAACAATTTGAAACTTGCGGAAGAAATTTATCAAACCACGATGTTGCAATATCAATCAGGCATCATCAGTACAGCAGAATTATTAAATGCTGAAACAAGTTTAAAAGAAGCACAAACGAATTATTTGCGATCTGTTGCCCAAATCCGAATGGCGGAGTTGGAAGCATTGAAAGCAGCAGGAAATATTAAATCAATCATTAAATAGTTAATACCATGAAAAAAATCAGAAAAATTTTAGTTCCATCCCTTATCACGATTCTTTTAGTCGCAGTAGTGGCATGGAAATTATCCAGCAATAAAAAGGTAATGGAAGAAAAGGCTGCCATTGCGGAAACAAAGACGGTGGTATTCCCTGTAACCGTTGTTCATTCCAAGTCACAAGTATTGAATCAATTAATTGAGGTGAATGGTGTTTTTAATCCAAACCATTCCTTGAATTTTCTATCAGAACAATCTGGACGAATTGTTCAAGTTTCTATTCGTGAAGGACAAACCGTTTCTAAAGGTCAGCAAATTGCTAAAATCGATGATGAGCAACTTTTGATTGATATTGAACTTGCTGCTGCAACTTTGGATAAGGCAAAATCAGACCTTAGTAAATTCGAAGGGATGTTGGCAGGAAACGCAGCGACGAAACAACAAATTGAAGACTTGAAAATGCAAGTTAAAAGTGCTGAGGCACGCGTAGCAACGTTAAAACGTCAATTAAGATCCACCAAAATCGTTTCTCCAATAGCTGGTGTAGTGAATAAATTATCCTTGGAAGTAGGATCGTTTGTCTCCCCTGGAGCAAGCATCGCTGAAATCTTGGACATTTCAAGTTTGAAGATGAAAGCATCTTTATTAGACAGAGATGTCGTTCGATTTAAAGTTGGACAAAGCATCACTGTGAAACCTGATTTATATCCAACTTCACCTCGAAATGGAAAAATTACTTATATCGCATCGAAAGCGGATGCATCTCGAAATTACAGTGTGGAAATTGAATTAGCGAATAGTGCAAAAGAACCGTTGAAAGCTGGTATGACAGGCGTTGTCTCCTTTGAAATGTCAGAGGAACGTCAAGCAAATATGTTGCCCGTTCAATGTATCGTCGGTGGATTACAAGATCCACAAGTATATGTGATTGTTAACAATGTAGCGGTAAAACGCAGCATTCAAACAGGATATATTCAAGGTGATTATGTGGAAGTATTAGGTGGATTGACTGCACAAGATAAGGTTGTTCGAACGGGACAATTGAACATCGCAGATGGATCAAAAGTTGAAATCATTAAATAAGAAAGTCGATGTCAATTACGGAATTAGCGATTAAAAGACCATCCCTTATTGTGGTGATCTTCTCAGTACTTGCGTTTCTGGGGATACTCAGTTATTCGAAGCTGAACTACGAATTAATGCCTAAGTTCTCTATTCCAGTGGTCAGTGTGACGACGGTTTATCCTGGTGCTTCACCTACAGAGGTGGAGAATTCAGTGACAAAAGTATTGGAGGATGCGTTGTCCAATTTGGAAAATTTGGATGAGATTAAATCCACTTCCATGGAAGGTGTTTCCTCGGTGGTGTTGATGTTGAAACCCGATTCCGATGCGAATCAAGCCATTCAAGATGCTCAGCGCAAAGTAAACGCGGTACTGTCGAGACTTCCGGAAGATGTACAATCGCCTTCTTTGGGGAAATTCTCCTTTGATGAAGCGCCGATTATGCGCTTAGGTGTCACCGCTAAAATGCCACCAAGTGAATTGTATTCATTGGTGAAAGATGAAGTTAAACCTTTACTTGGACGTGTGAAAGGTGCGGCACAAATCTCTATTGTCGGTGGAGAGGAACGCATGATTAACATCAACATCAACCGACGTCAAGCGGAATTGTATAACTTGTCGATTTTGCAAATTAGTCAGGCGGTAAAGAATGCGAATTTGGAGTTTCCTACCGGAAAATTGACCAATGATAACACGCAAACCGTTATTAAGTTAAAAGGTAAATACCAATCCCTTGACGACATTCGTAACTTGCCTGTAGGAATCGATAAAAATACAGGATCCAAGATTCGTTTGTTTGAAGTTGCTACCATTTTAGATGGAACAAAAGAGATCAAAACGTTTAGTCGTATTAATGGAAGAAACTCCATAGGACTATTGATCATCAAGCAAAACGATGCAAACGCTGTTGAACTAAGTAAACTTGTGAAAAAGGAAATCAAGAACCTTGAAACGACTTACAAAGCGAAAAACTTAACCTTTGACATTGCTTCCGATTCATCCGATTTTACCTTGGCTGCTGCGAATGCAGTGATGTACGACCTTGGATTGGCGATTTTCATTGTGGCGCTTTGTATGTTGTTGTTCTTACATAGCATTCGAAATGCACTTATCGTCATGATTGCGATTCCAGCTTCATTGATTTCGGTATTCGTTGCGATGTTTTTATTGGGATATTCCTTGAACTTAATGACCTTGTTAGCGATTTCATTGGTGGTGGGAATTCTAGTGGATGACTCGATTGTTGTATTAGAAAACATTTACAGACATCTTGAACTCGGACAAGACCGAATAACCGCATCCATCAAAGGACGAAAAGAAATCGGATTCACTGCACTAGGAATTACCTTGGTGGACGTTGTGGTATTCTTGCCGTTAACACTTGTTGGTGGGATTATATCAAACTTGCTATCGCAATTCTCCGTGGTGATTGTATTGTCCACCTTGATGAGTTTATTCGTTTCCTTCACTTTGACGCCGCTTTTAGCGTCTCGTATGGCACGCAAGGAAGAAATGACAAATAAAACATTGTTTGGACGCTTCATTTTATTGTTCGAGCGTTTCATAACGAATCTTACAGATTCTTATGGACATATTTTGGCGTATGCACTTGGCAAAAAACGCTATGTGATTTTGGGAACGATTGTCGTTGTCGTTGCTTCCTTCATGTTGGTTGGAAAAGGCTACATTGGAACGGAATTCGTTAGTCAAGGGGATACAAGTGAATTTATTGTGAATCTTGAATTGGCGCAAAATGCGACATTGGCACAAACAAATGATGCCGTGCAAAAAGCGGAAGAGCATTTATTCAAAAACGCAGATGTAAAAAATGTTTTTTCCAGTATTGGAACGGCATCGAACGCAATCGGTGGAAGTAATTCTACCAACAACAAAGCGGAAATTAATGTAAAGTTGGTTCCTAGAGAACAACGTGAAGTGGAATCAAGCATCTACGCACAATACATGAAATTAGAATTGGAAAAAATTCTACCTGGTGTGAAGGTCAGTTCTGCGGCGGTGAGTATTACCGGTGGAGCTAATCAAGCGCCTGTTCAAATGGCAGTGACTGGAAATGATTTGAATCAAAATTTCCAAATCACCAATGAACTCATCGATAAATTAAAGTCGATCAAAGGGACAGCAGAGGTGAAAATGTCTATTGAATCTGGGAATCCTGAGGTAAGTGTGGATATCAACCGAGAGAAAATGGCCGAACTTGGATTGAGTATGGATGTAGTCGGAATGACCATGCAAGCAGCGTTCTCTGGAAACAGCAAGGCTTCTTACACTGATCAAGGAAAAGATTATGACATCAATGTAATGTATGACAATTTTGACCGCCGAAATGAAGGTGATTTGGCAGGTTTGATTTTTATCAATAACCGTGGTGAGAACATTCGTTTGGAGCAGTTTGCAAATATTGGTAGATCCACAGGTTCAACGAAATTGGAGCGTAAAAACCGCGTTCCATCCATAACGATTTCATCGCAGGTTTTAGGTGTTTCTAGTGGAACAGTAACTGGTGAAATGACCAAATTCATCAAAAAGAAAAACTATCCAAGTTCGGTAGTGGTGAGTTTCGAAGGTAACTCGAAAAACATGGGTGAGGCATTTGCGAACTTAGGATTTGCCTTGATTGCATCGATTTTGTTCGTGTATTTGATCATGGTTGCGTTGTACGATTCCTATGTTTATCCATTCGTTGTCTTATTCTCCATTCCGGTCGCGGTTGTAGGAGCTTTTTTAGCTCTGGCATTATCTATGCAGCCCTTGAGTATTTTCTCCATGCTTGGAATGATTATGTTGATTGGACTCGTAGCTAAAAATGCCATCTTGATTGTCGATTTTGCGAATCAATTGAAAGCGGAAGGTAGAAATACTGTTGAAGCACTGATTGCTTCTGGAAAAACGCGTTTGCGTCCAATCTTGATGACGACACTTTCCATGATTACAGGGATGATGCCAATTGCCATGGCGCATGGGCCAGGAGCAGAATGGAAAAGTGGACTTGCTTGGGTGTTGATTGGTGGATTAACAAGTTCAATGATCTTAACACTTGTCGTTGTTCCATCTGTTTACATGATTTTCGATGTATTCAAAAAGGACATTAAAAACAAAGAAGGCAAAGCGCAATTGAAAATTATTCGCAAAGAAGGATTAGATGTTGCGGCTATGTTGAAAGAGCACAGCGCGCATTAGTCTAATTTACTTGGATATTTTCCAAACTTGAGGAAGTCCTTTGTGGTCGTATGAAAATACGTTCGCAGAGGACTTTTTCAATTTATAATATGCAGATGATCCAAGTGCCGAGATGTTCTTTTTACCGCTTAAGTTTAACTGACTGACCGGAAGTTCCACAAACATGACTTCGAAATCATTAGGAATGAAAATCGCAAATAGCTCCAATTTATCATTTTCTGTGAATACCCATGATCCTTGTTCGGTTTTAACTTCATATGGAGTAACTGGATGCGTACCGTAAATCGCTGAACCGTTCATGTTCATCCATGCGCCAATTTCCTCTAATCTTTGATAGGCAATAGGATCCCAATCGCCTTGAGCATTTGGGGCAATATTCAGCAAGTAATTTCCACCACGTGAAACAATTAAGCACAAATTCTCCAAAATTTTAGCTGTCGACTTGTATAGGTCGTTGGGGACGTAACTCCAACTGTTTGCCATTGTCATGCAAGATTCCCACGGATAGGGAAGGGGTTTTGCAGGAATTTGTTGCTCCGGAGTTAAGTAATTCTGATTTGGACCTTCCACTGCGCGATCCACCACGATTAATCCCGGTTGTAATATTCGTGCTTCCGCGACCAATGAATCCATTTTTATATCTTGATTCACAGGTTTGTATCCCCAGCGAGGCGAAGTTGCTGTCATTGGTTGAACCCAGCCACCATCGAGCCAGAGTAAGTCGATTTTACCATAATCTTTCATTAACTCCATGATTTGATTGTGGGTGAATTGAACAAATGCATCCCATTTTTTTGGTTTCTTGTTTAAATCGTAATTTGGATTTCTGTCATAGGGTGGAAAGGTTGGATCCCAGTAATCATCGTTACTCCAGTCTGGTTTACTGAAGTAAGCGCCGGTCCATAATCCTTCCTTGCGAAATGCATTAAATACTTTCAGGGCAATATTGGCATTGGGATTGATTGAATACGGACATTTTTCATTCGCTACGGTGTAATCGGTGTATTTCGAATCGAACATACAAAATCCATCGTGGTGTTTTGTAGTAAAAACCATGTACTTCATTCCTGCATCCTTCGCTGCTTTCGCCCATTTTTCCGGTTGGAATTGAACGGGATTAAACGTCGTTTGTAGGTTTTCATAGTTTTTCACGTAGCCGAAATAATCGTTTTTGTAGGGTCCACGTCGAATGCACCAATCTTCATCCTCTGGACAAATGCTCCAAGATTCCACGACGCCCAATTGGGAATAGGTTCCCCAGTGCATTAATAGTCCAAATTTGAAGTCCTGCCACGTTTCTAGTTTCGCTTGAACGAGCGGATCAGAAGGAGGGAAATACTTTTGTTCGTGTTCTTGTGCATGGACAGCAGTCCAAAGTAAACTAGAAAGGATAAGTGTAACGTATGTTTTCATTTAGTGAATTTCAATTTCATCGATAAATAACCAGCCATCACCATCGACACCGCGCCATTTAGGCAATGCTCCTGGATTAATGACCTGAATATGTATAAAGCGTCCGGCTGTTTTACTTGGTAGCGTTAATTGCAGCGGATAAGTTCCTGCAGGAAGTTGTTTTCCTGCATCTGGATTTTCAATTGAACCTTGGAATGAAGTTGATGCATCAAGTTCGGCCAAATTCGTTGCGATGTGTACGTTCAAACTTTTCGGACCGACAATCCAAGCGGAGTTGTTTTCTAAAAAGTTCAAGCGAATATTCGAAATAGAATCTATTTTCCCAAGGTCAATAATCAATTCCGCATTTCGTCCTTGCCATCCCTGCCAATTGTATTGATAGTCTGTTGTTCCTTTGATTCCATTTATCAAGGGTTGTCCACTTATGAAAGTCAGGGTATCAATAGAACTTCCGTCGGTTTTCTTTGCGCCATCTTGGTAGGAGCTATTTGGGATGTTAAGGTATTTCAAGGTTCCGTTTGAAGCAAGGTGTTTTACTTTTCCATTTTTCCAATAATCACGCGTGATCTGCTCATATTCCTTTGGACTCAACTTGATTTCGTGCAGTAATTTCGGTCCATTTTTAAGTGCAAGTCGGACAAAGTCCGTAAGCATTTGATCGTATGGATTATCCGTTGAATAGAAATACCAGTCTTTGCCAGCATCGGGAGATTTCGAAATTTCCAAGGATGCATAGCGCATACTTTGCTGTGCCATTTGAATGCGTTCGATTTGTTTGGGAGTTAGTCCTTCCATATTTTTTGCCTTTTCAAACATATTATGGTACCAATGAAGGTTTTCTGGAGACAAATACCCTTTAATGTGGGTCATCGGAGGTTCATATAAAGTCAGTGATTTACCGCTTTTTTGCAATTCACTTACCTCACGGTCAAGGATTTCTTTCACGATTGGACCAGCGACGCCGTAGTAATTCGAAAGGAAGGTATTCGTTAACGTTTCACGATCTAGGTTTGGATCCCACATCCATTTGGATAGTAAAAAACAACGTAATTCTTGCATTTCGGAGGATGATTGATTGTAGCCTTGTTCGAAAAGCATGTTAACGCCGTATTTCTTGAAAAGTTGGATGTTTTCCTGAAGCGTTGGCCAATTAGGGAAAGGCATGACCATGTGGGAGAAGTTAATGACGTAGTCCCATATTAAAATGTTTTGACTGATTTTCGACCAATCGGATAGGTCTTTTTCAAATCCTGTTCCCATTAGTGATTTCGCTCTATTTTCCTCTATCGTACAAAGCATGATGTTCACATTTGGAAGTGGTTTGGTTACTTTTGGTGCCGTACGCGAATATTGATATGCAAGAGTAGAAATCACTTTGTCCGGAAAGCGTTTCGCTATTTCGTTGACAAAACGAATGATGGAACCGGAATGTGACCCTTCTTCTTCATCGATATGTGCGCATTTTTCACATTCACAGTAGTTGTAATTGTCCATTTGGCTAACACTCCAATATTTTTCATTTGGACGTTTGTTGACCTCCAATTGTAAAGCGTTGCTCACTTGAGTAAGAACTTCTGGATTGCTCAAACACAATTGATCTCTCATTCGGACACCGTTTCTAAGTGCATAGTATTCGGGATGAGATTCAAAATACGTTTCCGGTGGCAACAAGCGATGTAAGGTGTGGACCCATAATCCCCATCCTGGATGACGTTCAAAGTTTCCTGAACCTTGACCATCGGTTAAGAAAAACGATTCTGCATACCCAGCGCGTCTTGCTTCACCGTAAAATACTTCACGGTATTCAAAGGCTGGAACTTCCTCATATGTCGTATATGGAAGAGCTTTGATGCGCGCTTGCTTTGGAATGTACGTTTCTTCTGCACTGATGAATCGAATCCCAAAAGAATGTTCTAATGTGTAATAGATTGCGTGTTCGATGGCTTGTTCTGTTGAGCCATAAAAAACAATCGTTTTTCGATCTGCAATGACACCGAAGCCATCTGTTCCCCATTCATTTGTGCGTTCAAACAACGCATCATTTGGAAGCGCAAAATGTATTTCGAAGTCCGATTCAGTTTGGGTGATTTCACGTAAATAAAAATTGAAAGTGGTGTTTAGTTTAGGGTAGAAAACTTCTTGAGAAAAGACATTGAATACGAATAACTGAATAATCAGTACGATTGTTAACTTTCGAAGGGTTTTATTTATGGCATATTCGCCATAATTAGCTGAATTTGAATTTTTTGTCATCACTTTTACTTAAAAATTTAATGAAAGCCACCTTTGCCGCGGTAAAGCTTCAGGGGTGTTTTAAGATTTATTTTGATGACAGAAATCTCTGGATCCAATAAAGAAATGGGAACCTCCATATAAATTGTACCAGGTACATAGCTCCAATCAATTTTACCGACAATTTTGTATGGTACGCTTGAATTGGTTCCCAATACAGTAATGCTTTCGATTTCGGACATTAATCCTTTTAGTTGGACAGTTACTTTTAAATTCGATGTAGCTACTGGTGAACTCTGTATATTGCCGTATTGTGTTTCTCGGTTTGCTTGATTGGTTGTGTCGATTCCGACTGCTGGAATATACAAGAAAATGGATGACGAATCCTTTGAAAGTGTCGTGTTTCCATGAAAATGTCCTTCGGGTAATCCAGCGACTGTTCCATAAATTGCCTCTTTGTGTTTGGATGTCCAACGTCCCAATGCTCTTAACAACTGAACTTGTTCAGCAGGTATTGTTCCATCTGCTTTTGGACCAATGTCCAACAGTAAATTCCCGCCCATACCGAGGCATTCTGTGAAGATCTGCAAGACTTCATTGATTGTTTTCATATTACGGTCACTTGGACGATATCCCCAATTGTCGTTGCTGGTCAGACAAAGTTCCCATGTTTTGCGATCGGGATGAACGATTGGCATGTTCTGCTCTGGTGTATCGTAGTCTCCGAAGGATTTTAATCGTCCATTTAGAATGGCATTTGGATTACTCGCATGAATGATTTGATCGATTTTCGCTGCCTGCCATTCTGATTCTGAATGTTCCCAATCCCCATCGAACCAAAATAAATCAGGTTTAAATTGCTGATTGATTTCCTTTATTTGTCCATGCATGAAGGACAGAAAACGATTCCAACGAACGCTGTCGTCTTTGATTTGATAGCGGTTGTAGTCTTTCAGGAAAGTTGGATAATCATCATGAGACCAGTCCAGCAAGGAATAATAGGCGCCAAAATGCAATCCTTCTTTACGAATTGCTTCCACAAATGGAGTCATTAAATCGCGTTTAGCTGGTGTTTGATAAACTACGCTTAAAGGTAATTTTTCATTCCATAGGAAATCTTTTCCAAGGTTCATTGGGGTCGTAGGAAGTGCTTTCTTAATTTCCGTTTCTGTTGTTTTCGGTGTTTTCCATTTTGTATCCCAAAGGGCAACTCCATCGTGGTGTTGTGTGGTCATGACGGAATATTGAGCGCCACTTTCCTTGATTAATTTCGCCCATTCCTCGGGATGGTAATTTTCCGCTTTAAAGCCCTTCAATTGTGACATGTAAATCGAGTAGGGGACACCTTTGTTGTGGAATGCCCAACTTTCAGATGTTCCATCCACAGCATAAATTCCCCAGTGGATAAAGATTCCTAGTTTGGCGTCCGAAAACCATTGTAGGGAATCAGATTCCTTTGCTTGCTGTGCAAACGAGACCTTGTAGAATAAGCCAATAAATAGTAAAAGGACCAATTTTTTCATGTTGTGAAGTTACAAATTCTCTAATTAATCAGAATTTCTCAGCTTTAAAGTACTTGCTTCAGAATAGAATACCTTCCATACTTAACAATTTTATCATACGCTTAGTCGATTTAATTCGGATAGTTGAAGTACCTTTGCTTTGAAATTTTGTTTTGAACTCCTTGAGGTGAACGACCTGTTAGCACCGAAACCAAAATAAAATTGAATGTCGACTATTGACAATGAATAAAGGATTAATTCTGAGTGTATTGTTGTTTTTGTTTCGAGGATTTGAAGCACAACAATTAATCATAAATGAAGTTTCTCAAGGAACAGGTTCAAGTGAATATGTTGAATTGGTTGTGATTGGAACACCAACATGTGTCACTCCGGTTCCAAGTTTAGACTTGCGAAAAGTCATAATTGATGACAACAATGGCTATTTTGCACCAGGATCAGGTACCGGGATAGCAGGCGGAGCGGTTCGATTTGCAAACATCTCATTTTGGCAAAGCATTCCACAAGGAACATATATTGTTATCTACAATGATGCGAGTCCAAACACAAGTTTACCTCCAGATGATAATACCATGGCTGATGGAAATTGCCGTTTGGTGATTCCAGCTAATTCTATGTTGTTGGAAAAAACAACGGTGAGTCCTACAACTACGAATCAAGCATATCCACCAGATGCCAATTGGACAGTAGGTGGGTCTTGGTCACCATTAGCAATGTCTAATTCCGACGATTCTTTTCAAGTTCCGAATATTCCATCGACTGGAGTTCCTTTCCACAGTGTGAGTTGGGGAAATAATTCAACAAATGCCATCGTTTATTTTGCCGGATCAGCCGCCGGAAAAGTGTTTTCCTTTACGAATACAACATCAAACGATTGGAATTTGGTCGCAAACTGGACAAGTTCAGATGTTGTCACTGGACAAACACCCGGAATGGCAAATAATGCAGCAAATGATGCGTGGATTGGAAGCATGAATCCACTTTGTAGCGTGAATCCAGGAATGACAATTACACCAGTAATTTCCAATGAAACGTGTCTCAATTTATGCGATGGTTCCATTCAAACTTCGGTTACGAACGGTCTTGCACCCTACACGTATAATTGGTCGACCGGAGCAACGACAAGTGCACTTGCGAATGTTTGTCCGGGAAATTATACCGTAACCGTTACTGGAGCAAACGGATGTTCCGTAATTGAAACATTTAGTGTGACTGCAGGAACACAAGGTTCAAATGCTACTATTTCTCCATCGGGTCCATTTACGAACCAAGACCCTGCACAACAAATTCAAGCGTTGAATGTGGGAGGAGTTTGGTCATCCACTTGCGGAACATGTTTGTCTTCAAATGGTATGTTTAATCCACAAGTAGCAGGAATTGGAACTTGGCAAGTATGTTATCAACTGGGATCAGGTGCGTGTGCAGATATACAATGTATTTCCATCGTAGTAACAAATGGTTGCACGCCACAAACGACTTCGGAATCTTTGACTATTTGTCCGGGTGATTCTGCATTAATCAATGGAACTTGGGAAAACGCACCGGGACAATATTCTGCGGCATTCATGGACATGAATCAATGCGACAGTACACACATCGCGAACTTGAGTTTTTATCCAGTTGTACCCTTAACGGAAAACATTATCTTATGTGAATTTGATTCCGTTTTAGTATTTAATCAATGGATTTTTGGTGCACAATCACTCTCACAAGTTGAGCAAACGTCTAATGGCTGTGATTTTATACATACGGTCAATGTTCAATTGGAAGAATGTATCATCGAGCCATCAGTCATCTATATTCCAAACGTATTCACACCAAATGGCGATATGGTAAACGACACCTTTGAAATCATCATTCAAAATGGAAAAGTGGAGCGTGGTTGGATTTTCAATCGCTGGGGCAATGTGATTTGTACCTTTTCACCGACCCAACTGAAATGGGATGGAAAAGACGAGCGATCAGGTCTTCCTGTTTTGGACGGAGTGTATACTTACATGTTATACTTTAATCCTGGCGATACCGTTAAGGAATTGTACCAAGGTTTTGTAACCGTTATTAAATAATTAGTTTCAGGTATCTGTGATGGATACAAAAATCATCTCGAATTTCCTTGTATCTTTGCATTCAATGGGGCCGACCTTGGATTTGACAGCGATAGCGGTAGTCAAGTGTCAGCATGCAGAGGGTTGAGGTGAACCTCTTAAATATCTTGTCTCGAACAATAATTGACAACACGTCATACGCACTTGCTGCTTAATTAGCTGAATGTTAATTGGCTTAATCCGACTGAAGCACAGTAGGTTGGACAAGTACTTTCGGTAGATCGTCGCCTAATCGATTTACCACTCGAAAGTTCATCCCATTAGGCTAGTGTTTGCGACGGTACTAAGCAAATGCGAAATTCAGTACCTAAGTTCAGGTTTTGGGTGTTCTTGTCCGTGCCTGGATCGAAAAATAACCGAGGAATAAGCATGTAGAAAGCTTGAAAACTCGTCGTTTGGACGAGGGTTCGAACCCCTCCGGCTCCACAATTAAAGATTCGGAACTATTTGAAAACATTTGTTTACAAGTAGTTACCGAATCTTTTTCTTTCAATAATGTTTCAACATATTCATTTATTTTCTAATTTGGCTCTACAATGATTCAACATAATTGAATTGTTTCAACAAATGAGCCCTATGAATAAACTATCTTTTACAGTGAAGTTCGTAACTGTCCCAGCGAGAGCCAAGAATGGACTTCATCCAATTTACTGTAGAATTAATATCAATCGAAAGAAAGCCGAATTTGCATTAAGAGAATTTGTTGATCCGAAGAAATGGAGTGAAGGAAGTCAAACGATTAAGGGAGATCCTGAATTAACCGCTAAACTGAATTCAACTTACAATCGGTTAAATGAGATTAGAAATAAGATTATTTCCGAAGGTAGAATTCCCTCCTCCATTGAAATAAAAAATGATTTCCTAAATATCAAGGATAAAAGCACGAAGCTTCTTGATTATTTAGCAGAATACATTGCTCAAATTAAACTTCTCCCCGAATACTCAGATTCAACCGCCAAGAAGTATAAAACCATTCAAAAACATCTCACAGGATTTTTAGCGTCAAAGCAATTATTGCATATCAGCATGAATGCGGTAAAGCCAGAGCACATTAAAGAATTAGAATTTTATCTAAAAACAACATCTCAACTTTCTGTAAATACCACAACTAAGTATTTAAAATTACTCAAGACAGTTTTTAACAGGGCAATAGAATTTGGCAAATTGGCCAACAATCCTATGCAAAATCTAAGATTCAAGCATGAGCGTACGAATCGCACATTTTTGACTTTTGACGAGTTAAATCGAATTAAAGAAGTTGAATTATCAAACGAAAGCCTAAATCGAGTTAGGAATATCTTTCTTTTCTCATGCTATTCAGGACTACGTTTTACAGACGTCGATAAACTAACGCCGAAGTGTATCATAACCGATGCAAATGGCAATAAATGGATTGAGATACAGGAAATTCAAAAGACTGGAGATTTCCATCGGATTCCCTTATTGAACAGAGCGGAAGAGATTGTTGAACTTTATAAAGAAGAAGCAGAGATTACAGGTAAATTATTGCCTCTGAGAAGTAATCAAAAAGTCAATGCTTATCTGAAGATCATTGCAGATTTCAGCAAGATCGATAAAATCCTCACTTTTCACATGGCTCGACACACATTTGCTACGACTGTTACTCTAGCAAATAACGTATCCATAGAGGTGGTTTCTAAAATGCTAGGGCATAAAGATATTGCCACAACTCAGATCTATGCTAAGGTTTTAAATGAATCCATGTCTGAGTTCGCAAAACTATTAAATCAAAAACTTTAAACATGGAAAAACTAGTTGACTTATCGATAAATGGAATAGCCTCAAGCCTTCAATTAACATTTCACAATACTCAAATCAACGAAGTGATTTTAAATCAAATTATTGATCAAATTTTAAATGACATTGAAATAGGTAAAAAAGAACAACTTTCAAGTTCGTCAGAACGACTATATCAGGAAAGTGAATTGAGTAAAAAGCAATTTGAACTATCAAAATTCCTAAACGCAAATAATGGAATTGACCAACAGATAAAGGATAGTGTCGAGAAAATATTCTTAGAAGTCATTTCAAGACTGCAAGGTAAACAGATTGTAGTTACCACACCACGAAAGCAATTTAGTGATCTAACTGCACAACATATTGCGTTTTTATTTGATCATCTTCGAGAAATTAACTGCATTAATGACCGGAAAACTGAACTTGGTGACGGTCTTAGTATTTTATTTGGAATCTCATCTGATAATATCCGAACACGATTATCCAATTCAGATGACATGGATTTAAATGATTATAACAAGTGCGTCGCATTCATGGAAAATTGGATGGAAAGATTAAAAAACAAAAGAAATATGTTCGAAAAATAAAAGTTGTGTATACCCTGTGTACCCCTTAATATTTTAATCTCCTTTAGTTTGTTCCAAAATAATCAAAATGGAACAGGCATATATTATCACAAAATCCCAACTAGATCATCTGATTGAGAAAATTGATCAACTCTTAGCAAATAAAGAGAGTCCACCAGATCAAGAAAAAGAATGGTTAAACACCAAGGAAGCTACTGACTTTCTTGGTATCGGTCAAACTACGCTTTGGACTTACCGAAAACAAGGTAAAATTAAAGGCCGTAAAATCGGTCATAAATTATATTTCAGTTCATCCGAATTGAATAAACTACTTACAAATAGTTAGAAACTGAGCTCTGCTGGAGAGCAACTCAGAGAGGGCGATCACCACATACGGAAGATCGATTGAATCTCCCTTGTCAGAATTAATCTTTTGGCTTGGGAGAAGCTCTCTATAAACTCAACAATAAAAAAATCAAATAAAAAACGACTCATGAATAAAAAATTTCATTCAAAAAATTCTAAGGAGGAGTGGGTGTACACGGATAATAAAGTAGGTTTATCTAATGTCCCAAATCTCACCGCGGATATCAATTACAAACAGTACATTAATGGTGAAGCTCTAGTGACGTTTAAATTCCCTGATTATGAAGGTAAGCCCAAGCCAACTCCGCCAATTAGAAAAGAAAGATTGGAGAGAACAAGTTTAACTGATTCAGCTAAATCAAAAATAAAACGGGTTTGCAGAATGTTTGATCATTACGTTAAAAGCGGTATGAGTCGATCAAAAAAATGCTCCATGATTACCTTAAGTTATCCAATGCATTATCCAGATGATCGATTTTCAAAAATTCATTTGGATCATTTTTTAAAGCGCATGAATAGACACACTAGTAATTTCATGTATTTGTGGGTTGCAGAGAAGCAAAAGAGAGGCGCGATACACTTTCATATTGTAACGCCAAACTATATCCCAAAAGAAATCATTAATAAAGCTTGGTCTGAGATTGTTAGGAAATGGTACCAAAAGAATAACTATGAATTTAAACAGGTGTTGCCAAATGTCCTATCGGTTAAAAATGCAAGTAAATATGTTACCAAGTATATTACGAAAGATGAAAATAACTCTATTGAAGGAAACAGATACAATATTTCCAAGTTGGCACAAGAATTATCCAAGCCTGTAATAGCTGAACTAATTCATACATCCTCACGAAATCCTTCGGAAGTATTAAATGAAGTATTTTTCAATTTAAAAACTGGAGTTATTGAGATTGATAATTCAGACACCAAAAAAGAAAACGATCCAATAACTATTTTCGGATATTGGATTCCAAATGCTAAAGATGTATTGCATGATCTGAAATTACATCCAAAAGTATATGAAGAAATGAAAATCAAAAAAATAGGAGTTCAATTGTCTTTTTTAAAACCAACACTTTATTAAAATGAACCAGAAAAATCAACTTTCACAAGAAATACTAGATCAAATTAAGCTGTTTTTAAGCTATGGAGACGTTACTAACATAGCAAAAACGTTAAAATGCAATAGAGGAACTGTTTATAATGTGTTAAATCAACGTTCAAACAATGTAAAAATTTTGGCTGAAATTGTTAAAGTTTTGGAAAAGAAAATGGGCATATATCAAAAAATTCAAGATATTTACATTGAACGTAACAGATTGTAAGCATATAAATTCCAAAAAATGATTGTACCAGAAAAAAAAACGATTGATGAAATACTAGGGAGCGACCGCATTAAATATTCTGTCCCTAAGTATCAAAGATCTTACGATTGGGGAAAAAGTGAGTTGCAGGATTTGATGGAAGATTTAATGCAAATTAAAGGAACTATCAATGGTAATTTATTTCTCGGTAACTTTATTTTTGACGTTTCAAACTCTCAGAATTTTGAGATTGTAGATGGTCAACAAAGACTTACAAGTCTCTCCATTTTATTCATTGCATTGAGAGAACATGCCCGATATTTAAATGAACCTCAAGTTCAAGAAGAAGTTCAAAAATTCATAAGTACATATTCCAAGGTACGTAAAAAAAATGCAATAAAGTTCGAGGTTTCACCGAATATAAAAGAGCTATATGAATATATGGCTGACCCTGATTGGAATGGTGAATTTCCAGATAAAATATTACAAAAAACTGTCAAACGTCAAATCAATAGAATACGACCAATTTATTCTTTCATAAAATCAACAATTAAAGATTTTAATGTTGATGAGCTTTCAGAATTTATAAATGCTGTCTGGGATTCATACGTTGTTGTGATTAAAGTTGAAAACACACAAGATGTTTTTTCGGTTTTTGAAAGGACAAATGCAAGAGGATTGGACTTGAATATAGGAGATTTACTTAAAAATTATATTCTATCATATCAAGACCAGACAATTGAGGAAAAATGGCCGGAAATTGTTGAAAACGCCAATGGCCAACTGCCAAGAATGTTAAAGTATTTTTGGGTTTCTAGGAAGGGCTATATTCAGCAATCTAAATTGTATAATAGTTTAAAACTTTATGTTAAGGAATTAGATGGAGATGAAACAACAACAGAAGAAGGGATTTCTATATTTATAGAAGATTTATACAATTTTTCACGTTTTTTTAAATCGTCCAATTCTTTGTCTTTTGAAAATAAAAAAGATTGGTTAGAAGAATTCAATTTAAATGAACTTGCTAAAAATGAAGATTATTACAGTAGAATCGGTAGAACCTTTCAAGCGTTAAAGTTATTTCGTGTTTCTCAACCCATGCCATTAATTTACTCTATTTTTCATTTATACCGAAAAGATCAAAAATCAAAGGCGGAATTGCTTTTTAAAGCTTTAAAGGCAATTGAAAATTATCATTTTATAAACAATGTAATATCAGGTCGAGTAGGAAATGAAGTTGAAAAATTATATGCTGAAAAAGCCGCAGAAATTTATAACTCGACAAGAAGTTTTTCCGTTGAAATTGAAGCTTTTCTCAAAATTTTAAAAACCAAAAAAGCAATTAGGGCAGAATTTGAATCTAATTTTATTGACACCGTTATTTACAATGCAAAAAACTATTCGTTAATAAATTATGTTTTTGACCGAATAAATAATTTCGGCGCTAAGGGGGCTCAATATGTGCCAATATATAGGCCTGAAATTGATGTAACTAAGAGAAATTACAATATAGAGCATTTTTATGCCCAAAGTGCTAAAAAGCAATATACAGAAGAAGAACAGGAATTTTTTAATCAAATTGGAAATTTGATCGTCATAAGTCGTCATACAAATTCAGCACTTGGTGATCTTAAACCTTTTCAAAAAATTGAAAAAATCGAATCGGATAAAAAGTATTTTGGAAACCTCCGGTATATAGATGACTTTATCAATAAATATAAAACTGATTCAATTAATTGGGATTTTGACAAAATTAAAGCTAGATCATTAGATTTAGCAAAAGAAGCATATACCAAAATATGGGACTTTTAATTTAAAGAGGATATTATTGAAATAATTAACAACTTGACTTATGAACCCATCCATAATTTTTACATCAGCAAAAATTGAAAACTTCAAGATTCTTTTTCAAGATTTTAGTCGGGAATTTATTGACTTACAGTTGAAAAATTTAGATTACCCTCGTTCAGATCAAAACCAACATAGAGAACTAGATTTTGATTTGTATTGGCATGATAAATTAAACGAAACCTTTCAAGTAATATCTGAATTCTACTTTAGGAATATTAGACTTGACTTAGAATCTGAAAAAAACGAAACTTTACTAAAACTTTCAAATAATTTTGGAAATAATAATTTCAGGAGATATAGAGAAATATTAGATAGTAAGTTGAGAAGTTTGGATAGTAAAAAACGAGAACTTAATCAAAAAAATATTTCAATTTTATATCTAGATGGATATAATGATATTTTAGTTTGTGACATTTTAAATCCCGAGGATAAAAGAAAAATTGAACATGAAATACAATCTTATATAAGAGAATATTTTGATGAAAAGGTACAAGAATTTGAATTCTTATTCTCATCTGGTTCATTATCGCAACTAAAAAATCATGGAATTCAAATTTCTAAAATTGTTGAAGAAATAAATGAAGAAAAACAATTAGAACTTGAAGAGAATATATTGAACAATTATTGGTATTTAGAATATTCTGTACATTTCCCAGTTAATGATAAAAATATCTTGAAGAAATTATTAAAAGATGACGAACTAGATTTTAATGATTTTGAAATAATAGGTGATCATTCATTAATCAAATGGCATAGAACAATTGATAATGATGACAATTTTATAGGACATGATTTCCATCCATTAATGAATGATTTTGATGAGAAGATTAAATCGAAAATTAAAGAAGTTGTAACAGAGGAAATTTACGCTTGTATTGAGAATGGTGAGAGAGTCCTAGAAGAAATACTTGAATTATGTAATTACACGTATCCAATAGAGATTAGTCTATGTGAATTGGATGACTCGGAACATTTAACAGAAAAAAGTTTAATCTTTTAGCTTTAAAATACACAGTGACTCTGACATCTTATTATGATCTATCATCGATTACATGCTCGTTGATATTGATTACATCCATCGTGTATCCCAAGTTCACAATTTTCATAAAAGGCATTGGAATAATTTACAATTCCCGTTACCGTCTCGTCTTGGTAAAAAATACAAAGATAAAGGGTGACAAGGAAGGGTAGATTTTTTTAGGAAAATAAGGATTAAATGGCTAAAAAACTTAATCAAATAGAAGTATTGAACATTATTAAAAGTGTCCATGGTGAACTATACGACTATTCTAATCTAACTTATAAATCAAGTAGAACAAAAGTAGAACTCATATGTCGCATTCACGGTTCGTTTTTTAGTGCTCTCGATCAACTTAAAAGAGGACATGGATGTCCGATTTGTGGGAGAGGAAATGCTGCCAAACTAAGAAGGGTCAGCTTTGATTTGTTTCTGTTGAAGGCTAATGAAATTCATATGAATAAATATCAATATGATCGATCTTCCTACACGAAAATGTCTGCAAAAGTCAAAATTAATTGTCCTGAACACGGCTGGTTTGAACAAAATGCCGATTCGCATGTAAATGGGAAACAAGGTTGTACTATCTGCGGAAAAGCAAAAGCGACCAAACAAAGTCAAAAGCGACAATTAGGTATTGAAGTTTTTTTGGAAAGGTCACGAAAAATACATGGATATAAATTCGATTACAGTAGAGTCAATTATGTAAATCAATTTACGAAAGTGACTATCATTTGCCCATCTCACGATGCTTTTGATCAACAACCTCAAAATCATCTAACAGGGAGTACTTGTCCTAAATGCGCTATAATAGATCAACATAAACTTCAACTTAAAGGTGTTGAAGAATTTATTCAGGACAGCATATTAGTCCACGGAGAGAAATATGATTACAGTCAAGTTGATTACCAAGGTGGTAAAAAAATGGTTAAGTTGATTTGTCCTAAACATGGAGAATTTTATCAAACGCCAAATAACCATCAACGTGGAAATGGCTGCCCAAACTGTAACAGTTCTAAGGGTGAAGAACAAATTAAACGTTTCTTGGAGTTCCATCAAGTTGCGTTTATCCAACAGTACACCTTCCCCGACCTCAAAGACAGAAGACGCTTAAAATGTGACTTCTACCTCCCAGAACAAAACACCGTAATCGAATTCCACGGCAGACAACATTATGAAGTAGTTCAAAGCTTCGGAGGCGCTGAAGCACTTGCCGAAAATCAACGTCGCGATCAGATTAAAAAAGACTATTTGACTAAGAACAACATCAATTTCTTAGAGATCACTTACAAGGATAATGTACTTGAGAAGTTGATGGAGGTTTTAATACAAAAAAATATAAAAAGTATTTGAATCAACATTGAGTCAACAAGTTATCTTGATGTTATTTAAGTATATGATAAACAGGGTTTAAAATAATTTAATTCAACCCCTCCGGCTCCACCTTCGCTCGCCGAAGTTTTTGAGAATCAAAAACGAAGGCGAGCTTTTTTATTTAATCCATTTCCAAAACTTAAATCTTTTCACTTTCAGCGAGTTAGTTCGCCGAAGTTTTTGAGTATCAAAAACGAAGGCGAGCTACGGCGGACCCGTCCACTTGTGAAGCATCGTATATTATGAGAATCAAAAACGAAGGATAACTACGGCGGTCACATCTATAGTTTTTAGTGAAATATTTTCTAAAAATTCTCGTTTCATTGATATGTATTATGTTTATC